>PBAU01000016.1 GCA_002716355.1 bacterium | reverse complement strand
TAAAGGGTGTTTTTTTTGATGTAATAAACAAACTCCTTCAATCATTAACTGATAGGCCTGTACATTTTCTTTATTTCTAGATTTGATTTTTTCAGCAAATGGATTAAAAATTAAATTTGCTAATATAGTACCATAAAATGTAGTAATTAATGCCACTCCCATAGAAGGTCCAATATTACCAATTCCACCTCCTCCACTACCATCTTCGCCACCCATGCCAAACAACATAAATACTAGTCCAATTAATGTACCCACCATACCAAAAGCAGGGGCATATGTTCCCATTGTCTTCATTAAATCTGCCTCATGTTGCTCTCTTTTATATCTAAAGTTTTCACGCTGTTCTAATATTTCACGTACTTGTTCAAGCGTTAAGCCTTGAGTTAAAAATGCTACGCCATCTTGTAAAAAGGGATACTTAATATTTGCTAATTCACTTTCTAAAACACCTGGGCCTCCCTCTTTTTGTTTTTTTGCAAGGTCAATAATATCTCGTACTAGCTCATGTAAAACAAATTTAGGTTTTTGAAATGCAAATTTTGTAATAACTAATACTCTACGAACTTCATGTAATCTAAATGCAACAGAGGTTGCTGCAATAGTACCTCCTAAAACAATCATTATACTAGATGGACTCCAAAATTTAAGCATAGAGATGCCCCCTTTAGAGGCTTCTAAAAACATGGAAAAAACAATTAGGGCTGTACCGCTAATTAATCCAAATATTGTTGCAATATCCATTCATACTCCTTTTAATTTATTCAGGTAATTTTATATTTTCTTTAATACTATTATTTTGTTTTATTTGCATTAAAACATTTCGAACTTCTTGATATTCTGGATCTAGTTTCAATGCAATATTCCAGTTAATTGTTGCACGTTTTATATCATTTAATTTATAATAAATTGAACCTTTTCTAGCATATGAAATTGCTAAGTTTGGATAAATATTAATAGCCTTATCAGTTTCCTCCAATGCTAGACTATAGTTTTGCGTATAATATAAATTTAATGAATTTGATAAATATTTCATTGCTTTATTTAAATTAACTTCAGAAATTACTAAATCAAGTTTTAAATGTCTCAAGGAATCTTCTAAACTATTTATTTGTTGGTTTAATAGCTGGTTTTCCATATTTAGGCTTGTTGATTCTTGGTGTTTGAATAATAATGAGTCTTCTAAAGACTCTACTAGAACTGTTGCATGCCTAACTAGTGAATCAATAGATTCGTCATAGGGTAATTGATTATAAATTGTATTGAGCCCAGTAATTGAAGAATTAATTTTTTTATATTTTACTTTAGGAATATTCATTTGAAACCCTAAAGCTAAAGCTGGGGTGTTTTGATAAATGGTATTGTTTGCATCCCAATCACCAAATTGAGCTAAATTTTCAAGGTGCGTGATCCCAATTTGGATAGTCCAGGCAGGAGATACAGGCAAGGATGTCCCCATATTGATTCCCCACCCATCATATTCTAATAAAAATTTTACACCTCCGTTTTTTGACATTAGAGGGGTGTGTAATTTCAAACCAACAAACAGGTTGTTCATTGTGTTTGTTGAAGAATCAGTATAGCGATGAGAATCAAAGCTTAAGTAGCCTGTACCAAAACCAAATGTTGTTTCAATATTATAGTCTACACTAATAGGCTGATTATATGAAAATAAAGCAAATAGGGAAATTTGGTGATTGTTTTGTGATTCATATAGAACATCATGAATACCCAGATTAATACCAATGTTGTTTCTTTTGTAAATTTGGGTATGAATATGAAAACTGGCAAACGATGGAGGTGCGATATAATCAATGTCTATACTAGCAGGCCTATTATAGGTTAATCCAAAATGATATTTATCTGCTAATAGGCTATGAAAATAAATTGATGATGCATAATTTAAATCAGTTGCATGAGTAACTTCTCCAGAAAAACCTATAATATATTGGTTAAATTGCTCATGTTCAATAATACCTGGAGTTCTAATAATTGATCCTGGTCTTGAAAAACCAACTCGTGTATTACAAAAAAGAATTGAACAACAAAAAATTAGACATATCAAATACAGCTTTTTGTATGATATCTCATTCATATTGCTCCCAATCAATTACATAAGAATAGCTAAGAAAGGGACCAAAGTCATTTGGGATGACCACTGAAAAAGATCCTGTTTCATGAGAATACAATGAGGAATTCGATGAAATTCTACCATCAAATACAACTTCTGATCCATTGACAAACGCAGTGTATTCTGCCGTTGAAGAATTATAGTTCCCATCTTTAAAAATTGTAAATGTAATTTTAACAAAATCGGCTCTTTTAACTCCGATATTTTTGACTTCTCCAGATAACAATGTATTGTTATTTTCATCCTTAGTCTCAAGAAATTCACCTAGTAAAATAACTTTTGCAGAATTTAAAAATTGGCTTTCTGTATTTTGATTGCTCGTTGCATTTTGCACTACATTTAAATTAATCATATCTTGATTAGCATCTAGTTGGCTCATTTGAAAATCAACAACTCTAATTACGCTATTTTTATCAATAGTAAGAGTTCCAATAATTGTTTCAACCTGGATAATGTAGTCGTCTTGAAAAACAATCTTGCCAAAAATGCTACTGCCATTATTTAAAATAATTTTTTTATTAAAAATTGAATTATTTGAAGAAAGCTCTGCACTATTTCCAGCTTGATAAAAAGCTAAATTTTCTTCTAAATAGTTTATTTTTGCCTCTAATTCGGATATTGCTTCTATATTCGCTTCAATTAATGCCTCATAATTTTGGGCAACATGACTGGTTTTGGTTTTTTTAGTTGGAGCTTTTATAGTGGTATTATTCTGCTTTTTATTTCTTTTTGATTTTTTTGCATCTTTCTTAGCATTTTTCTCTGCTTTTTTTTGCTCTGCTTTGGCAATTTTTTGTGCCTTTTTATCTGCTTTGGCTTGTACGCGCTCACTATTAGCAGCACAATTATGTCCAATAAAAATAATTATAAGAAATAAATAAATAAATTTAATTTGGTATTTCAAAATAAGTCTCCCTATTTACTTAGAATTTGCTAGAAAGTGCACATAAGAAAGTATTAATATTCCTGTTGAAATAACAAGTAATATCTAACTATTTTTATTATTAAATTAGCAATATTATTGATTGATTAATTTCTATGAAAATAAAACTATTAAAATCAAAAATTCATCGAGCAACTGTTACGGAAGCTAATTTAGATTATATTGGTTCTATTAGTATCGATAAAAATTTAATGGCTGCTGCTAATTTGATAGAATATGAACAAGTTCATGTTCTAAATATTAGCAATGGAAACAGATTGATTACTTATGTAATTCCTGCTCCTAAAAATTCTGGAGAAATTTGTATTAATGGTGCTGCTGCACACTTAGCAACCAAGGGTGATTTGGTGATTATTGTTGCATATGGCGATATTCATAGTGATGATGCTAGGGCATATGAGCCAAAAATTATTCATGTTAATCGAAAAAATGAAATTGTTGAGTGAAGCGTAAAACTATTCAAGATATAAAAAATCTCAAAAAATCTAAGTTGCCTTTTGCTACATTAACAGCCTATGATTTTAATTCTGCTCAAATTATTGATTCCGCTGATATCCCCTTAATATTAGTTGGTGATAGTGCCTCTATGACTATGTATGGCTACGATACCACAATTCCTATTTCTATGGAAGAAATGTTGTTGGTCGTTCGTGCTGTTTCTAGAGCAGCTAAACAGGCCTTAGTCGTTGCAGATATGCCTTTTTTATCTTATCAAACATCTATAGAAGATACTATTAAAAACGCAGGAACGCTGATTAAAAATGGGGGTGCTGGCGCTGTAAAGTTAGAAGGTGGATTACAAGTAAAAAAACATATACAAACATTGGTTGATTATGGAATTCCTGTCTTGGGTCATGTTGGATTAACACCTCAATCTTATCATCAATTATCTGGCTATAAAATTCAAGGAAAAACACCTGAAGAGGCTCAAAAAATTATTAGTGATGCAAGGGCCGTAGAAAATGCTGGAGCTTTTGGTGTTGTGCTAGAATGTATTCCTGAAATTCTTGCAAAAGAAATTACTCAACAACTAACTATCCCAACAATTGGTATTGGTTCAGGCAATAATTGTGATGGCCAAATTCAAGTATTTCATGATATTATTGGGCTATCTAGAGAGAAGGCCCCTAAGCATGCACAGACATATGATAATATATATTCAAAAATTCAAAATATTGTTACACAATATAAATCAGATGTTGAAAATAGTTCATGATTATTTTAAAAACTGCTCAAGAATATAATGCTTGGCGCAAACAAAATAAAGGGTCTGTAGGGTTTGTCCCTACTCTAGGAGCGCTACATAATGGGCATTTTTCTCTTGTTAAAAAATCGCTAAATCTCTGTAATATTACAGTAGTATCGATTTTTTTAAACCCTACTCAGTTTTCCCCAAATGAAGATCTTGAGTCTTATCCTAATACTTTAAATGAAGATATAAAATATCTACAAAATTTAGGTGTTGATGTTTTATTTTTACCTAACTACAATGAGATGTATAAAAATGTCCAGGAAGTTTCTATACCTCCTTCAAAATTATTTGATAGGTTAGAGGGCAAATCAAGGCCTCATTTTTTTTATGGTGTAACAACTATTGTTGCAAAATTATTTAATGTCATTATTCCTACCCACACATTTTTTGGAGAAAAAGATGCTCAACAATTACGCATTATTAAACAAATGATAAATACCATGAAATATCCCCTCCAGCTTATTGCCTGCCCTACTGTTCGCGATAAGAACGGCTTGGCTTTAAGTAGTCGAAATCATTATCTAACAGAGACAGAAAAAAAAATCGCTTCTATTATTTATCGAAGTTTAAAACACATTGCAGTTGGATTAAGTAAAAATCACAATATCAAACAATTAAAACAAGATTTTTGTGATACAATTTCCATAAACCCTAATATGTCTGTAGACTATATCTCAATAGCAAATTCTGATACCTTGGAGGAAATTAATATCTTGGATAATCAAGAGGTTTTAATAAGCACTGCTGTCTTTTTTAATGCTGTAAGATTAATAGATAATATTACATTTCATTCTTCAACATAGTGCGTACCACAACTTTCTCGCGCTTCTGTAGCAGAAGCTATCACTGCTAGTGCTGTCTGAGCTCCATTTCTAAGCGATATAATATTAGAATGTAAAATGCTATTTTGATATAATTGTTCAATGTCGGATTGCAGATTCCTTAATGTATGCATAGCAGAATGTAATTTATTTGGAGATCGAATTAGTCCAGCTAAATTCCACATTGTATTTTTAATACTTAACCATTCTTGTGCAATACTTGAGTGATCAATTGTTTGTTTTCCTTGTTCCCATTTGCCTATAGGAGGGAAATAATCTGAATCATCTTTGTCTTCAATAGCATCTTTACCTGCAAAATGTCCCCATACAAGACATTCTAATAATGAAGTGCTGGCTAATCGATTGGCTCCATGTAAACCGCTACATGCACTTTCTCCAATAGCATATAATCTTTTTAATGAAGTTTTTCCAACTAAATTTACACCAATGCCTCCACAGCTATAATGGGCGGCAGGTACAACAGGAATAGATTCTTGTGTGATGTCTATGCCTTTATTGATACAATAATTAAAAATTGTTGGAAAGCGTTTTTTAATCCAATCTGCTTCTTTATGAGATATATCTAAAAACATACAATCAACATCTTCTTTAATCATTTCCATATGTATGGCTCTAGAAACAACATCTCTTGGTGCAAGCGCTCCAAGATTATGATAGTCTTGCATGAATTCATATCCCTGAGAATTCATTAGCTTTGCTCCTTCTCCTCGTAATGCTTCAGAAATTAAAAAACGTCCAGATGGGTGATATAGTGCAGTGGGATGAAACTGTACATAATGCAAATTGAAGCATCGGGCTCCTGCCCTCCATGCCATCGCAATACCATCGCCTGTTGCTTCTTTGGGATTGGTGGTGTGTAAAAATATTTGCCCTAAACCTCCTGTAGCTAAAATTGTTTTTGATGCTAACATTGGTACTACAATATTAGTTTGATTATTTAAAACCATTGCTCCAAAGCATGCAGGTTTTTTATAAATATCTGTAGACTCTGTTGAATGGTGAGAGAATGTTAATAAATCAATGGCTATATGTTCGTTGAGTATTTTTACATTTTTTAAAGTTTTTAAATAAGCTAATGCTGCCGCATGAATGCTGACACCCGTTTTATCTTGATTATAAATAACGCGCGCATCGCTATGAGCTCCTTCTGAAACTCTCTTAAAATCAGAGGTTTGCATATCTTGATCAAATTGAACATTTAGTGTATCAATCAGAATTTCCTTAACTAGCCGTGGTCCATGTTTACATAAATGATCTACTGCCTCTTCCCAGCAATGGCCTGCTCCCGCATTAAGAATATCT
Organism: bacterium; assembly: GCA_002716355.1. Classification (GTDB taxonomy): domain Bacteria; phylum UBP7; class UBA6624; order UBA6624; family UBA6624; genus UBA6624. Next base: position 17,756 of record PBAU01000016.1, on the reverse strand, counting down.
TGTTTAAGCTTTTCGGGAGAATCGTTTAGTCCTTTAAACACAATTCCACCTTGTGCCCAAGGCGTATTGCCTGATGTTAATGATTTGGTTTTAGTTATTATAGTAATTTTTTTTCCACTTTTTGCAGCTGTTATCGCTGCTGTAATACCAGCAAGACCAACACCGATGATTAAAATATCTGTATATTTTTTATTCATTAGATATCTAAGCCAATATCCTTACTTTGAATGTTGTGCGTTATAGAACCCATTGATATGCCATTAATGCCCTCAATACAAAAGCGTGATAATGTTTGTGCTGTAATGCCTCCAGAAATTTCAATATATTTTGTTTTGCCTTGTTCATGAGATTTTATATATGCAATAAGTGCAGGGAGCTCATCTGGATGAAAATTATCTAACAAAATAGATGTAGCCTCAGATTTTAGCGCTTGCTCTAATTGTTCTTTTGTATCAACTTCAACCTGGATATCTTTATCTGGGTTTCTTGTTTTAGCTTGTAAAACAATGTTAATAATATCTTTATTTTCTATCAAATGGTTATCTTTAATCATTACAGCATCTTTTAAACTAAAGCGATGATTTATTCCGCCTCCAATAGATACGGCAAACTTTTCAAAGGCTCGTAGCCCTGGTGTTGTTTTACGCGTATCTAGTAATTCAATATTATAGGGTTTTGTTATTGTTGCCAAATCATGTGTAATGCTGGCAATTCCACAAAGACGTTGAATTAAATTTAAAATAACACGCTCTTTTTTTAAAATCTCGTTTATAGGGCCTTTAATGCTAGCAATGATATCGCTGGCCATCAGATGCTTCCCATCTAATACAAGATCAATTATATTACAGTCTATAAAGCCTTGTTTAATAATTTGAGCTCCAGCAAAAACCATGGGTTCTCGAGCAACTAATTTAGCTATTACTGTTTGGTTTGTTTGCGTTGAATGGGTTGTAATATCATTGTTAATATTATCTTCTTGAAAAAATTCATTTAATTTTTTAAGAATAAATTGTTCATCTAAAACATTATATTGTTTAAAGCGTGTCATACAATATCTAGCATTCTATTTAATGGTTGAAGTGCCTTGATTCTTAATGCTTCATCAATAACAATTTCGTGTTTTAAATTTTTTAGAGAGTCAATAATCTTGTCTTTTGTATTAAGTCTCATATGAGGACACTCATTACATGCACATCCTGTATTGGTTGGCAATGGAATAAATTCTTTATTTTTATTGTGTTTTTGCATTTGGTGTATAACCCCTGGCTCTGTCCCAATGATATATTGTGTATCATTAGAGTTGTTTACATAATTAATAAGGGCGCTTGTTGACCCAATAAAGTTTGCATGAATTAAAATATTTTCATCACATTCAGGGTGTGCTAACACTTTTGCTCTTGGGTGTTTTGTTATTAATTTAACAAGTTCTTTTTCAGAAAAAATTTCATGAACCTGGCAAGAGCCATTCCATAAAACCATATCTCTTCCTGTTTCCTTTATAATATATTTTCCAAGAAAACGATCAGGAGCAAAAAGAATTTTTTTATTTTCAGGAATTGATTCAACAACTTTTTTGGCATTTGCAGAAGTACAAATGATATCTGATAACGCCTTCACTTCGGCAGAACAATTTATATAAGATACTACAATATGATCCGGGTGATTTTGAATCCATTTTTTAAATAAATCAGCCGGTGCGCTATCAGCTAAAGAACAGCCTGCATCCATATCTGGAATGATTACTTTTTTATTTGGATTAACAATTTTTGCGGTTTCTGCCATAAAATGAACACCGCAAAACAAAATAACATCTGCATCAGTTCCTGCCGCTTTGCGTGATAGCTCTAAGCTATCACCAACAAAATCTGCCATGTCTTGAATTTCAGGGTCTTGATAATAATGAGCTAAAATTACTGCGTTGTGTTTTTGTTTTAATTCTTGAATCGTATTAAGCATTATTCGTTACTTAAAATTGCATTAATAAGCATTACAATATCTGCAACATTTAATACTCCATCTAAATTGGTGTCTCCGCTCAAGGCTCCTTCTATAAAAGATGTATCATCAAATCCGTCTTGATTTTCATCAACTATAGGGCTATAGACAACTACTGTACGAGTTAACGCTTGTGCTTCATTGCCATCACTATCCTCACAATGATAATTAATCTCATACATATCAGGGATGGCCATATTAACAATTTCTCCGCTTACCTCAACAACATGAGAGATATCTCCATCTTCATTGTCATAACACAACGCCCCCATATCCTGATATTCTGCGCTAACATTGGTGCTCAATAATACAACTGAGTCTTGATTTAATATAATAGTGGGAAAATGGTCACACCACCCATCGTTATTTTCATCGATACATGTTTGTGACTGCTCTAATACAGTTATTAAAAAATCTTTTGAATCAGTTAAACTTCCATCAGTAGCCGTAACAATAATATTGAAAATGACGTTTCCTACTTCTGACATAATTGTTAAAACATTGTCTGTAATATTAATGATTGCGCCTTCTCCTGAAGATGTGGCTGTATATATAATATTTTCACTATCAACGTCATAAGCTTCTAAGGCATAAGTAAACACATCGCCAAATTGAATAGTCGCGTCCGGAATAGGGCTTAAATAAGGGGGATCATTAATACCATTAATAATTAAGCTAACTGTTGCAATGTTAGAATTTGATTGGCCGTCATATGCAACAAAAGTAAAGCTGTCTTCCCCGAAATAATTTTGAGCAGGAATATAGTGTACAAGACTACCAGATACTGTTAATGTGCCATGCTCAGGCATACTGTTTATTATAAAATTCAGGGAATCTCCATCGATATCTGTTGCTGATAATTCAATCATGATAGACGTGTCTTCATCTAAAATATATGTAGCATTTTCTGTTGTTGGCGGTATATTATCATTAGAGCCGACAGTATATAACATAACGGGATTCATTAAATCTCCTAAAATAGCATCAGAGACAAAAGATAGCGTTCCTTGTATATCCAATACTATGTTTTCTTCATTAGAATAAAATTGAAACCCTACAGAATTTCCCTGCTCAGAATTAGAATAAACTTGAATTAAAAAGGCGTAACCTCCTCCAAAAAAGGGGGCACTTCTGCGGCTTCTGCTATACCAATACATTGATTTTCATAAAACGCACCTAGCAAATCATATTCATTTCCAATTTCTCCAAATTCATTAAATATGCGCGCTGTTACTGACATTACATATTCAAATTCAGCTGGATTAATATACCAGTCTGGCAATGAACTTCCACATCCTGAAAGTATGGGGTCTCCTACATAGCCTGATGTTGGAAAGCCGTAGGTGTTCTCAATGCACGCATTAGAAAAATTAGTGTCAAAACATATAGCCCCATACAAATTGGCGCCTGTTAAATTTGCGCCTGTAAAGTCTGCCGCACCAAGACTCGAGCCTGTTAAATCTGCATTGGTTAAATCTGCAAAGCTTAACACTGCCCATGTTAGATCAGCTTCAACTAAAATAGCATTTGTTAAATTAGCTCCAGAGAAATTTGATCCAACTAAATTAGAGTTTATAAGGTTAGCTCCTGTAAAATTAAAGCCAGATAAATCTTCCCATGCAATATTTACATTTTCCAAATTACAATATTCTAAATTAGGACTATGTTGTTGCCAGTTGTTTTGGTTGCATTGCGAATAAACAAAACTAATAACAAACAAACTCACTAAACTTAAATGCTTCATTCGCCGTTAGTGTTTAATATTATTTGTACAAAATAAACTAAATCTACAACATTTAAGATTCCATCGCCATTTGCATCGCCTGTTGCTGAACCATCAAGAAATCCTTGTTCATATTCATCGGCACAAAGAGCTGGGCCTGCTAACAAAGTAAGCGTTTCTTCATCATACATTTCTCCATCAGAAACAGTTACTGTGATTTCTATTTCTCCTTCTTCAGAAGCCTGTACTGTTAAAATATTTTCTGCTAGCGTTACGAATCCCGGACCGATTACATCAAAAAGCTGATATGATAACTCATCTCCATCAACGTCTTCTGCTTGGAGCGTAAAAGAGGTTGTTTCTCCAACAACAATTTCTTCTCCATGGGGTAGATAGGTCCAAAAGGGAGCATCATTAACAGCCATAATAGATAGAATAATCGTAGCAACATTTGAATCAAAAGTTCCATCATTTGCTATAAAACCAAAAGTATCTGTACCATTAAAGTTTATATATGGGGTATAGGTTGCAACAGTACCTTCAATTGTGACAGTTCCATTTGTTGGCGCTGAGTCTACATAAAAAGTAAGCTGATCTCCATCCGCATCCGTTGCTGAAAGATAAAAAGTAAGCGCACTATCTTCATTTAAAGTATAATTTGCATCCTCTGCTATTGGAGGAAAACAAAAGCTATTATATCCTCCGCAAATACCGCATTCATCATAAACTTGACCAAAACAATCACATTCTCCTTCTGCAATACCATCTCCATCACATACACCACATTCATCTATTTCAGCAGCCCCCCCACATTCACCATTACAGTCTTCACCTACAAGACAATTGCCTTCACAGTCAAATCCTACATCGGGGCCGCCTCCTTCACAAACACCACATTCATCTTCTACGGCGTCACCCATACAATCATATGCACAATCATAGACGTAAAAGCAATTAAAACAATTAATAAATTGATCAAGCAAATCATAACATGTCATATCGTTGTCCATACCTTCACATATAGAACAATCTTCAATATATAGGTCTCCATTACCTCCTGCGCAATCCATACCATCATCTTGATAACATTCTAATTGTGAGTCGCATTGACCATCGCTTAACCATGAGGCAGGATAACATGTTCCACTATCAAAACAACTCTCTATAAAAGCAAAGCCGCACTCATCTCTATTGCCTAATGGTACTGGATTGCCTTGGCGCTCGCTTGCACATAAAATTCCAAAAACAAATATTAAAAAGCTGATTTTTTGATTCTTTCTCATCAAAAGTTCCCTCCTATTAAAATCTTATAAAATATACATTATTTTATATATTCAATGTTATCAGTAAATATACCATCAACATTAACCTTATCATAGACCTCTTTATCATTGATTGTGTAGCTATTAATACGCATTCCTTTTTTACGCGCCCAATCAACGATCCAGTGATCTAATAAAGAATAATGAATATGAAGATTTTCTGGTTGTACGCGCAACATCCAAACCATATTATCCCAACCATGAAACAACCTCTTCCGGCTGTATAAAAAACCAATCACAGTTTCTGGCCTTTTTAGGCGCAGCTTCATTAGAATTAATGGGTTAAAGCTTGAAATAATACATTTGTCATCTATTTTATGGGTGTTTAAAAATTTAATTAGGGGCTTTAAAATGGCATGTCCCCTAAGCAGCCCTTCTGATTTAATTTCAATATTGATAACTTTCATTTGATTTAAAAGAGGAACCACATCATTTAAAGAGGGTATATAAACTTCCTCTATTTGGTTTTCTTGTTTATTTAAAACAATGGATTGTATTTCTGTAAGTGATAATTTGGACACTTTTTCTCTGCGACCACTTAATCTTTTTAAATTAGCGTCGTGAAAAACGACAATTTGCTGATCTTTTGAAAGCCTAATGTCTAGCTCTATCCCTACAGCGCCTTGGTCTATTGCTTTTTGAAATGATGCTATTGTGTTTTCAGTAATAAGCGCTGGAGATCCTCGGTGTCCTATAATGGGTTGAGTCTGTTCATTATACAGCGGTTGACAGTTTTTTTTCCATTGCCAAAAAAAAATTAAATATAGCATATAGCCTAAAATAATACATAAAACAATAATAAGCAGGGTTCCCATATTATGCTTTCTTTTTTAAAAGTGTAGCGCCAGCTGATAAAACAACTGCTGCTACAACATCATATATTGGTTCCGCGCCTGGATAACCAAAGTTCCAAAGAAATACCAATACTAGCCATGCTAAAAAGATTTTTTTGTGTTTATTCATTAAATATTTAGTATAAATAATTATTCAAAGTTATTTTAAATTATAGGATGAAACAACAATGTTTATAATTTGTGAATAACTAAAATGAATCAATCAAAATCATGGAAAGACTTTTTAAGTCTTATTAAGTCAGAATTGTCCCAGCAGGCCTATCAAACATGGTTTGAATCTATTGATTTATTAAGCTTAGAAGAAGAACAAATTACAATCGCTGTTCCTAATCGGTTTCATTTTGAGTGGTTAGATTCAAAATATAAGCCTTTGATTGAACAGGCATTAAAAAAAGCGTATCAAAAAAAATTACATATTAAATATAGTATTGTGATTGGGGCATCAGATGATAGTTTGGCTCCAAATTCTCAAACACGAGAACCTGAAAAACTCATTCCAAAACAATACCACCATGCTTCTCAATTAAATAATAGATATATTTTTCAAAATTTTGTTGAGGGCCGTGGAAATCAGTTTGCTAAAGCAGCGGCCAGTTCAGTTGCTGATTCTCCTGGACAAACGCCCTTTAATCCGCTTCTAATATATAGCAAGCCGGGCTTGGGAAAAACGCATTTATTACAAGCAATTGGAAATCATATATTAAAAAGTAATAAAAAGGCTCGGGTTGTATATGTTACCAGCGAAAAATTTATGTTGGATTTTATTTCTTCAATTCAAAATAATAAATCAACTAATTTTGCAAAATCATATAGAGATAATGATGTTTTGTTGTTAGATGATGTGCAGTTTTTTCAAACTAAAGAACAAACCCAAGAACAGTTTTTTCATTTATTTAATGATTTGTTTCAACAGGGAAAACAAATTGTTTTAACAACTGACAGACATCCAAATGAACTTACTCAATTAAAACAGCGGCTGGTTTCCAGGTTTCAGTCTGGACTCATTGTTGATATACAGCCCCCTGATTTAGAAACTAGAATTGCCATTTTAATGAATAAGGCAAAAAATGAAAATTTAGATATTCCATATGATGTAACAGAGTTTATTGCTGCCTCTATTAAAGAAGATATTCGAGCAATGGAAGGCGCCCTAGTTAAGCTTTTAGCTTTGGCTTCTTTAAAAAAAGAAGATATCACGGTTGAATTGTCTCGGCAGGTTATTGAAGACCTGTTGGGACAAGAGGCTTTATCTCAAATTTCCTTAAATCAAATTAGCAGAGTTGTTGCGAAAGAATTTGGTTTAAATGAAAAGAAAATTATCGGTAAAAGCAGGAAAATGGAACTTGTAAATGCTAGGCATGTTGCAATGTTTTTATGTAGAGAGCTGACCTCCTGTTCATTAAATAGCATTGGGTTGTTTTTTGGCAAAAGAGATCATTCTACTGTAATTCATGCCTGCAAAACAACTGAAGACCGCATAGCGGCAGATAGTGGCGTTGCCAACACAATATCTAATTTAAAAAATCAATTATTATAGGAGCGCAGAATGTCAAATTATATTACAATTATAGATGATGATGTTGAATTAACAGATTTAATTAATGAGTTTTTATCTTCTCATAATTATCATATTACAGCATACAACGATCCAGTGAAAGGCGTGGATGCTGTTTTAAATAATCAACATCAAAAATGTGAGTTGGTTATTTTAGATATTATGATGCCTGGTATGGATGGCTTCCAAGTGTTGCGTAAAATTCGTGAGTTTTCAAATATTCCGATTATTATGCTTTCTGCAAAAGGAGAGGTTGCTGATAGGGTTGTTGGTTTAGAGTTGGGCGCAGATGATTTTTTACCTAAACCTTTTGAACCCCAAGAACTATTGGCTAGAATACAGTCTATATTGCGCAGAACTTTATCTGCAAATGCGTTGGTTGATATTATTGAATTTGAGGGCCTCTCTGTAAATAAAATTAAACAAGAGGTTTTATTAGATGGCAATCCTATTAATTTATCAACAGCTGAAATGGAAGCTTTGTTGCTTTTTGTGGACAATGCAAATAACCCCTTAAGTAGAGATTTTTTAGTTGAAAACCTGCGAGGAATAGAGTGGCAAACATGTGACCGGTCTGTTGATGTCTTGGTTAGCCGGCTACGCAACAAGCTGGGAGAAACACCTTCTAATACACGATTTATTAAAACTGTGCATGGTATTGGCTATAGATTTGTTGGAGTAAAAAAATAATTGTTTTCTTATTTTAAAAAACATGTTTTTGGCAGGCTTGCTTTGTTGTTTGGCGTCGCTGCTTTTATTCTTGTAGTTTTAACTTATTATGTATTGAATTGGGCAGTTCAAGATAAGGATACAATTTTCGATATACATGATTTATATTACCATTATAAATTCATTGATTCGTGGGGAGACTTGTCTGATACCATAACAATTAGAGAAGAGTTAGATAATTTAAAATTATCTGCAAAAATTTATTATATTCAGTCTCAAAACTTTTGTGAAGAGAATCAAAATATGTCATATTCAGAAGAACAAAAACTTGTTTATTGGCAAAATATAAATGAGCTTGTTTCGATTTGTGATTATATTAATTATCAAGACTCACATAATTTAAAAAAATTATATGGGGTTAACTTTCCTGGTCATGTTTCGTTTGGAGATATTGAAATTAATAATCAAATTTATCCCGCCACAGTAATTGAAAAAGATGCGTGGAGGGTTTTGTTAATTATAGACTATATATATCCAAGTGAGTGGATTACCTTTTTACCCATCATGTTGTTAACGATAATATTTATGGTGGTATTATATTTGATTGTTAGGCGTTTTTTGAAACCTATTAGTTTAATGCAAACGCGCATTGTTGCTCTAGAAGGCGGAGATTTAGACTCATCTATTGATATAATTGGAGAAGATGAGCTGGCCTTATTATCAAAAAATTTTAATAGTTTGATATTAGAAATTAAAACTTTACTCAAACAAAAAGAAAGGCTTCTTTCTGATGTCAGCCATGAAATTAGAACCCCTTTATCAAAAATGCGACTATTGTTGGCTATGAAACCTGATAAAAATAAAATTAAAACAATGGATGCTCAAATTGATTATTTAGATTCCATGGTAACTAATATTTTAATTTCAGATAAGCTTTCTGCTCCATATTCTACACTAGATCTTGAAAAAATTGATATAATTAATTTAGTAAAGCAGGCTCAAGACCTATCGAAGCATGACCATGTAAAAGTTGACATCAAAAACCCTTTTGTGGTCTGCTGCGATGTTGTAAAAATGTCTATAGTTATTAAAAACATTTTAGATAATGCTTTAAAATATGCACCAAGCGATGCTGGGGTGACTATTCTAGCCTCAAAAAAACAGGACATAATAACAATTTCTTGCATTGATAGCGGGCCAGGAATATCAGAAAAATTAATTTCAAAGATTGATAAGCCTTTTGTGCGTGGAGAAAATTTAAAAAAATCGGGTTTTGGATTAGGTTTGTCAATTTGTAAAAAAATCTTAAATTCTCATGGTGGTAATTTTATAATATCTAACAATAAAGATAAGGGGGCCTGTTTTTCTATAGAGTGGAATCAGCGCTCTATTTTAAAACAAGAAAAAAATGCAAAAAAACAGTTTAAATAAAGTGATTTTAATTGGACATTTAGGTGCCAAACCCGAAGGACGCTATACAAAAGAGGGCAAATCCGTTGTTTCGTTTTCTGTAGCAACAAATGAAGTTTGGGGTGGCGCTGACGGTAAGACTATAGAACATACTGAGTGGCATAATATTGTTGCTTGGGGCAAATTGGCGGATTTCTCAACTGAATATTTAAAAAAGGGACAACTTGTTCATATAGAAGGCGTGCTCAGATCGAGACAATGGGAGGACAAAGAGGGAGTTGGCCATAAAACCATAGAAATCGTTTGTTCCAATATTGTTGCTTTATAGGTTTATTGTTACAATTTGTAATATTTTTTTCTTTTATCATATACTCTCCCCTGTTTATATTAGGAAAGAGGAATAGTTTTTTTTAAAAAATAAACGGTATTAATTATGAAACACATATATCAAATAACAATAATTAGCTTAATTGTTTTCTCCTTTGCTTTTTCTCGAAGCTTTGGGAACAGGGGCGTAGCCTCAAACTTTGAAAGTAAAATTTCATACAAGAGCGCTAAAAAAGAGTTTTTGCCGGGAACAGATAGTAGCGAAGATAACTCTATTAAGTGGAAAAGAAGACATAAGCGTAGAAAAAAAGCAAAAAACAAAAGACCTACACGCGGTCGTTAAAACTATTCTGATTTTTTTATTATAATATAATTTGCTGAAGGGCGCTATTAATGCGCCCTTTTTTTATGTATGACTAATTCTAATAAAACTCTGCCTCACTTTAAGCAGCTAGAAGTTGTTAATAATGAGTTTCCTAAAAACAACTATGAAATTAATATTTGTATTCCTGAATTTAATGCTGTTTGTCCTAAAACAGGCCTGCCTGATTTTGGAACCATATATATTAATTATATTCCTAATAAATTCATTGTTGAGCTGAAATCCCTAAAATTATATATTGTAAACTATAGAAACTATGGAATTTTTCATGAACATGTAACAAATAAAATTTTAGAGGATTTTATAAAGGCCTGTAAGCCAAAAAAAATTGATGTTACGGGTGATTTTAACCCTCGCGGAGGAATTAAAACAACCGTTAAAGCAAAAAAATAAACAATATTTATATAGATTGTATTAAATTAGCCCATTAAAATTGTAAAAGAATATTTATGAAAGTAACAAAACATATAAGCAATAGAAAAAGAAAAAATAAGCATGGCTTTAAGAGTCGCATGAGCTCAAAAGCTGGCCAAAACATCTTGTCTGCTCGTAGAAAAAAGGGTAGAAAACGCCTGTCGGTAAGTTCGTAGTCTTTTTATTTGCCTAAATATTTAAATTAATGCGCCCTGCTCAATCTTTCAGATATAATGGTTCTGTATTATTTAGGTTTTGTTCTAATGCTTCGGCTTTGCATTTTTGTGTAACAAAAAAATATGGGAATGCGGTTGAGCGCAATCTATTTAAAAGAAGAGCTAGAAGCCTTTTTAAAGAATTTTCTAAACCGGGTGACCCTTTTTATAATTATACTATATATATGACACCTTTAAAAAAAAATATTTCGTTTTCAACCATACATAGAGCTTTTTTAAATTTGCAGGCACAACTGCTAAAACAATAACATGAGAAAGAATAATTAATGGGCACAGATTTTAAAAGAACTTTTTTAGCTGGCGCAGCAGTTTTATTTATTTTATTAATCGCTCCATATTATTTACAGTTAATTGGCTATCAAGATTCCCAAGAAATTGTGAATGAAGAGCCTCCATCAGAAATTAAAACGCTAAACGCTCCTATTGACAAAAATAAACCCATACAAAATATTGATATAGATAGGGCTTCTGTTTCTGATGTTCAAAGGTTTTCATTCAATATAGTAAGCTCTAAATATTTGGCTACAATCAATAACCTTGGAGGGGGCTCTTTTGAAAAATATGAGTTAATCAATGGTGGCAAACAACTACAAGGAGGCTATGATAGCCAGGGATCATATAATGACAGTATAGATGTAAATTTGATGTTTAATAATGAAAGGTTGTGCGCTCCTTGCGTGGGAGTACAAGAAAAGGGACAGCAGACCATTCTTTCTGAGCCCTTTCAGTTGATTTCAATTAAAGTGAACAACAGACCTATTAATAATACTAAGAGCGTTGTTTTAGGCGAACAGGATTCTTGTACTGTTTCTTTAGGCTTAACTAAGGACAATTATAGAGTTATTAAAAACACAACCTTTTTTGGAAACTCTTATCAAACACAACATATAGCCAATATTCAAACAATGAACAATTCTTTTAATCAAGAGGGTCTTTCATTGGTTTGGGATAAAGGCATTAAAAATACTGAAAAAAACCTATATGATGAAATTACGGCATATGCTGCTGCCTATATCTCAATCAATAAAGAAACTCAAGACCTTTGGTACAATCCAGGAACATTACAAGATGAGGCTGAAAGCATTAAGGCTACTGGTCCAATTGAGTGGGCTGCAATCAGAAATAAATATTTTATAATGGCCATGATTCCAGAGTTTGCCTCCTCTGCATTCTTAGATGCGGTTCCATATCAATTAAATCACAAAAATATTGTTCCTTCATATATTGCCTCTATTAGCGCAGGCGGAGTTTCAACTTTAAGCTCAACAATATATTTTGGTCCTCTAGATATTGATTATATCCATGAGCTTGATTCGTCTCTAGATAGAATAATGAATTTTGGCTGGTACATTATTCAACCTTTTAGCAGGGGCGTGTTATGGCTATTAAAATCTATGCATTCGTTTGGGATTAATTATGGTATTATTTTAATATTGTTTGCATTTTTAGTGCGCATTATAACAGGACCATTAACAAAAAAAGCTTTTCTTTCCTCTCAAAAAATGCAAACAATACAGCCTCAGTTACAAAAACTACAAACAAAATATAAAAATGATTCTCAGCGCTTAAATCAAGAAATGGTTAAGCTGTATAAAGAGAGTGGAGTAAATCCTCTAGGTGGCTGTTTGCCAATGCTAATGCAAATGCCTCTTTTGCTGTCTTTATTTTTAGTTTTTCGATCAACAATAGAGTTTCGGGGGGCTCCTTTTTTTGGCTGGATTTCCAACTTGTCACAGCCTGATACAGTTTTTTATTTGCCTTTTTCTGTTCCTATTTATGGAGATCAGGTGGCGCTTCTTCCTATTTTGTTAGGTGTTTCCATGTTTTTGAGCCAGAGGGTTTCTATGTCTTCTATGGACCCTAAACAAAAACCTGTTATGTATATAATGTCCGCTTTTTTCTTTTTATTATTTAATAGTTTTCCTTCAGGTTTGAATTTATATTATTTAGTATATAACTTTTTAAACTACTTTCAGCAAAAATCTCTCAAAAAGGCATAGGCTTCTATGTATGTATTCAATGATGATATTGTTGCTCTTGCAACCCTGCCAGGCAAATCTGCTTTAAATGTAATTAGGGTTTCTGGTAAAAATGTAATAAAAATATATAGGGCAATTACCCTTTCATCAAAAAAACCGCGGGCTAACTTTGCTCATGTCTCCTGTATTTATAATCAATCTGACAAAAAACAGATTGATTATTCTCTTTTAACTTACTTTAAGGCCCCTAAAAGCTATACGGGAGAAGATGTATTAGAAATATCAACACATGGGGGCAATATTATTGTTAAGCAGGTTATTGAATCCTTAATTAGCAAAGGCGCAAGGCAGGCTCTCCCTGGCGAGTTTACTTATAGGGCATATATTAATGGAAAGATTGATCTTTTACAAGCTGAAGGAATTGCTGCAATAGTTGAAGCAAATAATAATATTGATAGCTATTATCATCTCAACACAATCAATGGTACACTAACAAAAGAAGTACAAAAAAACAAGGATTCATTAATGAGCTTAATGACTGTTGCAGAGCATGAATTAGATTTTTTAGATAGCGAAATTGAAAAAAAAGAGCTTCAAGAATATAATAAAAGTTTAAACAAACTATATCTTCATACAAAAAAGATCATTAAAAAAAGCCTCTCCTCAGAACAGCAGAGCGGAAATTTACAGGTTGCAATAATAGGGCGACCGAATGCAGGAAAATCATCTTTGTTTAATCTGTTAACAGGCCATCAAAAATCTATTATAACGAATATTAAAGGAACAACTAGAGACCCCGTAGAAAGCAATATTGATATTGGAAACCATGAAGTAAAAATAATTGATACCGCTGGATTAAGAACAACAAAAGATGTGGTAGAAATTAAGGGAATAGAAAAAACATTTGCTCATATAGAAGAAGCTCAAATAATAATAATAATTGATGAAAAAAATGCAAGCCAAACATATCTTGCTAATAAAAATAAATTTAAACAAAAGAGCGTTATTTTGGTAAACAATAAAAATGATATTAATAACCATAAACAAAAAAATGGTGTTTTTTCTATCTCTTGTAAAAAAAAGAACGGATTTAATAGCTTATTAACCCACTTATCAACACTTTGTAATCAAAAAGTTGACAGGGTTTATAAAGAGTCTTCTTTTAGCATTAATGTTCGACAAAAGAGCTTACTACAAAAAATATGCAGGGGAATAAACAAAGCAAATAAAGGCCTAGAAACAACTGGAGATTTAACCATTTGTCTTTCTTCTCTATATGGTGTTCTTGATTTATATAACGAATTAATTCGTCCAGATGCTAAAAACAAAATAATTAACGAAATTTTTAAGGGTTTTTGTGTTGGAAAATAATAAAAAAAAGATCGTTATTGCCGGAGGGGGACATGCGGGCGTTGAGGCTGCCCTCGCTATTGCAAGAACAAAACAGAAGTGTGTTTTAGTTACAATGGATTCAGGCGCAATTGGGAGGCTCTCGTGTAATCCTGCTATAGGGGGGCTTGGTAAATCTCACTTAGTAAAGGAAGTAGATGCTCTTGGCGGTATTATGGGGGCCGCCGCAGACCAATCAAGCCTTCAAATGAAAACATTAAACAAAACAAAAGGCAGGGCTGTTTGGGCCCTAAGGGCACAGGTAGATAAAAAAAAATATCCTGCATTCGTTAGCAAAATTATAAAAAAAGAAAAATACATTTCTATATTAGAAGGAGAGGTTCTTTCTTTTAATACAAAAAACGAAAAAATAGTCTCTGTGAATCTCAAAGAGGGCTCTACCCTTTCTTGTTCTTCTTTAATAATAACAAGTGGAACTTTTTTAAATGGATTAATTCATATTGGAGAGAGGTCTTTTTCTGCTGGAAGAATGGGAGAGGCCCCATCTCGCGGACTAAGTGAGTCTCTTCTAAACCACGATATTAAGTTGGGTCGCTTAAAAACAGGAACGCCTCCTAGGCTTGTTCGCGATAGTATTAATTGGAGCGTTGCTGTTGAGGCTCCTGGAGATGAAATTCCTTCTTGTTTTTCTCTATATACTTCTCGTCCATATAAAATTAAGCAAGAGAGTTGTTTCCTTGTTAATACAAATCAAAATACTCACAACATTATCAACAATAATATTGAAAGTTCTCCAATGTTTTCTGGTAAAATTTCTGGCGTAGGACCAAGATATTGTCCAAGCATAGAAGATAAGGTTTTTAGATTCAGCGAAAGGTCTTCTCACCCTCTTTTTTTAGAACCTGAATGGAAAAATTCTCATCAAATTTACTTAAATGGGTTTTCTACTTCTTTGTCTGAAAAAGTTCAACTTAAGGCCTTGCGACAAATTGAAGCCTTTAAAAGCGTAGAGTTTGTTCGTCCTGGTTATGCAATTGAATACGACTACTGTCCCCCATATCAACTTTCCCCTTCTCTAATGTCTAAAAAAATTTCTGGGCTTTTTTGTGCGGGGCAAATTAATGGAACCTCTGGCTACGAAGAGGCCGCCGCCCAGGGCGTTGTTGCCGGAATAAACGCCTCTCTTTATATTCAAAAAAAGGACCTGGTTTCTTTTGATCGTCAAAATTCTTATATTGGCGTTTTAATTGATGACCTAACAACCTCTCCAATTGAAGAGCCATATAGAATGTTTACATCAAGAGCAGAGAACAGATTATATTTAAGGGCAGACAATGTTTATGAAAGATTATATAATAGTGCTTTAGGTGCTGATGTTTTGCTGTCCTCCCAGCTGCGCATACAAAAGAAGTTTCATAAAGCCCTTTCTGATATTTATAATAAAATTAAAAAAACTAGGGTTGGCAACACTCCTCTTGAAAAGTTTTTAAAAAGGCCTGAGGTTAAAATTTTAGACCACATAGGTCCAAATAAAGGCTCTTTAATTGATGCGGAGGCTCTTTTTTCTGCTGAAACCTCAATTAAATATTCTGGATATATTAAAAATGAAAAAGAAAGGCTTTTAAAAACCAGGCGTCTTGAGCTTGTAAGAATCCCGAAAGAGTTTGATTATAAAAAAATTCCTGGTTTGTCTAATGAATCTAAGGAACTATTAATCACCGTACTCCCTGAAACGGTTGGTCAGGCCTCAAGAATAGCAGGCATACGCCCAACAGATATAGCTTTAATTGGAATATATTTAAACAACAAGTTTCACGTGAAACCTTAAATATGCAAGCTTTGAGTTCTTTTAAGTCTCTTTTGTTTAAACGAGATTTTGGTCAAATAAAGGGTGTTTCTTTTGAGCTTTTGCTTGCCTCTTTAGATAACAATAAGGAGGTTGCAATTGTTCTTCCTTCAGAACTAATAGAAGATGTGGCTACCATTTATAATAATAATATTGGTAAAAAGGTTTTGTGCTTTTTTTCAAGTGCTCGGGGCAAAGGGGTGGAAAAAGAATTTGTAAATTTTTTTGATAACATTCACCTTGCTTCCAAACAAAGCCTGGAAAGGGATGGTCTAAAAAACAAAGTCCTTTTTATAGAGGATGGTTTTCTAAACCTAAAAACATTCAAGCCTTCTACTTTTTCTCAAAAAATTAAAGTTGATGGGTCTTGTTCTTTTGATTTTCTTTTAGAAAAACTGGATGCTTTTTCTTTTGTTCAAGAGGGGGCTCATCGTCCTGGCACATTTATAATAAAAGGAGGCGTGATTGATGTTTGTTTATTTGGGTCTTTAGATATGTTTCGCATCAGCTTTTTAGATGAAAAAACAAAAATATATAAAGTAGACAAGCGTTTTGGAACAATTGTTTCTAGGGTTGATTTTTTTTATTTATCTTCTTGCCTTAGGACCTCTCAGACCTTATCTATAAACGATATTTTATCAAAAAAGGGCATTCCGTGTTTTCTTTTTAATAACAATTCTCTTTTTTATAAAAAAGGGGGCAATAAAATTATTAAACTTGAAACACAAGTTGTTGATTTTCAGTCTTTTATAGAAAACTATAGAGATAATAAATTTTTAAAGTTGAAGGGGTCCTTTGAAAGAGGTTTTATATATCAAAAAAAGCTTTGTGTTCCTGAGTGGTTTTTAAACCCTTCATATAAAAAAACAGATGTGGAAAAACTCAAAACAAAAGAAAAGCTGGTTCCTTTTGTTGTTGGGGGGATGTATGTGCATGAAGATTTTGGATATTGTCAATTTATAGGTATAGAAACGCGTGACCAACAAGACTATCTTTGTTTAAAATTTTTAGATGGGGTTGTTAAGTTGGATGTTGTATACATTGCAAAACTGTTCTTTTTCAGTAATGAGTGTTCTAGAAAATTAAGTTCGCTTTCTAAGCAGGGTGTTTGGAAAAAAACTATAAGGGCAGGAGAAAAAAAGGCGCTTGTTTTTGTGGAAGGCCTGTTGTCTGCGTATAAACAAAGAGAATCTGTTATAAACAAACGGCGGATCGTGATTGATTCTTTGGTTGAAGATTTTGTTGGAGCGTTTAAACATAAAGACACTCAAGACCAAAATCGGTGCTGGCGAGACATTGTAGAGGATTTTAAGTCTAACAAGCCTATTAATAGGCTGATTTGCGGTGATGTTGGTTTTGGAAAAACAGAACTTGCAATACGCGCCTCTTTTGTTGCTGCGATTAATTCTCTCCCTGTTGTTGTTTTGGCCCCAACCACAATTTTATCTGATCAGCTCTTTGGGTGTTTTTCTTCTCGGTTAGGTCCTTTTGGAGTAAACACAGGGGTTGTTTCAAGTATTTCTCAAAACAACAAAAAAACTATTCTTTCTTTTCTTAATAAAAAAATTGATGTCTTAATTGGAACCTCTGCTGTTTTATTTCAAGATGAGGTTTTGAATTTTTGTAGTCTTTTTGTTGTTGATGAAGAGCACCGGTTTGGGGTAAAGGATAAAGAAAAAATTTTTAAAATAAAC
>PBAU01000015.1 GCA_002716355.1 bacterium | reverse complement strand
TTATGGATAAAACATATAAAGAAATTTCCTCATCAATTGACTCATTAGAATCAATAGGTATGAATCAACTAGTGTTGGATTTAAGAAATAATGGTGGTGGTTTAATGGATAAAGCATTGCAACTACTAGATTTATTTGTTAATTCGCAAGATACTTTGTTATTTACAAAAGGTAGAATTCCTAATGCTAATAAAGTATACTTTGCAACAAAACGTTATACAGACAAGCAATTCCCTATTATAGTATTAATTAATCGTGCCTCTGCAAGCGCTAGCGAAATAATAGCAGGAGGGTTACAAGATTTAGATCGCGGTATTGTAATTGGAGAAACAAGCTTTGGTAAAGGATTAGTTCAGCGACAATATATGCTTGAAAATGGCGCAGCTGCACGTATTACAGTTGCAAAATATTATACACCATCAGGTAGACTTATTCAGCGTCCATTTGATGCAATTGATGAATACTATATGGATTTAGAAAAAGAAAATAGAGAACACAGTGATTCACTCGATAATAATAAGCCTGAATTTAAAACAAAAAAAGGACGTACTGTGTATGGAGGTGGGGGTATCACGCCAGACATCTTTGTAGAAAGTAATTTTTCGTTAACAAAGGATTCTCAAAAATTATTATTTAGTCCTGCTAGATATTTATTTAAGTATGCAACAGAAATTAAAGACCAATACAATCAATTTGCTAACTTTGAACAATTTAATACTACTGTTCTAAATAGTGAATTAAAATCAAAAAAATTCTTTGTTTGGCTGAATCAATTAGTTAAAAATGATGATGAATATAGCTTAACCTATTCAGAAGATAGCTTGTTATTGAATTGGACAATAATTAATAATAGAATACAATCAGAATTATCATCTCAATTATGGGGTAAAGACTATTTATATTATAATCGTTTAAAAATTGATAGCCAGTTTCAATCTGCATTAGAAAATTTTGATCAGGCGCGGGCTTTAATAGAATAAAATTTTTGTTTTTCAATAAAGAACAATAAATCTTAAATTAAAATAGATTTGATAGAAAAAAAGGAGAAAGTTAATGGTACAATTATTTATTGATGGTGGCGGATTTATGTGGCCAATATTATTTATTTTTATAATTGGTTTTGTATTTGTTGGTGAAAGATTATACCATCTATTAAAAGGATTGGCGACAAAAGAAGATTTTGCTGAAGATATTGCTCAAACTATTAAAGATTCTGGAGTAAGTGCGGCCAAAGATAAATGTGATGGAGCAGTTGGACCTGTCGCTAATTTATGTTACAATGCATTGGACCGTGCTCATTTAGGAGAAGAGGCGGCTGAAAAATCTTTAGAACAATCTGGTGCAATTGAAATGGCATCATTAGAAAAAAATATGACATGGATATCATTATGTATAGCAACGGCGCCTATGTTAGGATTTTTGGGAACTGTGTGGGGAATGATTCAAGCATTTAATGATATTAAAATGGCCAATGATATCTCTCCTGCAGTAGTAGCGGGTGGTATTTCAGTAGCATTATTAACTACGGCTTTTGGACTAGTAGTAGCAGTAATTCTTCAACTATTACAAAATGCTGTTATGTATATTATAGATAATCAAATTGTTACTATGCAAAAAAGTACATCTATGTTACTACAAAGCATAGCAGATACAAAGAAAAAATAATGCTCACAAAACCTAGAAGAGCCGCAATGCAAGAAGTCAATTCTTCTTCAATGTCTGATATAGCATTTTTGTTATTAGTCTTTTTTCTTGTAACAACTACAATTTCACTTGATAAAGGAATAAGCTTAATTCTTCCTGCTGAAGGGAATGAACTAGAGGTTAATAAAAATAATATTGTGAATGTTTTGATTAATGACCGTGGAAAAGTATTATTAGATGATCAGCCAACACAAATTAAAGATATAAAAAGAAAGGCAATTGATAGAATTAAAGCAAATAAAAAAGTAATTTTTTCTGTGTTAACTAATAAGCGTACAAAATATAAAAGCTATATCGAAGTATTAGACCAATTGAAGCAAGCTGGAGCAACAAAAATTTCTATTGCAAATCCACCTAATTGATAAAATATGAAATTAAATAGAAAAAATAAAACAAGTAACGAAATTTCTACATCATCTCTTCCTGATATAATTTTCATGCTATTAATATTTTTTATGGTTACTACTGTAATGCGTGAGTTTGAAGGATTAGAAGTCGTATTGCCTAGAGCTCAAACAATAGAAAAATTAGAAAGCAAAAGACATACTTCATATATATGGGCAACTAAAGATGGGTTGATATCAGTAGATGATCAAATTATTAATATTAATGATTTAGGAGAAGTAATGTATTTAAAAATTACCAAAGATCCTAAATTAACAGTTTCCTTAAAGTCTGATGAAAACAGTATTATGGAAACATTAACTGATATACATACTCAACTTAGGCAGGCTCAGGCTTTAAAATTAAATTATTCAGCTTTAACACAATCAAAATAAAATTATGATGAGAATAGATCCACTATTAGACCATTATCCTGTACGTATTAGAGAAGTTACACTAGGAGTAATTATGGGAATTGCCATCATTTTTTATATTTTCCCAAGATTTCTTGGTGAAGCTCAAAAATTTGAAAAAACAATTCAAGAAGAAATTGAAACATTTGATATTCCGCAAACTGAACAAATTAAATTACCAGAGCCACCGCCTCGCCCCTCAATTCCAGTAGCTTCAGAAGATGAGTTTTTTGATGAAGATATCACAATTGAAGACACTGATTTAGAAGATTTTGATGAATGGGAAGCACCCTCAGGTAATAATAACATGCAATTTGAATATATTGCAAGAGAGGTTGAACCTCAACCATATCCTGGTTTTAAAGTGGAAGACTTTGTAGAATATCCTGAACTAGCAAAAGAAGCAGGAATTGAAGGAAGGGTTATTATTGCTGCTTTTATAAATAAAAAGGGAATACCAAAAAATTGCTATCTGGTTAAAGGAGTATTTGAATCTTTAGATAAAATGGCATTACAGGCTGTTCAAAAATCTAGATGGATTCCTGCAAAACAACAGGGAAAGAGAATTGGTGTTTGGGTTAATATTCCTGTTTCTTTTAAACTACAATAAATTGATTAATGAAATTTTAAATATTCTTTATTCAATTTAATAATATTACTAATAGAAATTTCTTTAGGACATTCCGCTTCACATGCACCAGTATTTGTACAATTACCAAATCCTGCACTATCCATTGCTTCTACCATATTTTTCACTCTTTTAGAGTGTTCGACTTGTCCTTGAGGTAATTGGGCATATTGATTAACTTTTGCGCCTACAAATAGCATCGCTGATGAGTTTTTACATGCAGCAACACATGCTCCACATCCTATACAAGTAGCTGAATCAAATGCTTCATCTGCATTTTCTTTAAAAATAGGCATGGCATTTGCATCAGGAGCACCTCCAGTTTTAACTGAAATATATCCTCCTGCTTCCATAATTTTATCAAATGCCTGTCTATCAACTGCTAAATCTTTAATTACTTTGAAGCTCTTTGCTCTCCATGGTTCTACAGTTAGGGTTTCACCATTTTTAAATGTTCTCATATGTAATTGACAAGCAGTAACTCCTTTTAAAGGGCCGTGAGCTCTACCATTTATTACCAAACCACATGTTCCACATATACCCTCTCTACAATCATGGTCAAAAACAATAGGAGATTTATTCTGTTTAATTAAATCATTGTTTAGCATATCAAGCATTTCAAAAAAGGACATGTCTGCAGTTACATTATCAACTATATATTTTTCAAAAAATCCTGTTGATTCTGCTGATGATTGCCTCCAAATTTTTAAAGTAAGTTGCATTATTTATAGCTCCTGGTTGCCAGTTTTACATTTTCAAATATTAATTGTTCCTTATGCATAATTGATTCTTTTTCTTTAACATATTCCCATGCAGCTACAAACGAATAATTTTCGTCGTTTCTTTTTGCTTCATTGTCATCTGTTTGATGTTCTTCTCTAAAATGGCCGCCACACGATTCTTCTCTATTTAGCGCATCTTTTGCCATTAATTCCCCTAGCTCAATAAAATCTGCTAAGCGACCTGCTTTTTCTAATTCTGGGTTAAATTCTTTGCCAGTTCCAGGAATATTAACATTATTCCAAAAATCTTCTCTAATAGATGGAATCTGTTTCAAGGCTAACTCTAAATTGCTTTTATTTCTAGACATGCCTACATAATCCCACATAATCTTTCCTAATTCTTTATGTAAATCATCAACAGTTTTATTACCTTTAATAGAAAGCATATTTTTAATTTGTTCATTACAAAATTGCACTCCATTTTGATACTCTTCATGTGTGCTATTTAAAGCTGATGATTCTTTAGCTAAATAATCTCCTATAGTATAAGGCAAAATAAAATATCCATCAGCTAAACCTTGCATTAATGCACTGGCTCCTAATCTATTTGCTCCATGATCTGAAAAATTTGCTTCACCTGTTACATATAATCCTGGAATATTACTCATTAAATTATAATCAACCCATAATCCTCCCATAGTATAGTGTACTGCCGGATATATCATCATGGGTTTTTCATAGGGACTTTCTCCAGTGATTTGATGATACATATCAAAAAGATTACCATATTTTTCAGCAACCCAGTTTTTACCTTGTTTGGCGATAACATCTTTAAAGTCTAGATATACAGCTAACCTTGTATTGCCAACACCAAAGCCGTTATCACACATTTCTTTTGCTCTCCTAGATGCAACATCTCTAGGGACTAAATTCCCAAAAGAAGGATAAAGTCGTTCTAAATAATAATCTCTTTCTTCTTCTGATATTTGATTGGGATCTCTTAAATCATTTTTTTTCTTTGGCACCCATACACGCCCATCATTTCTTAAGCTTTCACTCATTAATGTTAATTTAGATTGATGATTACTACTCACAGGTATGCAGGTTGGATGAATTTGTGTAAAGCAAGGATTAGCAAATAATGCTCCTTTTTTATGTGCACGCCATGAAGCTGTTACATTGCTTGCCATCGCATTTGTAGATAAGTAAAAAACATTTCCATACCCTCCTGTTGCTAATACAACTGCATTTGCTGGATAGGATTGTATGTCTCCCGTTAATAAATTTCTTGCGATAATTCCTTTTGCATGCCCATCAATGGTAACCAAATCTAACATTTCATGTCTAGGAAAAAATTTGACTGTTTTTAAATTCATTTGCCTAATTAAGGCAGAATATGCTCCTAAAAGTAGCTGTTGTCCTGTTTGTCCTCTAGCATAAAATGTACGAGAAACTTGCGCTCCGCCAAATGAACGATTTGCTAAGTGTCCTCCATATTCACGAGCAAATGGAACTCCCTGTGCTGCACATTGATCAATAATATTGCTACTTAATTCTGCTAAACGATAAACATTGGCTTCCCTTGATCGATAATCGCCTCCTTTAATAGTATCATAAAATAATCTAAAAACACTATCTCCATCATTTTGATAATTTTTAGCAGCATTAATTCCACCTTGTGCTGCAATGCTATGAGCTCTACGCGGTGATTCATGATATGAAAAAGCTAAAACATTATATCCTAATTCTGCCATTGTTGCAGCTGCGGATGCACCAGCTAAACCAGTCCCAACTACAATCACTGTATATTTTTTTTTATTCGATGGATTAACTAAATTTAAATTAAATTTGTGCTGAGACCATTTACTAACTAAATCTCCATTGGGTATTTTAGAATCCAGTGATTTCATATTAATTAATAATTCCAAATTGAATTGATAAAACAATAACAATAAAACCAAAAGGTATTATTCCCCAAAAAATAAAGGCAATTTTATATAAAAAATTATTTTTTGAATTAGGAAGAAAACCCAAAGTTTTTAATGCAGATTGAAAACCATGGCGTAAATGAAATGCAATAATACTAATGGCAATTA
This sequence comes from bacterium, assembly GCA_002716355.1. Taxonomy (GTDB): domain Bacteria; phylum UBP7; class UBA6624; order UBA6624; family UBA6624; genus UBA6624. The sequence goes on along the minus strand of PBAU01000015.1, from coordinate 9,286 downwards.
CATAAAATAAAGCCGTCCATTTGTGCCCTAAAAACCCAATTTTGTTTCTTAACAAAATATCATAATAAGTTTCACTATGATTATTAGGATTGTGTGTTTGATAGCTAAGCCATATATAGCTGAGATGTAAAATAATAAACAATAAGATTATAGTGCCTGATATTAGCATAGTCCGAGAATTTAAAGAGCTCACATCGTTAGATTGTGATTGTTTATAATTAACAGGATTTGCAGCTTTATTTTCTATTGTTAATTTTATAGCATTGCCTATATGCATGATGAGAATAAATAACAAACCAAATTCCATAATTCTAATCATTGGTTTAATACTCTCTAAAAAATGAACCATAGCATTAAATACAGCTGGACCAAAAAACAATGTGATATTATTCAGTAAATGAAAAACTAAAAAAATACATAAAAAAATACCTGAGATAGCAACCTGAATTTTTTTACCTATAGAAGAAAATAAAAATTGCATCATACTTTATATATCTTAAAAAGGAATATCATCATCAGAAAATGCTGGAGTATCTGCAGTAGTTTCTGATTCAACAGGTTGATTATCTGATAAATTATCTCCTGTTGAAGGAGTGCTATTCATTTCACTTGAATTTTCATTTGAAGTTGGCGGTGATAATGTATCGCTAGAAGATTGATTATATTGATTTATTGCTAATTCATTTAAATCTTCTCTCAATTGCTTAGAATCTACCCAAATTGTATCATAGTATTCTTCATCATTACCTTTTTGGCTTGGCATGCTAACAAACAAACCATTAATCCCTTCTATAATTTTAAAACCTTTAATAGTAAAACCTTCTTGAGTCGTTAAATCAAAAAAAGCTCTTACTTTTCCCCAGCTTCCTTTATTCATTCTTTCTATTTTCATATTAGATGTTTTGTTAATTTATTAATGTAGTGTCAATAATAAGTTAATGTAATTATGGTGTAATTACAATCAAATCCTACCAAGTTTATACAAATAATTTCATTGTAGAGTTATATCATAATTTTCAAATATATTAATACATTGAATTTAGTGTAATATTACTGGATTAATATGAAAAAATATATCTATACATTTATAAATGGAAGCGCAGAAGGCTCTGCATTAATGAATCATACATTAGGAGGGAAGGGTGCAAATTTAGCTGAAATGACAAATTTAGGAATTCCTGTGCCTCCAGGCTTTACTATCAGTACGGAGGTTTGTACTTTTTATATGAAACATAAAAAATTTCCATCTGGATTTAAAAAACAGCTTAATTCTGCAATACTAAAAATTGAACAATATATGAATAAAAAATTTGGATGTCATAAAAATCCTTTATTGTTTTCTGTGCGCTCTGGAGCTCGTCAATCAATGCCTGGTATGATGGAAACTGTACTTAACATTGGACTAAATGATGATACTCTGCGCGGTCTTGTTCAAAAAACTGATAATGCTCAATTTGTTTATGATTCATATAGAAGATTATTAATGATGTATGCTGATGTAGTTATGGAAAAATCAAATCCTCTTTATTCAACAACCAATGATAGCATTAGAGAAGAATTAGATCTCTTATTAGAAAAGTTAAAATATCAATATAGCTATAAAAGGGATAGTGATTTAACAGACTCTCAACTAATTAATTTATGTAATTTATATCAAAAAAAAATTAAGAGTAAGTTTAAGCAAAATTTTCCTCAGGATCCTTATGAGCAGTTATGGGGTGCTATTAATGCAGTTTTTCAATCATGGAATGGGAAACGAGCTATTGATTATAGAAAAATAGAAAATATCCCAGATGATTGGGGTACGGCCGTAAATGTTCAATGTATGGTTTTTGGTAATATGGGAAATACATCAGCTACAGGTGTTGCATTTACTAGAAATCCTTCTACGGGAGAAAAAAAATTTTTTGGAGAATGGCTAAAAAATGCTCAAGGAGAAGATGTTGTTGCTGGTATTCGAACTCCTTTGCCAATTATTGATAATTCAAAACATGATCTTAAATCTCAATTTCCAAAACTATATAAAGAATTAGATGAAATTCAAAAGAACTTGGAATTGCATTATAAAGAAATGCAAGATTTAGAATTTACTATTGAAGAAGGAAAACTGTGGCTACTGCAAACTAGAACAGGTAAAAGAAATGGTACCGCTGCAATTAAAATAGCATTAGATATGTATAAAGAAAAACTACATTCAAAAAAACAATTATTAGCTAAAATTTCTCCTTCACATATTAATGAAATACTTTTACCAACTATTAATCCGCAAGAAATAAACAATATGAATCCTATTGCATCAGGCCTACCGGCTGGACCTGGTTCAGCTACTGGAGAAATCGTGTTTCATCCTAATACAGCTGAGCAATTATATAATGAAGGTAAAAATGTGATTTTAGTAAGAAAAGAAACCTCCCCTGAGGATGTGCATGGCATGTATGCCGCAAAAGCAATTCTTACATCGCGCGGTGGAATGACTTCCCATGCAGCATTAGTTGCAAGAGGATGGGGTAAATGCTGTATTGTAGGCTGTAATGATATTGAAATTAATGAAAAAAATAAATTATTTAAGGTAGGTAATAGGATAATTAAAGAAGGTGACTGGATAACATTAAATGGAACAACCGGTCATGTATATAATGGACAGTTGCCTTTAATTCAACCACAAATATCTAAAAATAAGCTATTTAATAATTTATTGTCCATTAGTAAATCCGAAGCAAAAATTAATGTGCGTACTAATGCTGATTCTCCTCAAGATGCAAAAAAAGCATATGAACTTGGAGCAACAGGAATTGGTTTATGCCGTACAGAACATATGTTTTTTGATCCTCAGAGAATTAAAGAAATTAGAAAAATGATTATAGCCAATTCTTTGGAAGATAGAAAAAAAGCCATAATGAAATTATTACCCTTTCAAAAAAATGATTTTTATAATATTTTAAAAACAATGAATGGTAAGCCTGTTACTATTAGATTATTAGATCCGCCTCTGCATGAATTTTTGCCTACAACAAAATCACAAATTCAGGATTTAGCTAATGATTTCAATATTAGCTATAAACAGCTACATGCTAAGATACATACCTTACATGAATCAAATCCAATGCTTGGACATCGTGGATGTAGACTAGCTATTACATATCCAGAAATCACTCAAATGCAAACAACGGCAATAGTACAAGCCGCGAAACAATTACTTAAAGAGGGCTTCAAGCCACACCCTGAAATTATGATTCCTTTAGTTGGGAGTATAGGAGAATTTATACAACAAAAAAATTTAATCACGAATATTATTAATCAATACTCATTACAAAAATTGAATATTAAAATTGGTACTATGATTGAATTGCCTCGTGCATGTTTAATCGCAGATAAAATTGCTAAATTGGCAGATTTTATTTCTTTTGGAACCAATGATTTAACTCAAACCACTTTTGGTTTTTCTAGAGATGATATTGGTACATTTATGCCTGAATATATTAGTCAAAAAATTATTAAACAAGATCCTTTCCAAGTTTTAGATGCTGAAGGTGTTGGTGAATTAATTAAAATTGCTATTAAAAAGTCAAAATCTTCTAATAAAAAAATTAAACTTGGAATATGTGGAGAGCATGGCGGTGATCCAGAATCAATTAAGTTTTTATATAATGCTGGCGTTCATTATGTAAGCTGTTCTCCATTTAGAGTGCCAATTGCATATCTAACTTTAGCTCAAATTGCTTAATACAATTTGTAATATTTTTATATATAGATTTTATGTTATAATGTATTATATTTCCTACGCAAAATAATTAATGAGGTACTTATAATGTATACATGTATGAAAATTTTTAGTTTTTTATGGATTTTAAGCTCGCTGGGTTTTAATAATAATTATCAACAGCCCACTGCTCAACAATGGGAACAAATTCATAAGGAAGCCGCTCAACTTATTTGGGAGCGAGCAATGGTTGCAAAAAATGCAGTTAACCAAGTTATGCCAAATGTTAGAGAAGAATTATTAGAAAATTTATGTTCTTCAGCTCCAGCAGTTAACTTTACAACTCATGCAGATTTATCAGATTCGCTAATACAAGCTGAAAGTACATCTGCAAGTGTTTTTGTTTCTACTGATAATCAACAAAGCTGGATAGAAAATTCAAATGTAAATCCTATAAATGAAGAGGGATATGAAAGTACATGGGGCGCAACAACTACAACAAATGGTGGCGATAATGTTGATTGGTACTTACAAGGTTCTATTGATTCTAACTCCCTTGGGCTTGATTTTGGTCAAATTACCGTTTCACAATCTCCATATAATGAAAATAACCAATGGCCTCCAGCAAATAATTTATATACTACATTAGTAACTGATGAATCTGGAGAAACTAGTGCTAGCCAAGATATAGTTAATATAAAAGCAACATATAGTGATGATAAATTATTTGCTTCATTAGGATTATCTGGATCTTGCTGTGATTCTGGGTCTTTTTTTGGACCATGGAATTTATATTCTATTGCAATAGTAAATCCAGAGGCTGAAAACCCTGTTGCCTATGCATATGCTTGGGGTGATGGCGGTTTTGGTCAGCTTTATCCTGCAATTTATAAAATTGATGGTGATTTAACAACAGGAGAAGTTGGAGGATTTGAGGTTTTAAGTGAGAATTTTAGTTATTCAACTGCTGGTAATAATTTTCAAGCTTCATCTTTACTATCAATTATTACTAATGATGCTGATTGGGGAGTTTGGCCTAATTCCTTAAATGGGGTTGCTTTAGTTGGTACTACAGTTGAGGCGGGCCTTAGTGGTTTAGATATTTCAACTAATATTTTAGATACGTCAGATCTTGGGGTATTGGTTATGTCTACTCAATCGCAAAATGACAACTCTTTACCCTCTCTTACAAACCCAACATATGATACTGAAACAGGTATAGTTTCTGTTTTATATACAGATGCTGAAAATAATTTAGCAACAGCTCATGAAGTTATGGTAGAAGATATGGTTTTTATTATGACGCCTGATGGACATGCATATGAAGAAGGTGTAACATTTAGCGCAACAATTGGTGGTGGTAATGCTGCCGAATTTATATTTAGCGATGGTAGTGGACAATTTGTAACCCTAGACTTAGATCTTGGTGGATCTGGCGATGAATGTGGTCAATTATATGGGGATGCAAATGCAGATGGAGTATTAAATGTTCTAGATGTCGTTCTAACAATTAATATTATACTGTGTGCTGACTGTGAAGATAATTATAATGCTTGCTCAGATTTAAATGAAGATGGTGTTATAAATGTTTTAGATGTCGTTGCCATGATTAATATGATTTTAGGATAATTAATAAAATTATTATATAATTTATTGGATATAAAAAAACCTCTTCATAAAAGAGGTTTTTTTTATATGAAAACTTATTTTTAAATTCAATTCTAATCTATCATTTCTGTTTCTGATAAAATATCATCAAGGTTTAATTCTTTGTTTTTAGACATTTCTTTTGCGACTTTCATAATAGATTGTTGTGCGCCTTCTGCATCTCGCTTTGATAATGGTGTTGTGATAGGTGTATACATTTTTTGTTTTCTTGTAGGCAAATATGACAATATCCTATCAACAACGTCTTGATCAAAGCCTTTTAATGCTTGAGCTAATGTATCTACATCTGTTGCATCAGGATTTTTCCAAAATATTTGCATTAAATGATCAGGCATATCTAACAAATCCTCAAAAGATAAAAAGTATTTTTTTACTTTAGAATAAAGTTCTGGATCATCTTGTTCAATTTGGCTTAAATATTGTTCTGATTCTTCAATGCTCATTTGATTCAGTAAAGCAGCAATACTTTGTGCTCCTCCTCTACTAAATTCCTTTGGTCCGGGTATAAAAGATATTTTCTTTTTTAATTCATGCGCAATATTCACAACACCTTCTAGGGGAATTTCATTTAGTTGGGCAAATTCAATAATAATATTATGTTTAATGCTTGCATTAAAACGATTAAGAATTTTTATTTTTCTTTCTTCTGATAGCTGATCAAGAGTTAGGGCTATAACTTTTGCAGATTCAGTATTAGTTAAATAAAATATTTGTTCATCATTTAATTCATCTAAAAAAGAAAACAGCTTATTTGACTTGCTTACTTGTCTATATTTTTGAGTCATCATCTTGAAATAAAATTCTTCAAGAACTGCCTGCTTAATATCAAAAGGAATATTTTTCAACTCTTTAGAGCGTACTCTAATTTTTAAAACTTCGCTCTCAGATAAACTTTGAAACATAGTTAAGGCTAAAGACTCACCTAAAACTTGAAATAAAATTGCTGATTTATCTAATCCTGCTAAAGTATCTATTAAATCATTTCCCATAATAATTATTTTATCCTTATAATATATTAACTCTTCTTATCATCAGATTGTTCATCTGAACTATTTCCATCTTCATTAGAACTATCTAACCAATCTTTTACAATTTGATTTGCTCCATCTTTCTGACTTACGCTCATTGCTACAGCAGATTGACGTAAAGACTTTAATTCTGATCTCATCACATCTCCATCTTCATTTGCGCTAGTTGCTGTTAAATCTAAAGAATCAGAACTTGTAGTTTGAGTTGGTGGTACAACTGTTGATTGAGTGGCATCAAAATTTTGTTTTTGATTAGATTCTGAACCAGAAGATTCGGGCTGTTTATTTGAATTTTTAGGCTTTAAATAAACTGGCTGTTTATTTTTCATAACCATTAATATTAATGTACCTAATAACAAGACAATAACTGCAAAGCCAATCCACATTAATAATCCTGCATTATTTGATTTAGACCTATCAATATCTGAATCAGTACCTCCTCCAATAATATCGCTATCTGCATTGGAGTCCATACCGCTTTTAATAATATCAATTAATTTATCATTTAAATCTGATTCAGATTGAATTCTTCCTTTAATTGCTTCATTTAAATTGATTGATGTTAAAACATATAAAGAATCTTGTTTTTTTCTATATTCTAATTCAATTTTTTGTAAATTAGCCAATCTCGCCGAATCTGCAATTTCTCGAGATCTTTCTCTTTGTTGCGCAATAAGTAACTGACTTTCTAATTGGTCAAACTTCCAATTAATCAATTGAGCTTCGGCATCTCTTCTTTCTTGTTCTAATGTTTCAATTCTATTTAATAAATCTTGATAGCTTGAACTGGTTGAGTTATTCATGCTCATAGTTTCAAATCGTATACAATCTTCACAATCAACTAATTCTGGAATTGCATCATTTACTAAACGAATAATGTTTTGTTTCATTGAACCTGTTGCTGTTGATTCGTCTAAATAAATTGCAATATCTAAGCCATATAATAAATATTTATCAGAAGAATACTGATAAGTTGTTCCTGTTGATTTTTTAATATTCTGTGGTACTGTTGGTAGTAAACCAGGGATAGGACTATAATAGTTTCTAGTTTGCTGCTGACTAGATGTAGAATTATCATTCATTGAAAATGCCTTAACATCCATTCTTGCATTCACGATAATTACATACTGTGATTGATCTAATAATTTATTTAATGTTACATTCACTTTATCTCTAATAGCATTTTCTACATTAATTTTTTGGGTTATTAATTCTGCATTTTGCATTAGAGCAATACTCAAAAACAAACATACAAAGAATGTTTTATTTATAATTGTTTTAAATTTTTGGTTCATTCATTCTCCCAATAAGTTTAATTTTTACTAAAAACAATTTTGATTCTGCGATTTATTTTTTTTTGTTCCTCGGTTTTATTATTTTCTGCAATAACAGCATTATTGACTTTACCGCTTCGAACATCATACCAAGATAAACTTGCAGGCCATCTATCGGCATATCCAGATGCCTGTAATTTACCAGAATTTACACCAATATCAATCAAATAATTTACAACTTTTGAAGCTCTTGCAGCAGATAATTCCCAATTTGTTGGAAAAAACTTTCTTAATTCCTTTGGAATTTGATCTGCATCAGTATGCCCCTCTACAGTAATCAGTCTTGGATCATCTGCCTGACTTAATACTTTCTTTGCGGCTAAATCTAATACTCGGATTAATGTTTCATGTAGCTGAGTGCTTGCTGATTCAAAACAAATATCTCCATCAATTTCTAATGTAACGCCTCTTGGATCCCTAGAAACTTTTGCTTGATTCTCAATATTTAGTTCTTCTAATATGTCTTCAAACTCTTTGGTTATCTCATTAAATGATTTTAATTCTGGTTGATCTCCCATTCCATCCATAAGTTGGGATATTTTTACTGGATCTATTGTTGACATAGAAAAAAGAAGAACAAAAAAAGCAAATAAAAGTGTCATCATGTCTGCATATGTCATCATCCATGACTGCTCTTCTTTAATACTCCCTCTTATTTCATCTTCAAATTGGTCTAATTCTTGTTTATTCATCATCTTTAAAATATTTTAAACGGTCTTCGGTTGGGATATAAGAAGTTAATTTATCTTTTACATCAAAGTAATGTTTCTTTTGATGTAGCATGCAAACACCTTCAATAATAATTTTAAAAGCTTGTACGTTTTCTTTATTACGAGATTTAATTTTTTCTGCAAAAGGATTAAAAATTAAATTAGCTAAAATAGCCCCATAAAAGGTTGTAATTAATGCAACACCCATAGCTGGACCAATGCTTCCAATGCCTCCTGCGCCTCCGCCGCCACTATCGTTGCCACCCATACCAAACAACATAATCACCAAACCAATTAAAGTTCCAACCATACCAAATGCTGGTGCATAAATTCCCATTGTTTTCATAAGTTCAGATTCGTGTAATTCTCTTTTATATCTAAAAGCTTCTCTTTCTTCTAAAATTTCTCGCAACTCATCTAGCTTGATTCCTTGAGTAATAAATTGCACTCCATCTTGTAAAAATGGATATTTAATGTTTGGAATTTCTTTTTCTAATTCTGCAGGTCCTTTACGATTAGCCTCTGCTAACTCAATAATAGCTTGTACTAATTCATGCAGCACAAACTTAGGCTTAATAAATGCATATTTAATAATAGAAATAACACGCGCCACCTCTTTTAATCTAAAAGCAACTGATGTTGCTGCTAATGTTCCACCTAAAACAATCATAATACTTGATGGGCTCCAAAATTTCAACATAGATATACTGCTTTTTGTTGCTTCTAAAAACATTGAAAATAGAATTAATGCTGTTCCACTAATTAATCCGATTATGGTTGCCAGATCCATAAATACTCCTTGTTATTTTATTCAGGTAATGTAGTTGATTTTAAATACAAACTACC
>PBAU01000014.1 GCA_002716355.1 bacterium | reverse complement strand
TTTCATATCTTTATGAATTATCTCAATTATGATATTTTTTATCCATTAAAATTGATTTATATTAAATCTAGTTTAAAAACAAAAAAACTTTATTTATGCTCGAAATTTTAATATCAATAGCTATCATTGTTTCATTAGTAAATCTTTATTTTTCTTTCCAAAATAAAACAACTTCTAGTAATGAAGGGTTCGGTTCAATAAATGAATCTATTCTAAAATTTCAGAATTCTTTGGATAAAAATGAGAAAATGATTTATGATCAGCTTGAACGTAATCGTTCTGAATTAAATAAAACATCTTTAGATAATAGACAGGAGCTCACAAAAACATTAAATCAATTCGAAGAGAAATTTGGTAAAAATATCAAGGATATAAGAGAAACTGTAAATAATCAGTTGAAAGATATTCGAAATGATAATACTAAACAGCTTGATAAAATGCGAGAAACTGTTGATGAGAAACTTCAAAAAACACTAGAAAAGAGAATAGGTGAATCTTTTAAACTTGTAAGTGAAAGGCTAGAAGAAGTTCACAAAGGTCTAGGTGAAATGCAAACAATTGCAACAGGAGTGGGGGACCTAAAAAAAGTTTTATCAAATGTTAAAACAAAAGGTGTATTTGGAGAATACCAATTAGGTAATATTTTAGAACAAATCTTAACACCTGATCAATATGGAAATAATGTTGCAACAAATCCAGATTATAATGGTTCTGTAGAATACGCCGTAAAAATGCCTGGCAAGGATACTGATAGCGTATTATGGCTTCCAATTGATTCTAAGTTTCCAACTGAAAGTTATGAAGTATTGCTTAACGCTTATGAGTCAGCAGATAAGGATGGTGTGGATTCAGCAAGAAAGCAGCTTATAAGGGCAATTGATGGCTTTGCTAAGGATATATCAACCAAATATATTTCTGTGCCAAATACGACCGATTTTGCTATTATGTTTCTTCCAATAGAGGGATTGTTTGCAGAAGTATTGCGTGAGCCTGGTATTATGGAAACATTACGTCAAAAGCATAAGATTGCATTAACAGGACCAACAACATTATCAGCTTTATTAAATAGTCTTCAGATGGGATTTAGAACTCTTTTAGTTCAAGAGCGAAGCAGCGAGGTCTGGAATATATTAGCCGGCGTTAAATCAGAGTTCTCGAAATTTGAATCACATCTTTCTAAAGTCCAAACTCAACTAAAAACTGCATCTACATCACTTGAAAATCTTCAAGGAACAAGAACGAGAGCTATTGGAAGAAAATTAAAAGATGTTGAGTTGATTGATTCAACTACCACTGATGATGCTATAACATCAATCCCCGACAAAGAACACTCTTAATTTTATAAATTAGTTTTATTTTAAATATAATAATATTTGCATGTTAAGTAAAATTTAACTTACATTTAAGTAAAATTTAACTTACTAAAAGGAGAGTATGTATGGGGATGCCGAATGCTTATAAAGTTGCAAATGAAATGATTAATGATAAAATGAGAGAATCAGATAGATATGATGATTTTATGAAAATTAAAGATGCTGATGTTGTAATTGTGTCAGGTTGCTATGATCATATTCAGAATGTATTTAAAGCAGCTGATATGAAATACGGGCTAACTCCACCAGTAGGTCTTGATAAAGTTCAAATTAATCCTGAGCAAACTATTTTTATTAATTGTCCAGGAAAAATAACCAATCTTGGAATTAGAAAAATATCACATTTTGTTAATGAAGGTGGATTTTTATTTACTACAGATTGGGCTCTGACAAATGTTATCGAGAAGGCATTTCCAGGATATATTAAATACAATAATAAACCAACTCGTGATGAAGTTGTAAAAGTAGAGATAGTTGGAAATGATCCATTTTTGAGTACATTAATAGAAAATAGAGATAATCCTTTATGGTGGCTCGAAGGATCAAGCTATCCAATTGAAGTTATTAATCATGATAATGTTGAAATTTTAGTAAAGTCTTCAGAAATAAGAAATAAGTATGGGCAGTCTCCAGTTTTTGTTACATTTCCATATGGTAAAGGGAAAGTATATCATATGATTAGCCATTTTTATCTTCAAAGATCTGAGGTTAGGGACAGTAGGGGAGTTAAATCCGGATCTTTTTATGCATCAGAAAAATTAAAAATGAATTCTGCTAAAAAGAACAAATATGCTTCCATGGTAGATTCTGATACAAATGTTGCTGAAGTAGAATCTGCATATACATCTACAGCTATAATCAATAAAATATTATTTGACAAAAAAAAATCATGGTTTAAAAGGAATGGTTAAATTAAAAGATAGTTTATTAAGGGAGCATTTAACAAAAGCAACAAAAGTTGCATTGCATCCAATAAGAAGAAAAGTATTAAAATTATTAAAGGATGGATCATCCCTATCAACTATAGATATTATAGACAGATTAGACTTAAATAAGGAAGATAGGTATAACTTATATCATCACTTAACGATACTTGAAAACTTCAACCTTATTAAAAAGGATACTAAGCTTTCCATTGGAAAAACTCAATATTATAAAATAAATAAACCAAAAAATCCAATTATGATGGCTTATAGCTATGATGAAGATGAGATAAAAGAAAATAAGGATGAAATATCTACAATCTTAGATAGCCTTAGTAAAATAGAAAACCATAAAATTGGAAATAAAGATAAAATTAAATCTATAGAGATTAATATCTTATGTAAGAAATAAATACTTTTATTTTATGTAGAAGATTTATAAAATACAACATCGTCATTTAACTCAACTTGCAGCGATATAAAATAAATGCTAAACCGGGATTTGATAGCACCTCCGGGTGCTATTTTTATTTTCGGGTTGATTAACTTGAAACGTGGAGATTTGAGAGGATTGCAACCACGCAAAAAATGTGCTAAAGCCTTAAGCTTTCATATTGCCTCAAATAATCTCCTATTAGGAGATAAGATGAAACAAAACAGAAACAAAAAGAAAACAACAGGTTGGGTTCAGATAGCACCTTCACCATTTAGTATAAAAACTTCAGATAAAGAAAAAAGAATAGAACTATATCAAAATATCATGAAGAAATCTATGAAATCAAAAAGACCAAGATTATCTTTAAAAGCAATGAAACTAATGAGATTATGGAATCAATATAGGGCTACGACAAGGCCTAATGATAGTGGATCAGGTGGAACAGGAGATATTGATGTGCTATTTTTAAGATGGTTGCTATATGGCCGTGCGTTAAAGTTTTATAATTATATTTTAAAATCAACAAAAAGATTTCAAAATAATAGTGAGAAATTAGCTATATGTAATAGTGCATATAATGGTATTAATAGAGTATATAGATATAATTGGCCTCATAATATATATGGATATATGTTTCATCAATTATGGGGCTGGGCACAGCTTGAGCTTAAGAAACCAGGAGAAAATGGACCACCTTCGATAAAAAAGCAAAAAGAAATGATACTGCAATCTTATCCAGATTGCAAAGAGGAAGATATAATATGGCAATTTATTGGTTTTGGCGGGATTACTGGCAGAAAAAAAGAGTCTAAAAATGGCTGAGTTTATAGAAAAAGGAATAATCAAAAAAAATAGCTCAAAGTTATTGTCTAATTTACTAACATTCAAAATAATGGTTTTCACAAAAAAGAAGAAAAAAAATAAACTAAAATAAGTACTTTAGTGTAAATTATGGGGAGTATGATTGCTCCCCATAACTAAAGGTTTGAATAATGAAAATATGCCCTGATTGTAAAGATGTCATAATGTACTGCAAATGTATGGAAAAATATTTTGAAAAAATGAAAAGTAATAATAAAATAAAAGTTGTAGAATTATTTGCTGGAGTTGGGGGTTTTAGATTAGGTCTTGAAAAATATAATTTTGAGATAGTATGGAGCAACCAATGGGAACCTATTACAAAAACTCAGCAACACGCATCAGATGTTTATGTATATAAATTTGGAGAAAATAATCATTGTAACGAAGATATCAATACAGTGAAAACAAAGGATATTCCTGATCATGATATGTTGGTTGGTGGATTTCCTTGCCAGGATTATTCTGTAGCTAATACTTTGAAACTTGCTGGTGGTCTAAAAGGTAAAAAAGGTGTACTTTGGTGGAATATTGAAAAGATTTTAAGGGAAAAGAAAAGCAAAAAACCTAAATACTTACTTTTAGAAAATGTAGATCGCTTATTAAAATCTCCTGCATCGCAAAGAGGTCGTGATTTCGCTATAATGTTAGCTTCATTATCAGATTTAGGATATGGAGTAGAGTGGAGGATAATCAATGCTGCTGATTATGGTATGCCTCAAAGAAGAAGAAGAGTATTTTTTCTAGCATATCATAAATCAACCAATCTTTACAAGGAAATGAAAAAAAATGAAAAAACATGGATTAATGACTCTGGCATTTTAGCAAAAAGCTTTCCTTGTGAATCAGAAAGTCAAATAATGTATCATAAATCTGAAATTAATGGAACCCTTGAAAAATTAACAAAAAACTTTAATAAAAATATTAAAAATAATAAATCACCATTTAATAATTCAGGTATAATGATTAATAGAAAATTTATAAGTACAAAAGTTTCTTCTATCTATACTGGCAAAAGAACAAAATTAAAAGATATTATTATTTCAAATAAAGATGTACATGAAGACTTCTTTGTTGATAAGGTGGTTGCTGAAAATAAAGAAAAAGGTTGGGCGTTTCATAAGGGAGCCAAAAAGAAAATTAGAAAAGATAAAAAAACTGGTTTTACATATACTTTTTCAGAAGGTTCGATGAGTTTAACAGATGATTTAAATAAACCTTCACGAACAATTATAACAGGTGAGGGGGGAAAATCTCCATCGAGAACCAAGCATCTAATATTAAATAAAGGCAAATATCGAAGATTGACTCCATTGGAGCTAGAACGACTGAATATGTTTCCAGATAACTTTACTCAAAAGGGTATAAATGGCGATATCTTAGCTAGTAAAAGAGCATTTCTTATGGGGAATGCGCTAGTTGTTGGAGTTGTTGAAAAAATTGGTAATGAATTAGAAAAAAGGATTAAAAATGAAATATAATTTGCATTCACATAGACATGCTATTGAAATATCTAAAAATAATGATAAGTATATTGATGATTATGAACAAGTATTATCAGTTTTAGATAATATTTCAGATGAGAATATAATCAAAGAATTTTCTAAACCTCAATATCATAATAATAGAAGTATTTCAAGATGTATAAATCAATTAATTAAAAAACGTTTATCAGAATTAGGATGGCATAGCGAATCTCCAATTTTTCAAGATAAGGAATATTCAAATAAGCGCTTCAGATTAGACTTTGCTAAAAATAATTTTTCTATTGAAGTTGCATTTAATCATGGTGAAGCTATATCTTGGAATCTATTGAAGCCTGTACTATCTGGTGAATTAAATCATATAGATAAAGATATCCAAACTAGAATAGGAATGGTCATTTTTGCTACAGAGGAAATGAAGAAAATAGGTGGCTTTGATTCAGCTGTAGGTTCATATGAAAAAGCATTAAGGTATTTACCAATATTAATGAATCAATTAACAGTGCCATTAATAATTATTGGTCTCAGGAAACCAGTTTCTTTTATAGTTGATGATGGAGAAATTCAAATATTATGAAAGGAAGCATTTCTCCAAGTCCAGATAAATTGAATTCAAAAACTTTTTTTCACTATGGTGGATATAAGAGTAGAGGTGAAGAATTAGTATATCATCTGCTGAAAAAAATTATAAGAACAGAAGAATGGTATATACTATACTCTTATCAAATACCGGAAAACAAACATAAAGATAAACCAGAGGGAAGTGATATAGACTTCTTAATTGTTGATAAAAAACTTGGTTTTATATGTCTAGAAGTAAAAAGTTCAATTGTAAAATATGAAGATCAAATATTTTTCAATAAAGACAGAAAATACGATAATTGGAAAAAAATTGATAGTCCTTTCGACCAGATAAAATCAAATAAAGAGTCGCTTAGATGCATGATTAATGAGTCAGATAATTATTTTTTTAATTGGCTTGTAGTTTTTCCTGAAACTTTAACATTTGAACATAAAGAATTCAATAAAGATTCTATTATTCTATCATTGGATATGACTGTAGATGCTTTTGTTGAAAAAGTGAAAAATAAAGTTAATGCTAATAAAAAATTTCATGCTAAAAGATACCCTAATATTATATTTTCAGAAATGAACAATAAGGAAATCAAATCAACTTACAATAAATTAAGACAGCGTAAATCAAAAAAACATGTAAATAGAACTGAGTTAAATCCTGCAGTTATTAAAAATGAATTAAATGATTTAACAAACTTGCAAATCAGTATTTTAAACAATCTATTTGATAACAATTTATTAGTTAAGGGGTCAGCTGGATCTGGAAAAACAATAATGGCGATTGAAAGCTATATAAGGGCTAAAGAAGAAGGTAAAAGAGTATTATTCATCTGTTATTCAGAGCTACTTGCACTTTATATTAAAAATATAATTTCAAAACAAATTGAAATACAAGAAAATGAAATTATTTCTATCAGAGGAATCTTAAATCAAAAGAAAGAAAATGAAACTGTTTCTGATGCTGATTATCTTCTTAAGAATATTGATAATAATTATGATTATTTAGTTGTTGATGAATTTCAAGATTTATTAAGAATAGAAGATTTAATTAATTTATTTGAAGTTATACTTAAAAAAGATTTCAACAGAAGAGGGTCTTGGTCATTTTTTGGAGATATAGACAACCAACAGACAGAAAAGGAGGCGGCTGAATTTGAAATTTTGTTTAATAAAATAAATTATACATTTTACTGTCTTGATATAAACTGTAGAAATACACAAGAGATTAATGATTATTTAAAGAAAAGAACTAAATTTAAAAATTTAGTAAAAAGCAATAATATTAAAGGTGAATTACCTGAGCTTATAGCGTATCATGATAAGATTGATAAGAACAATAAATTAAAAGAAATAATTGATAGGCAAATTTCAGAAATAGGTCATAAAGAATATAATATAACTATTTTATCTGACTTTCCTTATGAACATCAAGATTTTAAAATTAATAGACAAATTTGCAATTTAAATAAGAACCCTGGCTTTTTTATAAACAGAACTGGTGTTGGATATTCATCTATTGAAAATTTTAAAGGATTAGAAAATAATATTATTATATTATATGATTATCCGCAAAAACATTTATATTTGAATCGTTTATATGTTGCATTATCAAGAGCTATATATAAACTTTACATATTCAACAAAAACGATAATATGAACGGATTTAAAGAACATTATGCGCGATAAAATTATAAAGGAAGTTAGACTTGATCTTGTTGGTCCATCTTTGTCGGATGATGATCAAGTTAAGGGTCGATTGCTTATTGGTGAAGAAGGTCCTTTTCAGCAGTTTATATCAGGTATTCTTGAACCTCAAAGAGTATCAGCAGGAAATTATGAAGATGATATTACTGATGATAATTCTACTATTAATGTAAGTGGAAACAACAATATTGAAGGAGTATCAGATGAGGGTTTATCTTTCACTAATACATCAAAGTCTTCATTTGGTTTTAGCTTTTTATCACTTAGAAACGATATAGATTATATTATAGATATCAGTTTTGCAACATATCAAAGAATTCGATGGTGCATAACATGCCGCCATGAATTGAAAAAAGAACATATAATAAATATTGACAATTCTCAAAAATGTAAAAATTGTGAAAATAAAGTTCACAAAGGAAGTGTTGCTTATAGCCGAATCCAGCATCATCATCAATTTAAATTAAAAGATGATATACCTCTACATTTTAACGAAGAAAAAATATTTAAATTAAAAGATCATGACTTAGAAGTCATCTTAATTAACAGAACTGTTCGAAATCAATATTTTGACTACAAGAACCAAGTTCTTTTATCATTATCTATTTTAAATAAAAAAGAGAATAATACACCTAAAATTCCTAGATATAATGATTGTTATTATCAAGTAGAACTCTCTATAAAAAATAAATCAAAATCTTCATTTCAGGAATATCCAGAACCTATCATTCATGATAGCTGGGATAATAATCTAAATAATCTTTTGTACAGAGATATTAAAACATATGCTACGGGTCATTCTTGTGCTGTAGATTGGGATAAAAATAATAATGGATCTGTTACTTATATTAAATCAAACTTCATTCCAGAGCATGAAATAAAACCATTATTACATTTTAATATTGATAATAATGATTTAGAGATGTACAAGCTATCAACAAATGGATGGGAAAATGAAATAAGCTTCAAATTAATCAATGAAATACCTTCTGCATATAGTCAATGGATAAATAATAAAAGTAAAGAAACTTTTTCAAATAAATATAATAAAAATCAGGCAAAAGTGAATCTAGATAATTGTAAAATATGCGTATCTAGAATAGAAGAGGGGATTAATATCCTGAAGTCTGATAGCAATGCTTTGATTGCATTTCAATTTATGAATCACGCCATGCTTGATCAGCAGTTACGATATAGTTTGCCTCTTAAGAAATGGAGCTTATCTGAAAGCATCACAAATGATACAATTGAAGATAATATTTTGCCTGTCCTTAATGATATTACTACATGGCCAGATTATAATAAAGATAATCAAAAATCTCGATTTGGAAAATGGAGATTGTTTCAATTAGCCTTTATATTAATGAACGTGAAGTCAATGACAAATCCAGAATCTAATGATAGAGAAATAGTAGATTTAATTTGGTTCCCCACTGGAGGTGGTAAGACAGAGGCATATTTAGGTTTATCTGCATTTACAATATTTTATAATGAATTAGCATTTAATAGGCCAGCTGCAACTGAAATTATAATGCGATATACATTAAGATTATTAACAGCTCAACAATTTGAAAGAGCATGTGCGTTGGTTATGAGTTGCGAAAAATTGAGAAAAGATAATTTAGAGTTGTTAGGTGAAGATGAAATATCTATAGGTGTATATGTTGGAGAATCTTTGACTCCTAATAAAAATGATAAAGCTATAAGTTTGATAGAAAATTTGAATAACACTGGATATAGCCAGCATTATAAATTTTTACTTTTAAAATGTCCAAATTGTGGTAAAGAATTAGGACCTGTCTATAGTAATAGAAGAGTACAAGATAGGGCTAAAGGTATTTATATAAATAATGAAGGTATATCAAAATTTAAATGTTATGGAAACTGCGAATATTCAAATAGTGATTTTCCTGTATACGTTGTCGATGAGGATTTATACAATAAACCACCAACAATGGTTATTGCAACAGTAGATAAATTTGCACAATTACCTCATCAAACAAAGATTAGAAAATTATTTGGAATTGATGTGCCGGATATTGGAAATCATAACCCTCCTTCACTTATAATACAAGATGAGCTACATTTAATATCTGGTCCACTTGGCTCAATGGTTGGTCACTATGAAGGTGTTATTCAAGAACTAATGAGAAATGAACAAAAAGTTAAAATTATTGCTTCAACTGCAACAATAGCGATGGCCAAAGAACAAATTAGAAATTTATATGCAAAGAAAGATGAGCATATTAAAATATTCCCTCCTCCAGGAATCAGTCATGACGATTCATTTTTTTCTAAATTAGAAAATAAGGCTGTTGGGAGAAAGTATATTGGTGTTTATGCAAATAGTTCGCCTTCATTTTCAACAACTCAGATAAGATTGTATTCAATTCTATTGCAAGCTTCTAAAATGTTTGATGAAGACAATAAAGATTTACAAGATTCTTATCATACGTTATTATGCTATTACTCATCACTTAAAGAATTAGGACATGCTAAAACTATGATTGAAGATGATGTAAAATCATTAAGATTAAGAAAATTATACTCTAAACTAGACCTAGATGCTGATCATAGACGTTATGTTAACAATATTGAGGAATTAACAAGCAGGAAACAAGATTATGAAATACCAAAAATTATGTCAAATCTTGGAAAGAAAGGATATATTGATGCGTGTCTGGCAACTAATATGATATCAGTTGGGCTTGATATTCAAAGATTATCTTTAATGTGTTGTGTTTGTCAGCCTAAGTCAACTGCTGAATACATACAAGCAACAAGTCGTGTTGGAAGAAGCGCTGATAAGCCAGGAATAGTATTTACTTTATATAATACGTCAAGAGCACGAGATATGTCTCATTATGAAAATTTTAAATCATATCATTCTAAAATTTATACCCATGTTGAACCAATGAGCCTTACACCTTTTTCTGTTAGAGTTAGAGATAGAGCTATTGAAGCTATACTAATTGGATTTTTGCGTAACCATATAGATCAAGAATATAGAAATGATGAACATGCTGTACAAGTAAGGTCAAATGAACAAATAATTAGGAAATTTGAATTATTTTTAGAAGAAAGGATTAAATTTATAGATAAAAAAGAGTTGGAGTCAGCTAAAAAAGAATTGAAAAGAGTATTAGATAAGTGGAGAAGATTAAATAGAATTCGTTTTCATTCATGGCAAGATAATACTAATAGGCCTCCATTATTTATTAATTATGGAAGAGAACCTAATCCTAGATGGGTAAAAACTCCGTTTTTTGTGCCAAGTTCTATGAGAAATGTAGACAAAGAAACACCATTATTTATTACAGGCTTAGAAGAAGATGGCTAGAAATAATAATAAAATAAGAAAATCTCAGCTTATTAATACATTTGCCATTGGCTCTGTTATAACCACGGATTTAAATGAATCTTTGCTTATTTTAGCAAATAAGCGCTGGAGAATAGAAAATAACCTTGAAACAAAGCAACTTAATGATGAAGAAAATCTAAAAAATTTATTAGGAGTAAATAAGTTTATTTCTCCACCTAATGATAATGGGTCATGGACATATCAATATGGAAATAGAATTTGGAAACCTTCAAATACTTTTGTTAGAACTATTAGATTTCCTCGATGGCATTATTGTACAAATATAAAATGTAGAGCTATGCATAAAGTTGATTGCGATCAATATATTCCGCAATGTAGAAATAAGCAGCAAAAAAATTGTAAAGATAGAATTGGGACACAATCATCATTAATACCTGTTAGATTTCTATTAGTTTGTACTAATGGTCATGTAGATGATTATCATTTTACTGAACATGTTCATGATGGCATTAATGAAGATCTACATCAGCTTGAATATAATACTTATGGAAATGACAGCTCTACTTCAGGGATTATGATTAAGTGTATTACATGTAATAAGCAAAAAAATATGGGAGAGGCTTTATTACCAGATAGGCTGGGTAACATAAATTATACTTGTAAGGGTTATAGACATTGGTTATTCGAAGACAATCTTGAAAGTACTGTAGAAGAATGTAATCAAAATTATCCTGAATATAAAATTCAAGGTATCCAGAAGGGAGCCTCTAATTTTTATTATGCCATCAATAGGTCTGCAATATGGATTCCTAAAGATGGAAGTGGGTTTAGTAACGATACTATTGAGCAGTATAAAATTCTTAAAGAACGAAGATTTTTTGAAAATACTGAAACTATTCATATACAAGCTTTAAAGTATATAATTGATCCTGCAATGTATGATACTACACCAGAATTAATTATGCAATATCACGAATATGAAAGAACTAGGGCAGCTGTTACAATAAATGATATGGAAGATATTAAATTTAATGAATATACAACTTTTAATAAAGTTCCAGGAATCCCAGGCGATAAAGATTATGAGGTTAAAATCCAATCATTAGATGATTACGAAAGTTGGGTCGAAACATATTTTGACAAAATATCTTTACTTGAAAAAATGAGAGAAACAAAAGCTTTTTGTGGTTTTAGGCGAATACTTCCTTATCCTAAGAATTTTGATAATAATGATAGTGAAAAAATTAATTCAATTAATGGTGATATGAATGAAATTCCAGCTATCATTGTAAGGGGAGAGGGCATATTTTTGAATTTCAATTTAGATACTTTAGATAAATGGCGTAAGGATTCATCTTTGAATGGGTATAAAATAAATCAAAATCCACAAGATAATTTAGACTATGAATCAGAAACAACTTTTGTGTTATTGCATAGTTTCGCTCATTTATTGATAAAAGAATTAAGCTTAGAATGTGGCTATAATAGTTCTTCTATTAAAGAAAGAATTTATGCAAATACAGAAGGCAGATCGCATATGGCAGGAATTTTAATTTATACTTCTGATGGCGATTCGGAGGGCTCGTTAGGAGGGTTAGTTAGATTAGGAAAGCCTGGAAATTTTGAACGAATTATGAGAAATATAATACAAAAAACATCTTGGTGCTCTGGTGACCCTGTTTGTTCTTCAATTGGCCATCAAGGTCCACAAAAAGCAAATCTTGCAGCATGTCATAATTGTTTAATAATTTCAGAGACAAGTTGTTCGCATTTTAATAAATATTTAGATAGATCAACTATTACAAAAACATATAACAGTAATTATGAAAATTATTTTAAAGAGGTTTTGTAAAAATGCCATTTGAATTTACTCAACCGCCTAGAGATGTTTTAGATACTCAGCAACATGCTGTAATAGATTACCCCGATTCTGAAAATCATGCACTTATTATTACAGGATGTCCTGGAAGTGGAAAAACAACCGTAGCTAATTTTAAAGTTCTTGATGCTTATGAACGTAATGAGAATTGTTTATATATGGCATACGCAAAACTATTACGTTGTTATTTAATAAATTGCTTTGCAAATAATGAGCATTTAGATAACTTCAATTCACATTCAATTGTAACAGTTATGAAATGGTATTATTCCACATTTGGGACATTTTTACTAGAAAATGATTATAGAACAGTAAGAGAAGATATTTTGATAGATAAATTTACTGAATATGCAAACGAAAGATTTCATGATAAAATTGTAATTGATGAGTCTCAAGATTTATGGCCTAACTTTGTACAGCATCTTAATATGATATCCAATCAAATTATAATATGCTGTGATGATGCACAGGATATAAGGGGAAATTTTGACAATGAGAGCCCTGTATCAAATATGATGGAATCATTAGAGGATCAAGGTGTAAACTGTAATATTTTAACCTTACAAAATAATTATAGAAATACTGAAGCAATATATAAATTTGCGAAAAATTTTGTTATTGGATTAGAAGTAAATCCCGGTATAATACAAGACTTTAAGGTCCCTGGCGAAGATAAGCCTCGCATTTATCTTAGGAATAATAGAACTGAGTTATTACAACAAATTTATGTAATTACACAAAATAATCTAGAAGTTAATGTTGGAATTTTATGCGATACTATTTCACAAGTGAGAGAAATTAATTCATATTTAACAGATCGAGGAGTTAATTCCTCCTATTATCATCATAAAATGAATGATACAGTTCTTGAAAATATGATGTTTAATGGTGAAATGGAAAATATCTTAATATGCACAAAGCAAAGTGCAAAAGGGTTGGAATTTCAAACAGTTATTATCCCATATATCGATAGATTAGAAAATGCTGGTCGATTAAAGCTAAAGGAATTATATGTAGCATGTACTAGAGCTAAATTTAACTTGGAAATAATTTCATCTAATGGGCAAATGCCTTTAATAGCTGAATATATTCAAGATACAAATCTTTATGATGTTTTTTAGAAAATGATCAACTATTTATCAATATCACATAGATTGTTAACTAAATATTTAAATGATGGAATTATCTATTCCACTGAATCAATGAATTCTTTATTTCCTGATAGATTTGAATATATTAATGATAAAATGTGTCATCATATTCCATTGACTTCTGAAAAGATATTTTTTGATGATAGTCATATATTATTAGAACTTGATTTAGTTAAAATAAAAAAACTCAAGTATCATAGAATTCTTCCTGTAAATATTATAAAATCAATATATTGCTTAGATAAAGAAAAAAAAGAAACTTATACACCTCATATTAGGGATGTTGAGATTAACACTGATTTATTAGTTCAAAAAATAAAAATTATTGATGAAATTGACAGAGTGATTAATATTGATTATGATGTTGAAAAATCTAGACTTAATAAAGAAATAAATATTAAGCTAAGATTTTATTTTAAATTAATGGGAGGCATGTCTTACCTTAAAACATCTTCTTTATTTAGTCGTTTACATATATCAAGTCTTAGTTCATTTTATAAAGAATATCTAAATGAATTTAATCATGAAAAAGTTTTTGTTGAACCCAATGTTAGTATTCCGTGGCAAATTCAATTATTTTTTACTTTAAGTAATAAAAAATATATAAACTATATGCTTTTTAATAAAGAATACTCAGTTATTTGGAAGACATTTTTATTATTATCTACACCTTTATATGAAAATGAAATATCATCTTGTATAAAGTCTAATAAAATGTTAATACATCAATACATTGATAAAGTTTTGAATTATTCTGGTGAAAAAGGTGTCCATGGTTTTGATTTTACTAATTTCAAGGAAGATATTGTAAAATTAGATAAGAACGCTATTACTTTTAATGACATAGTAAACAACTATTCTTTAATTAAAAATGATGAGTATCTTCCTATTTTTATCCTGCTATGCATATATAAACATCCATCGCTTAGTAAGAAAAGCTCAGATAGTGAATCTATTAAAAATTTGATTAAAGCTCAAAATTTTAATTCAAAATATGAGGATGAGCTTCTGGCTTTGA
>PBAU01000013.1 GCA_002716355.1 bacterium | reverse complement strand
TCCCTGAAGCTTTTCCCCCTGTTTTTTGCAATTTTGGGCTTTTTTCTAGGTTTTTTTTAGATTTCAGGGGTATACAGAGGGGAAAAATGCATTTGCCCCTTGACAAACCGTATTTTCTTAGGCACAATACTTATATCTTAATTACCTCTGGAGGGTTAAATTTATGACATATTCACACGATAATGCTAAAGGAACTTGGTACCTACACGGTAAGCAGGTTAATCTTAAAGGCGGACGAACACAACAGATTTACTGGTTCGCAAAAAGCGAAGGCGCAAATGCATGTGACATGCCAAGCGGCTACGTAGTTACAGAGTCAGCAAGAACTGGACTTCCTCTTCTAAAGAAAGGTTAGTTTTAAGTTCACATAATTGCGGTGGTTAACGCCACCGCAATAAATTCTTTTTTCATTTATTCACTTGTTTTCGGGATGTAGCGCAGCCTGGTAGCGCGCTGCGCTGGGGGTGCAGAGGTCGGAGGTTCGAATCCTCTCGTCCCGACCATTTTTTTATCTTAGGATGTACGTATTATGAAAACAATACTCATCTTTATTTTTTTTCTGACTGCAAGCAGTTTTGATCTCAAAGCGAATCTGGAATCTGCCCCAAGCCTGATTACCAAAAGTTTCACGACTTCATTAGGCGATGAGGGTCATCTCTGGGAGGTTTCAGGATTACCCGTAGACGATTCAAAGCCCGTTATTTTCCTTATAGGCGGATTGAGAGGCGATGAGCCTTATTCAGTTGCTGCAATAGAGCATTTCATGATCAATCTTGATCAGGATTATAGAAACGGTGATGATGATGCTGTTGAGCTTTTGAGCAGGGTTACCTTCAGGGCTATTCCAGGATTAAACCCATCAGGCCTGAAGCTTGCTGCAGGCATTCCGGCAATGTTCCCGTGGAATGGTGTTTCCTGGGATGATGATGGCGATGGATTCAAGGATGAAGATCCACCTTTTGACCTTAATGGTGATGGAGTGATTGGTTCTGTCAGAATAGAGAAGCCTTGGGGAGAATGGAAAGAAGTATTGTCAAAAGACGATTTAGAAATAACAAAAATGAAAAAAGCTGACTTCGTAAAAGGAGAGAAAGGTGGATGGATACTTCGTGACATTGAAGGTGATGACTCTGATGGAGATGGCTTATACGGAGAGGATGGATTGGGAGGAATCTCATTGGACAGGAATTTTCCTTACAACTGGCAGTTCCCCTACTCCAATTCTGGCGGAGGCCCTTTTGCTGTTAGTGAGAGTGAAGTAAAGTTTGTTGTAGATGAATTGCTGGTTTCCCCTGAGGTTGCATTTATTGTTAACGTTAGAGATCTAGGAGCAGGCATGGCTTATCCGATGAGTAATGAATCTTCTGATAAAACCCCTCAAAAAGACAAGAAGATATTTGAGGCAATTGGAGAAAGGTTTAAACAACAAACACCTTATGAGTCATTCTTCATGGCTAAAGATGGACCTGAATCATGGTCCAAGAAGGGAAATTTTTTGGATTGGGCTTACGCGGGTTTGGGCAGGTGGTCAGTTTCTGTTGGATTATGGGGCTTGCCAAAAGAGCATGAGGAAACTGGTGAGTTAATTTTTGAAAAAGCATGGCACCAGGTTTCAGAAAAAGAATGGTTTGATGTTGTTGGTTACCAGGATTGGACAAGCTACAAAGAGGGGGAAGA
Organism: bacterium; assembly: GCA_002716355.1. Taxonomy (GTDB): domain Bacteria; phylum UBP7; class UBA6624; order UBA6624; family UBA6624; genus UBA6624. Next base: position 47,830 of record PBAU01000013.1, on the reverse strand, counting down.
ATCCTCAGGATGGCCAATTTATGGCAGAAGCAGGATTCCAGATGGCGAAACAAGATTGACAGGCATTCTCGATAGTTGGCTGAAATCCTTGGTTGGGGAATTGCCGATTCTCAATATAGCTATTGAGGAATCTGAAAGGCTAGGTTCAGAAACTGTAAAAGTTAAATTGAGAGTATGGAATAGTGGTTTGTTGAGTACGGATTCAGACATGTCATCGCGAATCAGGGAATCATCAAATGTTTGGGTTCGTTTTCCTGAAAGTGATTCAATGCTGGTTGTAGGCTTGCCGCAAATTAATTTAGGTTCATTTGCACCTGGAGAAAGCAGATCTTGGGAGTGGGTCATCAAAGGCAGAGAGAAAATTGAAGTATCGCCAACACACCCCAGGTCGTTTGTCAATTCTTTAACAATTGACCCAAAGGAGATTAAATAATGAAGTTTTTTATGTATTTTTTGATTTTTACCCTATGTGCTTTCACTCCTCCAAGGACAATTGAGCCCAAAGTGAATATTGATTTTTCAACTTATTATGATTATGAGGAGATGAGGGATATATTGATAGATCTAACAGATGCTTACCCGGAGCTTTTGACCCTTGATGTTATGGGAAAAAGTCGTGAAGGCAGGGATATATGGGTCGTTACAGTAAATAATCCTTTAACAGGTGAGCATTCATCAAAGCCAGCAATGTATATTGACGCTAATACACACGGCAATGAGATACAGGGAAGTGAGATTTCAATTTTTACAATTTATTATCTGGTGACAAGATTCAACAAGGATGAATGGGTAACACAGTTATTAAATGATTATTCTTTTTATATTGCTCCAACCGTTAATCCGGATAGCCGGCATAGATTTTTTCACGAACCTAACACTCCACACAGTCCAAGGCAGAACATAAGACCTTTTGACAATGATAGAGACGGTTATTTTGACGAAGATGGTCCTGAAGACCTGAATGGAGATGGTGAGATCACGCAAATGAGAAGAAGAAGCATTTACGGCAATCAGGTATCCTCAATTGATTCCAGGGCGATGGATGGCAAGGAGTTTGATGCCTATGGCGAATGGGAGGTTTTCTGGACGGAGGGCATTGATAACGATTCTGATGGATCAATCAATGAAGATGGCCTTGGAGGTGTAGATTTAAACAGGCAGTGGCCTTGGGATTGGGCTGCAGATCATAAGCAATATGGCGCAGGTCCATACATGCTTTCGGAACCAGAAGCATATGTGACAGCTGCTTTTATTCGTAAACATCCAAATATTGCAGCTGTGCAAAGCTACCACAACGCAGGAGATATGATTTTGCGCCCTCCAGGCACCAAGGAATCTTCCGAAAGAGGATTGTCTTCAAAAGATAAAAGAGTTATGGATTTTATGGCTGAAAGAGCTAAGAATTTTCTTCCTGATTATGAGTATCTTGAGGTTTACAGTGGGCTTTACCCTGTTAGTGGCGGTTTTTTTGATTGGACATATGGTGAATTGGGCATTTTTTCTTTTACGAATGAGTTGTATAGTTTCAATCCTGATTATGATGGCGATGGGTATTCTTCACAGGTAGAAAAATTGAAATGGAATGATGAAGTTGCTCACGGATCGTGTTTTGCTGACTGGGAACCTTATAACCATCCAGAACTTGGTGAAATTGAAATAGGCGGTTGGAAATCTTTTTGTACCAGGATGCCTTTACCGGATGAGCTTTTTGATATGGCAATGCAGAATACATTATTCACACTTATGCATGCTTCATTCATGCCAAAGGTTGAGTTTGGAGAAATGGAGATTGTTGAGATAGACAGAAATCTTTGGAGGGTTGATGTCCAGTTGAAAAACGTATCAGCAATGCCAACAGCTTCATCACAAGGCGTTAGAAGTGGTTATGCTCATTCTGACAAGATTTGTCTAGAAGGCGCCGATTTGTCGATTGCTGGAACTAGAGAAAAGAATTTAAGACCCGGTCACAATCTTCATTTAATTGCATCACAGTTTGAAACCAGGGACAATTGTGCCCATATCGGACATGTTGATTCATATGGCCAAAAATGGGTAACAATGTTTGTTGAGGGCAAGAGAAACAGCAAGATAAACATGATTTTTTCTGCACAGAAAGCAAAATCTGTTAGTTTTAAATTCAATCTAAAAGATTAGTTTTATTTGTAAACAGGCAGTTCTCTGTATTTTTCAAATAGGTAGTCTTGTCTTGATTTTAGATCTACCCAATTGCCGCCAACCATCAAGGAGTTCAGCCTACCCTTGTATTCAAAAGGATGATCTGTCCAAAGTGCTATATCTGCCCTCATGCCTTTTTCAATTTTTCCTGAATAGTCATTAAGCCCTAGTGCAGTAGCTGGATTTTCAGTTATCGCTGCCAGTGCATCACCTTCAGATAAGCCATTTGCCCAAGCGATGCCAGCCTTAAAACGAATTCTTTGAAGGTTGTGTGAGCTGAATGCAGAAAAAATAACATTAACCCCATGTTCAGCCATTATCTGACCATTTTTCAATGTTGCTCCCATTGAATCAAAGCCACCTAGAAGATTTGCCTCACTGTCTATCAGCACAGAATATTGACTTTCAGCAATCTCTTTAGCGACTACCCATCCTTCATGTACGCCTTGAAGTATTAGTTTCATACCCCATTCTTTAGCAATTTTTATTACATCTAGAATTGATTTCGCATCAGAAACCGAGACAAACACAGGAATATCTCCGTTAAAAGCTTTAGAAAGAACTTCAAGCTCCTCAAAAGGTAGGGATAGTGTGTGTAGTTCACCTATAGAGAATTTTTCTGAATTATTCATATAAAAGTCAGCATCCTCTTTCCATTTTTTCCAAAGTTCTTTACCTTTTGAGCCACCATTCCAAGGAAGAGATATTGACTGCACATCACTACATTTTTCAGCATACCCCGGAATTTTTTTGCTGTCTGAAAGGCAAACAATTCCATTTAGGCCGCTTCCCCTTATTAAAGCCAAGGCCACACCGCCCCTTCTTGCTAACTTGACATGACTTGCATCAGGTTTGAAATCATCAATATTATTTTTACCGAACCCCCTTTCTTCTTGTATGCCTGCTACTGAAGAGGCTGTATGGTTATGGGAATGACCATGACTGTGAACGGATTCAAGATCCATAATATCAGAACCGCTTATTGAAGGCAGTCCTATTGATGTACCGATATCGAAAAATCCAACAGTCGCAATTAACCCATGTCCATCTTTGACAACATATCCTTCTGGGTTTTTTTCCTGCCATCCAACATGGCTGCTTTCAGAAACACTTTCGATAAGGCCGTTTTTAATAAGTATTACTGCATTTGGAATTTTCTCGATACATCTTCCAGAAGAAGCACCTGCACATTCTTCAGTCCCAATCCAAGCTTCGACATTCTGAATAGCAATTTTGTTTTCAAACTCCATAATGACCTGAGAGATCCATGTCAAATTAAAAAAAGAACTAAATAGCAATATTAAAGCATTCATTCCATACTCCTGTCAAATGTCCATTGCCCTGTTTCAAAATCACTCCAACTAGAGAAACCTTTGGTGATATCCCACATTATTTCACCATCTATGATTGTCATTTCCGACAAAGCTTGAATAGATAGAGGATGATGGCTCCATATAACCAAATCGGCCATTTTTCCAACTTTCAAGCTTCCTGTTTGTTCATGTATATCTAAACCCCAAGCTGCATTGTATGTAAACCAATCAATAGCCTCTTCTTCCTTTATGTTTAAACCTTTTTCAATAGCTTCATAATAGATTTGGGCTGCGCGCTGATTGAGCCTTTGTATGTCGATCGCACTGTCGCTATGAATAATTACATTTACGCCTTCAACATGAGACAAGCCTGGTCCAGCCGTTGTAGCGTCATATGCTTCATATTTGAAACCCCACCAGTCTGCCCAAATACCAACGCCTGTATTGTTTTTCGCCAAGACATCTCTTATTTTGTACGATTCAATAGCGTGATGGAAAACCCTCAAATGCCAATTAAATTCATGTGACAGGTCTATCATATGCAGCAGATCATCAGCCCTATAGCAATGAACCTGAGCCAAAATTTCGCCGTCCATTAACAGCATCATGGTCTCCATGGTTAAATCTCTTGAGGGGGGATTTGGCTCTTCTCCTTGTTGTTTTTTGCTCCATTGTTCCCATTCTTGTTCCCATTTTTTCCAGTTTTTTGAATACTCAACAGCATTGATCCAAACCTGTCTGTTGCGATAAAGGTTGCCCATTCTTGTTTGGGGGCCACCCCTATCTCCATAAACCCTTTTAGGATTTTCTCCACATGCCATTTTTAGGCCATCTTTAGCTCCGGGAAACCTCATATCCTGCGGTGTTAATCTTGGGTGTAGCTTCAGGGTTGCAGCACGTCCACCTATAAGGTTTGCAGAACCAGGAAGCACCTGAATTGTTGTTGTGCCCCCAGCAACAGCTCTTTCAATGGCTATATCTTGTGGCCAAAATGCATGTATGGTTTCAATGCCAGCTGTCACAGGGTTAACCATCTCATTGCCATCACTGTGTGCTGCTGGTCCAGGATTGGCATATACGCCCATATGAGAATGGATGTCAATCATTCCAGGCGTTATGTATTTGCCTTCAGCATCGATAATAGTGAAATTATCATAAATTTCCCCAGCAAAGCTTCCCTCTCCAATCGAATGAACAAGTCGATCTTTTAAAAAAATCCAACCTTTTTCAATAACTAATCCTTCGCCTTGGAATATTTTTGCATTTTCTATCAGTATTGGATTTGCATCATTTGCAAATTTAAGTTCACCCCTGATTTCTATCCATGGAGGTTGGACTTCAGCAACTGCTTCTTTTTCTTTGGAGAAAAGATTCCCTACTCCAAGAATAACAGCTAAAAAGATTCCCATCTACATTGATTCTATTTACAATCAAACAAAGAATGACTCTTCTTTTGTTTGATATTGATGGAACGTTGATGTTAACCGGTTTCGCTGGTGTAGATGCTTTTGAGCATTCGGTGAAGAAAATGTACAAAAAGTCTCCTGGAAGTATTGATTTTGCAGGTGGTTTAGATTCAGAAAATGCAAGAGCTTGGATATCTGGCATAGGAGAAAATCCAAGCAGTAAAGATTTGAGAATTTTTAAATCTTATGTTGAAGAAAGAATGCCAACCTCTTTGAAAAAATGTCAAGGCAGTGTTTTACCTGGCGTTTTTCCATTATTGGAAAAATTGAATGAATTGAATATTTGTTATGGCTTGCTTACGGGTAATTGGGAAAAAACAGGAAGGATGAAGTTGGATTTTTATGGATTAAACCATTTTTTCAGATGGGGAGCATGGGCAGATGATGGTTCAACTCGTGAAGAATTAGTCCCTGTTGCCTTACAGAAAGCAAAAGAAAATGGTTGGAAAGAGACCCAAAACATATGGGTTATTGGCGATACTTATAGGGATGTTGAAACAGCTCATGCGAACAATGCAAAATGCCTAGCCGTAATGACAGGATGTCACAATGACAAGATCAAACAAAGACTTGTTCAATCTAAACCGGATATCCTTCTCGAAAATCTTTCCGATACAGATGGGATAATTGATTTAATTAGTTGAATTAGAATTCATCTTTGTTTTATGTTAGTAGGGGGAGGTTTTTATGAGCGACAATCGTCATAATGAAGTTCATACAGAGAAGTTCTTTGCAGGAAGAAGAACTTATTATGTAGATGTAAAAAAAACATCTACCGGAGATAAATATTTAAAGATTACCGAAAAAAGGAAAGAGGAAGGCCGAATTGACCGTTTTTCAGTTTTTATCTACGAAGAGGATATGAGTAAATTTATTAATGCCCTGGATGCTTGCAAGGATCATTTTGACTTGAATAAGGTTTTTGTCAAGGATGAAAACGATTCATATTAAAATTCAAGAATATATTTTTTAAAAGGAGGGTTGGCCGAGTGGACGAAGGCGGCGGTCTTGAAAACCGTTAGGCGGGCAAACCCTGTCTCGGGGGTTCGAATCCCTCACCCTCCGATTTTATAAGCATGATTAATCTTTTAATTGTTTTTTTAAGTTTTTTAAACCCAATAGATTCTTTTCTTTCAAGAGGTGAGAACACTGACTCGAACATGGTTGTTTTTTTAGAAAATTATCAGGTTGACAAAAATGATCTAAACAGATTCCACAACCTTGTTTTTAGTGATTTTTACCTTGAGCGGTTTGAGAGCTTTCAACAAGAATGGCATCAAAAGATGAACTCGATTGATTTCGATTCTCTTGACAGGGCGGGAAAGGTTGATTTTATTCTTTTGAAAAATTACATTCAGCATGAGTTGGATGTTGTGAAATTCAAAAAAGAAGAGAACAAAAAGATGAAAGATTTCTTCATTTTCATTGATGACATACTTTACCTAGAAGAAAACAGAAGATCAATGCTTGAGGTTGACCCAAAAGAGTCAGCGAAAATATTAATGAGAGTTCAAGAAGCAATAGAGTCAAAAAAAGAAGAGCTAAAAGGTCTTGATCCAAGTGCTATAGATGCTGTTTTTGCAAATGAGTCTTCCAAAAAGCTCAATCAGTTAAATGGTGTTTTGTCAACTTGGTTTAATTATTACCATAATTTCGACCCTGAGTTTGATTGGTGGGTAGAGGAGCAATACAGAAAGACAAAGCAAGCACTAGAGGATTTTTCCTCTTGGCTCAGTGTTGAGATTGCAGGACAGCGAGGCAATGACGATGATCCGATAATCGGAACACCTATAGGAAGAGAGAAATTGTTATCGGAGCTTTCATATGAAATGATTGCTTATTCACCAGAAGAAATATTGGAAATTGCTGAAAGTGAATTTAAATGGTGTGAGGATCAAATGGACAAAGCATCAGAGGAAATAGGTTTTACAAACAGGAACGATGCTCTCGAGCATGTGAAAAATCTTTATGTTGATCCAGGAAAGCAGGATGATCTGGTGAACGCTCAAATGAATGAATCTTTGGATTTTTTAAAAAGTAGAGATTTAGTTACGATTCCAGCATTAGCAGAGGAATTTTGGAGACTGGAAATGATTAACGCTAGGTCCCAAAGATATTTCCCATTTGCTTATTACAGCGGACAGTCTATGGGTGTTGCTTTTGCAACATCAGAAATGGACCACAGTTCTAAATTACAAAGTATGAGAGGTAACAATATGCATTTTTCTCGCAATGTTACACCTCATGAATTGATTCCAGGACATCACTTACAAAGTTTTATCGCCTCAAGAAATAATACCCATAGGAGAATGTTTTATACTCCTTTTTATGTTGAGGGTTGGGCTTTGTACTGGGAGTTTAGATATTTTGATTTGGGTTGGGGTAACAGTCCTGAAGATGAAATAGGAATGCTTTTTTGGCGAATGCACCGAGCAGCCAGAATAATCACTACTATCAAGTACCATTTAAACCAAATGACAGCCAATGAAATGGTTGACTTTCTTGTTGATCGGGTTGGGCACGAAAGAGACAATGCAGTCAGTGAGGTCAGAAGGTATATTGATGGAAGCTATGGTCCACTTTATCAGTCTGGTTATATGTTAGGCGGAATCCAGATTCGAGAATTGCACAAGGAGCTTGTCGTAAATGGAACAATGACAGAGAAGGATTTTCACGACAATGTTCTTGTTGTAAATTCAATTCCTATAGAGATGGTGCGAATGTTACTAACAAAATTGGAAATAAAATCCGATTACAAGCCAGTTTGGCGTTTTTACGACTGATACCCTAATGGGGTATATGTTATTATTGAAAAAGGAGATTTTTTTTATGAATAAACCAATTGTTAGTTTTGTAGTTTTTATTGTTGCAATGTGGCAGCACGTTTATGGTCAGGGTCAAATCGATCAAGGTGGGCCTTGGTGGAATTTTGCATCTGTGGTTATTGCTTTATGGGCTTCAATTTGGTTGATATCAGTAAAAGCTTGGAATAAACAGTCTGTTAGACCTATTCCAATGCTTGAAATTTTATCCAGAGGTGTTTTGGCAATTGTTTTTGTTAAACACGGTATAGGCAAGGTACTTGCCGGACCTGGATTATCCGACAATCAGGAAATCATGTTTCTTGTTGGCTTAATTGAGGTTGGAGGAGCGTTAACATTATTGGTTGGACCAAAACAATTAAGAATGCTTGGTAGTTTGGGACTTGCAGCGATAATGCTAGGTGCAATTTTTAAGATACATTTTGAAGCAGGGTATTCAATGGGGCAAGGATGGGAGTACCAGTTCTTGCTTTTAGTGCTTTGTTGGCAGCTATATGTTCAGGCAGGTGGATGGTGTCTTGTGAACAGGCTACAGACAATAATACAAAATAATAATTGTGGTTGCACAAATAATGGAGACTGCTGTTCTTCAAAAGAGGTTTAATCATGGCAAAAGTGACTTATTTGATTAATGGAAAAAAAACTATCATTGACGTTCCTGTTGGTTCAAGTCTTGCTCAACATGGTATTGACAACGGCTTGGAGATAGAGCATGCCTGTGGATTTAATTGTAGATGCACGACATGTTGTACTAAAGTTAACAAAGGGGCCGATTTGCTAAGTGTAAAAATGGAGCATGAAAGCGAAAAGCTCGACATGAAAGGCATGCATGGCAATGAAAGACTGTCTTGCCAATGCGTTGTTGAGAAAGACGGTGAAATTGAAGTAGAGTTTGAAAGTTGGCACCAGAAAGAAGAAGAGGACAAAGGAGACACAGTGTTTATATGAAAAATATTTTATTAGTTTCAACCTCATTGAATCCAGGTTCAAGAAGTAGGAAAATGTTAAAGATAATTGAAGAAAAAATGCAAAATGTAGATTTGAATGTTGATTTTGTAGACTTGATTGATTATGAGTTACCATTTTGTGATGGCAGGCACCCTTTGTCTGAGTATGGAGAGCACGCTGTTAAATTAGACGAAAAGATCAAATGGGCAGATGCCTATGTGTTTGGCATGGCTGTTTATTGTTATTCGATTAGTGGTGTATTTAAAAATATGATTGATATATGTTGCGGCGGAATGGCCAATAAACCTTTTGGTATCGCTGCAGCATCTGGAGGAACAATGTCTTATATGGCTGTAGAGGACTTACAGAAAATTTTATCTTTTGAAGTGCGATCGATTGCTTATCCAAGAGTTGTGTTTGCTGCAAATGAACATTGGGACAAGGATGGAAAGAGAGACGAGGGTTTGATGGACCCCATCCCAGAAAGAATAGATGAATTCGTTGAATCTTTTTCAAACTTCATCAAAAAGATATAATTATCTATTCTTGGAGAGATGCCAGAGTGGACGAATGGGCTCGCCTGCTAAGCGAGTGAGTGGGGATGACCCGCTTCGTGGGTTCGAATCCCACTCTCTCCGTTTTTAATTTTTACTTGGATCTTCAGCTAGCGATTCAGTCCATTTAAATTCCGGGTTATTTTTAGAGATTTCTTCTATCCACATTTTTACACCCTTTTTGGAAAATATATTTTTTACACTTATGCTGTCCACAATCCAGGTTCCAGAATCTATTTCATTTTCTAATTGGTTTTTTGTCCAACCTGAACAGCCTATAAAAAAAATAATATTATCAGTATCTAAAAAGCTTTCATCCTCTTCAGGGTTTGAGTTAACTTTCCCATAATACAGACCATTTCGAATCTTTAGAAAGTCGAATTGTTCATTTTGGGCTATTGCCCAGAATATATTTGTATCAACAGGCCCTCCTTCAGAGATATGAAATCCACTTTTGTCTAATTTGCCAATTCTTCTATTTAGTATGAAGCCAATCGCTCCATTTGAATCATGTTCAGCAATCAGCACTACAGTACCATTGAAGTTTGGATCTTCTAATTTTGGATTTGCAATTAGGATTTTTCCCTTTAATTTTTTTTTCACTTTTCAACATTAATCCTAGAATGATATTTTGTGATGGTTAAAGACAAAACAGTATTAATCACTGGTGCAGCAAAAAGGATTGGTGCAGAAGTTGCAAAATTTCTCATTTCCGAAGGGATGAATGTTATTGTTCATTACAACAATAGCAATCAGCAAGCCTCAGAGTTAAAAGATAAATATGGTGTCAGTATTGAACATTGCGATTTCAAGAATATTGGCTCTATTAGGGATTTTTTTAAAACATGTGAGCAAAAATTTGGCTCAATAGATGTTGTGATACATAATGCTAGCTATTTTCAAAATGGTAATCTTAAAAATACCAAGTTAAACCAATGGGAAAATCATATAGATGTAAATCTAACAGCGCCTTTTATTTTGAATCAATTATTGCTGGAGAGTGTGCAGGAAAAAGAAAAGCTTGTTATTGGTCTTGTTGACAGGCGGGCGCTAAAGCCAGGCAGAGAGCATTTGGCTTACACCGTAAGCGAATCAGGATTAGTGTCTATGCTTGATGTTATTTCAAACTCTGACATCGGCATTAGAACAGGCTTAATTGTATTGGGCCCCATTCTGCCACCTTCATCAGGAACAATTCAAGATTTTGAAAAACAAATCCTGAAATCACCTGATGGTCGAGCTGGAACTTTTGACGAAATCAATAGTGCGATCATGAGTATCATTACATCGAAACGGGACAAGCAAAGATTTAATGTTGCTTGTAAAATATCTTGATGACAATGAGAGGTTTGAGTTCAGGCAAGGGAAAAGACAAGATTTCCGTAAGCAGTCTTTCCTTGAGAATGGTGATAGGTATAGAGGAATGGGAAAGAAAAGACAAGCAAGAGATTCTCATTGACTATGAATTTGAATGTGATTGTTCAAAAGCTGGTCAAACAGATGACATAAAAGATGCAGTTGATTACAAGGTTGTTAATAAAAAAGTTTTAGAGCTTCAAAAATTAACAGATATTAAAACTATTGAACGTTTAGCATGTTTGATAACAGAGGTAATACTTGAAGATCAAAATATTTTAAGTACAACTGTTTATGTAACAAAGATGGGTGCTTTGCGATGGTCAGATAGCGTAACGGTGCAGATCACAAGGCCTTAATGGTTAGCCTAATTGTTTTACTGGGTTCGAATGTTGATCCAGAATACTGGTCTGAAAAAATTATTTCAATTTTGCAAACATGCTCATCAGTAGAAAAAATTGGAAAACCATGGAAAACAAAAGCTGAAGGGTGTGCTGATGCTCCTAACTTTATCAATAGAGCGATCAAGATAAGAGGCAAAAAAACTATAGAGGATTGGAAGGTTTTATTCAAGAAGATTGAAAAAAAATCAGGAAGACAGAGGTCCAATGATCCCAATCAGCCTAGAACTTTGGATTTAGACATTGTATGGTTTGATGGCAAGTGGATTGACAACCCTGGTTTAAGCAGACCTTATGGAATTATCCCAATAGCTGATGTTGCAGGTGATTTGAAAGGGCCTGATGGATTTAGTTTAAAGCAGTTAGCAGCAAGGTTGAGAAAGCACCCCTCAATCCTTGGTATTTCCAAGAATCAAGCCTCTCTTTTGTAGCCTTTAGATGTTTTTTTGTATTTTTTTAAGCCCATTCTTTTGTAATCTTGATTTGTATGTGAGTAATTCATTCTTCTTTCTGTTGCATAATTTTTTGCTTGTCTGCCAAAAACTTTAGTAACCCTGCAGTCGCATTTAGGACATTTTTCTACAGGGTCATCTTTTATAGATTGAATTATTTCAAAACCATTATTACTACAATAATCACAGGAATTTGAATCGGTATTTATGTATTTATACAAAGGATTCACGTATTCAATTCTAGGATTATTATTGATGACCGATATGTTAAATTTAGCTTTTCTGTTTGGAACCAGGCCTGAAATTATTAAAATCGCACCTATTTATCAGGCTTTGAGAAAGCGAACAAGTCATAAAGTAACACTTTTGTCCACTGGTCAACATCAGGATCAAGCAGATGATCAGTTTGGAATTTTTAATATTAAACCTGATGTTAATTTAAACCTTATGAAGAGAGATCAACAGTGGATATCCTTTCTGCACAGGGCAATACCTAGAATCGAAAAAGAATTGCTTGAATTGAAGCCAGATTGTTTATTCATTCAAGGGGATACAGTATCTACGTTAAGTGGAGCTATTGTTGCTAATTCTTTAAAGATTCCTTTGGCGTATGTTGAATCAGGTTTAAGAACGCATACCGAAAAGGAGCCATTTCCCGAAGAGATGAATCGTGTACTTATTAGCAAAATGGCTGATTTTAATTTTTCTCCTACTGAAAAATCACGCCAAAATTTAATCAGAGAGGGGATTAAAGGGGAATCAATTTTTGTCACTGGCAATACTATTGTTGACTCTATTAAAAATGCTGGAGTTGAAAAGTGTCAAAATTATCTTTTTAACAGAAAGGTTTTAATTACCCTTCACAGGCAGGATAGCATGATTTACCTGAAGGGAATTGCAATGGAGCTAGCAAAGTTCGCTCAATTGCATCAAAATCTTGATTTCATTTTTCCCCTTCATAAAAATCCCAAAATACGTAAACTAATTATGCCAACTCTGGATTCCATCAATAATGTCACCCTGATGGAGCCGGTTAATTATTTAGAAATGTTAAATTTGATCAAAGAGTCTTTGTTCGTTGTGTCGGATTCTGGTGGAATACAGGAAGAAGCCACATCCCTAGGGATCCCGGTTGCGATTGCTAGAGATAATACTGAAAGAATCGAAGGTGTAGAGTTAGGGGTGTCAATGTTAATGGGCAGGAAACAAGATGTATTTCAAAAAAATCTTTGTTATTTTTTTGAAAAAATTTCACAAGGCAGAATTTCATTTTCAGAAAATCCTTATGGTGATGGGCATGCTTCTGAAAGGATAATTAATGTTATTCATGAATCCTACGGTTTGTGTAAAGTTTGAAAACTGTTAAACATCAAGTAACAAATAGAACAAATAATATTAAGATAGAAAATATGCCTGAAAAAAAAATAATTCCGCCAATTGATCTTCAAGAACAAACAGCTTCAATACGTCAGGAGATTGATGAAGCGATAAACAGAGTGATTGACACAGGCAATTTCATTCTTGGTGATGAAGTTGCGCTTTTTGAAAGTGATTGTGCTGAACATATAGGCTCAAAACATGCAATTGGTTTAAACTCCGGAACAGATGCTTTAGTCATTGCTTTACGTGCATTAGGGGTAGGTGAAGGTGATGAGGTTGTAACTAGCCCCTTCACTTTCTTTGCAACGGCTGAGGCCATATGCCTTGTTGGTGCAACACCGGTTTTTGCGGATATTCAAGAAAGCTCTTTTAATATCGATGTATGTCAGGTCCAAGATTTAATAAACAAAAGAACTAAAGCAATAATGCCTGTTCACCTATATGGACGAATTGCTGGATCGGAAGATGGAAAGCCAGATATGTCCAATCTTAAAGAAGTAGCAAGTGGAATTCCAATTATTGAAGATGCTTGCCAGGCTTTTGGTGCTGGTTCACCTAGAGCAGGGGCCCTTGGTGATATTGGTTGTTTTTCATTTTATCCGACTAAAAACTTATCTGCTTTTGGTGATGGTGGTTTGCTGACAACTGATGATGAAAGCATCGCAATTAAGTCTAGGATGCTCCGACAGCATGGTGAAAAATCACGTTATAACAATGAGTTGTTGGGTTACAACAGCAGGTTGGATGCGATTCAGGCAGCAATCTTGAGAGTGAAATTGAAACATATTGATAAATGGAACATGCAAAGAAGGGAAGCAGCAGAACGATATGATAGTTTATTGAATGGATGTAATCAAGTTATCGCTCCTGAGATAACTTGTGGACATATTTTCCATCAGTACACAATCCGTATTCCGAATTTAGACAGAGACAAGGTAAAAGAAAAAATGTATGAAAAGGGTGTAATCAGTATGGTTTATTACCCCATACCTGCGAATAAATTGCCTGTTTTTGGCGACAGGTTCCCAGATTGTCCTGTGTCTGAAAGGTTGTCTAAAGAGGTTTTATCTCTTCCTATATGGCCTGAGATAAAACCAGAACAACAAAAACAGGTAGTGGAAGCTTTGCTTCAGTCTATAAGTGAGATTGCTCAATGAACGCCTCAACCATCACCATTGTTTCATTTTTGTTGTTATTGATCGCATATCGATTTTATGGAGGGTTTTTAAGAAAGAGGATTTTTCAAATAAACGATAATAAAAAATCTCCTGCTGTAGAAAAGAATGACGGTGTTGAATATGTTCCAACAAACAGATGGATTTTATTTGGACATCAATTTGCTAGCATTGCTGGTTTAGGACCAATTGTAGGTCCTGCAATTGCGGTAATTTGGGGTTGGGCACCGGCATTGCTTTGGGTTGTTTTGGGTTCAATTTTTATTGGTGGAGTCCATGATTTTGGATCATTGGCTGCCAGTTTGAATCATCAAGGAAGAGGTATTGGCGACATAACAGAAGAAATTGTTGGCAAAAGAGCAAAAAATCTTTTTTTAATTATTATTTTCTTTTTACTTGCTTTAGCAATGGGTGTTTTTGCGATATTGATTGCTGGACTTTTTGGGAAATTCCATGAAGTTATAGTTCCTGTTTTTGGATTGATTGCTGTTGCTATGATTTTTGGAACTGCGTTGAAGAAAATGGGAGTGCCGCTGGTTCCTGCTTCAATTGTAGGTGTAGGTTTGAATCTAGGATTGATCTTGATTGGTATCAAAAATCCTGTCGAATGGGGCACTTCGGAACAATGGATAACAATATTATTAGTTTATGCAATGTTAGCAAGTGTTTTACCTGTTTGGTTACTGCTAACACCAAGGGATTATTTAAACTCTTACAAACTTTATGTTTTTTTAGGCGCAATTACACTAGGTTTGTTTTTCGGAAATCAGGATTTTCAAATGGTTGCTCCAGCAATACAGCCAGTTGTTGAAGGGGCTCCATCTATATTCCCATTTCTGTTTATTACGGTAGCGTGTGGGGCAATTTCAGGTTTTCACTGCTTGGTTTCAAGTGGCACTACTGTTAGACAGCTAGAAAAAAGAACAGATAGCCAAATGCTTGGTTATGGAGCAATGTTGCTGGAAGGAGCGTTCGCAATCTTGGTGATAATTGCTTGCACGTCTGGAGTTGGAGAGGATTTTTGGAATAAAAATTATATGGTTTGGAACTCTATAGAAGGAGGTGCTTTGTCATCTTTTATTGTTGGTGGCGGCAATATGATTGCCGGGCTTGGTTTAGACGTAACGTTTTCACAAACATTTGTTGCTGTTGTCACAATAGCTTTTGCTATGACCACATTAGATAGCGCTACAAGGCTTTTAAGATACAACGTAGAGGAAATTGGTAAATCATTCAACCTTTCTAAGCTGCAAAACAAATATACGGCTGGGTTTTTTGCCATAGTTTCAATAGCATTTTTTGCATTTATGAAAATAGGCGGAAAGCCAGCTGGATTAACGTTATGGTCTCTTTTTGGAACAACCAATCAGTTGCTTGGGGGCTTAGCATTGCTTGTCATAACTGTTTGGCTTGCAAAAACAAAAAAACCAACTTGGTTAACCTATTGGCCCATGATGTTTTTATTTTCGATGACCATATGGGCTATGGTTATTAATTTGAATACTTTTTATACTGAAAAACAATGGGAACCTTTCTCTGTTGGTTTAGGAATTTTCATTCTTGCAATTTTAATAATCCAAGAATCATTTCAGGTTTTAAAGAAGAAGAAGGTGAGTTGAGGAATGTTAAAAAGGGAGGTCGCCCTCCCTTTTAACGAAAGTCAAGCGTTACTCGTTTAAAGTTTCCACTTGATCGATAGTTGTACCCATCCAACCATCTACAGCATCTTGTAAATCTTGAGCCATTGTATTCATAGGTGCCGCTTCCCTCCAAGCAGCAAATAAACCTTCTAATGCTCCATTGACATCATCTGGGTTTTCTACAAGATAAGTTATAGCATCAGTCAAAGCTGCAACAGCCATTCTTAACAATGATCCGATATTTGTCTGCGCTTCTGCAGGAAAAAGATTTTCAGACATGTTTGCTGCCCAGGTGATTCTTTCTTTGCTTTGTTCAATTAGTGAAGTTGAAGCTGAAACACTTTGTTCAATAGCTCCAACTACTTCAATTTGAGCATCCATCATTGTGTTTAGCTTGTCGCCAACGTCACCTACAGCTGTTTGGTATTCAACAAGAATTCCATCAATACGCCCAGTCATACTGTCTGCACTCATGATATATGTTGCTGATGCATCTAACACTCTCCACATTCCCACTGCCAAAACTATGAATAATGCAGTTTGTGCTAAAGTTTTTAGTTTGTCTATAGACATAAATATACCTCCTAATTATTCCCTAAAATCAATGTGATAAAGGGCTGTGAATTTAAATTCACTAATACATATACTTGGGATAAGTGTTGTTGGTTTCTTTATACATACGCTTGCGCGCATGTTCGATCGCATTATGTGCGATGTATATGCGCTTGCGCGCTGGCGAAGCGTATAAAATTAATCTGTATGTGTAAAAGACTTTTATTATTTTTTGTTTTCTCTGTTTGGTTTAATTTATTTGAATTAAAGGCACAAGAAGCATTTGATAAAGTGGTCACAAGAATCGCTTTTGGGTCCTGTGCAAATCAAAATGCAGAGCAGATTATTTGGTCTGCAGTTAATGATTGGGGTCCTGACGTTTTCATGTTCCTTGGAGATAATGTTTATGGTGATACTGAAAATATGGATCATCTTAAGGCTCAATATGAGAAGCTTGGACAAAAACCCGGTTATCAAATGTTAAAAAGAAATTCATTTGTTGTTGCAACCTGGGATGATCATGATTATGGAGTCAACGATGGAGGTTTAGAGTATCCCAAAAAAGAAGAATCCAAAAAGGTAATGCTTGATTTTTTCGAGGAACCCAACGATTCAGAAAGATGGCAACATCCAGGAATTTATCATTCATATCTTTTTGGCCCTGCAGAACAAAGAGTGCAATTAATCCTTTTGGATGTGAGGACATTTCGCACCAAGCTTTCTTCAAGCCCAAGAAATGACCGCATGTCTCAAAGATTTATGGGTTCATATGTTCCAACAATCGATCAAAAAGCAACAATGCTTGGTGAGGAGCAATGGCAATGGCTTGAGGAACAGCTTCAAATTCCAGCAAAGGTTAGGTTGTTTGGCATGAGCACTCAATTTCTTCCTGAGTTTAATGGATGGGAAGCTTGGGCCAATATGCCGTTAGAAAGAGAGAGAATGATCCAATTGATTCAAAAAACAAAGGCGGAAGGCGTAATTTTTTTAAGTGGAGACACACATTGGGCTGAGTTATCCATGATTGAAAAAGAAGGGCTTTATCCTCTTTATGACCTTACTTCAAGTGGGTTAACTAATGTTTGGAGCGGTGTTGCTCCGAATAAAAACAGAATAAAAAAACCTTTTCTTGATAAAAATTTTGGATTTGTTGAAATTGATTGGGACCTCAGCGACCCAACGATAAAGCTGGGCATAATAAATGTTGAAGGAGAGGAGAAGTTGTTTCATTCTTTTAATTTGAGCAGCCTGAGTAATCCTAAATACACACTCGAAAAGAAACTTATCAGCTCATCTATATATCGAAATTTTTTTACTCCTAAGTTTGAAGGTGATTGGGACTCTTCTTATGGTTTAATGCAGGTTAAGAAAGTGAAAGAAAAAGGAAAAACATATTATTTAGGTAGTTACAGCGATCCAGAAACAGGATTGCCAATAGGAACATTTAGAGGATTGGTCACACGTATTGGTGACAAAATTGTTCTGAAAGCTGAATGGGAAAACCCTTCCTCTAATCCAAAAAGTGGGCAAGTGCGATTTTCATTAAGCAGAAATCAGGATTTCATGTTTGGAGAGTGGAAGTTCTCAGATGAAAATGAATATCGGTATTCTTGGTCGGCAGAAAGGATTGACGAGTAAATGGTTTCTAAAAAATTTATTAATGATATAAAAAAATTCAACAGTATGTATAAGCTTGATATGCCTTCAAGCCCAAGATTACGTGAATTGAAAACTTTAGAGGGGTTTCAAGATATTATTCTTGAAGAGGTAAAGGAAGCTGAAGATATTTTCGAAATGTACAAGGGTAAAAAAGGCAAAGATTTGTCCAAGGAGGAACAGCTTGAGATACTTACAGCAGTTTCTGATTGGCTAGGGGATATAGTTGTTTATTGTTTCACCCAGGCTCAAAGCTGGGGTCTTCCAATGGAGGATATTTTGAATGTTATTATGGATTCAAATTTCTCTAAGTTGGACCAGGATGGAAATCCTATTTATGATGACAGAGGTAAAGTCTTAAAGGGTCCTGGTTACTGGAAACCTGAACCAAAAATCCAAGAAATCCTAAAAAAGGATTTGAAGCAATAAGCATTTGAGTAAAGATTTTTTTGGAATAGTTTTAGGTATTGTGCAGGATGGTGGTTACCCTCATGTGGGTTCTCTTAACATGAAACAGCAAGAATATTTTCAAAATGCAATAATCAAAGAAAAAATAACATGCTTGGGGATTGTTGACAGAATAGAGAAAAAAAGTTTTTTGATAGATGCAACTCCGCATTTGCCTTATCAGCTAGATAAACTTTTAGAATTATCAAAAAACCCTCTTTCAGGAATACTCATTACCCATACCCATTGGGGACACATAGGGGGCCTTGGTTGGTTGAGCAAGGAAGGGTTAAATCATCAAGATTTTAAAATTTTTTCAAGCTGTGACAACATTTCAATAATTAAAAAGTATTGTGACATTTTTGAATTCAACACAAATATTTTTTTTGAAAAGATAACGGAAGGAAATTTGTTTCATTTGACTAGAAATATTAAAGCTAAAGCTGTAAAGGTTCCTCATAGGGCAAAAGGGGATACTTTTGGTTATGTTATAGCAACAGGCGACCGAAAAATTGGTTATTTTCCTGATTGTGACAGTTTGCAGAAATGGAAGGGTGATTTTTTGAAGATACTGCATGAAGTAGACGTGTTTTATCTAGATGGTACATTTTGGAACAGGAAAGAATTGGATTCAAGAAATATCAATTCAGTGCCTCATCCACTTGTTGAAAATTTAATTGAAGATCTGAAAGATTTAAGTGTAGAAATGAAAAGAAAATTGAAATTTATTCACCTCAATCAAACAAATCCATTATTGGATAAGTCAAGTAGTGAGTTTAAAAAATTAAGAGAAAATCATTTTGGTGTTGCTGAAGACGGAGAGTTGACGTTTTTATGACTGGTTATAGCATTTTGCAAAAAGTCAAAATTTTTTCAAACAATCTAAATAATTTGATTTTTGATAGAGATCTGATTGTTTACAACCCCATTGAGTATGCTGTTGATTCATATAGTTTATATTTGAAAAAATATGGAAACGGCCAAAAAGATATATTATTTATGGGCATGAATCCTGGACCTTGGGGCATGGCCCAAACAGGGATTCCTTTTGGCGCAATTCATCCTGTTAAAAATTTTTTAAAAATTGAAACAAAAATAGGCAAGCCAGCTTTAGAGCATAACAAAAGGCCAATTGATGGTTTTGCCTGTTCCAGACAGGAGGTTTCAGGATCTAGGTTTTGGGCGTGGGTTGAGGAGAACTGGAGCAATGCCGATAATTTTTTTTGTAATTGTTTTGTGCATAATTATTGCCCATTGGCTTTTTTTGACACCCAAGGCAGGAACATTACACCTGAAAAAATAAATTTAACCGAAAGGCTTGCTCTTGAAGAGTTATGTGGTGAATTTTTATTAGATTTGGTGATGGCTATGAATTGCAAGTGGGTTATTGGGATCGGTAATTATGCAGAATCTAAAGCAAGAAAAATTCTTAAAAATAGAAATGTAGAAATTGGCAAAGTGCTTCATCCATCACCAGCAAGTCCCTTAGCAAATAAAGGTTGGTCAAACTTAGCAACTCAGCAGATGATTTCGTATGGTTTGATGTAGTTTTTGGGTTTTATTTTTAATTTTTCTCTAAGGATGGGGCTATTGCAACTACCAAGAAAATAATACCTAAGGCAGGATTTTCACTGGCAAAAAAAGCCATGCTCAAAACAATCATTCCTACACTGTATTGATCTTTATCATTGTTTGAATTTTCACTTTTCTTCATGATGTTTTTTATTGTATACGGGGGTAGAATTTTTTCGTTGGAGAGTTGGCCGAGTGGACGAAGGCGCACGCTTGGAAAGCGTGTATGCGGCGATGAGCTGTATCGTGGGTTCGAATCCCACACTCTCCGATTATTCTTCTTGAAGTTCCTCTAGGTTAGCCTCATCAAGAAAGTCTTTAAACTCTGATCCGTCTTTTTCATCATTGGTAATTTTTGGTTGTTTTTGTATCAAGGCTGCGTATTGAGATTTGTCTCTTCTTGATAGTTCAAAAACTTCTCTTGTTGTAAAAAATGGTGAATGAGTTCTTAATGCAATTGATATTGCATCACTAGTTCTGCTGTCAAGTTGAATCTTTTTATCATTAACAACAATTGTGATTTTTGCATGATAGGCTCCCTTTTTTACCTTGTCAATCAAAACTTCAACCACTTCCTGATCGGCTATTTCAACCATATTTACAAACAGGTCATAAGGAGACGGTCTTTCTTTATAGTTTTGAGTTAAACCCTCTCGGATAGCCTCAGCTTCTCTATGACCAATCACCACCGGTATAACAGAATCTGGTTCATCACTTGATTCAAGCAACAGCAGATTAGAACCGGGAACAGCATGTATACCCGTAATCAAATAAGCAACTCTTAAAGAGATGCGATCATTTGATCTATCAACCATATTTTTTTCTTGATTCGAGCCTCTGGTTTTTTATTTTTTCAGATATTGAAGAATCTTCAATGCCTAATATTTGACATGCTAGGAGCATGCCATTTTTTGCATTGTTTATACCCACAACACCAACAGGTATACCAGATGGCATTTGAACCATTGCCAATAATGAATCCATGCCAGCAAGCGCCCCTGATGCAACAGGAACACCTATAACAGGTTTTGTTGTATGTGAGGCTATCACACCACAAAGATGCGCAGCTAAGCCTGCAAAACCAATCCATACTTTGATATCGCCATTTTCATTAATAGCTTTTTCCAAAAGGTCAGGAGTTCTGTGTGCAGAAAGAATAAACAACTTGTGAGGTATGTTTAAATCCTCCAGAATTGCTATTCCCTTATCAGCTATTTTTTTGTCTGAGGGTGAACCTAAAACTATTCCAATCATTTTAAAAACCGTCCTTATCTTTTTTTAATATCTTGTCAATTTCATTTTTCAACTTGGCTCTTTTTAAACCAGCACTTGATCTTCTGGGCCTAAGGCTTCTCATAAGCATTGCAATTATGAAAACAAAACCAAAGAGTAATATTGTTGGCAAAATTAATTGACTGTTCATACTAGACTCTGATTCTAGATTATTTTTTTAAAGCTTTTTCTAATAATTTTTGATTTGATGCATGTCCCCCTCTTACGCTTAAAAATTCTCCTGAAAAAAATTTACCTGAAAGATAGATATCGCCTATTAAATCTAAACATTTATGTGCTGGGATGAATAAACCAGGTTCTTTCTGGCCGATTATTTCTACAGAATTTATAGCTTTTTCGGATTCATGATTGATGATTTCTTGTTCAAGTAAGCCTTTAATCTCCTCTTCAAAAATAAATGTTTTTGATTTCAAGATTGTTTTTTTATCATTTTCATTCTTGAGATCAAATGTTTCGTAATAAACAGGAATACGATCATCTAAATGATGATAAAGAATTGTTACCTTTAAGTCTTTTGACGGTTTCCAACAAAGGAAGATATCATCTTGTGCGTAAATTATCGTTTTGGATGGGGTGAATATTTCAATTTCTTTATCTAAAAAGCTTGCTTTGCCTCTTTCGAGCATTTGAAACCACTCTAAACCACATCCATCTAGTATTGGAAATTCAGGAAAGCTTATCTCAATGAATGCATCTGTAAGCCCCCATATTCTTGCAGCTGCTAAAAAATGTTCTGTCAATTTTATATCAGCGTCATTGACCCTTACAGAAGAGCATCTGCCCAAGTGTTTCCAGTTTTCACCAATTCTTATAGACTTTCCGCCGAAAGACAATATCAGACCTTCATCCCCAGGTGAAATTTTTAATTGTGTTTCCTTGCCGCTAAAAACACCTAGGCCGCTTGCAGTAATTGAATTTTGAACTGTTTTTCTTTTCATCTGTCACTTGCTGGCTCGGGCATTGATTGCTCAAGCGAAATTGAATCCTGTTCAATCAGCTTGTTTTTTTGTAGCAATGAGTAAATGGACAAAAAGATAACTCCAACAACAGTAAGCCAAATTGTTACCTTCATGAATATTTTTGAAGTTCGATAAATGATAGTAAAAATGAAGCCTAAAATGGCAATAATTATTAATTCCACCCACTCTCTAGGCAATCCAATAGAGTAATTTTGAAGAATGTCAAACAAATCATTCATATTGTTACAGAATAGAGGATAACATAAAATACTTTAATATGAGATTAGCAATAATAGGTAAATATGGACAACTCGCTCAAGCAGCAAGAGCTTATTCTGAGTATAAAAATATTGATTTAGTAAATTTTTCAAGGAATGATTTACCTATGGAGAAGCATCCCTGTTTTGATGCTCTGCAGTCTTTTGGTCCAACTCATGTCTTGGTAGCATCCGCTTACACTCTTGTAGACAAGGCAGAATCAGAAAAAGGATTATGTTTAGCATTAAATACTTTTTCGATCGGAGCTTTGTCGAGTTGGTGTATTCGTAATAATGTTAAATTGGTTTATCCTTCAACTGATTATGTTTTTGACGGTTCCATTGGTGAATATAGATTTTCAGACAAAGTTAATCCAATAAATTTTTATGGAAAATCAAAAATGCTTGGAGAGGTTGAGGTTGCACGAGTGCCAAATTCAATTATCGCAAGAACGTCTTGGCTTTATGGAATTGGAGCTAATCATTTTCCAGAAAAGATCACTCAAGCTGCAAGAAGGAATAAGAAGCTCAATATAGTTGATGACCAAGTTGGCTCACCAACATATGTTTTTGATTTTGCCCAAAGGTTGGTTGATTTAATGCAAGGTGATTTCAGGGGTGTTGTACACATATCTTCAAGAGGGACGGCATCCTGGTTTGATTTTGCCTACAAGCTCCTCAAGCTTAAATCCATTGATGTACAGCTAAATCGAATCTCTACAGAAAATCTCGTTCTAGCGGCAAAAAGGCCAAAAAGATCAATACTTTTAGAGGAAAGATGGAGTGATTTAGGTTTTGGGGAAATGCCGCATTGGAAGGATTCTTTAAGGGATTTATACTTACAGTATAAGCATTAGCTTAAACCAAGTTGATCAAAATGTACGATAAGGCATTTTGTTGTAATACAATCGTGGGGTTGATAATTTATGAAAGTTAAGTTGAATTTTTTAGTTTTGCTGTTTGTGGCAGTTGTAACTTCTTGCGCAAGTGGGGATGCTCTTGAAGTTGTTTCTTGTGGTCCTTACTCTGGTTATGGCAGTGATAGTTGGGATCCTGATGCGACAGATCCAAATTATCGAAATCCAATTGTTTACTATCAGGATTCAGGTCAAGTCTTAGAGGCGTTTGTTTCAGATCCTTTAGCAATAGGGTTTCATACCGAATGTGTAGACACAAACACAGATGGTTTTTTATTGTTGAACAGCATTAAGCAGCAATTCCCATCTCATGTAAATGCAATTTTTGATGCATCAGAGTATATTAGTGCTGCTGATTCAGTGGTTAATATCGCTGTTCCAGATATTGCTAACAGGCCAGATATTGAAGATGCAATCCTTTTTGCTCTTGCTAAAGGTGTTAGCGTGAACATAGTTGTTGATAATTATTTTTACAATACAAATTCAACTGTTTATTCAAACTTAGAAACTGCTGGTGCGGTTGTTGTTACTGACGGTAATGACTTAAACACACTTATGAACTCAAAATACATGGTCATTGATGGTGATGAGGTTATAGTTTCTTCAGGAAACTTTTTATCAAATTCATTTTATTCAATGTCTAATTTCTCAATGAGGCTTCAGAACACATTATTGGCGAATTGTTTCAACCAGGATTTTGATCAGATGTTTGAAAACAATCAATTTCAGGGTCAGAAAGAAAGCACAGCTTCTCATTGCGAGAATATCATTGTTGATAACAGGTACGGTATTGACGTTTATTTTGGACCACATAGCGGACAGCTCAGAAATGAAATGCTTAATCTGATTAATGATGTTGATTTCCAGCTTTTTTGGGCAAATTCACGAATTGACGATCAGATACTTGCCAATGCATTGAAGTCCGCGGAATCAAACATCCTATCTATCGGTGTTTTAAATGGATCTGATGAGCAGGGTGGACAGCAAGCTTTAGGCTTCACCATTCAATGCTTCACAAATGAAGAATGCACACACGCGTTCCAAAGCTCAGCGATTGCTTTTGATTTTCTTGCTGGAAATGGTGGTGCACTTGGAAACATTCCTGTGAGGGGTCAGAATCTCCGTTATTTTGTTGGTGATGCTGGTTCTTCGACTCTTAATGCCTTTACTGCTTTAACTTCGGCTAACTTGACAAACAATGGCTTGACTGCAAATGATGAGTTCATGATTGTTATAAGAGATAAGGATTTGAGTAATTTTGGTTCAGCGATGCATGCAAGAGCGTTAACAGCAACTGACCTTATCGATAACAGCAATGAGCTTGTAGAGCCAGGGCTTGTTAAAGTTACAGGTACAGCTGAAATCAAAAATCCCAATGCGCCAATCGGCGACAATATGCCAGAAGAAGTTACCGTAAGAGTGGTTGCGCAAGGATTATTGGACTTCAATGAAGAAGAAATATGTTCTGAAATCACATACACAAGTGGATTGGATGCTTATTGTGCATTTGAGTTTTATGCTCCGATAGGTGGTTTCTTAACAGTGCAGGTCGAAGCAAGTGGCTACAGGGCTCAGGATGCACGTATAGTTGTGATGTCTCCAGGAACCTGGGATACTGGTAATTTCAGGCTTTATCCCGAGAATGGTTTTGCTACCGCTGAGGGTGGAGGAAGTTGATTATGTTTAAAAATAAATTTACAGTTACATTTTTAGTCATGTTTTCACTTTTCTTTTCTGCATGTCAAAACTCAAGTCCTGTAGGTATAGTTCCAGATCCTGCTGGCGGCGGTTTCCCTGGCGATACATTACCTTCCGATGGTGGTAATTCTTCTACAGGAACTGGTGTTGCTTATGGTGAGCTAACTGACTGTGTCAATCCTTTTTATGGATCCTTGACACCTTTCAGAAACCCATTGACCAATCCTTCTATATCTGCTGATAGCAGTGGTTTGGGTGATTACCCTGGTCTAACAGGTTTGACCAATGCTTACTTCCCAGAGATAGGAGATGTTATTTTGGTTTCAACAACAGAGGGTGTTTTGGTTTTTGACAGTATTGGAAGACCAATTGCAAGACCGTTGAATTTTGATGATGATTGTTTCTTCCAAGGTGGTAATTTCATATGGCCACCTGAAAATGACGGCACTTTCCTGGATCTCGTTGGCGATCCTCATGGAATACTAAATGGTGCTGGTTATTTTGCTGCAAGCGTTTGGGGTGGTTTAGGGGGTTACAGACTAACTTCAAGAAATGCTATACCTGGTGGCGATGCAGCTGATGACTATTCATTTAATTGTGATCTTGAAGAGGGTGACAGTGGTCCAATAGGCCCCAGAGATTTTTGGCTAATGGGCAATGAATTGGTTGAATTTGCTGGAGATACTCTTTATGACGCACAAGGAACGCCTTTCCAGGTTAATGGGCTTCCAGGAGGACCTGGTCAATTGGGTGTTGAATGGGATGCTTATGGAAACCTTTGGCAAAGAACTGTAGGGCAGCCGGTATGGCCAAATTTCGGGGAAATAACATGTGAAGATTCAACTGATGACAATCCTGACACTAGAGGCGATACACCACAAGCCCTACTTATTGGCTGGACTCGAGGTGAGGGTTTAGAGGGTGAAGGTGCTGGATACACTCCAGGTGATTCTCAAACATGCCCTTATGAAAGCAATGCCGGAGATGGTTTCAGCACAAATCCTGGAGATTGCCGCATGCATGTTTTTACGGGACCAGGAAGCGCACCAGCTGCTTGGAGTCTTCCAACTAATTTCAATGTTGGCAGAATGGTTGATTTTGATTTTACTTCTGACAACAGAATGGTTTATGTTGGGAATGTTGGTTTGGGTCCAGGTGTTTGCATAACTCAACCTATACCAGATCTTCTAGATGCCCATAGTGCATCTCCTTATACCCCTCCAGCACCACCTGAACAACAATATTGTGTAGGTGGTTTCGGATCAAATACAGGTGGAGACAATGTCCATTTCTTGCAGCCATGGGGAATCAGTATAGACAAACAAGTTTTCCCTAATGAGATTTATGTATCTGATTTTGGAAACGGTAGGGTTACTGTATTGGACACAAACTTGAACTTCTTGAGAACAATCAACCAAGCACACTCTCCTGCGGCTGGTATCGAAGGGCCAATGGATGTCTCTTTTGATTTCTTCTGCAGGATATTTGTCTTGGACAAGAGGGTTGGTGGAGATCCAGAACTTCTCATACTCTTTAGAGAGAATTGTCCTGTTCCAGGAAACGGTTCTGCTGAGCTTGTTGTTAGAGATTCAGGCACAGGTGTTGCGATTGAAAATGCATCTGTAGTTTTAGGTATGTTTGCTGGAAACGTAACTGGAAGTACAGATTCTGAAGGAAGGTTAACTTTCCCAACTGTACCTCCTGGAATCAGATCTGTTACGGTTAGTGCACCTGGTTACCATTCAGCAGCTGTTGAATTCAGTGTAACATCAGGAGAGACTACCATTATTGAAGATGCATTTGGTTCTGGATTTATTGGTATAAGCCAGATTGGAGATGCAACAACAGGTGCATTAACTGGTATTGTTAGAGATTCTGTTACGAATCTTCCAATCCCTAACGCTGTTGTTCTTGTAAGAAGTACTGGACAGATAGATGTTACTGATAATATAGGTTTATTCAGAATTGATAATATTATCCCTGGCTTTAAAGAGATTGATATTTCCGCCAGTGGCTACATGGGCACAACAGAAACCGTTATTGTTGAAGCCGGTAGAACGATAGATATGGGTGATGTTCCACTTGACCCCAACCCTTCTACATAACTTTTAAGTATGTCTTTTGATGTTGTTATACCCACTTTGGGTAGAAGCTGTTATTTGGAAAGCCTTATTGAATGGCTTCACAAACAGGGTTCCCGCAATATTTTTTTGTCTGGGTCAAATTGTGCAAATTTCAAACATACGACTTTTATTCAGTCTGAACCTAGTTACTCTAAATCTGTCAACAATGCTGTTAAGCATTGTCAATCTGAATTTATACTCATAATGAACGATGATATCAAACCAAAAGAAGGTTGTGTTGAATCTATGTTGGAGATTATTAAATCCAATCCTGATATTTTTGCAGTTGTTCCAATGATAAACACTCAAAAAAATAATAAGACAATCAATGAATCTTTAATTGGTTTGCATATTAGGAATGCTAGACCTTGGCCTACTTACAACCAAAAACATCCAGGATACGCTAATGGTGCATGTTTCCTAACGAGAAAAGAGCATTGGTGTAAGCTTAATGGTTTTTCTGAGGCTTTCCATCCTGCATATTGGGAAGATGTAGATATTAGCTTTAGAGCTAAAGAACAAGGTTTGTCAATTGTTTACACAGACTCTGTTAAGGTAGATCATATTCGTGGAGTTACAACAGGAGATTTTTCACCAGATCGTTTAAATGGTATTTTTTTACGTGGGCAAAGAATTTTTACAGCAAGACACTATAAAGCATTAAAGTTGAATGTTTTCTGGTGGTTTTTTGAAATATTAAGCCAGGGAAAAGATTTAATAATGCTCAAATGGCGTAAGTTGTTATTTAGGTGGGGGGTTTTGTGAAAATAGCATTTGACATTCAAACTGCCATTGGAGGTAAGAATACTGGTGTTGGTGTTTATACAGATTTAATGCGTAAAGGCTTTTCCGCAAGAAAAGATGTCAATGTCATTGAGCTGAAAAGAAAATCAGATAAACCCATTACAGGAGCGCTTTCTAGAGCGTGGTGGGAACAAATACAAATGCCATCATATGCATCTTTGACATCAGCCGATATCCTCTTTAGTCCCGGATTCAGCGCTCAAAAGGTAAAAAATATGCCTTTAGCAATTGCAGTTCATGATTTAATACCTTTGACTCATCCTTATGAACTAGGACGTTTTAATCGTTGGTATTGGCAAAAAATAGTTCCACAATCATGGCAAATAGCTGATTTGAGAATTTGTGTAAGTTATGAAACTCAAAAAACCTTACATAAAGTTTTTCCCTCTCTAGGGAAAACTGTTGTAGTGCAGCATGGGTTAAGTGATGCTTTTAAGAAACGTGAAACAAACACACAGGATTATTTTTTAATGGTTGGGGCATGGCCGAAACGAAAAAATTTTCTATCTGTAATTCATGCAATATTTTCTGTTAAGAATTCTCCAAAATTGAAAGTAGTGGGACTTGTTCCAGCAAAACTTCAGACCCTTGCAAAAGGTTTACTAGGGGATAAGGTTGAATTCGAAGGGTATAAAACAACGGAAGAGATTATTTGTTTTTATAGATCTGCAATTGCTGTTTTGTGCCCAAGCCTTGCAGAAGGTTTTGGTTTCGTGCCAATGGAAGCAGCTGCCTGTGGCGCACCCGTTTTGATGTCTGACATTCCGTCACATAGAGAGGCGTTACCCGTTGTTAAGCCTTATGGTGATCCCCAGGATAAAGAATCATTACCGAGAGCGATTAGAGCAGTCCTTAAAAACCGCTCTTCATTTAAGGCTCCCGATGAATGGGAACCAAAAACAGTTGAAAAGGCAATTGGCGAAACTCTAAAGGAGTTGAAAACATTATGACAACTCTGATTATTCCTGTTTTTAATGCAAAAAATATTATCAGTAAAAAATTTATTGAAACCATAAATAAATATTCATCTTTTTTGGAACAGGTTATAGTTATTGATGATGCCTCTGAAGACAGTTCCGCAAGTTTGTTTGACGGGATTAAAGTTAATGTTGTTCATAACAAAAAGAATGTTGGGTTTGCTAAATCTGTAAACATTGGTTTGTCAATGAACAAATCAAAGTATGTTTGCATTTTGAACCAGGACTGCCTTATACCTTTAGACTGGATCAAGAATGCAGAGTCATTTTTAGACGACAACAAAAAGGCGGCAGCTGTTTCAGGGTTAATCTTAAACAAACAAGGACAAGTTGATACTGCGGGCCATATGTTATGGAATGACTGGGTTTGCACTGAGAGATTTTCTGGAATGTCTGGCAAGAGGATAGATGAACCTGAGGAAGTTTTCGGACTCTCTGCCACTGCCACAGTTTATAGATACTCAGCTTTAAAAGAGGCAGCAGTTGCAAACGAGTTCTTTGATGAATCTTTTGGAACTTACCTTGAGGATGTTGATTTGAATATTAGGTTGAGACATTTAAATTGGGAAAGTTGGATTATTCCTGGTGCTCCAGCGATTCATCAAAGAGGATCTACAGGTGTTCGGCATATACTGAAAGTCAGAAAAAAAGGGGCAAGTAATTATTTGAAAATTATTTTTAAAAATTTATCAGACAACGAGAGAATGTCAGCGTCTTTATTTTGCGCTATTAGTTTTTTCTGGGGTTTTTTAAAAGATCCTTTGGCAGCAACTTTTAATCCAGGTGATAATGCTAAATTGAACTCTTGGAGAGAAATCATACAAAAAAGACGGATTTGTTCAGAAGAAAATATGGCAAAATGGATTTGTGGATTCAGGTTAAATCCATTTAGGAGAAAAGGATGAAGTTGTCTGTTGTTATTGTTGCTTACAAATCAAAACCCTGTATAGAAAATTTATTATTGAGTTTAAGATCGCAGACCCGACAACCTGATGAAATTATAGTTATAGATAATTCAGGAGAAGGTGGCTGGAAACCATTGGAAAGCGAATTTAACTTTAAATGTTTCCCCCAAAGCAAAAATTCTGGATATGCCGGGGGATGTAATGTAGGCTTTTCGAAATCAAAAGGTGATTTTGTAATATTTTTGAATCCTGATTTAGAGCTAGAAGAAAATGTATTAGAAGTTTTGCTTAAAGGTATTAGTAAAGATGAAAGAATTGGTGCTTTAAGCTGCTTGATCAATAATAAATCAGAACAAAATGAAAAAATGGGAGGCACTCTCAATCCCTTTTTGACAACTATTCCAAATTGGTTCCACAACCCAGCAATGACTTTTTATCCATCAGGTGCTATTTTTATCACCAGCAGGCAGGCTTGGGTTTCTGTGAATGGAATGGATTCAGATTTGTTTTTGTATGGAGAGGATGTTAATTTTGGTTGGCGATTACGTTTGGCTGGATTGCAAGTTAAGAAAACTAATGATTGCATTGTTTTGCATCAAGGTCAAGCTTCTGTTGATCAGGCTATGCACCCTATGAAAAAATATTTCTACCAAGAAAGAAATCGAATAGTGAATTGGAAATGCTTGAATACTTGGCATACACGTTTTTTGTATATGCCCTTTTCTTTTATTAATGAATTTGCAAGATTAATTTATTCAATCACAAACACAAATAGACTTTTGGGTTTATTGTTGGCCTGGATACATATTGTTTTTTCTCAATATTTTCTTTTTAGAAAATCAAAAGAAATTGAATTGATAAGAACACAGAAGGATTCAAAAATCCATAAATGGTTTGCTCCTAGATGGAGCAAGAGAAAAAACCCTTTTGATGGTTTTTTAAATTGGGCTCATGACCGTGCAATCAGACCCTTGATAGGTCTAGAAAGATTTGGTTGGTTGATATTGATTTTATGGTTGTTTATTGGTTTTGAATTATCTGCAATTAAGCAAGGGGGATGGCCTGATGAAATTTTTACACACCATGTAGTGTCTGGCAATTTTCAAAATGTATTTAACCTTTTGGCGAATGATGTTCATCCTCCAGGTTATTTTTTATCCCAATGGTTTTTCTCTTCTGTTGCAGGATCTTTTGGATATGCATTGCCTATACTGTTTGCTTGGTTAAGTGGCAGAATTTTGATTAGGTCGCCTAGGCCTGAGTTAAAAATCGCAGCCTGGATATTATGGATGCTACCCTTCACTCTTTTTATTGGTTTGCAATTTCGTTACTATTCGATGGTCGTTTTTTTGACGGCCTGGATTATGCGTCTTGGAGATCATGTTAAGCCTTGCAATATTCGAAAAATAGCAGGAACTATTCTTGCATACACAACACATTTAGGCATCCTTATTGTTTGGTTTACAACTTTATTTTCTCCAAAAAAATCAATTCAAAACACAAGAAGAGATGCTTTTTTCTCATCTCTGTTTTGGATACCTGGATTTTTTACACTTTTTAATCAGGCGCAGGGTCGATTAGGCAACAGTAATGATTTTGTAGACATTGTTTTGGAATCAATTATTAAAACAGCTTATTCTCAAGTTTCATTTATTTTTGGTCATTATTACCCTGTTAATCCAATATGGATTTTCTGCCTCCTTCTTATACCCTTTGCTCTTTCTAAAGGCTTAAATGTGAATAAAAAAGAATTAAATTCAGTCTTTAAATACTTAATAGGAGCATTTGTTTTTTGTTTAATTTTGACTTCTGGAATCAATATAGGTATTTCATTTATCCCTACACGAATAGCTTTTTTAATTGTGCCGTTATCTATCATCTTGTCTAAATGTTTTTCTAACCTTGAAATAGAACAAAAGAAACATTTTTCAATATGGTTTTCAGTCATATGTTGTTTTGGTTATGTCGGGACTGCTTTCAACAAAGGCCCTCTTCATTGCGGGTACGAAACCCCATTAGCGGGCTTGGCAAAAGAGGAAATTAATATGGATTCTGATACATTTGTAATTTCAGAAAGAGATTACTACAGGGAGGATTTTATAAATGGTTACACTATATCAAACCTTGCAGAGCTTATTTATACATTGCAGGCAATGTCTGACCTTAAGCCAAGACAGTATCTTCTTGTAAGAGAGACCAACAAGGATGATATGGCATCTACATGGAGTGCTATTGAGGCCTCAATTGAAGATGCCTCTGTGTTTTCAAAAAAAGAAGGCTTCCTGTATGCAAGACCTGATTCACACAAGTTATTTTTGGACGCTATCGATCAAGCAACAGGTCAAAAACCCGAAAAATCTTGTTGGACCTATGTGTTTTATGAGGTTAAAAATTGATGTCTCTTTTTATTGACATATCCTCTTGCACTCTCACCGGAGGCATTGGTCGTTATGTTCGTGATGTTATAAGGTTCAGTCCAGGCAATGTAACTTTTGTTTCTAGAAAAAAGATCCCAAATAATATTTGTAATTTATTTAAAGAATCTCAAAGACTGATTGTTAGAGAGGGTGTCGCAAGGCCTTTATGGGAAGTTTTAATATTGCCCGGTATTTTGAAAAAAGAGCATAGAGCCATGTCAGCTTTCTGGTCTCCTGATTGGACTTTGCCACAATATGATTTTTCATGCCCTGTATTTTTAACAGTCCATGACCCTATACCTTGGTTATTCCCAAATGATTTAGACTGGAAAGCCAAATTTTGGTTTAAGTTGAGAACTCCAAAAAGTATTTCCAAAGCAAGTTTTGTCTTTTCTGATTCTGCATGGTCATGTCAACAATTGAAAAAAATTTTTCCAAAGGGGAAGTTTCTTCATTTTTACCCAAGCATAGATGGTTTGCTTGAAAAAAATTCCCAAAGGAGTTTTACTACATGTCAAAAAAGAATCTTATACCTGGGCGCAATTTCCCCCAGAAAAAAGTTAGATTTACTGTTGGAAGCTTTTTCTTTACTGGTTGATGATGGATATTCCATGGAGTGGGTTGGTTACTGTGGAAAAGAATCTTTTTCGGTTTTGAAAAAAGCAAATAATTTAGGTGTTGCCTGGCATCAGGATTGCACTGATCAGAATTTAAGGAAGATCTTAGCTAATGTTGACTGCCTTGTTTATCCATCTGAAATTGAAGGCTTTGGCTTGCCAATTGTCGAAGGCATGGTTGCTGGAATTCCAGTTTGTGCTCTTGATACTGAGGTTTCAAGAGAGGTAGGGGGAAGTGCAGTTGATTATTTTGCCCCAACAATATCAAGCCTTGTTTCAAGCATCAAAAATTCTTGCAATTTGACTGAAGAGCAATACAGAGCCGTTAACGAAAAGGCAAAATTGCAGTTGGATAAAATAAAAGGAAACGATATAAAGCAAGCATTTAAATGCATATTTAAAGAGGTAAATAAATGAAAATCGTTCATATTGTGGGCACTGTTGATAAAGGCAAGTGCGGAGTTGGAGATTTTGTCAAATCTTTAAGCCGTCAGATGGGTTCATGCTCAAGAGTTTGGCATCCATCTTTGAATGAAGAATTTAAATTAAAAAAAGATGAAATTGTTCATCTTCACGCCCCAAGCAAAGGTTGGAGAAATGAATTTGAGCAAATAAAAATTTATGCCCAGGTTCCCAAAAGTAAAAGATATTTAATGTTGCACGAATGGAGCCTTGCTTCTTTATTGAGGAAAATTCAATATTCAATATTGGGAATAATGTCAAAAAAAATTGGATTTTCTGACCAATTTGAAATGTTAGCATGTCCCCTTTTTAAAAATAATCCTGAATCAAAAACTTACCTTCCTATAGGTTCTTCTTTTGATGCTGTTTTGAGACAAGATATAAAACCTCAAAAATTTAGGTTAGTTTTTTTTGGATTTTTTTCTAAAAGCAAGGACATAGACACCTTGTCTGAATTGTTTAATTACTCTGTGGATTTGGGTTGGGATCAGCCAGTTGTGTTTACCAACAGTAAAGATAATTTAAATTTAAAGAGCTTTCTTGCTGGATGTACAGATGTTGAATTAAGACAAAATTGTTCTATTGAGGAGATAGCAGGTGAAATAAAATGGGGAGATATTGGAATTTTGCCTTTTGCAGACGGTACGTCACCAAGAAGAACAACGTTATTGTCATTGCTAAAGATGGGTATCCCAGTGCTTTCACCACCTCCATACAAGCCACCTTTTAAAAAAAATGACTTTCCTGATTGGAATCATGATGAAATGCTTCATAACGTAAAAAAAAATTACATTAGCTGGACAAAAAAACAAAATAAAATAGTTAAAGTCTTTAGCTGGGAAAATGTACTAAAAGAATATTTTAATTGGTATGAAATCTGATTTTTCGATATCTCATCCATGGCTTGGCGACCATGCGGGCAGCGAGAGGGTTTTCCTAGAGCTTTTGAAAATTTTTCCAAAATCAGATTTATATTGCTTGTGGGCCGATCAGAAAAAATGGAAATCCTTATTAGAGGATGAAAATTTTTATTTTAGTTATTTGAATAATATTCCCACTATGAAAAAAAACTACAGAAAGTTAATTCCAATGCTTGGAAAGCACGCGGTAGAGCAATTGCCAACAGTTACATCCAAGGTTCATATTTCAAATTGCCATGGATTTATTAAAGGGATCAACGTCTCAGAAGAAACTTACCATTATTGTTATTGCTACAGCCCTATACGTTGGATTAGCGATCAAAAGAGTGTTTACAGAGATTCTTTAAGTGGCGCTGCAGCAATGTTTTTTGATTACATACATCCAAGAATTAAAAAATGGGAGTTTGAAAAATCAAAACAAGTCGACCAATTTATAGCAATTTCTAAATTTGTTTCAAGAAGGATTAAAAAGTATTTAAAAAGGGATTCAAAAGTTATTTACCCACCAGTCGACACAAGGTTTTTCAAACCAGCAAAAGCCAAGAAGAGAGATGGTTATCTTCTTGTTAGTAGATTTGTACCGTATAAGCGAATAAACACAGCTATAGACGCTTTTGTTAGGAACAAAAAAAATATAACCATAGTTGGAAGTGGAAAAATCGATTATCCTAATGTTCAAAAATACAGCAATATTAATTTTTTGGCTAATTTAAGTGATGAGAAGTTAAGGCATCTTTATAGAAGCTCTAAAGCTTTGATTTTTACTTCTGTAGAGGATTTCGGACTCGTGCCCGTTGAGGCAATGGCATGTGGTACGCCTGTTGTTGCTTTAGGGCAAGGCGGAGCTCTTGAAACCATCAAGAATGACGAAAGTGGTATTTTTTACGAGAATGACGATCATCATTCTTTAAATGATGCTATTGAGAGGTTTGAAGATTTGAAAATATCTCCAGATGCCTGCAGGGATCAAGCTTTGAAATTCAGCTCAGATAGATTTGCAGAGAATATAAAATCAACCATAAAGGTAGCAGGATAGCGTTTATGAAGAGAGAGCTTTTAAAAATATTTCATGCATTGCTTGATTATTTTTTGCTTTTTAAGCTTTGGGATTTGTTGGTTTTAAGTCGCTATAACCCTTTTTCGGACACTGTATATGTTCGTTTGGATGAAACAATCCCCTTAAGTGGGATGATTGTGCCTTTGATTTGTATTTTTTTAAAATCATACAAAAAAGCTTATTTTCCAATTAAAAAGCATTTAAGGCCATTCTCATCCTGGAGCCTGGCCTTTCCTTCTGTAACCATTTCCCTCTGCGTGTTGTTTTTCCTGAGGGGCTTTTTTGTTTTTTCATTTCCATCCAATGAGTTTGAATCTTTTTTTGATTCCATGTTTTTGACTCCGTTTGCCCCAGCGGGTCGTTTTTTAAGTTGGTGGTTTTTTGCGATAGTGGTTTTGCAATTGAATCATGATTTACTGTCTTGGGTTTATCGCAGGATCATTGCTTCTAGAGGCATCAAAACAGAAGTGTGGTGGTTTGGCAATGATCAAGATTTTGCACTTATTGATAATATTTTTAATATTAGGTATATTCAGGTAAAAGTTAGAAAGATTGCCATTAATGCTGAAAATATTAAAAAAATAGAGATGATGAAAGAAGGCAAGCTTGTTTATATGGGGATTGTTGAGGAGACAATCAGCCAGGAAAATTTAAGGTTGATTAAATATGCTGGATATCGTTGGGATATCCCAATAAAAACACTCCCTAGACTGGAGGGTTATGGCTTTATATCAGTTGATGAAATAGGCCTTCCTTTGATCGGGGACCATTTTTCACTTGTTGGTTTACCGGCAAGAATATCAAAAAGATTTTTTGATTTTTCCATAGGTTTGTTTTTGTTTATGTTATTCTTGCCAATCATGTTAATTACCGCTGTTTTAATTTTGGTGATAGATAGACACAATCCCTTTTTTATGCATGCAAGATTAGGAAGGTCTGGAAGAAAATTTAATCTTTTTAAATTCAGAACAATGCAAAATTTAACATTAGAGCAGGTTTTCCAAGATAGTCCTCATTTAAAGGATGAATTTGACAAAAATCATAAAATAGCAAAAGATCCCAGAATTACTAAACTCGGTTCTTTTTTGAGAAAAACGAGTCTAGACGAGCTTCCGCAATTTTTAAATGTTGTCTTGGGCGATATGAGTCTTGTTGGACCTAGGCCGGTTGTAAATGAAGAGCTGCAAAGATATGGAGATTGGCAGGATTTATTGCTTTCAGCTAAACCTGGAATTACTGGTTTATGGCAAGTTTCAGGAAGAAGCAATTTATCTTATGATGCAAGGGTGAGACTGGATACATGGTACGTCCAAAATTGGTCACCTTGGCAAGATATAAAAATTTTAATATTGACACTTCCTGCTGTTGTAAATAGAAAAGGAGCTGTGTAAAATATACAAATTGGACTCATGACAATTCAGAAAGAAGTTGATTCACTATTGCAAAGCTTGCAAAATGTTGTTTTTGGAAAAAAAAATGAGATAGAGCTTATTGTTACTGTTTTATTTGCTGAAGGGCACGTTTTAATTGAAGATGTTCCGGGAACAGGCAAAACGGTTTTGGCAAAAGCGATCTCAAAAACATTTGGTTTA
Organism: bacterium; assembly: GCA_002716355.1. Classification (GTDB taxonomy): domain Bacteria; phylum UBP7; class UBA6624; order UBA6624; family UBA6624; genus UBA6624. Next base: position 10,923 of record PBAU01000013.1, on the reverse strand, counting down.
GATTTTAAAAGGATTCAAATGACCCCTGACCTGCTGCCTAGTGATTTAACTGGTTCAACAGTTATGAAAACAGATAGAAGTGGTTTTGAATTTTCCAAAGGTCCACTTTTTTCCAGTATCGTTTTGGCTGATGAGATAAATAGAGCATCTCCAAAAACTTTATCTGCAATGCTGGAATCAATGGAGGAAAGACAAATAACTGTTGATGGCATCACGAGAGATTTGCCAGATCCTTTTTTGGTAATTGCAACTCAGAATCCAGTTGAGCATGAAGGAGTGTTTCAGCTTCCATGTGCTCAATTGGATAGGTTTGCTGCCAGGGTTACATTAGGCTACGCTGACAAGAAGAGTGAAATTGAAATATTAAATTCACAAAATGATAAACATCCATTAAATGACTTGAAGGTTTGTTTTGATGTTTCTAAAGTTAAGCAATGTATAGATGCAGCAAGAAAAGTTCATATTAGTGATTTGGTTCAAAGTTATATTGTTGATTTAGTTAGACTGACCAGAGAAAACAATTCGCTAATAGGGGTAAGCACTAGGGGTGCTATTGTTTTGTCAAGAGTGGCAAGGTCTAGAGCCTGGGTGAAAGGAAGGGATTACGTTTTACCAGACGATGTAAAAGAGTTAGCAATTCCAGTTCTTGCTCACAGAATGATGGATGACGGTGGTTCTTTAAGCAGAAGTCAAGACAAGATAAAAGAAATACTTCAAAGCATACCGGCTCCTATAGCATAATGCTAAATTCAAAACCGGGGTTTACTCCACAAGGTTTGACGGTTGTCTTTCTTGCGTTTATTTTGTATCAGTTTGGACATAATGTTTTGGGAATTAAAGGTTTAGAAATTATTTCTTTTATCTTGGTTTCTCTGGTCGTCTCGGGTTTTATCGAGATTAAGCGTTTGTCTGACCCACAAGGTTTCAAGGTTGTATTCCCAAAAGAAATTTTCGCTTATGAGGAAAGCAAAATTCGATATTCTTTAGAGAAGCTTGGCAGTGCAGCTTGGAATGGATTAAGTATTTATTGCAAAGATAAAGAAAATAAAAAAATTAAAGTTTCAGTTAACCCTGGCACTGATGAAAGCATCAAAGAAGGCGTTTTAGGCGTTTTCAAAAGAAAAAAAAGAGGTGTAACTGATTCTTTAAATGTAAATTTAATTTGGAAAGATTGTTTTGGATTGGTGAGCAGAAATTTAAAAATTAACCAATCTGAAAAAATAATTATTTATCCTCAAAGAATACAGGTGAAGATTAATGAAAGACAACCTTTAGGTTTTGGCTTGCCTTTCCAGGTTGAGGATGGGAGCATGGTTGAAAGGGAAGGATCAAGTCAGGATTTTTTAGGTATACGCAAGTATGTTTTTGGAGACTCTTTAAAGAATATTGACAGGGTAAGTTCTGAAAAAACAGGGCAATTAATGGTTAAAAAATTCCACCATCTTGAAGGGATTGGTGCCTGGATAAGATTAAGCAACAAAGGTTGGGACTCTCATGACCATTGGGAAAACGGAATCAAAATTGCTGCTGCATGGGCATCATTTTGGGCTTCCAGAAAATATCCTGTTGGTTTTCTTTATGAGGGGGATGAAGTTGTAAGGATTATGCCTTCTGATGGAGAAAGCATTTTAAATAAGATATTTCATTCATTGGCTCTTTTGCCAAAAGATTTTTCCAACCAGGATTTCACGCCGAAAAAACATGTCGGTAACTCTTTGTTCATATTGCCTAGTGAAGTCAAAATCCCAACACAGTCTTTTGGAATTTTGACACCACAAAAAATACCAACTGGTGACAATGTTTCAATCTTTTGGAAAAAAAAATCTCAATACTGGGTTTCTGATTTATGAAATATTTTTTTGTTCAGGCTAGAGGCAGAAGGGCCGCATTGGAGCTTTTGTTAATTTTGATGATTTGCACCACTTCCGTTATCTTTTCGCAATCTTATGGCATGGGTATGGCTCTATCAAAAATATTAGTTCCTTGTGTTTTGGGATTGTTGTTTTCTAGATTTATTTCAACGCAGAAATGGACCAATATTGCCGGATGGTTTGTTGAGGTTGTTGCAGCTATTTTGTTTTACATTAAGATTTCAGAAAGTTTTAAAAATGGTGTGTCTGTTTATGATTTTCTCTCAGACATTCTGCCCTTGTTTTTGATTCTTTATACATTTAAATTAGTTAATGCCAGGGATATTAAATTTTTTTCATTGATACCTTTTAGTGTTGCTGTATTTGTTGCTGGTGTTTCACCATCGTCTCTATTTACATTTAATGCAATAATTTTATCTATTGTTATTATCGGATTAATTACAGGTTGCCCAATGTTGGTTCGCACGGATGAGGATAAAAGAATTCAAAATGAATGGTTTTTTGTATTCAAAAGGTATATTGCAAGATTGCTTTTTATAGTCTTCGGGCTTGTTGTTGTTTCTGAATCAATTGCTCCATCGAAAATTATTAGAAATTTGGGTGGAGATGTTCAAGTTGGAGTCGAGAACATAACACCTTATAGATATACAAATTTTTCTTCAGATATTGTGCCAAGAAGTTTTTATTCTGGATTTTCTCCATTTTTAAATTTAAGCAGAAAGGAGAATGTTCATTTAAGCGAAGAGCCAGCTTTAGAGGTTACTGGCCCATCAACCTATTGGAGAGGTGTGGTTTTTGATGTTTTTGCAGGGTCATCATGGGAATCTTCTAGAAGGTCAACCAGGTCTATACATTCAAACACTTCAATTAATGGTTTTAATATAAAGCCTGAAGAGTATAGGTATTTTGATTTTGAGAAAAATGATCAAAATTTAATCAAAATAAATAGATCGGTTACCTTTTTGAAAAGCCATGGGAATTTTTTGTTTACACCATGGATACCGAATCGTATCTCATTTGGGCCTATAAATAATTTTTTATCAATTTCAAATTTATATTTGAATCAATCACCTAATAGCGCTATTTTGACCCCTTTTGAAACGCAAGCAGATTTCAATTATCAAATTGAAAGCATCTTCACAGAAGGACAGCGATTGCAGACAGGCATTCTGGATACAGATTCTTTTGATTCTTCATATGGCGCAATGCTGAATCCAAATATACCAAATCCAAATTCAAATGGATTAGTAGAACCATATATCGATTACCTTTCTCTGCCTGAGATCTCGATAAGGGTTATTGAGTTGACAGAATCTATTGCTGGACAGGGAGATTCAATAGAAAAAATGGAAAGAATCGCCATTTATCTAAGAGAAAACATGCAGTACAGTCTTGAAACTGATGCTTTGCCAGTAGGTTTTGAATCAAGTGATTGGTTTTTATTTGAATCACAATCTGGATGGTGTGAAATGTTCGCTTCAGCATTAGGTGTCATGGGGAGAATTTTGAATATAAAAACAAGATTAGTTGGCGGTTACCAAGGAGGAGAAAAAATTGCAGGGAAGTCATCTTATTTGATTCGTGAAAAAGATGCTCATGTTTGGGTTGAATTTTGGTCAGAGGAGCATGGCTGGATTCCAATTGACCCAACACCTGAAAGCAATCTTGCTAATTCAAGTGAATCTCAATCAGATTCAGATGCTGGGGCGTTTAGCCAAGTCAGAAAAGCAGTCGATAATCTGGTTGAGAATATTGAATTCCTAACATGGAGCAATAGGTTAGATGCAATATGGACAAATATCAGGATTTATTTGATTGGTTTATTTTTCTTGATTTCTTTTTACGGTCTCATTCGCTTTATCAGGAAGATTGATTTTTTTTCAAAAAAAAGATTGCTTGTAAGGAAGATTCGAAAATGGATACACTTGGCTAAAAAAGATGGTGTGTCAAAAAGAAATCATGAAACCCTTAGGGAATTTGCTTTGAGATGGCATGTAAAAACAAAAAAAAGCCGGATAATAAACGAGTTAAAAGCTTTTGAGATTGCTTTATATGGGAAAAGTTCTTTTTTTTAAACTTATAATCATTAAAGCTGGAGGAATTTTATGAAAAGACTTGGAGATATATTAGTTGATGAAGGTTTAGTAACATCTGACCAACTTAAGGAGGCTCTTTCAAACCAGCAAAAAACGGGAAAGAGGCTAGGTCAAGCCATCATCGATATGGGAATTTCAACTCCAGATGAGATTCTCGATGCACTATCTCGTCAGATGGGAATTCAGAAAGTTGATTTGTATGAAGAGGAGATTGATTTAACCACTGCAAGACTTTTATCTGTTGAGAAAATACAGCAATATAGAGCCATACCAATCAAAGAGGTTGATAGCACCCTCCTTGTTGCTATGGTTGATCCTTTAAATGTTATTGCAATCGATGATATCAGGATTTCTACAGGCAAAGCGGTTAAGCCCTTGATCACCAGTGATGAATCTTACAAACATGCATTTGATGAGTATTTCGGCAAAGCGCATGAAGCAGAAAAAGCCGTAAAGGAGTTTGAAGACCAGAGACGTGCTGAGGGTTTACTTTCTGAAGAGCTAGAAAAGATGACCAAGGCTTTGGATGTTGATGATGCTCCAATCATCAAGCTTGTGGAAAGCCTGTTGACGAGTGCTGTAGAGATGGGATGCAGTGATATTCATCTTGAACCCAAAGAAACAAAGCTTCAAGTCAGATTTAGGGTTGATGGAGTCTTGCAAAAAATGATGGACATTCCAAAAACAGCTTTATCTGCTGTTGTGGCTCGTTTTAAGATTTTGGCAAACCTGGATACTTCCGAGAGAAGGAAGCCATTGGATGGAAAGATAGCAAAAGAAATCTCTGGGAAGAAGATAGACTTTCGTGTATCTACAGTTCCAACTGTCAATGGTGAAAAGGTTGTTGCTCGTGTGTTGGACAGGTCAGCATCAATGTTGACGCTTGAAGATTTGGGTTTTACCAAAAAAGAACAAGACATATGGACAGAGCTTTTAAAAAAACCACATGGTATTATTCTTCTAACTGGACCTACAGGTTCAGGAAAAACTACAACATTAAATGCTAGCCTTTCAAGGATAGCAAGTGATGATATTAACGTAACCACCATTGAGGATCCTGTTGAATATCAGATTCCTAAAATTAATCAGGTTCAAGTGAATAATAAAGTGGGTCTAACTTTCGAATCTGCTCTTAGGAGTTTTTTGCGACAAGATCCTGACGTCATGATGGTTGGTGAGATTCGTGATTTTGAGGTTGGGGAGATGGCCATACAAGCTTCTCTAACTGGTCATTTGGTGTTTTCAACACTTCACACCAATGATGCTGCTTCATCTATAACAAGATTAACCAATATGGGCATAGAGCCTTTTTTGGTTAATGCAACTTTATCTGGAGCTGTTGCTCAGAGGTTGGTTAGAAAGTTATGCGAGCATTGCAAAGAACATGAAGAAATGTCTTTGGAAGAGTTTGATCGCTTGAAGCCAATTTTGAGAAAGGTTGGGTATGACAAAGATACACCACCATTGGTTCATAACGCTCCTGGGTGTAAATTTTGTAATGGATCAGGGGCAAAAGGAAGATCAGCAATTTTTGAAATGATGGTTATGACAAACAAAATAAGAAATATGTGTTTGCAAGGGGCTAGTGAAAAAGAGATCAAAATTGAAGCGATTAATGAGGGTATGGATACATTATTTCAGTCAGGCCTTACTAGAGTCTTGGACGGACAGGTTTCCATGGATGAGCTATTTAGAGTTTGCCCTCCAGAAGAGCTTGCAATAGAAATAGGTGGAGGGTATGAGGAATCTGAAGAAACAACCAAATCTGAGAAGAAAATTCCTGAACTCGCTGAAGCTCCAAAAATGCTTGCTCCTTTTGTAAAGGAGTAAATGGGAGGTCTTTATGGCAATTAAAGAAACAATTCTTGAACTTTTAGTAAGGTTGCACGAGGAAAACGGCAGTGACCTGCATGTATCAGTAGGAGCAAAACCATCCTGTAGAGTTTTTGGAGAAATCAAGCAGTTTGAAGACTTTCCTGTTTTAACGAGTGAAGACACTAGAACCTTGGCTTATTCCATGATTCGTGAAGAGCAGAGGAAAAAATTTGAAAATGAAAAAGAATTAGATTTCGGTTATGAACAAGAGGGGCTCGGCAGGTTTAGGTGTAATTTTTTCTTCCAAAGAGAATCTGTTGCTTTTGCTATCAGGGCTTTGCCCTTAAGGATACCAACAATGGAGGAAATTCTTTTACCTGAGATTATTAAAAAGAAAATTTTTGAACCGAGAGGTTTGGTTCTTGTTACCGGACCTACTGGTTCAGGTAAAACCACCAGTTTGGCTGCTATGTTGAATCATATCAATGACGTAACCCATAAGCATATTGTCACCCTGGAGGATCCAATTGAATTTTCGCATAAGCACAAAAGTTCAATTGTGAACCAGAGGGAAATTGGGGTGGACTCTTTTTCCTTTGCCGAATCAATGAAAAGGGTTTTGAGGCAGGATCCAGACATAATTCTCGTTGGAGAAATGAGGGACTTGGAAACTATAGCAGCCGCTATAACTGCGGCTGAAACAGGGCATTTGGTTTTTGCAACCATTCACACGATTAATGCACCAATGTCAATTGACAGGATAATTGATGTTTTTCCAGCTGAGCAGCAGGAAATGGTTAGAGCGCAATTGGCTAACTGTATTCAGGTTATCATGTCTCAAACGTTGTTGAAGAGGTCTGATCGTCCTGGCCGTTTGGCTGCATTCGAAATGATGGTAGGTATTCCAGCTGTTAGGAACCTCATAAGGGAAGGGAAAATTTATCAAATACCATCAACCATGATGACACACAAGAAAGAAGGAATGCAAACAATGGATCAATGTTTAAGAGATTATTATTTTGCAAACCTCATAACACTTGAGACAGCTATGTCTAGATGTCATAATGCAAAGGAATTAAGGAATTTGATTGCCGCCAAGGAGGCAGAACTTTCCGAAGCTTCTGGTGAGGAAGCTGATTCTGACAATGAGCCAACAGCAGAATTTATACCACAATAAAGGAGAGTTGTTTCAAAAGTTGCATTTGCCCCCTACTACGTAGGGATTTGATATTTTCGTTAATTTTATGTATAATCAAAAGGCTAAGTCTCTTTCGCGCCAAGAAACATAGCTTTTAAATTATGCCTACATATTTGTTTACTGCGCGCGATACGTCCGGGAAGACGATCACCAGAAGATTAAATGCTGATACTGCTCAAACTGTTATAGATGCTCTACAGGCTGAAAATTTGACAGTAATAAGAATTAAAGAGCAAAAAGAAAATCAGTTCCTCAAGAAATTAAGAACTGCTCAACCTGTCAGCCTTAAGGTTCTGACTATATTCAGTAGGCAATTTGCTCTTCTAGTTTCAGCTGGTTTGACTTTAGCTAGGGCATTGTCAACACTCGAGGAACAAGCAGAGTTCCCACATTTTAAAGACATTCTTGTTGATTTAAGAAAGAAGATCCAAGCAGGTGAAACTTTACATAATTCAATGGGTCTGCACAAGAGAGCTTTTTCTCCATTCTTCAGATCTATGGTCAGAGCAGGAGAGATTGGTGGTGTTTTAGAGGATGTTTTAGAGAGGATGGCAACCTTTTTTGAAAAAGAATTAAAGCTCAGGCATAAAATAAAAGCTGCTATGTCCTATCCTTTATTTGTTATCATTGCTGCTTTTTTAATCACAATGGGTATCTTGTTGTTTATTGTTCCTCAATTTGCTTCTTTCTTTGAGGAGATATCAGAAGGAAAGACCCCATTGCCAGCTATGACTCAAACACTTATGGATGCTTCAGATTGGATAATAGCAAATCCATTATTGATACCTTTGCCACTGGTCGCCATTTGGTTGTTTTATTTGTTTAGAAAAACAAAATGGGGGCATATTTTGCTAGACGGTTTAATTATGAGGATACCGATTTTTGGAAAATTGTCAAGAATGGTTGGTGTTTCCAGGTTTACCAGAACATTGGGGACGCTAATACAGTCAGGTGTAACATTAATGGAATCTTTAGATGTTACCAAAACGACAGCTGATAATCATGTCATTGAAAAAACTGTTGACTATATACGAGACAGGGTTAGAGAGGGTGAAGCCATAAGTATACCAATGAGAAGAACAGGTGTTTTTCCTGCTATGGTATATAACATGGTTGCGGTTGGGGAAGAGGCAGGTAATCTTGAATCTATGTTGCATAAAGTAGCTGATTTTTATGACGAGGAAATAGATGCAACTGTAGAACAGTTGGCAAGTCTTATTGAACCGATTATGATTATGGTTATAGGTGTCATTGTTGGAGTTATAGTTGTAGCTCTTTACTTGCCTGTATTTAGTATTGTGGATTTGTTCTGATGATGATTAGTAAGTTTTTTAATTTTTTAAACCTTGAAAAAGGTAGTTCTAAATGTCTTATTCCTTCTGATTTATCAGACAGGATTAAATCTCAATTTTTAGGAGGTATTTCGATGAATCGAAACAAGGGTTTTACCCTAATCGAGTTGTTAGTTGTTATCGTTATCATCGGTATTCTTATAGCAATTGCTCTTCCTAACTTCATAAGAGTTAAAGAGAAAGCTATGGAATCCCAGGTAAAGAGTAATCTTAGAGTTATCCAAGTTGCTCTTGAAAGATACGCAACTGAACATGACGGAAAATATCCATACTGGTTGATGGGAGGAGATGCGACAGATCCAAACGCTTCGCCACTCTCTCCTTATTTCAATCAATATTGTGCAAGCAACGCTCGCTGTGGCGACGGTGATGCACTTTTGACTTTTGGATATCTTTCCATTTACCCTAAGAACCCATTTGCCGCAGGCGGCGGTGGGCACAACTTCTCAGTTCCAGGTATGACTTGGGCCTACGCAGACGGAAGCACAAACAGTGCTTTTGAGTGGGATGATGAAGCTTGGGGAAGTGGTGACTGTGCAAGCAGTCCTACTGGATCTGCTACTGGCAATGCTGGTAGTTTAGGTGGTCGACGCGTTGGTGGTCCTTCAGGGGACGCAATGTGGGAAGTAACAGAGGGAGGTTATGGATGTATAGCACCAAGCATAGCTGGTGGTCCTGGCCGATCTCGTGGTTGGAACGGACATCCTCCGCCTCCACCATTACCTGCAAACAACGGCACTGTAAATTGTGCTCAACAACTTTGTCAGACTGCGAAGATGTATCACAGACCTTTTATGGCTGGTAATTTCTATTACTACCCAATTTTCGGTGGAGAAAAAATGTACGGACAGTGGTGGATGGGTGAAGCCCCATTAGGTTACCACATTTCAGTATATGGTGCTCCAGGAAACAAAGGTCATGATGTATATGACGGATATGGAGACTTCAGAGAGAATACTTATTTCTGTGAAGGCGACTCTCCATACACCGGGGATATAGATGGAGACACAAGACTTGACTGCAAAAACAGACAGGTATCAGACATGAATAATGGTCCTGATGGTCAGTTTGATGGAGTCATTACAGTGATCTCAAGTGGTGTTGACGCAAGAGTCCCTATGGACGATGCTGATCTACCAAATATGCACGAGTAACGGAGGTAATATATATGAATAATATTAAAAATCGTGGATTTACATTAATCGAACTTTTGGTAGTTATCGTTATTATCGGTATTCTCGTAGCGATGGCTTTACCTAACTTCATTAAGGTAAAAGATAAAGCTAAGGAAGCTCAAGCAAAATCTGCTTTACGTGTAATTCAGGTTGCTTTAGAGAGATATGGTACTGACTGGAATGGTCTTTACCCTTGGTTCCTTGGTGGTGGTGACCCTTCTTACAATGTAGTAAGAATGGCACCGGGTAACTTCTACTGGTCCTACATGGACGTAGAAGGCGCGTTTGCAGACAACATCAACAACGCTACAGGTCAAACAGGTGTACAGGACAATCAACCTGATCCAGGTTTTTGTACTGACAGCTTGTTGCCAGCAGCGGGTGATGACTATGGCAGTTTGCCTGTTTGTATGGACGCTTTGATGGTTAATGGATACCTTTCACAGTACCCAGCTAACCCATTCAAGAAGTTCTCAAAACAGTCCTGTTACGGTCAAGGCCACACATGCGGCAACTATTTTAGTTGGATGGGTATGGGTGGTAACCTAATGATGGATGTTTCAAATACGCGTGGTGACTGGCCATGGGTAAGTACATGGGCAAACGAAGACACCAACTCTGATTTCAGTATTTACATGCAGAATCAGATGCCTGGACACTTCTACTATCACCCAATTTTCTTGGACACAATGTCAGCATTGAACCACAGATTCGCTTTAGGTGAACCTGGTTCAAACCCTGCGCAAATGATCGTTGGTCACGCAGTTGCTGGTTACACACTTTCACTACTTTCTGGTCTTACTAGCCCAGGTGAAGATGTAACACACATGACTCCATGTGGTTGGCAGAGTGGTAACAGTACTTATGGTACAGAATGTGATTTCTACTGGTGGAACGGCTGGGGAGGAGCTATGTGGCATCCAACTGGATACTTCAGCTTCGAACCTGATCCAAGAGCAAGTCCTGCGGCTTCTAATGGCCCAGGTGGTACTTGGGTAGTTAACGCTCTTCCTGCAGGTGACGAGAACCCAGGTGGTTCTGGTCCTGATGGAATTACTGACTTTTTGGCTACAACTTTAGCATCTGGTGTAGACGCCAGGGTTAAAAGAGGTAACTAATCTACGAAAACAACAAGAGTGGGGGGTTCGCCCCCCGCTCAAAAATTTAAAGGTTTTAGGAAAATGGATTTAAAGATTGAAATGGACGGAAGAACAAGGGCTTCGACCCTTGTACTTTCGTTATCAAAGATACGAAAGAATCTTTATATTTATAATTTTTAGGAGGTTATACATTATGAAAAGAGGTTTTACTCTTATTGAACTTTTGGTGGTTATAACAATCATCGGAATTCTTGTTGCTTTAGCACTTCCAAACTTCATCAAGGCCAAAGATAAGGCTTTAGAAGCAGAAGTAAAG
>PBAU01000012.1 GCA_002716355.1 bacterium | reverse complement strand
TTCTTCAAAGATAACTTCATCCATTCTACTTCCAGTATCAATTAATGCAGTTGAAATAATAGTTAAACTACCTCCATCTTCTACATTTCGTGCAGCACCAAAAAATCTTTTAGGCTTATGAAGTGCATTGGAATCCACACCACCAGATAATATTTTTCCGCTATGTGGAATTACTGTATTATATGCTCTTGCTAATCTTGTAATTGAATCTAATAAAATGACAACATCATCTCCGGACTCAACACATCTTTTTGCTTTTTCAATAACCATTTCAGCAACTTGTACATGTCTAACGGCGGGCTCATCAAATGTTGAGGCTACAACTTCAGCTTGTACGCTTCTTGCCATATCAGTAACTTCTTCTGGACGCTCATCAATTAATAAAATAATTAATTTTATTGATGTATCATTTGCAGTTATAGAATTAGCAATTTTTTGCAATAAAATTGTTTTTCCTGTTTTTGGCTGTGCAACTATGAGTCCTCTTTGTCCTTTTCCTATTGGAGCTAACATATCAATAATACGTGTAGAAAAATTTCTTTCTGTAGTTTCTAATTTTATCAATTCTTCAGGATAAAGGGGAGTCAAATTATCAAAATAAATTAAATTTCTATTTTGATCTGGATCTATATTATTAATTTTTTCAACTCTTAATAAAGCAAAAAATCTTTCATTGTCTTTTGGTGGTCTTACTTGACCTGATACTAAATGGCCAGTTTTTAATCTAAATCTTTTAATTTGTGAATGCGAAACATATATATCATCTGGACCAGGTAAATAATTATATTCTGGTGATCGTAAAAAACCATATCCATCTGGCATTACTTCTAAAACTCCATCAGCATATATTTTTGCTTCTTTTTTTGCTTCTGATTCAAGAATTAGTTTGATTAAGTCTTGTTTTCGTGTACCAGAAATTTCTTTAATATTTAGCTTTTTTGCTATTTCTTGTAACTCTTTAACTGTTAAACGCACCAGTTCGCTTGTTTGCATTATTTTCTCCTGATTAAAACTTTTGTTGACCTCTGAGGCATAAAGATGAGAATATCTTTCAATAAAAGTTAAGGGTATTTACTGGGTTTATCAAAGCAATTTTTAAATATACTCTTTAGATGGGGGCCAAAATAATGACTCCCTAGTATTACTAAAATATCTTTTTTTTCTATAATATTAATATTATTGCTGATTGCTTTTTGGGGATTGCTTTCAATATTTACAGATACATTAGTTAACAATAATTTGATTTTTTCTGCTTTCATACTATTGCGTATTTTTGTTTCTGTAATAGTAATATTATCAAACAGTTTGGTTAGACTTTGTAGTGCCTTAGACACTTCTTTGCCATCTTCAAAGCCTACAACTAAATATTTTTTATTATAGTTTTTTAAAATTGTTTTAAAATATTTGCAAAAAGCATCAATGCCGCTTTCATTGTGTCCAACATCAAATAAAATATCTGGATTTGTATTGATATACTGAATTCTGCCTGGCCAAAATGTTTGACCTATATGTTGTATAATATTTTGCAATTTAATATTATATATTTTAGCCATATCATATAAAGTATATATAGCAAGCTGGGCATTTTCTTTTTGGTGAATGCCTTGTAAGTATTTTAATTGTAATGCTGATGGATTTTTAGTAGATATAAAATGAATATTTTTATTTAGTTTAGCAGCATGTCTTTTAAATATGCGCTTAACAGGGCCGGGCTGATGGACTGAGTAAATTTTTTGAGTTTTTTCTGTGAGTGCACCAATTTTTTCCTTTGCAATTTTTTCTAACGTGTCTCCTAAAATTGACATATGATCGTAAGATATCGAAGTAAACAATATGATTGGAGATTGTACCGCTGTTATGCTATCTAATCTTCCGCCTAAACCAGTTTCTAAAATTGCAAAATCAACTTTCATATATTTAAAATAACAAATACTTAATACTGTCATTATTTCAAAAAAAGATGGCTGTATATCATTGATTTTATTTTTATATTGATTAATAAACAACTTAATATAAGAATCCGGGATATTTTGAAAGTTTACGCTGATTCTTTCATTAATATCAATTAGATGGGGTGATGTAAACAGGCCAACTTTATAATTATTATTTATTAAAACATTAGCCAACATAGCACAAGTTGTCCCTTTGCCATTGGTTCCTACAACTTGTATTGCCTTAATATTTTTCTGAGGACTATTACATGCTGCTAATAGTTTTTGGGTTCTGATTAAACCATATTTAATTTTTTTAGTATCAATAGATAATAAAAAATTTTTTTCTTTCATTTATATTTGTATAGTTTTAAGTCGAAGATTAGGTAATTGTAAATATTCTTTTGCAAATTGTTCAAAATGACGCGATTCATCTGAAACATAACAAACTAATTCCTTGATAATCGTCTCTGCAAGCATGTCGTTTTTTTGTAAATAATTTAAAACATAATTTGCGGTATTTTCAGCTGAATCTATAATATAAATATTATTAGGAATCGTTTTCATAATAGTATTTTTAATTATAGGATAGTGAGTACATCCTAAAATTAAAATTTGAATATTTTGTCGTATTAAAGGTTCTAAATATTTTTTTACCATGATATAGGCAATTTCATGATTTTCTAATCCTTCTTCAATTATTGGCACAAACAATGGACAAGCAGTTGAATAAATAGTAATTTTATCATTAACAGATAAAATAACCTGATTGTAAGCATTTGAACTAATTGTATTATGCGTACCAATAATGCCAATTTTATTAAGGTGTTTATTTGATTGAATGTAAAATTTCATAGGGTTTATAACATCTATAATAGGGATTGAAAGTTTTGTTTTTAAAATTGTGATAGCTAATGATGATGAAGTATTGCAGGCAACAATAATGAGTTTAACTTTTTTTGCTACTAAAAAATTACAAATTTTTAATGAATATTTAATTACGACTTCTTTGCTTTTATTGCCATATGGAACATGGGCAGTATCTCCAAAATAAATATATGTTTCTTTTGGCATTTTTTGCATTAATGATTTTAGAACGGTTAGTCCTCCAATTCCGCTATCAAAAATTCCTATAGGTGATTGATTATTCATTAATTAATGGTTTTTCATATTTAACCTTAAAATCAACAATAGCTTTATAGATTGCATCAGCTATCTTGTTTTGATATGATTTTTTTGCTAAATTTTTAGCTTCATTTTTGTTTGTTAAAAATCCTATTTCTATTAATACGTTTGGCATTGATGCTCCTACTAAAACATGAAATCCTGCTTGTTTAACTCCTCTGTTTTTTGAAGAGGTATTAAGATTTTTGCTCATATTCTTTTGTATTAAAGCAGCAAAATCTTCGCTTTCTTTCATAAAACTATTTTGTGCCATTGCTGCAATAATAAAATGTTCATTAATATCTTTATAATTCTGGGGCATTTGCTCTAATTCAATAACTGCATTTTCTCTTTTTGCAACATCAATTGCTTGTCCTGTTTTTCCTGGACGCAATAAATATGTTTCAAACCCTCTAGTATGAGGGCTGCTTTGAGCCGCATTAGCATGAATGCTAATAAATAATTTACCTTTTGATTCATTTGCTATTTTTGTTCTTTTCCACAATGGCACAAAAACATCTGTTGTCCTTGTATATACTACCTTTAGTCCTAAATTATCTTTTATTAGTTGGCCTAGTTTTAAAGCAATTGGGAGAGTAACATCCTTCTCTTGTAAATTATTATAACCAAGCGCTCCAGGATCTTTTCCTCCATGCCCGGCATCTAAAATGATTGTATCAATAAACCATTTTTGCTTCATTTCAGTAATTTTTTGTGCATTTTCTATTATTGCATTACGAAGCAAAAAATGAATTTCTTGGTTTTGTATATCTATATCCACATCTTCAATATCACTATCTAACAATATAGAGAGTTGAGCAGATTCTTTAGATTGAATGGTGCGCACTTTTTTAACTGGAAACCTTACAGCAATGTTACTAATTTGTACAGAATCAATCATCCCGTTTAATAAAGTTATATTAAGCCATTTAGATGATGATATAGAACTAGAAATTTCTTTTTTAGTGAATTGCTTTTCTGTTTTTAAAATTAACAGGGTTCCATTCTTACGATTGGAAATTAATAAATCAGATATATTAAAAATATTAGGGCTTACGTAAAGCGAAGATTTATTAAATTCAATAATTCTCAATGCTAGATTTGCACTTTTTAATATTTCATAAAATTCGAATGCTGGAATATAGATTGAATTGTTTTTTTGGAGAACAGGATACGTTAAATTATAAATTTGGTTATTAATTTTACAAAATGAAGTTGAAGGAGAAAAATAAATTTTTGAATTTTTTATTGTAATCTCAAATTTATCTTTAGTTTCATAATGTTTAATATAAAAATCATGTGAGTTTGTAAACTCATAGACATCAACATAGGCTGTATTATTGAAAAAATATAAGTCCAGTTTGATGGTTTGGCTAGTATTGTTACTTAAAATAGATTCAGCAAAAATTATGCTGTTATATATTAAAACAAACATAAAAAGCAAAGTTACTAATTTAGTAATTTTGAGCATCATTTTTTTACTGCATTATTTTTTCATCAATTACTCTATACACTTTTTCTCCAGGTAAAACCATCATAAATTTTTCGCGCGCTATGCTTTTTAGATAATCTTCATCATTCTGCAGCTGATAAATATTATCTCTTAGGGTTGTTTGTTGGATTAATAAATTGTTTAATTTATTTTCTAAAATTGTATGTTTTTTAGATAACTGAATATACTTAACTAAACCAAATTCATTAACTAATAAAATAGTTAAGCTAAAAATAAATAAGCTTGTAAATAATATAATCTTTTTTTTATTTGTTGATTGGGTTATTTTTTTTCGCATCCTAAATAGTTTTTCTGAGCATACATGCAGTCTGGAAGACTTTCATTAATCCTCAGGAGTTGGTTGTATTTTGCTGTTCTATCCGTTCTACATAGAGACCCTGTTTTAATTTGTCCTGCATTGGTTGCTACTGCTAAATCTGAAATAATTGTATTTTCTGTTTCTCCTGACCGATGAGAAATAATAACACCCATATTGTTATTTTGTGCTTCTTTAATAGTCTGTAATGTTTCTGTAAATGTGCCGATTTGATTTAATTTAATTAAAATAGCATTCATGGCATTGTTTTGAATTGCTTTTTGTAATAATTTTTTATTTGTTACGGTTAAATCATCTCCTACAATTTGAACATCCTTACCTATAGAATTATTTAAAATTTTCCATGATTCCCAATCGTTTTGGTCTAATCCATCTTCTATAGAAATAATTGGATATTTCAAACAAAGAGATTTATAATAATTAATTAGCTCCAAAGGGGTAACATGTTTGTTTTCAGATTCTAAAAAATAGTTTTTATTTTTTTCTATGTAGAATTCGCTTGCTGCAACATCAAGGGCTAAATAGATATCTTTACCTGGCTCATAGTGCGCTTTCTCTATTGCTTCTAAAATTAACTCTATTGCCTCTTCATTATTTTTTAAATTTGGGGCAAATCCGCCTTCATCTCCAATCGTTGTGCTAAGTTTATATTTATGTAAAATCTTTTTTAAGCAATGAAATATTTCTGTGCCTGCCTGTAGAGCCTGATTGTAATTGTTAAATCCAATTGGCATAATCATAAATTCCTGAAAATCTACTGTATTATCAGCATGGCTACCACCATTTAGAATATTCATCATTGGAACAGGCATACTATAATGAGTATTATTAAAATAAGCACCAATATAATCAACTAAAGACTGTTTGTTATTTTGAGCACCAGCTTCAACGGCTGCTAAAGAAACTGATAAAATTGCGTTTGCTCCTAAATGAGATTTATTGTCTGTTCCATCTAAACTTAACATTGTATTATCTATTTCTATAATATTATTAATAGACATTTTTAGTAATTTGGGTTTTATAATATTATGAATATTATCAATGGCTTTGTTTACACTTTTACCGTGCCATCCTTCTAATTGATCGCGCAGCTCTATTGCTTCCTTATCTCCTGTTGATGCTCCGCTTGGAACAGAGGCCCTGCCAATAATTCCATTATTAAGTATAATTTCTGATTCTACAGTAGGATTTCCTCTTGAATCTAAAATATATCGCGCTTTGATATCTTTAATAATTGATGTTTGCATAGAATTATTATTTAAATATTTTATTAAATATTATCAATAAATTTGATTAATATATTTTAATAAAAAAAATCATTTATGATTACAATTCAAAAATATCACAAAAAAGATATCAAACAGTGGGATAGTTTTGTTCAAAAATCACTAAATGGGACTGTTTTCCAAACTCAACATTTCCTTGCCTATCATGTTAATCGCATCTTTCATGATTGTTCAATTTCTATTAAGTATAAAAAAAATATTGTTGCTGTTTTACCTGGCGCAATCATTATAGATAAGAAAAAAAATAAAATCTTTTATTCTCACCCTGGTGCAAGCTATGGAGGTTTAGTAATTAGTAAAAAGATTCATTTTGACTTGTTGCATAAAATTATTCTTGAAATTGATCAATATTGTATTAAGAATGGTTTTAATCAAATAATTTTGATTAATAGCCCTTCAATATATTATTGTTATCAAGATGATTCTTTAGATTATTTATTAAATTGGAATAGTTATATTGAAAAAGAAACATATATTTCTCATGCTGTAAATTTATCAGATAGACCAAACATCAAATCATTGTTATCAAAGCGAAAAAAAAGATATCTTAAAAATTCCCAAACTTTAGATGATATTGTTTTTAAACAAACAACGCATTTAGAAAAATTATATGAACTATTATTAAAGTCTAAATTGAAATATGGCTTAAAACCAACACATTCGCTGGAAGAATTAAAACAATTAATCAAAACTCATCCATCAGATATTAAAGTTATAGTTTCTCAACATAATAAAGAAACTGTTGGTGGCATGATTTTATTTCTGGTAAACAAAAGTGTGTGCTTAGTTTTTTATAATATAATATCTGAAAAATTTCGTAAGTCTCAATTGGCGTCTCTGCAATTATATCATTGTTTAAAATTTGCTCAAAAATACTCGTACCAATATATTGACTTTGGTGTTTCACATACCCCTGAAAAAGAAAATCCTTTAAGTCCTAAATTTAGTCTGATTCAATTTAAAGAACATTTTGCTGCTAAAGGCGTATTACGAAAGGTGTATCAAAAAAAATATGTGCTTAAAAAATAAAAATAATTTTTGGAATCAAACAATAATTTATGGATTTGGTTTTGTTGTCTTAAGGACAATTTCATTTTTATTATTGCCTTTATATACTAATTTATTAACAACAAAAGAAGCTGGTTGGGTTTTTATTTTATACACGATACTGGCATTCTTTAATGCTTTATTCAGCCATGGCATGGACTCTTCATTATTAAAATTTTATAATAAAAAAAATCAAAAAGAGATATTAACGACTTCACTCTTATATTCTTTGATATATAGTTTTTTATTATGCTTAATTTTGTTTAGTGTTTACCAATATGGCATATTTAAGTATTTTCCTATATTACAACAGATTTCTAGTAATATCATTTTACTAATTCTTTTTATTCTGGTTGCTGATATGTTGTCTTCTAGAATCATAACATTAATTCGCTTATTAAATAATCCTTACTATTATTTGTTTGTGAGTTTTATCAATATTATTACTTCAATTAGCTTAAATATTTATTTTATATATATGCTCAATTTAGGATTTTTAGGAGCTTTATATTCTTTAGCTGTTGTGTCTCTTATTCAGTTAATATGTTTGTTGCCTCCTGTATATAATAATTTTAGAATTAATTTGTTTAATATGGTACTTTTAAAACAGATGGTTCGTTTTAGTGTTCCCTTTCTTCCTGCAACTATATTTTTTATTATTATAGAAATGTCGGATCGCTGGATGTTAGGTTGGCTAGGCACAATTGAAAGTGTTGGCCTGTATGGTGCAGGATATAAAATTGGCAGCTTGATATTATTGGCTGTTCACTCTTTTAATTTAAATTGGCAACCTTATTATTTAAAAACAAATTTAAAAAATGCCCAAAATCAATTTAGCAATATTGGAACACATCTTATTATTTTTTTAGTTTTTATGTGTACTGCACTATCTATAGTTTGGCCTTTAATATTAAAGTTAAATATTGGACCCTATTATATTATAGGACAAGAGTTTTGGCATGGGGGAGCCATTATTCCTATAATTGCATTAAGCTATGTATTTTATGGTGTGTTTGTTTTACAAATGCCTCCTATATATCGTTTAAATAAACAAAAATGGGTTCCATTTTTTTGGGGTGTTGGAGCCATAACAAACTTTTGTGTTAACTATTTAGCAATTCCCTCCTTTGGAATTCATGGAGCAGCATATAGTACGCTATTATCATATTTTTTAATGGTTGTTTGTATAATTTATAAGAATTATAGTTGGATGATTATCAAATATCATTTCTTTAAAATTGCTATTGTTCTTATTGTTAGTATTGTATTTTATTCTTTATCTCTCATCTTGTCTGCTTATTTATTATTGATTAGCATTATCTATAGTTTAATATGTATTTCATATTTTATAGTTTTGTTGAAAAATTCTAATCTTAAATTTATATAATGATTTCTATTATTATTCCAACATATAATAACGTTCAACTATTAACTCAATTAATTAAAACAATTTTATTAGAAAAAAATCTAATCTATGAAATTATTATTATAGATGATTTTTCAACTGATAATACCCAAGCGATATGTAAGAAATTCACCCAAGATAATATAAAATATTATCGTAATTCCCAAAACGTTGGAACTACAGAATCTAGAATGAGAGGATTGCAATATGCCAAGGGTAATTACATAAAATTTTTTGATGATGATGATTTATGGGTCTCCAATATGCTGATAAAACAAAGGCGCTATTTGATTAAATATAATTGTGATTTTGTCTTTGGCGATTATAGAGTTAACAATCAAATTGATAATGTGCGATATAATCGTAATTTAATAGATTATGATGTTGATTTTTCAAAACAAATTTTAATTGGGCCTGGCCCATTTTTACAAACTTGTCTATTTACAGCGGAATACATTAAAAATTGTATTATTTATTTTGATAAGCAAGCAGAGCCATCTGAAGATTGGGATTTTTTTATATCTTTAAGCAAACAAAATCCTAGGGTGGCACATATAAATTATGAAATTTTTCAATGGAATTTAAATCAAAAGAGTCAGTCTGCTAACTATAAACAAGAAACGCTTGCTTTAGAATATATAATAAATAAGCATAAAACATATATTCAAAAAAATGCATCAAAAAAAATATTAGCAAGTCATTATAGGATTTTAGGCAGTCGTTTTTATTTTGTCAACAATTCGGCGAAATCAAGTTATTATTATAAACAGGCTTTTTTAATATTCCCCTATTCAATAAAAAATTTTATTCATCAAATACTTCAAATTTTTCCAAATAACTTAAAAATATTTTCATATAACTGCATTAATAAAAAAATAATATAATCAAAATGAAAAAAATTGCCATTATATATTTAGGAAATTACTACTATGATGCACGCTTAATTAATATGGTGGATTCTTTGTCTTCATATAAATACGCTGTTGATATAGTCTGTATTACAAACAAACAAACCAATAGTTCAGAAACTTTAAACATTAAAAACGTATCAATTAGGCCAATTGTTTTGCTGTCTTTTGGTTTTTTCAAATACATAGAATTTTTTTTCAAGGTTAGAAAAAAAATAAAAAATAAAAAATATCATTGTGTCTTGGCTGGCGATGTATATTCATTGGCTCCAGTTTACTTTTTTACTTCTAAGGCACAGCTAATATATGATTGTCGAGAAATATATTCAGCATTAGCTGCACATACAAATAGTCCTATATCTCAATGGTTGCTTACCAAATATGAACAATATTTTATTAAGTTTTTTTCAGATGTAATTGTAACAGCTCCAACTGATTTGTCTTTATTAAAAATCAAATTTTCAAAGTATCAATTTATAAATTGGCATCTTATTTATAATTTTCCTAAATATCAAACTATAAATCAAATTATTAGTTTGCGTACAAAATATGATATTCCTAAAAATCATACAATCTTATGTTACCAAGGAGTTATACAAAAAGATAGGGGAATTGGAAAATTGTTTTTTGTATTAGAACAAAAAAAAGATATGTGGGCCTGTATTGTTGGTGATGGTGAAGCAATGAATTATTATAAAGAAATGGCAAAAAAATTAAATATTTATCAACGTGTTCTGTTTGTTGGAAAAGTGCCTTATATTAAACTTCTAAATTATACAGCGGCCTGTGATATTGGATGGGTTGTTATTCAAGAAAATGGAACAAGCAATCAATTTGCTTTGCCTAATAAATTATTTGAATATGGCTTAGCAAATATTCCAGTGATTGCGAGTAAATTGCCAAACTTAATTGATATCCTTACAAAATATAGCTTGGGCGAACTTGTAGATAGTAAAAATATACAAGAACAAATTAAAGCCATAGAAACATTAAAAAATAAAAAAGAATTAAATCAATATGATAAAATCATAAAAAATAATTTTGTCTGGGTAGTTCAAGAAAAAAAGTTTATTAATATCGTTCATGAATAAAAGTATATCAATCATAATCATTGGCTATAATACAGCCGCAGATTTAAAAAATTTATTATGTTCTATTAATAGGCTAAAGCCTGTTCAATATAATGTGGAGGTAATTTATATTGATGATGGATCTACAGATGAATCAGTTAAGGTTTTTGAAGCTAGCAATTTAAATTTTTCGAAACTCTGTTATAAATTTGATAAAAATAGAGGGAGAATATTTGCTAGGAATAAGGGTATACAGCTCGCTTCTGGAACATGGTTTTTGTTTTTATCTAGCAATATAGAGGTGGAGCCAGAGCTACTTAATGAATATTTAAATGCCACAAAAATTTCGAACGCTTTAGCATTTATGGGTAAAATTAAATATACATCGCCCGATTCTTCTTTCCAATGGTATTTAAATCATAGACGACGAGGAATAAATCAATTAAAAAATTTAGAGTTTTGTAATTATCGCTTTTTATTATTTAGTAATTGTTTAATGCATCATTCTATTTTTAAAAAAATAGAATTTAACACCTGCTTTGTTGATTACGGAGGAGAAGAATTAGAGTTTGCACATCGCTTTAATCAATTATATCCAAATAAAATTCGTGCTTGTAGTGCCGCAATAGCTACAAGAATTAATCATCCCGGACTATTACAGCATTCTGAAAGGCTTGAGGTGTTTGGAAAAACAAACTTTCGTTTATTAAATCAAAGGCTGAAAGTTAAAATTATTAGATATAAATTTTTACTCTCTAGCGCTTTTTGTTATAATATAATTTTGAACATAGTTAAAATGCTTAATATTATATATTTTTTTAAAATTAAATCTTATTATATGATAAGGTTAATAATGTTAGGTTCCTTATTAAAAGGATATTTTACTTATCAGAAAACTCAAAATCACCAGACTGAAGATCCTCAATAGTTGCTTCTTCCCATTCTTCATTGGTAGTTGGTTCCGTAAATTTTACGCTGTCAGATTTACTATTAGATTCTTGTTTGTTTTGATTATATGATGATTCAAATATAGTATTTTGGTGTTTATAGATTATTAAAGGAACCGTAAACACAAAAAAGACCAATAGAGACTGCGCTATGCCTTCTGCTTTAAAAATAATTGCTCCCACAGGGAGGGGGACTTCTTCAATGCCGTGTATAAAAAATATTGAAATAGCAATTAATATACCTATACTACACACGCTAAATAAAAAATGATCCAATCTATAAACATTACAAAGCATGGAAACAGTTAACCAAAAGTACAAAATAAAAATTAACCATACAATTCCTAAGGCTAAAGATGTATTAACAATATAAGGAAAAATACAAATTCCAAGAATTAAGGAAACCCAATGGAGATTATTTATTAAATTAAGCAACATATTTATTTAGTATAATAGAATAATTCTTTTAACATTAGCATATGTTTAAAATTAAAAAAATATTTAGATGAAACCAACTATAATTACATATGGTGTTATTGGTGTTGGGCATATAGGAAACTATCACATTCAACAAGCCCTTAAAATTCCTGGCTTGAACCTTATTGGAATATATGATAACAATCAAACAATGTTAAAAAAAAGAGGCTTGGAGTATTCATTAAAAATATATGATGATTTAATACAATTAGTTAAAAAATGTGATGCTATATGCATTGCAACGCCTGCCAGCCACCATTATAAAATTGCAAAACTAGCAATGGATAATAATTGTCATGTTTTTATCGAAAAGCCAATTACAACAAAACTAAGCCATGCTGTAGAGTTAGTTAATTTGGCTAAAACCAAACAGCTTTATATTCAAGTTGGACATATTGAGCGGTTTAATCCTGCAGTAATCAAATATATGGAAAAAAACAACAACCCAGAATTTATGGAAATACACCGCTTAACGCCTTTTAATAAAAGAGGAAATGATATTGATGTAATTCTAGATTTAATGATTCATGATATTGATTTAGTTTTATATTTCAAACAACAGGCTGTTGTCAGCATTAAAGCCCACGGTGTCCAGGTTTTAACAGACAGTTATGATATAGCAAATGCCCAATTGCAGTTTCAAGATGGTTGCGTTGCAAATATTACAGCAAGTCGAATGAGTGATACCCCAATGAGAAAAATCAGAGTTTTTGAAAATAAAAAATATACTTCTCTTGATTTGCAAAATCAAACAATTACAGAATATAAAATTGACAATCAAAAGGGCTCTCATGATAAAAAATCTCTTTTTCATAATCAAAATGGAACTATCAGCAAACAAAACATCTCTGTCAATCCCGCAAATGCTTTATTCGAGGAACTTCTTGTCTTTACTAATAGTATATTATACAATAAAACAAAAATTTCAGATATAAACGATGCAAAAACAGCGCTTGAAATAGCTTTGCAAATTCAAAAAAAGATTGATGAACAAAAAAAATAAACTAAATTTGTTTGTTATCGCAGGAGAAGACTCCGGTGATTTTCACGGTGCTCATATTATTCAAGAAATCAAAAAAAAAGAAAAAAGAATTGTCCTTACCGGTTTAGGTGGTAAATATTTAAAAAAAGCAGGATTAAATTCTTTTTATCCTTTAAAAAATTTATCTGTTATGGGTTTTTGGGAAGTCTTAAAAAATTTGTCTTTTTTCTTCAAATTAGAAAAAGAGCTTTTACATCATATAAAACAGAATAGGCCTGATAAAATTATTTTGATTGATTATCCTGGTTTTAATATGCGACTAGCTAAAAAAATTAAGCAAATAACCAATATTCCAATTTATTATTATATCAGTCCTCAGCTTTGGGCCTGGAAAGAAAAAAGATTACAAACCATTAAAAACTATATTGATTATATGATTGTTATTTTCCCGTTTGAAAAAATTTGGTATCAAAAAAGGGGAATCAAGGTTCAATATTTTGGGCATCCAATTCTTGATTTAATCAAAAACCAAGATTTAAAAAAAACAAACCTAGGTCACAAGGTTCGTATTGCTCTGTGTCCTGGAAGTAGAATGCAAGAAATAAACAAACATCTGCCTGTCTTTGAACGGCTAATTCAATATTATGGTATAGAAAATAAAAATATAGAATTTATTATTTATAAGGCCCCTGGTATACAGAAACAAACTTTTTCTCAAATTGATTTACATAATAATGTAACTATTACTTCTAATACTATTTTAAAGTCTTTTAAATCAATTGACCTTGCTGTCGTTGCCTCTGGAACAGCAACCTTAGAGTGTGCAATGTCTTTAACTCCTTTTATTACAATTTATAAAATGTCTTATTTCTCATGGATAATAACAAAAAAATTAGTTAAAAGCCCTTTTGCGTCTATGGTTAATATTTTAGCAAAAAAATTAATTGTTACTGAATTATTACAAGCAAACTATAATATTAAAAATTTAATTAAGAACATTGATTTATTATTAGATCCTCTTGTTCAAAATCATATGGTACGCGCTTTTAAAAATATTCGTTCTCAGCTTGGTTCTGGGCTTGCTTATGAACAAACAGCCGAATTTATTCTGAATGAAAAAAATAATTAAAAACTTACCTAGTTTTATTTTTGTTCCCTTTGTACAGCTTTTGCTGTTTTGTATATTCTTAACCTGTAAATGGAAAGTTCATAATGTTTCAGAACTACAAAGAGCTCGTAATCGTTCTAAGCCTATTTTGATTTGCTGTTGGCATAATCAATTTGTTTTAGTTTCTCGTTATTTTAAAAAAATAAAGCTTCCTGTTTGGGCCATATCAAGCACTCATCGTGATTCTGAAATTATGGCAACAATTTTATATAAATGGGGATTTAAATTAATTAAGGGCTCAAGCACTAGGGGCTGGAGCAATGTTTTAAAATCAATGATGCGTATATTAAACAATAAAAATTCTATTGTTGCAATCACAAATGATGGGCCAAAAGGTCCTCCTGGAGTTGCAAAAAAAGGGTCTGTATCTTTGGCAATAAAAAAACAAGCTCAAATTATTGCTGTTAGCGGTGCTGCAACAAAATATTATTCTTTACCTTCTTGGGATAAAACACATATACCAAAATTTTTTAGCACTATTCATATACAGTTTAGCGAGCCTTTTATTAAACCACATAATAGAAAGGAAGAGTCAAAAGAAGTTTCCGACTTTATTAACCATAATAGCGAATCATTAAAACATAAATTAACAATATGATTTTTTTTTATTACATTTTAAGCAAGATCTATGCTTTTATTGTTTTTGGTTGGCATTTATTTTTTATTTTAAACCCTGCATCAATATATAAATCAAAAATTCCTGTTGTTTCAATTGGTAATATTACTGTTGGAGGTACAGGAAAAACTCCTATGACAATTTTTTTATCAAAGCTATTAACTAAAAAAAATATTTCACATGTTATTATCAGTCGAGGATACAGAAAAAAAACTCGCGGTTTATTAGAAATTAACAATACAACAATTGAGGGTTTATCTCCGCAACAATGCGGAGATGAACCGTATATGATGGCGAAAAAATTAAAAAATATATCTGTTGTTGTTGATCACAACAAAGTCAGAGCACTAAAATATGTAAGCCAAAAAATTAAGCCTCAAATTATTATATTAGATGATGGTTTTCAATCCTTGCGAATTAAAAGAGATTTGGATATTGTTTTGGTAAATTCTATTTATAATCAAAAAGATTTTAATTTGTTACCTTTAGGAAAATTAAGAGAGCCTGTTAAAAATATTAATAGGGCAGATTTGATGGTGTTTACTAAAACAAATCTATTAAAAAAGGGGTCCGGCACCTTGCCAATTAAAGAATATATGGCCTCTCAAAGCTGTTATAGGGGCCCTGATATCGCTTCTGAAACTCACTCTCAAGCTTTAATATATAATATAGAAACAAAAAAACTAGAGCAATTGAAAATAGATAAACAGCTTTATATAGTATTGGGTGTTTGTGGAATTGGAGATCCTTATTCTTTTTTAAAAACGAGCAAACTATTTTTTCAATTTAAAGAGTCTGTTTGTTTTCCTGATCATTATAATTATACAATAAAAGATTTAAAGCTTTTTTTTAATTTGTGTTATCGATACAACTTAAAATATATAACAACAACATATAAAGATTTTATTAAAATTCGGCCGCTGTATAATAAGCTAGGGCTTTTTCAAATTAAATTATTAGTGGTTGATATTAATATCAAAATTTCTAATCAGAGTGTTTTGGAAAATAAAATTGATTCGTTATTATTCGTTGGTAAACGGTGAAAATGTTTTAGGTCTCCAGTATTTTTTTTCTTTTTTTTCTTTTTCTCCTGGTTTTTCAATATATATGGTATCTGTTTCTGTACAATGCAAAGAATCCTGTTGTTCGCAGGGGCTTTGTAATAAAGTAACATTAAATTTATTTTGAGCGGTGTGACCATATTTGTCCGTTATGCTAACAGTTAAAGTTTGCTGTTTATTTTCTGTTGTCTTTGGTATCCAGTTTAGATGATTCGTTTGTTTGTTGTGTTTTCCTGTCCAACTAGAATCAAGAGCTACAATGTTAGTAAATATATCCACATTATATAATGAATCTAAAAACATGTCTTGCCCTTTAGGTGAATAAATATAGGGTATATTTATAAAGGCTTCTTGTGGTGGAGGATTTAATAGTTGAGGTAGATCATATACAAATATTTTTAGTTTTTGTGTGTCTTCGCTTAAATTAAATCCATCTGAAACTGAAATTTCTAATGTGTGTAGCCCTATTTCATCAATGGTTGGGACCCATGTTATTTTTCCTTCTTTTCCATTAAACAATAATTCAGTAATTGTTGTTTTAATATTATAGATTAAATCGTCATTATTGTTGAGATCTTTTACTCCAAATGAATGTAAAAGGGTGTCTCCAATTTGAATGCTCAAACTATCTTGGCTGATGATGTTTGGAATGTCATTAACAAATATCGAAAAATTTTGTTGTGTTGTTGATAAAGAATCAGAGACCTGAACATTAAAATTGTTTTGTCCTGTTTGTTGAGCAGATGGAATCCAAAAAATCTCACCTGTTTTGTTTATTTTTGCTCCAGAAGGAAACTCTATTAATAAGTATTTTAACTGGTTGGGTTCTGTAGGAAAAAATGGTTTTTCTAAATTTTCATCAATTGCAACAACATTATATCGCAATGTATCACCCAATAATAAATAGTCTGATGGCTGGCTAATAATTTTTGGTATATCATTTATATACAGGTTGCCGTTAAACTCATCTTGAGCATATGGGTCTTTTAAATAAACTGTATAAGGTTGATTGTCTAATAGCTCCCTTGTAGTAATTTCTAAATTTCCGTTATTAACAATATTTTTAAGCGTATCGTTTTTTAGAATAATCTCGCTTGTCCATTCTAGCTGAGGATTAATATTAGCGTCAAAGCTTTCTAGCCTATGTAGAAACTGTTCCCCTTGTACAATATGTTCATTGATAGCTGGACGGTATGAAATTAAAGGATTAAAGTTTACATAAATGTGCAGGGTGTGTGTTTCTCTAGATTTGTCTGTAAGTGTTTCTATAATAATCTCATTATGGTCTAGTTGTGTCATAATTGGAATCCAGTGAATCTGTCCATCTTTAGAAATTCTTAAATTGCTTGGGCCTTGTATAATATTATATGTTTGATTTGGTTGGGTTGTTGGTAATTTATAAATAAATTCTTTCCCTTCTGTAGCAATTAGCTTATTGTCATAAACAATGGTTTGAGAGGTTGTGTCTACATAAATTTCAATAGAGGTCGTATCTGCAGACATTCCATCATGCGTACTAAAATATAGTTTATTGTCTCCTGCATTGTTTTTTGTGAGTTCCCAGTACACTTGATTATCAATAATTTGGATTGTTGGTTGTTTAGAACCTAATAATTTTAATGTGGGCTTTTGTTTAAATATTTCATCGACAATTGTATAATCAACCATTATTGTCTTAGGTGGACGAATAGTATCGCTGTGTGTTTCAAAATAAATTTTTGGTTTATCATTAACCCAAATAATGTGTTGATGTTGTTCTTGTGTTTGTTCAACAATACTATTTAAAGCTAGCTGTTCATTGGTTGTTAGGCTCGTTTCCAGCTTTGTATCGATATTATAGGTTATATTATATTTTAAAATATGTTTTCCTATCTGTGAAGGGGACGTCTTCCAAATAAATTTTAATTGTTTGGGCTCTAAAAGAATTCCCTCTGGCCTATCAATTGTTTCTACGCTGTGTATATTAAATTCTGTATTAATTGGAATCTCTAAGGTATCGTTTGCATTAACATACAGCGTGTCGTGTGTAACTATTCTTTGATTCTCTATCGCTGGACCCTCTTCTTCAAGAAGGGTTTTTGGTTCTGTTTGAACTATTGGTTGGTTTTTTATAAAGTCAAGACTTCTTACTATAAGCGGGTTTTGCATATTAATTATGGCTGCTTTTTTTTCTTTTTTACTAGATAATAATATGTGGGTATTTTGAAGGCTGCTAATGTGTTGAGTTATATTATTATATTGCAATGGAGATGGTTGGCTTTGCAGAATGTTAAGGTCTTGGTTTGCATTTATAGTTGTTTGAACAATCTTGTTGTCTTGCGTTAAAAAGAAAATATTTTGTTCGTTTGCCCCAATAATTTTATCAAATTTATTTATGTTTTTTATAGGTTTGTTTTCTAATACAAAAAATATTTGTCCTGATTGATTAATTCCTATTTCTTGGTAGTTTTTATTTTGTGGCACCAGTTGAAAACTAAGCAATTTTTCATTAATATTAATAGGTGTGTCAAAAGAACTTTGGTTTGAAATAATTGTGTGTATTGCTGGCTGGTTACTATTATTTAATACAACAACATCATCTCTGTTGTCTTTATTTATATCTTGAATAATAATTTGTGTAGGACCATAAGTATTTAACATAAATTCTTGGGCTATATTTTCTACTGTTTTAAGCTCATTAATAGAATAATCTAAAACCAAAATTTTTCTTTCAGGGCTACTGACGCTAAGAATAATTTCTTGATCTTTGTCCTGGTCCCAAGCGGCTAGCTTGGCTTGTGTTGGTTTTGTTCCTTTTTGTAAATTTGGCAGTTCATAGATTGTTGGAGTACCTCTGGGTATGTTGTTGTCAGTAAAAAAAATATATATTTCTGAGTGTAGTCCAAAGCTATATGTAACAACAACCAGCTCTTTTTCTCCATTACCTGAAATATCACCTAAACAAGCAGAAATTAATTCTATATTTTTATTGGTTAAAAAACTGTATTGCCATATTTGTTGCCATTGATTGGTTTTTGTTATTTCATTAAGCGTTATTGTGGCGTCTTCAAAAGCATAAAAAAGGTGTTTTGTGTTGTTTTGTTTTTCTACATTCAATAATATTTGCGGGCTAAAGTTTGTTTGCGCAAATAGAAGATGTACAAACAATAAGAAAATAATAATATGTAAATGTTTTTTTATTTTAAAACGCATTTCATAATGAAAATTGTTAATAAATTTAGGGGTATTATTTACTATTTCAAAACCAAGAAATATATTTCTTTATTTTTTAGGGGGTTTAAATGAAATCAATAATGTTGTTTGAGAGTGAATTGGCGATTGATTGGGGCGCTAATAAAACCACAACTATTTCATATGTTAGGTTGCGTGAGCTTTGTCCTTGTGCTATGTGTAGTGGAGAAACGGACGCTTTAGGAAATACTTATGGAGGTAAAAAAGAAACTCCAAAAAAAAATTTAATAATTACTCAATATAAAGGCGTTGGACATTATGGATTACAATTTTTTTTCTCTGATGGGCATAAGGATGGTATTTATACTTTCGAACTATTAAAAACCCTATAAGTATAATGAAAATAAAAAACATTATTTGGGATTGGAATGGCACTTTAATTAATGATGCCTATTTGTTTGTCAACATTATGAATACCACCTTAATAAAACAGGGGTTGCCTGAAATTTCCTTAGCAGACTATAAAAACAATTTTTGTTTTCCTATTCAAAAATATTGGAAAAAATTAGGTTTTAAATTTACTAAAACACAATTTGATACAATGAATGCCTCTTTCCTTGCATTATATCGGTCTAAAATGAAAGAGCCTGATTTACAGCCACATGCTTTAGACGTATTGTCTTTTGCTAAAAAACAATCAATTAAACAGTTTGTTTTGTCTGCTTCTGAACATAATCTTTTATTAGAGTCTGTTAGATTTTATAAAATTGAACACTTTTTTGTTGATGTCGTGGGTGTTGATAATTTAAATGCTGAGGGAAAAGAACTCCTTGCAAAAAACCTGATGAACAAGCATGGTTTAATTGGTTCTGAAACTGTTGTTATTGGTGATACTTTATATGATGAGCGCGTTGCCGCTGCTATAAGCGCTGGTTTGTTTTTGGTTGCTTGCGGTCATTTTAATAAAGATAGGCTTAATGTAAAAAGGGCTGAAATTTGCAATTCTCTTATAGATATTATTCCTTTGTTGGTTTAATTTTTCTTTTTTCACTTTTTCTTTTATTAATGTCTAATTCCATCTTTCTTAAACGAATGTTTTTAGGTGTTACTTCTAAAAGTTCATCTTCTGCTATAAACTCTATACACTGATCTAGTGTTATTTTTTTTATTGATCTTAGTGTTACGGTTGCTTCGGCTGTTGAAGACCTCATATTTGTAAGTTTTTTTTCTTTTGTTATATTAACATCTAGATCGCCTGCTTTGTTTCTTTCTCCAATAATCATGCCTGCATATACTTCTGTTCCAACATCAAAAAACATTTCTCCTCTATCTGCCATACCTAAACTTGCATAGCTTGTTATTTTTCCTTTTCTGTCTGCTATTAATACTCCGTTTGTGCGCTGGGGTATGTTCCCTTTCCATTCTTCATAACCATAAAATAAGGAATTAATTATTCCTGAACCTTTTGTTTCTGTTAAAAACTGGTTTCTAAAACCAATTAATCCCCTTGATGGAATTAAAAACTCTAACAAAACTCTCCCAAATCCATTATTTTGAAGATTGGTCATTTTTCCTTTTCTGATGGATAATTTTTCAGTAACTGTTCCAACATGTTCTTCAGACAAGTCAAGAAAAACCTGTTCAATGGGTTCTGTTTTTTTTCCATTTTTTTCTTTTGTTATAACCTTGGGTTTTGATACCATCATTTCATATCCTTCCCTTCTCATCGTCTCAATTAAAATAGACATTTGGAGCTCTCCTCTTCCGCTTACTTGAATTATATTGGGCGCGTTAGTTTCTTTAATCTTAAGAGATACATTTTTTAGGGTTTCTTTTTTTAGCCTTTCTAGTAAATGGCGAGATGTTAAATATTTTCCTTCTGTTCCAGAAAAAGGACTATCATTTACATGAAAATACATAGAAATTGTTGGTTCATCAATAATAATTCTAGGAAGAGGAGAGGGATTGTCGTTGTCTGTTAATGTGTCTCCTATTGAAATATTATTTAGACCAGCAACAGCAACAATGTCTCCCGCCTCTAAGGCTTCTACTTTAACTTTTTGTAATCCTTTAAAAGTATAACATGCTGTTAGTTTATTATTATAAATTTTATTTTCTTTACCGCAGAGACAATAAGGGCGGTTCATTTGAATCGTACCGTTGTCAATGCGCCCTATTGCAATTTGTCCAACATACGAATCATAATCTAGGCTGGTAATTAAAAATTGTGTGGACATAGATTCGTCAATTTTAGGACCTTTAAAATAATCTATAACTAAATCAAGCAGGGGCTTTAATGTCTTTCCTTTGTCATCAAGGCTGGCTTTGGCTGTTCCTGTTTTTGCATTTGTATATAGAATAGGAAAATCAATTTGTTCATCGCTTGCCTCTAAATCAATAAATAAATCATATACCTCGTTAATAACTTCTTGAATTCGCGAGTCTGATCTATCAATTTTATTGATTATTAATATTACCGGCAGCTTTTTTTGTAGTGTCTTTTTTAAAACAAATCTAGTTTGAGGTAGGGGACCTTCGCTGGAGTCAACTAATAACAATACTCCGTCAACCAAATTTAGGCTTCTTTCAACCTCTCCTCCAAAATCTGCGTGCCCTGGAGTGTCTACAATATTAATTTTTATATTATTATAAAATATAGCTGTGTTTTTTGCTGTTATAGTAATTCCTCTTTCTTTTTCTAGTTCCATAGAATCCATTACTCTATCTTCAACAGACTGGTGTTCATGAAAGGTCCCGCTTTGTTTGAGTAGGCCGTCAACCAATGTTGTTTTTCCATGGTCTACATGGGCAATTATAGCAATATTTCTAATGTTTTGTTTTCTCATTTTAGTCAACTATAAAAGCATAAATATTATTAAACCCAACATAGTGTGATAAAATCACATAATTACATAAAAAATGTCCTTGTATATATTGGGCGTTCTTTTGAGCTGTTGGTTGGTGATTTCCAAAACACTCTGCAATTTTTCCTCTTTTTTTATGTTTATATATACTAGTTATATCAAAAAAATCTACGCCTGTTTGTTTTAATTCTCTCATTGGGTTAATCCCTGTTTTATTAATATGATTATTAATGGGAATAATTTTTTCAGTATAGTTAAACCCTTGGTCATAAATATATATAGCGCTATTTATATCAAGGGCACTGAGTTGTTTTAGGGGGTTTTTGTTAAAAATCATTTTTTCTTTTTCTTTAATAATTTGATCAAGATTTTTATTTGCAGCAAGCTCTGGGGTAAGAAAGATATTTTTTTTCATTTTTGTTCTATTTTGTTATATAATATTGTTCCAAGCCTAAGATGCGTGGCTCCGTTTTGAAGAGCTATATCATAGTCGTTGCTCATTCCTGCAGATAAAAAACGACAGGTTGAAACAATGTTTTTTTGTATTTTGTTCTTTATTTCTTTCGCCTTTTTAAACGCTTGATTTATTGTTGGTTTATTTTTTGTGTTTGGCGCAATTACCATAACACCTTCAATTTGAATATTTTTTAATTTTTTTATTGTTTCAGCCGCATTATATATATTCTCCTGATCAAACCCAAATTGTGTTTTTTGTTTAGCAATATTTATTTGTAAAAAAATTTTTTGTTTTTTTTTGTTTTTTTTTGCATAAAAATTTATTTTTTCAGCTATTTGAATGCTGTCAACAGACTGTATGGTGCTATAAATATTTACTGCTTTTTTTGCTTTATTGCTTTGTAGGTGGCCTATAAGATGTATTTCTATATTTGTAGGAAGTTTTTTGTTCTTTATTTTTTCTATTGTTTCTTGTACTTTATTTTCTCCAACAATTTGTATTTTATTTTCATTTGCGCTTTGTATTGCACAATAAGAAAAATTTTTTGTTACAGCTATAATTTGAATTTTATTTGGTTTAGAATTATATTTTTTAATGTTTTTTTTTATGTTTATAAGGTTGGATTTGTTGATTGTTGCATCTAAAAACATTTTTTATGGAGTGTGTTTTATATTAATTCTTCTGTTTCGTCTTCTTCTAAATCGTCGTCTTCTTTTATTACTTTAGTAACAGAGGCAATTTGAGATTTTTCATCTAACCTTAAAAGCTTAACTCCTTGTGTATTTCTTCCAATAATATTTAGCTTATTAATTGATTGCCTAATCATAATGCCAGTATCTGTAATAATCATTAGATCGTCCTCGTCTACAACCTCCATGATTGAAATTAATTTTCCTGTTTTGTTATTTGCTTTTAGAGTAAAAACACCCTTTCCTCCTCTTTGTTGTTCTCTATATTGTTCAAGAAGGCTTCTTTTTCCAAAACCTTTACTAGAAACAACTAAAACCTGCCCCTCTCTTTTTACTACTAACATTCCTATTACATAATCATCTTTAAAAGACATTCTTATTCCTGTAACTCCTTTTGTTTTTCTTCCTGTTGATCTAATTTGATTTTCGTTAAACCTGATTGATTTTCCGTTGTTTGTTGCCAACAAGACGTCCTGGTCTCCTGTGCTAAGCTTTGCCTGAATTAACTCGTCTCCATCGTTTACATCAACGGCATATATTCCTCCCTTTCTTGGTTTACTATAAAGCATCAATTTGCTTCTTTTTATTAGGCCTTTTTTAGTACACATAATAAGCTGTTGATCTTCTGTAAACTCTTTTACAGAAACAAAGGCCTTAACTTTGTCTTCAGGGGCACACCCTATTAAATTAACAATTGCTCTACCTTGCGAGGTTCTTGAGGCTTGGGGTATTTGATGCACTTTTAACCAATAACATTTTCCCGTATCTGTAAAAAACAACATTGTGTTGTGAGTAGAGGCAATAAAGAGATGTTCTACAAAGTCGTCTTGTTTGGTATTTGCCCCCTTCATTCCTTTACCTCCCCTGTTTTGGGTTTTCCATGTTGAAACAGGAAGTCTTTTAATATATCCATTGTGGCTAATTGTTACCACCATATCTTCGTCTGCAATCATATCTTCAATGGTAAGGTCTCCGCTAATTGGTATTATTTCTGTTTTTCTATCATCTCCGTATTTTTCTTCTATTTCTAAAAGTTCTTCTTTAATAATTGAACTTTGTTTTTCATAGCTGTTTAAAATTTCATTGTAATAAATAATTTGTTTCTGTAGTTCTTTTAATTCTTCAATTAATTTGTCTGTTTCTAATGAGGTTAGTTTTTGTAGTCTCATATCTAAAATTGCTTTAGTTTGAGGGTTTGTAAATTTAAATTTATCTATTAATTTTCTTTTTGCTTCATCTGGGTTTGCTGATTTTTTTATTAGTTTTATTATGTCGTCTATATGTTGAAGCGCTTTTTTTAAACCTTCTAAAATATGGGCTCTTGTTTCTGCTTCTTTTAAATCATATTTTGTTCTTTTTATTATTATTTCTCTTCTAAATAAAAGAAATTGATTTAAAACCTCTTTAATAGGCATAACTTTTGGAACCCCATCAACAATAGCAAGCATAATAATTCCAAAAGTGTCTTGTAGTTGAGTGTATTTATATAGATTGTTTAAAATTATTTCAGCAATAGCATCTCTTTTACATTCTATAACTATTCTCATCCCATCTTTATCTGATTCATCTCTTAGGTCTGAAATTCCTTCTAGTTTTTTTTCTCTTACTAAATCTGCTATTTTTTCTATTAAGTTAGATTTGTTAACTTGGTAGGGTATTTCATTTATAATAATAACTTCTTTGCCGTTTTCTTTTTCTTCAATTTGCGCCCTTCCACGCATTATTACTCTACCTCTTCCTGTTGTGTACGCATCTTTGATTCCATCTATACCCATAATAAAGCCGGCTGTTGGAAAATCAGGTCCTGTTATGTAGTTTAAAAATATTTCTTCGCTTGTAATTTCTTGATTTTCTAAAAGAGCAACTAATCCCCCTACTAATTCTTTTAGGTTGTGTGGTGGAATTTTGGTTGCCATACCAACAGCAATTCCCTCTGAACCATTCATTAGAAGGTTGGGTATTTGAGATGGTAATACTGTGGGTTCTTCTAAAGAATCATCAAAGTTTGGCTGGAGAGAAACAGTGTTTTTGTCTATGTCTTTTAACATTTCTGAGGCAATTTTTGACATTTTTGCCTCGGTGTATCTCATTGCGGCTGCCCCGTCTCCATCCACAGATCCAAAGTTTCCCTGTCCGTCTATTAATAAATATCTTAAAGACCATGGCTGTGCCATCCTAACCAAAGAATCATAAATAGACTGGTCCCCATGAGGGTGATATTTACCTATTACCTCTCCTACAATTCTTGCACTTTTTTTATGTTTTCTGTTCCATTGAGCTCCAATCCCTGAAGCTCCAAACAAAACTCTTCTATGAACTGGCTTTAAACCATCTCTTACGTCTGGAAGAGCTCTGCTTATAATTACAGACATAGCATATGAAAGATAGGATTCTTCCATTTCATCAACTAAATCTCTTCCTAATATGTTTTGATTTTTAAATTCTTCTTCCATTTATTAAACGTCTAAGTTTGTTGCGTATTTCGCATTTTTTAAAATAAATTCCCTTCTTGGCTCAACATCATCTCCCATAAGGTTTGCAAAAACCGTGTTAGGGTCTTTTAATTGTTCTAAAGTAACTTGATATAAAGTTCTGTTTTCTGGGTTCATTGTGGTTTCCCAAAGCTGTTCTGCATTCATTTCCCCTAAACCTTTATATCTTTGAATTTCAAATTTTTGGTTCGAGTTTTTATATTCGTTTATAGTTAGGTCTTTTTCTTGGTCTGTATATACCCATTTTTCGTTTTTTCCTTTTACTATTTTATATAGTGGAGGAAGGGCTATATAAACAAAACCTCCTAATATAAGTTCGGGCATTTTTCTATATAAAAAAGTTAACAACAGTGTTCTAATGTGAGACCCATCAACATCGGCATCTGTCATAATAATTATTTTATGATATCTTAGTTTTTCAATATTAAAATCACCCGCTGATGTCTCTTCTGTTTCAGAGTCTCCTCCAAAGCCTGCCCCAAATGCCGTTATAAGTGTTTGTATTTCATTGTTGTTTAAAAGTTTGTCTATTCTTGCTTTTTCAGAATTAATAACCTTTCCCCTTAAAGGTAAAATTGCTTGGTATTTTCTGTTTCGGCCTTGTTTTGCCGACCCTCCTGCAGAATCCCCTTCTACTATATATAGTTCGCTTAGTGTAGGGTCTTTTTCTGAACAGTCTGCAAGTTTTCCAGGCAGCGCAGAAATATCTAAAACACTTTTTCGTCTAACAAGTTCTCTTGCTCTTTTTGCCGCCTCTCTTGCTTTTGCTGCATTTTCTGCTTTTAGTATTATTGTTTTGGCTACATCTGGGTTTCTTTCTAAAAAGTCCAACAAGCCTTCCATGATAATGGAATCGCAAACCCCTTTTATTTCCCCATTTCCTAACTTTGTTTTGGTTTGTCCTTCAAATTGTGGTTCTTGTACTTTAATCGATAAAACAGCTGTTATCCCCTCTCTAACATCGTCCCCGCTTAAAGAAATATTTTCGCCTTTTTTTGTTTTAATTAGGTTGTTTTTATTTGCATATTGATTTAAAGATCTTGTAAGGGCTGTTTTAAAACCCGCCAAATGGGTTCCGCCTTCTATTGTGTTTATATTATTAACAAAAGTTAAAATGTTTGAAGAATAACTCTCATTATAACTTAAAGAAAGGTCGACAGGCACATTTTCTTTTTCGCCTTTTATGTGAACAGGATCAGGGAAAAGCAGGGTGTTTTTTTTATTTAAATATTTAACAAACTCAGACAAACCCCCTTCATAAAAATGTTCTTCTTTTTGGTTTGTGTTGGCATCTTCTAATAAAATTTTAATTCCACTATTTAAATAAGCTAACTCTCTAAGCCTTTCGCTTATTATTGAATATTCGTACTCTTGTCCAACAAAAATATTGTAGTCCGGCATAAAATTAATAATTGTTCCTGTTTCTTTGGTTTTTCCAATTTTTTCTATTGTTTTTTCTGCTATCCCATGTTTATATTTTTGTTGATATGTTCCACCATCCCTATTAATTGTTGCTGTACACTCAACTGACAGGGCGTTTACCACAGATACCCCTACTCCATGCAGCCCCCCTGAAACCTTATATGTGTCTTTGTCAAATTTTCCCCCTGCATGCAAAACCGTCATTACCAATTCTAGTCCTGACTTTCCTTCTTTTTTATGCATATCAACAGGAATTCCTCTGCCGTTATCTTCAACCGTAATGCTTTTATTTTTTTCTATTGTTATTTTTATTGTATCGCAGAAACCGGCCATTGCTTCGTCTATAGAATTATCCACAACCTCCCAAACCAGATGGTGGAGGCCTTTTTTCCCGACATCCCCTATATACATTGCAGGCCGCTTTCTTACTGCTTCTAGTCCTTTTAAAACTGTTATTTTTTCAGAACTATATGTTGTGTTTTGGTTTGTCATTTATTTTACTATTATTTTGTTTATCTTGGTTTTTGTTGTTGAGAGTTTTTTTTTATGCTTTCCTCCATAAAAACAATCTCATTTTTCCATGTTGGGTTTTTGGTTTTAATTGTTAAAACTTCGTTTTTATAATCTATTATTTTTGCGTTTTTTTGTGTTTGTTTGTTGATTTTTTTTTCCCACTTTTCAACAAGTTTCAAATATATTTTATATTCTTCGGTATTTATTTCTTGTTGAATTGTTTGTGTTGTTTTCTTTATTTTTTTAAACATTATTCTTGTGTTCTTAAAGGCATTAACAGGGTTGTAATTTCTTCTCCTTCTTCGTTTTTGTTTGACTTAAAAACAGCTGCTGTCAGCGGTCCGCTTAAAAACATGTTGGTTTCTTGGCCTTGTATGTGTTGAACAACCTCTTTTAAATATTGAGAATTATAACCTACCGTAAAACCTTCTCCTGAAAAATCACAATCAATGTGTTCTTTTGCAGAAGATCTTGTTTCTTGGTCTTCTGTTGATATTGTTATTTCGTTGCTATTAAATGTTAGATTTATTTGTTTTGTTGTTTTGTTAGAAAAAATAGA
The DNA here is from genome assembly GCA_002716355.1 of bacterium. Taxonomy (GTDB): domain Bacteria; phylum UBP7; class UBA6624; order UBA6624; family UBA6624; genus UBA6624. Next base: position 1,229 of record PBAU01000012.1, on the reverse strand, counting down.
AACCCTTTTAATTGCCTCTAAAAACTTTTCTTTGTTTATTTTTATATGAATTTTTAATTCTTCAGGTATAACACTATTAAAATCAGGAAAGGTTTCTTTTATGATTCTTGTAATTATTTTAGTGTTGTTATAGTTTACCTCTATGTGGTTTTCGCTGGTTTTAATTGTTGTTGTTTCGTTGTTTATTTGGCTTGTTTTTATGATATTGAAAAATTTAACAGGAACAATTATAGAACCCTCTGGGTTGGTTGAGTTTGTTGTTTTTTTATATTTAACCAGTCTATGACCGTCTGTTGAAACTGCTGTCATTTGGTTTTCTTTTATGTTTAAATAAATACCACATAAAGCTGGCTTTAAATCATCTTTACTAACAGCGTAGGTTGTTGAGTTTATAATTCTTAAAAATTCTTTTGTGTTTATTAATAGTTGTTGGTCTCCGCTTAAAGTAGGTGTTTCGGGAAACTCTTCTGGGTCTTTTCCTATTATATTGTAAACACCTTGAGGTGAATTGATTTCAACCTGGTGGTTAGAAGAGACAGATAGCTCTATTTGTGTGTCTGGTAAAGCCGCTACGATTTCTAAAAAACGGCCTGATGATAAGGCTGTTTTTCCCTCTTCAACTGTTTTGGCTGCAATTGTTGTAGAGATAGTTTGTTCTAAATCTGTTGCTGTTATATATAATAAATCTTTTCTCGCTTCTAATAAAACACAACTTAAAATAGGGAGTGTTGTTCTAATAGGAATAACTTTATTAGTTTCATTTAAGGCAGAAAAAAGACTGTTTTTCGTTGTATTTATTTTCATAGTTTGGGTGCTTTTTTGCTTACTAAAAAGCCGCTTAATTTTACCGTTTTTTTATATTTTTAACAAGCAATATAAAAGCTATTTATTATTATTATTAATTTTTTATTATTATTATTAATGTTGATATGTTAATAACAATAAAAAAACAAAAAAAAACAACAATAAAACCAAAGAATAAAAAACAACAATTAAAGCAATACTTTAGTGTGAATATTTAAAAAAAAAAGTTAATAAAAGTTAGTTTTCAAACATTTTTATATAAACTTTCTCTTTTTCTGAATTAAGCCAAGCATTAAACAAACTATATTTTTTGTGATTTAAAACCAAAAACTCGATCTCTGACCAATTGTTTTCCAAAGAAACAACAAGGGGTGTTTCTTTTTGATATTTATAAAATAAAAAAACAGACCCTTTTTTTACAAAAG
>PBAU01000011.1 GCA_002716355.1 bacterium | reverse complement strand
CAGCCTCTTCCTCAGCAGCGATCCTTGCAGCCTCTTCCTCAGCAGCTATTCGAGCAGCCTCTTCCTCAGCAGCGATCCTTGCAGCCTCTGCTTGAGCCATTAATAATTCAGAATTATCAGAAATTGTCAAAACACCTTCAGAAATATTCCAAACTATACCTTCTTCCTGTTCTAAAGAGGAAAGTAGTTCACCTAATGTTCCACCTTCTGCTGTAAGTGTCCAATTTTCAGCATCAGAAAAAGCTGCATCAAAATCAACCTTCAATCCTGCTTTGTCTGCCAATTCATTGACAACATCCTGTGGAGATCCTGAAACATCAGTCCATATCCTTACATTTTCTCTAGCTTCAGGTGCCGACTCAGGAAAAACAACTAATTCACATTCAACAATTTCATTTTCCCTATCCTGTTGTGCAGCTAAATAATTTTCATGCTTGCAGTTCAATCTATTTTTATTTAGAACAAAAGCGTATCTTGTAGGAGAAATTCTGTAATATTGATAATCTTCACCAAGCTCTGTGCTTATTGGAACCCTTATCCCAAAAGTAAAAACCAACCTTAAAAAGGAGTCCTCAAACTTTGGATCTATAGAAACGGCTTTGATTTCTTTTACAAAACTCTTTTCAGCTCCGTTCCACTGTATTGTTTTTTCATCTTCTCCTTCGTCCATGTAACCACCAGGAATGTTAAAAACAAGCCTTGTTGGATACACTTCATTTTTATGTGTGACAGCAACTGGAGTGTCCACAAAAAGAGTGATAAAAGTTTCATCTTCAGATATTGTCCAACGGACAGCAGTCTTATCTTCCAGATAAGAAGCGTTAAGCCCTGAAGTGAAAATTGAAAAAATTAAAGTTAATAAAAATAGTTTTATTTTCATAATAAATTGCCCCCTTAATTGGCGAAGAATATTTTTTTGTTAAAAATTGCTTTCATATTAAATAAATTACAACCCCACAATCGTACCTTTTTAGTGAAGAAAAGTCAATGTTTTTCATTTGTAATAACTTCCAAAATATAAACCGAAGGAATCATCCGTTCCTCCAGACTTTTCTTCTTCAAAAACTGTAAGGTTTAAGTTTCCATCTAAACCCAAGATTTTGAATAGAGTGCTATTTGCTCTACCATAACTACCCATGCTTTCAATTCTGTAACCCTGGCTGAATACTGAAAAATCCTGATCTATTCTTGCTAAAACGGCAATAGCACCATTGCTGTTGTTTGCTATATCATCGACAGACAAGAGTCTTCTTGAGCTCAAGTTTAAGTTTCTTGGATCTACACCATCTGAAAGATCTAACAACTGGGTTATTGTTCTGAAAGGAATCTTATTCAAGCCATTATTACTCCATTCTCCAGTATGCCAATCCCATAATATGTCATCTGTATTCTGAAGAGCACAGCTGGTACCGTTAGAACTTCCGTTTCTGCAATCACCAGTTGTGTATAAATTTATATCATTGAAAAACTGCTCAATAAAACTTCCGCCGTATAAAGCCACTCCATTAGGCAACCATGAAAACAAAGTCCCATGGGAACTTATATCATCAAAGGGCTGATTTGGATCAGAATAGTAATATTCGCGATAGTTCAAGATTGATGCAATTACTGATGGCAAAGATCCACAAGAATTATTGAAAATGTCAATGCCTATACCATTATTAAAATCACACACCTTGGCAAAAGCTGCATGCAAAACATCAAACGCAGCTGTGTTTATGTTCACTCTTCCTCTAGTTTTTAAAGGTCTCCATTCAAGAGGTGTAAAGCCAATATCTGTGGTTGGATCATCAATATTGCAATCACTGTCATCAAAAGAACCTATATTCCTGCCATCAGCCTCCCACCAACCGCCAAAGGTTGCATTGAGGTCCATAGTAGTTAAAGATCCTCCTGCTCCTAATACATTGTCCCAAGGATCAGTAGTACCATTTGAAGCACCCACTATCGGATCAAAAAAATCATCTGAAACTAAGCAGGGTTCGTTTATGTGCGGATCATCAAAATAAGTTGCATAAGGACTATCAAAAAACGCAACAGAGCTAATCAGGTGCAAGATAAGCGAATCATCTCTTCTGTTTATAAAAGATTGATTTGAGTTACCCAAACCCTTATTCCTGCTGTCAAAGCCCAAGGGATCGTAAATTGGCCAACCAGAAACAGGTTCACTAGCTCCAAAATCAAAATCATCATAAGGTGGGTCCTCACTATAGAAAGACGGTCTACTATTGGGAATCCAGACAGCGGGCATGACATTCAATTTCTCAATATTGACATTAACGTTAGCAACCACTCCTCCTGAATGTTGTATTGGAATGTTCGTTGTCATATCTGGAAAATCATCACCGTCGAGAGATGTAAGACCACAACCTGGATTCGAGTTAGAACCGACATTTCCAGGATCCCAAAAAGGACCGTTCATTTCCGGATAGGGTATCAAAGTTGACCCAAGCATATCCCTAACATTTCCAATAGGCATTCCTAAATCGGCTGGACCATGATATCTTGCATGCCTTTCTGCAAGCAAAACTTGCGGGTTGCCAACATTTGTTGTAATTGAAGATGAATCATCAAGATTGAATTCTGGAGAAATATCCCTACAATCATCCTCATCATCAAAATATCGATAAAAATATTGCCATGCAGCCCAATGGCCAACAATTTTCTCAGATATCAAGTCGGGAAAATCATCAAATGGATCTGTTCTCCATATATTCTTCAAAGATCCATTTTGATGAAAGAATTCCCTTAAAACTGCTTCTATTTCATCTTTTTTATCTACTAACTCATTCCTAATATCACTTTTCCAAAAACAATTAATAAACCAATAAAACTCTTCTGGCCAAACAGAATGCCTTAAATCTGATGATGAAAATCCCGCAGGTGCATTTCCTCTACCCAGTAATGAAAAATAATCATTTATATCGCCTATGTTTTGAAACCTTGAAGAACAACCGCTTGAAACCCAATCCGCAGAATCCATATTGATAGATGTAGATAAAACATTTGAAACTGGATCTGAAGAGGATCCGGTTGGCCAACTGGTTGGCGTTTGCCATAAATCAACCTTAAACAAACCAGAATTTGAACGACAAAAATCATCAGAATCTGAATCCCTGCACCTTAAAACAGGATCCTCCATCTCAGGAGTCGCTCTGGAATCAATAAATGGATAAAAGATAAATCTTGGATCGTTTAGAGCGTTTCCCTGTATGTTAATGGTCGATCTTTCCTGAGGAGTTGAATGCAGGGAAACCCTAGCTTGAATGTCTTTCCAGTTCTTATCATTGATTTTAAAACTTGAATCCAAACCATCCCTAAGTTTTATACCGTCAACATCAAGTATATCCTTTAACCCTTCAGGCCAATTTAAAGGTTTCTCAAAACCTAAACCAAACCTTTCCCCATCTGGACAATTGCCTTTTGGGCATACAGCATCAGGTAATGATGATATATCTCCAACATCATTAAAGCCTATGTATGAAATCATTGCTGCAGCATGACCAGTGTTGTAATCATTTCTATGAAAAGGTGCTAATAAAGAAACTATCCCCCTTTGAGCAAGATGTGCAAATTCCCCTTTTTCATCTACATTTGAACCAGTCATCCTTGGTATAAAACTGGTTTCATCTACAATGGTAAAATTACCTCCCAAGCCATTGACAGACTCAAGAAGCATTGGGTTATTAAAAGACGGATCATCGGGATTGTGCAAGAAACCATACAAGGGAAACCTTGCCCCTTCATCTGAAACAACAACCTCATACCCACCATCAACATCCTTTGCTTGTGAAGCATACAAAGGCATACATGTTCTTGGATCAAACATAACATAGGAATCAGGCATATTAGGTAATCCAAAATTAACCCTTGATTCTGTTTCGTTTTCATAAGATTTATCTAACTGCAAAGGGTAAGTCATGCCTGAGGAACTTAAAAATAAATCCCTTACAAAAAATTCATCCTGACTCGGGTTACAGTTTGAAAGTTGTGCTTTCAGTCTATCTGCATAAGGGTTAAATATCTCAGAACCCAATGATGGAAAATTTGATGGAATATGAGCAGTAGTTTTATCTCTGTCTCCAGTAATAGCATGGTTATAACTCCAATCAGATACAAAAGTTTGATTTCTTAACTGGGCAGGATTGTAAGAATTGTTTGAACTATAAGGATTTCCATTCCACATAAAATCAGAATTGTTGATGTCTAAAGTTGCCGAAGGAACTGGTGATGTTTCTGTTTTTTTCCCAAATGGGATAAAAGACATTATCAAACATGGCTTAGGCTCCCAGGAAGATGTTGTATTTTCAGCACAACCAAATGATGGATCGAAATAATCATATTCTGAATGCTCATAGGAAGAATAATCAACAAAACCAGTGTTATTCTTGTCTTTGAAAAGTGGGTAAACCGGCAAGCTTCCCGCAGGTCTGTTCAATTGAGCTGTTGAAAAACCAGAAAGACTAACTAAATCTCTAGAAAACCAAGTTTCATTTGATAATACGGGATACTTGATCCATGGTGATGAAAGGTGGCTAATTGTAGAAAAAGGAAAAGCATAAGCCCATTCGTCTAAGGTTAAATCGCCATCAATATCATCCAAAGTACCATTTTGATCCTTATCCATTGGGAATCTAAATATTGGTTGGTTCAATGATGCAAAACCAGTATTAAGCATATTTTCAGCTATGTCCAAACCTGATTTACTCATTTGATCAGATTGTTTTCTTTCCCAATCAAGAGAACCAAACTCTATTTCATTTCTTGCAAAACTTAAAATAATAACTAATGCAGGTAAAACCAATGCAAGAAAAATCAAAACAGTAACTAAAGCTACACCAGATTTTCTTGAATTATTCATAGAGGTTGACCTTTCTCCTCAGTTGAACAAAATTATTTGGATTGTAAATTTCAGGTTGCAAACTCTGTATCCTCAAGAAATTCAATCGTGCTAACTCACCAGGGTTGCCACTTGTAATGCTGAAAAGTTTGCCATCATCCATAGAACTTCTTAATACTGAAATCACATCATCACTTGCAGTCAAGATATAAACTTCAATTGCTCTAACCGCATCCAATGCTGTGATAGGAGGGCTAATAGGATTGTTGTCACTAGGATCCCTGTCAAACCAATAATAATACTGGTTACCTGCATTGATTTCATCACCTCTAGAATCAATTAATTTAAACCTTACATCTACAACCCCATCAGTAACAGGGGTTTCCACTGTTCTCAAACATTCATCCTCAATTTCTTCACTAGGATTGCCATCTCTATCAAGATCCATATTCAAGATAGGATCGGAATAAAAATTAGATTCTCTTTTGTATAAGACAAAATCAGAAGAAAGATGAGAATAGTTAGAAGGGTTACAACCCCCATCAAAACTATCCGTTAATGGTATGGAAAAGGCTTTTTCTTTCCATGTGTGAGCAAAAGTTACAACTCTATGTGAAAGCTGTTCGACACTATTATTGGAATTTAATGCACCAGCTAGATTAGGAGTGTTTGAAGCTGCATTTGAAGAGTATGTTGGACTTTTGGTTTTAAAAACAATCGTCCTTAAAAACTCTTCTTGTCCATTAATTGTGCCATTGCCATCTAGATCCTCCCTAGAAGTTATATAAGGTGTTAAATTATGAGTTGTAATAAATCCACTTGCATCAATGTCTTCTTGACACATTTGACCAAAAAGCTCACTCCATGAAGGTTTCAATTGGTCTACTTCAGACCTCCAACTTTCAAAAGGATCATTTGCAGCCATACGATCATCAGGATTAAGATTCCTGTCATTCAACCCGATTCGACAAGATCCTCCATTGCAAGAAAGACCTGAAGATGACTCCATTGCCAAAACACCAGGTGCTAAATACTGATTGCAATAAGCAGGAGCATCAGAGCTTCCACCCCCTTCAGAGAATCTTGAAGTCCATGTTGGATCTGGATCCATCACTTCCCAAGGTTCAATGTAGCAGTTGTAATTTAGATCCTGGTTAAAAAGAGTTGAATCTGGGTACGGAACATTTCTAAAAGCTGTATCGCTAGGATGTAATTCTAAATAAATGTCACATCCAGCACTTGCAGCATTTTGTAAACCAGCAACATATTGAGATCTTGATTTTTTGATTCTAGGAATATGAAAATCAACAAAACCCATATCATCAACATTGCTCAATTCTGCAACGATTTGATCCATTGCAATTCTGGCACGATTAGAAGCATTTGACTCACCAGTAACCACTCTTAAAGTTTTAAAAGTTGACTCTATAACTGTCAGCAAAAGTGTCATCACGACAACAAGTATCGCTATGGATACTAATAATTCAGTCATCGTGAAACCTGATCTTTTACTGTAAAAAATCATAAATTACTCGCTAAAAGCCTGCTCTGTATATGCAGTTCCCTGCAATAAAATTGCACCTCTTAAGGCTTCGAGAACTCTGTTCTCATATTCAGTTGGCGTACAGTTTAAAAAAGATGCGGTTGAAGCAGGGTCAATCCTACCTAAAGGTTGCTGGAACTTCAAGCCACAATTATTTCCTGAAGCAAGAGAATCAACATTGAAAATATCTGATTTCCAAGCAGATTCTGCTCCATATCCAATAATCCAATAATTTTCAACAAAAGCCATATATTCACCATTAGCCAAATTACCACTTGAATCTGTGAACATTCGCTTATCAACAGAATCTAAAGGTATGTATGCAAAATCACCTCTAGGGTAAAGAGTGGGTGTCTCTTCCCAGGAGTTATTATCATCACCCGTAACAGCATTACAAACAGCAGGCGTTGAAGTACTTGCATCATCCCAACCATAAGACAATCTTCCGTTAACAGTGTTGTAATTTTCATAACTGTACCAATTTCCACCGCCAGCAAACGCTTCAGCCTCTCCAGCTGGCTTAGATAAACATGTACCGATGAAATCTGGCCCACCTGTACCGGAAACTGGCAAAACTGAAACTACAAATATATTATGCATACCTCTTTTTACACTTGAATTTCCAGCTTTAGCACTGCTAAAGGGGTTTGTTGGATACTCATCTAAAACACCTTCTAAATAAAGCCTGTCCCATCTCCAATAATCATCTAAATATTTATTTTCACTAGGGGTTTCACTTCCGCATTTTCTAGGATCAACCATGCAATCCATTCTCCCTCCTACAACACCACTTGAAATGATTTCCCCACCATCAGGAATTGATATTCCGGATCTTCCTGCAATGCCCAACATGCTTGATTGCAATGATTGTGTACCGCTTGGATCGTATCCAACACCAGGATACCATCCAGAATTTCCAGCAGAGAAAGAGCTTAAAGCAACTTCAATATCATGAATACCTGCTTTAACCTGAGCTTCCTTAGCTTTATTTCTTGCTTTTGTAACACTTGGGACCACTAATGTAATCAGAATCCCAATAATTACTATTACGACCAATAATTCAGTCAATGTAAAACCTTTTTTCATTTTTACAACCTCCATTTATGAATCCTTATACCAACATTCTTCAAATACATTTGAAGCATTTGTCGGATCTCCATCATGCAAAGCTCCTGACAACCTGCTTGTTTTCTCTCCTAAAGGACCAAGTAATTGCAACATGCTGTCACAAGGATCCTGGTCTGGATCAGGTATAAACTTTCTAAGCTCTACACCTTTGTTTAATGAAACTTTACTTCTTAAATTAATATTTGAATCACTTAAACTCAATTGCCTACGTATACTTGCAATTGGATCAGAACATCTTGAAAACAAACCTTGGCTAGAAGGATTATTATTTGAAGAGCAACCCTCTCCTGCTCTCCAAACAACCGAGACTCGAACTAATCTTCCCAAAACACCTTCTGAAGATCTATAGTATCTCGCATCCTGAGGATCGATAACCTCAGTTAAATCTCTTCCTCCACCAGGAAAATAAACAGTTGAGATCTGTGTTTCACGCCTGAACTTCTGAAAAGTTCCCAAGGAATTAGCAATTTTTGATGAAATTTCAGACACAGATTGATTTGGATTCAAGGCACATTCATTCCTGTTATCATCTGTGGGATCTGGATTTGCTCTGGTAACCCCAGCAGCAGCAATCATCCTCCAATAGCTTAAATAATTTGGCCAGGCAATATTGTCAGAAAATGATTCATTATCAAAAGGTGATGCAATATAACCAAAATCAAACCAATTTCTCCCAACATGACCATCAATAGCGCCAAAACAAGTGAAGTCAGAAGATTCTTCGAAAAATGCCTTATCTACAATTTCTCCAAAATCCTCTATTCCATCGATTCTTGGGCAATCCCCATCAAAATTAGTATTGCAAGTATCTGAATTGTTAAATCTGAATGATTCCGGATGCAGCTCAGGCATGTATATACCTAAAGCATCAATTGGATCCATCCTTGCTGCAAATAAAGCCATCGCAACTCTATATTTTTCATTGGACAAATCAACCCCATCTTCATTTGTCAAATTGTTTGGATTATAAGGATTAATGCAAATATGCATATTGTCATTAAGATATCTATCTTCATCTTCAGATCCAATGGCATTCTGGTTATCACACCCATAATAAGAAGGCTCCATGTAAAGCGCGATCTCGCCTCTTTGATTTTCTTGCTGTCCCCTAAACCAGTTTCCTGGAAGATATTCATTTAACTCAGGGTCATTTGCAATGTCAACAGGATCATCAGTTAACGTGCTTCCGCCTTCAAAATCAAAAGGTATACCACCTGGATACCAAGCTGAACTCAGATGAGCCTCTAAAGAACTGATGCGCTCTTCAGCAAGGTTTAATGCTTGATTCATCGATTGGCTCTGCTCACTTCTGTTAACAGTTCGTCCAATTGCTGTAAGGACAGGCAATAGAACCAAAATCAAAATGCTTATCCCTACAAGGAGCTCAACAAGCGTGAAACCTTTTTTAAATTTCATTTCCAACCTGTTCCCCTGTCAAAATCTAAAGACCACTCTGCATCTGGAATTGAAGTATTACATGAAGATTCCCTATTTGGATCCATGTATTCAGTTGGAGATGCCTCTGTGATTCTGACCCCCCCACTAGAAAGCATTAATTGTACGGTCCTACCATTGGACTTGCTCTGTAAATTTGCCTCCATTGCACACTTGAAACGTGATGAATTTTCAGTTTTATTGTTTGCAAGGCTCAAAATTCTTTCAGTGAAATACTCTGGCTTCAACATGAAAGCAAAAGTTAAAACACCTGTAGAACTTTCTGCATTGCCTTCAGGTCTTATGACTGCATAAGAAATCAAATTCTCATAATCTACCAAACCGCTACCATCGTAAAAAGACTGATCTACAAATGGGGCAATTAAATCAATTTCCCTAGGTATATTCCTAATTCTTTTAAATTTTTTACTTGTTAAAACAGCTTGATATTCAGGCAACTCAAGCAACATAGGAGGATCCTTGTAATCCTCTTTAACATATTCCCTCAGAGGAACTGGGAGCTCATCCTCGCTGATAACATAGTCACAATCGACAAGATTAGAAGCTGCATCAGTACCATCCAAGAAACAGCTATTTTCATTTAAATTAGAACTTTCAGAAAGGTCATAAACCAAGTAAGGAGCTGCAAATTCAAGATCAAAATTACTATTTGGACTTTTATGCATTGAAAGATCTAAATATTTTTCCCAATCTTTCTTTTTCCAAACCCTTATTACATCTTCTAATGGAAAGGGGTGTCCTGTGTTTGTCTGATTGTGATAAAAGCCAACAATCTCAAGAACCAACTCTTCACCTTTTGCGCTTGATTCATTAAAGGCCCACCTTAAATCACCTAATATTTTTGTTGAATAAGAATCAAATTTTCTTCTATGGTTACCTTGGGCAACTGCTGGAAGGCTGATTGTTATCAGTATGCCAACAATCGCAAGCACAACAAGCATTTCAGCAAGCGTAAAGCCTTTTTTGATTCGACTATTAAACTTTTTCATTTTTTTACATTTGAATCAAATTCATTCAAACCTATAAAGTATAAAGCATATTTTCAAAACATGATATTTTTTAAATACGTAAGTATTTAAGACAGGATAGAAAAAAAATCATTAATTAATTTTGGGCCATAAAGAAAAGTTAAGTATGTTCCTAAAGCTAGAAAAGGGCCAAATGGCATTTCTAAATTTCTATAATTTTGATTTTTCATTTTTTTAGAAGCCATCATCAACAATCCAAAAACAGCTCCTGTGAAAATTGCTGTAAAGATAGCAACATACCCAAAATTCAAACCTAACAAAAAACCTATGACAAGCGCCATCTTCACATCACCCCAACCCATTGCATCTCTTTTCAACATCAAGCTTCCAATCCATAAAACACCTGCAAGAGATACAGCCAAGGTAAACATTCCAATCAAGCCATCCATAAACGAATCACTTTTATTCCCGGTAAGAAAATGAATAAAAAATACATTCAGACCTGAAAATATTAAAAACCTATGAGGAATTATTTTTGATTTCAAATCTATAAAAGTAATGACCAAAAATCCACAAAAAACAAAAAAAGATAATAACGCAATTGATAAGCTCCAATCATGCTTATAACCTGAAATAAAAAAATGATCTGCAGAGAAAAACAAAGAATAACCTATAAAAGCACATAAAATCTCCACTATTGGATAAATAAAAGATATAGGCTTTTTGCAAGCTCTACATCTACCTTGAAGAAAAAGCCAAGAAACTATTGGAATATTGTCAAACCATTTTATTTTGTATTTACATTTAGGACAATGAGATGAACCGAAAATTACACTTTCTTTTGAGTAATATCGATGTATAACAACATTTAAAAAACTTCCAAAACATGCAAAAACAATAATGAAAATTAATTCTGTGTTCATACCATTAAATTCTATTTGAATCCAATAGGCATTTCCTGAGTGTTGAAAGCCCAACCAATTTCACCTTTATTATTTATTGCAATTAAACCACCAATACCCTCATCAAAAATATCCTGTTCTAATTTTTTTATTGATTCTTGACAAGCTTTCATTGGATTCATACTATCCATTAACCTCAAAGCATAATCTGACAATCTTGATCTGACTATTGCTTCCCCTATACCAGTGCATGAAACAGCACCAATTGAATTTGCTGATGATCCTGAGCCAATGATACCACTATCACCTATTCTTCCAGCTTCTACTCCAGATCTACCACCTGTTGTTGTAACAGCACATAATGTATCGCCATCAAAAGCTACAGCTCCAACAGTTCCAGGTGAATTTTGACCAAGGTTAAACCACTCTCTGTATGATTCCAAATCAGGTTCAAGTTCATTAAAACCTAAATGTTGTAATTTATGTTTCAATTGCCTTCCGCACATCATTGGATTCTTTGAACTTAACAATGTTTTACAAATAAGTGAAACATTCCAACATCCTGGCAAGCCTAAAACAGAAGAAACTGCACCATTGCTTAATGCAATCGATCCATCCATCCTGACTTTTCCGTCATCCTGCCTAACACTCCCTGATCCTGAATTTAAAAATCCTGAACTTTCCATAACCTCAACAGCTTTAACAGACATGTCTAAAGCACCATTTTTTTTTTGCTTGAACCCTTCTTCAACTGCGAGTTTAACAATACGATCTACATCCTTTAATGAAGCTCTGTGCTTGCCAGCACCAGCATGAATAATGATACTTTGCTTCAATTCAGTTTCTCATCATACTCATCAGCAGTTTTACCAACGGCAAATTCAAGTATATCCTCAAGAAAAACAACACCTAAGGTTTGTGTCTTTGTTTCCACTATGGCAATTCCACCACCCTTCTTCATTGAATCCATTGCGTCATCCAAATAAGTATTACTTTTCAAACGTACAAGTGGTTTTAAAACTGTTTTCCAATCTTCTTCTTTTTTCAATTTAAATAACGATTTAGCATGTAGGTAAGTCCTTGAATCATCTAAATCATTAAAACAAAATGGTATTCTGCTGTGTCCAGTTTTTTTAATCACATCTACAACATCATCCAATTTCATATCAGGACCAAGAACGGTGATTTCATCTTTGGGAACAATGCATGATCTAACAGTTTTTTCACCAAGCGATAAAACTCCTCGTATCCTTTTAACCTCATCAGTCATAATTTTTTCTTCCATTGCTCTGTCTGTAATATTGATAATTTCTTTTCTTTGAATTTTATAAACCCGGATCAAGCCTTTTGAATCCATTTTCATTCTTTTAGGCAGAAAGGAGAAGAAGGTTATAAAAGGTGCTAATAAATAATTAGAAACTTTCAAACTTGCATTAGCGCCTTTAATAAAAACATTTGAACTGCGGATAGCCCACATTTTTGGAAGACCTTCAGCAAAAATTAATATCACTACTGTGAATATCAAGTTTAAATAGACTCTTTCATCCGTTAAAAGATTGACATAAATAAAGTAAGAAAAAATTGCAGCAGCAATCTGATTTGAAAAATTAATACTTAACAATATTGTTGTAAACAATTTAGAAGAATTGGACATCCAGTCGAACAAATTCTTAAAGCCAGAATCTTCTTTGGTGTTGTTTGATAATTCAACTTTGTCAGTTTGAAGTAGAGCAATTTCCAAACCTGTAAACCATCCTGAGATCAATATAAATAAAATTGCTAAAGAAAGAGTCATTCTGCATCCTCGCTATTTTTGAGAATTTCAAGTCTTTTTATCTGGGTTCCATCCATGTCAACAATTTTGAAAATAGCGCCTCCCCATTTAACAACATCATTTTCTTTAGGGACTCTTTCAAGCACCTTGTATACAAGTGGTCCAACCTGTTGTGCAGGAGGATCAATACATGGTAAATCTAACGAATCCATAACCTCAGCCACCCTTGAGGCTGGCCTTACGATTAATAAATCTTCATTTACCTCAACCAAATCAGGATCTTCAAGTTGGTATTCGTCCTCTATTTGACCAACAACCTCTTCAAGTAAATCCTCAACAGTTACAATGCCATCCATTCCCCCATACTCATCTAAAACTATAGCTAAATGTTTACGATTGTTTCTCATTGACTTAAAAGCATTATCCAAAGGCATGTTTGGTGCAAACATCAAAGCATTTCTTATATATTTTTCAACTGAATTATTAGGATTTTCTCCCAATATGTCCTTAACATGAAGAATCCCAATCACACTATCAATTCTTTCGTTATAAACAGGATAACGACTTCTGAATTTTCTTGCAACAAGTTCAAAAACCTCTTTAAGCTTTAAAGATTTTTCTAATGCATCTACCTCAACACGAGGGACCATAACATCTTTAACATTTAAATCTTCCAAATTTAAAACCCCTTGAATCATTTCTACCTCATCATCCTCTACACTTTCTGCAAAAACCTCATCACTTGCCAAAGATTGGACCTCTCTCTCAATTGTTTTACCTTCGCTAAGTTCTGGAACTTTCATCATTTTTAAAAACATATTATTTACATGCTTAATAATGAAAGCAGGTATTTTTAAAATAATTGTGAAAAAATACAAAACATGAGCAAATCTCAATGCAGCTTCGTAAGGTTTCTTAATTGCCAATAACCTGGGAACAATTTCTCCAAAAGTTGTAACAATAAAAAAATTAAAAAGAGCAACTGCTCCCAGAATTATTTTTTGGTTATCAAGTCCAGATGTAAAAGACATAACATATTGGGTTACCAATAAAGCTAAACTTATATTCGCAAGGTTGTAACCAACCATTAAACACATTGAAAGTTGCTCTGGGTCTGATACCATTTTTTTTAAAACATTCGCAGCTGAATTTTTCTTTGAAGCCAATTCTGTACTTGATATTGCAAAAATTGCAGCTTCAGCAAATGAGAAAAAGGCAGAAAAAAATAACAAAACTAAAGGTGTCAAAATTTCAATTCCTGAAAGTGAAAGATCTTGAAAAAATGACATCAATTAATCTCCTGTAAAAGGGCATTATGTCTTTTTTCATTAATGGTTTCCTCTTCCTTTGTTGAGTGATGACAATCATCCATATGCAAGAAACCATGAATCACCCTGTCTAGGATCCATTTTTCAATATTTTCATCACTGCAAACTGAAGCACATATATAAATCTCACCTTCAAAAATATCCTTATTTAAAACAAATGTCAAAACATCTGTAGGTTTATCTTTTTTCCTGTATTCAAGATTTAATTTATTCATATGTTCTTTATCTATAAAGATTATTGAAACATCTCCATTTGTCTCTTTGCCCTCAAGCATCCTTTTTTCCTTCATTTTCTCATAAAGCATAAGAATCTTACTATCAAGATTCAAGTTTAAATTTACGACTGAAATACTCAAGATTCTTTTATATAACCTATTCTTCTATGATGCCTAAGAACTGCTTCATCCAAAACAGCTTTCTTCAAAACTGAAAATTGAGCTGTGGTTATTTCAGATTCAGAAAAATGACCCTCAGACTCTCTTGCTTTAATTTCTTCCTTTAGGATTTTCACAAGATCTTCAGATGGCAAATCTCTTAAAGATCTACTAATTGCCTCAACTGCATCCGCAAGAGAAACAATTACCTCTTCAATTGCTTTTGGTTTTGGTCCTGGATACCTGAAATCTTTGTCATTTGGAGGAGTAGCACCAACAGCTTCAGCTTGCTCTTTGGCTAAAGTGTAAAAATGACCTGCAAGAGTTTGTCCATGATGGCTTTTTATTATAGAGATAACCCTATCAGGAAGCTTGTTTGCTTTGGCTAATTCAACACCACTTTTAACATGACTTATCAATAATCTTGCACTCATTTGTGGAGAAAGATCCTCATGAGGATTGTCGCCATCTTTTTGATTTTCGCTAAAAAAATGCGGTCTTTCTATCTTGCCGATATCATGAAATAAAGCACCTGCCCTGACAAGCCAAGGGTTAACTGGGGAGCTTGAAGACTGAGACATTGAAGAAATCGCGGAGCATCCTGCTTCGGCAATTTCCTGAACAGCATGAACATGAGCCATTGTTCCAGGAGCTTTTTCTGCAAGCTGGGATAACAAAAAATGATCAGGAGCTGACAGTTCAACTAGTGCCTCAGGTGTCGAAAGCAAAAAGCTTTTCTTTGCAATTTTCAAAAACAAGGTAACGAGTGAAAATACAAAAACTCCAACAATTACAGAGCCCGGGAGGCTCTGCATAAGAATTACATCAGTTATTGATGTGTTTGTTCCATATTTTGAAAAATGCACTAACGAATCTAAAAGCCATAGAAACAAAACTAAAAAACCAACCGATTCAAACAATTTAATTTTGCTACGATCTTTTATCCCCACTATAGCTGCTAATGCAGAAAAAATGCCTACTAGATTACTAATTTCCAAATGAGGAAGGATTGGAATAAGCAAATACAACATCAACAAAGAATAAATCAGAGCAAAGCGAAATGGGTAAAGAATAATCAACGTTAACAAGCATGTACTAATAGGTATGGCTAATTGAAATGTTGGATTCAAATCTGGTTTAACTATAGAAATCAAAGATGCAGAAAAAATCAAAGAGCTTGCCAGGAATGCAAGGAAATTTAAATTGTGTGAAAAATTACTAATTGGATAGCCAACCTTTTCAACAGCAATCCAAACCAAAGCCAATAGCAATAAAAAATAAAGAGTATCAGAAAGCAACTTGAAAGACCAATCAGCAGTTCTCAATCGTCCTTCTTCCTCAAGCATGGAGATGATTTCCTTGGTTGCATGCCCCTCACCGGCAGCCATGATCAAATCCCCTTTTTCAAAAAACTGACCTTCAATTGAAATTTTCTGTGTTGCATAAATGTTCTTTTCAACAAGTTGATCTTCTGTAAGTAAAAAAGTTCCATACGATATACTTAGCATCCTTGAAAAAAAACATGACAAAAACACTACAAAAATCAACAAAGAAAAAGATTTTTTGTCTATCTTAAATTTCATTAACACTCAGCTCCAAAAGCTTTGTCAATCTTCCCAACAAGCGGATGTCTGACCATATCCGCACCTTTTAACCCAATAACACCAATATTGTCAATTTTTGACAAAATATTCAAAGAATGTGTCAAGCCACTTATTTTATTTTTTGGAAGATCACATTGGCTAGGATCGCCAGTCACAACAGTTTTAGAACCCTTGCCCATCCTTGTTAAAAACATTTTCATTTGAGCAATAGTTGTATTCTGAGCTTCATCTAATATCAAAAAAGAATTTTCCAATGTTCTTCCTCTCATATAGGCTAATGGTGCCATTTCGATCACACCTGAATCAAACATTCTTTTTGTTGCAGGAAACCCTAAAAGCTTAACTAAAGAATCATGCAAAGGCCTGAAATAAGGGAAAACTTTGGAGTCAATATCACCTGGCAAAAAGCCAAGGCTTTCTCCAGCCTCAACAACAGGCCTGCAGAGAATAATTCTCTCTATACTACCTTCTTCAAGAAGCTTACATGCGCAAGCAACTGTTAAAAATGTTTTTCCTGTACCCGCAGGGCCAGTTACAAGAACCAGTGGATCTTTTAAAATTTTATCTATTAATTGAGATTGACCAATGCTTTTTGGCTCAACTTTCTCGCTGTTAACCTCAAAAGAGCTATTGTTATTATCACCCATCAATATCGTTTCAACAATATTTGAATGCATGTCCATATCGTTTCTTAACTTTTTTATCACCTCTTTTAAGCGCACCTTGATAATTTCTGTATTAACAGTATTCCCCTTAATCAATAATTCATTATCCTCTATAGATAATCTGACACCAAATTTACGCTTGAGTTTTTTGGCATTTTTATCACCTACCCCTAAAAGCTTTAAAGCTTCATTTGAGTTTTTTAACGGTATAGAAATTTGTTCTTCAATCATTAAATTTATAAGACTTAAGCGATAAGGCCTAACCAATCAGTTAAAAGGAATTGAATTCTATCAATCAATAGAGAAACACGTCCCATGACTGTTAAACCAAAACTTGCACCAAACCCAACCATCAAGATAAGTATGCCTGTTTTGGCTACAATCTTAGTTCCGCCTTTATGCTCTAAAGAAAAGAAAAAATAAACCAAACCACACAAAACACCCAAAAGAACGAAAGCAGCATTAAACATAGCTGATGTTTCTGGCGTGTAGCTTATTGACGCAACCTGTGCTGCACACTCATTCGAAACTGCACAAATACGATCAAGCGTAGATGAAAGTTGGGTAATTAATTTCTCTTTAATAACAGGTGCTACCTTGATACCTGAAAAGGTTCCTAGTATAAAAGCAAAAGCATATTTTGTAAGCCATCTAAATTTTGGAGCTACAACAGGAAAGAAAAGAAAACTTCCAATAACACATGCCATGATTGGATTCACCATATTTACCCAACCACTAGGGTCATTGTTTTGAATAGCTGTCAATCCATCTTTAAAAGGCTGAATAACATTTGTTGCAATATCATTGTGCCAAGCTACAACAACAATGTAACCAGCACCAATTCCAACATAAAGGTGTTCAGCAAATTTAAATAAAGGGTTATCCTTGTATAGAAAAGAAAAAATTGCTATTGTCAGTATGGCAGCAATCCAAACCCCAATACCATCAGGGCTTAAAGGGTTTGCAATTAGTAAATTAAAAATCATTTACTTAAACTCTCCAATTTTGGTGAAGTTTTATTTCTTTTCGCAAAAAAACCAATATTGCCCAAGATTATAAAAATTATTATGGCAATGTGAGCTTTTGCTTGAGCCTGCATTCCAGCAGTTGCTTTATCAGGTTCAAGACCATAAGAAATCTCCATTAGCTTCTCGTATTCAGCAGCACCTACAAGAGCTCCTACTAATCCTTGAAGCTGGTTTGCTTCTAAATAAGGGTAAAAATCACCAATCATAACCCCAGTTGCTGCAGCAACAAGATCAACACCGTATCTGCCATGAGCCTGTTCGACAAAAAAGTCAACACTTGAGCCAGCGCTTAAATCAATAACTAAATCAAAATCATCGTAATTTCTTATATCTTTCATCAAAGGTATACTTTCAACCCTTTTTCCTTTGTCATCAGCTGGAAAAATTTCATAAATATCTGTTCCAATGCTTTTAACAACAATATCCAATCCTGGCTTAAAACCAAGATTAACCCAATCGACCCCTTCTTCTTTCTTGTAAATAGATGAGATTTCATTCAAAGTTGTATCAGCCAAGGTTGGAGCAGCGGGCAATAAGGTAATAACAACAATATTCACATCTTTTTTGAACAATTGATGCAACATTGCTTTAGCTGTTGGCAATAATTCTGCCTGACTTCCAGGATCAAAATCCCAAGATATTAAAACATTGCTATCACTAGGAATCTTTTCGACTCTCTCAAAAGCTTTTCTTGTTGGCTCACTAACATTTATATCCAAGCTTTGTGGATTCATCAATGGAATGATGATAACAATAAACATAACTAAAAAAATCCAACGCCTGTCTATCGATTGCAGTCTGTCCCAAATGTTCATTCTTCACTTCCACCTAGATATGTTTTTTCAATACCGAAAATAATCTTTAATGCTGTTGACATCATCCCTAAACCAACACCAATCATGATTGCTCTTTTGCTGGCCATATTTGGAATATCTAAAATCCATTGTTTTATCTCAGGAAGATTATCAAAAATACCGCCAGTAAGTATTGGCACCTGACCAAGCATAACCAAACATGCTGCCACAAGCAGTAAAGTTGCTTCTAAAGACCTTGCTCTGAAAGCCCTATAGGCTGCACTTGCAATAAAAAATGCCAAAAGCGAAAACATTGTCGCTCCCAATGGAAGCTGAACATTGTTATACAACCAAGCGTTCCATGGATGCTTAGTTCCAACAAGACCATCATCATTCATGAAAAAACCAGTGATTATCATTGCAAAAAAGCCAAAAAATACCACAAGAGAATATCTCCAGCCGTCCTCTTTCCTTTTAAGTTTTGCCAAGTGAAGCTTAAATAGGCTCGCAACACCTAAAACAATTGCAAACGCAGCAATAATGATGTAGTATTTCTGAACCCATTCAGCAAAACTATTCAACCAAGAATAGTCAAGGAAAGATTCAGCCATCATCAACATACCGCAAACAAATGCAATCAAAAGAGGTCCTCTGTTGTTCAAGTAGAAGCTCCTAATAATGAAAGGAATTTAGTAGAACCAGCAAAAGTTACAATACTTCCCAAAAGCAAAAATATCCATAATAAAGCTTTTCCAAAATCTTGGGCCTTTAAAGATGAAATAATATTTGAATCCTCTGAAAGGTAAGCACTTGCTGCATAAAGCTCCTCACCAATCAATGTGTAATCACAGGAAACGATAAAAAATGGAAGCTGTGTAACAGCATCTGTTCCAGCAATTTGAATCGCCCCAATCGAATTGCCAGTTTCAGCCAATAGTAAAGATTCTGCATAAAAATAACCCATTAAAAAAACAGTTGCAGGTTTTTCTCTTACCAAAACACCTTCAACAGCTGCAGTGTATGCAAATTGCTCCTGAGTTAAATAAAAAATGTCATCGCCTTTAAAGCTGTCAACCATTCCTTCCTCAAGATAAGATTCTCGTACTATCTCTTGACTTAAACTCATAACAATCGGATCAAAAGAAGGAACCTGTAACCTAGTTCCATATCTTGCTGCTCTTTTGGCAACCCTAGACAATATGGTCAATGAAGCAATGGTCGCTATATGACTTGCAGTTTCTAATCCTGTTGTGTAAAGGATAGATTTGCCCATTTCTGTAGCCCTTCCTATAGCCTCATTTACAGCATCAAGACCAGCAATCTTTCTAATCTTAAAAGTTGCACCTTTTCTTGCTTTATCTAAAAAGAAAAAAAGAGCTGCGACAAAAAGAACCAAAACAAAAAAAACAGGACCTGTTCCCTCTTTTATTTGAATTTGAAACATTAAATTTAAAAAATTAAAAATCATGAAATAGTAATACCAAGCCACTCATAAAAAAGAAACTGCAGCCTGCCGATAAGAAGACTTATACGAGCCATAACCGTATACCCAAATGAAGCTCCAAAAGAAATCATCAAAAAGTAAATTCCGACTTTATTCATAACTTTAAGTGCTCCTTTGGAGGGTAAGCTGAAGAAGAAATAAGCTAAAGCAGACAATGTTCCAATCAAAAGCAAAAAGGCATTGATCCATAGTGCTGTAGTTGCAACCTGAGGATCCAAACCTGCAGAGGTCGCACAATCGGAATTATATGAACAAAAATCTCTTATGGAGCCTTGAGCCTGTAGGAGAACCCTGGTTGACATAGCAGTTGGTATGGCTATTCCACTTGCAACACCTATATACCAAGCAAATGATATCCTTGATAACCAAGCATTTTTTCTAGATATAAATATCAACAATATAAAAATACCCAGCATTAGTGGTATCAACATTCTTAAATGAGGCTCAGCCATAACAGCGCCACTTTCATCAAGACCAAAAGCTTTTTGCGTATTACCCTGACCTAAAGCCTTAAAGCCTTTCACTAATTCGTCAATCATGTTTGGCTTCAATGTGTTCCAATAATAGATAGAAATGTAATATCCACTAGAGACACCAACAAATAAATGTTCGGCAAATTTATAAAAAGGATTGTCTTTATACAGGAAAGAAAAAATACATAAAGTCAAGAAAGCGGCAATCCATATACCTAAACCTTCTGTAGTCCCAAGAGGTGCAATTAAATTCAAAATCATTTCTGATCACCTCTTAAAGACTTTAATCTGGAAACGTCTTGGCCTTTTTTACCTAAGAAAAAACCAAGATTTCCAAAAATGATAAAAACAATAATAACAATATGTCCTAGTGATTGAGCATCCATGCCCTGAACAGCATTTCCAGGTGCACCAACTAAGAGTTCATATTCAGCTCCGCCTTTCATGCCTCCCATCAAACCAACTATTTGCCCTGACTGATAAAACACATAAGCCTCAGGCGCAGAAACCGCTGTCATTCCGCCGGCAACAGGAACACCCATTTGGTCACCAGCATACTGAATCCATAAATCCATAATGGCAGTTGCCTCAAGACCGAGAACAAGAGAGGCATCTTTTAAACTTTCAAAACCTTCCATGATTTCCAAATCATCTGTGTTGTTGCCATAATAATCCTTTGGAAAAGCCTTAGATATACCCTGTCCCATCTGCAAGATAACATTTGTTGTTCCTGCTTTGTATCCAAGGTATGCAATATCCTCACCCGGAATAGCGCCTAATTCTTCTTCCGCCCATTTCCAGATATCATTTGCAACCCCTGGAGCATCTGGAGCTAAACTTACCCCCACAACAGGAATCCCTTTGCTTACAGCATGCCTCATAACAGCTTTTGCCATAGGTGTTAGTTCAGGAGCAGTAGATGGACCGTAATCAAGAGCTAAAATTATTGGTTTCTTATCTTCGATTTCCTCAATAAAGCTATAAAGACTTTCAACTTCTTTTGTTGTTGTTACTGGAAGGCCTAAGGGTTTTAATACTGGCCATGAAACGAAAATGGCCATTGCAAGAAATATCCACCTTCTATCAATTGAAGACAACTTATCCCAAATATTCATTATTTACCACTTCCCATATAAGTTCTCTCTATACCGAAAATAATCTTTATTGCAGTAGCCGTCATCCCTAATCCGATACCAATAGTTATAGCTCTCTTTGCAGCCGTATTTGGGATATCTAAAATCCATTCAGCAATTGCAGGCAAAGAAAAAGATCCAGTTAAACTCAAACTGTCGGAAATAACCGATCCAATAGGTACCCTTCCTATCATCACTATTGCTGCGGCAATCAGCAATAAAGTTGCCTCTGTGTTTCTTGCTCTAAAAGCTCTGTAGGCAGCACTTGCAACAAAAAATGCTAAAAGTGAAAACATAGTTGCAGAAAGAGGAACCTGAAAATTATTAAATATCCACTGAAAATTTTCATTTGCCCCAATGCTTTCTCCAGTGGTTTGAAACAAACCAATGTATGCAACTGCAAGAGTCGACACTATAACAACCCAAGAATAAATTGAATCAGAATTTTTATCTCTGATTTTTTTTGCATGACGGATTAAAAGTGTACCAACCCCTAAAAACAAAACAAACACAGCAAGAACAATGTTGTTCTGATTCAACTCTTCGTAAAGAATCCTTACCCATGCAACATTATCCCTTTCAACAAAATAAGCAAAAGCCATAAATAAACCAGTCAGAAAAGCAATGGTTACAGGAAGTTTTGTTTTCATTTGCCAAATACCTCAAAAATAGATGCGTTGCCCACAAAAGTCAAGACAAGACCGATAACTATCAAAACCCATAAGATTCCTTTGATCAAGTCAGCAGCTTTAAGTGATGACATTAAATCAGGAGCTTTTGATAAGTATGCTCCAGCGGCATACAGCTCCTCTCCAATAAGCGTGTAATCACAAGAAGCAACAAAGAATGGCAACTGATGCACAGCATCAGTTCCTGCAATTTGAATTGCACCAATTGAATTTCCTGTTTCAGCCAACAATAAAGATTCAGCAAAAAACATGCCTTGCAAAAATACAGTTGCTGGTCTTTCTCTTACCATTATTCCATTAACAGCAGCAGTATAACCAAACTGATCTTCAGTAATGAAAAAATTATCCTCTTCATTTAATATTTCAGGTTTTCCAGCTTGTAAATAAGCATCCTTCAAAGTTTCTTTTGCTACAGTCATAACAATAGGATCTCTATGCGGAACTATCAAGCGACTTTCATAATTTGCAACCCTTTGAGCAACCCTACCTAATATGTTTAAACTTGCCAAGGTTGCAACGTCAGCTGCGCTTGACAAGCCAGGGCAATAGAGTATCGGCTTACCCATTTCGGTAGCTCTTCCAATAGCTTCATTAACAGCATCCAAACCTGGAATTGAACGTATATAAAGATCAGCTCCTCTTCTGGCTTTAGAAAGAGTGTAAAGTATAGCTCCCATGAACAAAAGGCAAGCAATCAGTGTTACCTCATGATCGGCTTTGAAAAAAGCATCTGAAGAAATAAAAAAATTAAAAATCATGATGCTAGTCTTTCTATATTAGCACGCGGCACAATAGCCTCATCTCCATTTTCTAATTTTACTTTCAAAACTCTTACTTTAGCTTCTGATTCTAGCCTCTGTGGTTCAACGATAAGTTCTGAAACAGTGCCAGTTAATCCAAAGTAAGGGTTTCTGATAACAACAATTTTAGTACCTATCTCTAATGATCCAGCACCACTATCAGAATCTTTTGATTTTTCTTCAGGTGTAGGGATGATTATTTCAGGCCTTAAAACACCTGCTCTAATTTGTGTAGCACCATTTATGCTTGCTCTTTTACCTTCACATGACTTCAACAAACTCCATGTATTGGAATCCATTTTCAATTCTCCAAAACCCTCAGTTGCCACCAAGGTTATACCTATATTTTCATTACCAGTAATAGCAACCCCTATGTCATAACCCAAAAAAGATCTCAAATCTTTATCATGAAGCGCTCCACCCACCAATCCTTTAATGCCAATAGATTTGGCTTTCATTATGGTTTCCTGTGTCAAGCATGCACCGGCAACCACAATACAATCCTTCATATCTTCTTTCAAGTCAGACGGAGCTAAAACATCAGATGGAGAATCAACTCCAAAAATTAACTTTCCTCCAGTTTCTCCACCCACGCCAAAAATGCCTTGAACCATTGTCGCAACAGTTTCAACCATTACGCCTTCATCCTTCATAACATCAATAATTTTTCCATCAATATAAGCTTCCATTTCAACTGGAATAGGAGTGCCTCTTACATAAACTTGACCATTTACTTTTGATATACTTTCTATGATTCCATCAGTGTTAGATTTAAATTCCGATTTAAAAAACCCCATAAAACCTTTGCTCTCTGCAATAACTTGACCATTAGAAATGGCATCTCCTTCTTTTACAGACATGAAATCCTTTAATTCACCTGGTTGGCAACCTAACCTATGAGAAATTTTTAAAACTGAAACAGGTCCTGGTAAATCTGTTCTAGCAACAATATCAGTAGCTGAAACTTTATCTCCAACTTTGAAAAGAGTTTCACCTAAAAGAGGCAGTCGTCTTGTTTTTATAACTTTTAAACCAGCTGCTCTAGTTAAACCTGGGGTAAATGCTTGTGCCATAAATCTATTCCGGATAAAGATTCAAACTTTCATGCCAAGTTTTCAAACTTCTTATCCTTTCCTCCTCATTTGTAGATATTGTTAAAGGTCTACCTCTAGTATCAAAAATAACACCGACTTGCCCACCGGTTAAGCTGACGGACATTTCCTTACCAGGGCCATCTCCTAAATCAACCTTTTTTGCAGGAGACAATTTTGCTTCTAATTTTTCACCAACCCCAAGATCGATAAGTTTTATCTCTCCAAAACCCATCTCAAAAGAGTTACCATCAGCAAGTTCAACCTTTAAAATGGATTCCCCTTTTCTTGCTTCTCCTTTTGGAGCAACACATGTGCCTAACCTCACTAAGCAATCCTTATCAAATACCTCAACAGCAGCATCAGCATTTATGGTTGAAAGAACTCCTAAATGAGGCATCATAAAAATACTATCTACCGCCAGTTCAGTAATTCCCTCAGGTTGAAAAGCATCGATCAGCATAGACATTGACTGAACTCTTCTAGGAGCGTGCGACAAAACACCTCCTGAACCTATAAGCAAATCAAGATCTGACATTTTAATCAATGATTCTCCTCCTGATTTTTGTGAAAAGGCATCTGCTATTGTTCTCTGTTGCTGAACACCTTTAAGACCAACAGCTAAAGATTTATGGTGTTCAAAAGAAAGAGAAAGAGCCTCTCTTGCTAATGCTTGTTCAATAATCAACTCCTCTAACGTTTGAGGGATGGTAGTTGGTCTTATCATTTTGTTCTTAATTCTGTTTCGCAAATCTTGTTCATCCATTTCAAAAGGGACCCAACGCATAACGTTTTTCCAACCAGCTTCAGCCATAACTTGAGAAATGGAATAAGACATACCTAAATTGGCAGATACAGTTCGATTGAATTTGTCAGAAAAAACACTGAAAATGTCTGTGGTAGCACCACCTATATCAACACCTACAACCTGGATTTTTTCTTTTTCAGCAATTCGCTCTATTAAAGAACCTACTGCGCCTGGAGTAGGCATAATTGGAGCGTCAGTCCAGGATATCAATTTTGGATATCCGGGAGCCTGTTGCATGACATGCTCCATAAACAACTCATGAATTTTCTCTCTTGCTGGTCCAAGATTTTCAGATTCAAGAGTTGGCCTAAGATTATCTACGATAAACAAATCACAAACTTCACCTAATATTTCTTGAACAGTATTTCTTGCATCAATGTTTCCAGCATAAATCACTGGCAATTTAGCCGAACCCAATCTTGATGTTGGTTTTGCTTCCTTAATCACTTCTGCCATTTCAACAACATGATTAACATCACCACCATCAGTACCTCCAGAAAGAAGAATCATGTCTGGCCTTAAGTTTCTAATTAGCTCAATTCTTTCCCATGTTTTTCTACCATCATTAATTGCAAGAGCATCCATCACAATTGATCCAGCACCCAAAGCAGCTCTATTCGCACTCTCTGCAGTCATTTCTTTCACAACTCCAGCTACCAACATCTGCAAGCCACCACCAGCAGATGACGTTGAAACATAAGCATCGACACCTTTCTTTCCGTCATTAGGCCTAATAACGCCTTTGCCATCCTTCAATAAAAATGCTTTCTTTGACAGTTCCTCTAACTCTTCTACAGAATTAACCACTCCTGCTGTAACATCCTCAAAAGGGGCTTCGACGGTGGTAGGAGCCTCTCCTCTTTTTTCCAACCTGTAGCCATCCTTTTTTTTCTCGATGTAAATTGCCTTTGTAGTAGTTGAGCCACAATCAGTAGCGATAAAATTTTTATGATTCATGAGCAGCTAATTCCTTTTCTATTGAATTTATCATATCTTCGATTCTTTTCCTGTCTGAAAAAAAATCCGGCACAACATCCCATTTTTCCCTATCGAAAAACAAGTGTCCGACTGGTGAAAGAACCGTAAATGCCGAAGATGCCAAAACGTTCAAAGGTTTTGCTAACTCTAATAAAAACACTGAAGGAACCCCTAGGCCGTTATCTACAAGGTTTGAAGCAAAATCTTCATCACTCTCAGCTTTCCAACTTTCACCAGAAAAAATCTTTCTAAACATAATACCTAATATGGAATCCTAATTTATATGATCGTGACTTTTAACTATTTGGATTTTTTTTGAAACGATATCGATTATCTTTTTCCTTTTCTCAACATCAGAAGGTAAATATATCCATGAACCCTTTAAGCCGCCATAGAAGCTTTTTTTTGCTGTTGGGGATAAATAAACACCTTTCAAATGAAAATGTGCTGATTTAAATTTATTCAAATTTTTCTTTACCGAATTGTTGAAAAAATTTATTCTGACATGCTTCTTGTTGATCTGATAATCAAATTTAATAAAATAATTAATCCAAGAAAAAATCATTATAAAACCCCAAAAAAAAGCCTCGTAAAAACTAAAATATACTGAAGTTACAAAAAATGCTATACCAAAAGATAAAACTATAGGGAAAAGTGATTTAGGGTAATCGTCTTTAAAACCACAACAACTCCAAGAAAAAGAATCATCAGACATAAATCAATTAAAAGAAATTAGACTCCGATTCAAAAGGTTCATTTCTCCTGCATTCTGCAAAAGAATTTCTAATGATCGCTTCATTACTTTCTGGCAGTTCAAGATCATAATTTTTGAAAAAGGTTAATTCAGGAAGAAAATCAGGTTTTTCAACCAGATCAACAAAAAAATCTAATGGATCACATTCATAAAAAGACAAAAACTGAAGCAGTTTATTCTTTTTTACGCCAGACTGAGTGAACAATTCAGTCCTTAATCTCAAGTCTGGATCTGCAATAAACTGCCTTGCTTCTTCTATTCTTCGAAATTCTTCTGGATTTTTTTCAGGTGTGAAATTTTTGATACGCTGGAAATAAGCTCTTTCCAAGTCATCTTCAGAAACACCTGGATCAACTCCTAAATCTCTATAACTCTTAAGTTGTTTCTTTATGTTTTCAACCTCATCCTCCAAAGCTGCCATCTCTATCAAATTAATATCTTTCCCATCCTTAATTTTGTGACAATAGCTTGCCATCTGGATACTTATATCAAGCCAAACCTCTTCTTCTGGGGATTTTTTTTCAGAAAAGTTCTCAACAAGACTGTCCCAATACTTACCAGCATTTAAAAAATCTCCTGAAAAAGTAAAATGAATGGCTAAATTTTTTTCGGCAGCATCTTTTGTAATTGGATGATTTAAAGCTTTCACATAATTTTTCAATGGGTTTCTTCCAGCCAAAGCTTTCTTAACCCCTTTTTCTAGTTCAATCACAAATTTTAAAGTGCTAACAAGGGAATTGCTAATACCGAAATGAGCACTTCGGCTCCACGCCTCTTCCGCAGATTCAAGATCCCTACAGGCCAAAAGGCAATAACCTAAAACAATATGTGACCTTGCTCTTTTAATGCCAGTTCCAAGATTTTTTATAGGTCCATTTAAAAGTTTAGAAAAATGAAATTGTGCATTTTCTAATTGGCCAATCTGCATTAAACTCCAACCTGTTAATAATTTTTCAATTCCAGACGGTACCTCTTTTGGAAAAGGTGGTTTTTCATCTTGAGATACAGCTATAGCAGCAGTAAGCCATGGACGATTCAAAACATGTAATTTTTCCCAAATTTTACCTTTCAAACTGTCATCTTTTGGAATTGGCATTTCTAAATAATACCGAGCGATTCTTTTAATAAATGTCTCAGATTTGCTTAAAGGTATGCATCTCTTTAAGGCAGCATCAGCATTTTTATAATCTCCAGAACGCCAGGCAATCCAGAAATAATCTGATAACAATTCGTCTTCAATATTTTTTAATTTTATTTTTTTTATTTGATTCCATGATGTGACTTTAGGATTTGTCAAAATCAAATTCTTCACTAATCTTGGATCATCACCGATAGACAGGCCTTTTTCAATAATAGCTTGTGCTTTGGATAATTTTTTTTCCAATATCAATTCCGATGACCATCTGTAATAAATTTCAATTAAAGAACTTATATAACGTTTATCTTCTTTTTGCTCATAAGCTTTCTTGAAGAAGTTTTCACATTGCAGCCAGTTACCTTTGTCCACGTAAAACAAACCATTCAAGAAAAACAGTTCAGCTAAGTCTGAACTTGAAATATTTTTCATTTTTTTGAAATCAGAATCAGTCAAAACCTCAACACCATTAGCTACCATTTTTAATTTCGCGAATATACCTGAATAATGTTTGGTTCCGCAAGCCTCCTTGTATATCTCATTTGCTTTTGTGAATTCTGAAATGCTTTCAAGATATTGAGCCTTGTCCATAAGGCTCCAAGGGAAATCAAAATGATTTTTCAAGAAATCGTATTTCTTGTTTGAAAAATGAAGATTCATCTTGTATTCAAAATAAGATTTTATTTTTTTATCCATACGTCCAATTAAATCCTGTACTAATTCAAAATTTTCAGAAACAAACCCAAGTGATGCAAGCCAAAAAAGAACCTTTTGATCTCTTAAAGAAGAGAATATTTTTAATTCATTTTTTGATAAGCTCAAACCCAACGATAATGATTGCTGAAGAACCCTAACAACAAGATTTAAATCACTTGGAGTTGATTTTTTCCATCTTGAAAAAAATTCTGAAATTAAATTCTCATTAATATTTCTTGCAGAAACAAGTGTGTGTAACAACTTCTCATCTTCAAGATGCTGAATTAAAAAAATCAAAATTAACTCATTTGAAGGACACTCAGAAGAAGACAGGCAGAAAAGCTTAACCGTTTGAGGGGTTGGTTTTTTTGACCTCAACAATATGTCAACTGCTTTCAATCTAGTATTTTTATTTTGCATACCTATGTTAGCAATCTCTTCCTCCAAAGGCTCAAAATATATACCTTTTTCAAAACAACACCATGCAAGTAATTTTTTATTAGAAGACGTAGGTTTACTCTTGAAAGACCGCTTCAACAAATCGAACCACTTATCCGAAAGAGGGGCTTTTAGATTCTGGAATGCCCAGTCTGAAATATCTGTATTCTTAAAATTTTTAACTAAATAATTTTGCACAAGTGAAATATTTTTTTGTTCCCATATCTTATGTTTGAATAAATATTCAACATATAAATTTTTCACCATATCATCTTTATCACCTTTCACAAGGTGTTTCAAAAAGGGTAATAATTCTTTGCAAATTTTTAACTCAGAAGCTAATCTTCTCCTCATAAAAAAAATAAATAATGGA
Organism: bacterium; assembly: GCA_002716355.1. Lineage (GTDB taxonomy): Bacteria > UBP7 > UBA6624 > UBA6624 > UBA6624 > UBA6624. Next base: position 58,838 of record PBAU01000011.1, on the reverse strand, counting down.
TCGATTTTATTTTTTAAAAAAGAAGAATAATCACCATATGGAAAAATTTCATTTCCAGTAGCAAGCACCAAGAAAAAATCATTTTTATGCTGGTTGGCTAAATTAACCCATAACTCATAATCAAAAACATAATCATTATCAGCATTTTTGCGGATTTTACTTTCCAGATCATCCAAAGGGCCTTGGTCCGAAGCATGCTTCTCAACAAAAGATAACCATTTTTGCTGCATCTCATTATCTGATTTCTTTAAAGTCCATGAATCTAATATCTCTACTCGATCTTGAACGCCTATCTCACTCCAGGATTTTTCGAGGTGCTCTATAGCGCTATCGCTTTTACCTTTTTTAAAAAAAGCTAATATCTTTTTTTTAGGATTTTGTTTAAAGCCAAAAATCATTGTTAAAATTCTATTTTTTATTAGAGCTTAATAGCAATAATAAGCTTTCTATTCTCTCCAAAAGCATCGATTTCATAGTCATGTGTCATGATTTTAAATTTTTTATTTGAAGCAACGCTAGCATCTTTTCCGCAAAAAAGAATTAAAAAACCATTTTTATTTAACAATGGACTAAGTGTTTTGAATGCAATATTTGGAGGAAATAAAGCTCTTGCAGTTATAACGTCATAACGATCAGGCTTTTCGACCATTTTACGAACATCAAAATTTAATACCTCATAATGCATATCTAAAAAATTCAATGTTTCCTTCAGCCAATCTGCTTTTTTAAAATTTTTCTCTACAAAAACACCTTTCCAATCCGGAAACATCAAAGCCAACGGAATAGCGTTTAAACCATTACCTGAACCAACATCCAACCATAATTTAAATTCTTTTTTTTCAAATAAATCTAAATTCTTAAAAGCATAATGCGAATCGAGAACCCCTAACTCTAATATCTGATCAACATCTCTCCAGCCAACAGCGCGCCACGAAGCGCCCCTTAAAAGATCAGTAAAAACTTTAAGTTTTTCCTGATTATTCATTTGCAAGCGTCTTTATACTTTCAACAGATTCGGCAAGAGTGGAGCCTGAATTATATTTATTTGTTATTTTCAAAAACCGATTCACATATCTAGATTTATTTATCCACATATCATTAATATCTTTTTCAAGCATGTCGGGATTGCAAAGATTCTGTATTCTTTCTGGAATAATTTCTTTTTCAGCAAAAATATTTGGATGGGTCCAAAATTTTGGAGTCTTTCCAAAAAGTTTAGAAACACTTAAAACATTCCACAACAAATTACTTGTTTTATACACCGCAACAACAGGTGTTTTAGAAACTACACATTGCTGGACAAGGGTTCCATTACAGGCAACAGCAACCCTGCATGAAGGAATTATCTTCTTTGCATCCTCTTTGCTAATCTCAACATTTGAAAACTGATTAAACTTATCCCCAATATACCCAAAAGCATCAGAGACAATAATTTTTTTTGTTTTAAAACGCTCAGCTAGTTTCAAAAAAACTGGCATCAACCTTTCCACTTCTTTTTTTCTACTGCCCAAAAAAAACCCCAACAAGCCTTCATCTTTATTTTCAGAAATATTAAAATGAGGATTTTTAACCCTTATAGCTTTCCTGCTATTTGAATAAGCCATCCAAGACATTTCGTCAGTAACCAACAAAAGATCTGCCAAAACCTCTAGTTTTTTTGTTCTTAAGGTTTCCCCCTTTTTTTTCCAGTCAGGACTAGGTGCAACCCAAACAACAGGGATTGACATTTTTTTTGCAATAGGGGAAAATCTTTCAAGCAAATATCTGCCGTCCACAATAACTAAAACAGACGAATTAATCAACTCCTTTTTGATTCTTTTGCCTTCTTTGAATGTTTTTGGCAGATTCAAAACAGCATCAACAAAACCAATTGTTGAAAAAGGATCTTGAGAAACAAAAACATCAGCACCTGCAGATTTCAAAAAAGATCCGCCTAAAGCCTTAACCGAACCTTGACCGGCTCTAATCCATGCTTCCGCTATCCTTGAAGCTATAAAATCACCTGAAGGATCAGGTGCAAGTATTAACATATGCTTTTTCACAAGTAAAATTATTTAGTAATAATATCCTGATTTCTAAAAAAAACAAGTAAATGAAAAACGATAAAAACCTAAAACTGAAAAAAATAAATGAATATTTATTTAAGAATTTAAAAGCTTTCTCATTAGGTTTTGCAATGGTATTTATCGTTGCTCAAATTGGAACAGGCTTAAACATATATGCCTTAACCTTCCTTCAAGAACTCCTAGATGAAGGCTTGGGTCAGGCCAATCCAGAAAAAATAGAAGAATTAATACCGGTCATTGTCAAATTATGGATTATTCAAGGGTTCGTCACTTATTTTGCAAAATATATGGCTGCCTGGTTTGGCGGTAGTATTTCAAAAAAGTTAAGAATAGTTATTTTTGAAAAACTACTAAAAATACCAGATTACTGGTTTCAAAAAAAGGGTCGCCATGGTGATATGCTGACAAGAATGTCAGCAGATATTAACAAAATTTCAGATTTTTTCACATACACAATTTCTGAATTGTTAATTGTTCCTATGAAAATAATGCTTTCCTCAATTGTGCTATTTATAGTTGCTCCAAGACTAACAATCACACTTCTTGTCACAGTTCCAATATTGGCAAAAATTTTCAAAATTGGTATATCGAAAATACAACACTACACACAAGAAACTCAATTTAAGTTAAGTCAATTAACAGAAATAACAAGGGAAACTATAGAGGGTATAAAGTTAGTGCACTTATTCCGCATTCAGGAAGATTTAAAAAACAAATTCTCAACAAAAGCAAATGAGTTGTTCAAGGTTCATTTGAAAAATTTTGCCTCAAGAATCTGGCTTGTTCCAACAATGCATCTTGCAAATGGTATTATTTTTGGGACAATTTTATGGCTTGCAGCATGGGAAATGAAAAATGGAAATTCACAATTTTTAAACATCAATATCGATCCTAAATATTCAATGTTTGACGTTGCTTCAATAGGTGGTATCACAGTTTATTTTTCAATTTTAGTTTCAGGTGTTTTGGGTCCATCAAAAATCCTTGGGCCGTTATTGGCTAGACTTGCAGAAGCCCAGATATCAGCAGGAAGATTGATGGATATAGAAAACCTAGAAGAGGTAAAAGACGAAGGCACTACAGAAATCAAAAAAGAAACTTGTTCCGGTGAAATATCCATAAAATCATTAAATTTCAGATATGACCAAAGCGAGAAAGGGGTAAAAGATATCAATTTATCAATATCACCTCGTCAAAAAGTCTGCATAACGGGTCCTTCAGGCTCTGGAAAATCTACTTTATTTTCATTGCTTATGAGGTTAAGGGAATCTGATCAAGGTGAAATTAAAATCGATGGACAAAATATACAAGATATAAAAATTGATTCCCTAAGGAGCATAATAGGCTATGTTCCGCAGGAACCATACCTTTTCTCAACAACTATTAAAGAAAACATTTCAATTGGATCAGAAAAATTCTCAGAAGATGAAATTATTATTGCAAGCAAGAATGCAAACGCTCATGAATTCATTATGGAGTGTGAAAAAGGATACGAAACCATAGTTGGAACAGCTGGGTCTACATTGAGCGGTGGCCAAAGACAACGCATTGCACTTGCTAGAGCCTATCTCCTAAACACGCCCATCCTTCTTTTAGATGAACCTTCCTCGCATCTCGATGTAGAAAATATAGAAAGGATTGAAAAGGTGATAAAGAAACTCAGTGAGAATAAAACTGTTATTGAGATCACTCATAACACAAAGAAAATTATGCATTCAGATTACGTCATACTCATGAAAGATGGTGAGGTTGTTGACTCTGGGAAACCTAAAGATTTGCTTAAAAAAAATACTACTTTTTCCAAAATGATCAATAAATAAATGTCAGAAAAAATTATCGTCATCCCAGCAAGAATTGGAAGTAAGAGATTTCCAAAAAAAATGCTTTTTGATATACAGGGAAAAACACTTATTGAATGGACTGTAGAGGCTGCAAAAAGGGTTAAAGAAACAAAAATATATGTTGCAACTGATGATGATGAAATTGCAAAAAGGGTTAAAGAAACAAATGTCAAATGCATAATGACCCCAAAAAACATTAAATCTGGAACAGAAAGAGTCTCTTATCTTGTTGACAAGATTGACTTCAAGGGAAAAATCATCAATTGGCAAGGTGATGAGCCGCTTGTCAAAGCTAACCATATCAACAAGCTATTTACATTGCTTGACTCTCACGATATTGTCACCCTTGCGACACTTTACAAAGGTGATCTAAAAAATACAAACAGAGTCAAAGCAAACATCAATTCAAAAATGCAAGCAATTGATTTTTCCAGAAATGATTTCTTTGTAAGCTCACCTGGAAAATCACCTTCAGGAAAAACATTTAAAAGAAAGGAAAATTGGGACACGTGCTGGGAGCATGTTGGAATTTACGGCTACAAATCACCAGCGTTAAAGAAATGGACATCCTCAAAAATATCCCGCAGGGAAAAAAAAGAAAAACTTGAACAGCTAACGGCTTTAGAGATAGGTTTAAAAATAGGAGTTCACATAATTGACAACGCACCAATTGGCATCAATACAATTGAAGATGTAAAAAAAATAGATGATTTAACATTGCTGGATTAAAATAATCACCTAGTGATTACCGTTCTACTCATTGCCCTTTTCTTCTCAGCAGAAGAACATGATGAACTAAGCTATCAAGATGCCATAAGAACCTCACTTGAAAAAAGTCCGAACTACCTTCAGAACTTGCTTAATTATGAAAACAGTTTAAACAATTGGAAGATATCAAGAACAGAATTTTCAATCAAGCCCGACATGTCATTTTCACTCAATGACTTAGAAGGGCCAGACAGAAACGAATCATTAAACACATCGTTCAACCTAGAAACTGTTTATTTAGGCGATTTTTCAATTTCATACAACCTTAATCACTGTAATGCATGGAATCAAGTCGGTATTGGAGCATGTTTGGATTCCCATCAGGAGTCCAGCAATCTTACATGGACAATACCTCTGGGTAAAGGTTCGAGCATACTGATGAAAAAAAAATCGATCTTAAGAAGTGATTGGAGCTTAGAGGAAGCACAAATTAATCTTTTCAAAAACAAACAAAACACAATATCATCTTCAGTCCAGTTATGGCTAGGTTTAAGAAACTCTCTCAAACAACTTGAAATAAGGCAGCAAAATCTCGAAAATAGTGAGGAGTTTCTCAGACAACAAAATGTTAAATTCAATCTAGAATTGATTGCAAAATCAGCCTTAACTCAATCAGCATACCAAAGAGATCAGTCAAAATTATCACTTTTAAATGCTCAAGAAAGCGTTGAATCCTCTTGGGAAGATTTAAACACATACTTGGGCCATGAAGCTAATTTGAGAGGAACCTTGGACACAAATTTACCAATTGCTCCAAGAGAGGTTCCCGATTTAAAAAAAACTCTGGAAAAATACGCGGAATATTCAGCAATAAAAATTGCAAAAATAAACCTAGAGAGAAGTCAATTGAACCTTGAAGAAGCTGAAGACGCAATGAAATGGAGCATTTCTTTAATAAATAGAGCTTTTGGTAACGGAGAGGGTTCGTCATTCGGAAACATATCGGATCAGGGAAACACACATACATCAACAATTGCAATTGATATACCTCTAGACAGAAGAAACGAACGAAACTCATATGAAAATGCAAAAAACAATTATGCATCTGCAAAAATTGCATATTCTGAAAGTGTTAAACAATTCAAGCTTGACTTAACCTCAAACCATAGATTGATCGAAAAAAGAGTGAGGGAGTTGGAATTGCAAGAATCAGCATTCCGACTTGCTACAGAAACATACAACACAACATTGAGAGGCTATCAGGGAGGCCTTAACTCCTTGCAAGACTACCTGACTGCAGAATCATCTTATGTAAATGCGCAATTGGGCGTAACCAATGCTGAGGAATCTTTAAGAAATGCATGGATACAATGGTGGAAATTAACAGATGAAGATTTGGAAAAAATATTCCTGGAGGGATAAAAAATGATAATGAATATATTTAAGAAATTCAAAATGTTACATTTTGTAATATTAGCTTTAGGGATTTTTGTGCTGGTATCACAATCCAACAACTCTCAATCAAGCATGAAAGATTCTTTACCTTCCGTGCAATCAAGACAAGAAAAAATGGAAATATCACTAGATTTAATTGGTGAACTACAAAGCTTAAATCATGATTATGTTTACCCTAAAATATGGAATGGCAGGATATCCTATTTAAGACCTGAAGGTTTTGTGAAAGAGGGAGAGATTGTTGTAAGTTTCGAAACAAAAGGTATTGAAGATGACCTTAAACAAAGCCAAGAACAACTCGAAAGTGCAATTTATGCTCTTGAAAACCTTAAAGAATCCATAGAGTTGCAAAAGGTGCAAGCGGACAATGGTTTGGAAATGGCAAAAAAGAATCTTGAAAATGCACAAACAAACTACCAAAGAAGAAAAACAGAAATAGAAGAAGGGATCAGGCCTCCAATTGATTTAGCTCAATCTGAGATAAGCCTTCTGCAAGCTCAACAATCACTTGAAGAATCTGAACTCAGTTTAAAAACTAGAGAAAACCAATGGGAGCTTGATTTGCTAGATAGGCAAAAAACAATAGATTACAGAAGAGAAAAAGTTGAAGAAAAAACTGAAGATTTAGCAAATGGAACAATATATGCACATAAAGATGGATTGATGATTCATAATGAAGGATGGTTTGGGCAGGTAAGAAAATACCAAGAAGGCGATGAAACAAGAAAAGATCGTCCAATATTAGATTTTCCTGAGATAACCTCTTTCATTGTTAGGGTCAAAATAAACGAAAGAGATCTATACAAAGTAAAAATAGGACAAGATGCTCTAATTACAATTGATGCTGTACCTGGAAAAATCTTTGAAGGCACAGTCAATAAAATTGCTGATATAGCCTCAAGTGACATGGGGACAAGTTCTGTTACATTCTCTGCACAAGGAGACTCGAAAGGCTTTGCGGCTGAAATACTTCTTTCACGTAGTGACAAAGAACAAGAACCTCCTGCATTAGAACAACAATTTACAAATAAGGATATGAAAATAAGAGAGGCAAGAAAATCAAATTCTGGAATGCCTGATTCAATAAAAGAGAAAATGGAGCAAGGTGGTGGAAGCCAGCAAGTGTTTACAGAAAAAATGTCTCAATGGGGAGATCAGGAATCAAAGCAGAAAGAACAGGATGACTTCTCAAACCTTAGACCTGGGATGACATCTTTAACAAGGATAATACTAAACGTAATTGAAAACGCTGTCATACTTCCTAGATCAGCAATATTCATCGACAGTGGCAAAACTGTGGTTTACAGAGTTAACAATGATCAATCATGGGAAAAAATAACAGTGCAACTTGGTGCTGTAACACCTCAAGAAGCAGAAGTTAAATCCGGAATTAAACCTGGAGAAACTTTTCTAATAGTTGCCCCGGAAGAAAGTGCAATAAGCACATCTATTGAAAGCAACAAAGAAGAAAAAGCCAACAGTTCTTCCAATGGTAAACCTTCCTTTGGTGGCTGGGGTGGTGGTTCAAAGGGTGGCTCGAGAGGCGGCAAGTGACAAATGTCGTAACATTAGACCAAGTTTATAAGACTTACGACCTTGGTGAAATCAAAGTTCCTGTATTAAAAGGAGTGGATCTTAAAATCAAAAAAGGAGAATGGGTCTCTTTGATGGGACCTTCTGGATCAGGAAAAACAACATTGATGAATATAGTTGGCTTACTTGACACTCCTACAGATGGAAACTATCTGCTCAATGAAGAAATGGTTTCAGCAAAAAATGATGATGATTTGTCAAATCTTAGAAACAATCACATAGGTTTTGTTTTTCAAACATTCAACATATTGCCTCAATTAAACGCTTGGCAAAATGTAGCATTACCTTTAAATTACTCAGTGCGAAACCAAAAACCTAAAAAAATTGCAATGGAGCTTCTTGATAAAGTTGGACTTAAAGAAAGAGCGACACATAAGCCAAATGAATTAAGTGGTGGAGAAAGACAGAGGGTTGCTGTAGCAAGAGCTTTATCCAACAGCCCTTCTTTGATTCTTGCAGATGAGCCAACAGGTAACCTTGACAGCAAAACAGGCAAGGATGTATTAGAACTATTTAAGCAATTGCATTCAGAAGGGATAACGATTCTTATGGTTACACATGATACACAAGTGGCAAAAAGATCTCAAAGAACAATCAATATTCTTGATGGAAAAATAGCATGAAAGCATTAAACCTATTACGTGAAGCATGGGCTGAAATCACACTGCAGCCATTCAGATCTTTTTTAACAGCGCTTGGTATCGTTTTTGGTGTTGGAGCAGTTATAGCCATATTAGCAATTTCAGAGGGTGCAAAAAGAGAAGCTGTTTCACAATTGGAAGTATTGGGAGCAGGAACAATAAGAGTCAGAGAATCTGAAGCTCAATCAAATTCAACAAGTAATGGCATAGGGACATCAGGCATTTATGTTCAACAAAGCAGAGGGTGGTGGGGCTTTTCAGGCCTTTCAGGATCAATGGGAAGTGGTGGCCCCGCAAGACCATTAGACATGAAAGATCTTGAGGCAGTAAAAGATCTTCAAGGAATAGATGCAGCTGCAAGTGAAAGAACAAAAGAGGTATCATTACCAGGAAGTTTTGGTGACATTTCTGTAACTGTTGTTGGTACCACCCCAGATTATTTAAAAATTCAAGGATTAAAACTTCAAGAAGGAAGATTTTTTGATTCTCTAGATCTTGAATCAAGAAATAAAGTTGCTGTTATAGGCCCAAAGACAAGAGGTTTGGTTTTTGGCACAGGGGACGCTATAGGTAATATAGTAAGAATAGATAATGTTCCTTACACCATCATTGGGGTTGTCTCTCCTAAAGACTGGTCTGGAGTAACGCTTGTTCAGATCAGAGATACCGGCAAAGATGTATACATACCTGTTACAACAATGGCAATTGGAACATCAGAATATCCTGTTGGGTTAAATGAAATAATTTTAAGACTGAAAAGTGGTGAGAACCCTGTCCAATGGGGTGCGATAGTTGAGAAAATTGTATCGATTGCTCATCCAGCTGGGGCATTTGAAGTAATCGTTCCTGAGGAATTGCTTGCCCAACAACAACAGCTTCAAAAAATATTTTCTGTTGTGATGGGTTTGATTGCAGGCATAAGCCTTATTGTTGGTGGTATAGGGATAATGAATATATCACTTGCAACAGTGATACAAAGAACAAGAGAAATAGGTATAAGGCGTGCCTTGGGTGCTAGAAAAAAAGACATTCAGGTTCAATTCCTCTCCGAAAGTTTCTTGATATCAGTTTTAGGAGGAGCAGCGGGAATCTTTCTTGGCTACGCGTTATCCAAAGCTGTTTCATCTTATGCAGGATGGTCAACCGCCATATCTGGTGTTGGTGTCATTGTTGCATTCTCTGTTGCTGCAACCGTTGGTGTAATCTTTGGATGGTGGCCTGCTAAAAGAGCATCAGAAATGCCTCCAGTTGATGCTTTGAGGCATGAGTAAAAAACCATTTATTCCTTTATTAAAAACACTAAAAAGCAACTAAAAAGGTATATTTTTACATATTCTTTATTTTTATATAAAAAATAAAAGACTTGGTTTTTTGGCGTTTTTTTTACTTTTATCTGATTTGTAGTAGAATTAGCTTAATGTGGTGTAGAGGAAACATAGGTAACTCTCACTACAAATTTATGATTACGGAGGTTAAACGTAATGAAAAAATTGGCAATTTTTGCTGCAATTCTTTTTGTAGCAACTAGCGCGCTAAACGCGGGCGACATTAGAGTTAGACACTGGGATGACGGTAATAATGATGGTATTAGCACTGACATGACCTGGTCTGACGGTGCAGACATCTCAGACAACTTCAGCGCAGCTTGGGGTTGGAATTTGGGTTGGGACGACCAAGGAGCAGGTGCGGGAACAAGCGCAGCTTTGAACCACGCTTACACTGGTTGGAACAATTCTTGGGGTACTTGGCACACAGGTATTATGCCTTGTGGCATGATAGGAAACAGTATGGCATGTGACGACATGGCTTACAACATGGGTATGGGTGGTACTTTCAACGGTCACCACATCTCCCTTGGTAACGTAGGCGGTTGGGCACTAAACATCTGGGATGACAGAGCTGGTAGTACTGGTATGTCTACAGACCTAAGCGACATGGTCGGTTGGGGCATGACTCTCGGTACCGTTGATAACGGTGGCGGCGACTCAATGTGGATTTCTGCTTCCATGGATCTTGGTGGCGCAGCAAGTTTGGACATCGAATGGATGGACGACAACGGTCTTGACGGCACAAACATGACTTTGGGTTATGGAATCAATGATGACCTAGGTCTTAGCATCCAAATGGGTGACGCTACTAATGCTCACACATGGGGTGGCGGTTTCGGTGGTGGAACTGCTAATGAGATCACTAGATTCACTCTTTCTTGGGGTGGAAACTGGAGTTTCTCAAACGTAGACCACGACGGTGCTGAATGGATGTCAGTAGATTACTCTGCTTCTTTCTAAGTTAGTAGTTAGTAATTAATACAACGAATACGACTGGGGGGCCTTAATTGGCCCCCCTTTTTTTTTGCCTATAATCTAATCATGAAAAAAATACTTTTACTTTTTTTAATCCCTTTGCTTTCACTTCAACTGAATGCAAATGAATATTTCGGTGATATCAGGCTAGAAGGGGTCAAGATATCATCAAACAACACTAGCAACAATGAGAGTTTTCTTTGGAGGACACGGATAGGCACATCACTGGAAAAGGATAATTCAATAATAAACATACTAGGAACTTTTCAGGATGATGAATTCGGAAGCCTCAATAATGAAGATGCTGCATTGGAAAGGGGGAATGTTTACTGGAAACAAGATTGGGGTTTTGTTTACACAGGAAGGATGCCAGGTGGTTTCTTTGGCAATAACCTTCTATTTGATTCAGGTGAAAATAATGGTGATAATTCTTCCTTTGACGGCATTTACATAAAGGGTGAATCTTTATTCTCTGAAACGGGACATCTGGATTTCATATGGGCAAAACAGAACAATGACCAAACAGACAAAGGCATCAATGTATTTTCTACTAGGGTGAATCTTGCTTACAGTTCATCTGATTTGAATTTCGGCATAACTTCCGCCTCAAACAATGACACGAATAATGCATTGGGCACAAATGAAGACTGGTCCGCAGTGTTTATGTCAACAAGCCATCAGCTTGGCAAAACCAGTTTAAAGATCGAATATCTTCAATCAGATGGTAACAATGGGCTTGGTGCAAACAATCCATTAGCAAAGAAAAGAGACAATGCTTACCTTCTTCAATTAAACCTACCGATTAAAGAAAATTTTTCCATGGGTTTTAATTATGGGGCTTGGGAACCTGGGGCACTTTTGCCAAATTGGGGAAGCATGGGCAAAGGAACTTTTATTTTCTCAGATGGTTCGATAAACAGCTCTGGTGCAAATAACCCTTTTTCAAAAGGGGAAATAATTCGTTACTCAGTCAGATTAAATTCAAATTGGGAAATCAATTGGGATGTCTCAAAAAATATAACAAGTAATGAAAAAGAGGAACGAATTTCGATAGTATTTTTTGATAACTACTGATTATGGAAAAAAGATTGAACATAGCAAGAAATTTAACACTTCTTGAAAATAAAAAAGAAGGGTGGAAAGAGCTCTATGCAAAATTATTAAAATTTGACTGGAGCTTAAAAACAATTGTTGTTGCAGGCCCTCCTGGTGTTGGAAAATCCTCAATACTGAACTACTTTGTTGAAAAATGCAATAAAGAAACAGCATTTCTTCTAATCGACCCTTCTAGCTCAATTTCGGGAGGTGCTGTTCTTGCAGACAGGGCTAGATTCAAAACAAAAAATAACAACAAGAAACCATTTGTAAGATCTATCGCCTCTAGAGGTCACCATGGAGGTACATCATTTTCAATTTGGCCTTTTTTGCGCCTCTTCAATTCTGAAAACTTTCAGGAAGCTTTTGTTGAGTCGGTTGGAGTTGGGCAAACATCACAAGAATTAAGGGGTATAGCTGATTTTTTAATCGTTGTTTTGTCCCCAGAAAGCGGTGATTCTTACCAGGCAGTTAAAGCTGGCTTGCTTGAAGAGGCGGACCTTATAGTAATCAACAAATCTGATAGAGAGGGTGCTGAAAGGCTAAAATCAATCATGGAAGCGATAACAAAAAAAGAGGTATTAGCGATATCGGCCAAAACAAATAAAAATATTGAAAAACTGGAAAAGAAAATAAAAAAATCTCAAACAAAAAACAACCGGGACAAAAATATCGCTGAAACAAAAGATTTTGCCACCTCTATATTCCTTGAAAAATTGGAAAAGAAAATAAAAAAAGAAAAGAGGCTAAATCCATTGGATTTCAAGATAGATATTTAGAATTTAAAAATGGCTAAAATACTAATTGCAAAAATTGGCCTTGACGGACATGACAGAGGTGCACTTCTTGTTGCAAGAGAGCTGAAAGAAGCTGGGCATGAGGCAATTTACAGTGGACTCCACAGAACACCAGAAGAAATTGCTATCATGTCTGCTGAAGAGGATGTTGATCTCATAGCTGTTGGAATACTTTCTGGTGCACATATGGCATTGATACCAATACTTATAGAAGAACTTAAACAAAGGCAAGTTAACAAACCTATAACATTTGGTGGAATTATTACAAAAAAAGAATCTGAATCACTTAAAAATATGGGTATTAAAGCTGTTTTCAACCCAGGAACCCCCTTGAAAGATATAGTAAAAAAAATTGAAGAAATAATAAATGAATAAGTATTACTGCCTAACATTTCTTACTGGATTTGGTTTACTGGCATTTGAAGTGTTTGGACCAAGATTGATGCAACCACATTTTGGACAATCTCCCATACTGTGGGCATCAACTATTTCAGTATTCCTGGGCGGGATGACATGTGGTTATTTTTTCGGTGGAAAAATATCATCAAAAAATACAACAAAAAACATAAAAAAAATTACTTCTTTAATATGGCTTTCAATATCAATATTGGTAATATTCTCTCCGGAAATTAGCAATTTTATCGCTTCCATATTTTTAGAAAAAGACCCGACACAATGGGAACCATTATTAATTAGTTTTTTAAACTTCTTCATTCCTGCAATATTAATGGGTACGGCTTTTCCAACAATGGTTGAACTATGCCCTTCTGCACAAGCAAAAAAAGGCGAGCATGCCGGTATCCTTTTAGCAATTTCGACTCTTGGAAGCATTCTAGGGGTTTTAAGTCTTTATTTTTGGCTTATAACAACCTTCAACACAAGTCAAATTGCTATATTTCTTTCTATCCCATGGCTAATATCAATAGTAATTTTAAAAACAATCAAAAAATGAATAAATCAATTTCAAAAATTAATATTTTTATTTGCTGCTTAACTCTTTCTTTCAGCTACCCAAACACTGGAAATTATCAAATTACAAAATATCAAGCCAACTCACTTTTGCATCAAATAACAGTTATAGATGAAGGTGATCATAGATACCTTCTTTTTGACGACTATATCCAGACGATGATGAGAAAAAGCAGACCTTTAGAAGGGCATTTTGACTATATTGAAGCTTTTCATCTTGTTAATGTGCTTCAGGGAAGAGAGGGTACTTCATGTATGGTTGGTCTTGGTGGAGGATCTGCTATTAGAACTTTTGCTGACAGATACAAAGAAGGAAAGATTGTCGTTGCTGAAATTGACCCTGTAGTTGAAATGGTAGCAAGTGAATATTTTGGCCTCCCAAAAATTACAAACCTGGAAATTAACATCATAGATGGTAGGCAAATGTTTAAAAGAAAGGGTGCACCAAGCTGTGATACAGCTTTAATTGATGGCTATAGCACAAGTCGTTATGGAGCTTATATACCATGGCACCTTGCCACAAAAGAATTTTTTCATGAAGTGAAAAAGACAATGCCAAAAGATGGGGTGATTGCTTATAACGTTATAGGAACGATAGATGGAAAATCTTCTTTAAATGTTCAAATGATAACAAAAACCATTCTTGAACATTTTGATTATGTTTTTGCTATTCCGATTGCTGACACGTTTAATGTTGTGCTATTTGGTTTTAATGGAAATTTAAATGATTACACGACACGAATAGAAAATTTTCGAAATCAAGAAAAGCAAAAATACCCAAACCTTTTAAAATTATCTTACTTACTCAAAGAAGTTGAAATATCAGAAAAAACACCAATTCTTTCTGATGAATGGGCTCCAATAGACATGCCGGGGCTCATGGTGAAAATTTACCAATGACAAAGAAATATAATTCAAGATGATGAAAAACAACAACAAGCCAAAAAGGATCATCACTGCGGCAAGCCTGTTCGATGGACATGATGCAGCAATTAATATGGTTAGAAGACTTTTGCAAGAGCTTGGATGTGAAGTTATACATCTAGGACATGACAGATCTGTTGAAGAGGTTGTTATGTCAGCCATTCAGGAGGACCCTCATGCAGTTGCAATATCCTCTTACCAAGGTGGCCATATGGAATATTTCCAATACCTATCTAAGAGACTGAAGGAAGAAAACCTGGAACATGTGAAGATTTTTGGTGGTGGTGGTGGTGTTATATTGCCAGAAGAGGCAAATGAATTAGAGAAAAATGGCATCACGAAAATCTTCAGACCAGAAGACGGAGCCTCAAAAGGGCTTATTGGAATGATTCAGGAAGTTATAGATTTATGCAATATCAACCCTGAAGACTTAACAGTACCAAAAACAAATAACCATTTATCACTTTCTAGAAAACTAACATATGTTGAAAACAATAAAAAAATTAACTTTAAAGAATCTAAAAAAAATCCAAAAATCATAGGAATAACTGGTACGGGTGGATCTGGAAAATCATCATTAATAGATGAATTAATCTTGCGCTTCTCAAGAGATAATCCAAATCAAAAAATTGCCATATTGGCTGCTGATCCAACAAGAGCAAGAACTGGCGGAGCACTGTTGGGAGACAGGATAAGAATGAATGCAATCTATGGAGGAAATGTTTTCTTTAGATCTCTTGCAACAAGAAGCAGAATGGCACTTTCATCAATAATCGAAAAAGCAATAGATGCTGTCAGAAGTGAAGATTTTGATTTAATTTTTGTTGAAACTGCCGGGATAGGACAGGCAGATAATCCTCTTGAGGGTATAGTTGATATTTCCATATATGTCATGACTTCGGAGTATGGTGCTCCAAGCCAGCTCGAAAAGATAGAAATGCTTGATACTGCTGATCTAGTTGTTTTAAATAAATATGACCATAGAGCTGGAGAAGATGCATTAAGAGATGTACAAAAACAAGTTAGAAGGTTAAAGAATCAAGGTCATGGAGACCTAGATGAGCAACCAGTATTTGCCACAATCGCTAGCCAATTTGCTGATCCAGGCGTAAATGAACTTTATGAAAAAATAAAAATTCTAATTGGCTTGAATCCAGAAAAAGAAAGCCGAAAAAACAAAACGATCAAGCCTAAAAAACATGTTTTAATTCCCGGCAACAGAGAACGCTACTTAGCCGAAATATCTGAAACTGTTCACAGTTATAAAAAAAATGTCATTGAATTAGAAACTCATGCAGAAAAGCTTCAAGCATTATCGATAATGCAAAATAACGATGTGCCTAAAAACTATAGCCAATTCCCAAATGCCAAAAATGGAACCTTGGAATGGGATTACAACAGAACCTTAGAAAAATTAGGTGATATTGGATTAAATGCTCTAAGAATGTATGATGATTTACAAAAATACAATCAATCCAAAATGACATACTCTATAAGAGGGAGAGAGATAAATGTAACAACTCATTCTGAATCTCTTTCAGGAACAAAAATTTCTAAAATATCAATTCCGAAATACAGATCATGGGCAGATAGGATTAAATGGATTCTTCTTGAAAACACACCCGGTAAATTTCCTTTTACACAAGGGGTTTTTGAGTTTAGAAGAAGTGGAGAAGATCCAACAAGAATGTTTGCTGGAGAGGGTCCTCCGGAACAAACAAACAAAAGATTTCACTTGTTGGCAGAGAGTGAGCCATACAACCGTCTATCAACAGCTTTTGACTCTGTCACACTTTATGGCAGAAGTCCTGAAGGTAGGCCTGACATATATGGGAAAGTTGGAGAAAGCGGTGTCTCTATTGCAACGGTTGAAGATATGGGGCGACTTTACAAGGGTTTTGACCTTTGTGACCCTGCAACAAGCGTTTCAATGACTATAAATGGACCAGCACCAACAATATTGGCATTCTTTTTAAACACAGCATTAAATCAACAAATTAAAAAATTCAAAAAAGAAAACTCTAGCAAGCCTAATGAAGAAGAATTGAGAGAGATTAAAAAAATGACATTTTCAAGTGTCAGGGGTACTGTACAAGCTGATATCCTGAAAGAAGATCAGGCTCAAAATACATGCATATTTTCGACTGAATTCTCATTAAAACTTATGGGGGACATACAAGAGTGGTTTGTAAATAACAATGTTAAAAACTTCTATTCTGTTTCAATATCTGGGTATCACATAGCAGAAGCTGGAGCAAACCCAATCACCCAACTTGCACTTACACTTTCAAATGGTTTTACATATATCGAATATTACCTTTCTAGAGGAATGTCTATAGATGATTTTGCAAAAAATTTATCCTTTTTCTTCTCTTGTGGCTTGGATCCTGAGTATCAAGTATTAGGAAGAGTTGCCAGAAGAATTTGGGCAATTGCACTAAAGGAAAAATACGGCTCTAACATAAGATCGCAAAAACTTAAATACCACATTCAAACATCAGGCAGAAGCTTACATGCTCAAGAAATTCAATTCAATGACATAAGAACTACATTACAGGCCCTAATGGCTTATTATGATAGATGCGATAGCTTACATACAAATGCTTATGATGAGGCAATATGCACACCAACAGAAGAATCTGTAAGAAGAGCTTTAGCCATACAGCAAATCATTACCAAGGAACTTGGAACAGCCAAATGTGAAAACATGCTGCAGGGCAGCTTTTTCATTGAAGAATTGACTGAACTTGTTGAAAATGCTGTTTTGAAAGAATTTGAATCTATAAATAGAAGAGGTGGTGTGCTGGGTGCCATGGAGTTAGGTTACCAAAGAAGCAAAATACAAGAAGAAAGCTTGCATTATGAGCATTTAAAACACTCTGGTGAGTTGCCTGTTGTTGGGGTAAATACCTTCCTTGGTGAAAATACAGACCCGATAATACCCCAAGAAATAACTAGATCTAGCAATAAGGATAGAGACAATTGTGTAAAAAGAGTTCAAGAGTTTGAAAATAAAAATATGAAAAAAAGTTCTGAAATGCTTAAAAAATTACAAAAAGTTGCCTTAGATGGTGGCAATATATTTGAACAACTTATGGAAACATCAAATTACGCTAGCCTTGGTCAAATAACTGATGCACTATTCAAGGTAGGCGGCAAATACAGAAGAAACTTATAGCTTTGCAAAATATAACAATAATTGGCGGGTCTGGTCTACTTGGAAGAAACCTTATTAAAAATCTTCATGAATGGAATGTGACCAATCTTGATAAAAAACCACTAAAAAAAAGTTACCAAAATGAAAATTACCAAGAGATACTGGGTGATGCAAGTGACGAAAAAATACTTAGAAAAGCATTAATGAATGCTGATGTAGTGTGGATTAAGGCAGCAAAACTTGCAAATGAAAGACATCTTGATTCAGCTAAAGATGAATATATAAAAATAAACACGGAATTACCAAAAAAAATACTAAAACAATGCAAAGAATTAAACATAAAAAAAATTTTCTTCGATTCTTCTGATGCGATATTTTTAGATAATTGGAAAAAAAATAAACATCTCCCTTTTAGTAAACATTCTCCAAAAGATTATTACGGAAAATCAAAATCAAAAGCTGAGCAGGCAATAAAAAAATGGGCTCATGAAGATAAGGACAGATCTGTTCAGATATTCCGTTACACACGTGTTGCCTCAAATGGAAATTTAAGATTATTGTCATTATGGTGTATACAAAATCAATTAAATATACCTTTAAAAATATTCGGTGATGGAGAAAGATCTGGATGCATGATTCATATTGACGACTGTGTTGAAGCTAATTTAAAAGCACTCAACCTAAAACCTAATTTCGATATTTACAATCTAACATTAGCACCCATAAGATTATCGGAATTAGCCAAAAAAGTAATAAAAATAAAAAATAAAAATGGCCAATTTGCATATGTAGAAGATACTTTTAGCCATCCTACCGACCCAATGATACATGCCATGGATCCAGGAGAAACATGGAAAAAGCTATCATACAAACCAAAAAAAACAGTAAACGATATCGTTAAGGAAAGTCATACTTTTGTGGAAGGAGAGCTAAACAAAAAAATTCCAAAAATTTTAAAAAGCATGAGCTCATTAAATATAGTGAAAAAAATTATTAGAATTCTAATAATCAAAAACCTTGAAAAACAAGGAATACAAATATAGGAGAAAAAAATGTTAAATATTGGAGACAAAGCACCTGAATTTAAATTAATGACGGCAAACAATCCTGAAGAAGGAAAACCTTTAAGAGAATTTGAGCTTTCAAAAGCATTGGGAGAAGGAAGTTTGATTATTGCTTTTTTCCCAGCATCTTTTACTGGCATATGTGAACAGGAAATGTGTTCTTTCAGAGATAACCTGAAGGCTTTTGAAGAGGCAAACTGTAATGTTGTTGGAATATCAGTTGATATGCCTTTTGCCCAAAAGAAATTTGCAGAAATAAACAATATATCATTTCCTCTCCTTTCTGATTTAGGTGGTAAGGTATCACAAAAATATGGTGTTTATTATGATGATTTCATAGGTTTGTCAGGGGTTTCTAAAAGATCTGTATTCATCATTAACAAAAACGGTGAAATTACCTATAAATGGGTTACTGAAAATCCAGCAATAGTACCAAACTATAAAGAAGTTATAGATTCAATTTAAATTGCTAGAAGATTCAATACAAGAATTTATAAACTGCTACAAGCAAGATAAGCATGAATTACCTGAAACTCATGCTGAAACAATCAATCTTCAAATTGCTTTAAATAAAGAAGGCTATAAAAAGGAAAGCAGATGGGTTGGTTGGCATGGTGCTGTAAGAGCAAACGACCAAGGAGCAATTAAAGAAGAAGCTGTTCTTCTACATAATATTGTTTCTTTTTTATTGCCAAATTTTGATATTGAAGCAAAAAGGGAAGATGCACTCGAAGCAGAAAGAGCAGCTGAAAAAGCAATCCCCCTAAGGAGCATTTTGAATGAACCTTTTGGTTTATGTTGGGCCTGGTGGGATCTTGGATGTGCTAGGCTGGCTGCTAAAGATACAGATGGTGCAATATATGCTTTAGGAGAAGGTTTGAATCTTGCTGAAAGATCCTTAAATGAAGACAAAAATGATCCGAAGCTCAAACAGGTTTCACTATGGCTTAAACTATTCTCACTAAGAGCTCTTTGGAAATCTGGAAACTCAGGTAACCACTTGAGGCCAAAAGCAAGGAAGATAACAGAAGCAATATTTAAGCTTGATAATACATGGGACAAAAAAACACTATTAAGACTTAGTGACTTAAAATAAGAGAAGTGGCAGAAGCAAACCTAGAACAGCTCAAAAAAGAACATCGCAAACTTGATTCAGAAATTCAAGAGCTTATTGAGTCTGAACCATACAATGAAGACCTGATAAAGAAAATGAAAAATCAAAAACTTCTATTGAGAAACCAAATTCTCAGGATGGAAAATCAAGATTGAAAAAAATAATATTTTTTATCCTTTTGTCAATGGCCGCTTGTAGTGGTAGTGATTTTGACATACATGATGCAATTGAAAAAGGAGATCATAAACAAGCAAAAGAGCTAATAGTTTCTCGTGGTTTAGATTTAAACGATGACAAAATATGCATTCCTGAAGGTATTGACTGGGGTGGCATGTGCCCAATGCATCATGCTGCAATAAAAGGTGACATAAAAATGATGAGCTTGTTCTTAGAGAGCGGAGCAGACATAAATAAAAAAGCTGCAAATAAAGACAAATCGAGCCCATTGGGTTGGGCAATATTCTTTTGCACCTGGGCAGGCATTGAATGGCTAGTTGATAATGGTGCTGACCTTAACGCAGTGGATGCAAATGGTATCAATATACTGACAACAGCTAGACTTGCTATCTGTGATGATGACACCAAAGAAAAGATATGGGAATACCTAGAGGAAAAAGGTGCTGAATAAACTAACCAAGATAACCCATCTCTTTCAATCTCTTTTTTAAAGCCTCCTCATCCTTCTGTGAATAATCTTTAGAAGAGCCTTCCCCTGATTTATCTTTATCCTCTTTTACCTTAGGCCTACTTTTAGTTTCCCAAATATCCATCTTCTTGCTATCAATATCATTAGGAATTGGCACACCTATAGAGGATAATATTTCTATATATGGATCCCATATATCTGCATTAATTCCTGAACCATGCTTAATGCCAGGTCCATTAACAGCCCATATCCCCTCCATACGATGAAATCCATTGTAGGGCAAGACGACATCAGTCCAAGAAGGTGTGAGATCAAACCTTCTAAACAAACTTTTATATCTTTTTGGAACATCTTGATCTTTTGGATCCAAGCAACCTGTTTCTTTTAGATTCCACTCAATAACTATATCAGGAGCATCATGCAGATATTTACCTTTGTAAATGTCTTCTTTTTTATGAGCTTTCGTAACTAATCTAGTTCCATCTTTCAAAGCAATTGATTCAAAAAGATCAATAAGCTCTTCTCTTAATTTTTCATAATCATTTTTTAAAACAATCCCTTTTGGCTCTCTTCCTTTTAAATTGATATGAATTTCACCCATATTCTTTGGATCGGTTACAAAAACCTGAGTTTTTTTCCAGTCATATATAGACAACATGCTCATCCCTTCTACATATGCTTCTTTTTGATTTTTAAACACATTGTTTAAAAAATTCTTCAAAGACAAAGGCATACACCTTTTCAAAAAATCAAAAAATTTAAACTTTAATTCAGACAGTTTAGCTAAAAAAGGAACTACCGCAATCATTTTTTCAGCATTTTCAACAGGAACCTTAAGTTTTAAATAACCTTCAGACTCTAGAAAACTTACAAAATCAGGAGCTCGATAAAATGGGCCCATTCCATGATCACTTAAAGCCCACACTTGAGTCTCCTTGCTGCAAAATGAATTCATAATTTCACCCATGGCATCATCTACACTTTTATAAACCTCTAAAAGAACATTTCCATATTTTTTATTTAATTCATCTGAATAAAGAGGGTGCTTGTGATCCCAATGCTTCCAAAAGTAATGTCCAACCTGATCTGTTGCGGGAAAAACAATAAAAAATAAATCTAAATCTTTTTTCTCCAACAAGTACATACTTAGTTTTTTTTGAAAATCGGTATAAGAAATTAAATTATCACGTAAAACACCATAACCATCTTTTGATTTTCTACCTTTGGAAAATTCCATCATGTCGTATGGCTTTTCAAAAAAAGATTCAACTTCATGTCTTAAATCTTGAGGCCAAAAAACATTTTTATCATCTGGGCTTGGAGAACCCATTCCAGCAATGTAAACGCCTTGTTCTAATCTATCAGCAGGATAACCCATAGGAACATTCACGATCCCGCATTTGATACCATGTTTATCTGCTTGATTCCATATAGAAGATCCAGAAACATGAGTTCTGTTGGGAAAACGCAGATCATAAGACCCTCTTACAATTTGAGCAAAATCAAAAACTCCAGTTTTTCCTGGATTTTGACCTGTGACCATAGATGCCCATGCACATGGTGTAATTGGTTCAAGAGTGCTTTTCAGGATACCACTAGAGCCATCCATTATTTTTTTCAAATTTGGCAAATGCCCTTCTTCTATCCAATTTTTAGCTAAATCCCAAGTAGCTCCATCCAGGCCAAAAATAATCGTTTTAACTATTGTGCAACACCTCCACCAATCACCCTTGTTCCCAGGTAAACAACAATACTTTGGCCTGAAGCAACCGTTACAGGGTCTTGAAAAACAATTTGATGCTTCTTGATTTGCTCAATTGATCTTTTTGAACCCCTATAACGAATCCTTGCCGAAAGACCTCCACTCAGAGTGTTTAAATCCGCTAGCCAATTCACTCTTGTGAGGTTTATTTTTTGCCTTGCAAAATGATCCCTATCACCTAAAGTAACCGTATTTTTTTTATGATCTTTTTGAACTACATAAGCTGGTTTACCCAAAGCAACGCCACCTAACCCTCTTCTTTGACCAAGTGTTACAGTGAAATGACCTTTGTGCTCACCTATAACATTACCCTTAATGTCTAAAATTTCTCCAGGCTCTTCCTTACCGATAAACTTAACCAAACCTTCAGGAGCAAAGCATAAATCTTGGCTTTCAGGGGCTTTGGCAGTTGGTAAACCACCTTCAGCAGCCTCTTTTCTAATAATGCTTTTGTCTTCAACATCACCTAGTGGAAAAATTATCTCACTCAGGGAATTTTTTGAAGTTGGCCAAAGAAAATAACTTTGATCTTTTTTTTGAGATTTTGCTTCATGCATTTCATACTCATTATTTTTTTTAAAGATTTTTCCATAATGTCCAGTTGCCAAAGCGTCAGCACCCATGCGCTTCGCCTGGCCTAAAAGCTCCTCGAATTTAACTTTCCTGTTGCATTCAACGCATGGATTTGGAGTTAATCCATTATCTAAATTATTAAGAGCATGATCGATAACATTTTTTCTAAAAGATTCTGAATAATCAACTGCCATAAAGGGAATTTTCAACTTGTCAGCAACACGTCTTGCAGTCTGTCCAGTTCGGATATTACAACAAGCAGAACCTTCTCCCTCTGTAAGTCTCATGAAGAGACCTATAACATCATGACCTTGGCGAATTAAACGTTGTGCAGCTACGCTGCTGTCAACACCACCAGACAATGCAGCTACAATTTTCAAAATTAAAGAAGAGCTGAATCTATCTTTTCAGTCCATTCAGCAATAAAATTTGGCGTGAAGCCAGAAGTTCTCTCGATAACCTCTCCATCCTTAAACAGAATGAAAGTCGGAATACTCATAACCCCAAACTGAGAAGCAATAGAAGGGCTTTCGTCAACATTAACCTTCACAACCTTGGCGTTATCGCCAACCTGATCGGCAAGTTTATCAACATATGGGGCAGCTGCTTTGCATGGGCCACACCATTCCGCCCAAAAATCAACTAAGGTTATACCTGTGTTTATAGTATCTGAAAAATTATCCTCATTAAGTTCGATTGTCATTTGTACCTCCTTGTATCAATAACAAAAAATATTCTAATATTGACAATGTAAAAACGTTGAAAAATCTATTTATTACATTCAGGAATTCTTATATTCAAATATTTACACCTTGTGGTTGCGTTTCTATAACGATTTTTTTTTGACTTATATTGAATGCAATCACTATACATTTTAAATTTTAAAAAATACAAAAACCTTCTTGATCTTTCATGACTTACAGCAAAATCATCCTTTATCATGCCGACAATATCATCAATGCTGGTTGCTCTTTGGTTTATTTTTTCAAAATTATAAAAAGCTCGCCCGGTTACTATTGTTGGAACGCTCCACGCCATCGCTTGCAGCCCGACTCCAGAATTGATAGTTAAAACCTTATCTGCAACATCAAGGCAATCTTTGTAATGAAATTCATCAACAACAAAAATATTCCTATTGGCACTCATTAAGGGCGTTGATGATTTTGGATTTCTAGCAATTGGATGATTTTTAACCAAAAAAACAACATCCGGACAATAGACAGCAACTTGTTCGACTATATCCTGAAAAGATTTCAAATCCTTAACCCAGTCACACCAACGCTGAATCACTGTGTCGTTAGCAAGCTGAAGCGGGACAAAAACAACATGCTTACCATTTAAAGCAAGTTTTTCAGAAAAGGAGTCTGAACCCATGCGATTGCTTTCTTGAAATTCCAAAGATTCATCTTTACCCTTAAGCGTATCCACATATTCATCAATAATATTTTTCTGACTATCGGAAAGTGGATTATTCCAATTATGCTCAAAATAAGAAGGAGAATCGCTTAAAAAACCCCCAGGGTCAATAACAACTGTGTTAGGCAGTGCCCCTCTTTCGGCAAAATATGCTGGACGGCCTACCTTGATGCAATGTTCCCAAATTGCATTGCTAAAACTTTTTTTAGTAGGATGCCATGCTATATAAGGTTTATTTGATTTTTTTATGAAATCTAAGTTATGTGAAATTTGCAAATCAACAACCGATTTCAAACCATAAATAAATGGATTACTGGATAAATGGGTGATAAACTTGTGATCTTTTTCTTTTTTACGAATTAAAGATTTTAAAAACATTAAACAAAAAATTATTCTAATAGCGCAAAAAGCAAACTAACTCTAGAATTGTTTTATGCATAAAAAATATATATTTGTCATTATTTTTTTATTTTTTATAACAATCTGGATCAACAAAATAGGTCAAAAAGAAACTCAACTATTGTTTGCTATAAAAGGTGAGCCTAGAAGAATATACGAGTCTAAAATAACAATCTGGGATCAAGAAAGGCAAATAGCAAAAATAATCACAAACAACCTTGAGGAAACAAAAGAAAATTTATGGTTGATAAAAGATATAACTGAAGCAATTTTTTATAGAAATTACGAACCTTATGTGGAGGTTAATTCAGAATCTGCAAAATACAACGACCTTATGGAAACACTTGAATTCCAAGGACCTTTTTCAGCAAAAACAAATGATGGTATTGTTGCAAGAACAATGAAAGCTTTATGGACGAAAAAATCCCAACTTTTATTTTTTCCAGACTCTGTAAGCTTGAAAAATTTAGATATTGACATCACTGGTGAAGATGTACTATTTGAGACAAACGAAGACAATGTTCTCCTTATAGGGCGATGGCACGCTAAACTATTGAAAAGTCCTGAGGATCCACATGTGGAAGGAGGGCTTGCTGTTTACAACACTCAAAATGGAATAATTACAGCTCAATCTAAAAATTGGGATGAAGACAAAAGGCCTCAAGCGTTAATAACAGCAAACAGAGAGCCGGTTTTCAAATCATTGGGAATACCTCAACTTTCACCTCCTGGAAAACCAACATTAAAAATAAAAAATTGGGATATCAGTGCTGAAATCTTGCAAGCAAAAAGCAAAGATTACGTAGCGTATCTTTCAGAAAATGTAAAAATAGAGGAGAAGTCATCAAAAAATCCAAGAAAGATAACGGCAGATAATGTTGAGTATTACTGGAATCCAGGTTATTTTAATTTCGAAAAAAACATTACCTTTGAAGAGGATGACAAAATTCTCAAAGCTGATTCTGGTTTTTTCAACAAAAATAATGAATACTTAAAGCTGAACGGGCCAGCATCAATGCAAATGCAGAAAAATTTTTTTGATACTGGCGGGCTACCATTTTTAAACATCAGTGGCTTGCTGGAAGTGACTCAAGATCCTAAAAAATATTTACTACAAGGTGGGTTTTCATGGTCTGAAGGAACTGTTTTTATAGGTGGAGAAAATGGAGAGTGGGATCCAAATTTAGAACAATTAAAAATAAATGGTTCTGCAGAGTACAAAAATAATGATTTTAAAACTTTTTCACAAGCTGCAAGAATAAATTCAGAATTAGTAAAATTTCTAGGCAATAGTCAATTAAGTTACAAAGAAATATTTGAAGGAGAAGTTCAAAATCTCAACTATCAAAAAGAATTAAAATTAATTAGGTCAGGACCATTAAAAGGAAGTATTGACGAGAATGAAATCATTGCTTTAAGTCTTTCAACACAAACTGATAAAAATATATTCGATCTTACCGAAGCTCGAATATCACTAAATAAAAATTTACATCTCGAATCAAAAACACTTCAATTAGACACAGATGAAAAAACAGGTCTTTCACCATTAAGCACAAAAGTTCTTGTTAAAGATCTTGAATTAAATGGAGATAAAATAAATTTTCAATGGGGTCCCGTTAGCCTACACTGTTCTGAATCATGCACGATTGAAAACACAACCTGGATTGGAGAAATGCAAAAAATCACAATTAATGCTGATAATGAATATTCAATAGACGGATTGCAAATGACGAGTAAAAAAGGATGGCTTGGTGTTCTGGAAAATATAATCATCACTACCGATAAAGTCTTTTCGGATGATCATTTTTGGGAAATGAACAAACCAAAAATCAAACATCCAGAATGGACAATAAAAGGTGAATTAGGAAGTATGAAAGAAGACAGCAGTCAAATGTCCATAGTTGGTAATGTTTTGATAGAAAATGAAGCGGAAAAAAGAAAAGCTTATGGTGAAAAATGGCAATGGTCAAAAGATGAAGATGTATCAACATTGGAAGGGTACCCAAGAATCGAAGGTGAAAAAGATCAACTATTCGCAAACAAGCTAATTAAAATAAATGATTTTTGGGAAGCCTTAGGCCCAATTTCTTGGGAGTACAAAAACACTAAAACAAAAATATCATCTGATTCAGCCTTAGAAGAAGATGGTGGTTACAAGTTTGAAGGCAATGTAACAATGAAACACCAGGATGTTAATGTTAATGCTAACTACGCAAAGGTAAGAACAAATGCAGAAAATATAATTTTTTATGATGATGTCATAGTCCAATACAAAGACGGCAACATCTTGAAAGGTGATAGGTTTGTATGGGATTTAATTGTAGAAAAAGGAACTATAGAAAAAGCTCAAGGCAGCATATCAATTGATTAATGAACTTTTTAGAGTATTTTAGCAAAAATAAAATTGAGGTAAGGAAGCTTCAACCAATCTTAAATAAGGTTTCTTCTCTTGAAGAAAAAATGAAAAAACTTTCTGATGGAGATATCCAAAGATTAACCCCTGAATTTAAATCAAGAATCAGCAATGGTGAAAAGCTTGACTCAATACTCCCTGAGGCATATGCTGCGGTCAGAGAAGCCTCAGTTAGAACGCTTGGCATGAGACATTATGATGTTCAAATTCTAGGTGGAACGGCGTTGCATCAAGGAAGAATTGCTGAAATGGTAACGGGGGAAGGAAAAACACTTTCAGCAACACTGCCAGTTTACCTAAATGCATTATCAGGAAAAGGTGTACATGTTGTAACAGTTAATGATTATTTAGCTAAAAGAGATGCTGAATGGATGGGGCCTCTTTACAGTTTTATGGGTTTGAACTATGGATCACTTCAGCAAGATAAACCAAATGCAGAAAGAAAACAAATATACCAAAATGACATAACCTATGGAACAAATTCTGCATTTGGTTTCGATTACCTGAAAGACAATATGGTTTACAACAATAATGACAAAGTACAAAGGGGTCACTCTTTCGCAATTGTGGATGAGGTTGATAGCATATTGATTGATGAAGCAAGAACTCCTTTGATAATATCAGGACCACCAAGTGGAACAACTGGGGAGTATGAATCTGTTTACCGTGCAGTTGTGAAAATAAATCAAAACGATGTTGAAATTGAAGAAAAATCACATTCTGTAGTTTTAAATGAACAAGGGGTAGACAAAATTCAAAATACTCTAAATGTAAAGAATTTATTTGATTTTGAAAATGCACAAATCAATCAAAAAGTCTCTCAAGCATTGAAGGCAAAATTTCTCTATCAGAAAGAAAGAGACTACATTGTTAAAGAAGGGCAAATTATTATTGTTGATGAATTTACAGGTAGGTTAATGTTTGGTAGGAGATATGGCGATGGCCTCCATCAAGCAATCGAGGCAAAAGAGAGGGTTCCGATACGTGCTGAAACACTGACTGTAGCAACAATAACAATTCAAAATTATTTCAGACTCTATGAAAAACTTTCAGGAATGACTGGAACCGCCAAAACAGAAGAAAGGGAATTTATAGATATCTATAACATGGATGTTATGTCAGTTCCAACAAATCAAAACCTGCAAAGAAAAAAATTCAGAGATGAAGTTTACAAATCACAACATGAGAAATACCAAGCTGCTATCAAAAAAATAAAAGAATCTAACACTTTGGGCCAACCTGTGCTGGTTGGAACCGTTTCAATTGAAAATAGTGAAAAATTATCAAAAATGCTAAAAAAAGAAAAAATACTACATAATGTTCTTAACGCTAAACATCATGAAAAAGAAGCAAACATAATTGCACAGGCAGGAAGGTATGGAGCCGTGACGATAGCTACAAACATGGCAGGAAGAGGAACGGATATACTTTTAGGCGGTAACCCTGAGTTCTTAGCCAAAGATTTCATCGAAGCTGAAGGGCATAAAGCTGATGATGAAAATTTAAGCAAGGAAATAAAAGACAGAAATGCAAAAAAAGCAAAACAGATATGTGCAGAAGAAGCATCTAAGGTTATCCAATTAGGAGGACTTAAGGTTTTAGGTACAGAACGACATGAAGCGAGAAGGATTGACAATCAACTAATTGGACGTTCTGGCAGGCAAGGTGATCCTGGGTCTAGTGAATTTCTACTTAGTTTAGAAGATGACATCATGCGTAGGTTTGCTGTTGACAGGGTTGAAGAAATGATGAGTCGTTTTCAATGGCCGGAAAATGAAGCATTATTCCATCCACTTTTAGATCGAATGATTGAAAATGTCCAAAAAAGAATTGAGGGGCATCATTACGAAGTTAGAAAATCATTACTGAAATACGATGATGTTCTAAATGAACAAAGAAAGGTCATATATGAAGAAAGAGAAAATGTTTTAAATATAAACAACTTCCTAAAACAAATTGATGGCTTCATATCAGACGTAATAAAAAACTCAATAGAAACTCATGCATCCACATCATTGAAAAGATCGGAATGGAATATTGATGGGTTAAAACAAGATTTATCAGTGGTCATGCCTTTATCTGACTCTGCAATAGAAAAGCTTAAAGAAGAAAATATAAAATCTTCTGAAATAGAAAAAACATTAGAAGAATCTGCAAAAAATGCTTTGAGGAAAAGGGTTGAGGAACTGGGTGAATCAATCATGGAACAGCTATCAAAATGGGCAGCATTAAGAGCAGTTGACAAAAGGTGGATGAATCATCTAACTGATATGTCAAATTTAAGAGATGGCGTGTCGATGCGCGGATATGGAAGAGTTGACCCTCTGACCGTTTATGCAAAAGAAGCTTTTGATTTATTCAATATACTTATCCAAAATATCCAAAGAGATGTGATTCAGGCGGTGTTTATGGCAAAAGTCAAACAAAAAGAAAAACCAATGCCGATTCAAAACAATGAAAACAAAGAAACTAAAACAAAAATGAATGCCTTTCTTGGTAAAAAAGATGATTTAAAAAAGGTTGGAAGAAATGATCCTTGTCCCTGTGGCAGCGGTAAAAAATATAAAAAATGTTGGCCTAACTGCACAAACAAATGAATATTTTTAAAAATAAAATATTTATATCAATAATAATTGGTGCATTATGGAGCGCACCTTTTCTTTTTGAAAATGCATGGCCTATTGCTGTTCTTTCTTTGGTCTTTATGGTTTATGCTTTATGTGAATACAAATCCATAGATTTGATCAAATATGGATCATTAATTATTTTTGTCCAAAATATTATTGCTGTTTATTGGATGAAAGCTCTTTCACCTGTTGCATGGGTTCTTGTTGCATTAATTCTTGCATCAGAATTTGCATTTTTTTGTTACCTTTTTACATGTTTGAGACAGAAGGTAAAGAATAAAAATAACATTTTATGGCTTATACCCTTTGCTTGGTATTTATTTGAATACTCAAGAGGTCTTGGGATGTTTAAATGGTCATGGACTAATTTGGGAAATTGGCTAACGTGGAACCCAGAAAATATGGCTTTTGCATCGATAGTTGGATTAAATGGACTGTCTTTCATATTGATGCTTTTTGCAGTATCTCTTTATTCATCACTTACAAAAAAAGATAATCTAGCCAAAGCAATATGCTTATGTTCTCTTTGTTTTATTTACGGTTTTCCACTTAAGAATAATATTGAGGATTTTGAAGCTGAAACAACAGTCAGAATGGTGTCAAATGGCAAGGCTGCGATTCAAAGATGGGATGCAAATGTGCTTGAAGAAATCAAACAATTTTATTTAAAAGGAAGTTCTAGTTTCGAAAATAAACCCCAAGTGATATTATGGCCTGAATCAGCTATAGTTTCAGAATACCCTAGCGATGTTGTAGCAAGCATATCAAAAAAATCTGATGTACCCATACTTTACGGAGCATTTATTAATGATTCTGAAAATTTTCATAATGTATATGGGGTTTCGTATCCAGACAACAAATATCTTGAAAAACCTTATGAAAAAAGATTTTTAGTTCCAATGGGTGAATTTGTAATCTTTAGAAAACTAGTTACCGAAATCATGCCAGATTATGGGTGGCCTGTTAGGGATGTTTCTCCAGGTGATGGTGGTGGTGACATTATTGTAAACAATCTCAATATTGGACCTTTGCTTTGCTGGGAAGCATTATTTCCTGAAGCAACAAGAACTCAAGTATCAAAAAATACAGATTTTTTAGTAGTTGCATCCAATACTTCTTGGTTTTCTCAAAATGCTACACAGCAATTTAGTCGATTAATCAAAATGAGAGCAATTGAATCAGGAAGAAACATGATTTCTGTGATCACAGGTGGAGGTTCATCTGTTGTGAATATAAATGGTGAAGTTTTATTTGAAAGCCCTTTAGGTGAAGATTTGTTCCGAAATCAAAAGATAAAAATACAAAAAAAGACTACTATGTTTAATCAATTTGGTGATTTTTTACTATTGATTCCATCATTTATCCTCTGTTTAATAAATACAAGAAGAAAATAAATGTTTGTTATTTTGTTTTTACTACAAATTGGCATACAGCCAATAGAACTAAAAAAAGAGAAAGACAACAGTAAACCGGAGCTAATTTCTGTTGATCAGATGAACCAACAGTATGCCATCTACTATACTGAAAAAGATAATAAATCGCTTATCAAAGTATTTAACCAAAAAACAAATAAATCTATTTTCTCATTCAGGCCAAAAGGTACCGTGATTAGAGCCTTAGACATAGAGGTTTATCAGAATAATTTATGGACATCTTCATGGCCACAAGGTTTTTATAAAATCGATATAAAAAATAAAAAAATACAAAAAAAAATACCGGGCAGTTCAAGTATTTTTAGATTTATGCCTATTATCTCAGGCTACTGGGAATCACCTGATAAATTTGTTGGTTTAGCACGATATGGTGATTCAAACAGTGTGCCATCACCACATTACATAGAGTTAAACATGAATGATTTTATTGCAGAGGATGAAAGTGTTATTAAAATCAATAACCGACCTGATAACGGTACTGAGGTTAAGGGGGTTCAGCTTTATAAAATACATGGTGAAAAGGGGTTCAGTTGTGTAAATGTGTACGAATACGGATGGGCTAACTTATGTTTTTTTGACGTCGTATTTTCTTATAGATTTGAAAATAATGAATATGTTGAAAAATCTCAAAAACAAATGCCTGATAGCGTGAAAAAATATAAACAATTTGAAAATGGTAAATATTGGGCAATCTCAGAAGAAGGAACAGAGCTGTGGAGCGGATGGACTGGATTTGATACCACTCCAGAAAAACTAACAATAGAAGATGTTGAGGAAAGATTCAATATAGATTGTGAAAATGGCAAATTTATCGATTTTTCTTTTTCTGGATATTTATGGACACTTGCCTCATGTGAAAAATCCGACTGGCTTATCCCTTTAAAAGTTTATTAAAAATCAGCTATATTTTGAATTGTGCTTTCAAAAGAATTTTTTAAAATTCTCAAATCAGTAGAAAAAACATCCTTTTTCTTAATTGAAAAAATTTCCTCTCTAGAAATTTCACCTATCAACATCGCGTCATCTGCATTAATATCTTTATCACAACAAACAATAAACCTATGTGGCTCTTCAGAAAACAAAAAACTTGTCCAATGTATCCCCTCAGGACAGAAAAGATTAATGCCATTACCTTCAGGCACCATTCTCAAAACACAATCAAAAATACCACCTTCGGAAACATCAGCCATCCACTTAGCTTCTTTTCTTATTTTGATTGCTTGATTTATGCTTGATCTTGCATCTTGGAAATTTAGTTCTGGAAGCATTGATTGTTTGGATCCCATTACATATCTTAAAAATTCAGAACCCTCC
Source organism: bacterium (assembly GCA_002716355.1). GTDB lineage: Bacteria > UBP7 > UBA6624 > UBA6624 > UBA6624 > UBA6624. The sequence goes on along the minus strand of PBAU01000011.1, from coordinate 26,528 downwards.
AAGTCCCAATGCTTATTTCCAAAAACATAAACCTTATCACCTGGATGTATCTGTGACCCGAGGATCGCAGAAACATCTTCTGCCACTCCAACCATTCCTATACTAGGAGTTGGAGGAATAGCACCATCAGGACTTTCATTATAGAAAGAAACATTACCACCTGTAATTGGAGTATTCATCTCGAGGCATGCTTTTGTTATGCCATCAACTGCCTGTGAGAAAGAATACATCACAGTAGGGTTTTCTGGATTGCCAAAATTTAAACAATTAGTAGTACCTAAAGCCTTGATTCCTTTTGATGCAAGATTGCACACTGCTTCAACAACAGTATGAGCCGCACCCCAGTATGAATCAATAGAACACCACATTGGTTTTGCATCAGCAGTCATCCCAACTGCTAAATTAGAGTTGGGAACCTTGATTACACCTGAATCATTACCTTGTTTAAAAATTGTTGAAGCTTGAACCTGACTGTCATACTGTCTCCAAACCCACTTTTTACTAGCTATATTTGGATTTGAAGACATTTTTAATAGAACATTTTCAATATCGTCTAAGTTATTGGATGAAGTTTGAAAATCTGCTTTTTTTAAATCAGGTTTTTTTTGCGGTCTATCATACTCAAGATCCATATCAATAAGACTTATTGGCAAATCACATACAATCTCTTCATTCCACATCATTTGTAATTTTCCTGTCTCTGTTACTACTCCCACTTCCGCTGCTCTTAAATCCCATTTTTCTGCAATACTAATGATTTTTTCTACATTTTCTGGAGTTGCACATATCAAAGCTCTCTCTTGGCTTTCTGATAATGCAACATCGTAATCACGCATGTCTTTTTCTCGTTGAGGCACTTTGTCCAAATGCACAATCACACCTAAACCAGCTGCACCAGCCATCTCTGCTGATGATCCCGTGATGCCACCTGCACCCAAATCCTGTAAACCAACAACTTCACATTGTTCTAAGATTTCAGAAGTTGCCTCAATTAAAAGTTTTTCTCTAAAGGGATCTCCCACCTGGACAGCAGGAAGGTCGTCACCTGAGTCTTCATCTAAATCCATAGAGGCAAAAGTGGCTCCGTGAATCCCATCTCTCCCAGTGGGCGCTCCAATAAGTATAAGGCTGTTGCCAATACCGCTTGCTACAGCTTTTTTCATATCCTCTTCCTTGCACAAACCAACACACATCGCATTAACAAGAGGGTTCCCTTCATAACCAGGATAAAAACTAGTCTGTCCTCCAAGATTAGGAACACCTACACAATTACCATAACTTCCAACACCATCAACAACACCATTAAGATACCAGGGCGTTTTTGAAAAGTCCTCTTGTGGGAACATTAAAATGTCTAATACTGCTGAAGCTGGAGCCCCAATGGAAAGCACGTCTCGAATTATCCCACCAACACCAGTTGCTGAGCCCTGTTTTGGAGCAATTGCTGATGGATGATTGTGACTTTCCATCTTAAAAACAGCAACCCAACCTTCGCCCAGCCTAACAGCGCCAGCATTCTCCCCAGGTCCTTGGGCAACCTGACTTCCTTTGACCGGCAGCCTCTTGAGATGTATTTTTGAAGATTTGTATGAACAATGCTCACTCCAAACAGTACTCAATATACCGATTTCTATATTATTTAAATCTCTTCCTACAATTTTTTTAGCATTTTCATATTCTTCAAGCTTTAATCCAACGCTTTTGAGCTTTTCTTGGAGTTCCATATAGGTAAATCGTATTACCATATCCATTAATTTGAAACACAATAACCAAATATCGCTATTGATACTTGCAGCTGGCATGGGTTCTAGGTACGGGGGCCTAAAACAAATTGAAAAAATTGGGCCAAATGGTGAATCTTTAGCAGAGTTAACTGCATATGATGCATGGAAGCATGGGTGCACAAAAATCATCCTCATAACAAGAGAAGATGCTCAAGAGCAAATAAAAGAAAAATTCTCAAAAATTTCTAAAAAAATAAAAACAAAATTTGTATTACAGAAAAACCCAATAAGAAACCGGGTCAAACCATTAGGGACGGGACATGCTGTTTTATGCGCAGAAAACCATATCAATGAACCCTTCATTGTGGCAAATGCAGATGATTATTATGGATCACAATCCATAAAAATGCTTATTCGATTTCTACAATCTGACCAAAGGTCTGCAATAATGACCTTCCCGTTAAGGCAAACATTGTCTATCCATGGAGGAGTCTCGAGAGGTGTATGCAAAATAGATAAAAACAATAACCTAACTGAAATAAAAGAAACACATGATTTAAATGAATTCACAGAAGGTGATCCACCTGTTTCAATGAACCTCTGGGGCTTTCAACCCAGCATATTCGGAAGCTTAAAAAAAAGCTATAAGAAATTCATTGATGAAATCAAAGATAATGATTCTGAATTTTTATTACCTGGATTCGTTCAAGAAGAGATAAATCAAAAAAAAATTCAAGTAAAAGCTCTTTACTCTCATGAGAAATGGTGCGGAGTGACATATAAAGAAGATTTTGAATATACGAAAGGTGAAATTTTAAAAAAATTCCAAAAAGGAATCTACCCTACTGATTTTTAGAGGCATAAATGTTTGATAACGTTTTCAAGCAGGAAAAAAAATCTACGGATACAGGTTGCCCTTCTCCTGTAGAGATAACCAAAGGCTTGATCAACAACACATGGATATACCGAGATTTTGTTATACAAAAAATCAATCAAGATGTTTTCCAGGATACGGAAGCTATCCATAAAAACTATTACGAAATAGAAAATCATTTAAAAAAAAATAGCAATATCAGGATTCCAAAATTAATTGAGAATGATGGTGCATGGAGAAGACTTGAATACATCTCAAGCAAAACATTTCTGAGGCCAGAAAACAATAACATGGCCTTTAAAACAGCTTTTTCCTTTGGGAAGTTTCAAGAAGCCCTTCTGGATCTCCCGCTTAATGCAATAAAGGAAACAATACCAAACTTCCACAATGTTGATTCAAGGATATCCCAACTTGAAAATGCAGCAAAATTAAATACTAAATCAAGACTAACACCAAAAATTCAAGAAAAAATAAATGAAATTTCCAAGAGTAAAACTTTTTGGAGAACACTTTCTCAACAAATGTTCAATTGTCCAAAAAGAATAGTCCATTATGACACAAAAATAAGCAATATTCTGTTTGATAAAAATAATAATACAAAAGCAATAATTGACCTTGACACCACAATGCCAGGTTTTATATTTTTTGATTATGGTGACATGATTAGATCAATGTCATCAAAAAACAAGGAGGATGAGATGGCAACAAATCAAGTCAAAATCAACAAGAACTTATTTGAAGCGATTACAGAAGGTTACCTTTCAGCAGTTGGTGATTGGATAACCCCAATTGAAAAATCAAACCTCCTTCAAGGTTCAATATATATAATTTTTGAAAATTCAATACGTTTTTTAACAGATCACATAAATGGAGATGTATATTTCAAAACCTCAAGAAAAAATCAAAATCTTCAAAGGTTTAAAACACAATATAAACTCTATGAAGATCTTAAAAATAATTTTCAAAAATACCAAAAAATAATATTTTCAATTTAATCTTTTCTGCTAAAAAAATCCTTCAACTCTCTAAAACCGCTTTGTGCTGTTTTTAAAGAGACAAACAGAAAAATTGACAAACCTATAAATAAAAAATACGTCCAAAAAAGTTTCCAATCCATCATTAAGCTCCTTTGATATTCTTTTTTTTATCTGGGAAAAGAAGTGAACCTAAAACCAACAATATAACAGAAAGCGCAATTGTAAAAAGGCCTAATTCTGCTGAGCTCAATGAATTAATTGACGGTCCTAACCTCTCTTTAATTGGACCTAAACCAGACATTGCTGATAAACCACCTAAAATTGCTAAGTATGCTCCAGTTGTACTTGCTTTTTTCCAATATAAGCCGACTCCAAGGAGCGCAAAAGCGCCTGTAAAATATATCGCTCCCGAAATGGCCATATAGTCCCAAAGATCTTGCCCTAATGGATACCATAAGCTCCAAATTAACAAAAATATACCTATTAAAAAAATAATAATCCTTGTGATCTTCAACCTTAACGCGTCTTTTAACTTACAGTCATAAAAAGGATTAATAACATCTTCAGTCAACACTGAACTCCAACATAGCAAATAACTATCATGTGTTGACATAAAAGCCGCCAGCATACCAGCAACTACTAAACCTAAAATTCCAGTTGGTAAAATTGCACCTAAAAACTGTGGGAATGCTTGCAGTGTATTTTCAGGCATGGGAAGTAAATTGTCTGCAAAATAAACAACTGCACATATGCCCAAAAAATTAGGGATTAAAAATCTTGCTAAAAAACCGATGGAAGACCATTTGTAAATTCTCTTAACAGTATCTGTATCCTTTGCAGCGCAAGCTCTCATAACAGCAGTTTGCCAAACAGCGCAAGATATCAAACCCATAAAAGCCATCCATACCACATAATCAATCCCAAAACCATCAGCATGAAGTGGATTAAAACCTGCAGCCCCATAATGGTTTTCAGCAGTTTGTAATATATGTTCCCATCCTAGTGTTTTAATTGAAATAAATGTGGCAATCAATAAACCAATAGAAAGAACAACAAACTGAATGAAATCAGTCACAATAATTGAAAACATTCCACCCAACATTGTGTAAAAGAGAACCAGGATCAAAAGTATGCTCATGACTATTTTCAAATGAAAATCTGAATCCATTCCGGTAACTCCAACAATAAAAGTTCCACCAGCATTTAAAAACATTCCCATGTTCAAAATTCCAGACAAGGCCAAAATTGCACCACCCAAGATACGGACACCTCTTGAAAACCTTTTTTCGTAAAATTCAGGAATTGTCATAACTCCCAACTTTCTCAGAGGAACCACAATATATCCAGTCCATCCAACAATAAGGCAAACCAGTCCTGCAAGTAAGGCTATATGAAAAGAAGCAAAACCGCCAGTCAAACCTTTTTGGGCTGCATACATGACTGTTATTAGACCAAGTTCAGATCCAATCATTGTTGCGATTCCTAAACCACGACCAAGAGACCTTCCTGCAACTACGAAATCAGACATATTTTTTACATATTTCCTAGATTGATAACCTATAAAAACAGAACCTGAAAGATAAATGAAAACAATAATCCAGTCCAATAATCCAAAATTTGTCATACCAAGTTCTTTAAAATATAAAAGATTCAAATTTATCGTATTACCATAATCACGTTTTGTATAAGAAAATCTTATTTATTACCGTTCTACTTTGCCTAAACAGCTGTTCATCAACACCAAATACCTGTAATTTTGAAAAACAACCTGAACAATGTACTCTTGTTATTGGCTTTGTGCCGAGTCAGCAAGCTCAAACGCTCAAGGATGACATCAAACCGCTAGAAGAATACCTTCAAAAAGAACTTCAAGAGCAATATCCTGGACTAAAAGTAGAAAGCTTTGTTGCTGTGAAATACATGGGTTTAATCGCAGGAATGAAAGCTGGCACAGTAGACATTAGTTTTTTGGCTCCATTTTCATATCTTCTTTCTCGCAGGGATACTGAAAAAATAAACACTCCAACAAAACCACTTTTGCGAACGATAAGATTTGGCAAAAACAGCTACAGGGCACAAATTCTTGCCTCACGGTCAAGCAATATAGAGTCAATAAAAGATCTTAAAGGTAAACTGTTTGCATTCACTGACCCAGCTTCAACAAGTGGCTTTCTCTATCCTCAAATCACCTTACTTGCTGAAGGCATTGACTACCGAACAGATTTAAAAAATTATGCAATGTTGGGCAGCCATGACAATGTCGTACAAGGGATATATAGAGGTGAATGGGATGCTGGAGCAACCTATGAAGATGCTAGAAAAAATTTTGTTTATGATTTTGAAAATATAGCACCTGGTTTTAAAGTTGAGCTTACCTTTACTGATATGAAACAAATATGTGTTGATACATTTTTACATGATACTTTAGAAAAAAATTTTTGGGATATACTGATGAGATATCAATCTCCTATTGTTGATTCAATCGCACAAGAAATAATGCCTTATTTAAAAAATATGGAGGTTGAGAGCAAAACAACAATTAAAACAACTTGTGGATTGACTGAAGTTAAAATTTTAGAAAAATGGGATGGTGAAATTTTTCAATTAGCCTTAACGACTCCAATACCAAATGATATCGTTGCAGCAAGAGGAGACTTGGATGAAAATCTAATGAAAGAGATAGAAAAAATCTTTATTGAACTGCCTGAAAAAAATAATAAAATTTTTGAAATATTAAACAATATATACAGTATTGAAGGTTTTGAAAAAACAAATCATGAAGATTTTTTGGAACTAAAAATACTAGCAGAAAAAAGCGGCCTATTATGAAACCATTATTAAAAATTGAAAATATTTCAAAGAAATATCCGAATTCAAAAAAATATGCTTTGTTTAATTTTGACTTAGATATTTTCCCAAGTGAGATTATTGCTATTGTAGGGAAAAGTGGATCTGGAAAATCAACATTTTTAAGATGTGTAAATGGTTTAACAGAAGCATCAAATGGCAATATCTACTTCAAACAAAGAAATACAAAATCTATGTCATCAAAAGAATATAGAAAATACAGAACAAACATAGGTTTTATTTTTCAAAATTACAATCTTCAAGATCGAATTTCAGTTTTAGACAATGTTTTGACTGGCTTGCTTGGGCAAAGAAATCCACTAATGACAACTTTTGGATTATGGTCCAAACAGGACAAAGAGAAAGCAAAATCAATATTGTTTGAAATGGGCTTGAGTCAACATGTTCAAAAAAGAGCTGATCAACTTTCTGGCGGAGAAAAACAAAGAGTTTCAATCGCTAGGGCTCTTATTCAAGATCCAAAAATCATCTTAGCTGATGAGCCAGTAGCAAGCTTGGACCCTCCAACAGCAAAAAAGATATTAGATGATTTAAAAACCAAATGTAAAAAAAGAAAAATCGCTGTTGTAATTAATTTGCACGATATAGAAATGGCTTTGAAGTATTCTGACAGAATTATTGGCTTGAGGAATGGGGAGAAGGTATGGGATTCACCATCCTCAGAAGCTACAAAAGAATCATTTAAACAAATTTATCAAAAAACATGAATAAAAAAATGACGATTTTGTTTTTTGCAGCTTTGTTCTTATGGGCCTGTTATGAAACTGAAGTTTCATTCAAGTCACTTATCAACGGCTTTGCTGATATTAATTTTTTTATCTCTGAAATGTTCCCTCCAGATTTTTCTGAAGTTTCAAAAGTTTTTCCTGATTTTATAACAACACTTAAAATGGCATTTGTTTCAACTTTTTATGGAGCCTTTTTAGCTTATCCGATCGCAATATTTGCAGCAAACACTGTAACCAAAACTAAATTTTTAAATGTATTTTTCAGATTCTTCCTCAATCTTGTAAGAACAATTCCTGATTTATTATTAGCGGCTTTATGTGTAGCCCTTTTTGGCGCAAATCCATTTGCAGGAATTGTTGCATTAAGCTTTTTTTCTTTTGGCATAATAAGCAAACTACTATATGAAAGCCTGGAATCAGTAGATGAAAATTCTTTCGACCCAATAAGAGCTGTAGGTGGATCCTGGTTATCAAGAATCAAATATGGGATTGCACCAGCTGTTCTTCCACAATTTTTGTCTTACTGTTTGTATGTTTTTGAAATCAACATAAGAGCAGCAGCTATTATTGGTTTGGTTGGCGCTGGAGGAATTGGAACCTGGTTAAATATAAATTTTGATCTGGGTCAATACAACAAAATATCATCGTTATTATTAACATTATTTCTAATAATTGCAATCATTGATTTCATTTCAGCAAAAATAAGAAAAAGGTTGATGGGTTCATGAACAATAAAAAAATCCTCCTTTCATTGTTTGTTTTTGTTCTGATTGGTTTAATAACCAATGAATACCTTCCTGAAACAAACAAAAAAGGCCAAGAAATTTTTACAAAAATACTTTCTGGTGAAAATGGACTCTTTAATCCAGATTTGTCAATTTATCAAAATGTAGCAAAAGGACTTCTCGAAAGTTTTCAAATTGCATTAATCGGAACAGTGTTTGCTGGATTTTTTTCATTAATGTTAGGTATTCTTGCTGCAGAAAATACTTCGCCTAAGCCAATATCCGGATTTATTAAATTTACATTAAATGCAATTAGAACGATTCCAGAAATTTTATTAGCGATTATATTTATTGTAGGTGTTGGTCCTGGAGCATTTGCTGGAGTTCTTGCTTTGGGTTTTCATTCAACAGGAACACTATCAAAGCTAACAGCTGAAGTTACTGAATCAATTAATAAAGGTCCAATTGAAGCTGTTCTTGCTGTTGGCGGATCTCAAATATCTGTATTTAGATATTCTGCCTTGCCTCAAATTATGCCGGAATTCGTATCTATACTTCTTTACAGGCTTGAAATAAACATAAGAGCAGCAAGTGTTCTTGGCATGGTTGGAGCAGGAGGTATAGGAAAAACTCTCTTCTTTGCATTAATGGCAAGAAACTGGAGCCATGTCGGCACAATACTGATTGGCATCATTATTGTTGTTACCTTGGTTGATTACATTAGTGGAAAAATAAGATCAAAACTGATTTAATCAAGCTGATTTATTGTTTTCTTATCACCCATTGACATCGCCCAAAAGAAAACACCAATTGTTATCAAGGTTGATACAAAGGCGTCCCACGGATTTCCTCCACTGTTTGAATAAATCATCCAATTTGCAACCATGCTCAAAGCACTTCCAGCCAAAAACAAAGGTATTCCTATTTGCCTCCAGCGCCAAATCATAATCAATCCAACTGTTATCAAAACAGCACTTGTTACTCCCATAGGCATAATTGCCGGGGCCTGCATCGCATCAATCATCCTGTCCATCCCTTCAGCCTCTTCATACATTTCAGCCATTCGCAACTGAGCAGCAGCCGTTTCAAGCTGTTTTGTAGTCCTACCGGTTATAAAAGCAATAATATTGTAGAGACTACCTAAAACTGTCACTATGATGAACGCAGTTGCACATCCATGTCTTTCTTTCTTATCACCGTTAGCATTTTCATCCATTTCATCTAAATTCAAGTCATCTACTTGATTATCATCTTTCATTTAACCACCTCCAATAAATCTTCCATTATGAAGTCTACATCAGAATCATTGTCTAAATCATTCAAGGGAATTATGATGCTTGTCCTTCCTAGGCCTGTAGCAAACTCAAGAGCTGACCATTCCTGAAACAAGAAGTCTAAAATTCTTGCAAATTTCTGATTTGTCCATGCTGACCTTTCAGGGACAGGAGCCTGAATGAAAAACAAATTTTTACGGTCAGTCCTAAATGCCAAACTTGCAACGCGAAAAAATTGGCCTTCATAATCAACCAACAGGTAAACAAACACTCCATTTTTTGTTGTTTTTAATTCAATATCCCTACCAACAAAAGGCCAAATCTTATTCCATCTTTGGATAATTTTTTTAGCAATATTTTTTTCTTTTTTTTTAACCTTGAGACCAGATTCTCTGATCAATTTATTAATCAATCTAAAATACTCTTTTTCACTCATCCCTTTTTGGCTTTAGCATTGGGAAAAGAATAACATCTCTGATTGAATCTTTATTCAGAAACATCATCAACAAACGCTCTACACCAAAGCCAATGCCTCCGGCAGATGGCATGCCAAACTCCAAAGCTTCTATATATGAATCATCAATTGGTTGAGCCTCTAGGTCACCTGAATCTTTTGCATCCTGTTGGTTTTTCATCCTACGACTTTGTTCATCTGGGTCATGTAACTCTCCAAATGCATTTGCCACCTCACAACCAGCAATTACAAGTTCAAATCTTTGTGTCCAATTTTTACTTCCTGGAATGCTCTTTGCCAAAGGGCTCATTTCTTTTGGATAACCTGTTACAAAAGTCGGATTTACAATTTTTGACTCGATATATTCACCATAAAGTTTATCCTGCGCTCTCCCTACCGTCATGCCATTGCCCCAATTTAAATTATGTTTTTTAAAAACATCTTTGTAATCTTCAAGCTTAGACATGCTGTCAATATCAATACCAACTGCATCTATTAAAGCTTGCCTGAAATCTAATCTTTTAAACTTACCTTTCAGGGAGATCTTTTTTCCCATCCATTCAAAAGAATCATTTTTCAAAAGATCCGCTGCAAGAAATTTTATAAATTCTTCCGATCTTGACATCATCGTCTCAAAGCTTCCCCAAGCCTCATAAGCCTCGAGTCCAAAAAATTCCGGATTATGCTTTTTTGATATTCCTTCATTTCTGAAATTTCTACCTATTTCAAAAACTTTAGGACATCCACCAACCAATAATTTTTTAAGATAAAGCTCTGGCGCTATTCTTAAATACAAAGATAAATCCAATGCATTGTGATGTGTTTCAAAAGGTCTTGCATAAGCACCACCAGGAATCTGATGGAGCATTGGAGTGAAAACTTCAAGAAACCCTTCAGATTGCCAATATTCTCGTGCTTTTTGAAAAAATCTAGAAATAAAAACTACATCTTTTGCTATATCTCCACCAATAGCCATATCTACCCATCTTTTCCTTTGTCGTGTTTCTGGATCAGATATCCCATGCATTTTATCTGGAAGTTCATGGCGACCTTTTGACACGAGTGAAAATTTAGAAACGAAAATACTGACTTCACCTACTTTTGTCTTCATTACCTTGCCTTGAACAAATATGATATCTCCCAAATCTAGCAATTCAGCATCATCAAAATTTTCAAGATCATTCTTACGCATAAAAAGTTGAATTCTTCCAGTTATATCTCCAATATCCAAAAAAGCCAGTTTGCCTTGCTTTCTAAAAGCAAGCACTCTTCCTCCAGAGCTAACTGATTGATTTTCAAGGGATTCAAAATTATCCTTTATTTCTCCTGGTGAATTTGTAATTGAAAAAGAGCTCTCGTAAGGATCTCCATATTTTTCAATCCATTTTTTTAATTTTTTTTCTCTAAATTCTCTTTTTTCGTTCACTTGTTCAACCTCTCAATATTTCCTGAAAAATCCAATTCTTTAGATAAAGTCTTGTAATCATTCTGTGATAACTTGTTACTTTCTTTAACCCCAAAGAAAAAGGCTTCTATCACATTAGTCCCAAAGCTTCTACCCTCTAAACGCGGTGTTGTTGTAACCAACCACTTCAAGCCTTTGCTCTTTAACATTTTTACATCTTCCTCTGTTGTTGTGTTTGTAACAATTGTTTTTCCTGTTAGGTCATTTGGGATGTTTCTTTTTATGTAATGAAAATCACCTGCAATAACATCCCTTCCTTCAAACCATCGTGAAGCCTTCCCTGTATTTTCTTCTTGTTTTTCTCCAGTTGGGTACAACCATTTAAATGGCAATTTTGTGACTATTGGAAGAATCGTCCTGCCAACTCTTGCTAATTTTTCTAAATGATTAATACCTATCGGTAAATCTAATCCGAAAATTAAATCACCATAAAGAACATCACACCCACCGTCATGAAAAGCTTTAGCCATCCCCCATCTGTCTAAACCTGAAACCATTAAAACCTTATCAGTGCTTTTTAATATTTTTTTCTCATTCAGCAAATTCGTGACTAGTTCAGATTCGATATAGTGCTTCAATCCCGACCCATCCGCAATAAAAGTTTTCAAACCAGCAACAAGCTTTGCAGCATCATTAAATTGATACCTTCTATCGCCAATCCATAACCATCTATCTATCCCTCCCATTCCAAAAGCATCGACCTTATTGTCCATTTCAAGATACCTTTGCCTGCATGCAGCTAAATCACCATCACATCCAATCCTGGAAATTTTCCAATCTTGATTGTTGAAATTAACTACAACAGAATGATCTCTGGAGGATGAACCTAATGAAACTGAAACAATCTTTTTCATATCTTGGAAATCAAAGCCTCCATTCCTTTCCATAGCAAATCTGGCTCATTCACACATTCATCTTTAATATGATTCGCAACGCAGTTGTAATCACCACCAGTTACAAACCACGTAATGTTGTCCAGTTCAGAATCATAAAGAGATTTTAATTCTTTAATCATCGCTATCCAGCCCATATCTATGCCTGACCTAACTGACGAAACACATGATGATCCTCTGCCAAAAGACATCTCTACATTGGGTTCAATTTCTGGAAGGCTTGTTGCCCTGCCAAGTGTTTTATATATAGAGGTTCTACCTGGAAAAAGGTTACCGCCATAAAATGTATCCTTGGTCCAAACTGATAATGTACATACTGTTCCGAATGAAATAACTCCAAAATTATTATCAGAAATCATATTTTTCATTGCTAAAAAATACAACCTTCGATCCTCTCCAAAAGCAGGTTCTCCATAATCATGAACACATACATCTTCTGAGGTAAGAATATCTGAAACTGTGATTATTTTTTTATTTAACTGCAATCCACCAATAAGAGCATTAGTTGTTCCTTCAGACTTAGAGGATGAGACCAATACCGAATCAAACTCATCCTTTAAATCATCTGGCAAGGGTTCAGTAAAATCAATCTTTCCTATTTTTTTATATAGTGTGTTATTTTTAAATAAAGCTGCTTTTAAATTCGTGCTTCCGAAATCCAAACCAAGCCAAGACATCAGGCACGTTCTATATAGGAGTACTTTTCAGTATCAACTTTAATTCTGTCACCAGCATTGATGAACAAAGGTGCTTGCACTTTGACATCACCCTCCAGAACAACTTCCTTAGTTGCTCCGGTCGCAGTATTTCCTTTTACTGCAGGAGGTGCTTCTAAAACTTCCCTTACAACATGATTAGGTGGAGAGATTGATATTATTTTTCCATCTAACTTTATTAACACTGCCTTTTCTCCCTCTAGCAACCATTCAACACGTTCTGCATGATCAGAATGAACCCTTTCCTCTTCCCATGTTTCTTCATCCATAAAAACAAACATTTCTCCATCTTTGTAGGAAAGGTTACTTTCTAACTCTTGGTAATGGCATTTTTCAACCTTTTCTCCACCATTAAATCTATTAGATATAGTTGAACCAGAATTAAGATTTTTCATTTTGGCTTGCAAAAATCCACTTTGCCTTCCCATTTTCATATGCTCCGTTGAAACGATTTTAAAATGCTGACCTTTGTAATCAATCACCATGCCTGGCTTCAAATCATTAACATTAATTTTCATAACAGCTAATCAATATAATCTGACAACTTTTCAGCATCAGGAGAATTTCTAAGTTTTTTAATGGCTCGATTTTCAATCTGCCTGACTCTTTCCCTAGTTACATTTAACTTTTTCCCAACCTCTTCCAGTGTTAAAGGTGTCGCATTGGTTAAACCATACCGCAAAGCTAGAACCTCATACTCTCTTTCATCAAGAAGATTTGACAATATTCGATTCAAATCTCTCTTTAAAAAATCTTGTCCGACTTCATAATCAGGCAATGGAATCTTCTTATCTTCAATATAGTCTTTCAATAAAGCATCTTCATCATCACCGATCGGTAACTCCAATGACAAAATCCCTTGAGCATATCTTTGTATCTCTAAAATTCTGGCAACAGCTCTTCCCCATTCATCTAAATTCTTTTTAAAATCTCGCAATACTATCCTGTCTTCCTTGGTCATTCTGTTTTCTGGAGCCCAACCAACACCATGAACAGATCTAGGGGGTACAGGTATGCTGCAACGTTGAGCTATTTCATAAAGATCCCCTCTTTCTTTTTTCCATGAAGGAGGGCGTCTAAATTTACTTTTAAAATCTTGCTCTGCAGTTCTATATATCGCAAGGGTGTCCATTACCTGCTCTTCTTTATCTGGGCTGATTAAACCTAAAGCATATGCCATTTCTTCCATGTCTGGCTTTCTTCCTTGTTCTTGCTCAAACTGACTTTCAATCTTACGATACCTATTGATTGTTTCAACCATATGAACAGGTCTTCTAACTATATTCCCTTGATCAGCTAGAGCTCTTGTAATGGCTTGGCGTATCCACCAGGTTGCATATGTTGAAAACTTAAAACCTTTCGAATGGTCAAATTTTTGAATGGCTCTCATTAAACCTGAAACACCTTCCTGTATAAGATCCACAAAAGAAAGCCCTCTTCCGGAATATTTTCTAGCAATTGAAACAACGAGTCTAAAATTGCTAGAAGCTAATGTCTCAACAGCATCTTCATCACCCGCATCTTTACCTTGAGCCAAGCTTCTCTCTTCATCTCTAGACAACAAGTAATCATGACTGATTTCTTTTAAAAAATACTTAACGGTATCTGAGATGAAATGATCTTCCTCTCTCCTCCTTCTTCTGTCTTTAACCTTTTTTGAACCTTTAGCTAATTCTTCTTCTGTAAAAACCTGGACGCCATCTTCTTCAAGCTTTGTCCATAAACCATTAATGGTTTCTGGATCCAAATCTCTCTCCTCAATAAAACGTTGGACCTCGTCGGTTGTTAAATAACCTTTTAAGGCACTTAAATCAATAACCTCCTGTATTAAATCTTGATGTACAGCAAAATCTATACCTGTTTCAAGATTTTCTTCATCTGCTTCATCGCCGTACGAAGAAATCTCTCGTTCCAGCTCATCATGTATGCCATCGGTTGGATAATCAGTCAAAACTACCTCCAAATATAATATTCAACGTTAATCTTATGAGTATACTCAATTCTAAATAAAAAAATGAACAAAGTCATAACTTGGCGCGGTCCTAGATACAAATCATGGATAAAAAATTCACTTTTGTTGGTTGGTGTAATTTTTGGAGGAGTCAACACAGGCGAACCGGTAATTTCCAATTCTGCAATACTGATTGAAGTTGCTTTTGGAATACTTTTATTCTGTCTCACTTCAACCATTGGTTATGCAGTAAATGATCTACTTGACCAAGAAAGAGATTTAAAAAACCCAATTCATAAAAGCAAAAGATATCCCATATTTTCATCTTTATACTTCTTCTTGCTTTTAGGTTTGGTAATTTTTATAGGTTTAGAAAATCAATTTATAAGAAAAGAAATGCTTTTCATTCTTTCAGTCTATTTTTTAATGACATGCTGTTATTCAAAATTTTTAAAAAACATTCCGATTGTTGAAATTATCGCTCTCTCGCTGCATTTTCTTCTAAGGATACTGGCGGGAACATGGGCTGTAGGGATATCTATCAGTGAGTGGCTGGTAGTTGCTGGCTTTATGATGGCTCTATTGCTTTCGTTTGGTAAAAGATGTGCTGAATTCAGACTGGCAAAAGGTAATTTCCAGTTCAGGCCTGTGCTCTCAAGCTATAAGCTTGAATACCTGATTGGAATTTCGAGATCATTAGCTTTAATGAACCTTTTAATGTATTGTCTCTACAGCTTAAACAATCCGGAAAGAGGTTTATTTTTTCTGGTGGTTACATTACCATTTGTTGCTTTTGGGCTCTTCAGATATCTATTGTTACTTGAAAGAGAGGATATGGTTAAAACACCCGAAGAAATGTTACTCGGTGATAAAAGCTCAATAACGAACTTACTATTATGGTTATTGATTATTGTGCTGATGCAAGGTTACCCATCACTACAATTGTTGAACATGGTGGTATATCTATTATGAATGCATCTAAGCGATTTGCAGTAATGATTGAAAATAAAAACACAAATATATGGATTGTCAACATAAGAGATCGTGAAAAAAATATGATCATTCCAGTTTGCATTACTGACAACAACGATCATGCAAATAAGCGAAGGATTTCCATACTCGATGATCTTTTAATGATGGATGCTGAATCATTTAAGCAAAAATGGTTACGGGGGAAGGTGAAAGATGAATAAAAATCAAACACACTTATCCGTCATGCAAACTTTAATGATGCATAATTTATCAAAACAAGAACTCTCGGAATGTTTTATAAAACTCATTTTTTCATCAGGGGAAGAAGAACAAAAAGGGATGGAGAAAAACAAAAAAACAATATTGAAACAATTAAAAAATATAAAAGAAAATCTTGAACAAATTGACACATACATAACATTATGCCTTGAATCCAAAAACAAAGAATTTAAAAACCTAGGCAGCCCTGAAAAATCAGCTATAAGATATGGATTTTGGTTGCTTTTAGGGCCAAAAAAAATGGATCCACCACTATGTTCAAAAATTGCAGCCGATATGGTTGATTTGTTTTCAGAGTCAAGTGCTAGATCCCTTGTTCAAGGTTGTATTAGCTGGGCGGCAAAGAATCAACAAGATCTAGCATTGCTGATCTAACTTTTCTATAATTTTTTTCTATAAACTGAACAGGGGTGATATCTTCCCTAAAGTCAGAAGGGAATAGGTTTATAACAACCGTAGCAAAACCATTATCTTCAAACATTTTGATGACATTTTGATCAGCATAACTTGTAAAAACAATCAACTCTGGAGGAAAATTATCCTCTTTTAAATTTTGTAAATCACTTGGGAACATAAGATCTGAAGGCATGGTCACAAACTTCATATATGGAGCTGTACTCATATACCCTAAAAACTCATAGCCAAAAGATGAATACACAGCCACCCTTAAACCTTCTGGAAGTTTCAAATCTGGCATTTTCAAAACTCGCATATTGATCGTGAAATCATTAAGCTGTTCGCTTAAGAATTCTGCTTGTTTGAAATAATCTTCTGTTTTAAAAGGGTTGATTTGCGCTAATGATGATGCTGTTTCATAAAGGTATTCAGTTAAGTAAGCTCCATGCAGCCATGGGGAGCCTGAACTGCAATCTATATCAACTCTTGGATCCTTCATTGTGATAAAAGATTTTGGCCTTTTATCACTAGCGACCCTAACTGCCTTCTTTTCCCATTTTTGACACATTGTGAAAAAAGAAATGAAGTCCTTTTCCTCAATTTGAACTGGAGCATCACGAAAAGGATCCTGGTTTTCATCATAAATAGAGATAACCTCGTACTCGTCACCAGCAATCCAGAAAATAAAATCTTTAATCATTTCATGTGTAACTAAAATCTTTTTTTTACTTTCTAAACCCTGTGAATTAACACAGGAGCCGAAACAAAAAATAAAAAATAAAAAATAATTAATAATTTTCATGCTTAAAAATTACTTCCAATTTACTAAAAAATCCTTGCTCTTGCCAAGTATTCCTAAATCACTCGCAACTTTTTCAAAACTTTGAACAGCCTTGTCAATCTCGACAGATGAATGAGCAGCTGATATTTGAACTCTTATTCTTGCTTGATGTTCAGGAACAACAGGAAAAGAAAAGCCAATAACATACACGCCTAGATCCAACAATCTCTCAGCAAATACATTTGCCAACCTTGCGTTGTAAAGCATAACTGGCACAATTGGATGAGAACCTTCCTTGATGATCAAACCGGTTTTCTGAATGCCTGCACGAAAGCGCTCAGTATTTTTAGTTAACTGCTCCAATGGAGAATTTTTGCTTTCTAAAATATCCAAAACAGAAATTGATGTTGCTGCAACAACAGGAGCAACAGTGTTGCTAAATAAATATGGTCTACTTTTTTGTCTCAATATTGAAGTAACCTCTCTTTTAGCACTAATGAAACCGCCATTGGCTCCACCTAAAGCTTTACCTAATGTTGAAGATATGATATCAACCTTCCCATGAACACCACAAAACTCAGGAGTACCTCTTCCATTGGCTCCAACGAAACCAGTCGCATGGCTATCATCAACCATCAAAATTCCATCATAAGATTTTGTTAAATTTAAAATTTCATCAATTTTGGCAATATCACCATCCATAGAAAAGACCCCGTCGGTAGCTACTAAAATATTTTTTGCTCCATCGACACGGGCTTTTTTCAAATTATCTTCAAGATTGTTTAAATCATCATGAGCATAAATATATCTTTTGGCCTTGCATAATCTAATCCCATCAATAATAGAAGCATGATTTAATGATGCTGTAACAATAGCATCATCCTTGCCCAGTAAAGGTTCAAAAACTCCGCCATTTGCGTCAAAACATGCAACATACAGGATTGAATCTTGCATCCCTAAAAAATTCGAAATCCGTTTTTCAAGTTCGATATGAATATCCTGTGTTCCACAAATAAACCTCACGCTAGACATACCGTAACCCCATTCATCTATAGCTTTTTTGGCTGCATCTATAACTTTAGGATGATTTGCAAGACCTAAATAATTATTTGCACAAAAATTTAAAACTTTTTTACCTTGAACAGTAATTGTGGTCCCTTGCCTTCCCTCTAAAACTCTTTCATCCTTCCAGGTTCCAGCCTCTTTAATTTTTTCTAAATTCTGAAATATATTTTTAATAAAATTAGTCATTTTCATCTAGGAAATAATGCAATTTTTCCAGAAACCCCTTTTTCCATTAAGCTAAAAGCTTTTTCATATTCTTCAATTTTAAAACTATGTGTTAATAATTTTTTTGGATCAAAACCCTTCTCATAGATTAAACTGTCAACCTGGCTCCATGTATCCCATATCAATCTACCTGTTATGCCATTAATAACCAAACCTTTAAATATAACGTTTTCATTTAAGGATAAATTAACAGTTGATGGAAACAGTCCCAGTAACGCAACCGATCCACCATTGGAAATTGATGTTAATCCATCATTTAAAGCTTGGTTAGATCCTGAAATTTCAAGAAGAACGTCAAACATTTTTCCTTTTGTTTCTTCTTTGATAAAAGAATGTAAATCTTGATTTTTTGGGTCAATAACATGATCAGCACCTAGGCCAAGAGCTTTTTCTCTCCTTTCTTCCTGCAGTTCACTTACAAAAATTTGACCTGCACCAAAAGCTCTTGCTGCAGCAATTGTCATAAGGCCCAATGGGCCTGCTCCTGTTATCAATACCGTCTTACCTTTTATAGGTTGTGCCATAACTGTTTGAACGGCATTGCCTAAAGGCTCTTTTAAACTAACTGTTACGGGGTCTGTACCCTGACGAGCTTTCCAGCAATTATCAACTGGGACAGTTAGCCACTCTGCAAAAGATCCATTCTTATGGAAACCTAAAATTTCACCATTTGAGCAAAGATGTTTTTTGTTGTTTTTACAAGGAGGACAATCACCACAAAACAAATGTGTTTCCACAGAGACCAAATCTCCAATTCTAAGATTTGATTTACGGAGATCAACATCACTTCCACAATCAACAATCTCACCACATGTTTCATGGCCAACACCTAACGGCAACCTAGGTACAAAATCGTCAGCCCACTGGTTCCACTCCCATAAATGTAAGTCAGAACCACATATAGTAGAAACCTTCACCTTTAATAAAACTTCATTTTGTTTTGGTGTTGGCAAGCTTGTTTCTGCAAGCTCAAAACCTTTTCTTTTGGATGTTTTTAATAAAGCTTTCATTAACTCTAATTCTATTTTCGAATAACGAATTTAGGAATAGCCAGCGGAGGGATTCGAACCCCCGACCTACGGTTTACAAAACCGCAGCTCTACCACTGAGCTACGCTGGCGAATATTAAACTATGGTGAATAAACTGATAAAAGACCAGAAGAGTCAACAAGGAAAACATATCCCCCAACAATAATTGGCGAAGCAAAAATCGGAGATCCAGTTTGTATTGTTCCAGCTAGCCTGAAACCACTGTCCTTTTCGTATCTAAACAAGTTACCATCATCTCCGCCAATATAAATAACCCCATGCTCTTCATCTAAAGCTAAGGAAGATCTTACAAAATCATTAGCAGCATTATTCCAGCCATCTAAACTTGTACCATTGAAATCCCATATATCATTAGCCATAATAAATGGTTGTGCAACAAGTCTTCCATTTTCTATCGGTGCAAAAATAAAACCTTCATTGTTATTCTCGTTAAAGGAAACACTTATTGAATTAGTGATACTGCCAAAACCAAGCTGTATGCTTTTGTCAAAACCACCTTCTGATTCAAGATTCAAAACCCAAAGAGATCCATTTGTAGTTCCAAAAAGAACTCTGTTCTCAATAAAGGTTGGAACACCGGTAGGAAACTCACCATTGCCTAAAAGAACAGAACCGCCCCATAATGGCAAAACATTTTCCGGATCTGAAACATCCCAAGCGGTTACCCTTCCAGCACCGCCAGCATAGTAACCAGCAACCAGATAAGTCTTTCCTGCATGAGTATGAATTCCCAAGCTGGTATTGAAGAAAGCTTGTTGCGTAATGCTCAAACCAACTTCTATCTTGTTTAAAGAAATGTTGTTGAGATCGTCAACCATCAGCTGGCCAATCATCAAATCATCTGAAGGTTCCATTTCTAAATCTTGACTCCAGTGAACACCGTCACATAGGCTGAAAGACCCTCCATCAAATTCGCAATTGTTAATCATTGGGATATAGATAACTCTATTAACAGAATCATAAGCAGAAGAGTTGGAGCTTAGTTTTCTCGAAAGGTTAACACTATCATTTGAAAATCTTTGTTCCCATCTATCTTTAAGCATCACGCTCAATCTACCAACTTCTTCTAACTGATCTCCATTTTCTTTCAAAAGATATCCCAGGCCGGTTAGGCTGGTCGCCCAAACAAGGCCATTATCCATAAGGATTGGAGTCGTTAATATTTCATTTCCACCAATATTGTAAGAAAAACGATACATGCCATCTGCAGCTCTCAAACCAACTAGATTACCATCTAGATCACCTAGCCACAAAGTTCCATTTGAGATGGATGGAGATGCAGAAACGCCAGCAGGCATTCGATAATTCCATCTCTCCTGAACAGAACCCATTCCAGGACCTGCACCATAAAAACCAGTAGAGCCAGAATTGCCTCTCTTGCTTGCCCAAACCAGTGGAGAATCACCAAAATCAAAAGATGGTTCCTGGCCTAGTGCATACACAGAGCCATCCTGACCTGTAAAGAACACTTTACCGCCCATAACTGAAGGAGAAGAGATTATCGGATCTGAAGTACTGTTTTGACCAGCGTTCATCTGGTCAGTTCCAATAGGGTAACGTTCAAGTTCTTCTATCTCGCCAGTCGTATCATTCCTTGAAAGCAGCAAAAGCAAACCTCTAGGAATGCCAAAAGTAAAAGGATCAGGTTCAACAATTATCTCAAAACATGTCATGTAAAGGTATGGGTAAGAAGTTGAACTAGCTGAAACAGCTGGCGTATTCAAACAGGTTAAATTTTGAGCATCAGGACTTGCATTAGGAAGAAAAGTACTTTCTATCAAAGATTCAGCACCGGGATCAACAGCAATAACCCTACTGTCTCTTAAGAAGAAATATAGATCTCCTTCAAAATAAACAGGGGAAGTTACAACAGGTGAATTTGTTGAAAAGAATGGATTTAAAGACGTGGAGTCTTCATAAGGGTCAACAGCATCCCACATCCAGACATCTCCACCTTCAGTTGCAACTGCAACAGTTGGCTGTGCACCTAAAAGAAAAACTGCAGGAGTGGTGGTGATTGCATCTGAAGTATTCCATGTATGCATCACCTGACCATCAGAAAGCCTAACTGCATAAAGATAGCCAGCGTCAGTACCAACAAAAGCAGTAGCATCATTAAGATCAGAAAGTGCAGCATTATCTCCGACGATACCATCAAAAATAGAAACTCCACCCACGATTCTTCCCTGAAGCTCTGTTTCCCATAAAATTCTATTTGTTCCACATGTTAAACAGGAATTAGATGTCAAACCAACTAATTTTCCTGAAAGCGTGCCAACAACAAGAATACCATAGGAGTAAGCCGGAGTACCAGATATAGAACTACCTATATTTGTACCCCATAAATAACTTCCAGAAGCTAAATCTAAAGCTTTTATTGTGCCTGTTTGAGATGCAACCATAATTGTTCCATCACCTATAACAGGATTCCCAATCATGTTTTCTGAAAGTTGTTCAGCCCATAATTGATTTCCACTATTCGCATCAAAAGCACGGGTTAAACCTTCAGCTTCTGAAATAATAACTCGACCACCAGCACCTTCTGATGATAAAGCTGGAGATACAGGTCCAGGGTTGTCTCCAGATAGCTTCCAAACTTGATTCAAATCTGAAGGAGGTGGACCCAGGTCACCACTTGAAGCTCGACCTGTGTTTTCAGGAGAACCCTGATAAGATAGCCAATCAGAAGTGTAATTTGGTCTTGTGTTGATTGTTCCAAAACCAGAATAACTCATTGATGGACTTGTTCCATCAGCTCTAACTATACAGTTGTGATTGGTACTATTTGGCACCTTCATCCAGACTATATTTGATGTTGAATTTTCCTCACTCAGCATCAAACCATCATCATTAGGGTAAAACTCAACGTCAATACAGCTGCTTGTCCACTCATAATTAATGTTGTCTATTGCATTTGAAACTGCTTTCAAAAAAATTATTGCACCTGGGTTGGGGTCTCCGGTTGAAGATATAACAACCAAATCTGAACTGGAAACGCCGCCGCCTCCGCCGCCGCCTATACCGGTGTTACCACCACCAGTACCCCCTCCAACAGGATCTGAAGAATCACCTCCGTCACAGCTGGAAAAACAAAAAACTAAACAAGCAAGGTAAAACAATCTAATTAATTTCATTTTCAAAACCTTACCATTATATGAGGAAATGTTAATTTGTGTTCATTTTTAAACCAAATAAAGGCCTCAATACCTTAGACCTACTTATCAAAAATTCATAAGACAGCAAACAGCCTGAAAAAGTCAATAAAACAATCAGGAAGAACTTGAAAAGAGCATTGATTTCCATTGGTATCACAAAGAAACATGCAATATTCGTGAATAACATGTGTGTAATATATACCGGATAAGCAGCTGGAGCAAGATAGGAAAATAACTTATTTTTTTGATTCAAGCAAGAGTGAGAATAACCAAAAATTGAAAACATCCACATGCAAGATTCAACGGCCATTAACCAAGGTGGATTAACCATAACATCACCCAACACGCTACTAAATCTAATCAAATATAAAAATGCAGCACAAGCAAGCATGTTTTGTTTATATGATCTAACAATATTCCAAAAATTATTGCCTGAAAAAATAAAAATAAAACCACTCAAAAAGCATAACCAACCCATCAAAAAACCATGAAGAGACCCTGCATAAAGCTCAAAAGGAACATTTCCAAACCTCCAAGATTCAACAAATATTTCAGCTTCTAAAATAAATAAAACCACCAACGCTATCAAGCCATACATATTGCCTGTTAAAAACTTCACTGATCTAGCAATAAATGAATCTGAATTCCTCTTAAGATAGAACAAAAAGGGGGCACTTAAAATACTGTATAAAAATATATTCCCTAAAAACCACAAATGACCAGGCTCTACAAAATATCTCGAAAAAATAACATGATCCGGATCTTTGCTCATCAATAAAAAATCAAAACCTAGCGATGTAATTATCATGCTTCCAAAAATCAATGGTAACAATATCCTTAGAGATCTCTCTAAGATCAATTCTTTAAAACTACGCTTTTGTATAGAAAATGCAACCCCCATTCCTGAAATAACAAACAAAATTGGAATCCTCCAGACATTAATCAATCCAGAAAAAATCCAAAGCAGTTCTATTGAATCTTGATTTTGAAAAAAGCCAGGTATAAGAGAGCCCCAGGGTTGAAAAACAATTGTGATATGGTAAATAATCAACAATCCAATAGCGATGACCCTAAGAGCGTCAATGTCATGCCTTCTTGCTTGGCTCATTCCAATAAAGTTCACTTGCCTAAAACTGCCCAGGGAGCAAGAATCTCTAAAACCTCAAATGTTTGTTTTTTCAAAGGCATACCATCAAAAAAATCACATGCTTCTAAAACATAAGAATCTGTTTTGGTTTTGACTGGAATAGATATCAAAGTTTTTCCTTGGGTCCAAACATTCTCTTTAACGGCTATTGAGCAATCCTCCAAATCAAAAATCCTTATCTTGCCAATAACGTTAGTCGAGCCTGCAATCTCTTTACCTATGCGTAAAGGCTCTAAATTTATTTTTTTTGCGGAACTGAACTGGAACACAGGATGCATCAACTCATCTTTCTCTTGCCATAAAACCAAATGTTTTAATTTCAAAAAGGATGCTAGCTCAAACAATGTATCCTTTCTTTCTAAATCTCCCTTCAAGAGGCTTTCAGTCCATAAACTAATGAATGCAAAAGCTTTCGCAACTTCCTTATGTTTTGCGTTTTCTGTCGTTAACCTGAAAACTTCTTCTTGCAACTCTGTTAATTTGCTTGGAACTTTGTCAATTTTTTCCTGGATCTTTTTTATAGGATCCTCATAATCTCTATTCAAAACATTCAATGTAACAAACTACAAGCCGCCAGTATAAGTATTTTTAGCCTTTCTTACACCAGAAGCTCTTTGTAAAAGAATTTTGAAATCATGTGGACTGGTTGCTGCAGCAAGTGCAGTGTCATGTTCTATCTTCTGGCTGGTATAAAGCTCCAAAAGATGTTGGTCAAATGTTTGCATTCCGTCCAGCTCATCTTCTTCCATGATTGTATTGAGCATTGATAATTCAGGCTCTTCTGAAATCTTCTCAGAAACTCTTGCATTACAAATCAAAATTTCACATGCAGGAACCCTACCTCCACCAATCCTGGGCAACAATCTCTGCGAAATAATTGCTTGCAGAGTTGTTCCTAACATGATTTTTATTTGCTGTTGGAAATCAGCAGGGAAATACTCAATAATTCTGTTAATTGTTTGTACAACATTCAATGTATGCAATGTGGAGAAAACAAGGTGTCCTGTGATCCCGGCTTTAAGTGCAGCAGAAATCGTTTCCTGGTCTCTCATTTCACCAATAAGAATAACATCAGGGTCTTCACGCATCGCAACCTTCAAGCCAGAACCAAAATCATCTGTATCGAGACCTATTTCCCTTTGGTTAACAATTGACTTTCTGTCGAAGAGACTGTATTCAATAGGATCCTCAAGGGTTAATATGTGATCACTTCTTTCTTCATTGATTTTTGACAACAATGCAGCTAAGGTTGTTGATTTTCCTGAACCTGTAGTCCCTGTAACTATCGCTATACCTCTTTTTAGATGCCATAAATTAGCAATTGCATGGGGAAGTTTCAATTGGTCAAAAGAAGGCACTTCAGGTTTAATGAAACGAATTGCAAAAGCAGGAGTTCCTTTTTGTCTGAAAAAGTTTACACGGAATCTACCTTCAGCATTTGGCAGCTGATAGGAAAAATCATACTCATCATGCTCTTCAAGAACATGTTCCCTTTTAGCAGTTAAGAGTTCACGGCCTAATTTGAGAACATCTGCTTCAGTCAAAATAGGCAATTCTGTTGGCTTTAAAGAGCCATCAATCCTCATATAGGGAGGGCGTTCTGTGCCTATATGCAAATCAGAAGCATCCCTATCAACCGTCATTTGCAATAAATCATTTGCTGAAATTACCATAATTAAAAACCTCCAAAACAATTATATACAAGTAAAAATCTAATCAATGCCAACTGATTGGTCAACACCGGATGCGAAGTAAATCAACAAACCGTCTGTCTGTCCGTCAGCGTTCGTAGGTGAGTAATTTGATCCCGCAACCAAAGAAGAATCAAGCCTAGCAAAAATAACATTGGGAACAGTATCAGGATAACCGTCACCATCAACATCACCTGTTCCATAGTTTGGCTCAAAATTTGCCAATGCCATTGGATTAAAACCTCTTCCCTTAACACACGTTTGGCCAGGTTCTCCAGGATACATAGAAAAACCATTTCCACCAGAGCGAATTGTCATATCGAGACAATGAAGATAATCCTTGCCTACAGACCTTTCCGAACCATAAGCAGAAAGTACATATGATTCATACATGCTGGGAAGAACTAATTGGCCACTCGATGTTCTATCAGCCCATTGCCTCAAGTCACCTGCGCTAGAACCTAAACTCCTGTAGATAAAAGATCCTGGGATAAAATCTTTTGTTTTTGGATCGCCATCTCCTATAAAATAATAAGGCATTGATCCTCCTGCGGTCCAATTGGGACTCCATGTTCCTAACTCACCACCAAAATTCAAATTTTCAGGCATTCCGGGTCCTTTAAAATTTGGATCTGACAAAATGTTAGCCATCACGTTGCCACTGTCGGACATAGCTGTAGTCAAAGGATTGTCCGAATTTCCATCTGGTACACAACCAAACCTTGGATCACTTCCTGTCAGGTCACAGATTGATTTTCCTGATCTTATAAAAGGGTTTCTAGGATAGATTGACAAATAGCCATCATTAATTAATGTCTCAGGAACACCATAATAATGTTGAGCGTTATGATGGGCCTGACGACTCATTCTATGTGTACACCCATGTCCAAATGCACATCTCCATGAAAGCAAAGAGCCTCCAAATATATATGCTGGATACATCCCATCATTGTCAGTAGCATATCTCTCCAATGAGATCTGTATGCTGTGTAAGTTGCTCTTTACTTCTGCTTCTAAAGCCTTATCTTTGGCCTTGATGAAGTTTGGAAGTGCTAAAGCAACAAGAATTCCGATGATTGTTATAACCACCAAAAGTTCAATAAGAGTAAAACCTCTTT
>PBAU01000010.1 GCA_002716355.1 bacterium | reverse complement strand
TTTGCCTTTCATGTCCCAGCCTTTCTCCATGCCTTTGCCTTTCATGTCCCAGCCTTTCTCCATGTGCATATTGCCCATGCCTTTTACAATGCTTTCCATCATTTCAGCCATTTTTTTTCTAGCTTCGTCAGGGTTGCTTGTTTCAAAATGAAAAACTCTAATATCTTTTTCCATCTCATCTCGGTCCCAATTGCCTCTTTCCATCTCGCGCCTGTCTCCCATCTCATCTCGGTCCCAATTGCCTCTTTCCATCATCTCCCTTCGCTTCATTTCAACCTCACGCCAATCTTCCATTCTTTCTTGACTCCAGTCATTTCCTTCCTGTTTTGTCATTTGGATCATTTGCATCCTGTTGCCTTCTTCTGGCTCTGAGGTGGATAAAACCAAAATGATTAAACCAGCTATAAGCCATAGATATTTAGTGTTCATTAAGAGACCTCCCTTTAATTCAATTAATTGAATTATATTAATATTTTAACTATAATGAATGGTTCTTGTATTTGAGCCAGTAAGAGTTATGAAGTCTTTTAAACTGGTAGAACATCTAGCAGAAGCTGCTTGTGTTGCAGCTCATCCAAATGGAAAAATTTATGCCACAGGTGGTTTAGACGATCGTGTTTTGATATGGGATTATTCAACAGGATCTAGAAAGAAAGTCATAAGGGGTTTTGGAGGTATGGTTTTGTCTTTGTTCTTCCATGAAGATGGCTCTCTTTTTGTTGGAGGCAATGGTTCTATTTTGCGTGTTGATGTTGAAACCGGGGAAACGTTAAGCAAGATAGCCGGTTTTAAAGGTTTTGTTTATTCTTTATCTGTTTTTTCTAATTTTTTGGTTTCTGGAGGCCAGGATGGCAGGGTTAGATGTTGGGGCTTAGATGGCGAGGCTATTTGGGAAAAGCAAATAGATATAGGAAGTGTGCATGGTTTGGAAAAGTTGCCAGATTCTTCTCTTTTGGTAGTTGGGGAAAGGCCTAGTTTTCATGTTTTAGACATAAGAGGTAATTTGATTTCAGAAATACCTGCACATAGGGATAGTATTTCATCTCTAGCTGTTCACTCCGGTGGATTTTTAATAGCTACAGGATCGGATGATGGTTCTGTTTCTATATGGAAAAATGGGGATTGGACACTTTTGAAAAATTTTGATTGTGAAGCTCCTGTAACATCGTTATCTTTTTCTCCAAAACATTCACTTTTGGCCGTTGGAAGAAAGTATGAAAATGCAATTTTGTTAGATTGGAACAAAAGAAAAAAATATTTGTCAAATATTTCAAAAAGCGAAGGAGTAACCTCTTTCGAATGGTCTTTAGATGGTGCTGCTTTGCTTGGAACGCTTTCAAATGGCACAGTTTTAGGCTGGGGCAAAAAGCCAAAATCAAACAAAATAGCCAAAAAGCCTAAAAAAGAAAAAAGAGAAAAAGTTGAATTATTAGTTGAAAAAAAGGATGAAGGAAGGGGTGATGTATCTTTCATAAGCCAAATCAAAGAGAAAAAGTTTTTAAAAAATAGATACTTTCAAATTTGTGCGATAGCGGTTATTTTCTTGATATCTTCACTTTTGCTGAAAGACCCAAGCATTCCGCCAAAAAGCAAAATAAGGGAAGCAAGGTCTTATATAGAAGAGGAAAATTGGGTTAGAGCTTCATCCTTGTTGAATGATTTAAGTCAAGAATGGCCAGAAAGTGCAGATGTTTCAAACCTGCTTGCAAGCTATGAGCAAGACGCTTTTGTTTCTTTAAAGATAAAAATTCAATCTTTATTTGATTCAGGAAATTTCAAAGAATCGATATCAGAGTTGAAAAAAATACCTTTGAAACCAGATTTGGCGTGGGTATCTTTACTTCTGAAAAAATCTTACGAAATGAGATTGTCCGAAATAAAAGAGTCAACAAAAATAGACATGCACATCAACCCTTATCTTGATTATGATGATGATTTTTTAAAAGAGTTATCCTTGCTTTTAAGTGGGCTTAGGATAGAGAAGCCGGATTGGCTTCTTGAAGCAGAAGTTATGTTTGAGCTATCTCAAAAAATACCATTTGGAAGCTTGTTTAAGGATAATTTAGATTATTTTTTAAAAAACTCAACTGCTGAAGAGGTACGGTATTTTTCAGAAAAAGCCTTCCCTTTGTTGCTATTAGAGAAAGAAGATGAAGCTTTGATTTTTGCACAACTTTATGAACTTTCTAAAATTGACAATCTTCCCGTGTATGTTTTCAACTTGCCGGAACAGGTTTATTCGCTTTCACAATCTGAAGATTTTAAAAATATTGAATTGTTGCTAGGTGTAAGGGGTGGATATCGTATATTATCTTCTTCACCATTCAGATTTTCAAATTTAGAGAATGGTGATGGTGATGTTGACGACTCACTAGTGCAAAAAGTTCATTTTGAAAGTGAAGTTTTTTGGGCTTCTTCAAAAGGGGCGTGGGTGGACTCTCAGGCCGGATCGGAAAAGAGAAAGATCATTTCAAGCAAAAGGTATTTTGATGCTTTTGATCTTGCAGATAATGGTTTCGGTGTTTTTCACGAGAGTGAAACAAGATCCCTCCAGGTTGTTATGGGCTATGGCTCTAGTAAGTTTGTTTGGGATGGGCTTGAGTCAAGACAGATCAAGTTAAGCGTTAACAATAATGAACATATTGCTATTGGTTATAATTTTGGACCCAACAACTCCATTGTTTCCCTTTACAGTGTAATGAAAGGAGAGCTTATGGGTTTATCTGCTGTAGGAAATTTGACAATAAATCAACCAGTTACAGATGTCCTTCTTAATGATTCTGGAACTATTTTTGCATTTGATCAAAATGGTCAGGTGTGGATAGGGAACGCATCTCAGGATTTTCCGAAAGCAAAAAAAATGTTAAAAGATCCAAAATCTATCAAGCTTGGAAGTGTTGTGGTGAATGATAGTGGTAGCTTTGCTTTTGCAACTGAATTTACTGACAAGGTGTTTGTTTTTGATTCAGATGGCAATCAGTTATCTGAGATAAATTGGGATCCTTCTTTGGGCAAGATTTGGACATTAGGCTTTTTGAATTATTTAGATATTGAAATGCTCGTTGTTGTTTCAGAGGAAAATTTGGTTTTTTTAAACATGGAAGAGAGAAATGAGTAACGAAAAAAGAATACCTTGTCCTTACTGTGGAGAGATGATTATGCAAGGTGCTTACAAGTGTCGTTTTTGTGGTTCTTGGCTTATTGAAGGTGGTAGGGAATCTGTAGATAAGGCAATGTGGGCAGATGAGCAAAAAGAAAAATGTGAGGAACTTTTGGAAAATGGTAGTTGGGATGACTGCTATGACCATGTCCTAAAGGTTCTTAAAAAGGCTCCATCCATACAATGGGCCCAAGAAATTTTAACGAAGTTAAAAAAAGAAAAAATAGAAAAATTATTGGAAAACATGAATAAGCTAAAGCGCTCTAAGCCTGCAAAGGCAAAAGAGATAGCTCTTGAAATTCTGTCTGTTGATGGTTCCAACGCATCAGCAAAACAACATCTAGAAGACCTGGCTTTAAGCGAAAAAAGAGAAAAAAAGAAACTCTATAAAAGAGATATTAAAAATGCATTAAGCGAAAAAAAATATTTAAAAACCATTGCATTATGCAATCAAGCCGTTTCTGAAAACTTAAATGGAGAATGGGTAAATGACGCCCTCGTAGAGGTTGGTGAATCACCCAGGGCTTTTTCTGATTTTTCTGGCTTGACTGCAGTAGCGTATTTTTCAGGATTTTGGATTACGGGAAAGGTTAATGGTGATATTGCTGTTTTAAACATTCATGAAAAAGAGATAAGCGAATCAAGAATTTTAGATTTTCACAAGAAAAAAATAATCGCACTTGTTTCAAACAAGAATTTTTTATTTGCAGTATCTTCAGACGGCTTCGTTTCAAAATGGGACAAGGGCCTGAATCTTATTTCAGATTTTAAATTGAACATAAAGCCTATTTGTGCAGATCTTGAAAACAACAAGCTTCTAATAGGCTCTCTGGAAGGTTCCTTAGTCCTTGTAGAAAATGATAAACCCACTGTAGTTTTTGAGGAAAAAAATGGTATCAGTATTGTTTTTTATGGAGAGAAAAACATTCACCTTGTTGATCTTTATGGAAGCTTATTTACGCTTTACGAAAAAAACAACAGCTTCATGCCTAAAAAGAAAAAAGATTTGAGCTGTGCAGGTTTAAGTTTTTCAGGTTCAGCATTTTCGACTGTTGATGGAAGTGTTTATTTTGAAGATAAAAACTTTAAAAAGATTAATTTGAAGAGTTCCGTACTTTCCTTATTGGACATAGGCCAAAATTACTTAGCAGCAGGTCATTTTGGCTTGAAGGTAATTGGTAAAAAAGATCAAAATTTAGCGTCACGCTCAACACTTATGTTAGCTTTTAATGGTAGCGATTTTCTTTGTTACAAAGGTGATAATTCACTTGAATTATGGTCAGCTTCTCGCTGGCTTGATTAGTATTTTTATATTATCTTTTATTTCAGGATAGAGCTCTATTGCAAATCGAATCAATGTTTTTTTTATATTTGTTCCCGGAACGGTTAAGTCGGTATCCTGGAATAGTTTTATTTTTTTATTTTTTACAGCTGTGATGTTTTCTAGCTTAAGGTAAGGGTAAAAAAAACTATCAATATCGCAACATAAATTTTGATCATCGCTCTTTTCTCCAAATTCCCATATTTCATCCGGGTTTATTGCAATTAAGCTTTCAGCACCTATATTTGGCCAATAAGGATTCAATGCCCTTTCTTGATTCTTTATTGCGTTTTTTACACCTAGTTTTTCAATAATTTCAGAAAGGAAAGTTCCTTTTCCAGCTGCCAACATGTTTGTTATTTCACCAGGTTTTCTTGAAATAATCATCATTATTTTTTTTTCATTTTGGCAATATTCAAATTTTAGCAATTCGCAATTTGTATTTAGGGATATCAGCTCCCTTAAGGATTTTACAAGTTCTTCTATCTCCATCAAATGTTTTTCTGCTTCAAGGTCTTTATTGAATTCTTTACCTATTTCTTGGATTGTTTGAAAATAATCATTAAGGCTTTCTGATGGATTTAACATCCATTTCGAATTCATGAAATGCAGCTTCTCTTTGATTTTTGAATGGCTATTCAAGCCAATGATATGCGTTGGTTTGATTGTTGTTATTAATTCATAGTTCGGATCAATGAGTCCACCAATGTCTAAAAAACTTGAACCTTTTTTTGAAAATGAATCTACTGCAACAATGTGTTCAGACAAGCCAAGCTCTGCAAGCATGCTTGTTGTTGATGGTGCTAAAGATATTATTTTCCATTCCTTTATCTCAGATTTTTGAATTTGTTCTTGACCTGCTTCTTTGCAGGAGGTGGGAATTAGTAATATTAAAACATATAAAGCATGTATCAGCTTTTTAATGCCCACCACCACCGAACATCGGATCTCCAAGCCAAAATAGTAGTTGAGCTGATTTTGATGAAGATTTTATCAATTGTTCATCTGTGCAAAACAAACCACAATCAGAAATAGAGTAAAGCCCTTCATTGCCTATAAGCCACAAGGTCTCGTTCTTGAAAGCTATCCTGTTATGCCAAGGTGTATTTTTTTGATGTATTGTTTCTGCTTGGTTTTCATTTATATTTACTTTCGAAACCCATGTGTGACTCCAATCCGGAGCGGTAACAGTTACAAATATATTTTCATCATTTTTTATTGTTATTCCTCCAATGTCTCCTCCGAATAACGATTCATCAGCAATTTTTTGAATGGAGTGGTTAGCGTAATTCATTTTTATTATCGAGCCATCATTTCCACCTTCATAATTGTTGACGCAAGAAAAATATAAATAATTACCAGAAGGTCCTTCTGAAGCATCAACTGGATTGAAGCAGTCATTTAACGTTATTATTTCTGATATTGAATTTGTATTTGTGTCTAAGACTGCTAGCTTTCCTTCAGTAACTGGATTCCAGGAACCTGTTGTGTCAAGACATTGCATAGAAATGTAAATTTTATTATTTTTCATGAATATCTGATCCATTTCTGATTTTCCATCATTTTGAGCACAACTGCTCAATTCTCCATTTGAGAGGTTGATTTCAGTTATTTTTTGACCGTTTTCTTCGTCAAGCATAATTAGAGATTCATTTTCATATTGTGTTATGTAAAGAATTTGATTATGAAGCCATACATCATGTGGATTTGGACTATCTTCTAATGTCCATTTTGAAACCATCTGGGGGGAGCCATTTTTTGAAAATCTGATTTTTGAAACTGAATGATTATGCCTGTCCAGAAACCAAGCTTCATTCTCCTTGAAGGATCTAGCTACGGTATCAGCGCTAAAGGTATCATTTATATCAAGATATTCAGAACTTTCAAGCCAGTCTCCTTTTTCTGTGTTTATAGAAAAGTTAGTTTCATTTAGACTCCAGTCGTTTGTTAAAAGAACAAGGTTTGCTCTATTGGAATTTTCAGGTGTTTGTCCCGAACATGAGCAGAAAATAAGAATAATTAATAATATTTTTGCTTTGATAAATTTTTTCATCATATTACCTCCCGTAATTTTTAAGCTTAGGCAGGTCTCCCGACTACTGGCGTTTGAAACAATCTTGCCTTCCCATTCTTCAAAACAGTGGCAATATTTTTTTGTGCCAGTTACGGTGGCGGGGGCCGTAATTGATTCTCACAATTTTCCCTTTTTAAGGTATAACCCAATGGGTTAAAACCACCCAATAAGTTTAGTGTATCACATTAAATCTCGATTATGATAGGATACTCAAATCGTGGGTCTGTAGCTCAGCGGTTAGAGCAGCGGACTCATAATCCGTTGGTCGCAGGTTCGAATCCTGCCAGACCCATGCTGAGAAGTGGGGGGGGATAGCTCAGCTGGATAGAGCGCCTGTCTTACAAACAGGAGGTCGGGGGTTCAAGTCCCTCTCTCCCCACCATAATAAGGAGTATTGTTTATGTTTAGTTTAGATTTTGTTTTAAAGGAAAAAGAGCTGGAGGCTTTGAAAAGCATCCAAGAGAAAACTTTAGAAATTCAATCATTAGAGGAAGAGAAACAGCATAAAGCTGTTGAGTTTAGATTAGCCCAGAGGAGAAGATCTGCAAGGGATGAAGAGCAAAGATTGAAAAGAAGAGAGGAAGTTTACAACAGGGTTAAAAAAGAATTAATTGAAGCTGAATCTGAATTGCAAATGATAGTTCAGGATATTGAAAGGCTTGAAAGTATGAGCTCTGAAGATATCTCGCATAGGGTCGCTCAGGAACTTGCTGAGTCCTTAATTCAAAAGCGAGAAGAGAAAGACGACAAGGAAAAAGATTTTGCTGGAAGGTCCATACAGATCGAAAATCTTGAAAAATCCATTAGAGACAACAGGGAAAGGTTAGCAAATATCGAGGAAGCTGTAGCAAATAGAGAAAAAGAGTTTAATGACATAGTTAATCAAAAGGATGAAAATATCAAAAGCATCAGCAAAGAGATTGAAGACTCTTGTTCAGATTTAGATGAAAAAGTTGTTGCTAGATTTATAGATTTGGCAAAAAGATCAAAAGGCTTAGTTTTAACCGAGGCAAGAAAAGATAAAGATTTTGAAGACAATATTGTTTTTATATGTGTTGCGTGTAACTCTGCACTACCTTCGTTATGTTTAGAGGAGCTTGAAGAAAAAGGTTGTATTTGTGTTTGTTCAAATTGTGGGAGATGGATAACTAATTGAATAAACCCTGGCTAAAGCCAATTTTTTTTGATACCTTAAGAGCTGATCTCTTTCCCTTGAAAACTCATGAAGAAGGTGTTGTGAGAATGTATCATTGTGGGCCAACTTTGTATAGTTGTCCTACCATTGGGAATTGGAGATCTTTTCTTTTTTCGGATGTTTTAAGGAGGACTTTGGAGTGGGGTGGCTGGAAAGTTTTTCAAGCTATGAATATTACTGATGTTGGACACATGAGAGAAAGTGATGATTCATCACTTAAGATTGATCCGATACAAGAAAAAGCAAAAGAAAAAGGCCTTTCTCCATGGGATATCGTTGCACGATATGAAAAACAGTTTTTTAGTGATATGGATTCTTTGAATATGAAAAAGCCTACACATATGTCTAAAGCAACAAAGCATATTGACGATATGGTTTCGATGATTCGTGAACTTGTTGACAAAGGTTATGCATATGAATCTAATGGCAATATCTATTTTTCAGTTAAATCATTTAAAAAATATGGAAATTTATCAAAGAACTTAATCGAAAAGCTTGACTTAGGCCACAGGATTGATATCAATTCTGAGAAAAGAGATGCTAGAGATTTTGCTCTTTGGAAAACTGATCCAAAACATCTTATGAAATGGGATACAGAATTAGGATGTGATGGATTTCCAGGGTGGCACATTGAATGTTCTGCAATGGTGAATTCGCTTTTTGGTGATAAGTTAGACATTCACTCTGGAGGAGAGGATTTAGTTTTTCCTCATCACGAATGCGAAATAGCTCAAAGTGAAGCGTTTTCTGGTAAAAAGCTTGCAGGGCATTGGATGCATTGTAGGTTTTTATTGGTAGATGGTGGCAAGATGGGAAAAAGTTTGGGCAATGCTTATACTCCAAGTGATATTTACAACAGGGGTTTTAACGGCTCCGAGTTAAGATATTCACTTATAAGAGGTCATTACAGGCAACCATTAAATTTTAGCTTTGAACTCTTGAAGGATTCTCGATCAGCTTTAAAAAGGCTTCATAATTTCGTTCAAGATTTAGATGATGTCAAAGAAGCAAATTCTCATAATCATGATTTTGTGCAAAAGTATAAAGATTCTTTTGTAGATTTTATGCAAAAAGATCTAGATGTTCCTCAGGCTATTGCTGTTGTTATGGATCTTGTAAAAGACTCAAGAAAAAAAGGACTTGATGATATTGCAGTGAGTGCAAAGTCTTTTCTTTCTGAAGTTAATGAAGTTTTGGGGATTTTTGTCAAACAGGATAGCTCAGATAATCAAAAGATTAAAGAAATGATAGAAGAAAGAAACAAAGCGAGAGATGATAAGGATTGGAAAAAAGCTGACTGCATAAGAGACGAATTGTTAGGTTTAGGTATTCAAATCAAAGATTCTTCATCAGGTACAACTTGGAATAAAATCAAATAATGAATAGGATCGCTTTTATGTTTGATTTTTATTGCGGAAGTAGCTCAGTTGGTAGAGCATCAGCTTCCCAAGCTGGAGGTCGCGGGTTCAAGTCCCGTCTTCCGCTTTTTCTTGGGCGCGTGGCCAAGTGGTTTAAGGCGTGGGCCTGCAAAGCCTATATTCGTCGGTTCGAATCCGACCGCGCCCTTATTTTGAGAATAATAAAAAAAGGGGGATTAGCTCAGCTGGATAGAGCGCTTGATTGACATTCAAGAGGTCGGTGGTTCAAGTCCACCATCTCCCATGATGGAAATCTAATTGTTTAATGATTAATAAAATTGAAAATATGAGACATACAGCAAGTCATGTTTTGGCTCAAGCTGTTTTAAGGTTGTTCCCTGATGTAAAGTTGGGAATAGGACCTGTAATACAAGATGGCTTTTACTATGATTTTTTATTTGGTAGAGAGTTTTCTGAAGATGATTTTTTAAAGATTGAAGAAGAGATGCATCGTATTGTTAAAGATGATTACAAGCTTGAAAAATTTACTTTAAGCAGAGAGAAAGCTTTAGAAGAGCTGGAAGGTCAACCCTTTAAGCAAGAATTAGTAATGGATATACCTGAATCAGAAGAAATATCTTTCTACAAGCAGGGTGAGTTTACTGACCTTTGTGAAGGCAAGCCTTCTCATGTAGCGTCAACATCACAAATTGGAAAATTCAAAATACTATCAACATCAGGAGCATACTGGAAAGGTAATGAAAATAATGTTATGTTGCAAAGGATTTATGCAACATCTTTTGAGAAAAAGTCTGAATTAAAAGCTTATTTGGATAAGTTGAAAGAGGCTGAAAAAAGAGATCATAGGAGAATTGGTCAGAAATTGAATCTTTTTGAAATATTTTCTCAAGATGCTGGTAGCGGTTTAGTTTTTTGGCTACCCCAAGGTAAAAAACTTTTAAATTCATTAATGGAATGGTCCAGATCAATGCATGTTAAAGATGGCTACAGGGAGATTGAAACACCTCATATTGTACATACTAACCTCTGGGAAAAAAGCGGACATTTGGCAAATTTTAAAGATTTTATGTTTATCTGTCCAGATGATGAAGGTGATTCAGGTGTTGGGATAAAGCCGATGAATTGTCCAGGTCATATGTTGGTTTATTCAAGAAAAAGAAGAAGCTATAAAGAGTTACCGGTGAAATTAATGGAATTTGGTACTGTTTACAGAAATGAAAAAGCGGGAACAATGCACGGTCTTTTTAGAGTTAGAGGCTTCACTCAAGATGATGCGCATATATTTTGTACTTTTGACCAGCTTGAAAATCAAATAATTGAAGTTTTGAATTTTGCTGAAAGTATTTTCTCTAAATTTGGCTTTAAGTGGAAGTTGTTTTTCAAGGGACGTCCTGACAAATCAATAGGCTCTGATGCAGCATGGGAGAAAGCCGAATCTTCACTAAAGGCTGCAATTTCAAAAGCAGGAATTGATGCTGAATACATTCCAGGTGATGGTGCTTTTTATGGTCCTAAACTTGATTTTGAAATAGAAGATGCTTTAGGTAGGCATTGGCAGTGCACAACTGTGCAAATCGATTTTAATCTTCCAGATAGATTTAATCTAAGCTATGTTAATTCGAATGATGAGGAAGAGGTTCCAGTTCTTATACATAGAGCAATTTTCGGTTCAATGGAGAGGTTTATTGGCATATTGATTGAGCATTATGCGGGCAACTTTCCTTTCTGGCTTTCTCCCACTCAGGCTATAATAGTGCCCATTTCAGAAAAGCATTTTGATTATGGGAGAGAGTTTTTGAATGATTTAAAATCAGCAGGGATAAGAGCTAAGCTTGACGACAGAAATGAAAAAGTAGGTAAAAAAATTAGAGATGCTGAGTTGAATAAAGTTCCTTATATGTTTGTTGTTGGGGATAGAGAGATGAATTCTTCGTCTGTTTCTGTAAGGCATAGAGACGATGGAGACAGAGGTTCTGTATCCAAAAATGAACTAATAGAAGAATTAAAAAAAGAAGGTAATGTTAATTGAGTCGCTTTAGAAGAGGATCTTCACAGAAAAAACCAAAAAGGTTACATTTTATAAATGAAGATATAAGAGCTAGACGCATTAGGGTGATAGATGAAAATGGTGAGAATTTGGGAGTTATGGACGTCCGATCAGCTTTAGAAAAGTCTAAGAATAGTGGGCTTGATTTGGTTCTAACTGTTGAAAACAGCGATCCTCCAGTGGCAAAAATTTTAGATTATGGTAAGTTTTTATATGAAAAGCGAAGGAAAGAAAAGGTTATTAAGTCTAAAAATGCTACTGCTAAGTCTCAATTGAAGGAAATTCGTTTAAAGCTAAATATAGACAAGGGAGACCTGGAAGTAAGGACAAAAAGAGTTAAAAAATTCCTTTCTCAAGGTCATAGAGTTAAGGTTACAGTTCATTTTCGCAAGTGGAGAGAGAGGATTCACAAGTCAAGAGGGTTAGAATTACTTGAATATATTAAGGAGGAAGTAAAGGATTTCGGAGTTGTTTTGTCCGACATAAAAGTTGAAAACACACAAGCAACATTAATGTTTAATCCTGGAAAATCTTAAAATGGTCAAAAGCAATAAAATAAAAACAAATACTAAAAGCAATAAAGTAAAAACAAATAAAGCAATTGCTAAAAGGTTTAGAGTTACAAAAACTGGCAAAGTGATTTCTAAATCTCCCGGCTTGAATCATAAGACTGGAAAAAAATCCTCCAAAAGAAAGAGATCTCTTTCTCAAGGTACTAGGGTAGAGGGTGCGTTAAAGAAGAAAATTTTAAGGAATTTAGGTAAGTAAAATGGTAAGAGTTAAAACTGGATCGACAAGAAGAGCAAGACATAAGAAAGTTCTTAAGCTTGCAAAAGGTTTTAGAGCATCAGGCTCTAGAAGGTTTAGAAAGGCAAAAGAGGTTCTTTTGAATGCTGGCACAAGCGCTTACAGGGATAGAAAAAACAATAAAAGAAATTTTAGAAGGCTGTGGATATCAAGATTAACTTCAGCCTTACAGGAACACGGTGTTTCTTATTCAAGATTTCAAAACATGTTGAAAAAATCTCAAGTAGAGCTTAATAGAAAAATGCTTTCGGAAATTGCAATAATTGAACCTGAAGCTTTTAAGTCTTTAGTTTCAGAGCTTTCTAAAAAATAGCTAGCCCTGACATATATGTTGGGCTATCCAAATGATTTTATTAGTTTCTCTAAATCTTTAAGCCTTGCGCGACAGGATAAAAATAATATATTTATATCTTTAGTTTGCGAGGCAAAAGATAGTTCGGTCCCCTTTGCTGTTAAAGATAATATTTGCACTTTGACAACACCAACCACTTGTGCGTCTAGGATTTTAGACGGCTACATTAGTCCTTATGAGGCAACTGTTTTAACCAAGCTCAAAAAACATGATTGTTTCGAGGTGGGAAAAACAAATTTAGATGAGTTTGCAATGGGAACAAGCTCAGAAACTAGCTTTTATGGGCCTTCCTTGAACCCATGGGATCCAACAAAAGTTTGTGGTGGTAGTTCGGGTGGCAGTGCAGCATCTGTTGCTGCTGGCATTGTTCCTTTTGCTCTTGGTTCAGATACAGGTGGCTCCGTCAGGCATCCCGCATCTTTTTGTGGCGTTTTTGGCTTTCGGCCAACATGGGGTCGTGTTTCTAGGTACGGCTTGATTTCAATGGCGTCATCAATGGATGTGATAGGAATTTTTTCAAAAACTTTAAATGAGGTTCGTTGGGTTTTTGACGTGATTAAAGGTTTTGATAGAAATGATTCTACCTCTTATGATGTTAAGGAAAATATTACTTTTGGATCAAAAAAGCCAAAAAAAGTTTTTGTTCCAAAATTAAAAGATTTAGCAAAAATCGTTGAACTTTACATTTTCGAAGATTTTGAAATCTTAATTAAAGATTTAGCAAAAGAAAATATTGACATACAGGAAATTGAATGTGATATTTTTGAAAACTCTCTCCCTGTATATTATTTGATCTGTTATGCTGAAGTAAGCTCCAATCTTTCTAGATTTGACGGAATAAGATTTGGACCAAAAAACAACCATCATGCAGATGTTTGGAGAAAAGATTCTCTCGGCGAGGAGGTTAGAAGAAGGATATTAATGGGTTGTCATGTTCTTTCTGAAGGCCACAAGGAAGGATTGTATGAAAAAGCCGTCCACTTAAGAAAGCATCTTTCTTCAACTTTAAATGACTGGTCAAAAGATGGACTGCTTTTAACGCCAACTACTCCATCTGTTGCATTTGGAATCAACTCTAAAAAAGATCCAATATCAATGTATAGGCAAGATTTTTTTACAACAGCTCCATCTCTTGCTGGGGTTCCAGCTATTAATATTCCTTGGAATAAATATAAAGGACTTCCTTATGGTTTTCAGGTATCTTCAGGGGTTGATATGGATGAGAATCTAATAAATGAGGCTCTTTGGATAAATAATTTTTCAAAATGGACAAGGTGATTATTTGATATGAATTTAAATCCAATGATAGGTTTAGAGATTCATGTTCAATTAATGAGCCAAACAAAAATGTACTGCAGGTGTTCTTGTTCTTATTCAGATCCAAATACGAATTGCTGTCCTGTTTGTTATGGGCTTCCTGGAGCATTACCAGTACCAAACAAATATGTTTTTGATCTTGCATCAAGATGTGCACATCTTCTCAAGTGTAGCTTAAACGAATTTAGTGTAGCTGAAAGAAAAAATTATTTTTATCCTGACTTGCCTAAGGGTTATCAGATAAGTCAATTTTTAAAACCGATTGGAGAAAATGGAGAATGGTTTTTCTTTAGCGAGGGTGTTGAGTGCAAGGCAAGAATAAGAAGGATACAGGTTGAAGAAGATACTGCACAATTAATTGTGAAAGGTCAGGATTCATTGTTGGACTTTAATAGATCAGGAATCCCTTTGTTGGAAATAGTTACAGAGCCTGATTTTAAAAATTCAAGAGAGGCAGGCGAGTTTTTGCGAAGCTTAAGGTCATCATTAATAGAGTGTGAGATTTCAACTGGAAAAATGGAAACTGGAGCTATGAGGTGTGAGCCAAACGTTTCAGTATCTGTTGATGGGAGAGTCTCAAACAAAGTGGAGATTAAAAATTTAGGCAGTATAAGTGGAGTTGAAAAAGCTATAAAATGGGAGATTGCTTGTCAGGTTAAGCAGGTTGAAGATGGCGAGGTTGTTAATTCTGTAACGAAAGGCTGGGATGAGTCTAGTCAAAAATGCATTCTCCAAAGAGTGAAAGAGTCAGCTTCGGATTATCGTTATTTCCCTGATCCAGATTTAAGCATGATTAAAACTCGCAAAAGCTCTTTTGATGTTTTGACACCATATCAGAAAGTTAAGATAATGATGGATAAAGGGGTTTCTTTTCAGATGGCAAGAACCATCTCTTTAAATCATAAAGTTTTTAATTATTATCAAAGTTTTCCAAAGGGTATAAACAATAAGGAATTGGCTGCATGGATAACTGGACCCTTGTCATCATTTTGGAAAAACGATTCAAGTGTTTTGGGGATATCTCCAAAAGTAAAAGATATGACTGAGTTGATTTGTTATGTTGAGTCTGGGAAAGTTACAAGGGCAATAGCTAAAGAAATCTTACCTAAGCTCATCAAAGGATCAGATATCGATTCTCTCATAAATGCACTCGGAGATTCTAATTATTTATCCGATCAGGATCTTTCAGTGCTTGCCGAAGATATAGTAAGACAGAATCCTGGGATTGTTGAAAAGTATTTAAATGGCAAAACTGCTGTTATTAAGTCGTTAGTTGGCATGGGGATGAGAAAGTCTAAAGGAAGGGCACATCCTGAATTACTAAAGCTTGAAATTGAAAAGAATATAAAATTAACATGATTAAGTTTTTATTTTTTTTAATTTTTATACTAGGGGATTCGTTCAGCTTTCAGGAAAAAGCTGATATTGAAGATTGGTATTTAAAAGTAGAAGATTCAAAAAGAATGCTTTCTGATTACGAATCTCAAAATGATGAAATAAATGCTTCAACTCAACGTACTTTTTTGAGTTATTCTTATTCATGGCTTTGGTTCAAATATGGAGATTTAGAATCTTTAAAAGATCTTGTTATTCAGAATATCCAAACTTTACAAAAAGATAAAGTTTATTATGGCTTTTCATCGTCTTTGAATTACGAAGCTGATTTGATACTTTTGTCTGATAGTGATAGTTTGATATCTGGCAAACAGCTTTGGCTTTTGAACATTCACAACCAAACTAAAGATACTGTTGAAAATTCTTTGCCTTATGTTAAGTTTCATTTAAAAAATGGTGAAACTTTACAACGTTTTATCCCTCAAGAAGATGACGATTTCCTTCAAGCTCAAAAGGGTAACAATATTGTTAGGTTTTTATGGGATGATAATTCTTTGTTGCCTTGGTACTCTAAAAGGCTTTTGGTTTTGACTGAAGTCATAAGTTTTGATCAGATACTGATGCTTGAAGTGATTTTTGACAAAGAAAGAATTTTGATTCCTTTTTGGGATAATTTTTTAGATTTTCAAGATTTTAAAAATTAAGATTTTTTTCTTTCCATTTTTTAAATAGATAAATCCCGCCTGTATCATCTGCTACCCAGAGATCACCACTTGGAGTAAATGATATTCCTTCTGATAAAGGGAAAGGTAGATGCCAAGTTTTTATTTTTTTATAATCTTTAAAAAGAAAC
The DNA here is from genome assembly GCA_002716355.1 of bacterium. GTDB lineage: Bacteria > UBP7 > UBA6624 > UBA6624 > UBA6624 > UBA6624. The sequence continues at coordinate 107,804 of PBAU01000010.1, read as the reverse complement.
AGTCTTCCATGAAAACCACCTGCAGTGAGCATTCTTTGGATTAGCCATGAATCTAAAATCCATAAATTATTAGTTTCTTTTTCGTAATATAGGTCAGAAATAGATTCAATTTTGAGTTTATGCTCTTTATTCAGTGTCGGATCCTCATTTCCCTCTAGAGGAATTGAGAATTCATAAATTGCTGCAGGATACCTTTGTTTTCCAGCTAACACTTTTAGCCAACCATCTTTTCCTTCATCATTACCGATAACGGTTAACGCTTCAAGCCCCCAGTCTTCATCTTTGCAGTTTGATGGTGCTCCAGGAAGTTTGTATGTGAATTCAATTTCAAAACTTTCCGGATTAACTGAAATTATTTCCCATAAAGGCTCTCTCATGATTAGTAAATTGTTGTTTCTTGGATCAATTGATACTGCCTCAAAGTCTCGTTCGCAAGAGTCTCCCGGCATTTTTTTCATTTTTATAAGTTTTCCATCTTTGTCTAATTCAGCAATATGGCCTTCATCCCCTACAACAAAAATAGTTTTTCTTTTTTCGGAATATGCCAAACCTGATGGCTCTTTGAATTTTTCGGGTATGAGGTTTTCTTGAAAGAATATTAAAAGTGTTAAAAAAATCATGAAGATGCTAGTTTATGAATTTCTTTTTCAGCAAGTATTTTTTTTGATTTTTTTGCTGTTTGAAATATAGCTTCAATTATTGTTTCGTCTTCTTCGTAACCATTTTCCCGTAACCAGAATATGATATTTGATTTTCCGCTCATTGGTCCGATTTCAATTTTTTGTTTTAAGCCGAAATTTGCTGCTGGAACACCACTATATACTCTGTCAGCTAGCCAGTTGTCACCTTTCTTCAAGGCTTTGATAACCGCTGCAGCATGAACGCCTGTTCCTGTTCTAAAGGCATCCTCACCAATTACTGGATAACCTTTAGGTATTGGAACACCTGTGGCATCACTAACTGTCTTGACATATTCTGAAAGTTTTGAAAGGTCCCTGTCTATCCACCCAAGAAGTTGAAAATTTACTAGAAGTTGATCTATTGGTGTGTTTCCAACCCTTTCTCCGATCCCTAAAGCAGTTCCGTGAACTCTGTCTGCTCCAGCTTCAATAGCTGCTAATGTATTTGGCATATCAAGACCTCTATCTCTATGGCCATGCCAATCAACTTGTATCCCATTTTCGATATTGTCTACAAAATTTCTTATAAAGCTCACCAAGGCCTTTACTCCCTGGGGGGTTGCATGGCCAACAGTGTCGCAGATTGTTACTCGTTTTGCACCGCATTCTATAGCTGCCCTATAAAGTTTTTTGAGGTCTTCCGGATCTGCTCTTGTTGTGTCTTCGGTAACATACATTACATCTAATCCATTTTCAATTGCAAACGAAACTGAATCTTCAGTATCTTTGAGCATTTTATCTATAGTCCAGCCTTCTGCATACTGTCTAATAGGGGAGGATCCAATAAATGTGCTAACTTCCATTTTTAATCCTGTTTTTTGTTGTATTCTTATCACAGGTTCAACATCTATTCTTAATGTTCTTGCAGCGCAATTCGGATAGATGTTTAATTTTTGATTAGATATTTCTTGCGCCAATTTTAAGGCTGAATCTTCTACATGTTTTCCAGCCCCAGGAAGCCCGATGTTTGCAGATTCAATTCCTAAATCATTAATTAGATGTATTATTTTTATCTTTTCTTCCATTGTGGGTGTTTTTACAGAAGGGCTTTGTAGTCCATCTCTTAATGTTTCATCATCAAGTTGAGGAGTTTTTTCTGGAAAGAAGTTAGTGTTTTTTTTATTCCAATCAAAAATTAGATTATTTGATTTTTTCAAAATTATGTTAAACCTTGATCTTTAATCCAGTTTATCAAACCGCCAGATTTAATTATTTCTTCAATAAATTTTGGAAACGGTTCTGCTGAAAATTTTTTGTTTTTAGTTATATTCGTAATTTTACCTGTTCTTAAATTTGCTTTTATCTCATCGCTGTGATCAGTAATTTCAACCATTTCTTTGCAAACAAGAATTGGAAGCCCTATGTTGATTGAATTTCTATAAAAAATCCTTGCAAATGAGTTTGCTATAACAAGTGATACCCCAGACCATTTTATGCATAATGGAGCTACTTCTCTTGATGATCCACAACCAAAATTTTCACCTGCAACAATAATATCACCTTGTTTTACTTGCTTCGCAAAAGATCCGTCTGTCCATTCAGGATGACCCTCCATGCAATGTGGAGTTAAATCTTCTTTTTGATAGCTTGAGCAATATCTTGCTGGAATAATGATGTCAGTATCTATGTTATCTTCAAACTTAAATACATTTCCTTGAACTTTCATGGTTTATATTATATAAATTTTTAGTGATTAAAATGCCTGGTTCCAGTCAGTGCTAGGGATATATTATTTTCTTCAGAAGCTCGGATAACTTCATCATCTCTAATTGATCCCCCTGGTTGGACAATTGCTTTTACTCCATGCTTGGCAGCTAGATCTATTGAGTCTCTGAAGGGAAAAAAAGCATCTGAAGACATGACTGATTGATGTGATTTTTTACCAGAAACTGAAAGTGCAGTTTCTAGAGCTCCAACTCTGCTTGTGCTACCAGCTCCACCTCCAATCATCACACCATTTTTTACCAGACATATTGCATTTGACTTCATTTCTTTAACAATAATGTTTGCTAAATGTAGGTCCGAAACTGTTTTACTGTCAGCTTTAGGTCCATGCCAAGACCAATCTTTTGGAGATGTAGTTTTTTTATCATTATCTTGACGAAGGGTTATGCCTGATAAGGTTTTTAGTGACCATTTTTCTCGCTCAAGAAGAGGCATTGTGATAATTCTTAGATTTTTCTTTTCGCTTAATATCTCAAGGGCTTCTTTTTCCACAAAAGGTGTAACTATAACCTCAACAAAGAAATCAGACAGATATTTAGCTGTTTCTCGGTCCAATCTTGGTTTTACTGCTATAACAGAGCCAAAAGCTGCTCTTGGGTCTCCATTCCAAGCATCCTCCATTGATTGTCTTAAATTATTGTTAAGTGCAACTCCAGTTGGATTTGTATGCTTGACAACTACCGAACCATCAGAAGGGAGAGATTTGCAAATCCTTAGAGCAGCATCAATGTCTAGATAATTATTGTAAGAAAGTTCTTTTCCTTGATGTTGTATTTGTTCTTTTTTAAGGTTTTTTGAAATTAAAACAGCTGCTTTTTGATGAGGGTTTTCACCATATCTTAATTCTTCCCATTCTCCTTCTAGAGCAAATTCAGATTCTTTGCCTCCCTTGTTCATCCATTCTGAGATGTCAAGATCAAGTTTTGCAGTTTTTTCAAAGGCTTTTGCAGCATATCTTTTTCTTATTTCGGAATCAAAACCTTTATCTAAATTTTTTATAACTTCTTCATAATCCTTTGGATCTGTTACAACTAAACAATTTTGATGATTTTTTGCTGCAGCTCTAACCATGCTTGGGCCACCAATATCTATTGATTCAATCGCTTTAGAGAATTCTTTGTTTTTTCCTTCTGAAAAGTTATAGAAATTAACAACAACCATATCAATTCTGTTTATTTGATTTTCGTTCATTTCTTTTATATGTTTTTTATTAGTTACATCTGCAAGTATCCCACCAAAAACTTTTGGATGAAGTGTTTTCACTCTGCCATCTAATATTTCAGGAAATGTAGTCAATTCAGAGACAGAGCAAACATCAACACCATGTTTTTCTAGATATTTTCTTGTTCCCCCACTTGAGAATATTAAAAAATTATTTTTTACAAGTTCTTTACCCAGGTTTTCTAAATTTTCTTTGTTGGTTACTGATAATATTGCATATTTTTTCATTTATTTTTCATCCTGTGAAGCGCCATTTCCGCTTTTAAATATTTAGGAGGCACTTTCATTTGTCTTTGAAGTATTTGGTAATTATAAGCCTGAGGTCTTCCCTCGAAAAATTTGCCACCTTTTGAATACCCATGTCTAACCACAGCATTTAAAAGATCAAGCCATATAGTTGATGCTCTTCTCATTGGTAAGACTGCTGATAATTCAAATCTAATGAGTTTGTCTGAACTATGTTCATTTATTTCATTATCAAAAGCTGCTGTAAAAAATCCGCATAAAGAATTATTCTCCTCTGATACAAAACAGAATCCCCTTTCCTGGTTTAGAGATTTTTCGACCCATGATTCATGAATTTTTTCAGCAAAACCATCAGGAAAATTAGGATCTTTATGAAATCTTGAATTTTTGAATATTTTTTTTGCTATGTTTAATATTTTTTCAAAGTCTTTTTTTTCAGCAAGCCTGACGTTGGTTTTGCTTTTTATCCCATAAATTTCATGCGTAATTCCTTCTTCGTATGTGAAAATGCTTCTTAAAACTATATCTGCATAATTGAATTTGTTATTTTCTAAAGCTCTAATGCCCACTATGTTTTGAGCATCAATTCTTGTTTGCAGGAATGAAAAATTATTTTCATCTGCCCATCTTGTTGCTTCCTTGATCAACTTGTCTGATTCTTTTTGGGATTTTTTTACCGAATGAAAAAGATTTAGAATTCCTGATTTTTTACCAAAAGCTTCTGAATCAAATATGGAATGGTCTACCGTGCAAACTGAATCTTCAGAAACCAAAAAAAGATTTTTTTCGGACCCAATTGAACTTTGCCATTTTTTCAAAAGATGTTCTTGGTGGACATGCGAGGGGTATTCTTTTATAAACCTATAAGGCGATGCTAATATTTTTTTTGCAAAACTTTCAATATTTTTAAAATCTTCTATTTTTTTGATTTCTTTTAACATTCGTAATCTTTAGTCCATTTTCTTTCAATTACGTCATTGTAGAGATTAATGCATGATTTTGCTGCTCTTTCGGCAGTCCAAGTTTTTGTGTTTCTTTTATATCCGTTTTCACCCATGATTTTTCTTTCATTTTTGTTTTTTATCAACTTAATAATTGCGTCAGCTAATTCATTTTCATTTTCCTCTTCAACCAAGATTCCTTCTTTTCCATTTGAAATCATTTGAGGTATGGTGCCTACTTTTGTCGATATTACTGGGATTTTCATGCTTTGAGCCTCTAATATTGTGAATGGGAATAGATCGAATATAGATGGGTGTACAAGTATGTCCATCGCTGCATAAAAATCATTTACATTCTCCCTTAAACCAGCAAAGTCTAGAGAATCTTCTAGATTGCTATCTTTAACAATTTTTTTGAGCTGGATTAGATACGGATCTTTTTCTCCATATATTGATCCACCAACAATAAGCAATCTTGATTTAGGAAATCTTTCTTGAACTTTTTTCCAGCAGTTGATTAAAGTTTTATGACCTTTTGTTGGATCAAGCCTGCTTACAGAGCCAACCAAGATTGCTTTTTCATCTATGCCGAATTCTTTTCTGACTATATTGCCATCAGATTTGTATTTATCAAATTGTCTTGCAACTATATCAATATTTCTCATAATTGATATTTTTGAAAAAATGTGTCCAAGTGACATTGCGAATTTTTTAGCTTCATTTGAGTTTACTATGAGCCTATTTAGAAATATTGAATTTAATGCAAGAGCAATTTTTTTATGAATTGGGACAAAAGGTTCTGTGGATGTGAAGAATTTAACTGCTAACTTTCTTGGTCGTGCTGCAAGAAGTGCTAGAAATTCTGCGTACCAGGGAGTATGGAATATAGTTAATGCACAATTAAATTTTGAATTTTTTCTAAAAATTTTTTGGATTTTTAAAAAAGCTTTTATGTTTGTGTCGATATAGTGATTGAGATTTTTATACCAACCATGTATTTTTGCCTGATTTATTGGCCCTGCCATCCATATTTCATGGACAGTTATGCCTTTTTCTGAGGCTTCTTTTGCAAGTTCGCTTTTTTCTACACCTGGCCACCAATAGATTAATATTAATTCAGAGCCTTCTAGGTATCTTTTTGATTCGTTAATTATTTCTATAATTGTTTTTCTTAAAACTGGTGTAAGGTAGTGGCCAACCACAAAAAAACTTTTAAAATTTTTGAATTTTTTTCTAGAGGACTTCACTTGCTATTTTTTTTATTTTTTGACAAATATAGTTGATTTCATCATCTTTTAGGTTTCCATGAGATGGGATAGTTAATGTTTGCTTGCCGATTTTTTCAGCTTCTGGAAAATCCCCATTCTTATAATGGAATGTTTTTTTATAGTATTCCATAAGGTGTATAGGTCTATAATTTACGGCAATACCAATTCCGGCTTCTTCTAGCCGCCTGATGAAAAGATCTCTTTTTTCTGGTATTCTTAACGTGAAAAGGTAGGGCGAGTCTTCTTTTTTCAAAGTTGGATGAAGAGTTATCCCGAAATGTTCAATTCCATTTAGATTTTCACGGTATTTAGAATCCAATAACCATCTTTTTTGAAGATTTTCTTTAATCCATTTTTCTTCAGTTTGGTCAATGAGCAAAGACGCTGATACATCATCTAGATTACATTTCATTCCAAGATTTGGCATATCGTAATGAGAATAAAAACGAGAACCTCTTGATGCAGGAGCTTTATCCATTCCATGAAGGATTATTTTTCTTGCTTTTTCGTAAATTGTTTTTTCATTAGTTACCAAACATCCACCTTCTCCGCATGTGATTGCTTTTGTTGCATAGAAAGATAATGCTGAAGAGGATGAAAATGAACCAGGTGATTTGCCATTCATTTTTGCTTCAAATGCATGCGCTGAATCCTCAATGATTTTTATGTCACGATTGGCTGTTATTTTTTTTATTGCTTCTATATTCGTCATTTGACCATAAAGATGAACTGGAATTATTGCTTTAGTTTTTTTTGAAATTGATTTTTTTAGTTTTTTTAAATCCATCAAGCCTGTATAAGGGTCTACATCGACGAATTTAGGAGTTCCACCTGCAAGTATTATTGCATTTGAAGTTGCTATAAAAGACATTGGGGTGGTGATCACTTCGTCATTCTTTTTTAGACCAATGGCCATTAGGGAAACCTGTAATGCCGTTGTGCATGAGGAGGTTAACACTGCATAATTGCTATCAAGATATTTTGATATTTTTTCTTCAACATTTTTTGATATTGGACCAGATGTTATATGGTTATTCGATATTGCTTTTTTAACATTTTCAAAATCAATATTTTTTAAAGAATGCTTCCAAAAGGGTATTTTTAAAGTCATGTTTACTACAATCTATCATATTCTTAATAAAGTATGAAAAAAGTTAAAATTTTTTTTCAATCAGAAGATTTAGCAAAGGTGTCAAATTTTAAAAGCCTTCCAAAAAGTTTTCTGACTGAGTTCCAAAGATTTCTTCAAGGTGATGAGGTTGTTCTAGATCTTTTTTGGGATTTTAGAGATTTTTTAAAGAAAGCTGATTGGGTTTTGATTGTAGAGAAAAAGAGCATAAAGGCTTTTGAAGGTTTTAAAAATCAAAAATCAGTAATTTTAGATTCTTCTAAGAATGGAAGCATTATTTTTAGATATAGAGGTAAGGATAAAAGGATTTTAAGATTGATAAGAAAAATATCTCCAAAAGGCTGGATACTAGAGCCTTTAAAACTAGGGTCATTTTTATTAGATTTGAGGTCTTTAGGGGTTGTTGTCACGTATAGCACCTCCGGAAAAGAAGCTCTAGATAGGTTCAAGAGAAAGAACTTAGTTAAAATTTTTGAATCAAATAATCAGATACAAATTGACTACCACTCTTCTCTGTTGTCAAAATATGTTTTGGTAATATCGGACTATGCAAATGCAAAAATTTTAATTGATCCATTATTTTTAAAACCGTTAGTCGAGGCTTTGAAATTTGCAGGATCATGGGTTGAGGTCAGTGAGAAAGCTTGGAAGATTAATAAAATTGCATCTTTAAACAAGGTTTCTTTTGCTCCATCTGTTAAGTTTTTTAATCAAATTGAAGCTTTTCCGGCAAGGGAGTTTATGTCAAATGATATAAAAGAGATATGTGATTCCTTCTTGAATGGATCTTCGTTATTAACTTCAGCTAGGTCTTTAAAAATTTTATCTAAAAAGCTTAAAGCTTTGAGTGTCAAATTTAACATACATCCTTCAGCAATGATCCTAGCTTCAGATGATGAGGCAATCCATCAGAAATTTGACAACAGCATGATCAATTTGCCGCTTTTGGATTATCAGGAAAAAGGAGCATTGTTTTTGTCGATAAGGAAGAGGGCATTGCTGGGTGATGAAATGGGTTTAGGAAAAACAGTTCAGGCAATTGCGGCTATAGAAAAGATGAAAAGAAAAGACCCTGATTTAAAGGTTTTGATCGTTGTGCCGGCAAGCTTAAGGACTCAATGGAGAAGTGAGTTTAACAAATTTACAGGTAGGAATGTTGAAATTGTAAGAGGAAAACCTGAAAAAAGACAGTTGTTATGGAAGTCTTCAGCTGATATAAAAATAGTCAATTATGAATTGCTTAGAAGGGATATTGAAGTTAAAGAATATGTAAAAGATGGTTTGATTGTTTTGGATGAATGCCAAAGAGTAAAAAACTGGAAAACAAAAACAAGCAAGATTATCAGTTCGTATGCTTTCAGGTATTGCTTTGGGCTTTCAGGAACCCCTCTAGAGAATTCAATTGAAGAACTTTACACCATAATGAAGGTGATACAGCCCTCAGTCTTTGGGCCCTCGCCATTTGGTTTTAGAAAGAGGTATTTGGTTTTAGATAGGTTTGGTTCTGTTGTTAAGGTCAAGAACATAGATGAAGTGAGAAAGAAAATGAATGGTGTTTTTCTGAGAAGAAGAAAAGATGAAGTTTTGGATTCGCTGCCTGAATTAACTGAGAGTGTTCGTTATGTCAAAATGTCAATTAGCCAAAAAAAACTTTATCGAAAAATTTTTAAAAAAGTTTATAAATCATGGGAGTCAGACAGGTCAGATGAAGGTCAAATGAATGCCCTGGAAGGTATTTTGAGGATGAGGGAAGCTTGCACATGTCCAGAGCTGCTAGGGGAGCAGGGCGTAGGAAACAAGCTAAAAGAGTTAATTGAAATTATTGAAAGTGCAAATATTGGCCCAGGGAAAAAAATGATTATTTTTACACAGTGGGTCAGGATGGGTAAAATAATTGGCGAATTTTTACGTGAAAAAAATATAAATTCTGTTTTTTACCATGGGGCCCTTAACCAAAAAAACAGAGATCAAGTCATTGATAAATTTAAAAATGATTCTGAAATTAATATTTTTATAGCAACTGATGCAGCATCTTCGGGCTTGAATTTACAATTTGTCGATCTTGTTGTAAATTTTGAACTTTTGTATAATCCAGCAAAAATTGCTCAAAGAGTGGCTAGGGCTCACCGTATAGGTAGTAAAAATTCTGTCTTAGCAATACATCTAGTTTCTGAAAATACTGTTGAAGAAAAGATATTATCGATTTTAGAAAGAAAGAAGAATTTATTCCATAAGGTTTTAGAAAGTTGTGATTTTGAAAAGAAAGAATATGCTGAAATTTTATCAAAAAAAGAATTAATTGACTTGCTTCTTTCTTAATTTTGATTATATATATATATAATCAGACTTATCAATTGATGCACCAAAGGAGGAATCATGAGAAATATTTTTTTAATTACTATTTTATTTAAAGCCTTTTCTTTAGAGGCGGCACCTGTTTGGGATTGGAAAACTGGAAGCTGGGTTACACCAAAGCCACCAGTTGTTGAGAAAGCTCCAGTTGACCCTATTGATCAGGCTGCTAAAGGTCTAGAGAAGAGAGAAGGTTGGCTGAATCTTTATGTTGGAAGCGATGATAGAAGAGGTCAATTCATGCTTGAAGTTCCAGCTTCTGAGCTTAATCATCCTATGGTTGCGATAATGCTTACATCACATGCTGATGCACAACGCTCCCTTTTGCATATGCCGAGTGGGGATATGTCTTTTGAATTCAGAATGAATCCTGATGGAAGAAGGATAGACATTGTTGAACCTAACTGGAGTCACAGGTGGGATCCTGAAGGAAAATTAGCAAATGCAAATGCACTTGGTGTTTCTGATGGTACAAGGATGATGGCTATGATGCCTGTTGCAACGAGGGAAAAAGATGGAGAAACAACCCATTATCTTTTAGATGTTAGTGATTGGATTAATAGTGGTTTGGGTTACATGCGCGGATTCAATAGGGATTTAAGCTATGTCAACAGATCAGATGTTTATCCAACCAATATGGAATTTGATATTATTTTCAATATGGGGAGTAGCGAGGAAGGTGTACATTTTTCAGTGCAGAGGCTTCCTGATGACCTTATGACAACAAGAACTTCAGACCAAAGAATAGGTTATTTTGATACTCAGTATTACGACATGGATGTAAATCCAGAGCAGACTGATGGTGGTGTGGTGAGGCTTGCAAACAAATGGAGACTTGAACCAAAAGATCCTGATGCTGAAATGCTTGAGCCAATCAAACCAATTACATATTATGTTGATCCAACAGTTTCTGAAGATTGGAGAGAGTATGTCAAAATAGGTATTGAGAAATGGAATAAGTCTTTTGAGGCTGCTGGATGGAAGGGAGCTGTTAAAGCAGTTCTTCCTGGAGATGAAGATTGGCCAGATGATTATTCTGCTGGAGATTCGAGGTATTCAAGCGTTTCGTGGGCTCCTAGTTTGGCAAGCACATTTGCGATTGGTCCTTCAAATGTTGATCCAAGAACAGGAGAGATACTCAATGCTGATATTGTTTTCACAGCTTCATGGATAAAAGCTTGGACAGGTGACGCTGAAGTTACAGCTCACCCTTTATTTAATTTGCCTCATTATGAGGAAATATTAGAAATTGGGAAAGAAGGAAAGTTTAAAGAATTTGAGGCGAGCTTATATGGTTATGGAGATCTTCCTGAAGGTTTTGATATGGAAAGGTATTGCGCTATGTTAAGTCCGGTTTCAGGAGGTAACTTTTCACCAATTGTTTTGAGAAACGCTTTGATTGCTGATGGAGTTATCGGTGCTGATGACCCGATCCCTCATAGTTTTATTACTGAAGCATTAATTGAGGTTACGATGCATGAAGTAGGGCACACTATAGGCCTAAGGCATAATTTCAAATCTAGTCATGGCATTCCTTGGGAAGAAATAAACAATAAAGAATACACTTCCAAACATGGACTTATTTCTTCAGTTATGGATTACGCAGAATCAAATGTTTCTTCTGATAGAGACAACCAAGGACATTATTCTTCACCAGTTACTGGAGATTATGATGATTGGGCAGTTCAGTATGGTTATAAATATTTGCCAGACGAGATAAGTGGTGTTCAGCATGAATGGCTAAAGGAATTAGCTTCTGATAATACTCACCCCCACCATCATTTTGCAACTGATCAGGATTCAGCAACAGCATTTGGATGGGACCCTTATACAAATTATTGGGACTTATCAGATCCACTTTCATTCTTCGAGGACAGGATTAAACTTGCTAAGAGTTTGATTTCCGAAATTGAGGATAGGGTTGTTTCAGAAGGTGAAGAATGGACTGACTTAAGAGGCGGTGTAAGCCAAATTCTTTATGACATGTCAAGAGGTGGCCCTTTTGCTGCAAAATATCTTGGTGGTCATGATATGAGCAGAGCGCACAAGGGTGACCCTGGTGCTCCTGCACCAATATCTTTTATTTCTTACTCAGAGCAAGAAAGAGCTTTGGATCTTCTTATTGAATCATTGACAGTTGATACTGCTATGCTTGTTGACTTTTACCCATATATGGTTAATTCATTTAGGGCTTATGGTTTAGGTGGCAGGAGTTTTATGCAGGATCTCAATACTGACATTCACAGTACTGTTGCTTCCAGAAAGATGATGACTTTGATGTATCTTTTTGACAGTTCTAGGTTAGTGAGGATGAGAGATGCAGCCTGGTATCACGAAGCAAATGGAGGAGATTCTCTTTCTATCAGTGATGTGTTTGCAGCGGTTCATGAAGCTTTATGGAATGTTGATGCTGCTAATTCTTTCAATAGAGATTCCCAATCTTTGTGGACAAGTTATTTGATTCAGATGGGAAATAGCGGTCCTGACATGCTTGCATTGTCTACAGATGCTTTAATCGATATGTACGAAAGTGCTACCAACATGTCTGAAGATAGTGACCCAATGGTTGCTGCCCACATGACAAATATCGCTTATGAAATAAGAAGAGCTTTGGATCTTTAAGGAAAACGGAGGAAAAAAATGAGTCATTCTTTACCAGAATTAAATTATTCATATGATGCTTTAGAGCCTCATATAGATGCTAAAACAATGGAGATACACCACACAAAACACCATCAGGCATATGTAAACGGCCTGAATGCTGCTTTGGAGAAAGAGCCAAATCTTGCAAACGCAGGATTGGGCAATCTTTGTCAAATGGTTAACAATCTTCCTGATTCAGTTAAAACTGCTGTAAGAAACCATGGAGGAGGACATTACAACCATTCTTTATTTTGGTCCATCATGTCTCCTAATGGAGGAGGGTCTCCTTCAGGAAATCTAGCTGATTTGATTGATTCTTCCTTCGGGTCTTTTGACAAGTTTAAAGAAGAGTTTGCAAATGCAGCCATGACAAGATTTGGTTCAGGCTGGGCTTGGCTTGTCTGCAAAGATGGAAAACTTTCAATAACCTCAACAGCAAACCAAGAGAATCCATTGATGACTGGAGAGGGAACTCCCATATTGGGTTTAGACGTCTGGGAACATGCATATTATCTTAACTATCAAAACCTAAGGGGCGGATACATAGGTGCTTGGTGGAATGTTGTTGACTGGAATGCTGTAGAGGAGAGGTGCAAAAACTGCTAACTGATGTCGGCAATTTATTAAAAAAATTGCTTTAGTTTTATTGTGGCTGGTTGTTGCTGCTGTTCTTTTGGACCTGCTTGCTAAGTTGGTCTTTTGGATATGGTTCATCTTTACCGGGATTTCAGGAAATTTTTAAAGATTTAGTTTCCCCAGGAAAATATTTCTGGCTTTGGCAGCTTGTAAGTTTTTGTTTTTGTATTGTTCCCCCATTTAACAGGAGTCCCATCTTCAAAGAGAACCCATCCCCAATTTATTACGTCTTGATTTAATTTTGGAATAGCGGTTTTTTTTGATGAAATCAAGAAAACCTCTTTGCTTGAAGCTAGGACCAGATAGCTTTTTTCAGTCCAATATCTTTCTGTTCCGTCTGGAAGTTTTATTTTTTCTTTATTTGGCCATGAAGTTCCACCAGGGCCAATTGAGCTTATTGTGTTTCTTGGCTGAATCCATTCAGATTTAGTTAGATTGAGAGATTCAAAAATAAGAGAAATGCTTGAATCTCTTTCAAGTTCACCTGGAAACCAAAAACCAGGATCGATTTCTAGATATCTAGGAATCCACTTTAACATTACTTTGTAAATTGAACTTCCATTTTGAATTTCGATTTGCTCATTTTTTTCTGTATTGCTGTTTGATATTATGACATCTAGTTTCCTCTTGCACTTTCCATTCCAGTCAGTATAAATTGATAGCTCGTAACCATCATTCAGTCTTGCTACTTTTGTTTTTGTTATTGTTAGTTGTGGCCATTTTTCTTCAACGCATGTATCTTTGTTTCTGTTTGTATATTCAGCCATAACTGTTTCGAATTTAATTTCATCCTTGCCATTTGTTTTTTGTAAATGTGCTCTATCATTGATCCTTCTTGAAATAGGTGTAAATTTTTTGTTTAAATATGAATTTAAAATCCTTCCTTTTGGGTTTTCAAGCACAGGCTTCTCTACATTTTCCCATTGGTAAACAAGATGTTCAGTCATTTCTGAAAATAAAGGTTTATTTTGAAGATAATTTTTAGGAACAATTATTAATCCTTTTTGGCTATACCAATCTTGACCCTCTAAAAGAATGATTTCTTGAGGATTTTTGTAATTTGTTTTTTGTTGAATTTCTTTCAATGATGACTCGATAGCTTCAATCCACGTTTTGTGACTTTCTTTTGTTTGTTTTGATATTATTTTTAAACCGGGGCCTTCTGTCATGATGGTATTTTCATTTATTTCAAATAGTTTGTTTTCTAAATTGCATAAGTAAATTAAATCATCCTGATTTTTTTCAGAATTGAGTATGATTTTTTTTGTTCCTTTAAGGCTGAATCTAGAACATCCTTTTTGATTTTTGCTCAAAGGCAACAAGCCTTTTTTGAGATCAAGCTCATTATAAGAGTCATGTTTTTTGCCAAAAAAACCTGAATATTCAATTGTTATTTCATATTCTCCTTCAGGAATTGAGATCAAACTCCAGCCGGATAAATCATTCTGGATTTCTTTTTTTTCATAATAAAGACTTGTTCCGCCCCTTGTAAAAAATACTTCTTCTATTTCAAAATTTTCCGAAATATAAAAATCAACGTTTTCTTCTTCTTTTTGGATCAAGCAAGTGGCAGTTCCTTTTATAGATGAGTTTTTTTGTAATTCAATTTCAGAATTACAGCTTAAGAAAAAATATTCAAGAAAAAGCATAATTAGATTTTAACCATAGTAGGATTTAATAGATGGACAAAATCACCATAATTAAAGAGGTTGACTTGGAGAGCAAAGATATTTCTAAAATTTTAAGAGCCTCTATTAAAAAACTGAAAAGAAGATGGCCAATTCTTTTTCCTTTAGCGATTATGGGTGATGTGAATAGACCTGTAGGTGTTTTTCCAAGCATGAATGGTCTTTCTTTTTTTGAAAAAAATAACTCAAAGAGTATTAAAAACAAAGAGCTGAAAGTTTACACAACAGAATGGTGTGGAGACTGTAAGGTTTTGTATAAGTATTTATTGCAAAGAAGTGTAAATTATGAGACTTTTGACATAGACATTCACGAGAAATCTTTAAAAGAGGTTCTTTTAGTATCTCTTGGAAGAAGAGTTATTCCAACTTTGGATTATGGTGATTTTGTTCTTGTAAACCCTCCAATTAGCATTTTAGAGAGGGCATATGGGAAAAAGGATTAGTTGATTAGATGAAATCTAGAGTGCCTCCAGGTCAGGTTGTAGTAAAGAAGTGGCCCAGGTTAGACATCAACCCCCCAAGTGTTTCAGCGAGCTTGGAAGATTGGAAAATTAGAGTTTTTGGTAATGTTGAAAATCCTGTTGAGTTAAATTTTGAAGATCTTTGTAAACTGGGTCCTGTTCGTTTGAATTCAGATTTGCATTGCGTGACACATTGGAGTCTTTTGGACAATGACTGGGAAGGTGTTCCCTTGTCTAAGATTTTGAACCATGCTGGTTTGAAAAAAGATTCAAAATGTATTATGTGTTATGGCTTAGTTGACTATTCAACAAATGTGAATATAGAAGATGCTTTTTTGGATTCAAGTTTAATTGTATGGAGTCGTAATGGGAAAGAAATACCTTATGAAAATGGTGGGCCTGTAAGGTTCATAATTCCACATCTTTACTTGTGGAAAAGCGCTAAGTGGGCTACAGGGATTGAGGTTATGGCTCAGGAAAAATTAGGTTTTTGGGAGACTAGAGGGTATCATAATAGGGGAGATCCTTGGTTAGAGGAAAGGTTCTCTTGAAAGGAGATTGTCATGAGTAAAATTGTTTTTGTTGGAGGAAAAAGAACTCCATTTGGAGGTTATTTAGAAAGTTTAGCAAGGGTTCCTGCTAATGATCTTGGTTCACATGCTGCAAAGGCAGCTATAAAAGATTCTGGCATTGATGCTTCTGAATTTGATGCTTGTGTCTTTGGTATGGTGGGGCAAACTGATAGCAATGCCTATTATTGCGCTAGGCATGTTGCTTTAAATTCAGGCATACCAATCGAAAAGCCGGCTCTTACAGTAAATCGACTATGTGGATCAGGGGCAGAATCTATAGTTCAGGGAGCGTATTTATTGGAAAGAGGAGATGCTGATGTGGTTTTGGTTGGCGGCACTGAATCAATGAGTAGAGCTTTTCATTACACGCATGGTATTAGATCTGGACAGAAATGGGGTTCATTGGAATTGAGAGATTTTTTATGGGACAGTTTGACAGATGGATACTGTAAATTACCAATGGCAATAACGGCAGAGAATCTAGCAGATGATTTTTCAATTTCAAGAAAAGAGTGTGAGGAATTTGCAGTTTTAACACAAGAGAGATACCAGAACGCTTTAAAGCAAGGTTATTTTGATGGTGAAATAGAACCAATAGAAGTAGGTAAGGGTAGTCGTGCAAAAGTTATTGAAAATGATGAGCATCCGAAGGCTAATACAAACCTTGAATCATTAGCAAAATTAAGGTCTGTTTTCAAGGAAAATGGAACTGTAACAGCAGGAACTGCTAGTGGTGTGGTTGATGGAGCATGTGCTTTAGTGATGACTACAGAGGATACAGCCAAAAGAAAAAATTTAGAAATAATGGGAAGTTTGGTTTCTTGGGGTCATGCAGGCGTCAAGCCGGACAGGATGGGTTATGGGCCTGTTCCGAGTAGTGAAAAAGCTTTAAGCGTAGCTGACTGCAGTGTTAATGACCTCAAAAGGGTTGAAATAAATGAAGCATTTGTTCCTCAATACATTGCTGTTGAAAAGGGTTTGAAGTTAAATAGAGACATTACTAACTCATGGGGTGGAGCAACTGCAATCGGACATCCATTAGGTGCAACTGGCTCCAGGCTAACGTTAACATGCTTGAGACAATTGAAGATTTTAGATGGTGGAGGCTTGGGGCTTATTTCAATGTGTATTGGTGGAGGTCAAGGTATATCTTTAATTGTTGAGGTTTGATGAGGTTTAAGTTTTCAGTTTTTCTTGTTTTTTTGCTTTTTGCTGGGTGTGATCTTTTTCAGTCTCAGAAATCTTCGACAGGTTTACCAGATTCAGAAACAGTTGCGGATCATTCTGAATTTTTAGACAAGGATGAGCCTAGAATTTTTTTCACAAAAGACATCAAGGGGTTTATAGATATTTGCGGGTGTTCAGAAGATATGGCTGGAGGTTTGCCAAGAATAGCTTCCCTTAAGAAAAAATATCAAAATTCAATATGGGTTGATCTTGGAAATTGGGAACATGATGAAAGCCATAAAGATCCGGTTCCAGAAGTTACAGCAGAAATCATGCATGTTTTTTTTGATCAACATGTGGAGTATGACATTATTGTAGATAAGTTTTTGCACACTGGTAATAATGATTTGCAAAGTGTGATTTTTGGTTTTGACGATAATGAAAATCAGGTAAGGTTTACCTATGTGCCTAAAGACAATAGCTTTTGTTTAGATGTTGAAAATTTCAAAGATCCTAAAGGTTATCTTGAAAGTTCTGAAAATGTACATATATTGATTAGCGATTGCTCTATTGAATCAAATCAAATGATTGCAGAGTATATAAGCGAAAGCAATAACTTAAATATGTATTTAATTGGAGATTCTGAGGAAGATAGAGGTATTTTTTCTGATATTTGGTCTCCTCCAATATTGCCTTTTGGTCAAGAGGTTGGATCCTTGAGCCTCTCCTCTATGTTTTTTGAAAGAATTTATATGAGCTCGAAATGGAAAGATGATAATTCTGTTGTTGAAATGATAGCTTCTATTAGGAAAAAAGGTTTCATAGACAAGGTGCCTATAGATAAAGAGGAAAGTTTGAATTCTGAATTTTGTATGAATTGTCATCAAGATTCTTATGATGTTTGGAAAGATACAAAACATGCTCATGCATGGGAAACTCTTGTTGACAGGGATGTGACATTACGTCCAGATTGTGTAGGTTGTCATGTAACAAACTGGAATCATGAAGATCTTTCATATTCTTATGTGAATGTTGGATGTGTGGCTTGTCATCAGGGAAACCCAATTCAGCATTCGATTAAACCATCCAAAAACAAGCTTGTTGCAAGTTTTGAAACATGCAGCTCTTGTCATAGGCCAGATCATTCAACATTATTTAGCATTAAGGGTTATTGGCCACAAATACAACATCCTTGACTTAATTGCGTTAGAATATCTAGTTTGTTATGGTAGAAAAAAACACAAGTGAAAAAGTAATTTCAAGAAGAGAGCTTTTGGAATCAGGTGTTCATTTTGGTCATCCCAAAGCAATGTGGAATCCAAAAATGAAACCTTATGTTTTCCAGGTTAGAAAAGGTGTTCATATTCTTGATTTGAGCAAAACTATATCCAAATTAGAGGAAGCGTATTATCTCGTTATGGACATAGTCCAAGAGGGGGGCAGGATTTTGTTTGTAGGAACAAAGAAGCAAGCAAGGGAATCTATTCAGAATATAGCTGAAGATTGCAATATGCCTCATTTAACACGAAGATGGCCAGGTGGCTTTTTGACAAATTGGGATCAAATCAGTTCAACTTTAGAGAATTTAAGAAAATTTGAAGAAGGCTTGCTTGATGAGAAAATGTCAAAGATGACAAAAAGAGAGAAGGGTATATACAAAACGAAAATCGACAGAAATAAAAGGGTTTTTGGTGGTGCTTTAAATCTTCAATCCCCACCACAATGCTTATTTGTTTCTGATGTTAATCATGACAGAATAGCTATTTTGGAGGCTAAGAAAGCCGGAATACCTATTATTGCTATACTTGATTCAAACAGCAATCCTGATCATGTAACTATTGGAATTCCAGGAAACGATGATGCTGTTGGAAGTATTTCATTACTCGCAGGCAAAATTGCTGAAGCGGTCAAAAATGGACATGCTGCAAAAAAAACTCCCGCAGAGGAAATTGAAACTCTGGAAGATCAAGAAGAGGTTTAGATATGGATAAAACAGTGATAATGGAAATCAGGAAAAGGACTGGCGCTGGTTTGTCTTTATGCAAGAAGGCAGCAATCCAAAATGATAGCGATATCGAAAAAGCTGTAAGATGGATAGGTGCCCAGGGTGCTGCTATAGCAAGCTCAAAAGATGGCAGGTCAACAGGTGAAGGGCGTGTTGGCTCTTATGTCCACTCATTAAATCCAAAACTTTGTGCAATTGTAGATTTAGCTTGCGAGACTGACTTTGTTGCAAGAACAGATGCTTTTATAGCTTTTGCTGATGATCTGGCTAAGCATGTAGTTGCTTACAAGCCTGATTATCTAGATGAAGGCTCTTTGCCTGAAGATTTTAAAAAAGAATTAATTGATGGTTTCCTCAAAAAGGCTGAAGAGGAAGGAAAGCCTGAAAGTGTTAGGCAAAAAATTGCGGATGGACGTTTCAATAAATGGAAAGCAGAGCATTGCTTCATGGATCAGATTTGGATCAAAGATCCTGAGGAAAAAATGACAGTTAAGCAAGCTGTCGAGGCTCAGGTTGCAGTAATAAAAGAAAATATCAAAGTGAGAGCTTTCGTGTTTATGGAAGCTGGAGGAAGTGTCACAGTCTCTCAAAAAATCTAGGGTTTTACTTAAACTCTCTGGCGAATTTTTTCAAGGCCATTCTGATTTTGGTTTTGATTTTCCTGAAATAAAAAAATTAGCTGAAAGAATTGTTGAATCATGTAGCAATAGTGAATTAGCATTAGTTATAGGTGGAGGAAATTTATTCAGAGGAGCTCCTGCTACAGAATATGGCGTTGAACGTGCATCAGCTGATAGTGCTGGAATGCTGGCAACTGTTATGAATGCATTGATTTTTCAATCTTTTTTAGAAGATGCTGGAAGAGAAACTAGAGTTATGACTGCAGTTGAAATGAGACAGCTTGCAGAGCCATTTATCAGAAGAAGAGCATTGAGACATTTGCAAAAAGGAAGAATCGTTATTCTTGCTTGCGGTACTGGTAATCCATATTTCACAACTGATTCAGCCGCAGCTTTAAGGGCAGCTGAGTTGAAGTGTGAGATTTTAATCAAAGCAACTTCTGTTAATGGTGTTTATACTGATGATCCTAAAAAGAATCCGGAAGCCAAGCATATAGATGCGTTAACCTACAAAAGGTTTTTGATGGAGAATTACAAGGTAATGGATTCTGCGGCAATATCTATATGTAGAGATAATAAAATACCTATTAGAGTTTTTAGTATTTTTGAAAAAGATTCCTTGAACAAGGCTGTTAAAGGAAAAGATATAGGAACATTGATTAAGTAAAATGGAATTAGAAGACATTATTGAACTTTTTGAAATTTCAGGAGAGGATGCTATTGAATACCTTAATTCTGAATATTTGAAACTGCATGCAGGAAGAGCCAATGTGTCTGCATTTGAAAAAGTAATGATTGAAGTCCCTTCATGGGAAGGTTCATTCAAGCTTCAAGATTTAGGCATCTTGTCCATCCAGGATGCTTTGACGGTTATGTTAAGTTTGTTTGATTCATCAATAGGGAAAGAAGTCGAAAAAGAAATCATTAGAGAGAATCTAGACGTTTCAGTTTCACATAATGATGGAAGAATATTTTTGAAATTACCGCCTTTGACTCAGGAGACCAGAATACAGCTTGCAAAAAGAGTTAAAGAGATATCAGAAGAAACAAAGATAAAGATAAGAAATTTAAGAAGAGAGGCAAGATCATCTCTCCAAGCCTTAAAGGATGATCTCGGAGAGGATGAGATCAGGAGAAATGAAGATCGAGTTGATGATATAAGAATCTCTTTAGAGAAAAGGATTGAAGAGATTTATCAATCTAAAAATAAAAGTATCCTGAATAATTAATAGGATATATCTATGTTAAATGTTCCTAATCATGTGGCTATTATCATGGATGGCAATGGTAGATGGGCAGAAAACAAGGGCATGGATAGGTTCCAAGGCCATCAGCAAGGTGCTGAAACTGCAAGATCAATAATAAAAAAAAGTGGAAATTTAGGAATAAAATGGTTAACTCTTTATGCTTTTTCAATTGAAAATTGGGCTAGGCCAGAAAAAGAAAAAAGTAGCCTTTTTAGCCTAATGGTTAAATCACTTTCTGAGGAATTGCCTTTGCTTTTAAAAGAAGGCATAAGGTTCAGGATGATAGGAGACAAAAAGAACTTGCCAGAAAATTTAATCAAAATAATTGAAAAAGCAGAATACATAACAAGAAATAATTCTGATTTGAATTTATCTGTTTGTGTAAATTACTCAGGAAAAAACGAAATCATCGAATCTGTCAACAAAATCTTGAAAGATTTTATTCAAGATAGATCTAAGCGTATGGATGATTCGAGAGACAAAGAAAAATTTGATTTTTTACAGTTAGATGATTCGTTTTTTAAAAAAAACATGCATTCTTCAGAATTGCCAGAAGTTGATCTTCTTCTAAGGACTGGTGGAGAAAAAAGAATATCCAATTTTCTTTTATGGGATATAGCGTATTCGGAATTATTTTTTACAGATACCCTTTGGCCTGATTTTTCAAATGATGAGTTTTGTAGAATCCTTGATGAGTTCAACTTAAGAGAAAGAAGGTATGGGAATGTTTAAAACAGAGATCAAACAAAGGCTTTTTTATGGCTTTTCGCTCGGCATATTGACTATATTGATATTAAACGAAGGCGGTATCTTGCTTCTACTTGCGACAATGTGGGTTGCTGCAAGTGGATTGAGGGAATTTTATAGACTTGTCAGAGCTGAGGGTGGAAGAACCTTTGATCTTGTTGGATACCCTTTAGCTGCAATAATGATAATCATTGCTTTTCTTGCGGAGACTAGTCAGAATTTTACTTATGAAAGTGCAGGCTTGCTTTCTACAGTGTATATATTATTGGTTTCAATTGCTAATATCGTTAGAGCTTTCCAGGGTAAACCTGTATACAAGATTTCTGAAATATCAATAACATTTTTTGGCATCTTCCTTACAGCAGGTCTTCTTTCTTATGTTTTCAAACTACATCCTCTAGGTTCTTTTTTATTTCCTGAAAAGGGTAATTATTTAATTTTTGTCCCTATGATTGGAGCATGGGCTTATGATAGTTCAGCATTTTTTTCAGGTAAATATTTTGGAAAAAATAATTATCTTTCTACCGTAAGTAAAAAAACGTGGGAAGGAACCGTTGGAGGTCTTCTCGGCTCTTCTTTTGGCATGACTTTATTTGCTTATATGTCTGGAATGGGAACAGGAACATTTCAAAATTTATTTTTTTGGTGGCTGACAGGCTTGATTTTAGGGCTTATTGCTCAGCTGGGCGACTTGGCGTTTTCTGTTTTGAAGAGAGAGAAGCTTATGAAAGATTATGGCGCTTCTATACCAGGCCATGGAGGCATTCTTGACAGAATGGATAGTTTTTTGTTCGTTTTGCCCGCAAGCTATTATTTAATTAAATTATTTTTTATTGGTTGATATGGTCTATTTAAATTTGATATATAGCCTTTTTGGCGCTATTTTAATATTTGGAATTGTTGTTTTCATTCATGAATTAGGACACTATCTTGCTGCAAAAAAATGTGGAGTTGGGGTTCAAGAGTTTGCTGTTGGTTTTGGTAAATGTTTATTTAGCTTTCAGTCCAAAGAAACGCTCTGGAAAATTAACATGATCCCTTTAGGGGGGTATGTTCTTATCAAAGGGATGATTGATGATGAAGTTTATGAAGATGAAAAAGACAATATTGTTCCTGAGGGAAAATCATTCGATGAGATATCTTTACTGAAGAAGATTTTTATACTTTTTGCTGGACCTTTGGCAAATATGGTTTTAGCTTTTTTTATTTTTTTCCTTGTCGTCTTTTCTTACGGTGATCCAAAGAGATTAATAACAATAGATGAAATAAGAGATGATGAATTTATTGTTGGTTTAGCTCCAGCTGGTTCCATTGTTAGTGGTGTTGCCACAGAGTCAAGATTAATTGAGGCAATTGCATGGCCTTCTGAAAAAGATTTTTTTTCCAAGGTGGAAGAGGCAAGATTGAGTTCAGACAGAATTCGTATAGATTTAGACTGGATTGGACAAAGGCTCGGTCCAATTTATTATGAGCCGCAGTTGGGAAAATCAGCAATTAGCTTTCGTGTTGAACCACAAATAGACAATATTTTTTTAAGCAAGGATGTTGGAAAAATAACCGTATCTAAGATTGGTAATTTAAACCTTGAGGAAGCTCCACTGACCCAAAGCACTTTTGATTTGCTTCTTAGTGAAGATGTGAAAATTGTCATGAAGGACAGAACTGTATTCACTGTCGATAGGCCAGAGTTGATTGAGTATATTGATGAGAACTTATCGATAAAAGATGTTTTTTCAATTGATGGAATGACTTTTTTTGAGGATCTTTCAGCCATTTCTTCATCTCAAATAGAAGTCCAATACCAAAATTCAAATGGAAAAAAAGATAGTTTATTTGTTGAAAGATCTGAACTTTTAAATTTGTTTTCATTCATGCCTAAAAGAACTGAAGTTAGAGGTTTTGATCTTTTTAAAATTTCTTTTTCAAATACTTCATTTGCCGCAGCTCAAATCTTTGGTTTTGTTGGAAGTATATTTAGATTTGAGAAAAAAGCTTTAGAGAATGTTGGAGGCCCTGTAGCAATAATTTCAATTTCTTCTCAGGTTGTAAAGCAGGGTTTAGAAAATTCTTTAACCTTTTTAGCTCTTCTTTCTGTAAATTTAGGAATATTAAATCTTCTCTTGATTTTTATTCCTAATTTGGATGGAGGAAGGATAATGATTGAAATTATAGAGAATTTCGTTCCTAAATCCAAAAAACAAACTGTTAAAAAGGTAACAAAATCATTACTTTCAATCGGTGGTTATGCATTGATTATCTTATTTTTGATAATAACAATAAGGGATATAGGGAGGCTCTGATGAAGGTTTCTGCAATTGTTCCCGCCCACAATGAAGCACCAAGAATCTCTAAAGTTTTAAAGGTTTTGGCAGCCAGTGAAAATATAAATCAAATTATTGTTGTTGATGATGGATCAAGAGATGGCACGGCTGCAGCCTCCAGAAGAATTTCTGGAGTTCTTGTTTTATCGCTTCCTGAAAATCTTGGAAAAACTTCAGCTATACACATGGGTCTTGCATGCGTTAAGCATGAATGCGTTTTGTTTGTTGATGCAGATTTGGTTGGACTTAAAGCTAACCATATAGACTCAATCATTAAACCTGTAATTAGCAGAAATTGTGATATGTCTGTTGGTATTTTTAAGGGTGGGAAAGTTGGTACTGATTTTGCTCAGAAAATAGCTCCAGGTTTATCTGGACAAAGAGCTGTTCTTCTGGATAAAATTGCTGATTTTCCTTTTGATGAAGTTGCAGGTTATGGGTTTGAAACCGCTTTAAATAATTTTTCTGAATCGAATAAATGGAAAGTTCATAAGGCGGATTTGTTTGGGGTGGGACAGGTTACAAAAGAGAAAAAACACGGATATATTGTCGGGATTATCAAAAGGTTGAAAATGTATTGGGAAGTTATTGAAGGTTGGTTGAGTAGTGGAAAAAAATGATTTAATTCGAGATATTGAATCCGAAGTAGTCAATATGGGCTATACAATATGGGATGTTTCTATCAAGGGTCAAGGCCCCAGTCGTCGCTTTACTGTTTTTTTAGATGGTCGAGTAGGTGTCAATGATTGTGCAAAGGTTTCTAGATCTTTAAGCAATTCCAAGATTGGAAGCATATTAGAAAAGGGACTTCTTGAGGTCTCTTCACCCGGAGTTGAACCTGTCTTAACTAAAACAAAGCATTTTCAACGCTGGAATGGAAAGGAGGTTGAATTTAAATTAGAAAAAGTTTCAAAATCTTTTTTTGGAACTTTAGCAAGCTATAACAATTGTTTGGTTTTTGAAATGAAGGATGGTTTTTTCTATGTCCCTTTTCAAGCATTAAAAATGGTTAAAGGTTTAAATAGGAGTTAAATTATGAGTCAAAAAACGTATTTTATAGATCTGAAAGAAGAGATAAGCAATATTTTAAAAAACAGAGCCATTGATGAGAATGAACTAAGAGAGTCTCTTAAGGTGGCGTTTGAGTCAGCTTATTCAAGTGAGTTTGGTTTAGAAGGTGCACCAGAAAATTTTAAGGTTGATGTTGATCTTATAAGAGGAACAATTAAAGCTTTCCTTTTGAAGAGAATTGTTACTAGCGTTAGAGATGACGAGCTAGAGATATCTATAGAGGATATAAGAAAAAAAGGTTTAGATTTGCCAATAAGGACTTTTTACCCTGATCCTTTAGATTTTCAAAAATTAAGCAGGATTGCAATCAGAAAAGCTTTAACTATGCTTGATGAAAAGATTTCTGAATATGAAAAACATAACCTTTATGCAAAAGCAGCTGAAATGGAAGGTAATAATGTGTATGGAGAAATATATAAAGCTATAAGGGATACTGCATGGGTTGAAGTTGGAAAGATTGAAGGAATACTTAGAAAGTCAGAAAGAATATTTGGAGAATCAAGAAAACAGAGACTAAAAAGTGGAGTTCGTGCTTATGTTTATTCTGTTGCGAAGGATAGATCTGGAAGGCCTCAATTGCTTTTGTCCAGAACTCATCCAGAATTTTTAAGATTGCTGATGGAGGAAAATATTCCAGAAGTTTCAGAAGGTGTGATTGAGATTAAAAGAGTAGTTAGAAAGCCAGGACATCGTGCAAAGGTTGCTGTCCATTCCTATAGTGATTCAGTAGAGCCGTTAGGTGCTTGTATAGGTCCTGGTGGAAGAAGGATACAGTCTGTTATAAAAGAACTTTCGCAGGAAAAAATTGATGTTGTTAAATGGGACGAAAGACCAAGGCATTTTATTGCAAATTCAATGAGGCCTGTTAATGTAGATTTTGCAAATGTTAGACTGCTGAACTACCTCACGTTAGAAAACAGCGAAGAGACTGCAAACATGAAAAGAAAAGCCATTGTCATCGTTCCTGTTGATGAAAAAAATAAAGCAATTGGAAGTGAAGGTGAGAATGTTAGTCTTGCTACAAGGATAACAGGATGGTCAATTGATATATGGGATACAGCTTCATTTGACTCTTTACCAGAAAAAGAATTGAAAGATGCTGCTTTTCAGTTTCCAGCATGGCTGCTCGAGGCACTTGAAAAAAATGATATAAATTTAGTTAAGGATTTATTTACATTTAGTGAAACTGATTTAGAGAAAATGGAAGGATTGGGTGAATTGGGAAGCCAAATACTTGTTACTTTTCTTCATGATTTAGGATTGATAGAAGAGGGTGGAGAAGAAGACGATTAATGAGGGTTTTTGAATTAGCAAAAAAAATCAACATAGACTCGAAAGAGTTAGTTCTAAAAGCTAAGGAAATTGGAATAAATGTAAATACAAGCATGTCCATTATTGAGGATGGTGATGCTGATAAAGTTCTTGCTTATCTTGGGAAGGCACCAGCTAAGGATGACAAAAAGAAAACTCAGAAACCTGATTCGCAAAATTCTGCTAAAGGCACAACAGGCAAAAAAACAACTAATAAAGATTTTCAGAAGGGTACAGGTTCAAATATCGGTAATCCTTCTTTCAAAAAAGAAAATAGAAAGAAGGAAGCCAGAAAAGCTCAACTGGGAGGCAGGAGAAGTTCAACCAAGCTTGGATCAAGGGTTGCAAAATCTTTTTCAGTGAGGCTTACCGAGACAGCAAGTGCCGTTAGCGAAAGGTCAAAAGAGATTAATTCAATCAGTTTAGGTTTGACGATAAAAGAAATTTCAAAACTTCTTGGTATACCTATAGCAAACATTTTTTCATTTTTTGAGATGGAAGATAAGGATATAGATTACAAACCAAGCAAAGATCAGATTGTTTCTTTATTGACAAAATGGAATATAGAGCATATAAAAATCATTGAAGATAAAAAGAATGAGCCAGTTTTGAAGATAGATGAAAAGTCTTTAACAGAAAGGGTTCCTATTGTGACGGTCATGGGCCATGTCGATCATGGCAAAACAACCTTACTTGATTACATTAGGCAAACTTCTGTTGCTTCTGGTGAATTTGGTGCTATAACACAGAAGATTGGAGCAACTTTAGCGTCAACAAAAGATGGTAGAAACATCACTTTTATAGATACCCCTGGACACAGTTCTTTTACTTCAATGAGAGCAAGAGGAGCGCAGGTTACTGATATTGCAGTGCTGGTTGTTTCTGCTGACGAAGGTCCAAGAGAGCAGACCATTGAAGCTTACGAGCACATAAAAGCTGCTGAAGTAGAAATGGTTGTTGCTTTAAATAAAATGGATAGCCCCAGAGCAAATCCCAATAAGGTTCTAGGTCAGTTGCAAAAAATTGGAATTAATCCTTCTGCACTTGGTGGAGATATACCTTTATTCCCAATTAGTGCAAAAAGCGGAGAAGGTGTCGACTTGCTTTTGGAGGGGATAGTTGAATTAAGTGATATATTGGAACTCAAAGCTGATAGCACTTCTAAGGTTCAAGGTGTTGTTATTGAATCTGAGATAAAACAAAATGGAAAAACATGCACAGCTATTATCTTGCAGGGTGTTTTGAAGCCAAAGAGTGTTTTATTGTTTCGGGATGATTTTGCTGTTGTAAGAGGTTTAAATTCTTATGATGGTAAAAAGCTTGACGATGTGCATCCTGGGATGCCAGTTGAGATTACAGGTTTAAGCCATATACCTTCATCTGGAGAAAAGTTTATTGAGGTTAAAAATCAAAAAGCAGCAAAAAAAGTTTTAAGAAGCAGGCTGAAAGAAAAATCAAAATCTTCACAACAAAGAGTAGCTGATATAGATTCTCTTTTTGCAGAGTTTTCAAGTAAGGAATTTAAGCTTATAGTTAAAGCCTCTAGCTACGGAGCGTTAGAAGCTGTTAAGAAAGAGATTGAAGCATTAAAGTCAGAAGAATTTAAGGTTTTTGTGATTAGTTCGAGTGTAGGTGATGTGACCACTGCTGATGTAGATTTAGCTCATTCTTCCGAAGCTTCAATACTTGGTTTTGAGGTTGGTATTGCTGGTTCTGCTGCCAAGCTATCTAAAGAAAAATCAATCAAGATCAGTGTAAATAATTTAATTTACAAGTTGTTAGAAAATATTAAAAGCGAAATTGTTGACTCTATTGCTGCTGATGAAGAGGAGATTGAATCTGGCAGGTTGAGGCTTTTGGAGATATTTAGAGAAACTCCTAGATTAACAATAGCAGGAGGAAAGGTTGAATCTGGCTTTATCACAAGAGGTTCAAGGTGTCGAATATTTAGAGATGGAGATATGATTTTTGAAGGAAGGATTGATAATCTAAGACGTTTTAAAGAAGACGTAAAAGAAGTAAAGGAAGGGTTTGAATGTGGTTTTAGGGTTGTAGGTAAGCCAGGATTAAAGCCAGGTGATGAATTAGTTACGCACAGGGTGGAAAAAAGAAAGAAAACTGAATCTGAAGTATTTGGAAAATGAAACAGTTAAGTATTTTCAAGTCAATTAAAGCCTCTCTCGCAAGAGAGATATCACAATTAGACGATCCAAGAATACCTCCTGATTTAACTTTGACAAAAATTGATTTTTCAAGAGGTTATGGAAAGTTAGATGTTTATATAAGCAGTAGCTCAAGCAAGAAAAAGAAGACAATCATGCATACAATGAATATCGCAAAAAGACGAATAATCTCGAGAGCCTTAAGTGGCTTAAGGCTTAGGAAAATTCCAAAATTAGATTTTTTTTGGGACGATACTGTAGAAAAAGCATTCAAGATCAATGAAATTTTAAATAAATCTTTACCCAATGATTGAAAAAGTAATTGAAGTAATTGAAAGCAATAAGAACTTTTTGATTCTTTCCCATAAGGATCCTGATGGGGATTCGGTAGGGAGCTTAATATCTTTTAACAATTTAATCAATTCTCTGGATGGAAAGAAATCCTCCTGTGTTTGTATTGATGATATTCCTGATATATATTCCTTTTTTTCAGGTATAAAAAAAATAAAAACAAGATTACCTGATGAAGATTATGATGTGATTGTTTTCTTAGACATAGCAGTTGACCATCGTTTAAATAAAGAGTTTCAATCTTTTTTAGGACATCAATTTTTAACTGTTAATATCGATCATCATTTAAGCAATACCTTTTTTGCAGATGTTAATTACGTCGAGGAAAACGCTGCATCAACAACTGTTCTGATATATAAATTGTTTAAAGAGTTGAATTTAAAAATGAATCAAGAATCGATTGATGCTATTTTATTAGGGCTTATGACTGATACTGGAAATTTCACATTTAACACTAGCCGCTCAGAAACTTTCAAAATAGCAGCTGATTTGATAGATCTTGGGGCAAGTGTTTCATTCCTTAAAGAGCAAGTTTATTTTTCACAGCCTTTAAGGAAAATAAAACTTTTAACTAAAATCATGGAAAGGATAAGCATTGATGCAGAAAATAAAATTGCATGGTCTTATTCAAGATTTTCCGATTGGGAACGATACAGTGTTACATCTCCTGATTTTGAAGGAATCCCTGAGGAATGCAATTCAATTAAAAATGTAGATTTGTTTATTCTTTTCAGGGAAGAGGGTAACGGTTTGGTTAAAATGAATTTAAGATCAAAAGGTGCTCTGGATTCAAGAATTGTTGCTAAAAGGTATGGAGGAGGGGGTCATTTTCATGCTTCGGGCGCTAGATGCTTTGGTGATCTCGACCAGATTATTGATTCAGTTATAAGCAATGCAAAAAATATTTTTTAAATAGTTATGAGAAAAAAATTTTTATTAATTTTTATTTTTTTGTTTTCGTTTGGGTTTGAAAATTTTGACAGTGAATTCAAAAAAAAACAATCAGTATTGATTAATCACTTCGTATTTAAGGAATCCTATTTGTTTGATTTTTGCATAGGTTGTAATGGTGATTTTGATTCTTTGCATGTGAAAAAAATAGACAATAACTCATGGTCGCTTTTAAAAAATTTTTCTTATTTAGATTTGAACAAGTCTCAAGATCCAAGGATTTTTTTACCTTCAGGTGTTCCTGAAGAGGATATTTTTGAAATTAACGAGTTGTTCTCCTCTATGTCTTTAGCAAATGACAAGCTTTGGGAAGAGGTTATTTATTTAATCGAGTTTGGATTGAGGAATGATTTTTTATTTTTTGAAAATGATGGTCAGGTTTTTTTGTATTCTGTTCCAAATTCAGAAGAGGGTTTGAAATTATTTAATGATGTAATTGAAGGTATTGAATCTAGGTTGTATTTTATAGATTCAAATCGTTTTCATTTCTTTCTTGATGCTGTTTTGTTGCTGCCAGACTCTTTTAAACGTGATTGGTTTGATAGAATAGAGTCTTGGCAACCACCTGAGTTACCAAATTAAATTATGTTGAAAATTTCTGTTTTACCTGGAGATGGGATTGGCCCAGAAGTAACTGATGTTGCCGTCAATGCGGCTAAATTTCTTCTTGGAAATAAAATTGACATCATTTCTTTTCCTGACTTAACTACTAAAAATTGGGTTGAATCAAGAAATGATTTAGATGAATCCAAAATGAATAAAATTTTATCAACTGATGCAATTTTTTTAGGTGCGGTTGGTGATGACTTAGATATAGATTTTGCTGCCAGGGTTCTTTTGAGGTTGAGGTTTGAACTTGATCTCTATGTTAATTTAAGACCATGCATTTGTAGGGTTCCAGATTTATCTCCCTTGAAAAAATCAGAAGATATTGATTTGCTTATTGTTAGAGAAAATACGGAAGGTTTTTATAGGCAGATTGGTGGATGGGAAAATAAGGGTTTAGAAAATGAGATGGCTTGGCAAAGAGGTGAATATACTAGAAAAGGCACTGAAAGAATCATTCGTTATGCGTTTGAATTAGCTAAAAAGGATTCAAGAGACCGTGTAACGATGGTTGATAAAAGTAATGTGCTTAGGCACGGGCATCAATTATGGTTAGATATTTTTAATGAGATATCTGAAGATTATCCTGAAATTGAAGCAGATCATCTTTATGTTGATGCATGCAGTATGCAATTGGTCAAAAGACCTGAGTCTTTTGGAGTGCTTGTTTCTACAAATATGTTTGGTGATATTATTTCTGATATAGGAGCTCAGATAGTAGGTGGACTTGGTTTGGCTGAGTCTGGAAATATTCACCCTGGAAAGATTTCTCTTTTTGAACCTGTTCATGGATCTGCTCCAAAGTATGCAGGCAAAAATGTCGCTAATCCTTTTGCTGCGGTTTTAAGCATGGCTTTGCTCTTGAAAAACAACAACAAAACAAAGGAAGGTTTAATCCTGGACAGAGCAGTGACTGAAATGCTTAAAGAGAAAAAATGTACTTCAGATTTAGGTGGCAACCTTGGAACTTCTGAGGTCAATTCAGAATTAATGGCTAAACTCAATTGTTTAACCTCTTAATCTTTTCTAACTTTATTCTCATAGTTAAAAAATAATTTATACTTCACTTGTGACTAAAATTGAATCTGAAGGTTTAGTTAAAAAGTATGGCAGCAGAGTTGTTGTTAATAATGTAAGCATTTCAATACCTAAAGGAAAAGCGATTGGCCTTTTGGGTCCAAATGGGGCAGGTAAAACAACTACTTTTTATATGATTACCGGACTTGTTAAGCCTGATGCCGGTAAAGTTTCTTTGCATGGTAAAGATGTTTCGAGGCTTCCGGTTTATAAAAGGGCTAGATTAGGGATTGGCTACCTTGATCAAAGCCCAAGTGTTTTTAGAAGATTAACAGTAGAGGAAAACATTAGATTAGTTTTAGAAGTCAATAAGATACCAAAAAAAGAACATAAAGACAGGGTCGATTCTTTATTGGAGGAGATGGGAATAGAGCACCTTAAGAATTCTTTGGGATATGCTCTTTCTGGTGGTGAAAGACGTAGGGTTGAAATTGCTAGGTCTATAGCTAATAATCCTGATTTTATACTTTTAGACGAACCTTTTACAGGCGTGGATCCATTACACATTCAACAATTGCATGAAATCATCATATCCCTGAAGGAAAAAAGAGGCCTAGGTGTTTTGATTACAGATCATAATCATCTTGCAATGCTAAACATAGCAGACTGGATATACCTTATGAACGAGGGGAAGATAGAGGTTGAAGGAACTCCAGAAGAAATTAAAAAATCAAATAAAGCAAAAGAAATTTATTTGGGAAATTAGCTTTGAAGCTTATAGATATTTTTGTGTTAAGGCAGATTAGGGGCCTCTTTGTATATGGCCTTGTTACTTTTACTTTTTTAGTTTTGTTTTCTGCTTCTTTTAAAACAGCAGTCAAAATGATTGTAGATATGGAAACTCCAATAGCACAGGTTTCAGAGTTTTTAGCTCTAGGTGTGCCTCAGTCAGTTGTTGTAGCTATACCTATGACTATTTTACTGGCTTCAATATTAACTTTCTCACAACTTTCCTCTAGTGGAGAATTGCGCGCAGCTCTTGTTTCAGGTTCAAGCTTAAGAAGAATTTCTTTGAGCGTTATGGTTGTTGGTTTTTTTTCATTTTTGCTTTCAGTTTCTTTAAATGAATTTGTAATACCTTCCTCAGTTGAAAAAATGGAAAAATTAGCTGTAGAAATTTATCGAGAGGGTAGAGCGCAAGAAAATGATGTTAATTTTGAATCTTATTACCCATCTGGCAATATTAAATGGAATTTAATTGCTCAAAATTTAGATAATAATGTTTTAAATAACCTGCATTTGTTTAGATACGAAGATCAAGAGAATCAATTAATGTTTTCAGAATATTTTTTAGCTGAAAAAGGGCTTTATATATCTGAGGATGGTTCTTGGGAGCTTCTCAATGTGGTTACATTATCTAATCTTGGTTCTGGCCGCTTTGCAAACTTGCAACAAGACAAGGTGCGTGTTTTTTTTGAAGAGAGTCCTACCAATATTAAAAAACTTAGAACAAAAGATGTACAAGAAATGAATTATTCAAATGCTAAAAAATATGTTTCTGAAGTAAGAAAAAGAGGTGAGTCAATAAAGGCTGATAAGCTGGCGACTCAAACAGAATTAAAGATTGCAGTTCCTTTTGCCTCAATTATTTTCTCTTTACTTGGAGTTGCAATGGGATCATCTTTTGAAAGAAAATCAGTAGGGCCTGGAATGGGAATTGGAATGTCAATGTTGGTTATTTTCTTTTATTATGTAGTGATGCTCATAGGTATAGCTTTAAGCAAGATTGGCTTGTCTGCTGTTGTTGCAGCATGGTTCCCTAATCTTTTGTTCTTAGTTGTATCTTTGTTCATGCTTCTCAAGCGAGAGAACCCTATACTTTTTTCAAAATAAATATGAGGTTATTTTTTTAATGTCGGTTTTATGGGTGATATCAACCCCTATTGGTAATTTAGATGATGTTTCATTCAGGCTGAAAGAAATATTGGAAAATTGTGATATTTTGCTTGTTGAAAGTTTGTCGAAGTATAAAAAAATTAGCTACTTCTTAAAACTGTCAAGAAAGCATAAGGTTGTCAAATGGAGTTTAAACAAGAAAGGGATTTCAAAAAAAGGAATAGAAAAATTTTTCATTCAAGGAAAAACGATTGGTTTAATGTCTGATGCAGGAGCTCCAAATATAGCTGATCCTGGTTATGAGGTTGTTTCTACAGCGATACAATGCAAGGCAAAGGTTTTTTCTTTACCAGGCCCTTCTTCTGTGGGATCTGCTCTTTCTTTAAGTAGGTGGCCAACTCTACCTTGTTTTATATGGGGATTTCCTCCGAAAAGCGATAAGAAAATTTTTAACTGGTTGGAAAAAATGTCCAATTTAAAAGGTACGCATTTAATCTTTGCTAACCCCGCCAAGTTAAGAGATTTGATTTTGATTATGAATAAATTTATTAATGCAGACCTGCAACTGTTTTCTGAAATATCGAAGATTCACGAAAAGAGGTTTGATGGAAAGCCACAAAAGATATTAAGGCTTTTGCCAGAAACTGTTAAAGGTGAATGGTTAATATTGCTTAAATTTGTGTAAATTTCAAAATCAATGCTAGAATCTCTAGTTTGTATGACACACACAGGTTATTTTGTTTGGGAGGGATGTCCGAGTGGCCAAAGGAGGCGGGCTGTAAACTCGCTCGCGTATGCGTACGGGGGTTCGAATCCCTCTCCCTCCATGGCTTGGAATGCGAGAGTAGCTCAGTTTGGCAGAGCATCAGCCTTCCAAGCTGAGGGTCGCGGGTTCGAGTCCCGTCTCTCGCTTTGCCCAGGTAGCTCAGGGGCAGAGCGCGTCCTTGGTAAGGACGAGGTCGTCGGTTCAAATCCGACCTTGGGCTTGTTTTACAAAGAAATTAATTTTTTAGGAGGAATTAAAAATGGGAGATTTTAATAGAGATAAACCCCACATGAATATTGGGACGATTGGTCACGTTGACCATGGTAAGACTACATTAACAGCAGCAATAAGTAAAGTTTTGGCTGCAAAAGGTCTTGCTAAGCAAACTGCTTTTGAAGATATTGATAAGGCACCTGAAGAAAGAGAGAGAGGTGTTACTATCAATGTTTCTCATATTGAATATGAAACAGAGACTAGGCATTATGCGCATATAGATTGTCCAGGTCACGCTGACTATATCAAGAATATGATAACTGGTGCAGCGCAAATGGATGGAGCCATCCTTGTTGTTGCAGGTGATGACGGGCCTATGTTGCAGACAGCTGAACACGTTTTACTTTCTAAACAGGTTAATGTTCCAGCCTTAGCTGTTTTTGTAAACAAAGTTGATAAAGTTCAAGCAGCTGAAGGCGATGATGCCGATGAAATGTTAGAACTTACCGAAATGACAATTAGAGATTTGTTGAACAACCACGGATACGATGGCGATAATGCTCCTATCATTTACGGTAGCGCTCTTGGTGCTGTTGAAGGCAAGCCAGAATGGGAAGAGAAGATCGTAGAGCTTATGAAAGCTGTTGATGAATATTTCCCACTTCCTGAGAGAGACCAGGATAAAGATTTCCTCATGCCTATTGAAGATATTTTTTCAATTAAAGGTCGTGGAACAGTTTGTACTGGAAGGGTTGAAAGAGGAACTTTGAATATTGGTGATGCTGTTTCTTGTTTAGGAATGGGTAGAGATCAGGATACTGTTGCTACAGGTATTGAAATGTTCAATAAAAACCTTGGTAATGCTATCGCTGGTGATAATGCAGGTATTCTTTTAAGGGGAACTAAGAAAGATGAATTAGAAAGAGGCATGGTTATAGCCAAACCTAAATCTATAAAAACCGCTACAGAATTCAAAGCACAGGTTTATATATTAAAGAAAGAGGAAGGTGGAAGACATACTCCGTTTAAATCTAACTATAGACCTCAGTTCTTTGTAAGGACAGGAGATATTACTGGTTCTGTAGATTCTTTGGCTGACCCTAACAATGGAACAGCTGTTGAATTTGCTAACCCTGGTGATAATGTAGAAGCACATATTACTTTGATTTATCCAGTTGCTTGTGAACAAAATTTAAGGTTCGCTATAAGAGAAGGTGGAAAGACTATAGGTACTGGTGTTATTACAGAGATCATTAAATAGTTTTTAATAAATCTTATTTAACAAAGGATAATTTGATAATATGGCAAAAAAAGATGGTCGTAGGGTGCATTTTTATTTGGAATGCACTGAATGTGGAGATAGGAATTACAGAAGCTCTAGGAGCAGGCTAAATACTCCTGACAAGATGAAGCTAATGAAGTATTCTCCACGATTAAAAAAACATACTTTACACAAGGAGGTAAAGGGCTAAAGTGATGAATCTTAATTTTAGTGATTTCAAGGCTGAGATGAAGAGAATTTCATGGCCTTCTAGAAGCATGACTTTGAATGCAACTAGAGGCGTTCTGTTTGTTATTTTCATTGTTGCATTATTTTTGGGCTTGATTGATTTGATTTTAAGCAAGATTCTCGCTCCCATTCTTGTATGAGTAGAGATTGGTATATATTGGAAACGGTAAATCGTTACGAGATCCAGGTTGGACTCTCGATTAGCTGCGGTATTCCAAATGTTGAATCAACAACATTGGATCCAGAGCAGGATGAAGCTGTTAAAAATATTAAATATTATGAGAAACTCGATAAAGAACAAGGTGCTTTACTTGAAAATATTATTCACAGAGTCGAAGTTCCTGCAACGTCAATGAAAGAAAGAGGAAAGGTTGTTGTGAAAAGGCTTTATCCTAAATATGTTTACATACAAATGGACCATGATGCAGGTACTAAGAATGAGATAAAAGCTGTCGTAAATAACATTTACGGAGTAATTAATTTAATGGGGGGTTGGGATCACCCGCAACCTTTGTCAGAAGAAGAGGTTCAAACACTTTTAAAACAGATTGGTGAAGCTCAAATTATTGATTCTGTAGAGTTTGCTGAAGGTGATTTAGTCAGAATTTTAGAGGGTGCATTTCAGGATTACACTGGCAGGGTTCAGGATATTAATTTAGATAAAAGATTAGCTGGTGTAACTATTCCTATATTTGGAAAAGAGACAAGAGTTGAAATAGATATAGATAAGATGGTGGCTGCATAATGGCGCAAAAAAAAGTTGTAGGAAAAGCAAAATTGCAAATTATTGGAGGTGCAGCGAATCCTGCACCGCCTGTTGGTCCAACGCTTTCAAGCTTAGGTATAAACATAATGCAATTTTGCCAATCTTTTAATAATGCTACAAGCAACAGAAAAGGAGAGGTTGTTCCTGTTGTAATTACTGCTTATCGTGATGCTAGTTTTGATTTTGTAACCCTTGAGCCTCCTGTTAGCGCGTTGATAAAAGAAGCTGCTGGTTTAGAGAAAGCATCTTCAGACCCTTTAAGAATAAAAGTTGGAGCCATAACCGAAGAATCAGTGAAGGCTATCGCTGAAAGAAAGCTTGAGGAATTGAATACAAGAAATGTTGATGCAGCAATGAATATAGTTAAAGGTACAGCCAGGTCAATGGGCGTTGTTATTGGAAAAAAGGATGATAAGGAGATTATCGAATTGATCAAACAGGGTGAGATTGCTGCAAGAGAAGCTGCTGAAGCTGCTGAAGCTGCTGAAGCTGCTGAAGCTGCTGCTGCTGAGGAATCTGTAGCCGCCGCTGATTCAAGTGATGAACCTGCTGGAGAAGAAGAATGAAAAGATCTAAAAGAAGTTTAGAAAACAAACAGAAAGCAGGCTTGAAAACTTTTTCTTTAGAAGATGGTCTTAGTGTGCTTGCATCTGCAAAGTCTGCTAAATTTGATGAATCTGTTGATATGCATATTTCATTATCAATAGATCCAAAACAAGCAGATCAGCAGATTAGAGGAACTATGCTTTTGCCTCATGGAACTGGAGATAAGCCTGTTATTGCAGTTGTTGCTGATGGCAAAAATGCAGAAGAAGCTAAATCTGCTGGAGCTACAAAGGTAGGTTCTAAAGATCTTATAGAGGAGATCAAATCAGGAAAATTAGATTTTGATGTCTTGTTAGCTCATCCCTCCATGATGAGAGATTTAGCCCCTCTTGGTAGAGTTTTAGGCCCAAGAGGTTTAATGCCTAGCCCAAAAGCAGGAACTGTTTCTTCCGATCTGAAAGACACTGTTTCAGAGTTTTTAAAAGGTAAGCAAAGTTTTAGAAATGATGATGGTGGAAATGTGCATTTGAAAGTTGGAAAAAAATCTTTTAAAAAAGGTCATTTGCTTGAAAATGTTCAAATGGCTCATGCAACAATTAAATCAATGAGACCTTCCTCTGTAAAAGGAACATATATGAAAAAAATATCTCTTAGTCTCACTATGGGACCAGGTGTTAAGGTTGAAATGTAATGGCTAGTACAAAAATTTTAAATGCAAAGAAAAATCAAGTTTCTGAAAAAGTGTCTTCAGTAAAAGAAAGTACTTTTTTTGGAATATTTTCTAATTCTTCAATAACTGCACAAGATGAAAACATCTTCAGAAGAGAGATAAGTGAATTAGGTGGTAATTTTTCTGTTATAAAAAACACACTTATGTGGAGAGTTATTGATGAATTAAATTTAAATGATGAAGAGAAGTCTGAGTTCAAGGCTTCAGTTAAAGGTCCTATAGCACACGTTTTGGTTGATGAGGAAAATCCTTTTCCTGTGATACAAAAGTTTGTAGACAGGCTTAAGGCTGACGATTCGTTTAATTTTAAATTTGGATTGCTTGAGGGGGGTCTTGTTGATTCAGACTCTTTTACAAAGCTTACAAAAATAAATAATATTGAGGATCTTTACGCACAATTGGTAGGATGTCTTGATTCTCCAGTTTCCGGACTGGTTTGGACTCTTGACGGCATTGTTTCCAGTTTAGTTTGGACTCTTGATGAAATAGCTAAAAATAAATCTAATGAGGTGGTGTAATTATGAGCAAAGATAAACTCATTGAAAGTATCGAAAAAATGAAGGTTAGCGAGTTAGTAGAGCTAGTTGAAGCATTAAAAGAAAAATTTAATGTTCAAGGTTCTCCAGTGGCAATGGCTGCTGCTCCGGCTGCATCTGATGATGGAGGTGGTGACTCAGGACCGTCAACCGTTAAGGTAACACTTAAAGCTGCTGGACAGCAAAAAATTGCTGTTATTAAAGCTGTGAAAAGTGCTTTAGGACTTGGTCTTAAAGAAGCAAAAGAACTTGTTGACAAGGCTCCGGTCTCAGTTAAAGAAGGTATTTCCGAATCTGAAGCTGAGGAAATTAAATCAGTATTAGCAGAAGCTGGCGCTGATGTTGAGATCGAGTAATAATTTTTAATAAAATTGTAGTTTTTTGCGCTTTTTGCGTTTGTTAGTTATATAAGAGGGGTTTGCTATGTCAAAAAATGATTCTAGGGTTCCTGCTGCTGAAATAAAAGATTTTTCAGTGCAGGAAACATTTACAGATGCAATCAAACATGATTTGATTCGACATCAAAAGAAAAGTTACGAGTACTTTACAACTATAGGTATTGATAGAGTTATGAGGGAGGTTTTCCCTGTAACTTTTGAAGATAAGAAAGTCACACTTTCTCTTCCAGAAGGGATGCCTTCTTTTAAGTTAGATGATCCTGATGAATCAATAGAGGATTGTAGGAAGTTAGGAAAAACTTATGCAACTTCTTTATCTATTCCAGTTCAGCTTTACAGAGAAGAGACAGGAGAGTTTAAAGTTCAAGAGTTAAGGATTGGAAATGTTCCAAAAATGACCCCAAGCGCTACTTTTATTATTAATGGAATTGAAAAAACTTGTGTTTTTCAATTGCTTAGAAGTCCTGGTATATTTTTTAAAAGAGAAAATGTAAATCAAAAAAACGAAAACAATGTTGCGAAGTTTGTTCCTTCTAGAGGTAATTGGATGGAGTTTAACCTGGATTCAAGAAATAGATTCTGGATTAGATTAGGCAAGTTTAGAAAATTCCATCTTGCAACATTTTTGAAAGCTTTAGGTTTTGAATACAGGACTGTAAAAGGCAAGAAACACCCTGGTGAACTTGTTTTTGTTAGTGAGTCTAAAGCTTCTAAGCAAAGTGAAGAAAATATAGACAAGAGAAAAAAAGTTGCTTCCTACAGAAAGCAGTTTGTTAAAGTTTGTGAGGGATGGAAAGCAAGATCTTCGATCAAGGATGATGAAGGAAATATCATTGTTAAGAAAGGTCAGACCTTAACAAAAGATCATGTTGAAACTATTCAATATCTTCCCGCAAACGATGGAAAAGAGCCTTATGTTGAATTAGAGGTTTCAAGTTTTCCTGATGTAAAGGTAGGAAAAGATGAAGATTCGCCTTGGGCTTTTCAGAAATGTTTTGAAGATGGGATGAGCTCAGGCCTTCTAAGCAGAGATGAATGCATAAAAGAGATTTATTTGAATTTCAGGCCTAATGATCAAGTGCCTTCTTCCGAAGCGGCTCTTGATTTTATATGGAAAAGATTTTTTGAAGGTGAATATTACGATCTCTCTGAAGTCGGAAGATATCAAATAAACCAAACTTTTCAAAACGAAGATGTTCCACTGTCTCATCAAAGATTAACGATTCAGGATGTTGTTAGAGGTATTGACTTTTTGATAAACAAGGTTAGAGAAGAAGAAGATTCTGATGATATTGATCATCTTGGAATAAGAAGGGTTAGGGGTGTTGGAGAGATGATTGCTGGAGAACTGAAAAAAGGCTTAATGGGAATGGTTAAAATGGCGAGAGAAAAATCAAGAACCCAAGATGGCGAAACACAAACACCACAAACTTTGATAGTTCCAAAATTAGTTTTAAGGCCAATAGATAGATTCTTTAGCACTGGTGAACTTGTTCAATTCTTAGATCAAACAAATCCATTTTCAGAACTTGTGCACAAAAGAAAACTTTCAGCAATGGGTCCTGGCGGTCTTTCTAGAAAGAGAACAGGTTTTGAAGTTAGGGATGTTCATAAAACTCATTATGGCAGAATTTGCCCTATTGAAACTCCAGAAGGTGCAAACGTTGGCTTGATAACAAGTTTATCTTTATGGGCAAGAATAGACGAGAAAGGATTTATTGAAACTCCATATATACCTGTTGAAAATGGTAATGTTAAATTTCCGAAAAAGGAAAAAGATGTGCAATTTTTTAACGCTTTAGAAGAAGAAGACTTCTATGTTGCTTCTTCATGTGTTTTTGTAGATCAAAAAGGAAATATTTCAGGACCATCCCACAAGGATAGAAACCAAGGAGAATCTTTCAGGGTTAGCGCAAGACATAGAAGAGAGCCTCAATGGATTGATTCATCAAAGGTAACACATTTAGATTACAGCAATGATCAACTAGTAGGTGTTTCGGCTTCTCTCATACCTTTTTTGGAGCATGATGATGCAACAAGAGCTTTAATGGGTGCAAACATGTTAAGGCAATCTTGTCCATTATTAAATCCATCACCTGCACGTGTTTTTACCGGAATGGAATCTGCAGCAGCTGATTCAAGTGGTTATGTTTTAAAAGCAAAAGGTTCAGGCAAGGTTGTAAGCGTTTCTCCTGATCCTGATTATCCTGATGAGGGAAGCAAGATAACAATTGAGTATGATAAAGCTCAAGCTGTTGATGGAAGCGGAAAGGAATCAAAAAAACATGTTCTTTCTTTAAGAAGGTATGCTAGAAGCAACCAAAGCACTGTTATTGATCAGAAGCCTGTTGTTAAATCTGGGGATAAAGTTAAAAAAGATTCAATACTTACTGATGGGCCTGGTATTAAGAATGGTGAATTAGCATTGGGGCAAAATTTAACTATCGCTTTAATGAGTTTAGACGGCTACAATTTTGAAGATTCAATTGTTGTAAGTGAAAGAGTTGCTAAGCTTGGTCTTCTTGATAGTGTACAGATCGAAAAATTTGAATGTGTTGCAAGAAGGACAAGATTAGGAGAAGAGGTTATCACAGCTGATATTCCAAATGAAGATGATTCTTTATTATCAAACTTAACAAGAGATGGGATAGTGCGAGTAGGTACTGAGGTAAGCCAAGGACAATTGCTTGTTGGTAAGCTTACTCCAAAGCCAGAAAAAGAAAGAACACCTGAAGAAAAATTGATTTGGAAAATAATGAATCAAAAGGGTTCTGATATGAGAAATACTTCTTTGAGAATGCCTACAGGCGAACATGGAGTCGTTATTCGTGTTGACACATTATCAAAAGAGGATAGTGGTGTTGAGTTAAGGCCAGGTGTTTTGCAGAAGGTTGATGTTTATGTTGCAATAAAAAGAAGATTAACTGTTGGTGACAAGTTAGCAGGAAGGCATGGGAACAAAGGTGTTGTTAGCACAATCTTACCTGAAGAAGACATGCCATTTTTGTCAGACGGAACTCCTGTTGATGTCATATTGAATCCTTTAGGTGTTCCTTCAAGGATGAATATTGGACAATTAATGGAGTTGCATTTAGGTTGGGCAAGCAAACATGGTGGAAATAGGGCAAAGGTTCCTGTTTTCAATGGTTGTTCAATGGAAACAATTCAGGATGAGTTAGAGAAAAATGGACTCAGAAGAGATGGAAAGAGTGTTGTTTATGATGGCAAAACTGGAGCAAAATTGGAAAATGATGTTGTTGTCGGAGTAATGAGCATAATGAAGTTGAATCATTTGGCTGAAGCAAAAGTTCATGCTAGGTCAATTGGTCCTTACTCATTAATAACACAACAACCTTTGGGCGGAAAGGCTAGAGGAGGTGGGCAAAGGTTTGGAGAAATGGAAGTTTGGGCATTGGAAGCTTACGGCGCAAGTAGAGCTTTGCAGGAAATGCTGACCATCAAGAGTGACGATATTGAAGGAAGAAACTTAGCTTATAAAAAAATGACTAGGGG
The DNA here is from genome assembly GCA_002716355.1 of bacterium. Classification (GTDB taxonomy): domain Bacteria; phylum UBP7; class UBA6624; order UBA6624; family UBA6624; genus UBA6624. Next base: position 65,792 of record PBAU01000010.1, on the reverse strand, counting down.
CGAGGCTATCGATCTTTCATTAAAGCCAGAAAGTATTAACAATCTTGATAAAGAAATAAGAGGTTTAGGTTTAGATTTAGAGTTTTTTCAGCATAGTGATAAGAATGAATTTTCTGAAGAGATATCAGACAAAGGTGATAAAGATGAAAATTCAAGTGAGTCAAAAGCTGGTTTAGAAGAGGGTGAAGATCCGAACACTGAAGTTGAGCAAAAAGTAACATCTGAGGAGAATGAAGAAAATGAGTAAAAAACAAATTTCAGCTTTAAGAATTTCTATAGCAAATCCAGAAAAAATTAAAAGTTGGGGTGGTGAGGTTTTACAGCCAGAAACTATTAATTATCGAACCGGTAGACCTGAACCAGATGGCTTATTTTGTGAAAAAATATTTGGACCAACGATAAGTTTTGAGTGTTATTGTGGCAAGTATAAAAATATAAGAAGAGATAATTTAGAGTGTGAGGTTTGTGGAGTCGCAGTAACCCACAAAAGAGTAAGAAGAAGATGGATGGGTACTATTAAATTGGCTGCATCTGTTGTTCATCCTTGGTTTTTAAGCATACAACCTAAAAATGTATTACAAAATGTTTTAGGTCTTTCTAAAAGAGCGACAAAGCAAATTGTTTACTATATGAAATATGCTGTTGTTTTTCTTGATCAAACAAAAAAAAGCAATCTTTTAGACAGGGTTCCTAATGCAAAAGGTGTTTCTAGATGGCAGGATCCAAAACATTTAGCCAAAGTTTTAAATATTTCTGTTTCTGATCTTGACAATATTGATCTATCCATGAAACAAGATGTTATGTCCATGAGATTGAATGAATACTGTGGCAGCTTGAAGGATTGGGTCGAGGCTGAAATACAACTTTTGTTGTCAAGAACAAATAGACCAAATTATTGGCATACTAAAAAAGCAGTTGAAATGCTTTTTGAGGATATTGGAGGTTCTCAGATCGCAGAGTCTTTTGTTGACCCAAAAACTAAAGAGTCAATATTAGATGCTGATAGCAAGATTGACTTTAGAACTATTCAAAATTTGACAGGTTCAGTTGATCATGAACATTTAAAGCTTTTGAAGATTAAAGTCGGAAAGACTCAGAGAACTTTAGGAAAAATTATTGAACAAAGGGTTTCTAAAGAGGTTTTGAAACTTCCTTCTGGAGAAAAGATTGATCCAAGAAATGATCAAAATTGGAATGATTTATTCTGGAAGCTTCTAAAGAGCGACAGTCCTTTCCAGACAGCAAATATTAAAGAAATAGAACAATATAATGAAATTCAAGAAAGATCCATAATGTCTCAAGAGCATTTGGTAAATGGTTTGGATTTATTTTGGGGGCTTGAGGGTTATGACCCTTTGAAAGAAGGAGACAGTGAGTCTGCCTTTATGTTTTCAGGTGACCAAAAAAGAAATCTTGATAACATAAGCAGAATTATTGAAAAAAGAGGAGGGATTGCCTCAGAGCAGGTTTTTAAAATAGAGACCGGAGGTAGAGCTATCAAAGAGATGCTCAGACGTATAGATGGAAGCGGAGGAGAGGATGCTTTGGCAGCAATAGTTAAAAAACTTGATTCATCTTTGTCAAAAATGACAAAGACACGAGCTAGGGACGTTAAGAAAAGATTAAGAGTCATGAAACAGTTTCTTCGAAGCAGAAGGTATGCTGAAATAAAGGCAAACAGATTGGAGTGGATGGTTTTTGAAACACTTCCTGTTATTCCTCCTGACTTAAGACCTATAGTCAGTCTTGAAGGTGGAAGACAAGCAACAAGCGATATAAATGAACTTTATCATAGAGTTGTAACTAGAAATAAAAGACTTAAGAATATGGTCAAGATTCGTGCACCTGAGGTAATTGTTAACAATGAAAAACGTCTTTTGCAACAGTCTGTAGATGCGTTATTCGACAATCAGAGAAGTCAGAAATCAGACAAAGACCCTAATGGCAGACCTTTCGAGTCTTTAACTGATACCCTAAGAGGTAAAAAAGGTAGATTTAGACAAAACCTTCTTGGAAAAAGAGTTGATTACTCTGCACGAGCTGTAATTGTTGCAGGGCCCACTTTAAAACTCTGGCAATGTGGATTGCCTAAAAAAATTGCTTTAGAGCTTTACAAGCCTAAATTAAGAAATGTACTTGAAGAAAAAGGCCTCATTGATGGTGTTGGTTCAAAAGATCCTATATCTGAGCTTTTACAAAAAGGGGCGAAAGAAAGAAGAAAAGTTTGGGATATATTGGCTGAACTTATTAGCTCTTCAGTTGTTATGTTAAACAGAGCTCCAACCTTGCATAGACTTGGCATACAAGCTTTTCAGCCTATTTTGACAGATGAATCTGCGATTAGGCTTCACCCATTGGTCTGTACGCCATTTAATGCTGATTTTGATGGTGACCAAATGGCTGTTCATTTACCTCTTTCTGAAGGTGCTCAAGCCGAAGCTAGATTACTTATGTTGTCTACAAATAATCCTTTTGTTCCTGGTACAGGATCTCCATCTAATTTACCCAGTCAGGATGTCATACTCGGACTTGCATACTTGACAACCAACCCTAAGCAAAAAGTTGAATTGTCAAGAAATGATCTTTCAAGTGCAAAAAAATTAGAGAAAAATTTTATAGGGCATGTTTTTACTCGTAATCTGTCTAGTTCAAATTCTCCATTTAAGAAAAAAGTTAACTGTAAATGGAGTTTTTTGAATCAGGAAACAATCAAAGACATTAGGTCAAAATGGCCTAAGGATGTCGAAAAGATCACCTTGCCAATATCAAGGATAAGAGCTTCTTTTACCTCTCCAAGTGAGGCTAGGTTGGCATATGAATCTCAACGTAAAATTGACGATAAAGAAAACACACCATTATCTGTTAGAGATGTTGTTTTAGTGAGAAATAAAAATGGTTCTGGTTATGTCATCACAACAGTTGGAAGAATTATATTTAATCAAATTCTTCCAAAAGAAATCGGATTTGTTGACAAGCCTGTTTACATTAAAGAGCTTAGAGAAATCAATAATCGAATTTTGAATAGTTGCCCTCAGGTTGATGCTATCAAAATATGCGACTCCATCAAGGATCTTGGCTTTAGACAATCTAGCCTTGCTGGCATATCTTTATCAGTGGATGATGTAATCATACCTAAAAGGAAACAAAGAATCATTTCTCTTGCAGAAGAGGTTGAGTCCTTGATTTCCGAAGCTTATAATGGTGGCATTTTGACTCCTGAGCTAGCTGGAATGTGCAACCAAAGGCTTAAGACAAATCTTACTTTTGCTGAAAAAAATCCTAGAACTAAAGGTTTAGAACTTGTTAGACCTAATGAATTAGGTAGGCCAAAAAGCAAAAAAGATAATAACAATCCTTCAGCATGGTCTGATGGTTTAAGCCCTCTTTCAGGAAAGAAGTTAAAAGATAGAAGATTTACAAAAACTGACCATGAGGTCATAATTGAAGCTCTTTGGAACAGGGCAACTGAAAGGATAACAGAGCTTTTGATAGAAGCTGGAGAGCAAGCTGAAGATAATTCTTTGATGTTAATGATTAATTCTGGAGCAAGAGGGAAAATGGATCAGGTAAGACAATTGGCAGGTATGAGAGGTCTAATGGCTGACCCAACTGGTAAGCTGATCCTTTCGCCAATTAAGAGCAATTTTAAAGAAGGTTTGTCAGTGCATGAATACTTCAGCTCTACGCATGGTGCAAGAAAGGGTCAAACTGATACAGCATTAAGAACCAGTAGATCTGGTTATTTAACAAGAAGGCTTGTTGATATTGCTCATTCTCTTTACATTGTGGAAGAGGATTGTGGAACTGTTAGAGGTATAACAAAGAGACCGCACTTTAAAACAAAAAAAGAAGAAAATGCAGCTTTTGATACCTTTGGTCCAAAGTGGTTAGAAAAAGATGGGCCTTTTGATTGGGGTTCTTTTAAGAGAAGGATACTTCACAGATACACTGCTGAAAAAATTTATGATGAAAAAGGCAATGTTTTTTGCGAGGAAAGAGTTCTTATTACTGAAGATAATGTTGACAAAATAATTGACTTGATCAGAGAAAGAAGCATTAAAGCGGCTAAAAAGAACTCATGGAGCAGTATATCTAAGTCAGGCTTGACGGGAGTCAAATTATTGTCTCCAATTACATGTAATTCTTCAAGGGGTTGTTGTTCTCGTTGTTATGGATACAACAAGGCAACAGGTGCTCCTGTAAGTATGGCTGATCCTGTTGGCGTGATAGCTGCACAATCAATTGGAGAGCCTGGAACGCAGTTGACAATGAGAACTTTCCATACTGGAGGTGTAGCCGGATCTGATGTTTCAGATATTACGCAAGGACTTCCTTTGGCTGAGATATTTTTTGAAGTTTATCAAAGTAGATTTAAGCCTGACCTCAAGGGAGAAGGAGCTGTTTTAAGTCCTATTTCTGGAGTTATAACAAATATTAAAGAGCTAATAGATAGTAATAGATATAGTTACGAAGTAACAATAGCTCCAAAAGGTAAAAAGACAAAAAGAAAATCAAAAGCTGCATCTGATTCTGTAAATATTTTGATTCCAAGGAATCGAGATATTGAGGTCAGAGTTGGAGATGAACTGAGTGTTGCTGATCCAATAAGCAGTGGTTTGAGAAGCCCTATTGAAATATTATCTGCTCAAGGTATCGATTCAGCTCAGTCATATGCTTTAGATAAAATTCAAAATGTTTATAGGTCTCAAGGTGTAGATATTTTTGATATCCATTTTGAGGTTATATTGAAAGAGATGTTTAGATACGTTAAGGTTATAGATGGAGGAGACTCTACATATATGCCTGATGACAAGGTCCCAATAAACGAAATAAGATCAATCAATAAAAGAATTGAAGCGGTTGACGGAAAAAGAATTAGCTGGGAGCAAATTATGGTAGGTCTAAAGAAGGGAGCAAGTAACAGTAGCTCATTCCTTTCTGCTGCTAGTTTCCAAATGACAGCAAGTGCTCTTATGGAAGCTGCAATAGAAGGAAAATTGGATTTCCTAAACGGCTTAAAGGAAAACGTTATAGTTGGTGAAAGGGTCCCTGTTGGTACTGGATTTAGAAATTTTGAAGATGTTAGTTATGAAGTTGAAGGTGTACCTTTTGGAACTGGTGTACTTGATGAAGACCTGGAAGGTTTCTCTTCTTAATATTATTGTTTATTAGATTTTTTTAGGATTTAATTCCAGAACGGCCAAAACTGATTCACTAGGTAGGCAGTTCCAATACCTGTTATGACCCCAGCTGTGACTTCGATTGGTGTATGTCCAAGTATCTCTTGTAGCTCTTGAAAATCTTTTTTAATCGTTTCTGCATCTTTCCTTTCAAAAAGATCACCCATTAAGCTATTTATTGCTTTTGCATGCTCTCCAGTTTTCCTTCTTATCCCTAATGCATCAAATATAACAAGTGTTGCCCATATCATTGCTACACCAAATATAGGTGATTCAAAGCCATAATTGATTCCAACAGACCAAGCTCCAGCAATTGAAAAAGAAGTATGACCCGAAGGCATGCCGCCATAAGCGATAGAGGATTTTTCATTTATTTTTATTTTTTGCAACAAGATTTTGATAATGGTTCCAAAAAGGGAACCAAAACATGCACTTGCAAAAACTTTATTTGCTAGTATTTGAACGAATATATTCATGTTTCCTTTTTGCCAAACAGCCTAATCATAGTAAATATTAAAGGTAAAAGTATTAGAAAGTTGTATTTGTTAAAAGGTTCTATTCCAGGAACTATTGAACCTAAGAGATATTTGGCCTTTCCGGTGATTGAAAAAAAGCTAAAAGAGTTCAGGCAAGAGATTAATGTTGGGGTTAAGGAAAAACATAAAGCATAAGTTGGTTTTTTAAAATTTACTAACAACCCACAAACGAAAAGCCCCCATATTGATCTAAATAAAAGAAAAGATATCCATGTTTTTGCATCTAATGAGCTTCCTAAGAGTAGTAATGCACTTCCGAAAAGTCCAGTAGCTCCAAGACATGCAAGATGTGAAAGCATATAAACGGTTTTAATTTCCCTGTTAGAAAAATTATTATTTTTGTAAAAATTAAAAATTTTATTTTTTTTGTTATTTTGGCAAAAGATAAAAAATCCAAAATCATATAAAAACATCGAGAGAATCATCAATTTTGGATTGCTTAAAGTGGGGATCATTGTGGTTAACCACCATAAAGGCAGGTAAAGATTATTTGTTGTTGATGACCAACTCCATTGCGTTGCTGCAAGAATTTTGATTAATTTTTTCATAGATTTATATTTGATTTTAAAAAATTTGAAAAATTGTCAATTTTTTTCACTTTTGGAATTTCTTCTTTAAATGTGGATATCTTCCAACCATTGTTTGATGGGGATGTTTCCCATATGAAAACACCTTTATCAAGGTAATCTTGAGGAGGTATTGATGTTTCAAATGTATAGGTATCGATTTTTATTTTTGAATTAATTTTTTCATCAATTGATCCAGCAGGGCTTAATAAATGGAATTCAGAAGAATTAAAATTTTCATGTTTTTTTGATATATAAATTTTATTAAAATTTGTATTTTCGATTATTCTGAGCTGATCTTCGGTTAGTTTTTTATGCAATGGAATTATCAAGTTTTCATTATCCCAAAAATAATTAAGAAAAAGATTTAAAAGAATTGTTTCATAAAATGTAAGTTCAAAAAATTTTTTAAATTTTATTTTCTGTATATCTTGTTCTATTTCTTTATTTTCAAAATAGGAATTGTTGTTTAGCGATACATCTTTTATTATGCTTTTAACTTTTGTGTAGCCAGGAAGCGGTAAGGGGTATTGCATTAAGCCGTTTTTAGCTGGAGATATAGAGCCAAGAAGACTTTCAAGTAATTTTGTATTTATCTTTTTCACAGAAAGGATATTTATTTTTTTTAGATTTTTGATATTACAAGGTATGAAGTTCTGACTGTATATATTTTTGGAAATTTTCATTTGTTTGCTGTCTAGAATTCTAAATAATTTTTTTATGCGTCTTCTATAATCGAATTGAGAATGTCTGATTTGAAAATTACACCAAAATCAATATACCTTAAAAGAAGATCTTTTATTAAGAATTCTTTTTTGGGGATTTCAAGCCTTAGTCTTTCGAAATTTGCACAATTTTCATCTTTTGCTTCACAGAATGACAAGCCCACGTCTTATGAAGCAATCACTTCTTACAACAACTTTTATGAATTTGGCACTTCGAAAAGTGATCCTAAAAAAAATGCATTTAGACTAACCACACATCCATGGAGTGTAGAGGTGGGTGGTTTATGCAGGTCTCCAAAGACTCTTGACATGGATGATATTTTTAAATTGAATAAAATTGAAGAGAGAGTTTATAGATTCAGGTGTGTTGAGGGTTGGTCAATGGTAATCCCTTGGACAGGTTTTTCATTAAGAGATTTTTTATTGCATTTTGAGCCAGATGATAATGCACGTTATGTCAAGTTTGAAACTCTTTACAGGCCAGAAGAGATGATTGGTCAAAAAAGTAACATTCTTGATTGGCCTTATGTTGAGGGTCTCAGGATGGATGAAGCAATGCATCCTCTGTCTTTTTTATCAACCGGAATTTATGGTGAATCTTTATTGAATCAGAATGGAGCTCCTTTGAGGTTGGTGACTCCTTGGAAGTATGGTTTCAAGAGTATCAAGTCAATTGTTAAGATATCGTTTGAAAGAGATATGCCTCTTACTTCTTGGGTTAAATCAAATCCAAAAGAGTATGGCTTTTACAGTAATGTGAATCCAGATGTTGATCATCCTAGATGGAGTCAAAAAACTGAAAGAAGAATTGGGGAATGGCTACGGAGAAAAACTTTAATGTATAACGGTTATGGAGAAGAGGTTAATGATCTTTATAAAAATATGGATTTAAAAAAATGGTTTTAAATAAAAAAAAATGTCTTTTTTTTTGCTGGACCATCATTATTTTTAGTTTTGTTTATCCATTTTTAAATAGTTTTTATCTTATCAATCCAGTTGAGAGCATATTGCATTACTCAGGTCAAAGCTCAATTAGGTTCTTGCTTTTGACTTTAATGATTACTCCATTGGTTAAATTCTTCAAACAACCTTTTTTTATGTTTGCAAGAAGGATATTCGGTTTAACGTCTTTCTTTTACGCCTTGCTTCATTTTTTAGTATATTTATTTTTTGAAATTGAATCCTTTGGTGTTTATGAGGACTTCCAAACAAGACCTTTTATAGCTTATGGTTTTTTTGCATTTTTTTGTTTAATTCCTCTTGCAGTTACATCTAATAACAATTTAATAAAAAAGATAGGTGTCAAGAATTGGAAGAATTTGCACCAATTAATTTATCCAGCTTTTGCATTTTCTGCATTTCATTATTATTTCAAATCAGTATCCAAAGAAGGCCCAGGATTAGCTTTGGCTTATCTTTTTCTCGGTTTATTTTTATTGTTTTTTCGTGCCTTTAAATTAAGTTTTCGTTCTAGAATTGATGATTAGTGCAATACAAAGACGATGTAGGGAACCTGTCGGAAAAAAATAAAAAAAGTAATCCATTTTTAAGTATTGATGCATCCAACATTAAACTTTTCGTTACTGATATTGACGGAACGCTTACAAATGGAAATCTTTACTACACTGGCTTGGAGATCATGAAGCAATTTAATGTACATGATGGTTATGGCGGGAAGCTGCTTCTTGAAAAAGGTGTGGCTGTTGCTGTCTTATCTGGCAGAAAAGATGGTTCAAGTGTTGCAAGGGTGAAGGATTTGGGTTGGGATATAGTCGGCCTTGGGGTAGATGATAAATTAAAAATTCTTTCAAGTTATTTAAAAGAGAAAAAAATAAATTTTTCTCAAGTAGTTTATCTTGGTGATGATTTGAATGACCTTGAATGTATTCAGAGTTCTGGCTTAGGTTGCTGTGTTGCAGATTCTCAAGCTTTGCTGAAAAAAGAATCTGATTTTATTTTGTCTAAGAGAGGGGGAGAGGGCGCTTTCAGAGAGCTTGTTGACCTTTTTTTAAATTGCTTATGAGTGTAAATTGGCTCCTCCCCCTTCTTTTTTTAGGTGCATTTTTTAGTAGTCCTATATCTTTAACTATATCTGACCAGAGTGGCAATCCTTTAGTGCAACTTTCTGGTGAAGGTTTTCAGGAAAATTTAGATGAAGCTTTATTTTTGGAAAATATAGATATGGTTTTTTCTAAAGGGGCAGGGGTTTTGAAGCTTGATTCATCGGATGGATTCTGGGATCGAGAAAGTAATGAGTTTTTCCTGAGTGATGTTTTTATGAGCTCGCCTTCAGGCTTCAACCTTTCAGCAGATTCATTAAGTTTGGATATCCTTGAGGGTAAAGCTTATGCTGATTCTTCTTTTGAAATCGATTATGGTCATGTTTTTATTTCAGGAATTGGATTGAGCATAGAGATTGACACTCTTTCGGGATCAATTGAAAAAAAAGGAAAGGTGGTTTTAAAAGAATGAAAATACTTGTTATAGGCAGTGGCCCAATAGTTATTGGTCAAGCCGCTGAATTTGATTACTCTGGTTCTCAAGCTTGTAGAGCGTTAAAAGAAGAAGGGCATGAAATTGTTTTGGTTAACAATAATCCCGCCACAATAATGACTGATGTTGATTTTGCTGACAGAACATACCTTGAACCCTTGGTTCTGGAAACTTTAGTTGAAATAATTAAAAAAGAAAAGCCAGAAGGTTTATTAGCAACCCTAGGTGGACAGACAGGATTAAATCTAGCTGTTCAGTTGGGTAAAAGTGGAGCACTTGAAAAACATAATGTTAAATTGCTAGGCACTTCTTTGGAGTCTATACAAATGGCTGAAGATAGAGGTTCTTTCAAAGATTTAATGAATCAAATTGGCGAACCGGTTTTAGAGAGCAGAGTTGTTAGAAATCTTGATGAAGCTGAAGATTTTTTGAAGAAAATGGGTCTTCCTCTTGTGATAAGACCAGCATATACCCTTGGTGGTTCTGGCGGTGGTTTTGCAAATGATGTTTCGAGCTTTATTGAGATTGTAAAAAATGGTTTACAGATGTCTCCGGTTACCGAGGTTCTTTTGGAAAAATCGATTTATGGTTGGAAAGAGCTTGAGTATGAGGTTATGAGAGATGGAGCAGGTAACTGCATTACTGTTTGCAATATGGAAAATCTTGACCCAATGGGGGTTCACACTGGCGATTCAATAGTTGTTGCACCAAGTCAAACATTAACAGATAAAGAATATCACAAGCTAAGAACGTCAAGCTTGAAGATTATTGACAGTCTTGACATCAAGGGTGGCTGCAATGTTCAATTTGCTCTTAATGAAGATGGTGAATATATAGTTATAGAAGTTAATCCTAGGGTCAGCAGATCTTCAGCACTTGCAAGCAAGGCAACAGGATATCCTATTGCCAGGGTTGCAGCACTTATTGCTTCTGGAAAAACTTTACCGGAAATAAGAAATAAGGTTACAGGAACTACAACTGCTTGTTTTGAGCCAGCTCTTGATTACATAGTAACAAAAATACCTAGATGGCCATTTGACAAATTTCCAAAGGCTAACAGGGAGCTTGGCGTTCAAATGAAGGCTACTGGTGAAGTTATGTCTATAGGTAGAAATTTTAAAGAATCCTTCATAAAGGCTTTAGGCTCCCTTGAAATGCCTGGGAAAAAATTATTTCCTTTTGCTGACAAGGAAGATGATTTTATTAAGTCTTTATTGAAAACTCCAACGGACCAAAGAATTTATGCAATTTTTGAGTCTATATTTAGGGGTTGGGAAACCGAGGAAATTTGTTCTATTTCTGGTTGGAACTCTTTTTTCATAGAAGAGCTTAAAGAATTGCTTCGTCTTGTTTTTCTTGGAGAGCTCGGCACCGAAGAGCAATTGCAAGAATTTTTTGACAGAGATGATATTGACTTTTACACCCATTATTCAGGAGAGGAAACATCTAAAAAATCAAGAGATAAAAGATCTTTTAGGATGGTTGACACCTGTGCCAGTGAATTTGAATCCTTTACAAGATATTATTATGGTACAGATGGTGAAGATAGCGAATCTGAAAAAACAAAATCACCTATAGTTGTTGTTGGTGGTGGACCTATAAGAATTGGTCAGGGTATTGAGTTTGACTGTTGTTGTGTTCATGCTTTACAGGCCATTCGTGAAAGTGGTCATGAGGCTGTGATGATCAACAATAACCCAGAAACAGTTTCAACTGATTTTGATTTTTCTGATCAGTTATTTTTTGAGCCTTTAAATCATGAGGATGTATTAAAGGTGGTAGATGACATAGATGCAAAAGGTGTAATTGTGCAGTTTGGAGGACAGACAAGTATAAATATGGCTAATCAACTTGAAAAAAATGGTGTTAATTTATTGGGAACACCTCTTTCAGGTATAGATATTGCAGAAGATAGAAAAAAAATTGATAGATTGTTGTCTGAATTAGATGTCAATATGCCAAAAGGATATACTGTTGATGGTCCCGAGGATCTAGAAGAGCTAATTGAAGTCTTAAGCTTTCCTGTATTGGTTAGACCATCTTTTGTTCTTGGTGGAAGGGCAATGACCATAGCTTATACAAAAGAGGATGTTATTGTTGCTGTCAAAGATGCTTATGAACAGGTTGATGGAAAAAATCCAATATTAATAGATGAGTATATTTTAGGTAAAGAATTAGAGATTGATCTGGTTTGTGATGGTACTGATATTTATGTTCCTGGTGTTATGGAGCATATTGAAAGAGCTGGCGTTCATTCAGGTGATTCAATGGCTGTTTTTCCGTCTTTTTCACTTGATGAAAAAACGATTAATGAAATTGTTGAGATTGGTAGGAAGATTGCTTTTGGTCTTGAATGTATAGGAATGTTGAATATACAGTACATCATGTCAGAAGGTTCAATTTATGTTCTTGAGGTCAATCCAAGAGCAAGTAGAACTGTTCCATTTTTGGCAAAAGCAACTGGCATATCAATGGCAAAAGTTGCAACAAAAGTTATGCTTGGTCAAAGTATCAAAGATCAAGGTGTTCCAATAGGCTTGGGCCCAAAACCAAAGTGCAACACCTTGAAGGCTCCAGTTTTTTCATTTAATAAACTTTTAGGTGTTGAGGTTGGCTTAGGTCCTGAAATGAAGTCGACTGGAGAAATCATGAGTTTCGGAAAATCTTTGACTGAGGTTTTTTCTAAAACCTGGACATCTCTAGGTTTTAACAATTCTAAAATTAGAAAAGGTGCTGTTTTAATAACGGTCGATGACAGAGACAAGCCTTTTGCTGCAAAGCTTGCAAAAAGAATTAAAAAGTTAGGTTATGAGATTTATGCGACATCTGGAACATATGACTTCTTTGAAGCCAAATCAATAGAAGCTTTCCCTATAAGAAAAATTCACGAAGGTACTCCAAATTTATTAAATTTATTATCTGATGAGCGTATTTCTTTTGTTGTTAATTCTGTTTCAGGAAACAGCGAAGCTGAAACAGATGGCATGAGGATTAGGGCAGCAAGTGTTAGAAATGAGGTTCCTTTGTTTACGAATCTTGAATCTGCAGAAGCTTTTGTGGAGACTTTAGAGTTTTGGAGCAATGAGGATAAAGTTTTTCCTGTTAGGGCACTTCAGGATTCCATATGAAGAAAAATGGATTTATTGAGATTGTTGGTATCGAACCTGTCTCAAATAAAGACGTTGTTCTTTATACTCATGCCCCCTGGTTAAGATCTTTCAGCACAGGTAAGCTTGTTTTTTTCAAGATTGGTGAAAAGTTTTTTCATAATCCAATTCCTATAATGGATATCAAGCCAGATGGAGCTATCTTATGGCGGGTTGGTTCAATTGAAGGGAGTTCAGATTTGTGCAATGTCAATATCGGAGATAATGTTTATGGGTCTATTTCAGAATTTAAAAATGGAGGATTTTCATGAAGGAGATTACTTTAAGGTCTATAGTTTTATCAATATTTATAACTGCAGCTCTTGCCGGTGCAAATGCTTATCTGGGTTTAAAGGCAGGTATGACTGTGAGTGCAAGCATCCCCGCTGCTGTTATTTCAATGGGTGTATTGGCATGTTTTGCTGGTAGGAAAAAAGGAAATAATATTTTTGAAAACAATATGGTTCAAACAGCAGCAAGTGCAGGAGAGTCTTTGGCTGCTGGTGTTATTTTTACAATTCCTGCTTTGATACTGCTTGGACATTGGACTGATTTTTCTTTTTGGGAAGTTTCTTTGATTGCAGGTTTAGGAGGTATTTTGGGTATACTTTTTTGTATTCCTCTGAGAAGGGCTTTCATTGTAGATAGCAAGGAATTAACCTTTCCTGAAGGCCTTGCAACCGCTGAAGTTTTAAAGGAAGGTGAAAAGGGTGGTGCCGGTGCATCTTTAATTGGCCAAAGTGCATTGATTGGTGGTTTGTTTAAGTTTTTCCAGTCAGGATTTAAGGCCTGGGGTGAAGCTCTTGAAGGAGCTAAGTTTCTAGGTGGAAAATGGCTTGGCTACATCGGAACAAATTTATCACCAGCTCTTTTAGGTGTTGGTTATATAGTTGGTAAAAATATAGGAATATTAGTTTTTTTAGGTGGCTGTATAGCATGGATAATAGGTTTGCCTTTATATGTTTACTTAAATGGAAATGAACTTATAGGTGGAGATTCAATAAACTCAATTGTTCAAAATTCACCTGTTGATGGTGCTTATTTGATATGGAGCAAGAAGATCAGATATTTAGGCGTTGGAGCAATGGCTGTTGGTGGAATTTATGCACTTTTGAAGGTTTGGAAGCCCGTTTTAGATGGAATCAAAAGCGGAATGGAAGCTTATAGAAAAATGGGTATTGGGCAAAAAGATTTACCAAGAGAAGAAAGGAATATCCCTATGCCTTTTGTCCTTGGAGGAATTTTTTTATTATTGATTCCAATAGTTCTTTATTACAACCATGTTATAAGCGATCTCAATATAGCCCTAGCAATGGGGATAATTATGGTTTTAGCAGGCTTTCTTTTTTCTTCAGTTGCAGGTTATATGGGTGGTCTTGTAGGCTCAAGCAATAACCCAATAAGCGGAATAACAATCGCAACACTTTTATTTACATCATTTGTTTTGCTTTTCATGGGTAAAGGTTCGATTGGTCCAGCTGCTGCAATATTTGTTGGCAGTATAGTTTGTTGTGCTGCCTCCATAGGTTCAGATATCCTTCAAGATTTAAAATGTGGAAACATCATCAATGCAACACCATGGAAACAAGAGGTTATGGAGATTTTAGGTGTTGTTGTTGCTGCCTTAGTCATAACGCCTGTTTTATCTTTGCTTCATAATGCTTATGGTATAGGTTCCGATCTGCACTTGCCGGTAGAGGCTCAAGGGAATTTTCTAGCAGCACCGCAAGCAGGCTTGATGGCTTCTGTTGCTGATGGGATACTTGGGGAGAATTCAACACTTCCTTGGAATTTGGTTTTTATAGGTATTGCTATAGGGGTTTTGATAATTCTTTGGGATAAAAGATTAGAAAGAGCGGGAAGCTCGTTCAGGGCTCCTGTTTTAGCAGTTGCTGTGGGTATCTATCTTCCAATAGAGCTTGCGGTCCCTATATTTCTTGGTGGGTACTTAAGACATTATTTGCATTATGGAAAAAAGAAAGATACAAGCAGGCAAGGTATTCTTGTCTGTAGTGGCTTGATAACAGGAGAGGCTTTGATGGGAATCATTCTTGCGGGCGTTATAGTTTCTAAAATTAGTATTCCAGTAATAGCATTAGGTTCAGTTGGACCTTGGATTGGATTTATTTGCTTAGCTTTGATTGCGAAATATTTAGCTCAAAAAGTTAGATAACTTTTTTTATTCTTGTAATCGTTTCTTTTTTTCCTAAGAAATAAAGCGTTTCAAAAATTGGAGGAGAAACTTTCCCGCCAGAGACAGCTATTCTCAAAGGTTGCCAGATTTCTTTTGGGTGATAGTTTTTTTCTAACCTCCAGCCCTCTAGTTTTGTTTCAATTTCCTTTTCTGTCCATTTGTCTATTTCATTTATTTCTTCAATTAACTGCTGAAGCCTCATAAAAGAGTTTGCATCAAAGTTTTTCAAGCTGTCTTTTGTTTTGTTGGTTTCTGGGCTTTTGAAGAAAAAACCAATCATAGGAATGATGTCATTAAGACTTCTTAACCTTTCTTGTGTGATGTCAATCAAATCAAGAATGGTTTCTTCTTGAGCTTTTATACCATTTCCTTCTAGTTTTTTAGCAATGATACTTTGAAGTTTTTCTTTTTTAAGCCTTCTTATATGTTGCCCATTGAACCAATTAAGTTTTTTTGGGAAAAATTTAGAAGGTGATGTGTTTAGTTTTTTAATTTTAAATAATTTAGAAATTTCTCCCTTTGAAAATATTTCCCTGTCGTCACCTGGGCCCCATCCAAGCATTGCTAAAGCATTTATTATTGATTCAGGTAGAAATCCTTGTTCTTTGAATTTTTCAACAGAAACATCTCCATGCCTTTTAGACAAAGGAGATCCATCGGGACCCATAACTAATGGCAGATGTATGAATTCTGGAATCTTCCATCCAAGAGTTTTGTATAACTGTATTTGTTTTGCTGTATTTGTCAAATGATCTTCTCCTCTTATTACGTGGCTTATCTCCATAGAGTGATCATCAATAACGCATGCAAAATTGTACAGTGGCCTCATGTCGTTTCTTGATATTACAAAATCACCAATTTGTTTTGTGTTAACTTTGATATTCCCTTTAAGCAAATCATTAATTTCAACCTTGTCTGCTTTAGCTGATTTAAACCTTAATGCTGAAGGTCCAATTTTTTCAGCTTCCTCTTTTGACAAATTTGCATCTCTCCATTCTTCATCAAACCTTTTTACTTTTCCCATTTCAGCCGGAGACCAAAATGCTTTTTTTTCATGAATCATTTTTTTTATAATTTCACTGTATATATGGTTTCTTTCAGATTGCTTGTAAGGTTTATAGTTGCCACCGTACCTCGGGCTTTCATCTGGTTTTAAATCAAGCCATTCAAGTATGTTCATTAAAGCTTCAGAGTGTTTTTCTGAAGATCTTTCAGCATCTGTGTCTTCTATCCTCAAGATAAATTTTCCATTATTAGATTTTGCAAAAAGCCAATTAAACAATGCAGTCCTAGCATTTCCTAAATGTAAATTTCCCGAAGGGGAGGGTGCGAACCTGACTCTTACTTTTGTCACTAAGCGTTTATTTCAACAATTGCAGAGATTTCTACAGGGGCATTTAATGGTAACGATGGTACGCCAACAGCTTGTCTGCTATGCTGGCCAGCATCCCCTAATACATTATTAAGAAAATCACTTGCACCATTTATAACCTGCGGATGATTTATAAATGTTTTATTGCATGCAACAAATCCAGTAAGCTGCAGGATTTTTGAGACTCTGCCACCATTCTCATCAATGTATTTATCTAATTGAGAAAGGATGTTAATTGCACACTGTCTTGCGCATATTTCACCTTCTTCTATTGACAGATCTTCTCCAACTATTCCACTTAGCATTAATTCACCATCTTTCATAGGCAGCTGACCGCTGACAAAAAGCATTCCTTTCGAAGAGATTTGAATAGATTTATATGACGCAACAGGATTTGTTGCAATTGGCAAATCAACTTCAATTAGTTCTTTTGCAAGTTCACGTATATAGGACATAAGATATAGTTTAAACCATTGTTCAATAAAAATAAAAAAATAGAGAGGGGAATTTCTGTCTTGGTAAACAGAAGGCCAAACAAGATTGAAGGAAACTTGGAGATTGAAGAGATTTCCAATCTTGTTAATTCTGTAGGTGGAGAAATTGTTGAATCTTTAATTTTTAATATTCCAAACAAAAGGCCTTTTCTGGGAAAAGGTCAATTGCAAAAAATTCAAAGATTAGTAAAGTCTTCTAATTCTGACTTTGTGGTTTTTTCAGAATCGCTAAATTTGAGAAATATTTTAAGCATAGAAAAGTATGTTACATGCAAGGTTATAGATAGGACAAAATTGATACTTGATTTATTTTCTCAAAATGCAAGAACTGCAGAATCTAAAATTCAAGTTGAAAGAGCACAGTTGAGCTATACTTTACCGAGACTGACAAGAATGTGGACACATTTATCTAGACAGGCAGGTGGTATAGGTGTTAGAGGCCCTGGAGAAACACAACTTGAATCAGATAAAAGACAGATAAGAAAAAGAATTTCAGTATTGGATAAAAAGTTGACGAATATAGAGAAGTTGGGAGTGGAAAGAAGAAAGTCAAGAAAAAACCTTATAAAGGTAGCCTTGGTAGGTTATACAAATGCTGGAAAATCTACTTTTATGAATTTAGCGACAAGTGCCGGTGTCCTATCAGAAGATCGACTTTTTTCAACCTTGGATTCAACAAGTAAAATTTTTAAAATATTAAATCAGAAGATTTTATTGAGTGATACTGTTGGATTTATTAAAAACTTACCACCAAGCTTAGTTGCTAGTTTTAGATCCACTCTTTCAGAGTTGAATGAAGCCGATTTGATTTGGCATGTTGTTGACTCTTCTAGAGAGGATATTCAATCGCAAATACAGGTTACAAATCAAATATTAGAAGATTTAAATGTTTCAAATAAAGAAAAATGGTATCTTTTCAATAAGGTTGATCTTGTGAAGGATGATTCGATATTGAAGATCATTAAGGGTGATAATGTTCACTATATGTCTGCAAAAACAAAATATGGATTAAGTCAAATTTTTGATAACTTGGAAAAATGGATAATGAATAGACGCGAAAAAATAAGAGTATTTGTTCCATTTGATAGAGATGATTTGTTCAAAATCATTCATGCTGAATGTTATATTCTGGATCAAGAATTAAAAAATGATGGCATGGTTTACACAATTGTTATTTCAGAAAATTTATTAAGCTATTTCAAGAATTATGTTCTGGCCCTGGAAAAGAGATAAAGTTTTACTGAGAAGAAAGAACGATTTTAATGATATTAAAGTCGTTCAGGAAAAGGATGGTACAAATCTTCTTTATCTAGATAAAAGTTCCAATATTCATTCGATATACAAGCACGGGATGATTAGCACTGAATCTTATTGGGATGATTTTTGCATAATGCCTCCAATTATAGGAAAAGGCAAAATTGCTATTTTGGGTTTAGGTGGGGCAACTACAGTGTATCTGTATAGGAAATATTGGCCATATTTAAAATTAAATTGCTGGGAGATTGATCCAGATCTGGTTGATATTGCTAGATGCTTTTTTGGATTAGCTGATGAAGAAAATGTAAAAATCAATATAGATAATGCTCTATCTGAGAGTTTTTTTAATTCAGGTTCTTATTCTTTGATTATTGTTGATTTGTTTTTAGATGGTTCTTTTCTTTCAAGTTTACAAAATCCTCAAACATGGAAAAGTATCAAAAAGCAAATTGCTCCAAATGGAAGGTTAATGGTTAACCTTTCTGGTAAGAATAAAAAATGTTTGGATGTTTGTGATTTGATAATTGCTGAGTTTGGCAATCTTTGCATCAAGCAAACAAAAGAAGCTGCTAATGTTTTGGTTTTTTCTGGAAGCTTGCCAGATTATGAAACTTGGAAGAATTCACTGCCGCAATCTATTAAAAAAAGAGTGCATGGTTGGCAGGTTTATAAAAAATAAATCTACCTAAAAAATACAGTACCTAAAGGTACTGTAAGAAAATCGGTTAATATATGTGTCACTATGCCGACAAGAAAATTTGAAGTTAAAGGTAGGGTCCAAGGTGTTGGTTTCAGGTGGTTTACTAGAACACAGGCCATAAATTTAGGACTTTCAGGTACTACTCGAAATATGCTTAACGGTGATGTTGAAGTTGTTTTGGAAGGATCAGATAAAGATCTTGCAAAAATGAAAAGTTTGCTCAAAAAAGGACCTCCTTCAAGTAGAGTCGATGAAGTCGATTCGAGGGAAGTTAAAGAAGATTTAGGATTGGGTTTTGAAATACTACCAACCTCTTCTGAATGAAACTTGATAATACTTCTACATCAGAAAACCTTAAGCAGAGTTTAGCCAAAAATGACCGCAGAAAAGCGGAATACGCTAAAGCTCTGTCTCGTTTAAACGCTCGTAAAAAATTGATAATTGACTTGTTGAATCCTGAATTAACAATGCAACAAGCTGCATTGCTTCTAGGTGTTTCACACACTACTATAAGACGGGATACCGAGGCAGGCATTCTTAGATGTCATAGAACTGCTGGAAATCAAAGAAGGTTTAAATTATTAGATTTATTAGCATACATGGACAATAGAAATGGTTATAATCTGGCGAGTCTTATGAATTCAACAAATGATGAATTGAATCAAATCCATTCAGTTTTGGAAAATTACGAAGAGTAATTTTTATTTTTACATTATGAAAAATATTAGAAATATTGGTTTTATTGCACATATAGATGCTGGAAAGACAACAACCTCAGAAAGAGTTCTTTTTTATTCTGGAAGACTTCATAGGTTAGGTGAGGTCCATGATGGTACAGCGACTATGGATTGGATGGAGCTAGAGCAAGAACGAGGTATAACTATAACTTCTGCTGCAACTACAACAGAATGGAAGGATCATCAAATTAACATAATAGATACACCTGGTCACGTAGATTTTACGATAGAGGTTGAAAGAGCACTTAGGGTTCTTGATGGAGCTGTTGTTATAGTGAGTGCAGTTGAGGGCGTCCAACCTCAATCCGAAACTGTTTGGAGGCAGGCCACAAGAAACAATGTTCCTAGAGTTGTTTTTATTAACAAGATGGACAGAACAGGTGCCAATTTTGAAAATGCAGTTCATTCAATAAATGAAAAACTTAAATCAAATGCAATTCCCATTCAGATGCCAATTGGATCTGAAGCAGAGTTTACTGGGCTTATAGATCTTATTGAAATGAAAGCTTATGAGTATGTAGATGAGAATGGCTTAAATTTTAATGAAATCGCAATTCCGGAAGAGTTGAAAGATGAATCTTTCCTGGCAAGAAGCATGCTTCTTGATTCTTTAGCAGAATTTGACGATGAGCTTATGACTTTATACCTTGACGAGAAAGAAATCCCATCTTTTTTAATGAAAAAAGCAATAAGAACTGCAACGATCAAACAAGGCATTGTTCCTGTTTTTTGTGGTTCTAGTTTGAAAAATAAAGGTGTTCAGATGCTTTTGGATGGAATTATAGACTACCTTCCAAGCCCTATTGATATTGAAAAGATTCCTGCTTATGATAAAAATGGAGATGAAACCTCTCTAAATGTTCATGATGAAAATTTATCAGCATTGGCTTTTAAGGTTGCTACAGATCCATTTGTAGGTAAATTGATTTTTGTAAGAATATATTCTGGAACGCTCAAATCGAAAGATCAAATTTACAACCCAAGAACTGGCAAGACTGAAAGGGTTGGAAGGCTCCTAAGGATGAATGCTGATAGAAGAGAGGATATCGAAGAGCTTGGCCCAGGTGATATTGGGGCGGTTATTGGCGCAAAGAGTTTTACAACTGGAGACACTATGACAAATAAGGGAAACTCTCTTTCACTTTCAAGAGTTGTTTTTCCCGATCCTGTTATTTCTATATCTTTGGAACCTAAAAAAACTGCTGATTTGGACAAGTTAGGTGAATCTTTATCGAAATTAAGTGAGGAAGATCCTTCATTTAAGTTTTCTGTTGATCCTGAAACAGGACAAACGGTAATTTCTGGAATGGGAGAGTTGCATCTTGACATAATAGTTAGTAGATTGCTTAGGGAGTTTAAATTAGACACAAATGTTGGCAAGCCGAAAGTTTCATATAGGGAATCGATATCTGCTTCAAGCACCGCAGAGGGAAGATATGTTAGACAGAGTGGGGGAAGGGGGCAATATGGTCATGTTGTTATTGAGATAGAGCCCAAAAAGAAAGACAAGGATCAGATTTTAGAATTAGAAGACCTGACAAAGGGTGGTTCTGTTCCAAAAGATTATCATAAAGCTGTTCTTCAAGGCGTGAAAGAAGCAGCACTTAATGGCTCTATTGCAGGTTATAAAGTTATAGATTTTCATCTTAAGCTCCTTGATGGTAGTTACCATGAAGTTGATTCGTCTGAAATCGCTTTTAAGATTGCCGCCGTAGATGCTTTTAGAAAAGCCTTTATGAAAGCGTCACCTTTATTGCTTGAGCCTATTATGGATGCAGAGGTGATGGTCAGAGAAGATCATGTCGGTGTTGTTCTTGGTGATCTAGAAAAAAGAAGAGGTCTTGTCTATGATACTAAAATATTGGATGATGGAACAAGAGTTATTAAGGTTCATTTGCCATTGTCAGAAACATTTGGCTATACAACTGTTTTAAGGAATGTTACAAGTGGTACTGGTACATCAAGTATGGAATTTTTGAAATATGAAAAAGTACCTGAACACATTAAAGCAAAGATATCACATTCAGCCAGTTAGTTTTTAAGTTGTAAAAAATTGAATATAGAGTAGCCTTATGTTTTCAAGCATTAAAACTAGAGCGTCTTTGGCATTGGTTCTTGTTGGGTTGATATGGGGATATGCTTTTGTTGTAATGAAGAATCAGTTAGATTCTTTTTCAGTATTTGAGTTGTTGTTTTGGCGATTTTTAATTGCTTTTATCGTTCTGGCTTTATGTTTTCGATCCTCTAATTTTTTTCACATGGGTGATAAAAAAATATGGAAAGATGGAATGATTGCTGGTTTTTTGTTATTTGTAGGTTATGTTTTTCAAACTTTTGGATTGAAGTATACAAGTGTTGTTAATTCTGGAATAATTACAGTTTTTTATGTTGTTTTTACACCTTTAATTGCATTTTTTTTAGATAAGAAAAACGTTTCTCGAAAGTCTTTCTTTGCTTGTTTCTTAGCATTTTTTGGTTTGTTCTTCATTTTGGCAGAAGGTTTGAATTTTGATTCTTTGTTTTCAAACAGAGGTGATTTTTTAACTCTTGGATGTGCCGTTGCTTATGCGGGCCATATTATTTATATTGCCAAAAAATCTAAACTTTATAATGTTTTTAAATTTACGTCTATACAAATGTTCGCTATCTGTTCTTTTAGTTTTTTTTCATCTTTTTTATTTGATGGCAAACTCTCTTTTCCTGAGTCTGGAGATTGGTCTTCATTAATTTTTCTAGGTATAGTTGTTAGTGCAGTAACATTTGTTTTACAGGTTTGGGCACAAAGAATTTTATCTTCTTCCAGTAGTGCAATTTTGTTAACTCTTGAAGCTCCATTTGCTATATTTTTCGGAATTGCATTACTTGGAGACAATATGCTTACGCAAAAGTGGATTGGAGTCGGAATAGTGGCAATATCTATTATTATGGTTTTGGTAGAAGAATTTAAAATGGATAAAAAGATGTTTAAAAATGAATGAAACACTAGTAATACTTCCTTGTTACAACGAGGCAGAAACGGCTCCGGGCTTAATAAAGAAGATTTTAGAAAACAAAAAGATTGATGTGTTGGTGGTTGACGATAGGTCAAAAGATGGAACAGTAGAAAAGATAGAAGGAATCATAAAAAATAAAAGGTTAACTATTTTAGTTAGATCAGATCGGAGATCATTTGCAAATTCTGAGATGGATGGTTTTAGATTTGCAATAGAGAAAGGTTACAAGAATGTCGTAACCATGGATGCAGATGGCTCACACCCTCCTGAATACATTGATAAATTGTTATCAGAGCTTAAAGAAAATGATTTAATTGTTGGGTCAAGATATATGAATGGCGTTAGTGTTGTCAATTGGCCCATACAGAGAATCGCAATATCTTTATTTGCTAATTTTCTCGCAAGGAAGATGTTAAGAATCGAGATATCTGATTTAACTAGTGGTTTTATGGCTATGAAGATTGATGTTCCTTTGAATTTAGAGCTTTGTGCTATTCAAACACAGGGTTATGGTTATCTTATTGAATACAAGTGGAGATCTACAAGAGCTGGCTTCAAGGTAAAAGAGTCTCCAATAATTTTTATTGAAAGAACAAAAGGTCAAAGCAAAATGAGTGCAAAGCATGCTCAAGAGGCATTTTGGATGCTTTGTCTTTTGACGATCAAAGAAAGATTTATAGGGGTTAATGATAATTGCTGAATGAATAAAAATTCAAAATTTTGTATTTGTATAGATATTGAATCTTATACAAAAATAAAAGACAAAATTGGAGATGATATCTGGAAGGCTTTAAAGGTTTATCAAGATTTCATTGAACAGTATATTAACTGGTTTAACGGAGAAAGTCTTTATTCCAAGGAGCAAAAAAATGTTATCCTTTTCAAGGACCCATTTCAGGCTTTAAGATTTGCAAATTCAATACAGGTAGGTTTATTTGAATTGGCTTGGCCGCAATCATTGATAAACATTGAAGAAGGCTGTGAAGATGGAAGCTATAGAGGTTTCAGGGTTAAGATTGGCATAGACTCTTCAGAAAACAGCATTCAAGTATCTGAAGAGATTTCCAAAATATGTAACCCTGGACAAACTTTAGTTTCAAGAGATTTTTTTCATTTTGTGGAAAGCAGATTGTCGGAAGATTCTGTTTTTGAAGAAAAAGGTTTCGTTTACATTCTTGAAGAAAAAGAAAAAACTTTTTTGATTCAGGTTTTACCGAAAGTGCTTTCTCAAAGAAGATTTGATCGACTGAATCTTGACGAGAGGTCTAAAACAAATATAAAAGCACGTTCGCAAGATTTTTTTGGAAGGAATGACGAAATGAAGCTTTTAAAAGATCTTCTAGATCAAAACACTAGATTGATTAATGTTTTTGGGCCAGGTGGAACTGGAAAAACAAGTCTTGCTAAAGAGTTTGCAATAAGAAATTTAAAAAAATTTCAAGCAAATGATGGAGTCTGGTTCATTGATTTGTCAAATTGTAAAGATATGGATTCGATTCTTTCTTTGCTTAAGAAAATTTTTTCAATATCAAATTTAAATTTAAATTCAGAGGAAGATTGTTTTGAGACGCTTGCAGCGCATTTTTCTCAGCTTGATGATGTTTTATTGATTTTTGATAATGTGGAACAGGTTTCAGAAGAAATTGCCAAATTGATTTTGGGTGTTTTTTTGCCGCTTAAAAATATTTTTATGATTTTAACGAGTAGGGATTTAATTAAAGTTAAAGAGGAAAAAGTTTTAAACCTTTCTCCATTGGATCCTTCTGATGCTTTTGATCTTTTTGTAGATCGAGCAACAAAAATAAATTCTCGAGATTTTAAAGATGGTGATTTTGATACAGTTAAAAAAATAGTTAAAAAAGTTGATTTTTCACCACTTGCAATTGAATTAGCGGCATCAAGAGTAAATCTCCTTTCGCTAAAGAGTATTTTAAGAAGATTGCAGGAAAGTTTCAAGATATTAGCTAGCAAGAGGCAGGATTTACCTGATAGGCAGAAGACTCTTTTTGCAACAATTAATTGGTCTTGGGAGCTGTTGGGTGATGATGAAAGGAAGATGTTTGCTGCAATGGCTATTTTTAATTCAGATTCAAGTCTTGAACTGGTAGAGAAATGCCTTGATTCTCATTTTGACTTTATGGCAATTGAAATCCTTCAGTCACTAAGAGAGAAAAGTTTAATTTGTGTAGATGTGCATGAGGGTAATTTCGAGACAGTGAAGATTTATGAATCTGTGAAAGAGTTTATTGAGGAGAGATTTGAAAGCACTTTTTCAAGCTCTCAGAAAATGGATTTGAAAAAGAGCTTTATTGGCTATTATTTAAAATTTAAAGAAAGAGATAAGGTGCAAAAGATATTTAGAGGTTCGAAGTTTAAATTAAAAAGAGAGCAGTTTTTTTATGATTCGGGCAATCTTATGAAAGCATTTCAACACGCATGTGATTTAGGTAATGATTTGGAGCTGAAAAGCATTTCAACCATCCTCTTGGAAACTTTTTTTAGCCTAGGCTCTCTTAAACAGCTTGAAAAAGCTTTTGATCTAGCGATTAGCAAAAACAATCTTTCCGAACCATCTAAAGCTTTAATCAATGAGCTATACGGCATAGTTTCAATAAGGTTTAACCCTAGTCAAAAAACAAAATCAAGGCTTTGTTTTTCTTTGAGCTTCTATGAAGGAAATGATGATTTTGAAGGTCAGGTGAGAGTGCTTTCAAGCCTTGGTGACTTTAATATGGAATTTCATAAACATGAGAATGCTGAAGAAAGTTATTTGAAGGCTTTAAGCGTGATTAAGAAAAAGGGTTTTGGCTATGAAAATAAAGGTGTGATTCTTGCAAATCTTGCAAATATAAATTTTAATGATGGAGATTTCGATCAGGCTCATGAAAGATATGTAGAAGCAATGGGTCTTTTTGAAGATTTGGATAATTTTACAGGGATTGGTTTTTGCTGCACCTACCTTGGTTTTATAGCATTTTATAGAGATGATTTTGAAAATGCAAAGAGTTATTACCTAGAGGCATTAAAGATGTACCAGGAAACTAAGGAAACTTTTCGAATTGCTTCTGTTTGTATAAGTTTAGGCGAATTGTTTTTGAAATTAAAAAAAATAAAAGATGCTGAAAGTTATTTAGTTCAAGCTGTTGAGATTTCAAATACTATTGATATTGCCTGGATTAAGGGTAGGGCTAATTGCTTTTATGCTGATTTATGTCTTGCAAAAAATGATATCCCAAATGTTGAAAAATATTTAGAAAAAGCAAAACTTATCTTCCAGGAATCAAAAGATGATTTTGGCTTAGCTAAAATGCTTTGCCATCAATCTGAATCTGAATATCAAATTGGAAATAAGGCCAGTTCAAAAAAATCTTTTCTAAAAGCAAAGAGTATTTCAGAAAAGCTAAACATTAACGAGTTTACTGAGCTTGGCATGAAAATAAAGAAGCTAGGTGATTATTTTTCTTGATTTTTTATACTTGTGTATTTGTAAACAAAGACCCTTCTGCCTATTTTTTCTTCTGTTAATTTTAAGTTTTCACATTTTTTTAAATCTTGAATTACTCCTCCTGATGGAATAGGGTCAAAAGACCCAGATATAAAAAAACTACCTGTATTTTTTTGTGATTCATCACATATTTTTTTTGCAATTTTTTCACCATAAGCTCTTTCATTCTTGTAGTAAGAGTAAGTTGTTTCATAATCTTTTTCATTCCTGCTTTCTGAAACAAATTTCAAAGGGTAAATATCAAAAGGCGTGTTAGCAAAAATTATTTTTGCCCCAGTTCCTTTAGCAAGGTTCCATTCTTGATGGGAGTAATAAGATATTTGTAATGATATATAAGACAAAACAAGCACAAGAGGATAAAATTTAATTTGATTTTTTTTGTTGGTTTTTTGTAAATTTTTTGCAATTAATATTATTATTGCAGGAATGCCTGGTAAAAACCAATACTCTTCCCAGATTTCTAATCCAAAAAAGCTAAAAAGCATTGCTAGAAATGGTATTGAAAATGCTTCAAACATGAGTAATTTATTTTTTTTATTCATGGATTTCAAAAGAAGGAATGACATTATCCCAGTCACAAAAATACAAAGAATCAAATCTTTATTTTCCATTCCAAAATTTTCTAAAAATATTGTTTGACCTGTGAATATTGAAATTAAACCTCTAGGTATTCTTGTTAAAGTTATATCCTGTATCATCTCATTCCCTCTGTTTAGTTGGATCATGAATTTTGGAAGCCATGGAATAAATAAAAGGATTGTAGGGATTAGAGCAAGAAGGTATTCTTTTGTTTTTTTTATTGAAACTGAATATAGAAAAAGACCTCCAAGTATTAAAAACCCATAGTAGTGTGTGTAAAGCATGCCCGTAGCTGATATCGTGAATATTATTTTATTTTTTGCGCTAATTGTTTTTTCATTTTTTTTCTTTTGATTCTCTTTTAGTATTTCTTCTATTTTTCTCCAAGCTATAAAGCTGAAAAGAAGTAAAAGGGTATACCCCCTTCCCGTCCTTGCAGCTTCTATTGCTGATGGGCTGACCATCCATAAGATTAGAAAAATTTGAGGTATATTGTTATTTTCTTTTAATTTTAGAAACCTGTATGCAAATATTATGAATATAAATTCAAATATTAAAGAGGGCAACCTGGCGGAAATTTCATTTTGAAGTCCTAGATCTGTAGAAAAATAACTGAAAGGAGATTGTGCGATGTAGTACAGTGGTGGATTAAAATCTATTTGCCAAAGCCATCTCCATTCTCCTTCAAAGATTGATTTGCTCCAATATTGTGTAAATGCTTCATCTGCCCACAAGGGGCTTTCGCCAAACTGGAAAACTCTTAAGAATGCTCCGACTATTAAAAACAGATAAAAAAGACTTTTATTAATTTTGCTCTGGCTTTCATTCATTATTGTTTTTTTAATAGTATAGTATGACGCTATGTTTTTGATTATTTTCAGTTCCTTAATTGCTGATTTAGAGTTTAGTCGCACCACTTATGACTATTCAAATGGTCTTTTGAACCCCATTATTGAAAGCCATTCAGAGCAGGTCCATGTCGAGTTTATCGATCTTGAAGATCGCTTCGAATACTTTATGAAAAGAGATGATGGCAGCAAAACTAAGTTGGTTTGCCCACAAGAGCATTATGCAGCATTTGTTATTAGCGGGGATATTCACGAGAGTTGTGAGGGGTATCATTTAATTGATGATTTGGAGGCACAAGAAACAGGTTACGGGTTTCCGTATTCATTAATTCCTTTTGATTCGGAATCAGAGTATGAAGATGCATCATTTCCATTTTCGCAATTAAAAGATGCAGCGATGTCATTTTCAGATCCAGAATTAATAAAAGGTTCAGTGCTTGAAGGGGAAGAGCGTATTTTTTCAAGCAGGATTGATTTGGCAGAAGAATCTGAAGATGGTTTTTGGAAGTGGAATATAAGAGGAGAAGTAATTACATCAAGTCATGGTTTTCCTATTCTCGGATCAAGGGTTTTTACAAAAATGAACCCTATGAATCATTCAGGTCTTTTTGTTATTCAGGACACTTCTGTAACTCTTAAAGGATTCGATAGTTTAAGTTTTAATGAATCGATGTATTTAAACCCTGTTTTGAAGCTTGAAACAAATTATGGTAATTATTTTATTGAACTGTTTTTCGACAAGGCCCCTAGGACTTCTCAGAATTTTTTGAAACTTTCAAGATATGGATTTTTTGATGGCACTATATG
Organism: bacterium; assembly: GCA_002716355.1. Classification (GTDB taxonomy): domain Bacteria; phylum UBP7; class UBA6624; order UBA6624; family UBA6624; genus UBA6624. The sequence goes on along the minus strand of PBAU01000010.1, from coordinate 37,660 downwards.
TCATCGAATCATTCTTGGCTTCGTGAATCAATGCGGTGATTCAACTGGTACAGGTTGGGGTGGGCCTGGATATGAATTTGATAACGAAGTGCATCCTGATCTTAAGCATGTACCCTATGTTCTCTCTATGGCGAATGCTGGGCCTAACACTAATGGCAGTCAATGGTTTATTCCAATTGAAGACACAGAGAGAGTCAGAAAGCTTGATGGTAATTATTCTGTTTTTGGACGGGTTGTTTCAGGTTTTGAGGTTGTTGATGTTATAAATTCTGTTAAAGTCGATAAAGAAAACAATCATCGGCCTGTTGAACCAGTCATCATCAAGAAAGTCAGTGAAATTTTTCCTTGGCTGGGATTTTCTCTTGATTTGGAAGACAAGGGTTCTCCAGTTGATTTCTTAGATAATTTTTTAATTGACGGAGATGTGCAGATTGCCCAAATAGGAAATGTAAATCTTAAAGATATAAAAGTTAATGTTCAGAAGGAGCTTTATGGCAATTCCTTTGAAGTTTCAGGCTTTGTTGTTTTGAAGATTATTGTGGGAGAAAATGTTACAAATCATTATTTTCTTATAGATGAGAGTGGGGATTTGGTCATGGCGATAGACCTTATGGGAAAACGTTATGAGTCAGTAGGGTTTTATGAAAATGGTATTTGGAATTTTAGCTTTACTGATCTTGGGTTTGATTGGCAAATCTGGATCGTCCCTAAAGAAGAGATGTATTTTTCAGTAAAAGATAGTAATAATGTTTTTAGTTGGGGGATGGTTAGATATGTTAACGAGTAGAATTGAAATTATGAAAAAACTTTTTTTAATCTTGCTGCCAGTGATTTTTTTTGGCTGCAAGCCAAGCGTTAATGATGAAGGAGCTTCTCAGGTTCAGGTAAGAGAAGTTCAGGTTCCAGATGGAAACATTGGGGAAGAAGGAAAAGGAGCAGAGATTATGAGCGAAAACAATCCGATAGCAAGAATTAATACGAACATGGGAGATATCGTTATTGAGCTGTATGAGGATGCAGCTCCGAATACGGTTGCAAATTTTGTCTCTCTTGCAGAAGAAGGCTTTTACAATGGTGTGATTTTTCACAGGGTCATAAAAGGCTTTATGGCGCAGGGTGGAGATCCGGATGGCGTAGGAACTGGCGGTCCTGGATATAGGTTTGCTGATGAGATTAACGCGATAGCCTTAGGTCTTGACAAAGAGAAGGAAATTGGGCAAGGCCAAATGCAAGCAGCACAAAGAGAGGTTTTTCAGAAATATGGAGTGGATTCTCAAGAGAAGCTTAATGAGGTTGTTGCTGAGATTGGTGAAGAGAAGCTCATGAAAGAAATCATGGATGCTGCAAATGCTTTGGCTACAGGTGCATCCAAGATGGATGCATTGATATCTGATGGATATTCTTTTGATGACTCTTTGCCTTCTGTTCCTGTTGCTTATGGAACGATAGCTATGGCGAATGCTGGACCTAATACTAATGGCAGTCAGTTTTTCATCAACCATAAGGACAATTTTTTCTTAAATGGAAAGCATACTGCTTTTGGCATGGTTGTTGAGGGCATGAATGTTATTGACAGAATCTGCAACCTTCCTACAGACGGAAGAGATAGGCCCGTTGAGGACGTAATAATGCAGACAGTGATCATCGAGAACAAAAGAGACCATGATTACACTGTGATCAAAATAGAAGACTAATTTAGTTTTTTTTGGGGAATCGTCTAAGGGCAAGACACCGGTCTCTGGAACCGGGAATCTAGGTTCGAATCCTAGTTCCCCAGTTTTTCTTTTTTTGCCTTAAAATTAAAAGGTTATGAAAAGATTTTTTTTAGTTTTTACCTTTTGAATTCAGGTGTTTTTTCTGGTCTTGCATAAGGGTATTCATACTTTTTTTTCAATGTGTAATATTGATTCAAGCCTCCTATTCCGCAGATGTTTCCTTTTTGAAGATTTATATATCCACGATCATCAATAATCAAACCAGAAATAGAAAGAGTCTCTAGCTCTCCAATCACCAACACTGTTTGGTTTTTTTCTATTTTTAAACTTTCTAGATAGCGCATGCCTATCTTTATGGGGCTTTTTTTGACGAATGGGGCAGGGAAGCCAGAAAGGTATTCTGTTTCTAAACCACAGCGTTCAAACTCATTGATGTCATCATTAAATTTAGCTGATGTGTAATGAGCTCTTTCAGCCATGGCTTCAGTAATTGAGCTGATTGTGTAAAAGCCATTTTCTTTGATGTTCTCCAGGGTGTGCCTTCTGGTATCAATTGTTGGCCTAGAGATGAATCCGATTAGCGCAGGATCGCTTCCTAGATGTATTGTTGAGCTGAATATTGCACAATTTTCAACCTTATTCTTGTTTAAAGTTCCAATAAGATTAGCTTATTTTATTCCTGTTATCCCATTGATGATGTTAAGCTTTTTTAGCTTATCCATCTTTTTTAAGTCTTTATCGCTATATCTTGACATTTCCTAACTGCACTCTTTTAATTTTTCTTTTCTGTCGAAGCAAATCCTTCCTTGGGCTTGGCTTTTCACAAAGTGAACTCTTGCTGCCAATGTTCCGTCGGTTCTAAATTCTTCCCATATGCCCTCAGCATACCCTTTTGAGTGTTTCCCAGTCTTTTTTATTATTCCATTTTTGAAGTATTCCGTGTGTTTTCCGCTCAATTCATTCTTTTCAAAATAAGTAGTTATTTTTTTCTCTCCGGTTTCATACCATTGACTCCACTCACCTTCTGAAAGATTGTTTTCCATAAGGCCTTCTTCTTTTTTTTGGCCATTCTCATACCACCATGTTATCGTGCCTTGCAGATTGCCATTTTTATAGTTTGCCTGATGAGCAATTTTTTTATTTTTATGCCATTTCTGAAAGATTCCACTCTCTAGATTTTTTTCATATTGACCTTTTGCTATCATTTGGCCATTTTCATCCCATTCGAAATAAGATCCATTTCTTAGGCCATCAGTAAAATTTGTTTCAGTGTACTTTCTGTTGTTTTCATGATATGTTGTTTGTTTTCCATTCATTTTTCCATTTGTGTAAAATGTTTTTATTGCATCTGATCCATTCTCTCTTTTTGTTATCCAGTATCCATCTTTTTTATCGTTTAGGTAATTCCCTTTAATCAGAATATTTCCATTTGGATACCACTCAATATATGGTCCATGAAAAATATAATCACCGGATTCGTTTTTGATTTGGCAACTTAATGTTGAATGTTCATTTTCAATTTTTCCAGAACCTATGTTTATTGTTCCATCGGGACATTTTTGAATATTTGAAGATTCTTTTGCAAATACAGCGAAAATCAAGATTGCTACAGAGGAGACAGCCTGTATTATTTTTGTCTTTTTCAATTTCCTGTATTGATTTTATTGTATTCTTTTGCTTTTTCCTTCATTCCCTCAAGCATGATTATTTGCTCATCTTTGTTTTTGTCTTTTGCCATTTGTCTTATCTCTTCTGATATTTTCATTGAGCAAAATTTTGGTCCGCACATTGAGCAGAAATGAGCAACTTTTGCATTTGAGTGAGGTAGTGTTTCGTCATGAAAATCTCTAGCTGTTACAGGATCTAAGGCAAGGTTGAACTGGTCTTCCCATCTAAATTCAAATCTTGCACTTGACAATTCGTCATCCCATTTTTTTGCATTAGGGTGCTGTTTAGCCAAATCCGCTGCATGCGCAGCTATTTTGTAAGATATAACACCATCTTTAACATCTTTCCTATTCGGCAAACCCAAATGTTCCTTGGGTGTTACATAACATAAAAGAGCACATCCATAAGAACCAATATTAGCGGCACCTATTGCGCTGGTGATATGGTCATACCCTGGTGCGATGTCGGTTGTTAGTGGACCAAGCGTATAGAAAGGTGCCTCGTGACACCAATCCAGTTGTTTGTCCATGTTTTCTTTAATCATATGTAAAGGTACATGTCCAGGTCCTTCATTCATAACCTGAACATTAAAATCCCAAGCTCTTTTGGTCAGCTCTCCTTGCACTTTTAGTTCGTTGAATTGAGGTTTATCGTTAGCGTCATAGATAGATCCAGGTCTTAGTCCATCTCCAATTGAAAATGATATATCGTATTTTGCACATATCTTACAAATTTCATCCCAGTTTGTGTAAGCGAAATTTTCTTTATGGTGAGATAGGCACCATTTTGCCATAATTGAGCCACCTCTGCTAACTATTCCAGTCATTCTTTCACTTGTTTCAGGTATAAACCTAAGCAACACTCCTGCATGGATTGTGAAATAATCAACTCCTTGTTCAGCTTGTTCCAAAAGTGTTTCCTTGAATAATTCCCATGTAAGCTCTTCTGGTTTTCCGTTTACTTTTTCCAAAGCTTCATAGATGGGAACAGTCCCTATTGGGACAGAGCTATTTCTCAATATCCATTCCCTTGTTTGTTTGATATTTTTTCCTGTTGAAAGATCCATAACTGTATCAGCACCCCATAGGGTTGCCCATTGTAGTTTTTGAACCTCCTCCTCAATAGAAGACCCAACTGCGCTATTGCCTATATTGCCATTAATCTTTACGGCAAAATTCCTTCCAATTATCATCGGTTCAAGTTCAGGATGTTTTTTATTTGAAGGAATTATCGCTCTTCCTCTTGCAAGCTCTGATTTAACAAAATCTACATCCATGTTTTCTCTTTCTGATACATAAACCATTTCAGGTGTTGTTATATTGTTTTTTGCATAATACATCTGAGTTGGAGTTTTGTCTTTAGACCTGCTTGAAATCCAGCTTTCTCTTATTTTTGGAAGTCCCTTTCTTGGGTCAATTCCTTGCGTTCCACTTGAATCATATACATCTAAATGATGAGAATTTTCTTTTAGCGATATACGCCTAAAAGGTATTTTGATTTCTTCATTTTCTAAGTCAAAATGAGAAGAAGAAAAGTTAACCTTTTTGTATTTTTTCTTACTATTTGGAAAACACTCTTCATAAGGGGGATTTTTTTTGAATTTTATTTTTTTCGCCATTACGCTTCCTCCGCCAGAACTACCCGGATCAGGTTCGAGGGGTTCTTCTCAGGTAAACATACCGCCCCCGCGTCATTGTTATTCTAAAACAAAAGATTTGAGCTATGATTTTATTAGCCATGAAAAAGTTCAAAAGATTATTTTTTATTTTATTAGCATTTTTGACAATTACTCCTATTGCTGATCGTTTAACTGAATATGCTCAAAATCCTGCAGATTTGTATCTTGATATTGCAGTTGAGAAGGCAAGGAATGCATTTTTAACATTAACAGCAATGAAGAGCGTTTTGGCAATTGTTGAGGGTAGTGATATTGAGACAGGAGTTAGATTTGGTGTTTTGGGCCAAAGTGCAGATGTTACATTAGATATAGAAGCGGGTGATTTTGCAGAGCCGACTTATGACTTGGTAGATAAAGCGTGGAATATAACTTTGATTTCATGGATTGCAATTGAAGTTGAAAGAATGTTGTTGCAGTTTTCAGATTTGAAATTTGCCAATATGCTTCTGTTTTTTGGCTTCCTAGGATTGTTTTATGTTTCCTCTAAAAAGAAGAAAACAAAGAAAATTGATGTTTATAAAATTTCAATTTTTATACTAATTTTTGGAATTGCCTTAAAGTTTCTTTTCCCTGTAACTGTTTTAACATCCCAAAAAATATCTAATACTTTGACTGAGGGAAGTCTTCTAAGTTCACAAGAGGTTTTAGATACCAAGGTCCAAGAGTTAAATGGATTAAGCGAAGTTTACAATTCAACAGCAGATCCAATTGAAAAATATAACCAGATTTCAACTTGGTTCAAAAGTCATGATGCATCTTTTTGGCAAGAGTATTCTTCCCAGATAGTGAAACACACCATGCTTTTAGCTGCTATTTTTTTACTAGATGCAATAATTTTGCCAATAGCATCTTTGTTGTTTATATGGAATTTGCTAAAAAGGTTCTTTAGCTGGCTTTTGGATTTTTCGGTATTGTTAAACTAATCTTGATGGTCAATAGGTTTTTGGCCTCTGGATTCTCTTAGTTTGTTCATTTCCACTCTTGCTCTTTCTAAATCTTTTGTGCTTACCTTATACTGCTCTTTTCTGTCTTCCCAATTTTCAAAAGAGGCAATATTTTTGTTTATTACAGCAACTGCTTCATCTATGAATTCTGGCTGAGAATCTTTAAAAACTCTAACACCTGTTAAGCCATGTTCAAAAAGTTCCAAATAATGCCTTGTATAAGTGGTAACAACCTTTTTTCGATAGGTGATTATTCCAAGAAGGCATAAGCTTAATCCGATCCAGGCAATTATAGGTAATGAAGCTTGTCCATCTTGGGCTGAGGGCCCTAAAAGCATTCCAGCTATTGCGGTTAAAAGTCCACATGCAATCATGATTCCACCTTTTGATGAGTCCGGGGACTGATGTATTCTTTTGTAGTTTTTTTGAGTCCTTCTAGCACTGCTCGTTGGTTTAACAGGATATGTTTTTCCTCTGTTGAGAATCCTTGTCCTGGTTATGACAACCCCGTTTTTATCTAAAAGAGTTGTGTCTCCTTCGTAGATATCAACATTTTTTTGGTTTAACAGAACCTCTAAGGCTTCTTTTAGTTTTTTTTCCTCGACATAGCCTTTTTCAATTAAAAGTTGTCCAATTTTTCTTCCGGATCTCGGTAGCTCAGATAAAACTTCCGACAGTTGCGCTGAAGAAATTAATTTTTGCTCGACTAAAAAATCACCTAGCATAATAAAAAACCCAGTTTAAAGTCTAGCATATAAATATGCTAACCAAGGGTTTTTTTATATTGAACTAAAAGCAGCTTCAAGATCTTTTTTTAAATCTTCAGGAGATTCCAACCCTACAGATAATCTAATTCCATTTTGATCAAGGTTATTTTCTAGCTTTTCTTCTTCAGGTATTACTGAATGAGTCATCGAGAATGGACACTCTATAAGCGTTTTTATGTTGCCTAGTGAAACTGCCAATGTTATTGAGTATGAATTTTTTGCTATAAAGTTTACGAATTTTGAACCTATGTTTTGCTTATTGCTTTTGATTTCAAAATAAATCATAAATCCTGGAAAGAAGTTGCCTTCAGGATCTTGCATTTGTTTTTTTGCGATTTTTTGACCCTTGAAACTCCTTAACCCTGGCCATTTTACATTCTTAACCTTAGGGTGTGATTCGAGATATTCTGCAATTTTCTTAGCGCTTTCTTGCTGTTTTTTCACTCTTAATGGAAGTGTTGGAATTCCATAAGTAAGAATACTCCATGCTGATCTTGAACTAAGCATTCCTCCGAAATCTTTTCTTTTAATTTGTAATTTGGAATAGATTTCATTTGGAACAATAGCTGCTCCAGCTGTATCTGTTCCATATCCTCCAATTGCCTTTGTGAGACTATGCACAACAATATCTGCTCCATGATGGATTGGCCTTTGTCCCCAAGGTGTCATGAAAGTGTTATCAACTATTAGGTAAATTTTGTTTCCACCATCCCTTTTGGCATTTTCTTTTTTAACAATTGATGATATTGATGGTATATCCATCATTTCAAGAGTAGGGTTTAAAGGAGTTTCTAGATATATTATCCTTGTTTCCTTTGTTATGTTTTTTTGGATTTCTTTTATGTTGCACATATTGACCCTTGTGACATCTATTTTTAAATCTGCAAAACTGTCTCTCAGCAAAGAGTCGGTACATCCGTAAAGTATGTGATGAGTAATGATTCTTTGTCCTGATTTTATCAATGCAAGTAATGTTGTTGATATTGCAGCCATGCCGCTTGCAAACGTAAGAGCTTGGTCTCCACCTTCTGCTTCAGCAAGTCTTTGTTCAAGCATCATGGTTGTTGGCTCTTCTAGCCTGTCGTAGATATAGATTGGCTTATTGTTTTTGTTATTTGCGTATTCTTCAAAACCCATTGAGCCTCTTTCGCTTGAATCGAGCCTGAATGTACTGTTTGATGATAGCGGTGGTACAACATTATGAGAATAATCCCATACTGATGTTTTCATTTCGCCATGAATTAATCTAGATTCTTTGCTGTATCTTTTAGAATTTTTAGACATAGTAAACAATCATAATATTGGTTTTGTGTTTTGTTTGCATTGTTTAGGCCCGTTCGTCTAACGGATAGGACGCCACCCTCTCAAGGTGGAAATAGGGGTTCGATTCCCCTACGGGCTGTTGAATTATGATTAGTAAAGATCAGGTATTAGATGCTCAAAGCAAATGGGCAGAAGGCGTAATAAAGATCGGCTCATTAAAAGAGAGCAGGTTGGAATGTGAATCTTTTGCAAATGAATTTTTAGATAAAAGATACGCTTTTGAATTAGGCCCCTTGTTGTTTAAGCCTACAAAATGTGCAGAAGAGCAGTTTAGAACCACAAAATTACAAGCACTTTCTTATTTCATCGCAGGTGAAAACAAGCACTGTGCCGAGGACAAAGGGTTTGCATTAGAGCCCTGGAGTAATATAAGATTTCAAAATTTAAGTTTTATCCTGGAGGAAGACAGAGCTATCGCAATGGGGAATTATTTTTTTACTAGTTTGGAAGGTGTTGAGGTTAAGGTGGAGTATACGTTTGGCTATAAGCTTGTTGATGGAAGTTTAAAAATTGACATTCACCATTCTTCTCTTCCTTTTAGCCCAAACTCTTCCTCGTAAGGTTTACATTCTCTTATTGCCACCATTAGTTTAAAATAAGGTTTCTAGTGATAACTATATCTTTGGATGCCATGGGTGGAGATGATGCACCTGAGTCTATAGTTGAAGGTGCTTTATTGGCATCTGAACTTAATGTCAATTTAGTTTTATTTGGTGATGAAACAAAAATCAATAAACTTTTAAACAACAGAAAGGCTGGACACATAACTATTAAACACACAGAAGAGGAGGTTAGCATGAGTGAAAAACCTATCTCTTTTCTTAAGAAGTTAAAAATGACCTCATTAGGGCTTGCGACTAAATTTTCTGGAGATGACCTTTCGCATGGGACAATTTCAGCAGGTCATTCAGGAGCCTCTGTTGTTGCTGCTTCCAAGTACCTCAAGAGGAAAGATGTCAGAAAACCAGTTTTAGGAACATTTATACCCACAAGTGAAAATCCAGTTTTTTTGCTTGATGTTGGTGCAAATGTAGACACAAAAGCAGAAGATCTTTTAATGTTTGCGAAGTTAGGCAGTGAGTTTTATAGTTTTTGGTCAGGTAAAAAAAATCCAACAGTTGGATTGTTAAATATTGGATCTGAAAAAGGCAAGGGTGATAGGGAGTCCATAAAAGCTTACGACCTGATGGATGAAGCGTCATCAGAAGGATTGTTTAATTTTGTAGGAAACATTGAAGGGAGACAGGTTGGAGGTCAGGGTAAAGAGATAAATGTTGTTGTTTGTGATGGTTTTGTAGGAAATGTTATTTTGAAATTTGCTGAAGGTATAGCTGTTTCTTTGATGGAAATGCTTGCTTCAGGGCTTAAGGAATCTGCAAGAAGTAATATTTTTATACCCTTGGCTAAAGGTGGAATAAAAAAATCATTAAAAAGTGTTAAAAAAAGATTGGATTATTCTGAGTATGGAGGAGCGCCGTTGCTTGGCTTGAAGAAACCTTTTTTCATATGTCATGGCTCTTCAAATCCAAAGGCGATTTTTAATGCAATCAAACATATGAAAAATTTAATAATGAGACAAAATGGAGAAAAAAATGATTAGAGCTGTTATCACATCGATTGGGACATCTGTTCCTGATAAAGTTTACACAAATGATGATTTGTCTAAAGTTATGGACACTAGTGACGAATGGATAAGAGAAAGATCAATGATTGGAGAAAGAAGATTTGCAGACAAAGGTGAAGGTTTAAGTAAGTATTGTGTAAGCGCTGCTGAAAAGGCTTTGAAGAAAAGGGGCGTGTCGGCTGAGGAATTAGATTTAATAATTGTTGCAACTGTTACTCCAGATATGATGTTTCCAAATACAGCTAATTTGGTTCAAGATAAACTTGGAGCTGTTAATGCAGGTGCTTTTGACTTAGTGAATGCATGTCCTGGTTTTGTTTACGGTGTTTCAATGGCTTCCGGAATGATATCTTCTGGACTTCATAAAAAAATACTGGTTTGTGGTGGTGACATCATGAGTTCTATACTTGACATGGAGGACCGTTCAACAGCTGTTCTTTTTGGTGATGGGGCAGGAGCTGTTTTGCTGGAAGGTGAAGAGGGTGACTACGGTGTCCATGATGTTTTGTTGGGTTCTGATGGTTCTGGTGGTAAATATTTATATATGCCTTCTGGAGGTTCCATAAGCCCCGCAACAAAAGAAACAGTAAGCAAGAAAGAGCACTTTGTAAGGATGGATGGAAGCAAGGTTTATAAAGTTGGGATAAGAAGATTTGTTCAAATGGTTAAGGATATTTGCGAAAAGAATTCTCTTGATCCTTCTGATATAGGTTGTCATCTCTTTCATCAGGCAAATGGGGTCATGATTGAGGCGATTGCAAAAAGGTTAAAACTTGATAAAAGTAAATGTCCTATTAATATTGACAAATATGCCAATACTACAAATGGAACAATTCCTATATTGGCTGAAGATGCAAACAATAAGAATATGCTTAAGGATGGGGATTGGGTTTTGATGACAAGCTTTGGTGCAGGTTTTGCATGGGGTTCTGTCTTGATCAAATGGAAAAAGATATGAGTTATTGCTTTTTGTACCCTGGTCAAGGTGCTCAAAAAGTCGGTATGGCTGATTTTTTGAAAGGTAGTGAAGAATCAATTAAGCTTATTTATGAAGCTGATCAAATTTTAGGGTTCAATCTTTCAAAATTAATTTTTGAAGGGCCTATGGATGATTTAACCTTAACTGAAAACGCTCAACCGGCTCTTTTGGCAGTCGGTTATGCAGCCCATAAATATTTGGTAAATATTTATGAGTTGAGCCCTGTTGCAGCAGCAGGACATTCTTTAGGTGAGTATACAGCCTTGGTTTCATCAGGTGTAATATCTTATGAGAATGGGTTAAGGCTTGTGAGGGAAAGAGGAAAAGCAATGCAGGAGGCTGTCAAAGAAGGTCAAGGTGGAATGGTTGCTCTTCTTGGCTCTGGTAATCTTGATGATTTACTTGAGGCTTGCAAGGGTGATTTTTGTCTTGTCCCTGCTAATTTTAATACTCAAAAACAAACTGTGCTTTCGGGTGATATGCAGGCTATAAAAAGAGCCGTTGAGACAGCAAGGGATTTTGGATATCTAAAAGCCGTTGAACTTAAGGTTTCAGCACCTTTTCATTCTCCTTTAATGAAAGAGGCAAAGGAAAGAATGAAACATTTTATGAAAGATGTTGAATTTAAATCTTCAGCATGGCCAGTCGCTTCGAATTTCACTGGCTGCATGCATGAAGACAATCCTTCTTCTATTAAAGATAATTTGATAAACCAAATTGAAGGAGCTGTCAGATGGGTGCAAAATTTAAAGGAGCTTTCCAGGTTTAGTTTTGATTCTTGGGTTGACGTTGGTCCTGGAAAAATTTTATTTAATATGATTCCTAGGGAGGACAATAGACCTAAGGTTAATTATTTGCAATTTGGTATGGGTAAAGAGGGGTAATCGTTTGTGTTGAATTTTGATTTTTCAGGTAAGAATATTGTTATCACAGGAGGGATAAGAGGCATAGGTTATTCAGTTGCAAAATTATTTTCATCCTATTCTTCTAATATAGTTTTAGGTTACAGAAGTGATCATGACCTGGCAGAATCTGTAGAATCGGAATTTTCTCTTGGTAATTCAAAGGTGAAAGCTTTATGCGCTGATCTTTCTTCCCAAGATGAATGTGATCGCTTCATGAAAGAATCTTTAAGTTTCCTTTCAGGAATTGATATTTTTGTACATTGTTGTGGAATTAGGCAAGATGCACCTGCATCAATGATGAAAAATGATAGCTGGAACAAAGTTATAGATGTAAATTTGAATAGTGCATTTTATTGCTCTAGGATTGCTGTAAAAAAAATGCTTAAGAAAAGGTTTGGAAGAATTGTGTTTATCTCAAGTGTTTCAGCTTCAGTTGGAGGGCCTGGACAATCCAATTATGCAGCAAGCAAATCTGGAATTGAAGGCTTGATGCGAGTTATGTCAAGAGAGTTTGCAGATAGGAATGTGACAGTCAATTGTGTTAGTCCTGGTTTGATTGATACTGATATGTCTAAGGATATAAACAAAAGTATGAGGGAGTTTTATTTAAGTGTTATACCTATGAAGAAATTTGGCCAACCTGAAGATGTTGCCTCTGCAGTTGCTTTTCTGTCTTCTGATCAGTCTTCTTATGTAACTGGCCAAATTTTAAAAGTTAATGGAGGTATGGACGTTTCATGACAAGGGTTTTTATTACAGGTATTGGTGCAGTGACACCGTTTGGTAATGGCTTTTCAAGCCTGCAGAAAGGTTTGCTAAAAGGTGAATCTACTGTTAGAAATATTTCTTTATTTGATGTTGCCAATCACAAATGCCAGGTTGCTTGTGAGGTTCCTAATTGGGACCCTACAGAGCATATCAATCCAAAAGATTCAAGGCAAATGGATAGGTTTACACAGTTTTCAATGGCAGCAGCTCAGGAGGCTGTAGAAAATTCAGATATCAATTTTGAAGAAATAGATCCTTATAGGGTAGGCGTTAATTTAAGTAGCGGAATAGGCGGAATGTGGGAGCATCATACTCAATTTGATAAATATTTTAAAAAGGGCCCCAGGTTTATAAGTCCTTTTTACATCCCAAAAAATATATGCAATATAGCTCCTGGATGGATATCAATTAAATATGGATTAAAAGGTTATTCGACGGCTCCAGTTGCAGCTTGTGCTACTGGAACAATAGCAATAGGAGAAGCTTTTCATTTGATTAGAAATGGAATTATGGATGTAATGGTTACCGGAGGAGCCGAAGGAGCTATAGCACCAACTTCCTTAGCTGGTTTTTCAAACATGAAAGCATTGGCATGCAATTTTAATGATAATCCATCTGAAGCGAGTCGACCATTTGACATGGACAGAAGCGGTTTTGTAATGGGAGAGGGTTCTGTCGCTTTTATTCTTGAAAGTGAGCAAAGTTTAAAAAAGAGAGGAGGTGTTCCTTTAGCTGAGGTTGCTGGTTATGCTGTCACGAGTGACGCTTACCACATAACATCACCAAACTTAAACGGAGAATCCCCGTCAAAGGCTATGGAATTTGCTTTAAGGGATGCTCAGATTCCTGTTTCTGAAGTTGATTACCTTAACGCTCATGGAACTTCTACAAAATTTAATGACTTGATGGAAACGAATGCAATTAAATTAACTTTTGGTTCAGATGTTGGCAAATTGAACATTTCAAGCACAAAAGGTATGCATGGTCATTTGTTAGGTGCTGCTGGTGCAATAGAGTGCGCTGCTTGTGTTGTTTCAATGAGAGAAAATATTGTGCCTCCAACGATAAATTACAACACGAATGATCCTGATTGTGATTTAGACTATACTCCTAATGATGCGAGGGATTCGGTTGTTAATGTGTCAATGTCAAATTCTTTTGCATTTGGAGGGCATAATGCCTGTTTAGTTTTAAGGAGATCTTGATATGTTAGATAGTGTAAATTTTGAAATTAAAGAAAAGGCGAAACATGTTGCAGAAAACGTTGTAAGGCCTTTAGCTTCTGAGCACGACAGGAAACAGGAGTATCCATGGAAAGTTAAAGAAGCTCTTGCAGAAAGTGGTTTGCTAAAAACTTGGATACCTAAAGAGTATGGAGGCAATGGCCTTGGAAGCTTGAATCTTTGCTTGGTTGTTGAGGAATTATCTAGAGCATGTGGTGGAGTAGGTGTTATGTTTGCAGTAAATGCTCTAGGCTCCTACCCAATAATTTTAGGGGGAAGAGAGGAGCAGAAGCAAAAGTGGTTACCTGAAATTGCAAATGGTGAAAGGTTGATCTCTTTTGCTTTGTCTGAAAAAATGGCTGGATCAAATGCTTCAGATTTAAAAACTCTTATCTCTAAAAATGATGATGAGTATGTGATTAATGGTGATAAAAAGTGGAATACAAATGGTGGAGTGGCACATTATTATTCAGTTTTTGGAGTCACTAATCCAAGCCAGGTTGGAAAACCCTCTGCCATTTCAGCAGTAGTTGTAGAAAAGGGAACAGACGGTTTTGAGCTAGGAAAAGAAGAAGACAAGATGGGGATTAGGTGTGTTCCTGTAAGAGAGCTCTATTTTAGAGATTGTGCCGTTCCAAAATGGAATCTTTTAGGCGATTCTGAAGGTAAAGGTTTTAAGATTGCAATGGAGACTCTTGACCATGCAAGACCTGGTGTTGCAGCTCAAGCTTTAGGCTGTGCTCAAGGAGCATTTGAATATGCTTCTAGGTTTGCTTCCAGAAGAAGACAATTTGGTCAACCTATACAAAATCACCAATCAATAGGATTTCTTCTAGCTGATATGTCTACAAGAATTGAAGCAGCAAGGCAGTTAGTTTATGAATCTGCAAGAATGATTGACGCTGCTGATAAAGATCCATCATTGAAGGCTAAGGCAAACAAGATGGCTGCCCAGGGTAAGCTTTTTGCAACTGATACAGCGATGTGGGTTACAACAGAAGCTGTTCAGATTTTTGGTGGATATGGTTTTATGAAAGATTATCCAGTTGAAAAGTATATGAGAGATGCAAAGATCACTCAAATTTACGAAGGAACAAATCAAATCCAAAGACTTGTTGTTAGCAGGCATGTTGCACGTGAGGCTACGTCTCTCAAATTTCTTGATTCCTTCATACCAACAATAGATCAATGGATACCTGAAGAATTATTAAATGAGGTGAAAAAATGAAAATATTAGTTTTAGCAAAACAAGTCCCTGCTACTACCGATTTAACTTTTGGTAAAAATGGCATAGTTAATAGAGAAAGTGTTCCAAAAACTGTTAATCCTGATGATGAATCTGCTGTTGAGCTTGCAATCCAAATAGCTGAATCTGTTTCTGGTGAGGTTGTCCTTGCGACAATGGGTCCTGAGTCGGCTTCTGAAATGTTGTCTGAACTTGGTGCAATGGGTTGTGCTTCTTGTTGCCATATTTTTGATGATTCATTAAATGGTGCTGATTTAGTTGCTACAGCTAATGTTTTTGCTGCATTAGCAAAAAAGGTTAATGCTGGAATGGTTATATGCGGTGCATCAGCTGCTGATGGAAAGGGTGGATTGTTGCCTTCTGCAATTGCGTCTCTTTTGGGATGGGATTGTTTAAATCAAGTTTCTTCAGTTGAGGATTTTTCATCTGAGCCAATTGTTGTTTTTAACTATCAAGGGAAAAAAACAAAAGCAAAAGTAAAAAACCCATCTGTTTTGTCGGTTTATAAAACTGTTGCTGAACCTAGGATACCAGATGTAATGGCTGTTTTGTCAGCGCCTCAGCCTGAAAAATTAGCCATTTCAGATTTAGACATTAACCAAAAAGCCCTTGAGTTTGATCAGAGATGTGAGGTTGTTAATGTTGAAAATGTTAAAAAAGAGAGAAAAAATAAAATATGGGAAGGCATTGAGTCCTTTTCTGACTTTCATGCAGAGTTGAAAAAGGAGGGTTTCTGATGAAGATTTTTATATTAGCTCATACTCACAGTGATAAAGATCTTTGTGCAAAATTGTCAAATCAGATTTCAGCAGATGGTGCTATTTGGATAGGTGAAAAATGTGATTTTGATTTCTTCGGTGTTGAAGATTTGATACATGTAGATTCAAATAACTCTATTAAATCAGGAAGGAGACTGTCTGATCATTTTGATGAACAGGTTGTTATTGTTGGCTTGGATGATGGTTTTACTGGCGAAATATTGGCTTCTTTTTCTGTTAGTGCTTATGAGCCTGTAGTTTGGGGCTGTCATGGTTTTGATTACTGTAAGGATGATAGCGATATTGTTTTGCAGAAATACGGTTTTGGTGGAAAGGTTCTTTATACATCAAAGATTTCTTCCGGTTGTGTTCAATTTAATTCCAAGGCAATTGACTCAAGCGCTAGGGAAGCAAAAAATCCTTCAGTGGTCTCTCTTGATGGGCAGGATTCAGTTTCATTTGAAATTCTTGAATCAGTAGAAAGTAGCGATGAGAACAAGGATGTAACATCTGCAGATGTGGTTGTTTCAGGAGGAAGAGGTATACAAGGTCCAGAAGGTTTTGAATCACTGAAGAAGCTTGCAGGAAAGCTTGATGCAGCAGTTGGGGCTTCAAGAGCTGTTGTTGACATGGGTTGGATTGATTATTCACATCAGATTGGTCAAACTGGAAAGTCAGTAAGTCCTAAACTTTATGTTGCCTTTGGGATATCAGGAGCTGTTCAGCATAGAGCAGGAATACAGAATTCCTCTGTGATAGTTGCGATAAACACTGATAGAAATGCTCCGATATTTGATATATGTGATTATGGAATTGTTGCTGACTGGAAAGAGGTGCTTGAAAAGTGGGTTAGCGTTTAGTTTTTTCTAAACCTGTCTCTTTTTAGTTGTTCTTTTTTTTCTTTTTCCATTTCTTGTTTAAGCTCTTTTTCAAAATTTGATGAAAAGGGTTTAAACAGATTGATGATTCTTTTAAAGAATTCTTTCATGTTTATAAGTTTTTGTTTTTTATAGGATCTCTTTCGCCCTTAATTGCAGGAATGTCAGGTTTTCCTGTTGGCAGCATGGGGATTTCCTTGACAACTTCTATCTCTTTTGGCATTTTGTATGTTGCTAGTAGTTTTGTTTGATTCAGGAAAGAAATAATTTTATTTTTTATTTCTTGGTTGTCTTTCTGGTTTTCTAACTCTACGAATGCTTTTATTTTTTCTCCAGTTTTTTTATCTGGTATTCCAATGGCTACAACTGATTTAACTTCTGGATGCTTCATAACGGCATCTTCAATTTCCGCTGGATAAACATTTTCTCCAGCAACTATGATCATGTGTTTTGCTCTTCCACAAATTGTTAGATTTCCCCTTTTGTCAAATTTTCCTATATCTCCTGTTCGATACCACCCATTGATCAATACTTCATTTGTTTCTTTTTCTTTTCCATGGTAGCCTTTGAAAACATTTGGTCCTTTGATCCATATTTCACCTTCAGCATTTTCTTTTGGTTTGATTGGTGATTTGGAATTATCTTCAGGGCTTAACGCAGTTGTAATTTCATCTCCATTTTCATCTCTGAGTTGAATTTTTACACTTGGAAAAGCAATACCACATGTTCCAAAAACTGGAGGTTTCCCTGGCCTGTTAAATGAAATTACCGGACTAGTTTCACTTGCTCCATACCCTTCATATATTGGAATTTTTGTAATTTTTTCAAATCTTTCAATTACCTCTCTTGGCAGAGGTGCTCCTCCAGCTACAGCTAACTGTATTGAAGATAAGTCTTTTTCAGGATTCTTTAATCTATTTGCAGCGTTTATTAAAGAGTTATACATTGATGGAACAAGTTCAAGAACGGTTATTTTTTGAGACTTGATTATGTCAAGAACTATTTTTGGTTGAAATGCTGGCACAGGAACAAATCTACCACCAGAAAGCATTCCAGCAAGCATTCCTGCTGTCAATCCAAAAGAATGGAAAAGAGGTAAGACTCCGCTTATTGTGTGATTTTCTGTATCTCCTAATACTTTCCAAAAGTCTGAAAGGTTGCTAGATAAATTTCCATGTGAAAGCATTACGCCTTTAGGTTTTCCAGTTGAGCCGGAAGTGTATATGTAACAAGATATGTCTTCAGGATTTGGCTTTGGGAGGCTTTTTAGAAAACTTGACCTCTGGATTTCTTTTTGATTTTTAGGTTTGTTTAATTTTAGTATTTTTAAATCATCTATCTCTTTTTGAAGGTAGTCCAAGGTATTGCCGAATATTTTTGTTGCTCTGCCTTCAGGTGCTTGAAATGTAAGTAATGTTTTTATTTGAGCATCGTTTATAACATCTTTTACTTCTTTTGGGGAAAGCGCATAATTTAAAGGAACTGCTGTTTTGCCTAATATTTGACATGAGAAAAAAGATACGACAAAACCAGCTGAATTTGGAAGAAAAATGCCAATTCTTTTTTCTGATTTTCCTATTTGGTTTTTAAGCCATCCTGCAACCTTATGAACCGCCAAGCCTAATTCGCCATATGAAATATTGATCCATTTTCCATCTTTGTTTTCTGTTATTGCAGTTTTTTTAAAGTTTTTTTTCCAAGAAATGACAAAAAGGTGTGCCAGATGATCGCTATTTTCAGGCTTTAAAGAGAATGAAAGAATTTTTGATAATATTTTTTTTATCCAAACCATCATTTGATAATTGTACTGTTCTCCTGTTTAAGTTCGTTTAAAGGTTGCCAAGTTGATTTCCAGAGCAGGTTTAATAATTTTTTTTCATGCTCTTTAGATGAGCTTGGAGTAGAGTGTTTTAAATTTTTGACTTCAATGATTTTACCCAGTTTAAAGTGACATTTTTTTTCAGTTTTTATAACATGTTTTTTATCCATAAGCCTATGTATCTCTTTTGAAAAAATTGCCAATATTTCCTCAATTGATTCATGTGATTCTTTCCAGTTTTTGAAATTCAAGGATGATAATGAATGGAGCATCAATATCTTTTTTGTATTTGCATTTTTTTCTTTTTTGTTTTTTGTTAGATCGTTTGCTTCTCTTGCTTTCTGCACCCTGCTAGAAAGCGTATCTTTTTCAAGTAGTCTTATTTTTAGCTTGATCTCAATATTTTTTATAGAGGTTTCACACAGTTTTTGAATCCTTGAAGTTAGCCATTCCCATCTGGCTGTAGATTTTTTGTATTTTTTTTCTGGCTCCTCGTACCCTTCTTGTTTTTCAAGTTTTCTAATTGTCAAATGCACAATTTGGCTAATTCGAAGGTCTATGTCGTTTCCTTTATCGGCTTTAATTTTGAGTATTTTTTCAAGTTCCTCTAATCGTTTTTGGATTATTTTATCTTTGTCACCAATTATTGAATAATAAATCGCAATTGGTAAAATTTTTATAGATGATTTTGTTTTTCTGGAAGAAAGCGTTGCAATTTTTATTGGGCCTGGCTGGTATTCAAGAATTCTGTTGCCTTGTCCATGTGTTCTCCCTTCTGGAAAAACAATCAAATTTTTTTTGCTGGAAAGGATTTCAATTGACCTTGATAAGGATTTTCTATCAAGTTTAGTTCTGTCTATTGAAAAGCAGCCACCCATTTGTATTAATTTTCTAAAAATATATGGGGTTCTAGACATTACATCTCTTGCAGTCATTATCCTGAATTCCAGATTTAGTTTTCTCAATGCGCAGTATAGGGAAGGGGGGTCAAAATCTGTAGGGTGATTGCAGGCGATCAGGGCTCCATTTGATAAAGTTTTTTTTAGTTTTTTTTTGTCCCTTTCTGAAAATTCTATTTTTTTAACTTTTGCTTTATTCTTAAGCAAGAATGCTAGTATGCTGTTTAATATTCTGACATAAGGAATAGAAAATGAATCTTCGTAAAATTGGTTTTTTTTCAATTAGTTAAATGCTTTGAACCCGGTTATCATGTTTCCAATTATAAGTTTTTGAATTTCGCTAGTTCCTTCAAAAAGCTCCATGACTCTGACATCCCTCCAAACTCTATTTGCAAACTTATCTCTTGATTTGTCAGTCAGCATATTTGCTGCTTTTGTTGCTCCCTCTGTTGATTTAAGTTTTGCCATAGATGCGTATTTGGTGAAATTTTTTTTATTTGATTTCAGATCTATTGCTTTTGATATTAGTGATTTACATGATTCGATTATCACTTCCACCTTGGCTACATCTTCTATATTTTTTTGACTTGGTTTGTTTTTTGCGATTTCAATTAATCTTTTTTGTATGCCTTCAATTGCACCCAATGCCATAACTGATATACCAAGCCTCCCATTATCTAAAGCTTTAAATGCAACACTTAAACCTTTCCCTTTCTTGCCTATGCGATTTTGATCAGGTATAAATACGTTCTCAAATGATATCTCTGCAGTGTCGCTTGACTTAAATCCCATTTTTCCATGTATTTTTGTTTTTGATATTCCTTTTGATTTCATATCAACTAAGAAGCAGCTTACAGCATCGTCTTCTTTGGCGTATACGATTGCTAAATCTGCTATGTTTCCATTTGTTATCCACATTTTTTGACCATTTAAAATCCAGCCTTTTTCTATTTTTTTAACCCTTGATTTCATTTCGGAAGGATTTGATCCAGCATCTGGTTCTGTCAATGCATAACAGCCATTAATCTCACCATTTAATATCCTAGGTACGTAATTATTTTTGATATCTTCTTGGCATTCGTTAATCAATATTTCTGCAACCAGTGTGAATTGACCAGTGATGATTGCTGCAGCTGTTATATCTTCTTGTGAAAATGTTCTTATGATTTCATAAGTCCATAATGGATCCTTGCCACCACCTTCATACTTTTCAGGAGCGGATATGCCAAGCCATCCTTTCTTGCATATTTCTACTGCGGTTTTCGTGTCATATTTTTCAGATTCATTGTTTTTTTCAGCTCTTGTTTTGATTTTTTCTTTTGTGAATTTTTTTAAATCTTTTTTAAATGAATCTAAGTTTTGCATTTTGTCATTCAAGTTTTCCAAGTTTCTTTTCTATTATCTGAACCAGTTTGCCGCTTCTTAAAATTTCAACCATTTTGTTATGATCATCAAACAATGGTCTATCATCATCTAAATGTTTGATGTTTTTTCTTATTTCTTTAACAATTTCAGTAATTATTGGACTTGGTTTTGCGGGCTTTCTTAATTCGATAGCTTGTGCCGATGCCAACATCTCTATTGCAAGAATGCCCCAACAGTTTTCTAGAATTTTTTTTGTTTTTTGCGCTGTTGTTAAGCCCATTGAAACAAAATCTTCCTGATCTGCTGCTGCTGGTATGGATTGATTTGCTGCAGGATGACTGAGTATTCTGTTTTCTACACATAGAGCATCTGCAGTGTATTGACTAACCATTAATCCTGAATTAAAACCCGGATCCTCTGTAAGGAAAGGAGGCAGTCCCCCTGAAAGAGCTGGGTTCACAAGCCTATTCATTCTCCTTTCTGAAAGCACTCCAACCATAGATAGTCCAGTTCCAATCATTTCCATTGGTAGCGCTACAGGAGTTCCTTGAAAGTTAGCTCCAGTTAAAACCTCTTTTTCTTCTGGCAGAAATATTGGATTATCTCCAACTCCATTTAATTCAATTTCAACTTGTTTCAATGCATATGAAAGTGAATCTCTAAGCGTTCCTGCTACTTGTGGAGTGGATCTCAAAGAGTAAGCATCTTGTAGTTTTTTATTTTTAGAATTTAGAATTTCTGATCCTTCTGTTAAGGCAGTGATATTTTTTGCTACTTTTTTAGAGCCTGTAAAACCTCTTAGCTCGTGAAGTTTCGATTTGTAGGGTCTCATATTTGCATTAAGAGCTTCAAGCGTCATTGAGGCTGAAAGGTCGTGTGTTTTTAGCCATAATTTTGCATCATTGAGGATTAAAGCTGAAAGCGCTGTAAGGACATTTGAACCATTGATTATTGACAAGCCATCTCTTGCTTCTAGCTTCAAAGGCTTGATTTTTGCTTTGGCAAGAGCGTCTTTTGCTTTCATTAGTTTGTCTTTATAGAAAGCATCACCTTCACCCATCATGGTTAAAGCAATCTGACTCATTGGAGCAAGGTCTCCGCATGCTCCTACAGATCCTTTTTCACAAACATAAGGAATTACATCGCTATTGAGGATTTCAATCATTTTTTCAGTGATTTCTTTTCTGCCACCAGAGAAACCTTTGCAATGGACGTTTATTCTTCCACACATTGCACCTCTAACAATTTCTTTTGACATTGCCTTTCCTATTCCTGCAGCATGAGAGTAAACAAGGTGATTTTGGAATTTTCGAGTTTGTTCTTCATTTAATGTTACTTCAGAAAATTCTCCAATTCCTGTATTTATTCCATACATGGGTTCTTTTTTTTCGATTTTTTCTTCAACCATGTTTCTGCATTTGTTAATTCGAGTCCAGCATTCGTCTTCAATTGCGAGACTTACCTTCCCTCTAGAAACCTTCGTAAGCATTCTTGCTGTTAGGTTGTAGCCATTTAAATAAAATTTCTTCATAATTTGGATTCTAGATTGTCTTATGATACTTTTGTGGGAACAACTCCTTTACTTCTTTTTGAAATACTTGCTATTTTTTTATTTGGCAACTTGATGAATATAAAAGTTGCCTTATCTGATGGCGCCAGAATTCAATCTTTAGTTATTGGTTTTCTGACAGGTCTTATTGTTTTGTTTTTCAAAGAGAGTATATTGTCGTTATCAAGTTATTTTGTACTCTTACTTGCTGTTGTTCCTCATTTTGTATTTAAGCCTGATAGAGAGAATAATGGCAGTAGATTGATGCTGGGTGTCGGAGCTTCTTTCTTGGTTTCTTATACTTATTTATTTCTTGCTGTTTACCTTGCTCGATCAGGCAGCGGTGAAATGGCTTTGATAAATGCGTGTATCCCAATTCTTTTTCCTTATTTTTCATGGATATGCGGCACGGTAGTATTCAATCTTGGAAAGCGGTTAAAGTTTAGTTTTTTTGTAATTTCATGCTTGGCTTTTATTTTCTTGTTGAGTTTTTGTTTTGATTTATTTTTTAAAGAGCATATTGCTTATTTTTATTTATGTTTTTTATCATGGTTGTTTTGGTTTCTTTCAAGGAAGATACGAATTGATCGAGAGCAAAAAAAACTTGCCGATCTTTAGTGTTTAGAGGTTTCTAATTTGTGATTGATCTGCATTTCCTCCTGAAACAATAGCAACAACATTCAATTCTTTTTTGTTTTTTGTCCATGATTTTGGAAACAGATCGTTGAAAATTGGAGTTGCCGCCGCTGCTCCTGCTGGCTCAACTATCCAATTGTTATTTTCCATTAATTTTTTTTGTGTTTTAAATATGTCACAATCATCAAGAAGAAGGATTTTTTCAACATTTTCTTTGCAGATATCCACATTAATATCACCTGTGCTCAATGGACATAAGCCTTGAATTTCTGTTTCTATCTTTTTCAGAAAATACTCATGCCCAGCTTCAAGACCTTTTGTTAGATTGGGTGAGCCTTTTGGTTCCACTCCTAGTATCTTAATTTTTGAACCAAGTGCTCTTTTTAAAGCTAAAGAGATTCCAGATATACTGCCTCCTCCACCTGAAGCCACACATACAACATCAACTTCAGGCCATTGTTCGGCTATTTCTAGCCCAATTGTTCCAGCTCCTTCAATTGTTTTTGCGGAGTTGTACGGATGAATCAGTGTCAATCCCTGTTCAACGAGTTTAGTGCATTCGTCTTCAGCTTCTTTTCTTGAGGAGCCAAGAAACACATTAGCACCAAGGTCTTGACAAGCTTTGATTTTATTTTTATATGCTTTTTTTTCCATGCATATTGTTGCAGGGACAGAGTATTTTTTTGCAGCCCAGGAAACTGCTTTTCCATGATTTCCAGAACTTGTTGAAACTACACCTTTTCTTTTTTGCCTTTTGCTTAATTGAAGTATATGGTTCATTGCGCCTCTTGCCTTGAATGAATTTGTTTTCTGAAGGCATTCGAGTTTTAATTTAAGTTTGATTTTAGGGTTGCCTGATTCAAAATCAATTAATGGTGTTTTTACAATATGCTTTTCAATTCGTTGTAAAGCTTTTTTAAAATCAATTGAATAGATTTTTTGCATTTTTTAGCTGTTTTCTTCTAGCCAATGAATAGCATTAAGTGCTGCTTTTACGCCATCGCCAGCACTTGTTATCAATTGTTTGTAATGATGATCAGAGCAGTCTCCTGCAGACCATATTCCTTTTATGCTTGTTTCTTGTTTGTTGTTAACATCTATATAGCCTTGATCATCAAGATTAACAGTATTTTTTATAAAGTTGGTATTTGGGTTATGGCCTATAAAAATAAACACACCGTTTGTTTCAAAAGTTTCAGTTTGATTGTTTTTAATATTTTTTATTTCTACATTTTCAACTTTGTTCTTTCCATTTATTTTTTCAACAACACAGTCAAGCTTCCATTCGATTTTTTTGTTCTTTTTAGCTCTTTCCAGTATGACTGGAGTGGCTCTAAATTCTTGTCTTCTATGCACTATTGTTACTTTTTTTGCAAACCTGGTTAAAAATAAGCCTTCTTCAATTGCGCTATTTCCACCACCTATCACGACAACTTCTTGATCCCTGAAGAAAGCTCCATCGCATGTTGCGCATGTTGAGACACCAAGACCCATAAGCTCCCTTTCGCCAGGCACGCCAATCTCTTTAGCTTTTGATCCTGGAGCTAGGATTATTGCTTTTGATAGCCAACTTCCATTTGAGGTTTTTAGGATAAATTTTCCTGCGGTACCTTCTATTGAATCAACAAAAGTGTATTCGGTTTTTGAACCAAATTTTTCAGCATGATTTAAAAAAAGCATTGCTATTTCTGGTCCAGATATAGGGTTTTCTACACCTAATCCAGGATAGTTCTCTACCTCGTTTGTTAATGTGATTTGACCCCCTGGGCTTTGCCCTTCGAAAAGTACAACATTTAGATTTGACCTTGCTGCATATAGGGCAGCAGCCATGCCAGCTGCTCCACCACCAACGATTGCTAGGTCTATTTTATTCATTTAAAGTTTCAATTTTAAAGGTAGTTTTGAAAAGATGTAGCCAGAAGCAAAGGAAAAAAGCAAAAGCCACCCAACTTTGATTTTTTTAGCTTCTGGAAACAAAAATGAAAACTCTATTTCTTGTGACGATATCTTCATAAGAATCCAGATGAAAAAACCAAGAAAAAGCATCGCAATTGCTTTTGTAAAACTTACAGGTATTACAGGTTTTTCATTTTTGTTTTTTTTGTTTTCCATTTTCGGCTTTCCAAGTTTAACATACTTGGTATGAATAAAAATATATTGCTAGGGTCTTTTTCTCAAGCTAATTTTGGAGATGATTGGATTCTTAATGATGCCATGAAAAAATGGGAAACTAATCGAATTTGCAGCAAGGGTTTTATTCCTAAGAAATGTAATTTTTCTTTTTCTTTTTTAAAAAATATTATTCTTCCTGGAGGTGGTCTTTTTCAAGATAGAACTTCAAACGCATCCTTTTATTGGTATTTTTTTATGGTTTTATTTTCAAGAAAGGCGCAGGCTTATGATATGGATTTAACCGAATTAAAAAGCCCTTTTAAAAAGTTTTTGTTAAATTTTTTGATTAATTTAAAATTTGATTTTTTTGAACTAAGGCCAGCAACAAGTTTTTTAAAGCTTAAACAAGGTTTAGATTCAGTCTGTCTCCCTTGTATCAATAATTCCATCAGGCAGGGAGTAGTGTGGTGTCCTTATCCAGCCGATCAATTCATTCCCGCTTTAGCGGATTCTGTATTCATTTCAGATAAAAGAAATTATTTTTGTAATTTTAGTGATTTTAATCATTTTTATCATCAAACAGAGGATATCAAAAAAAGTTTTATATTTTTGTCAAGAAAAGATGCCATCATTAGCTCTAGGTATCATCCTCTTTTGCTTGCATGGATGAATGGTCAAAAAGGTCTTGGTATCGGTCCTCAAGGTGGAAAAATTCATCATTTGTGCAAAAGGGCTGGTTTTCCTTACTCTTCCAGTAATGAAGATTTACCAAAACCTCAGTTTGCTAATTCAAAATGGATTTAAAAAAAGTTTTTTTTCTAGATAGAGAAATTGTTATCTCCAACAAAGAACAAATAATAGAATTTATTTCATCTTGTTCAAAGCAGAATAGAAATTTGAAGGTTTTTACCTTAAATCCAGAAACTTGGCTAAAAACAAAAGATCTTGATTTTGGTGATGATGTTTTGTGGATACCTGAAAGTATAGCTGTTTATTATGCAATGATCTTTTTAGGTGTTAAAGCTCGCAGGTTGCCCGGGATAGATCTCGTTTCCAGCTTGTTGAAGGAAAATTTTTTTAATGTTATTTGCTGGGGAGGCAATGATCAAGATTGCAAAAGCTTGAAAAACAATTGGGTTTATTTAAACTTTAATTCAAAAATAATTGAAGCTTTTGATGGCTTTTCTGAAAATCAAAAAGAAGTAATTGGCTTGATAAGTAAAACCAAAAAAGCAATTGTCCTGGTAGGCAAGGGTGCAGGGCTGCAGGAGCGAGAGATTATGCAGATTGCAACCAAAAAGACCTCCTGTGTTTATTTTGGTGTTGGAGGGGCTTTAGATGTTTTTTCAATGAAAAAAACAAGAGCACCTTTGATAATGGTTAAATTTGGTTTTGAATTTTTATGGAGAATCTTTTTTGAGCCAAGAAGATTAATTAGAATAATAAATTGTTATCCTGCATTTTTTAGCAAGGTTTTGAGGAGTAAATTTTGTACAAAGAAATAAACAAGTCTTTACATCTTTTTTGCTGTAACTTTTTTTTTATTTTTTTCATTGCGCTTTTTTCCTTTTCCTCTTACTTTCAAAAAAATGTGTTCTTAAGTGTTTATTTGAACACCGAAGAAGAGCTTCAAGATGTCTTGACATATATTGAAGGATCAAAAGATTTTTTTCCAAGTTTTGAAATCTTTACACCTGAGATGAATCTTGAATTTTCATCTTCTAGGTTTAATGTTGATTTTGGCAACATTCCTTCAGATCAAATTTTTTGGTCAGTGAATATTTACCCTGAAAGAGGACAGGATGTTTCCAGGTTTAAAGAAAAAGTAGAGACCTTAATGCCTTCTGATAATTTGGTTGGATTAGACAATATTGATTTTTACAATCAAATTGCTGTTAATTTTAAAAATTTATCTTTTTTGTTTGGTTTTCTGTGGTTGTTTTTTGTGTTGTTTTTTCTGCGTGAAAAAATTAAAAAATTAACCTTTGTTTTTGTTTTCAGTGGTTTTATGACTATTGTTTTTAGCGCTTTCTCTATGAGGTTTTTACATTTTGTTTCATCAACAGATATTCGTTCAATTTTGCAAAATTTATGGTTGTATATTTTTGTCATGAATATTTGCCTGTTTTTGATTTGCAATAGGGGGACTTTCAAGAAAGCATGAATATTTTTTATATTTTATTTTTTTTATTTCTGGAAAAGATACCACAGGAGTTACAAGAGGTTTGGTCTGAAATTGATTCTATTTATATAGATTTGGATTTGCATAAGGACATGGTTGAAGAGAAAAAAACATCTATTCAAGAGTCTGAAGAAAAGGTGAATTTTATTGAGAGTGATATAGAGACTTTAACAAATAGGAAGACTAAATTTTTTGCTTTAAGAAGCCAGTTAGAAGAAGAGATCGAACAACAATACTCAAGACTTTCTTCTGTTTTAAATGACTCTCTCAAAGATAAGCAAATAATCCCTTCGTGGTTTATGGTTTTTGGCTATGATAAGCATTTGGATGCTTACCAGCAAAAGGTTAAAGGCTTGACGGGTTCTATATCCTCCATGGAGTCCTCTTTGTCTAAAGTTTCTATTGATATTAATGCAATTGAAGATCTTTTAAACAGCTCTTTATCGAAAAAGGATAAGCTTTACGAAACCCTTGCCAAAAAAGAATTTGAACTTTCTGAAAGCATTGATGCTTTAGAAGAATTTAATAGTACTTATGAGCAGGAAATCATAGATCTTCGGAATGAACGAAATCGACTTGAGCTAGAGATTGAAGCAGAGACAATACTCACTTATAGAGGTGCAAGATGGGAATTGCCCTTATACAAGCCTTGCGAAGGTCGTTTGTCAAGCCCTTTTGATCCAAATAGGCTTCATCCGGTTTTGGGTTATGTCAGGCCTCATAATGGACAGGATATTGCAGCTCCAAAAGGTACACCTATTTATGCAGCTGAGACAGGAAGGGTTATTTTTGTAGGTGAAAAAAGTGGTAATTGGGCTGGTTTAGGTAAATTTATAATTATCCAGCATGCTGAAGGTTGGACAACAAGATATGCTCACTTAAGCAAAATATTAATAGACAATGAAAAGGCAGTTAAAAGAGGTGATCTTATAGGACTGGTTGGCAGTACCGGATTGTCGACAGGGCCTCATCTTCATTTTGAAACAAGAAAAAATGATGTTCCTTATGACCCTTACCCTTATTTGAACTCTAATGAAAAATAATTTAAAAAAAACATTAACAATAATCCAATTCTTCTTGGTGGTTTTTTTGGTTTTTGTTGTTTTGGAAACTTATGGTGGATCGCCTGGCAACGAGCCTTCGAAAATGAAAGATTTTTCTGTTTCCGATGGCTCTTTCGAAGGTGTGTCTTATATGGAGGAGGCTTGGAGGGTTGTTCAGGATAGATATTTTGAAGATTTAAGCGAGGAGAAGAAAAGGGAGATTACTGAAAATGCTATATCGGGAATGATGTCTTCTTTTGACAGGTATAGTCGTTTCGTTCCGCCGACTAAATCAAAAATAGAATGGGAAAATACAGAAGGCGAGTTTGGGGGGATAGGCGTAACCATTGCTCCTTATGGTAAATTTTTGCAAGTCGTATCAGTTGTGAAGGGTGGACCTGCTTATAAATCAGAAATAAAAAATGGAGACATTATCATTTCTGCAGATGGAAACTCTTTTGAAGATTCAAGTTATGAAGAGTCTGTTTCTTATGTAAGAGGGCCGATAGGAAAGGCTGTTGAATTAGAAATAATAGATTCAACAACAGCAGAGACAATGAATATTTCAGTTGTTCGTGAGGTTGTTGTTGTCCCTTCTATCGGAAAAGTCGAGAAGCTAAGTGACAAAACTTATTTTATAGAATTGCTTCAATTCAACAAGAATACGCCTTCATTGCTTAAGCAGGAGTTAGCATCTGTCATCGATAAAGGTGCTGAAAATATCATTATGGATTTAAGAGGAAACCCTGGAGGAGAATTGTATTCTTGTTTGGAAATAGTAGATTTGTTTTTGGATAAAGGTTTGATAGTAAGCATTAAGTTCAAAAATGATGAAAGAAGCTTTTCCGCTAAGCCTGGAGGAATTGGTGAGGATTTAGATTTGATAGTTCTTGTTGATGAATATAGTGCTTCAGCAAGTGAGATATTTGCTGGAGCTATCCAAGATCATGAAAGGGGTTTGATTGTAGGTAATAGAACTTTTGGCAAAGGTTTAGTTCAGCATGGTGAAAATCTTGACAGTGGTGGCTCGGTAATTATTACAACAGCAGTTTATTTAACACCTAATGGTCATCAGGTCAATGGAAATGGAATAAAACCTGATTTTGAAATTGCTAGTTCTGAAGATGAGAAAGTTATTCAGATTCTTGAAGAAATAGAAAGCCTTCAAGGCCAAATATCTGCTTTGAGGATAGATATTCGCGATAGGATAGGTGATTTGATGTTAGAAAAAGCTATTGAGGAAACTAAAAAATGAGATATTCGATAAAGGAAGGAATGTTATCTTGGCTTCTGCACAGGCTAACAGGCATTGGAATTTTTATTTTTTTAATCATCCATGTAATGGGAGCAATTTATTTGAAAATCGGCCCGGAAGAGTGGAATCATCATGTTGAATTGTTCAATACTCCTTTTTTCAGGGTTGCTGAAGTTGGTTTAATGGGTGCTATTCTCTGGCATGGTTTAAATGGATTGAGAATTATTATTATTGATTTTTCAGGAATAAGGACAAGCCATTTTGCTAAATTTTTATTTTGGATAATTGTTTTTTTAACGATTTTATTGATGCTTCCTGGGACTTACATATTATTAAAACCTTTATTTGAGGGTGTTGCCGGATGAGCTATAAGAAAGTGCCAGGAACTTTTGCATGGTGGTTTCAGAGGATATCCGGATCTTTTTTGATAATACTTATTTTTATCCATTTTATAGATGTTCATTTTATTTTTGGTGTTGAAAATTTAGAGTATGAAACAGTTGCTGAAAAATGGAACAAACCTTTTTGGAGAATAATGGATGCATTGATGCTTGTTTTTGGCATGATCCATGGTGCAAATGGAATTGAATCAATACTTTTGGATTACAAGAAAATTAGAAAATACAAAGCTTATTGGTTTTTTTTCATAAGAGCGATATCAGCTGTAACTATTATTATTGGCTCATGGATTATTGTTACATTTTCACCAGAAGAAGGCAGTGTAGCTAAATATGAAAGTCCCGTAGCTGAAATGCGAGATGAGTCAGGGAGTCATGAATAAACATCAATATGATGTAATCGTCATAGGCGCTGGTGGCGCTGGGTTGTCTGCTGTTGCTGCAATACCCAAAGGTTTGAAGGTTGCGGTTCTTTCAAAACTTTTTCCATTCAGAAGTCATACAGGTGCCGCTCAAGGTGGAATCTCCGCAGCTTTAGGAAATCTAGAAGAGGATAATCCACTTTGGCATGCTTACGATACCGTGAAAGGAAGTGATTATCTTGGTGACCAGGATGCGATTATACAAATGTGCAATGATGCTCCTGACGCTATTTTTGACTTAGAGAGAAAAGGTTTGCCTTTTTCAAGACTTGGTAATGGGAAAATTTCTCAAAGGCCTTTTGGTGGTCATACCAAAAATTGGGGAGAGTCACCTGTGAGAAGGGCTTGTCATTCTGCCGACAGAACTGGCCATATGATCCTGCACACTCTTTATCAGCAAGCTCTTAGAAGGGAGACGAATTTTTTTGATGAGTTTCAGGTAGTTGAGATAATAACAAAAGATAATTCATGTTGTGGAGTTGTTGCCGTAAAGCTTTCTACTGGAGAGAGACATGTGTTTCATAGCAAATCAGTCATTCTTGCTACAGGTGGTTATGGAAGATGTTTTAAAGTTACAAGTAATGCGCTTTCCTTGACAGGAGATGGTATGGCTATATGTTATCAAAAGGGAATACCTCTTCAGGATATGGAATTTGTTCAATTCCATCCTACAGGATTGCATCCTTTAGGAATATTGATAACTGAAGGAGCTAGAGGGGAAGGGGGTATTCTTGTAAACTCTAGAGGCGAAAGGTTTATGGAAAGATACGCTCCTTCAATTAAAGATTTGGCTCCTAGGGATATTGTAAGCAGGTCTATTTATGAAGAAATAAAAGCTGGAAGAGGAATAGATGCAAAAGATTTTGTTCATTTAGATTTGACTCATTTAGGCAGGAAGCTTTTAGATGAGAAATTGCCTGATGTTACAGGTTTTGCAAGAACCTACTTAAATATCGAGCCTGCTGATGAGCCAATTCCAGTCAAACCCACAACACATTATGCAATGGGAGGGATACCAACTGATGTTGATGGAAGAGTAATTATTGATCCAGACGGAAGTATTATGCATGGCTTGTATGCCTCTGGAGAATGTGCCTGTGTTTCTGTTCATGGTGCAAATAGACTAGGTACAAATTCACTTTTGGATTTGGTTGTATTTGGAAAAAGAGCAGGACAGCATGCTTCTATCTATTCAGAATCAAGCAAGCTTTCTGAATTGCCGAGTGATGCTGGCTATGATTCTGAATCTTTCTTACAGCAAGTAAGATCGAACACTAGAGGTCCTAAAGTTTACGAAATAAGAGAAAAAATGCAGGAAATCATGATGGATTACTGTTCTGTTTTTAGAAATGAAGAAGGCATGAAAAAATGTGCTTCTTTGCTTTCTGAGCTTAGAGAAGATTTTCAAAAGGTTACAATTTCGGATAAATCTAATTTTTATAATTATGAAATGATGGCTGCTTTTGAATTGTCCTGTATGCTTGATGTTAGCGAAGCAACATTGCATGGAGCAATGCTTAGAAAAGAAAGCAGAGGAGCTCACAGCAGGGAAGATTATCCTGATAGAAATGATCAGGATTGGCTAAAACACACTTTGTGCTATCAAGAAAAAGGAAATGATCCAACATTTAAATTCAAGAATGTCAATCTTGGTAAATTTGAGGTCAAGGCAAGGGTTTATTGAAATGTTAAGGGTTTTTAGGATACAGAGATTCAATCCTGAAAGGGAACCAAATCAATGGGTGGATGAATATACGCTGGAAGTTAATGAAGATGACAAAATCTTGGATATCCTTTTGAAAATAAGGGATGAAGTTGACACCACATTAGGTTTTCGAGCTTCTTGTGCTCATGGAGTTTGTGGAAGTGATGGGATGATGATTGATGGCTTGAACCGTTTGGCTTGTCAGACTTTCGTTGGTGATGTCCCAGGTAGAAAACCTATAAATATAGCACCTTTAAAAGGTGTTCCTGTAGAAAAAGATTTGATTGTAGACATGGATCCACTTTTGGACAAGGTTAAATCTGTGAATCCTTGGGTTGTTGCTAAAGAACATAAAGCCGGAGAAAGAGAGCTTTTAATGTCTCAAGAGGATTTTGAAAAAATAGAAGATATGACTAAATGTATTTGGTGTTCATGCTGCACTACCTCTTGTCCTTCATTATGGTCTGACTCTGATTATTTAGGCCCTCAGGCCTTGGTTATGGCTGCTAGGTTTATTTTAGACACCAGGAATGAAGATGCTGAGAAGATAATAGAGAAAGTTGGTGGATTAGATGGTGTTTTTAGATGTCATACAATTGGTAATTGTACGGATGCATGTCCTAGAGATATTGATGTGACAGGAGCTATAGCTGCCGTTAAGAAAGTTCTCCTTCAAGGGATTGACAATGAGGATAAATTTAGCAATATAGTTTGGGAGAAAGGTGATGAAAAAGAATAACAAGGGTAATTTTTTGTTTTTGATTCTTTGTGTGGTGGGGTATTTCATTATTGCTGCACCAGCTCAAAAAAGTTATACAAAATCAAAAATGATTGAAAAGGATATCTTTCCTTTAGATTTAACTTTAGATGTTGACAATCTTGAAAAAACATGGAATTGGAACCTAGAGGTTAGTTTCGGTCCAATTGAAGAGCAGCAAGATTTAAATGTCGATATGAGCTTTTGGGCTAAATTCAGAACAAAGATGTCAAGGGATCAAGACGATTTTCAGGTTCAGGTTCATCTTGAAGATTCTGATTTAAGCATGACTTTTGAGGATAATCAAACTACAGAGCCTGTAGATGCTCTTGCTTTGGCAAGGATGTTTGGTTATCCGATAGATTCAACTTTAGATACAATTCAGGGATATTTGGGCACAATGCTTATTGATAACAAGGGTGCTATTTTGACATTCGATATAGCTGAAGACAATCAAGAATTTTCACAAGAGGATCTTTATTGGCAAGATTATAGAGAACAGATAGAAAAAAGCAGATATGACATGTTGGGATCTGGTGTGGGGAATGTTGTTCCATGGATTTTTGGATACATACCTTTAGGTTCAATAGATTCAGGCTATAAGAAAGAATGGAGCAGTAAAAATATTTTTGATGTTATGGACTTTTACTATAACGAAGATTATGTATCTGAAAATAAACCAACAGAGGATGAATATTCAGAAATGAAAAATTTTCTTGAGGCCCTTATTCCTGAAGCAAAAGTCTCACAAGAGCTTTTAGGTGTAAGAAATGGAAACCTTGTTTTTGCCATAAATGCAGATAGTTATGTTTCGTTAGAAGATTCATGCTTAGCGATGGAAACCTTAATGGAGATCGAATTAAATGGAGTTGATGCTGAACTTGGTAATGATTGTTCTCTTTTAGATATGTCGCTTTCAATGAAAGGCGAGGGTGAAATGGTTATAGATTCAAAAACAGGCATGCTTGTTTCAAGATCGATAAACCTTGGTTTTTATCTTGAAGGTTATCTTCCTGCTGAAATGTCACCTGCTGGAGTTGAGATGAAATTGGACTTCCCTCTTGTCATTTCAGAAGAGTTAAATTGACAAACAAGACATATCCAATATCTGTTAAAAACGCCTTAAGGCACTTTGGAAAGATAAAAGCATTAGACGATTTTTCATTAACCGTAAAGCAGGGTGAGTTTGTCGGTCTAATTGGTCCTAATGGTGCAGGAAAAAGCACATTAATTGGATCCCTGCTTGGCTTGGTTGGCTTACAAGGAGGCGAATCAAAATTGTTTGGATTCAGCCCTGGAGACATTCAAGGCAAGGCTAAAGTCGGATATCTTCCAGAGTTTTTCTTTTGTCCAGACTACTTGACCCCCAATTCTTATTTGAAAGAAGTAGGGGCCTTGCATGGAATGGATTTAAAACAAGCTCTTTCTGCTGCAAAAGATTTGACCTCCTTGCTAGGTTTAAATTCTCATATGGATAGACTCTCTGGAAAGCTCTCGAAAGGGCTTTTAAGAAGAGTAGGAATTGTAAGAAGTTTATTTCATGATCCTGATTTGATCATTTTTGATGAACCAGCTTGGGGTTTGGACCCTTTTGGCAGAAAAGCTCTTAATGAAATTTTG
The DNA here is from genome assembly GCA_002716355.1 of bacterium. Lineage (GTDB taxonomy): Bacteria > UBP7 > UBA6624 > UBA6624 > UBA6624 > UBA6624. Next base: position 3,422 of record PBAU01000010.1, on the reverse strand, counting down.
CTTGATCTTAAAAAGCAGAAAAAAACACTTTTATTATGCAGTCACAATATGGAAATGGTTGAAACCGTTTGCGACAGGTTTGTTTTTATAGAGAATGGAAAGCTCAAAGTCGAGGGGAGCAATGAGGATTTATCTATAGAGGATGAGGTAAAGATAATTTATGAAAACAAAAAAGAGGTTATTCCAGGCAGCAAACAGTTGAATGGTTGCTGGCTTGCTCTTGTTGATAAGAAGGATAGAGAATCACAAATTCAGAATTTAATCAAATCAGGATCAAAGATAATAGAGGTTTCTGAAAATAAGACTGATTTGATCGACTGGGTTGTTTCTAAGAGTGATAGAAAAGATGAAGTTTAAAAATATATTCACTATTGGAAAAATGACCTTTCAGTCTGTTGTAGGCAACAGAAAGGCTCTCAAGATGGTTTTTATAGGTGCTCTTCTGTTTGGCCTTTCAACTTATCTTTTATCTCAGAACCAAGATGCAACAGTTGTTACATTTACATGGACTGGTATAGGTTTTCTTTTTCTTGTCATTTCTTATCAAGCAGCAGATTTGCTAAGGGAGGATTTAAGAAAAAAAACACTTACCCCAATCATCACATCCCCAATAAGCAGGCTTGAGTATAGCTTAGGAAGATTTTTTGGTCTTTTTGTTCCGGGGTGGGCAGTTCTATCAGGTTTATATTGGCTTTTGTTTGAGTATGGTGTTGTAAGAACTGAAGGTTATGAAATCATCAAAAATGTTGCTTTCTTAACTCGTCAACTTCCTGAGTTTGAAATACCTATTGGCCTTCCGGCTGCAAAAGAACTGGCAACTGTTTTCTGGACTTTGCTTTCATCTTTTATGTTTGTCGTTATGTCAGCTCTTTATTTCCTTTCCGCAAAGTTTAACCAAAAAGCTGCCATTGCATTAGCTTTTTGTTGTTGGCCGCTTATAAGTTGGTTTTGGAGACTCCCTATCAAGGTTGAGAATGAGGTTTTTACAGAGCTGGTTACTCTTGGTGGTTTAAAGGGTGGATGGCCTGCTTTGCCTACAATAGGTTTATGGTTCCCAATCATTGTTTCCGGCAAGGATGCAATAGAGATTGCTTCAATTTATGCAATGCAGTCGATTGTCTGGTCTGCCTTATTTATATTTTTAGGTTACAGAATGTTTAAGAACATTGATCTTTCAAGACCTCAGTAATAAATTATTTACTTTACAAAATTATTCCAATTTTTCATGTATGAGATGAATGTTTTGTTTAATTTTGCTTTTTTTAATTCATGAATGCTGAATGGAGGTTTCTTGGGTGAATATTTTAGATCAGAGACATTGTGTGCCCAATTTGGATGGCCTATTGCTACCCTGCCGACACCAACCAAGTCAGCACCTTGCTTCAACAAATTATGAGCATCGAGGCTTGACCAAACATTACCGGTGCTTATGATTGTTGGTAAACTTTCATAGCTATCTGTGATTAATTCGGTTAATGTCTTTTGGCTGTTTGCGATTGAATTTGATTTGGAAAAAACATCCCAGCATGACAAGTGAATGAAGTCAATTGGTAATTTTCTTAAAATGCCAATAAGGTTTATTGAATCATTCAATTCAACTCCCAAGCTTTTTATTTCAGGTGAAATACGAACGCCAACAATAAATGACTCTGGAACATTTTTTCTTATGGATTTGAATATTTCAATAAGCAATTTAGATCTTTTCTCTAAACTTCCTCCCCAGCTATCCTTTCTTAAATTTGTTTTTTTTCCTAAGAATTGAGAGATTAGGTATCCATGTGCACCGTGTAGTTCAATTCCATCAAAACCTGCTTGATGACACCTGATTGCACTGGTTGTGAAATCATTGATTATTTTTTTGATATCTTTCTCTGAAGCTTTCTTCGATTTGCCTGTGAATGATTCTGCGCAATTCAATTCACTTGCAGACACAGGAATAAACCCCGTTATTTTTTGAGCGGATTTTGTTCCTCCATGAAACAACTGAGCAATAATAAGACTTTTGGTTTGATGTATGGCTGAAGTTAATTTTGTTAAGCTTGGTATATGGGAATCATCATAAACACCAAATTCTCCATCCCATGCCTTTCCCTCTTTTGAAACATTAGTTGCCGCTGTTGTTATGACTCCAAAACCACCTTTTGCCCTTTCTAAAAGCCAATTTATTTCATCATCAGAAATAATTCCATCATCATGACTCTGTTTGTTTGTCATGGCAGCCAGAACAGTACGATTCTGTATCTTCTTGCTTGCTTTCAGAAAGGTGTAGGGTTGTGATATTTTTGGCTTAGGCATCGTTGGAGGCATTTTTGGTTGCAAGACCCAAACACAAATAAGTTATACCAAGTCCAAAAAGCTTCACCTTAAATCCTTAAGTAGTGACTTGATTGCTGCATTGAGCTGAGGGTCGTTTCCGCTTATTTCGTCTTCTGGTGTGATTTCAACAATGATATCAGGTATCGCAGGTCCATTCTCTTGATTTGGACCAAGCTTCTCTCCATCAGCAACAAACCAGCCCCTAAATGGATACCGCATTGAAGATCCGTCTATAAGACCTTTTGAACCTGTTGATATTACTGCTCCTCTAGTAGGAACGCCAACAAGCTTTCCTCTTTTTAGTGTTTTGATTGCATGTGAGAATATCTCAGCATTACTATAGGAGTTTTGGTTGCATAACACTATTATTGGCTTTGTCCAAGAATACATTGATAATCTGTTTTGAGGATATCCGAATTCTCCATCTTTTGCTCCTCTAGGAATGGTGTATGCATGCCTTTCAACCATTAATATTTGAAGAAGCATATCTGTTGTCCAGCCACCACCGTTGTCTCTAACATCAATAACTAAAGCTTCCTTGTCATGCCCAACTGAATAAAGCTCGGCTTCAAATCTTTCAAGACTTGGTTGGCTCATTCCTTGAATATGTACATATCCAAGCTTGCCTTCTGAATCTTTTTCTGTTTTCTCTCTATTTTTTTTGACCCATGACTCATAAAGTGCTGTTCTTATCGAATAAGAGGAAACTGGCTTTATTTCTACTGTTTTTTCTTCAGTTTCACCAAGGATTTCTATTTCTATTTGTGATGAGAATTCAGGACCAAGAGATTCACGATTTGAATTGATTGCTTGTAGCGTTAAAGTATGGCTTCCAGGATCAAGGTTTAATATTGTTGTTTCAACTTCTTTTCCAAAATGCATATGGTTGCTGTCACGAGGAACAATATCTCCTTTTTTGATTTTGTCACCATCAATTATCAAGGCAAGATAAACCTCTAAAGGGTCTACTCCATGGTCAAATATTATTTTTTCTTTCATACCATGTTGATGGTCATGATGTCCTTCATGGTTGCTGTGGCTATTGTGTCCTTCATGGTTGCTGTGGCTATTGTGTCCTTCATGGTTGCTGTGGCTATTGTGTCCTT
>PBAU01000009.1 GCA_002716355.1 bacterium | reverse complement strand
GTGGTCCGCCTTGTGGTGGTCCGCCTTGTGGTGGTCCGCCTTGTGGTGGTCCGCCTTGTGGTGGTCCGCCTTGTGGTGGCATTTGTCGACCTTGACCTCTATCAAATCCAGATCCAGGAAACATTTGACGGTTTTGTGTCATTTCAACAATTACTGAATTAAGCGCATTTGATTTTCCATAATTGAAACCCGCAAAAAAGAATACTGCAATAATTAAAATGAACATCCAGATCGGCAAAAAAATCTTTCCTTTTTCCATAAAACCTCCTAAAAAACTATGTACCTAAGTATACCTTAAACACTTACTCGCCAGGGGCAACACTGGTCATATTAAAATTATCTACAACCATTGGTGGAACGAGCATCCTCACACCCCAATGGGAAACAAGTTCAGGCTTTCCTACAGCAACAATATTATTTAACACCCTTAACGGAGAATCATTGAATCTAAAATTCTTAACCCTGGGTCCAAGCTTTCCTTTACTAATAGTTCTTAATCCATCTCGTGTAAGTCCTGTGATTATCATTTGCATTGGGTCTACATATCTGTTATACCAAAATCTAGGAACAAAAAGACCTTCATCAACTATAGAGGCTAAACTATTTAAATCTAATGGCTTTTTATCACTTTCAAAAACCATGCTCCAACAAGAACCAGTACTCTCTTTGTTATTCCTTTTCGCCCAATAACGAGAACAATTCAACTGGTCTAAAAATCCATCCTGGATTAAGAATCTTTTTTCAAGTGGATGTCCTTCATGATCAAAAGGTGCTGTTTTTAAATCAGGGTGATGAGGGTCCAATAAAATATTTACACCGCTAGAACATATCCTTCCGTCTGAATGTTTCTTAAATCCATTTTCTGAAAATGCACTTCTCCCTTCATCTGCAGACCTTAAATCATTTTGAGCCAAAAGCCATACAAGTAAAGACCCTACGGCTTCCGGAAGCAATAAAACTCTAAATTTTTGAGGATCCTTATCAATTGAATTGCCAATACATATATTTGAAAAAAGGGAGTCAAAAGCTTTTTCTGGATTCAAGCTAGGAAGATTCCAACAGGATTCTGAAGCGACTCTAAAAGTTCCCCCTTCTGGATTTGTTAAAGTTCCACTGAAGCCACCCTTACTTTCTTTGTAAAAAATATCTAAACCTTTTGAATTCATGATTATTTGTGAATTCCATCCAGAGGAAACCGTTCCTGCAAGCTTCATTCCTTTTTCTTCCGCTTTAAACGAGGCAGGCGATATAAGCGAGACTCTTTCTTTTGCATTCATGTATGCAGTATTTGGATCAAAATTATCCTTAATTGAGCTGATTGTGTTTTCAAGAGGAGGCATTGCTTCTTCGTTTTCAGGACTAACACTTGATATAAATTCAGCATTATTAATGCATTTTTTTATACCACTTTGGGAAAAATCTGTTGTTGTTGAATAACCAATTTTTTTACCAGTCCAAGAAGTAACAGTTAAAGTCTTGTAGTTTCTAGAAAGATTTTGAGTTACGCTATTGTTAGCCACTCTAGTCAAATTAAAAAATGAAGCATTAACATTGAAAGAAATGTAATCTGAGTTGGAAGGTTTTAAATACCTTGTCAACAAAAGCCTATCGTCAATCGGTTGTTTCAATTTGCATCTCCCACATCAATATTTCTAAATAGACTCCAGGAAGCTCCGTGTGTTTGCTGTCCTTGTTGGCTTGGTTGCCCTTTTCCACAGTTTCTTACACCCTGAGGTTCCCAATAATCCTTGGAAGAAACACCATCGCAAGAGTTCCAAAAATCTGTAGTAATTCCTCTATAAGTTACATCGGAAAACATTCCGCAAACTTCTCCATTTCTGATTTCCCAAAACGCATCCCCACCAAACTGGAAATTGTATCTTTGTTGATCGATACTCCATGAGCCTCTTCCTTGTATGAGTATTCCTTTTTTAACATCTTTAATCAAATCATTTTTAGAAGGAGCGCTTTCTCCTTCTGAAGGCTTCAATGAAACATTTGGAATTCTCAAAATAGGAATATTGGACCACGAATCTGCATGGGAGCAAGCTTTTCCTAATCCTTTTGTTTTTTCAAGATAACAAGAGTCTCTAGTGCTGGCAAAACCTCTAAAAATACCTTTTTCTATAATTGGAAACTCATTTGTTTTAACTCCATCGTCATCCCAGCCAAGTGTTGCCTGGCCATTTGGCAAAGTTCTATCACCTTGCACATTAACCCACTTTGAACCATATTTCAAATTATCCAAATCTGAAACCTTCAAAAAAGATGTGCCGGCAAAATCTGCCTCCCATCCACATGCTCTATCCAATTCAGTAGCATGCCCTATTGTTTCATGAATTGTTAAAGCTAAATTCGCAGGGTCAAGAATCAAATCAAACTTTCCCTGAGGTCCAAATGGAGCTTCAGCTCTTTCTACAGCTTCTGAACCCACACGAGCAGCATTCCCAACCAAATCAGCAGATCTGATATTTTCAAAACCACATGTCAAAGGGGGAGTTTGATGGTTTCTTGTCCTAACATTTCCGTTAGAAGCTTTGCCCCAGGCCATTAAGTCAGGAGATGTTCTTATTATCCTTTGGGTTATGTCTGAGCCTTCTGAAGATAGAAACCACTTTAATTCCTCTCCAGAAAAAATAGATGCTGTTGCCCTAAAACAACCATCTTGCTGCAAAGCATTGCTTGTTGAGTCAAGCAGCAAATTCATCTTTTCCTCTCTAGAAACTTTAAATGGATCTTCTTTTATGCTGGAGCACCATGTGCCTACCTGAGCAACCTGAGGCTCCCAACAAACCTTTTCGACCCTTAATTCAGATGAGGCTTTTGCAATGTCTATAGCTGTTTCAAGTGTTTCTAAAAGGTTTGCTTTGTCAAGAACAGCAGTGCTAGAAAAACCCCATCCACCATTGACCAAAACCCTTATACCAACTCCAAAATTCTCGTCATAATCAATTGCCTCTACAAGATTATCTCTAACATTTATTGTTTCAGATTTATAAAAACCATACCTTAAATCTGAATAATCGACACCGAGCTTTTTAGATAAATCAATAATCTCTCTCAGGATTGGATCTAAGTTTTCTTTATTTGGAAATAAAAAATTCATATTTCAAGATTGTAATAAAAAAATCATTCCGATTCATTATCAATTGGATTCCAAAGATCATTAATAAGTGTGTACATCTCATAATCATGAACTTTCAATTCTCCACGAACGAAGGGATAAAAATCATTAACACCAAAATAAGCCTCTGTTGATTCTGCAAAATATTCTTGACTGTTGTTTAAACCGTAATGCCTCACAGTATCACCATTCCAATGAAGAACCTCTTCGTAAGATCCTGATTCCAAAGCTCTTTCATAAGCTTTATTTACATCCTCATTCCAATATCCCAAAAACTGATGATGGTAAGCATGAGCCAATTCATGCAAAATCATAAAAGGTTGTTGTTTTGTCCATTCCAAAAAAATCTCAGGGCTACCTATCTGAATCGACTTTTCTTTGTCTGGATTTAAGCCATTCTCAGCAAGCCAAATCTTTGATGGGTGATAGCATGCACCTGGACATCCAAAATCACCATTATCAACCCATATTGAAACATCTTTAATTTTTTCATAAGAAACCTCAGGTAAAACTCTTTTTACATCAAACAATTTAACTTTTAGCAAATCCATTAAATCTTTTTTTATTGCACTATTCTTAATTTCCGGATGAATATAAATCTTCCTATCTTCAATTTGAACAATTAAATAATCTTCAGTTTTTATAAATTTTTTGCTTTCAATCGATTGAGCTTCAAAAACACTATTTGTAAATAAAAAATATATGATTAAAAGGCATGATTTTAACGTCATAAAGGAATCATAATTTAATTTTTAAAATATGAATTTAACTAGAAGAAATTTTATCAAAGCAGGGCTTGTGATCTCTGCGGGAATGACAGGATTAAAACATTTCATAAATCTCAATAAACAAAAAACATCCATATATGGAGCTTTAAAAAAGGACCCTTTGGGAATTCTTGATCTTCCCGAAGGTTTCTCATACAGGGTCATTTCTGAAGTTGGAAAAGTTATGAATGATGGATTCCTAGTTCCAGGGGCAATGGATGGAATGGGTGTTTTTTCTGGAGGAAATGGAATTAGCATAATAATCAGGAATCATGAAAATCTGCCTACTGATTTTTCAAGAAGCCCTTTTGGACAAACAAATTCGCTTTATTCAAAAATCAATCCCAATAAACTTTATGATCAAGGCATCAAAGGAATGCCTTGCACTGGAGGCACCTCAACAATCATCTACGACACTAAAAAACAAAAAGTACTGCAAGAATCCTTAAGCCTAATAGGCACACTTCGAAATTGTGCTGGAGGTATAACGCCCTGGAACACATGGATTACATGTGAGGAAGTAACAGTAAAAAAAGGCTACTCTCTACATGATGAAGACAAAGAAGGCTTGAAAAAAAATCATGGATACAATTTTGAAGTCCCTGCATCAAAAAAAATGCAAATAACAATACCTAAACCGTTAAAAGCTATGGGTAGATTTAGACATGAAGCTATAGCGGTTGATCCAAAAACAGGAATAGTGTACCAAACAGAAGATAGGCCTGAAGGCCTTATATATAGATTTATACCTGAAAAAAAAGGAGATTTCAGCAGTGGCAAGCTACAAGCTTTATGTATAAAAGAAAAAGGAATTAGCGATACTAGAAATTGGAAAGATTCAAAAAATACAATACCCAAAAATACAAAAATTGAAACCTATTGGATAAATGTTGAAAATCCAGAAAACCATGAAGACAAAATGAGATATGAAATGCATGAAAAAGGAGCTGCTATATTTGCAAGATCAGAAGGTATGTGGTACGGAAATAATGAGATTTATTTTGCATGTACACAAGGGGGAAGAAAACAATTAGGTCAAATTTTTAAATACAAACCAAGCAGGTATGAAGGAACCCCTGAAGAAAAATTTGAGCACGGTAAATTGGAACTGTTTGTTGAATCATCAAGCAAAGAATTACTGCAACATGCTGACAATATAACAATATCACCAAAAGGACATGTGATCTGTTGTGAGGATGCTGGAGGAGATTCTTCAATAATCGGAATAAACAAAAAAGGCGAAATATATAAAATTGGAGATCTTAACGAAGATACAGAACTTGCTGGTAGCTGTTTCTCGGATGACGGAACAACACTTTTTGTAAATGCCCAATGGACAGGAAAAACAATAGCTATAACTGGACCTTGGTAAAGACCCAGCGCTCCTCGGGAGGGATTTGAACCCCCGACCTAATGGTTAACAGCCATCCGCTCTACCACTGAGCTACCGAGGAACGCGGAATATGATTCTATTATCATTTATAGTCAAATGTCATATCTTTCCGATCATATTTCCTTCTAGGGGTTCTTGCTGAGGTTAATATATTTTCCATAATTATGATAATTTCAGGATAAAATTTTGAGAGATCATCACTTTCGGAAAAATCATTTTTAAGGTTATAAAGCTCACTTGTTCCATCTCTATGCTTTACATATTTCCAATCATCCATCCTTACAGCCTGTTTAAGATGTCCCTCTCCGCCATACTCCCAATAAAGATACTCGTGCTTTGGTGCTGCTGCCCCTAATAATGCTGGATACATAGAAAGACCATCAATCTCATTAGACCAAGAGGCTCCAACGATATCCCCAACTGTTGGCAGGATGTCCCAAAAAGCCCAAATGTGATCGCTTTTAGATCCTTCTTTGATAACTCCTGGCCACCTTACAATAAGGGGAACCCTGATTCCTCCTTCGTACATATCTTGTTTACCACCCCTTAAACCACCATTTCCATCAAAAAACTCTAAATCGGGTCCATCAAACCCTTGACCTCCATTGTCACTTGTAAAAAAGATGATTGTCTCATTACTTAAATTTAATTCATCAAGAAGATCCATAATTCTCCCCACGTCTCTATCCATTCTTGAAACCATTCCAGCAAATGCAGATCTTGGATAAGGTTGGCTAGCATAATGATGACCAACATAAGGATTAGGCTCATCCCAATCTCCTAAATATTCATTTAAAGAATCTTCAGGCACAAGCAATTCTGTATGAGGAATTGTGTATCCAACATATAGAAAAAATGGTTTTTTTGAACTTTCTGAAATAAACTGAAGAGCCTTGTCTGTTATTAAGTCATGTGTGTACTGGTTTCTATTTCCATCTTGATTGCCATCTAAAAACATCTTTTCTCCATTGTCCCAAAGGTATTCAGAATAATAAAAATGAGCATGCACCTGATGCAAGTATCCAAAATACTCATCAAAACCTTGCTTATCCGGAGTGCCACTTGTTCCAAAATCACCTAAACCCCACTTGCCAAACATTCCGGTTTTATAACCTTTGGATTTCAATATTTCAGCAATAGTAACATCTTCATCGAGCAGAGGTATACCTCCAGTATTGCCCCTGACAGATGTATGACCAGTATGATAACCAGTCATCAAAGTGCTTCTAGCCGGACCACAAACTGTTGAGCCAGAATAAAACTGTGTAAACCTTAATCCTTGACTAGCCAAAATATCCAAATTTGGAGTTTTTATCTTTTTTTGACCGTAAGATCCAAGGTGCCCAAACCCTAAATCATCAGCCATAATAAATACAATATTGGGTTGATTTTCTTGCTTTTCTAGAAAATCTGTAATCGGATTCAACAAATAAAAAAGCAAAAAAATCATATCTCTATAACCCGCCCATTAGGACCACAATTTAAAATTTTAGTACCACCTAAAAAAGATTCTTTTTCCCAGCACTCATGAATGTGTCCACAAAAAACCCATAAAGGTTTTTTCTTTTTAACACATTCAAGAATTGATTCACTTCCAAAATTGCTCCCGCCTGCTTTATCAACATGCCCTTTAGGTGGGCTATGGGTTATCAAAATTGATTTTTCTGGACAACCCTCCAACATCAAGAACGCTTCATGTTCACTTAGATCAAAAGACCAGTCCCATGGAGTCTCGGGAACTCCAGCACCCAAGCCCCAAAAATCAAATCCATTTAACGAAAGTCCTGTGCCATGCAACACTTGCATATTTTCAAACTGAGAAGAAACTCGTGACAACTCATGAAAAGATTCGTTGTTACCAGGAACCATAAGCAAAGGCTTTTTAATTCCCGATAATACATTTATTGTTTTTTCTAACCCTTGATGGTTTGATGAAAAATCGCCTGCACCTAGGACAATATCTACAGAAGATGAAAGCTCTACAAGCCTTTTAGCTGCATTCAAATCAACATGAACATCACTAAAAACCAACAATCTCATAAATCTATTTTACCAACTATATGTTTTGCAATTTCAAATGAAGATGTTGCAGCAGGGCTTGGAGCGTTGATTACATTCAACACATTACCTTGACTAAAGAAGACAAAGTCATCACAAAGCTTTCCGTCTTTGGTCATAGCTTGAGCCCTTATTCCAGAAGAATGATACCTGATTGCATCAAATGCTAATGAAGGACACATTAATCTTGCTGATTTCCATGTAGATTTTCTTGAAGAGTTTTTTAACTCATTAATGCATGCATTGAAATTTTTCTGAAAAAAATTCCAAAAACCAGAAAAAGAAAAAATATCATACGTGTCCTTTATGTCAAAATCACAATTGCCATATCCCTCTTTGTCGAAAGATAAAAAAGCATTCGGACCTATAAGTACCTCATTATTGATAGTTGGTGTAAAGTGAACACCCAAAAAAGGCAACTTTAAATTTGGAACAGGGTAAAGATTTGTTGATATCTTAGGTGCTGAAGCTTTCCAATAAACCCCCTTGAAAGGTATTATTCTTACATCTTTTCTATAATCTTGCCTTAAAAAGGAATCCGCATGAACGCCTGTACAGTTGATAACATTTTTTGAAACATAAGTTTTTCCTCTTACCTGAATGTATGAATTTGCAATATCACATTGCACACTATCCACTTTTGAAGAAAACAAAACATCAACTCCTTTTTGCTCTAATTCCTTCTTTACACATTGACAAATAGCAGCATAATCAGTTATGCATACATCTGGGAAAAAAATTGACTCAATGCAGTGAGCATGTGGTTCCACCTCTTTTGACTTAGCTGAATTAAGCAAAGAATGATTTAGGCCAAGATATTCAGCTCTTTTTTTCAAAAAGTACAAAACATCGATATCTTTCTGTCCTGTTGCCATGATCATTTTTCCAACCTTCTTCAAAGGGATCCCATTTTTCTTACAGTAATTCTTTATCTTCTGACCACCTTTGATGCAATATTCAGACTTTTTTGAATCAGGCTCATAATAAATTCCAGAATGGATAACGCCACTATTCCTACCAGTCTGATGAGAAGCAAGGGTGTTTTCTTTCTCCAGAACCAGCAATTTAACCTCGGGTTTTTTGTCTATTATTTCTTTTGCAACCGAAAGGCCAAGTATTCCACCGCCTATCACAACTATGTCATATTCCATTTTCATAATTCTAGATTTAGAATTAGCTAGCTTATGAATGAAATAAATCCAGGATTAGATGGCATACTTGTAACCAACACAACTTTATCTAGAGTTGATGGCCTTAAAGGTGAATTGGTTTATTGTGGCTATCAGGTTGGAGACTTAGCCAAAAACAAAACATTTGAAGATGTTGTTTGCTTACTTTTAAATAGAAAATTACCTACAGAATCAGAAAGGGAGGCGATGAGGGCTCAATTAGCTGTATCAAGGGTCCTTCCATCTCAAGTCATTTCTGCTCTTCATTCATGCATAGAGGCAGACCCTATGGCAGCATTAAGGACTGCAGTTAGCATGCTTGGAGCACTTGATCCTGAATCTGAAGATGATTCCCCTGAAGCAAATAGAAGAAAAGCACTTAGGCTCATAGGTCAAGTTACAGCTATAGTCTCTGCCTTCAATGATATTAGAAATGGCAGGGATATTTCTGTAAACAATCTCGAAGATGATACATCCAGTCATTTCATGAGGTCAATAAGAAACGAAGATCCAAATCAAGCTATGGTTAGAGTTTTTGACGCCTGTTTGACCCTTCACGCAGATCATGGTTTTAATGCAAGCACATTTACCGCAAGAGCAACAACATCATCAATGTCTGATATGCATTCTGCCATTACATCAGCAATAGGCAGTCTTAAAGGCCCTTGGCATGGTGGCGCAAATACACGCGTAATGAACATGCTTCTCTCGATAGGTGAAGAGGAAAATGTAGAAAAATTTGTTGAAGATTGTTTTGCCAGGAAAGAAAGAATCATGGGTTTTGGCCACAGGGTTTATAAAGTTTTGGATCCACGAGCAATAGTTTTAAGAGATATGCTCGAAAGCATGACTGGACAGGGTGCTGATGAAAAATGGCTACGAATGAGTGACAAAATGAGAGCCATGCTGAAAGAAAGGAAAGGGCTTGAAGCAAATGTTGATTTTTATTCAGCAAGCCTCTATTACTCAATGGGAATAGAGTCTGATTTATATACTCCGGTTTTTGCAATGGCAAGAATAGCTGGTTGGTGCGCACATGTCCTGGAGCAAAAAGAAGACAACAGAATAATGAGGCCAAAATCAGTTTACAAAGGCCCTGAAGGTCTTTCAACTTAAAGCAAAATGCCTAGCAACTTAGGGCTTGTTGAATGTGTTCCTAATTTTTCAGAAGGAAGAAGCGAGGAAAAGATAAATCAGATCATTTCAGTCATAAAGTCAGTAACTGGTGTTGAAGTTAAAGATGTTGACATGGGTTCTGATACAAACAGAACAGTTGTTACATTTGTAGGCAATCCTGAAGCTGTTAAAGAAGCAGCCTTTCTTTCGGTAAAAAAAGCCAGTGAGATTATAGATATGAGAAAACATTCAGGCGCACATCCGCGAATGGGAACAACTGATGTTTGTCCTTTTGTCCCTGTTGACAACATATCAATGGAGGATTGTATTCTTATTGCAAATGAGGTTGGAAAAAGGATTGGTGAGGAATTGAAAATACCAGTTTACCTTTATGAGGAAGCTGCCAAATCAAAAGAAAGGTCTAATCTAGCCAATGTCAGACAAGGTGAATACGAAGGGCTTAAAGATAGAGTTTCAAACCCACAATGGAAGCCAGACTATGGTCCTTTTTCCTTTAATGAAAAATCAGGCGCGACAGCTGTTGGAGCCAGGGAATTTCTAATTGCATGGAATATAAACCTTAATACAACAGATAGGAAATATGCCAATGATATTGCTTACGAGCTAAGGGAAAGAGGTAGATGGAAAAGAGAAGGCAACACTGAACCTTTTTACTACAAGGGAAAAGTGGTAAACTTCCCTGAGGATGGCAGGCATCCATGCGGCAATGACGATTATGTTGCAGATAGCTTTGAAGAACTTTCTTCACATTACAAAAACAAATATGGAAAAAACCTTGAAGAAAGGTACAAAAGCCTGCAGATAAACAAAGAAAAACCGTCAGGCCCCGTCTTTAAGGATGGAAAATTTGATCATGTAAAGGCTATCGGCTGGGTTATTGACGAATACAAAAAATCACAAATCAGCATGAACCTTACAAACTACAAAATCAGCCCCCCGCATTTGATATATGAAGAAGCTATAAAGGAAGCCAACAAAAGAGGGATAATGATAACTGGCTCTGAAATCGTAGGGCTTATCCCTTATCAGTCAATAAAAGAAGCTGGGGTTTTTTATTTGAGGAAAATGAAAAAATCAACTGGGTTACCATCTCTAGACATTGTTGAAAACGGAATACAGTCTTTAGGCTTAAGGGATGTTTCTCCTTTTGAGATTGAGGAAAAAGTGTTAGGGTTACCATTGATGAATGGTGAACTTGTGAACAAGCAAACTTTTGATTTTGTCGACGAGGTTTCTAGAGACACCCCTGCCCCAGGAGGAGGGTCTGTTGCGGCTCTTGCCGGTTCGCTTGGAGCAGCACTAGGGACAATGGTTGCAAACCTATCGGTCGGAAAGTCAAAGTTTGATGACGATTATGAAAAGCTTTGCAAAATTTCAGAAACAGGACAGATGATCAAGGATTCTCTCCTAAAAGCAGTTGATGAAGACACAAATGCATTTGACTCTGTCATAGAAGCAATGAGAATGCCGAAAGATACCAAAGAGGAAAAAGAAACCAGAAGCAGGATGATGCAAGAAGGTTACAAAAAGGCAACAGATGTTCCTCTTCAAACAGTCAAACAATGCCTTGCAGCATTAAGGATCTGTTGTGAAATATCAGAAATCATGGATGCTGGAATGGCAAGCGATGTCGGCTCTGGCGCACTTCTTGCAAAAGCTGGAGCGGAATCTGCAGGCTTGAATGTAAAAATAAACCTGAAAGAAATAAAGGATGAAAAATTCAAGAAAATTTTTGAGTCAAAACTTAATGAATTCCTTAAAGAAAGCAATGAACTTTGCGAAACAACATTACTAAACGTAAATAAAAAAATCTAAGAAAGCCACACTTCTTTATTCTTCACCAAAAGCCTCATCAAAAACTCTATCACTGCTTGGAAAATCCAAAGATTTGACGAAAGAACATGCCTCCATTGCGCCATGTTCTCTATCCATCAAAGCATCTTCCCATTCGACTGAAAGTGGACCTTTGTAACCTATATGGTTTAACGCACGGATTATCTCCTCGAAATCAACCTCACCTCTTCCAAGACTTCTGAAATCCCAACCCCTTCCATTTTCTCCAAAATTCAAATGGCTTCCGAGCACCCCTGTGGTTCCATCCAACTGCAAAGCAGCATCTTTCATATGGCAATGGTATATTCTGTCCTTGAACTCATACAAAAACCTGACAGGATCAACCATTTGCCAATGTAAATGGCTTGGATCGAAATTAAAACCAAAGGCAACCCTGTTGTCAATTGCATCTAATGCTCTTCTAGCGGTTATTATGTCAAAAGCTATCTCTGTAGGGTGAACCTCTAATGCGAATTTAACATTGCACTCATCAAAAACATCCAGTATTGGATTCCATAATTTTGCAAAATGAGAAAAGCCATCTTCAATCATTTTTTCAGAAACTGGCGGAAAGCTGTAAATTAAATGCCAGATTGAAGATCCTGTAAAGCCGTTAACAACATCCACACCAATATTCTTTGCAGCGTGAGCTGTATCCTTCATCTTCTGGACTGCCCAGTCTCTTTTACCTTCAGTATCGCCATGGAGATCTTCTGGAACAAACATGTCAGATCTTGAATCATTGTTTAAATCACAACCCAATTGACCTGCTAGGTGGTTGCTTATCGACCAGCACTTCAAGCCATACTTCGAAAGAATTTCCTTTCTGCTTTTTGCATATTCAATATCATTCGCAGCTTTTGTAACATCAACATGGTCTCCCCAACAAGCTAACTCAAGCCCTTCGTATCCCCAAGATGATGCTTTTTCAGCTATCGTTTCAAGACTTAAATCTGCCCATTGTCCTGTAAAAAGTGTTACTGGTCTTGTCATATTTCCTCCTAAAGTTTAACCTGCTTATAGCCACCTTTGCTTCTGAAGTAATTAATTAAAACAAAATAACAAAGAGCCATAAATATAGGAGGTATGGAAGCAAGCTTTAAAGCATTGCTTTTTGCTTCATTCGTTGACCTTGTAAGCGCTTTCCTTTTTTCCTGAAGCCTTTGGAAAGATTCTGAACCATCATCATCAGCCAGATCAGCATCAAGCTTCTTCATGCTCTCTTGATCCAATTGCTGATATTCTCCAAAAATACTATTTTTATTTTCTTCAAGAATAAACTCCTGATAATATTCAGGCTGGTTTGTTTTTAAGGTTTTGTATATCTGGGTATCCTGTAAGTTTCCTAATAAAGGTGTTCCTATAATCCCTACTCCAAGCATTCCAACTCCAGCAATAGCATTGATGGTTAACGCTCCTCCTTTAGGGAACTGTTCGGCAACCAAGCCTAAGGTGCATGGCCAGAAAAAAGTTTGTCCGATTCCATACACTGTTGCGGCACCCAAAATAAACCATGGGCTCACTGAACTGATAGAAAGGAAATAAATTCCACAAGCAGCAAAGATAGAACTAAATGCCAATATCTGTAAAGGTGAAAGCTTCTTTGACAGATCACCAATGGCTTTAAGCCTTAAAAGCATCATGACTGTAGCGGTGTAAATCAAAACCCATATACCATCAAGTCCAATTTTTCCCATTGCTGGACCCATAAGATCTTTAATCCAGGCATCTGTTCCTAATTCTGTTGTGGCTAATGGAATCATCAACAATAACAAAAATACAAACAAAGGCTTGCCTGGCGCCCAGGAAACAACTTTACCGTACCAAATAACAATTAAAGCAGTGATTGCCCAAATCAATTGAGTTGTTGACAATCCCATATACTCAACTGGCAAAAATTTAGTTCCGAGTTCAAAAACAACAAGCCAGGTTACTATCAATGCTCCCATCCAGCCCATTTCCTTTAACATCGCAGTATGAGACACACCTGCCTCAACTCTCTCATGTACAGGGAATCTTGTATCCTGCAATCTAACTCCATAAATAATTGCTGGAAACAATAAAACAATGACCTGCCATTGCCACGTTAAACCTGTAGCTGAAACCAACAATGCCAACAATCCGCCTAACACCAATCCACCTGGCCAGCCTGCATGCAAAATGGTCAACCATTTTGTTTTTTCTTTTTTGTAAACCGTTGCAATAGCAGGATTTATTACAGCCTCCACAGTACCATTACCCAAAGCACCTATGAAAGAGCCCCACCAAAGCCACCAATAATCTTTTGCAGTGACAAGCAACAATACCTGCAAAGCATGACAGAAAAAAGCAAAGAACATTGCCTTTCTGTAACCCCACCTGTCAATAAAAAGAGAGAAAAGAACTATGCTTATCGCAAATGGCCAGAGACCAGCTCCAAATATCTCTCCTTTCTGAGTTTCACTAAGGTTAAACATTTCTTGCCAAACATTGTCTAACAGCATTATTCGAACGATGAAAGAAAATGATGTTGCCACCAAGGCGATGAAGCATGTTTTGAATAATTTTTTTGAATCAATTGAGCTTAAAGCTTGTTTTTTAGCCATAATTACCTCCAAATCTATTGGATATAGTGTAATTTAAAAAAAGAGAAAGAAATATTTTTTAGAATAATTTTTCTATGAAAAATTTATCTGAATACATAAAACATCTGGAAAAAAAGAATGAACTAAAAAGGATCACAGAGGAGATAGATCCAAAAATTGAAGTTACAGTGATTGGTGAGCACTACACAAGGAACAACAAAGAAGCATTGCTCTTCGAAAACATAAAAGGAAGCAACTTTCCGTTAGCAGTCAATCTTTTTGGAAGCAAGGATCGCGTATCTCAGGCTTTCGGTGTAAAACACATTAACGAACATTCAGAAAGAATTGAGCAACTTCTGAAACCTCCAAAGGTTTCTGGAATCTTGGACGCTATGGGCATGCTTCCAAAATTTGCTGAGCTGGGTAAACAACTGATACCAAAAACAATAAAAAAAGCACCTTGTCAGGAAATTGTGCTAAAAGGAGATGATGCGAATCTAGACATACTTCCCATACCAACACTTTGGCCTAAAGATGCTGGACCATACATATGTTTAGGATCCACAATTACAAACGACCCAGAAACAGGTTCAAGAAACGTGGGGCTTTATAGGCTTCAAAAACATGACAAAAAAACACTTGGCATGCATTGGCAATTACATAAAGATGGTAAAAGGCATGAAGTAAAAGCAAGCCAGAAAAAAGAAAAAATACCTGTTGCAATTGCGATTGGTGGCGACCCAGCAACAATGTATTCCGCAAGTGCCCCCCTTCCACCGGGAATCGATGAATACCTTTTAGCAGGATTCTTAAACAAAAAACCAGTCGAAGTGGTTAAATGTATAACATCAGATATCAAAGTTCCTGCTCATGCTGAGTTCATTCTAGAAGGATGGGTAGATCCAGACGAGAGGAAAGAGGAAGGTCCTTTTGGAGACCATACAGGCTTTTATAGCCACCCTGGACCTTATCCGGTTTTCCACTTGGAAGTAATAACACATCGAAAAAAACCAATTTTTCCACACATAATTGTTGGAAAGCCGTTACAGGAGGATTGGTTTTTAGGATGGGCAACAGAAAGAATCTTTTTACCTTTAGTCAAGCTTTTCTGTTCTGAGATTAAAGATATGCACTTTCCCGCAGAAGGTGTTTTTCACAATATGCTTCTTGTGAGCATTAAGAAAAGCTATCCTGGCCAAGCAAGAAAAGTTATACATGCAATATGGGGAATTGGCTTGTTGAGTCTTACAAAATTCATTGTTGTTGTTGATGAAGATGTTGATGTCCAGAATCCAAGTGAAACAACTTTTCATGCCTTGTCTAATATTGACCCAAAAAGAGATATTGTGATGGATAATGGCCCTGTAGACGTGCTTGATCATGCAAGCCCTGTTGAAGGATTTGGTTCAAAAATAGGCTTTGATGGTACAAGGAAAATTGAAGGAGAATCAGCAATAAGAGAATGGCCTGAACAAGTGGGCATAGACCAAGAAAAAATTGACGAAATCCTAAAAAAGATTAAAGATAATTAATGAATTCTTTTTCGTCAATACTAAAGTTGATCAAGTTTGAACATACCGTTTTCGCTTTACCTTTTGCATTTGTTGGATTGATTGCGGGTTTGAGGGATTATCCTGATGTAAAAACAACCTGCCTTATCCTTTTCGCAATGATTGGTGCAAGAACAGCAGCAATGGGACTTAATAGATTGATTGATTACCCTTACGATAAAAAAAATCCTAGAAGCAAAAACTGGGGTTTAGTCACTGGTGTCGTTAAGAAAAAATCAGTCTGGATTTTAGTCTTCGCAAGTTTGATGATTCTTGGCTATGCGGCAAAAAACCTCAATGATTTAACATGGCAACTAGCGCCAATTGCAGTCCTTCTTTTGTCAATGTATCCATTCACCAAAAGATGGGGTGTGTTTTGTCATTTTTGGCTTGGTGCAACACTTGCATGTGCACCAGCTGGTGGATTCATTGCTGCAACTGGTGGATGGGGAGATAAGGTCTACCTGATATGTCTAGCAGTTACTTTTTGGGTTGCTGGCTTCGATATACTTTATTCCTTGCAAGATATTAAATTTGATAAAAAAATGAAACTTTATTCAATTCCTGCAATTTATGGCGCAGACAAAGCTATATCGGTATCACGCATACTGCATTTTTTCGCAGCACTGCTGTTTTTTCTTTTTGGGTCTGCTTTTGACTGGTCTCAAGGTTGGATTATTGCTTGCGTTCTGATGTTTTTTCTTCTATTGTGGCAGCATTCAATAATTTCTGCCAATAACATTGAAAGAATCAATGCTGCATTTTTCTCAGCAAATGGATGGATTAGCATACTATTGCTTCTTGGAGCATTCATGACGATATGAAAAAAAACAAAATTTTAATTTCACTTATCTTGATTGCATCAAAAACAATAAGCGCTCCAACAATGCAGCAGAGCGTGAAGATTGATGGAATTCTCGAAGAAGAGGTGTGGAGCAAGGCAGCAATTATTCAAAATTGGACTCAACAACAACCAAAAGAAGGCGAAAAAGGCACCCTTGAAGCAAGGATTTTCATCTGGAGAGATAAAGAAAATCTATATATAGGGTATAAGGCAAAAACTGACAAGCTGATAAACAATTACAAAAAAAGGGACCAAACTCTCTACAATGATGACAAAATAGAAATTGTTATAGACCCTTATTTGTCAAAAAGAAATGGTTACTATTTTGGCATTAATGCTAATGGAAGCAGGGTTGATGGAACGATAACCAATGAATCCAGGCCAGATCAAGATTGGGATGGATATTGGGAAGGAATGGGCACATTGACAAAAGATGGATGGAGTGCAGAAATAAAAATACCTTTTTCAACGCTTGCATATGCAGAGAATAATAACAACTGGGGAATAAATTTCAAATACTGGTACTCAAAAGAAAGGGAAGCTGGCTATTGGACAGGATGGGAAAAAAGCAATAGCCTTAACACACTGTCAAAAGGAGGTGAATTAACAGGAATGAATGATTTGCCCAGTTCAAATCCTTGGATAATGAAACCATTTATGCTTGGAAAAGCGACTCAAGAAACAGAGATGGACTATAAGGCTGATGTTGGAATAGACATTATTGGCACCCCATGGAAAGGATGGAGGATTGCATCAGTTTTGAATGCTGATTTTGGAGAAGCTGAGGCAGATGTACAGCAAAGCAACTTAACTCGCTACTCTTTGTTTTTTCCTGAAAAAAGAGATTTCTTTTTAGAAAATTCAGGACTTTTTTCATTTGGTAGCAAAGGTTCAGCCCTTCCATTCCATAGCAGAAATATCGGTTTAGATGAAAATGGAAACCAGCTTCCACTTAGAGTTGGATCAAAAATCACAGGGAAATTCGATATTAATGAGGTTGGCTTTTTAACAGCATGGGTTGAAGACTCAATTGATGAACATTTTGCAATCCTAAGAACAAAACATCAAATAACAGACAACACAAATATAGGTTTTATTTCCTCCAGTGAAGATTCGAATTCTTCAAACATGACAAATGGCATAGATGTTTCATGGAAGTCGATTAACGACAATGGGACAAGGTTGAATGTTGACTTATGGTCACAATTTTCATCAAGCGAAAATAAAGATGGAGAAGGCCATTATTTTAAAGTAGAAAGCTTCGGAAATCCTCTTTCTGCCTCCGCCGAATATATGATTTTTGATGCAGATTTTGACCCTGGCCTAGGCTATTACAGATACTCATCGTTGAATGATTCAGTAAAAGTTAAAAAAATTGAAATTGAACATTCGGAAAATGTATCAAAATGTATAAATTTCTGGAAAAAAAAATGTGAAGAAAAATATCAAATAAGGGAAATTTCAAATGAGATCAGCTTCAATGAAATTTCAAATGGAGCGAACAAGCTTGTAGAAAACTCTCTAAGAATAGAACCGTTGGGTTTATCTATGAGTAATGGATGGTCATGGAGGCCTGAAATCACAATGTACAAATCAGTTTTGGATCAAGATTTTGAACCTTGGTCATTACCTGGGACAATAATACCTGCAGGTGAATATGATTATGTTGATTACGGTCTGAACTATTTTGGCTGGGCCTATGATTACAAATGGGTATGGGGTGGAGGTTTCAATTCTGGAGATTGGTATGATGCTAGCAAGACGAGCCTTGACGGGTGGCTGAATTACAAAATAACAAATGATTTTTCTTTTGGGCCAAACTGGAATATGAATAATGTAAAAAGAGGCAGCTCCTCATCGAGCTCTGAAATATATTCATTTGATTTTGGCTACACCCCAACATCATCCCATCTTTACAGCCTTTCGGTACAAAAAAACAATCTATCAGATGCAATTAATGCATATTTTAGATTTGAATTCAGGCCCAAGGATGGAGAAGCAACATACCTAGTTGTAAATACCAATGATGAATCAACCGGTGACTCATGGAAGGTAATATTTAAAAAGGAGTGGTTGTATTAATGAGAAAAAAATATTTATTGGGTTTAATGCTGTTGTCATTTTTCAATGGTGTTAAACCTTTTGAAAAAATAGAATCATTTGAACTTCAAGTTGATCAAGGAGTATTTTCATACACTCAAGATTCAGATGAAATAATAGCCTTTCTTGAATTAACAGAAGGGGATGCCTATACGGAGAACCTCTGGAGTTCAAATTTTCAAGAACTAATAGATGAAATACCCAAAACAAACATAGTCTTTATTGCTTCAGGTGAATCAGCGGATCAAAGATTAAATGAAATTAAAGAAAATGTAATTGGCACAGATTGGGAAAAATATTTACATTTTATAAATAAAAATAATACCGTCTTGCCTGATAACATTGAATTAATACTTTCTGAATGGGAAAAAGAATGGAGTGCAGATAAAGCTGGATTCTTAATTGATTCAAATGGTCACCTAAGACAATTTGGCCTTCTCCGACCACCAGGAAAAAGCCCTACTCCGATTTTCGATGCAGTTGAAAAAGAGATCCAATACCTTTACTGGGAAAAAGAATTAACAAAAAAAATGAAGCTTAATGACAAAAAGGAAGAAGTGGTTATGCTTGATGGTTTTGAGTTAAGCGGTGGCTGGGGTGCAAATGCAGAGTTTGAAGTTGAGTTTCCAAAAACACAAAAACTTTTAAGCTTTAACGAGATGGAAATTTATTTTGAAATGAACTGCCCTGACAATAATGATAAAAACTGTTATGAATGGGACATGATAGCAAATTTGCACCTTTGCGAAGAGAACAAGTGTGATATCCTGATGTCAAGATGGATTACGACATATCATAGGAGGGGTGTTTGGCTTACTGACATAACCCCTTTCTTGGCTTTTTTTAAAGAAGGCGGGGTTAAAAAATTCAAAATAAATGTACCCACAGGAAACTCCTCCTACATAATGAACATGCGTATTTACCTGTCCAAAAATGATAGCAAACTTAGACCGATGAATGCCCACAGGATGTGGACAGGAGGATCTTTCAATCTGGAATATAACCCATCTAAAAAACCTTACCTTTTAGAAAATCCTCAATTTGAAAAATACACGATAAACGGAATCATGTCTGGTCACGGTTGGGGAAGAGATGTTGCAAACTGTGCTGAATTCTGCAATCATACACATCACTTTTCCATCAATGGTGAAATTTTGGGGGAATTAAAAGACCCGAAAGCTGGCACTGGTGAAGGGTGTTATCAACTTGCTAACGAAGGTGTAGTCCCTAACCAATTTGGAACATGGCCTTATGGAAGGGCCTATTGGTGTCCAGGCTGGGATGTTCTTCCATTCAGTATAGAAATCAAAAATCCAAACAGGGGCAACATGCTGATGACTTATGAAGCCCTGTATGAAGGAAAGCCTTATGACCCTCAGGAAAACCCAAACTCAAATGAATCTGGCTTCAATGCCGACATCAATATGCAAAGCTGGCTTGTTTCATGGGAGAATCCCTACAGATACATGCTGAGAAAAAACTTTTTCAGCCAAAAAGAAGAAAGGTTGAAAATTTTAGAGGGAAAATGAATCACTTGAAAAAAATCTTATCGAATGTTAAAAAAGGCCTACCAGTAATAATCAAAGGTTTCAGCTTGGAAGCGCTAATCTTCATAATATTTATATTTGGCATCGCTGTTTATGATACCTTTGTGAAACCAGGTGAGCTTATGGATCGGGAAATTTTAGAGATAGGTGAAAGCATTCCTGAATTTGAAGCTTCATCAACATCTGGAACAATAACCTCAGAAGACCTTAAGGGCAACTGGAGCGTTCTTTATTTTTTCCCAAAATCTTTTACCCCTGGATGTACAACTCAGTCATGTAGTTTGAGAGACGGTTACTCTAACTTTGATCAAAAAAATATTAATGTACTAGGTATCAGTACAGATAATCTAAAAACACAAAGAAAATTCAAGAAAGACAAGGAGTTACCTTTTGATCTTATTGCTGATTCTGACAAGAAGATTAGTCAAAAGTTTGGAGTTTTAGGTGACCTGGGCTTTGCATCAAGAATAACTTTTATAGTCAACCCTGAAGGAAAGATTGCATATGTTTTCACAAGCGTGAGAGTTGGAATACATGACCAGGAAGTTATGGAGAAAATAAACATCCTATCTTCACTGAAGGAAGATAAAATATCTTAATGAAAAATTTACCTGTAATTGTAGGTATAACTGGAGCTTCAGGAGCACTGTATGCTCACACATTGATTAAAGAACTTGTCAAAAGGGATATTCCAGTTGAAATAGTCACAAGCAAATGGGGAAAATATCTGTTAAATCATGAATTGAATTTCAATTTTGGTAAAAATCCACAAAAATTCATCGAAGAACAATATGGCAAAAATGTAAAATGGACTGATTTAACATGGCATCCAGGGATGGATATGTCAGCCACTATAGCAAGCGGAACCTATAGAACCAGAGGCATGGTCGTTGTTCCAATGTCGATGGGAACCTTAGGGCATATATCAAATGGAGTAACATCAAACCTTCTTCATCGAGCGGCAGATGTGACACTAAAGGAAAAAAGACCTTTGATCCTTGTTCCTAGAGAAACACCACTTTCTCAAATTCATCTTGACAACTTGTTAAAAGTATCTAGAGCTGGGGCCACTATCGTAGATGCAAATCCAACGTTTTACCAAGGTGCTGAAACCATTCAGGACCTAATAGATAGTGTTGTTGCACGCATTCTTGATTCACTCAACATAGACAATAAGCTTGTACCTGAATGGGGAATTCCAAAGGAATTTCAAGATGCCTGAAACAGCAGATATCCTATTAAAAAACCATCCCGACAATTGGGCTTGGGAGAAAATAAAATCAGGAGAAAGAATCACTTATGAAGAAGGTGTCAGGTTGATTAAAGAAGGTGATTTGACTGCATTGGGAATCATGGCTGACTACATAAGAAGAAAAAGATGGGGAAATAAATCATTTTATGGGAACACCTCAAATATAAACCATACAAATGAATGCATACTTGATTGTGGCTTATGTGCATTCAAAAGACCTTTTAATCCTAAAAAAATGCATGAAGAATCCTATATTGTCGACAAAGAAGAACTGGAAAAAAGAGTTGACTGGGCTGTACGCAATGGAATTTGGGAAATACATATTGTTGGCGGAATAACACCAAGATTAAAACTCGATTACTACAAAGAATTTCTGCAAACAATAAAAAGAAAAGCTCCTCATATGTTTATACAGGGTTTCACTGCAATAGAAATTAGATATATAGCAAAATTATGCAAAATAACCCCAGAAGAATTATTGGTTAAATTTAAAAAATGGGGCCTTGACTCTGTTCCTGGCGGTGGAGCGGAAATATTCCATGAAAGACCAAGACAAATTATTGCAAGAAACAAAGAGACTGGAGAGGAATGGCTTGAAATACATGAGATTACACATAAGGTTGGAATGAATAGCAATGCAACAATGCTTTATGGCCACATAGAGACAAAAGAAGAAATCATTCATCATCTTGACCTTTTGAGGAAAACTCAGGATAAAACGAATGGTTTTCTCGCCTTGATACCATTGGCCTTTCTTCCCGATAATACAGAATTTGAAGATGAGGTAGGAGCTACTACGGGACATTATGACGCAAGAATTTGCGCAATAAGCAGAATTTACTTAGATAATTTTCCGCACATCAGAATACTATGGACATATCAAGGTCCAAAAATGACACAGGTTCTGTTGCATTATGGAGTTGATGATGTTGGTGGTACAAGTCTTGATGAAGAAATCGCAAAAGAAGCTGGAGGCTTTTCTTCAAATGAGTTTACACAAGCAAACCTCATGCGAATATTAAAAGAAAGTGGCAGGAAGCCTGTACCAGTCAACTCTGTATATAGTGATGCACCCAGCAAAAAAGATCTTATGGAATTTGCAAAAAGAATCTAAAAGAAGGCAATCTCAAAATCAAAACAACAATCAAAGAAATCCCAAAACGCAAGGTTATCCTGCTACTGCTTGTACATTTAGCAATCACTGCGCTTACATACAATGTATCAAAAGTGTCAAGTGAAGCCTTTGGTGGTTCAGCATTAGTTGGATTAAGGATCGCTCTTACAGTTTTGATATTTTCACTAATAGGAATTTACAAAAATGGCTTTTCTATAATTCCAAAAAAACTTATGCCAAGAATGATATTTTGTGGTATTTTAATTGTATTAAATCAAGCCTTTTTTTTACAGGGGATGTCCATGGGAACGCCTCCAGCGCATGCTTCCATTCTTTATGCAACAACACCGGTTTTTGTTTTAATGATTTCATTGATACTTAAAGAAGAGAAAGTTATTTTTTCTCGAATCTTTGGACTCTTGTTGGCATTTTCAGGAACATATTGGATTCTTGGCAACAGTGGGCTTTCAACTTTTGGCAACGGAGAAAAAACAATACTTTTTGGTGTTATATGCTGGGCAATATACACATCTCTCATACCTCCAATATCAAAAACCATAGGTGCAAAAGAGGCTATTTCAAGATCCTTTTTGATAGGTCTACCTATTGCTGTTGGGATATTCTTGATTGGTGAGAAACCCAATTTCTCTGAGATTACACCTTTTGCATGGTATGGCCTATTTCACATTGCATTCCTAACAAGCATAGTGGCCTATTCAATATGGGCCACAGCTCTCCAGTTTCTAAAACCAAGTCAAGTTGCAGTGTTTATCAATCTGCAACCGCCAACAACAACACTGGTTGCAATGACAATTTACAAACAAGTTCCTCAAGAAGGATTCTGGATGGCCTTGCCGGTTGTTCTTTTTGGCGTCTGGATGGTCCAAAGAAAATAATTATTTTTCTGCATAAAAAACCAACGTTCCAAGCCAATCTTTCTTTTTTCCAACTTGCCAATTCCTGATGTTCTTGAATCCTGCTTCTGAAATCAAATCATGCCATTTGCTTATTGGCAACGTATTCATGAAGACGCCACATTTTTCAGGCCAATCCAAGGATGATTTATTTTCAAGATAATGATCGATTCCGAATACAAGCTTTCCTTTTTCAGAAAGCCAATCTTTGTGTATTTTTTTCAGAAGCACAGAGGGATCTTTGAAATAATAAAAAACCTCCATAGAATGGACAAAATCATATTTGGAATCTGGATCCCAACTAATCAAATCGTTATGGAAATAACTACCTGCAGGATCAAGGGATTTTGCTTTATTTATCATCTGGGACGCTCCATCTATTCCTGAAGCATGCTCACATAAAGGATGTAACTTAACCTTTCGAACAACCCATCCATTACCACAACCAGCATCTATAAAATTAAATTTAGCACTTGCTTGATTCAAGATTTGATCTAACATGAATTTAACGGAATCAGAATGGTGTTCCTCCATGCCTTCGTCTTTTCCTGTTTCAGCCCATTTTCCAAAAAAGTTAACTGCGCTTTCTTTTTCTTTATTCATGTATCGATTTCAATCTTATTTAATTTGAAAAATAACGTCATTTCTCCTAAGAAATGGCCAATCCCAAGGTGAATTGTATTGAGCAACCATCATCTCAGAAACAACCTCTAAATCATTTTCCTCAATATAACGCTCTAAAATTCTCCTATTCCTTTCGATGTTCCATCTTGTTGCCCACCATCCAAACCTTATAGCAACAGTTTTACCTAGGTTCATTCTTTCCAAATGGACATTTTTGCTATCTGGATTCGGCAACTCATCAACCTCATCAACATCAAGCATAAAGAAAACCATGTCGTAAGATTCATCATTTTCTTTTGTTATAACTGGAGCAGTCATAGCGATGCTTTCTTTCTTTTTGTTTCCACCGAAAATGTAATTGGCAAGAATCATAAACATTCCATTATCGCTCCTGTTTTCGTCTTTGATTACAGACGTTCTGGCAATTACATATTCAGAATACTCTCTGATTTCTATATTTTTTTCCTTTTGCAGAATGGTGTAATCAGGTTCTTTTATCTTTGAATCCAAAGCCATCGCAAACATCATAATTGTAAAAAAAATCATTTGATCATTGTGTGTCCTTCAGCTCTTGACAATAGTTCCATATGCAAAAACCTCAACGGCACTACTTTGACCTTCACTGCTACCACTATTTGCAAAAATATTCGATGTTTCCATCCTGTAATTCATAATCAATCTTGAGTTATTTTCTCTTGCCTGCTTTCTTAAATTAAGCTTCGCCTTACGTCTTGCCATATGCAAAACCTTCTGGTAAACATCAATCTTTCCGCCAACCATGCCCAAAATCCAAGCAATAACTTGCTTGCCCGGGTCTATTGCCAATACAACTTGGGTTGAACACAAGCAACAATCTTTAGCTTCTGAGGAACTAGCTGAATCGACTGTGCTTAAAATTTGAATATCTGAATATTCAGGCTCCTCTTCCCTCAATGATTTTAAATATTTTTGCTCTTTGATCTTTCCTGCCAGCCAAAAAACAAAACAGAAAATCAACCATAAAAACTGACTAAGAATCTCCCACATCTCTTTAGCTATTCTTCTCCACGATTGCAGCACTGCCATATGCAAACAATTCAGCAGCACCTTGAGAAACGCTTGATGTTGAAAACCTTACATTAAGTATGGCATTTGCCCCTAATGCTTCAGCTCTCAATGACATTCTTTTCACCGCTTCCTGCCTTGATTCATTTAAGAGCTCGGTGTATTCTTTCATCTCTCCGCCAGTAATACCCTTAAGCCCCGCCATTATGTCTTTTCCTATATGCTTAGCTCTTACTGTTGAACCTTCAACTAGTCCAACAATTTCAATAACCTTGTATCCGGGAACTTCTTCAGTATTTGTAATTTTCATCAATTTCACTCTCCTTTATTTCTTTTATTTTTTTCAACTCCTTAACGGCCTCTTTGTCTCCAGCTCTTCTTGCCGATTTAAACCATCTTTCAGAATCTTCGATAAAGCCTTTATTGAATAAAATTTTTGCAAGAAGGAACTGAGCATCAACATCTCCATTCTCAGCAGCAAGCTCATACCAATAAACAGATTCATCTGAATCAGGATCAACACCTTGCCCAAGCTCAAACATCCTGCCTAGCATAAACCTTGAATCACGATCGCCTAAAAGACCTGAAACAAAAAACCACCAAGCAGCTTCAGCTTGATTTTCCTCTGTTCCAGAACCATTCAAAAAACATCTTGCTAACCTTCTCTGGCTTTTAACATGGCCTAAGCTAGCAGCATGATAAAGAACCTGAAAAGCTTCATTATTTTTCTCTTTATTGCCAATCGACCTTTTTAAAAACATTGCCAATTGATAAGCGCCCTCTAGGCTACCTTCTTCGTATGATTTTCTTAACCAGAATTCAGCATCTTTAAAGCTTTGAGAAAAACCCTCCCCAAACAAAAAAGCTCTGCCTAGCTCAACTTGTGAATGCAAACAACCGCTAGAAGCTTTCATTTTTAAAAAAACAGCCTCTTTTCTTTTCATCTTTACTTATATTCTAGACATAGAAAAAATATAATCAAAGCATGAAGACAAGCCTTATTGGATTTGGAAACAGATACCCTTTGACATTAGCATTAGAAAGAAACAAAATTGAACATGATTTTGAATTTTTCACAAAAAGACCTGTTGAAGTTGAAAAGGACTGGAAGAAAGAAAAATTCGAAACAGGTTTGCTGTCTGCTGGAGCCATAATATCAAACTCAAAAGCAATACCCTTAAGGTCATGGGGCATATCTTCTTCGGGTCCGGTCATGAGTGTAGGAATTTTTAGCGATCGTCCATGGAAAGAGTTGAAAGAATGCAGAATTAGAGATTTATCAAGCGGGGTAACAAGTCCATTATTACTGAAAGCAATATGGAAGGAAAAATTTAAACATTATCCAAAATTGATACATGCGGATGATCCAAGATCCTCAGAAGCAGTTCTTTGTATAGGCGATAAAGCTTTAAGGTGGTACCAAGATGGTAAATACGCTTTCTTTGAAGATTTAGGTTTAGTTTGGCATGAGATGACTGGAACATCAATACCTTATGCCTTCTGGTGTGTCAAAAAAGGATCAAAAGCAGAAAAATACAAAAATGAAATCGATAAAAAGCTATTTTGTTCATACACTTGGGGCAAAAAAAACATTGACAAAATCAAAGAATCCATAATGATTTCTTCAGGAGTAAATAAAAAAACAGCAAAACAATATCTTGAATGTTACGAGGTTAAATTGGAAAAGAAAATCCTTCAAGGTTGGAATATATTTAAAGAATTAACAAGACCTATAATTTCAAAAGAAAGATACGATAGTAAAAAATGAAAATAACACCGTTGATAAAGGAAGCTGTAGACACATTTGAAAACAATGAAAGGCTAACATTAGAACATGGTTGTGAACTGTTTGAGAAAGCACCATTAAACCTTTTGGGATTCCTTGCGAATAAAGCAAGATTGAGACATAATCCGAGAAACATAGGTACGTTTGTTGTAGATACGATTTTAAATTATTCAAACATTTGTAATGTCCTCTGTAAATTTTGTGCTTTTTATGAATTGCCAAAATCAAAAAAGGGTTATGACTTGAGTATCGAACAGATATTGGAAAGAGTCCAAGAATTGGTTGATTATGGAGGTACCCAATTGCTGATGCAAGGTGGGGTTAATCCAAGATACAGACTAAAAGATTTTAAAAATATTTTTGAAATAATACGGGATAAATTTCCTAATGTTGAAATACATAGCCTTTCATCAGCAGAAATAGAGTGGATTGCCAAAAAAGACAAGTTGAGCTTCAATAAAGTTTTTTCAGAGCTTAAAGAATCTGGATACATGTCTTTACCAGGAGCTGGAGCAGAAATACTAGTTGATAGAGTAAGAAAAGAAATATCTCCACTTAGAAGCAGTCGTGATGTTTGGCTGGATATACACAGGTCAGCTCATGAGGAAGGGATTCCATCCAGCTGCACAATGACTTATGGCTTTGGTGAAAGCGCCATGGAAAAAATGGAGCATTTCAATGTCCTTAGGGAACTACAAGATGAAACAAATGGATTTACAGCTTTTGTATGCTGGGGATTCCAGCCAGGAGGCACTGAGCTCACGCATCTAAAAGCACCAGGTGGAGAAGCCTATTTGCGACATGTTGCCTTGGGCAGGTTGATGTTGGACAACATACCTCATCTTCAAGCTGGATGGGTTACAGATGGTCCAAAATTATGCCAAATGGCAATGAATTATGGAGCTGATGATTTTGGTGGAGTTGTAATTGGCGAAGAGGTTATTGCCGCAACAGGAGTTCATTATCGAGTTGATCCAAACGAAGCCATTAGACTGATTCGAGATTTAGGCAGGATGCCGGCTCAAAGAAACACTTATTACGACATATTGAGAACTTTTTCCGATGGGGTTGAGTACCCGATGCCTGAAACAAATAAAAAATCACCGTTTGCAATTCCTGTTTTGTAAAACCCCTCTTCCCTCCTTCCAAGCCATCCCCCCAACTCTAAAGTAATACCCCCCTATATATAGTTCCCCCCTTTTGTTCGCATGCAACGGGCCCATGTTATGCATTATGCGCGAAGAATCTTAAAAAAATCATAAAAAACATACAAGGAAACACTTATCTTCTTGAATTTCAAAGTGTTATAATTAAGTTTGCAATATGGCAAAAATAGAAATTGAAGACATGTTTAATGACTCTGGAATAAATATGGGTCCAGTAAAAGAGAAAGCTGAAAAATGGCTTAAGGTTTTTTTCACATGGGTTATTGTCTTCTGGGCAATCTCAACAACCATATATCAAGTTAGCCCACAAGAAACAGGTGTTGTTAGACAGTTTGGAAAATTCTCAAGAACAGCAAATCCTGGCTTGAATTTCAAATTACCGGCACCATTAGAAACAGTTGTACTTGTCCCAACAAGAGAACAACTTAAAGAAGAATTTGGATTCAGGACAGTTAAATCTGGAGTGAGAAGTGAATACAACAATAAAGGATTTGACCAAGTAAGGATCATGCTAACTGGTGATTTAAATGTAGCCGATGTTCAATGGGTTGTTCAATATCGCATATCAGATCCAAAAAAATACCTTTTCAATGTTAGAAATCCTAAAGAAACACTTAGAGACCTATCTGAAGTTTCGATGAGGAAAGCAATAGGTGATAGATTAGTTGATGAAGTCCTGACTAGCGGCAGGGATGAAATACAAATTGAAGTTAAAGAAAGCCTTCAAAACTTTATGGATCTTTATGATTCTGGAATATCGATTGATCTAATACAGCTTCAAGATGTTAACCCTCCTCCATCAGTCAAAGATGCATTTAATGAAGTCAATGAAGCAATACAGCAAAAAGAAACAACAATAAACCAAGCAAGGCAGGAATACAACCAAAGAGTTCCATTAGCTAGAGGTCAAGCAGCTAAATTAATTTCAGAAGCTGAAGGTTATGCAACAAAAAGAGTCAACGAGGCAAGAGGTGATGCTTCAAGATTTGATCAGGTTCGAGAAGCATGGGAAAAAGCACAAGAGGTTACAGAGATAAGACTTTATCTAGAAGCAATGGAAGAACTCATCACAAAGATATCTAAAATCATAGTGATTGATGGAGATTTAAATGGAGTCCTTCCATTCTTAAACCTTGGAGAAGAAAAACAATGAAAAAACTTTGGTTGATTATATTTTTCGCTATAGGTCTTTCTTCTCTTTACATAGTGGACGAAACAGAACAGGTCATTATCACGCAGTTTGGAGAGCCTGTCGGCGACACAAACTCACAACCTGGCTTATATTTCAAGATACCTTTCATCCAAAAGGCAAATAGATTTAGTGATCAGATTCTCGAATGGGATGGATTCCCTGAGCAGGTTCCAACATTAGATAAAACATTCATCTTTGTTGACACGGTGGCAAGATGGAAAATAACAGATCCTCTTTTATTCTTCCAGTCTGTTGTTGATGAAAGAGGAGCACAATCAAGATTAGATGATATATTGGATTCTGTTGTTAGGAATGTTATTACAGGTTATGACTTGATAGAAACAGTTAGGTCAACTGACAGAAGTGAAATTGCTACAGACAACTTAGGAGAAGACGTTCAAATTGCTCCAGAATTTTTAATTGATTTGAAGTTAGGCAGAGATGGTTTAGAAAACTTAATATTAGAGCAATCAAAACCCAGCGTCTTATCATTCGGAATCGAATTAATAGATATAAGAATCAAACATTTGAATTATGTTGAATCAGTTCAAAAAACAGTTTTTTCAAGAATGATTTCTGAAAGAGAAAGAATCGCTGAAAAATTCAAATCTGAAGGTCAAGGTGAAGCCGCAAAAATAATGGGTGACATGGAAAAAGAATTACTTTCAATACAGTCTGAAGCTTACAGTGCTGCTGAACAAATTAAAGGTGAAGCTGACGCTTCGGCAACACAAATTTATGCTGATGCTTATGAAAAGAGCCCTGAATTCTACAGATTCTGGAAACTTTTAGCAATATATGAAAACATGACTGGTCAAAATTTATCTCTAATACTGACAAACGAAGGTGCTTTTTACGATCTTATAGACGGCAAAGAGTTCAAGAGAACTGTTGATTAAATTAAAAATCAACAACCTTGTCCGAAACTATATTTAAATTTCTGAAACCTGAAGATGATGGACCCTTTAGAGAATTAGCTTTTTTTAAATCAGATAAATTTATATCATCCTGAACCACATTAACACCTTCAAATTCACCTTCATTTAAAATTTTTGTTAAAGTTGTGCTTTGCAATAAACCTTTTTTAAAATGCGGAATGATCCATTTCCCATTCATTAAAATCATAAAACCCCAATTACTTCCTTCTAAAATCTTGTCTTGATCGACAATGAGGTAATCATCCCAACCATATTCTTTTTTTAGACTTTGTTTTAATTTGACTCGCTTAAGCAAAGCAAGGTGTTTCACTTTTAATTCTGGAACTTTGGGAACACTTCTAACTGAAACCAATCCAACATTTATTTGATTTTTTTTTGGCTGAAGGGTGCCTTCCCATAAATGAGCAATATTTCCAGCAGGACAGCCATGCCATCTGGCCCATCTTAAAGTCCACTCTCCATTTAAATTTTCAGGTATATCAGGACCTAAAGATTCTGGTAAATTTAAAAACCTACATCCAGCAATAAACCTTTCGAAATGTAAATTTTTATTCTGAATTAACCCATCCCTTATTAAAAAGGTTTCATATACACCTTCTCTATCCGATAACGACAAAAAATCAAAATCGCCTTTTTTCCAATGATCACCAGACCAAATAAAAGAATTTACCATGCAATCACACCTTTAAAGGATTCATTTAGACAATTAGCTTTTATTTTGCATTCTTCCCATTCTTTTTCCGGATCGCTACGCCAGGTTATTCCACTTCCAACGTTATATTCAAGATTCTTGCCATGAGCAACAAAGGTTCTAATAGGCAGTGAAAGCTTAAAATCACCGCCATAAGCCCACCAGCCCATTGCACCACAGTAAATACCCCTAGAACCCTTTTCGACTGCATCAAGATGAGGAATAACGCGTGATCTTGGAGCACCACTAACAGAACCTGAAGGTAACAATGATTTAATCATTTCCCATTTTTTAACACCGTCACGTTTAGTTCCAGACACTCTTGCAACTGCCTGCTTAAGTGTTGGGTATTCTTTAATTAAAGATTCATCAGAAACATTTACACTATCAAAGTTACAACATTTATAAAAATCATTTCTCACTAGATCTACAACAATAGCCAATTCACTTCTTTCTTTTTTGTCATTAGCTAAATCAACACCAGAAAAACCAGCAGTGCCTTTCATCGGTTCAGAAAAATAAAAATCATCAGAACAGGACAAAAAAAGTTCAGGGGATCCGGAACCAATGATCAAATCCTGGTTTTTCACAAAGCAACATAAGCTTGTTTTACAATTTTCTCTAAATTTCAAATACAAATCCAAACTATCCTGCATCTCTCCTTTTAATTTGAAAGTGAAATTTGCTTCATACATCTCCCCTTTAGTAATCATTTTCTTTATAAGGTTGATTTCATTAACATATTCATTAAAACTAATTGATGGATACATGTTTCCAAAAGGTGTATTTTTCAATTTTTTTTGAACTTTTAGATCTTTAAATCTTGAAATTGAATTAGTCCACCATCCATGATCCTTGTGAAAACAAAGAAGATAACGAGTTTCAAAAAGAGAAAACAATGGTTGATTTGGGTGTTTTTTCGGATTGTTCCAATTTTCACCCTTGTTTAATCCATAAGAAAGCCAGCCAACTAAACCTCCAACAAAAGGCATAGGTCCTAATTTTTTTTCTTTTAACTCATTCGTATCCATTAAATCCCATGGGTCCCCATTTAAAGGATTCTCCAAAAGAACAATGTAACTCCAACCATGATTGGTTACATCATCAAGATAAAAAACATCATTAGTTCTTTCTAGTGATGTGAAGACATCCACAACATCATGGCTCCAATTTAGACTTTGCAACTGATCTCTCTTAAAATCTTTAAATTCAGCTTGTCAGAATCATCTGATTTGCCTTTAGGTGTTTCAATAATGGCAGGGATTTTAAAATTTTTGCAGGTGGATAAAATGTTTTCAAAACCCGACAAGCCAATCAGGCCTTTGCCTATATGTTCATGTCTATCTTTTCTACTTCCTAGTTTGCATTTTGAATCATTCAAATGCAAACATTTCAAATTATCCCAACCAATCAAATCCTCAAAAGAAGATTCAATTTCTTTATATCTTTCTTCATTTGAAATATCGTAACCCGCACCAAAAACATGTGCAGTATCAAGACATACACTTAAATTTTCTGCAGGTCCATTTTTCAATATCCAAGATATATGTTCAAATTTATAACCTAAATTAAAACCAGTTCCAGCTGTTAACTCCAAACAAACATTGCACTTACCACTGAAGCGATTGAAAACAACAGCAAGAGAGTCAACAATCCTTTGTAGTCCAACATCTTCCCCATCTCCACCATGGCTTCCAGGATGTAGAACCAAATTCTTTATTCTTAAAGAATCACAAGCTTCCAGCTCAGCAACCAAAGTGTCAACTGATTTGCATAATGTAGCCTCATTTGAACTTGCAAGGTTTAACAAGTATGAAGAATGAGCAACTGGATAAATGGAGAAACCTGAAGCTTTTTTGTAAAAAAAATCTGCATCATCATCCGTTATATTGGGCAATTTCCACTGTCGATTTGGTTTAACAAAAATTTGAAACGAGTCACAGCCAATCCTTTCCGCATGCTCAATAGCATTACAAACACCGCCAGCTATAGAAACATGAGATCCAAAACAAAGTGTCATGCTATCCTTCCAATAATGAATTCAATTTGCTTTTTGACACTCATCTTTCCATCTATTTTAAAATCTAAAGACAAGCCTCTACCCCATGTTCTTTGTTTTTTTGCAAGTCTCCTAGTGTTCGTCTTAATCTTTTCAAAAACAGAATCTAAATCTTCAGAATCAAAAAATTCAGCATAACCAATAGTTTTAGTCAATATAGAACTTTTTCCATATTTTTTTACTAAATTTTTAAATTCCTCCTCCAAGCCTTTGCTGAACATCATGGCGGTTCTTTTTTCGATTCTTCTATCAAGGATATCTTTTGGAGTATCTAAATAAAAAGATGTAAAGTCAATTTTTTCCTTTTCCCCAACAGGCAAGCCTGATTTGCTAATTTCAATAGCTCTAATCAGTCTTGGCAAATCATTTTCATTAATCTTTTCTGAACTTTTAAAATCAACTTTTTTCAATAAACTGAAAATAGATCCTGGCTTAGCTTTCTCTAAATCAAGCAATTCTTTTCTCTTGATGTGATCAGGAGGGGTGGCACCAAGGTCCCAACCCTCCTCAAGAATACGAACATAAAAACCAGTACCACCAACAAGAATAATATTTCTTTTTTTCCTTTGTAAAGAATTGAAAATTTTCTCAAATGATTTAAGCCATTCTCCAGCTGTCAACTGAACATCGGGATCTGCAATATCAATTAAATGATGCGAAATATTATCCATTTCAATTTTGGATGGCTTGGCTGTTCCTATATTCATGCCCCGATAGAAAAGACGGCTATCTATATTAATTATCTCAGCATCAATTTTTTTTGCTAAAAGTATTGACAATGATGTTTTTCCGGATGCAGTAGGCCCAAATAAAAGTATCTTTTTCAACCTAGACCTCATTTTTAAAAAAATGAGCAAAACCATTTGAGTCAATAACGACACATGTATCTTCACTGACTACAGGATCAGCATTCACTCCGTTCTCCAAAGAATGCCAATAAACCAAATCGCCTGTCAAACGGTCAAAAAAGCCTATACCGTTACCTTCTTTAGAAGCAGTGTTTCTTGAGCCTAAAACCAAATATTCTCCCCAAATTACAGGAGATGTGAATACCCCTTCTCCATTAAACTCCCAAACAATATTTCCATTATCCTCAAGTTTCAATGCAGTTGAATCTAAACTCAAATAAAAAAAATCTCCTTCTGTCGCAATAGAAGTAAACCTTAAATCATTAGCTCCAGCAAAGCCAACTCTTGATACAAGCATACCTGTTTCAAGATCAATCAAAAAAATCCTGCCCTCAGAATCCCCAGATTTTATCGCTACAGTTTTGTCGTTAAAAGATGGAGGTGACACAAAAATACTTTCATAATTGAATCTCCAGATCTCATCTCGATTGCTTAAATTCCATAAAACAACACTTCCACCAAGTCCATCCATGTCTGAACCATAAAGCAAAACTTTATCATCGTCTAAAGCAATAGGATAGCTATGAAAAATTTGACTTTTAACATCAACAAAATCCTGTTGGATTATCTTCCCAGTTTCATTCACTAAAGTTAAAAAGCCTTTATTTGTATGGGTCAAAATATTACTGCCAGAAAGAGAAGGAGCGGAAGGTAAGCCAGGTACCCTTAAAGACCAAGCCTTAGTTCCATCGCTTGAAAATGCAGAAATCTCTTGGGAAAAAACACTTGGGAAAATAAAAAGATCATTCAAGGAAGCAATCCTGGGGTGAAGTCTTAACTTGTATCCTGAATCCCATACGTTTGACTCTTGAGGCCAGTGATAAACAGTACCAGAGGTACCAATGAAAAGAATGCCTTCAGAGAAAATAATCGGTGCAGTGTAAGAATCTTCACCTTTAGGTAAAACATTTATAGATGTTTGATACATGGGCAAAAAACCCATAAAAGCAACCAAGAATATCAAAACATATCTAATCATCTTTCAACCTAATATCAAAATTACCACTTAAATTTAATTCTTTTTTGACTTCATTTAATTCTAAATATTCAGCCTTAAGATCGTACCCTTTATTATTGTGTAAAAATACATCATAAAAATTTAAGAAACCTGAATCAGAACTATATCGAAAAGATGAAGCTGTGCCATTGAAATTCATTGAATTTTTGTCAAAATCAAAATGAACATCCTCTTCAGCATTTAAAAATTTATCATGCATGTCAAGTTTAATAAAATTTGCACTAATTGAAAAAAAGTTATTGGAAATTAAAGGTTTTTCTTCTTTTCCCCTAAGGATAAAATGATTTTTTTGAATATCCATGATTATCAAGTTTGACTCAAATTCAAAATCTTGAAAATAGCCATTTACTGATTCTGATATACTAACCAAATCATTCTTGAACATCAATTCATAACCATTCACCTTTATGGAATCACCTTCAAAAAAAACACCTTTCGAACCCCTCATTGAAAATGATTTATCTAGAAAATACTCACCAAAAAGATAATTTGCATTAATTGAAAAACCTGGACCTGAAATTTCACCACCTTGGGGAAAATCAATCTGTGTCCTATCATCAAGATTATTAAACGTAATGGGCTCTCCTTGAACTGTAATCGGTTCAAAAAAAACAAAACTAAGAATGATTAAAAAATTCATTTACTAAATTATAGATAATTAATTTTTAGCATGAGGGTGAAATTGTTCCCAAGACGATCTAACATTTCTTTCAAGAAGATGAGTGTAAACTTGTGTAGTTTCAATATCAGAATGCCCCAAAAGCTCCTGTATCACTCTTAAATCTGCACCTCTTTCAAGCAAATGTGAAGCAAAAGCATGTCGAAAAACATGAGGTCCATAACCCTCTTGAACAATACCGATTGAAGCTAAAGCCTCTTTAACCGCAAGAAAAGCAGTTTTTCTACTAATGTGAGTTTTTGATTTTTTGCTAGGAAATAAATATTTACCATCACTATTGACAGAATATTTTTGAATCCAAAGTAATGCCTCTTTGCCTATTGGAACTTGTCTGAATTTGCCCCCTTTACCTTTAATTCTTATATAGCCTTCAGAAATATAAATATCCTTTATAAGCGCAGATACAGCTTCACTCACCCTCAAACCACTTGAATACAAAATCTCTAAAAGAGTTCTGTTTCTAAGCGTGATTTCATTTTCACCCTTATAGTAAGAAATAGCATCTTTAACCTGTTTTTCAGATAAAATTTTAGGTAATTTTTCATTTTTTTTTGTTTTAATATTTTTTCCCAAATTTAATTCAGGTCCACCTCTTGAAAAAACAAATTTTAAAAGAGTTCTAATTGCGGATAAAGCCTGATCTATTGAGGCTGAGGATAATTGCTGCTCATTCAAAACTAACATGTATTTTTCTACATACCTATCAGGATTGTTCCCTAATTTGTTTAAACGAATCAACTCAATAAAATTTTTCCAATGTCTCGAATAGGCATCCATAGTTAAATTGGAACAATCTCTTGCACCTAGCATATCTCTATAAATGGTTGGGATAAAGTTCTCTAAAATATTCGAAATTTCTTTATTATTCAATTATCTAGATATCTTTGGTACTTCTTCAATCAAAATATCTATCGCTTTGGATATGTTCTCTCTTGAATTAGCATACGAAAGACGTATGTAACCTTCTCCATATTTTCCAAAATCTTCCCCAGGAAGAAGAGCAACACCTTTATTAAGCATATGATCACTTATAGCCTTGCCACTAATATTGGTATTTTTAATATTCGGAAAAGCATAAAAAGCACCACCAGGATTTCTACATGAAAATCCCGGAACCTTATTGAGACCATCTACTATAAGTGTTCTTCTTTCTTTGAATTCTTGAATCATCATCTCACTAGGGTCTTGACTCTCTTCAATAGCGCTTATGCAAGCTGCCTGGGTCATTCCGTTAACACAAGAAGTATTGTTATTCATGAACAAACCCAACTTGTCAATTAAAGATTTATCAGCTGCAGCATACCCAGCTCTCCAACCAGTCATAGCATAAGTTTTTGAAAAGCCATCTATAAGAACAGTTCTTTCTTTCATTCCTGGAATCGTAACTATAGACACATGATCTTCGTCATAACACATTCTTGAATAAACCTCATCGCTCAAAACAGCAACATTATTTTCAATACAAAGATTAGCTATGATTTTAAGATCTTCCTTTTTCAAAATACCACCAGTAGGATTTGCAGGAGAGTTTAATATCAATAAAGAAGCACCTTTAATCTCTTTTTCCAGGAAGTTTAAATCAAAAGAAAAATCATTTTTTTCCAAAAGAGGAATACCGACACCTTGCGCATTAACAAAAGAAGAAAGAGAATGGTAAGAAGGAAAACCAGGATCTGGATAAAGCAATTTAGTGCCCGGTTCAACTAATGCTAAAACAGTGGCCATTAACGCTGGTTTTGCTCCAGGGCAAACAATTATTTCATCATGCCCAAAAGAAACACCTCTTCTTTCTGAAAGATCTTTTGCAATAGCTTTTCTCAATTCAATAACGCCTAAGGATGGAGTGTATCCATGTGTCCAAGATTTATCCAAAGATTTTTTAGCACTTGAAACTATATGCGCAGGTGTTGGAAAATCAGGCTGACCAATTTCCAAATGGATTATTTCTTTACCTTGCGACTCTAAATCTTTCGCCTTTGCGAGGACAACAAAAGCACCTTCCGGCTTCAAACTTTCAATTGCACGAGTAAACTTCATTAACGAATATTCTAATTTAGTTAATAATATTCTTAAAAAACAATAGAATTCAAAAGATGGAAGATTCTTCAAAAATTGCTCATCTTCATGAAAAACTGAAGCAAGATACGGGCATTAACTTAATGCCATTAAAACATTGGTGGGCTGGAGATGGATCTATGCCTTCTAGAAACATATGCAAAAATGGCCTATCAAGAATAATAAATGGCATATTGACCAATGACGAATCAATACTTTCCTCAATAGACATATGGTTAATGCAAGATGCTTTTTGCGCTACAGACATAGCTCCTGAAGATATAGATATTGAAAAAGTTTTGGAATGGCTCAGATTTGAATCCATAAAAAGAAATATGGCCCCAAGGGACAATCCTGTTTTTGATTTCTACAATTCCTTCATATCCCCTTTGGAAAATTGGGGCAGGATCCAACCATCTGACATTGGATTTGAAAAAGAAGAAAAAAAAGAGGAGAAAAAGAAAGGTTTTTTCCAGAAACTTCTCCGTGGGGATGAAGAAGAGGAAGAAGAAAGAATGCCATTAAGAGAGATCCAGGATTTACCTGGATTCTTTACATTCAACCAATCCTTAAAGGAAGGGAGTGAGGGAGAAGAGTGAAGGTAACAATAATGAAATCCGGCATGCTGTCTTCAGTATATAAAAATTTTGAAAGTAGCATCTCTGTTTGCTTAAGACAATTAGGAATTGATGATGAAACAATCCAAAATTGGAGCGATACGGGTGAAGAAGGGCCTTATTTAACGGATGAAACAAAATTTTTAGCATACACCTTAAGGAATCTATGCATTGCTGAAAAAACAACTAGAAACGATAAACTTTTTATAGCTGACCCATTACTTTATCAAATTTACAGAAAAGCTATAAGCAGGCTTGAAGAACCTCAATACAAAAAGATAAAAGACAAAATGGTCAAATCTCTTGAGATCGATTATGCTGGAAGATTCAAAGCAGTTAACATTCTCCATTTAATTAAAGCTCAAACAGGTGGGAAAAAATTTGACAGATTGATTATAAGAAAGCTGGGAAACGACAGAGAAGAACAATTTGACCCTTTGAGGATAGCTGTACATACGCCTCCTGAACTCATGAGACCAATGTCAAAAGTTCAATCAGATCATCCAGATAATCCTTTTGTGATTTCATCTCTAATTGAAAAATCAGGAGGAAAATGTGTCAAATGGGGCTCTTTCAATAGGTGGCTTGGTGGCTATTTAACAATAGAATTAAAAAAGCATGGATCAAATGAATTTAATAATATTTCCAAAAAATATGCATTAAAAATAATAACTCCAATAATTGAGGATGCGCATGAAAGCAATGCTGAGGTCATAGCAACACTTGATCCAAGAGGTCTTGAGGCGATAGATAAATACCAAGAAGAGATAATGAAAAAGCTTGGAATAAATAGTGATCCAATACCCGTAATGTATTCAACTGACTTAATTAACATATCATTAGGCATGAGTGCAAACAGGATCAATTCATCTGAAAGGAAAATTTCCTATAAGGGAATATTCAAAAAATTAGGCCTTTCAGTAGATTGAATAAAAATTGCCAAAAATACAATATACAAAAAATAGTGAGATTTTGAGCTAGATATTATTTTTAAATATGAAATACTGTTCAATATGTGGCAACAAAAATACATTCAGCTTCATTGAGGGCAGAAACAGATACCATTGTGAAAAATGCATAACAATTCATTATCAAAATCCAAAACCAACAGCAACGATAATATGCCTAAAAAAAAATAAAATTCTTTTGGCCAAAAGGGCGTTTGAACCGGCAATAGGAGAATGGGGACTTCCTGGTGGCTTTATGGAGTTGGGGGAAACACTTGAAGAGGCAGCAAGACGTGAACTCAAAGAGGAAACTAACCTTGATGGAGAAGTTATTGGGATGATTGGAACGTGCTCTCATTATGGAACAATTTTTGGAGACATACTCTCAATTGCTGTTGAAATGAAAGTATCCAATTTTTCTAAAATAAAAGCCGGAGACGATGCGCAGGATTTAAGCTTTTTTGAATTTGAAAACCTTCCAATGATACCTTTTCATTGTCATAATAAATTCATTCAAGAATATCTGTCCAAAAGAAGATAAGATGAAAATAATCGCATTATCAAGAAGCATTTCCTCAAATGGAAAAAACCATAAAAAAAAATATTGGAATATAGCGCAGAAACTTGCAAAACAACAAGATATAAATGTTTTATGGATATCCGGAACGAATCAAAACTGGACTGAAAGAAAAATAATTAATCAAGACAATGAACATTACTTAAAGATTAAATACATACATAATCAAGAAAATGTATTTGATTTTTTAACCCTTTTCCCAAAAATAACAATGGAACTTAATAATGTTTTAAAAAATGAAAAAGATGCAAAATTAGTTATCTTTCCCAAAAAAGATAAATTACTAAAATTATCAATTAAGACAATAGAACATAAAATTAAAACCTATGGTTGGGACAATCAAGATAGCCCTGAAAAAATATTTCTAAAAATTAA
Source organism: bacterium (assembly GCA_002716355.1). Taxonomy (GTDB): domain Bacteria; phylum UBP7; class UBA6624; order UBA6624; family UBA6624; genus UBA6624. Next base: position 18,910 of record PBAU01000009.1, on the reverse strand, counting down.
AAAAATAATAAAAAATGGATGTTAAACAAGAATATCTTCGCATATCGCTAACTGATAAATGCAATTACAGATGTAAATACTGTTTACCTAATGGGAACATCAACTCAATTGAAAATAATAAATTTCTGAAAATAGAAGAATACTTTGAATTGGCAAAAATTTTTAATGCCCTTATTGGCTTAAAAAAAATAAGACTTACAGGGGGAGAGCCTCTGTTGAGAAAGGGATTGAACAAATTAGTTCAAATGCTTTCAACACTTGATCCAAAACCAGAAATATCAATAACTACTAATGGACACTACCTTTCAGAAAAAATAAATGACCTAATTATTTCAGGAATAGACAACATTAACATCAGTATAGATTCTCTTGATTCAAGTAAATTTAAAAAAACAACCGGAAATGGGAACCTTCAAAAGGTACTTGAATCTTTAAAAAAAGCACAGAAACTGGGTTTCAGTAATGTAAAAATTAACACAGTTGTCACAAACACAAACTTCAATGAAATTCCTAAATTTATAGATTTTGCTAAAAAGCATGAGGTAAGCTTGCGGTTTATAGAATTGATGTCATTTTCATCCACTTCAGATTATCATAAAAATGAATTCATTTCCGCAAAAGATATTGAAAAAAAGTTAACTGAGCTTTTACCCAAGGAGAACAACACTAGAGAATCGAAATTAAGCCCTGCGGTTTACAGAAAAATAAATAAATCAAAAAAGGAAATTGGATTAATTGCAGCCGCTTCTGACCCTGGTTGTCACAAATGTACCAGGTTAAGGATATCATGTGATGGAAAATTATTTGTATGCCTCTATCAAAATAAAGGTATCGATTTAAAACATGAATTGAGAAATAAAAATATTGGAAACCTTCAAGAAATGATCGAAAGAGCCATAAAAAACAAAAGAACTTATAATCCTTTGAAGACAAAAGAGGAGACTTGGATGTCCTTGTCTCAAATTGGAGGCTGAATGAAGATACTGCTTTTTGGACACTTGGCAAAAGAGCTAGGCTGGAAAGAAAAAAAAATAGATTGGAAAGAAAATATAACTTTAAAAAAAATATGGGACCAAGAGATCAAATTAGAAAAAAAGAAGATCAAACCTGCTTTGAATTTTGAATTTTGCGACTGGAGCCAAAAAGTTCCGAGAAATTCTGAAATTGCATTTTTGCCACCTATGTCTGGAGGATGAAAATATTCCAAAAAGGTAAATTGAAAAAACTGGAAAGACCTTTCAGGGCTAATTCTGGGGCTTGGGTTCTTTTTGAAGGAACTGTCAGAAGTCCCAACAACAACAAAAAAGTTCGATTTATAAATTATGAAGTGTATGAAGAAATGCTTGAAAGTGAAGGGTCTAAAATTGCAAAACAAGCAGAAGGAAAATGGGACATTAAAGAAATCATAATTAAACATGGTTCTGGAAAAATAAAACCAAAAGAAAGATCTATACAAATTGGCATATTAGCTCCACACAGAAAAGAAGCTTTTGAGGCAGCAGAATGGGTTCTTGAAGAATGTAAAAAAAGATTACCTGTATGGAAAGAGGAGATAAATTAATGAATTTAACACATCTAGATGATGAAGGGGGTGTTAGCATGGTTGATGTTTCAAAAAAACAAACCACAACAAGAACAGCAACTGCTGAAGGCTCAATAACATTTCCTGAAAAAATTGCTCAAAAAATTAAAAAAGACCCGAAGAGCAAGAAAGGCAACATCCTTACTGTTGCAAAATTGGGAGGAATAAATGCTGCAAAAAAAACATCGGATCTAGTTCTCCTTTGTCATCAAATAAATTTAAAAAATGTAAAAATTGAAATCAAATGGAAGGAAAACTCCATGATAGTCACTTCAAAAACTATAACAAAATCTGAAACAGGGGTTGAGATAGAAGCAATAAATGCAGTAATGATTGCATTATTGAACATTTACGATATGACAAAATCACTAACAAAAGAAATTGAAATCAATAATATTCGACTTATCAAAAAAACAAAATAAATAAAAATGGAAAAATGGATCATAACCACCAAGACAAAACCGCAAGAAGAAGAAATATCCAAGGCAAAAAATATTGCGAAAAATTTAAACTGCATTTATGAAGAGAGAAGAGAAAAAACATTAAAAAAAATTTCAACCCAAAACAACAATTCACCAATATTGATAGTAAACAAAAAACAGGGTCTTAAAGCATACACTCCAAATCAAAAAATATGGTTTTGGCATCCAGGCTTGTCTAAAATTAGAATTGGCTCACTGAAAAACAACCTTCCTGATCACCTTTACAGGAGCGTAAAGCCAAAAAAAGGAATGAAAATACTTGATGCTAACCTTGGGATGGCTCATGATGCCTTGGTGCTTGCATCATGTGGAGCGAATGTGATTGGCCTTGAGAAAGATAAATTTATACATCTTATAACTTCTGAGGGGCTAAAAAAAACTAATAAAAATAAAGAATACCCTAAATTCATAAGAAAGGCTGCCTTGAACATAAAAACAAAATGCATTGACAATGAAACATATATTAAAAATTCAAAAGATAATTTTGATGCTGTTTGTTTTTCTCCAATGTTTGTAAAACCCCAATTCAAATCTGACGATATGATGCCTTTGCGCGAAGTTGCATTAAAAAGCTGGCCAACCGAAAACACAATAAAAAGATCTCTAAAAATATCGAGAAAAGTTGTTATAAAGGTTGAATACGAAAAACATCCCAAGCTACCAGAGCCAACAAGATGGTCTCATGGTCAAGGTTCAAGGATTGCATACGCAATATATGAATAAAATTAAACTAGTCTGGAAATGTACTGCAATAGCTATAACACTATATGGTGTTTGGATTTTTAATTCAGATTTAAAAAACATTCAACAAATTGAAACCTTCAATATAAACCTTATTTTATTTGGTATTTTTTTTGCTTTTCTGAACTATATCTTAAGAGCCTTAAGGTGGCATTGGCTTTTAAATAAAAGTGGGGAAAATATCAAAATTTCAAAATCATTTTTATCTTTTTTTTCAGGTTTTTTTTACACATTTACACCAGGAAAAATTGGTGAAATTGCAAAAAGCCTGCATTTATACGATTTAACAAAAATACCTGCAAGAAAAAGTTTGCCTATCATTTGGATAGAAAGAACAAGTGATGTTGCTGGTGTAACAATGTTGTGCTTTCCTATTTTTATTTACATGGTTTTAAAAAATAAACAATATCTTTATCAAAACTCAATAGAACTAATTTTAATATCATGGATTTTTGGAGTGATTACAATGCTGCTTTTATACATTATTGCCAAATCACTAGTAAACAAAATTGCTTCCAAGTCAGTACCTAAAAAAGAAAGAAAGGAATTCGTTAAGACCTTTCTAGAAACACTAAAGCTGTTAAAAAAAAATATCCCTCAGCTTTTATTGTGGGGCTGGTTTGCATGGGTTTTAGAAGGGATAACATGTTTTTTATGCTTGGAAGCAATATTTCCCAATTTTTCAATATTTCAAAATAGCAACACAGATGTTTCATTAATTGAAAAAATAACAGCTCTCACTAGGTTTTACTCAACCTCAATGCTAGCTGGCGCATTGTCATTCATACCTGGAGGCCTTGGTGCAACTGAATTAACATTAACAAACCTTCTAATGCTGTCAGGCTTTGAAGAAGAAGTTGCAAACAGTGGAACCTTTCTAACTAGACTGACAACACTTTGGGTTGGTTTTCCTATAGGAATCATTTCGGTTTTGAAAATCAATAATAAAAAAAGGGAGAGCCGAAGGCTCTCCCCACCCAGGTAAAACTAGGTAAAACACTTGGCCTAGCCCTCATTTGACCGAAGTGTTAAGTACTATACTAATCTAAAAGAAGGAAAGTTTCATCAAATTCTCACTATTATCTTAAAAATAAAATCCTTTCCCTTTTTTTCCAAACCTCCAAGCTCTTGGCCATTATCCAAGCACCATGCTCGTACATCAACATCCGAAACAGGATCATCAGAATAAAGTTTAATTATCTGTTTTCCGCCATCTTCTATATCTAAACCATCAACAAGTTTTTTTAATTTAATAATAGGTATAGGACAAAGAAACCCTCTTGTGTCCAATTTGTGTATGTGTATTGGAATTGTCATTTTATTTTTGCATCAAACCAAGCTTTGATTAATTTTTCATATAGGTTTTCTAGATCTCGATCTTTTAAATTCAGATCAGGAGAAATTAATAAATTTTGACCATCATTAATATTCATATCTTCCAAAATTTGACTTTTTTTTCCTGCTCCAGACACACAAGCTGGGCCTGTGCCAATAAAAACACCTTCAACAGAAAGGTTCATCCTGAAAGCATCAAGATCAACATTTTTAACATGTGATGAAATAACATGAGGCAAATGGTTGTCAAATTTAAACTGGTTAGTTTTAAATTCATTTTCAATAAAGGTTGCTAACTTGCAAACCGTTTCCTTCCAGCCTGATAATGTGGCTTTCAAAAATCTCCCTTTAAAGAATTCCATCGAATAAGCAGCGCCTTCTATCAAGCTTAAAGGAATGTTCCCACCTCTTAAACCTTCTTGCTCAACACCATGAAACAAAGGTTTCATGTCATCGATTTTTGAGGCTAAAAAACCAACACCAGCAGGTCCTCCAAACCTATAAAAAGAACAAGTAACCCAATCTGAAAAAAACAGTTTATCTTTTAATTCTCTCCAGCCAAAAGAAGATGAAACATCCATAAGAACTTTAATTTTGGCTTCCTGCAAAACAGAATTAAAAAAATTCAAGTCGTAAACAAAACCAATCTCAGCCAAAGAAGAATCCATAAAAAGAACATCTTTTTCATTTACATCTTTTAAAACATCTAAATCAAAACCATTCAAAGGATTAAACTTTGGCTGAATAATTTCACATTTACATCTTTTGGAAATAATTTTAGCTGAATTAATTAAGCTTAAACGTGAACCTCTTGGAACAATGATCTTTCTGGGATTGATTGAATGTGCAATAAGGTGATGGGCCTCTGTAGCCGAACTTGTCCAAATTCCATTTTTAAAACCAGAACCTAAAGATTGAAGCACAGTTGAAGTACAACCATCCAAAACTGCAGAAATATTTTGTCCTGCTAGATGTCTAGAGGATGTATTTATTGGAGCTTGTCTTCCAAGCGACAAAAGTATCCTTTCTTTAACCTCTGGAAAAACATCTATACCAGAAACAGCATCAAGATTAATTTTTTTACTTACTGAACTCAATAGTCTTCCCAAGATAAATTCAAATCTTCTCGACCGAAATGACCATAGGAAGATAGTGGCTCATATCGACAATTCCACAAATCTAATTTTTGATTTATGTAAGCTAAATCCCATCTCAAAGATTTTACATAATCCTCTATTTCAGGATCTAAATCAGATCGATCTGTTTTCACATCTACAGAAATAGGTGTTGGTTTATGAATAGCATACGCTACTTGAATCTCAACTTCAGAGACACCTTGATTCTTAAATTCCTTCAAAGCTTGAATTGCAGCAAATCTAGCGTAATAAGCACCTGAACGATCAACCTTGCTTGGATCTTTGCCACTAAAAGCTCCACCACCATTTGGTATATACCCCCCATAGGTATCTACTGTTATTTTTCTACCAGTTAATCCGGTGTCAACAATAGGACCACCTTCATGCCATGTTCCAGATGTCTGTATATAAAATTTACTTTGATTTGTCAAAAAATCACCTAAAACATCAACTACAACTTTCTCTTTTAGATCTTCTCTTAAATCTCCTAATGAAACACTTTCATCGTGCTGTGTGCTTAAGACAACTGAATGAACAAATGGTTTTTTGTTTCTATAAGAGACAGTAACTTGACTTTTTCCATCAGGCCTTAAATAAGGTAAAGTTTTATTTTTGCGAACCTCTGTTAACCTTTTTGCCAAATCATGCGCCCATGATATAGCAGCAGGCATAAGCACAGGTGTTTGTAAACAAGCAAAACCATGCATCATGCCCTGATCACCTGAAAGCTCACTTCCATCATCACTTTCCTCATGAGCCCTTGCAAGCTCAGAGGACTGAGGCTTCAGCTCATCAACAATCTCAATATCAATAATATTTTTTTGCAAAGAATCTTTCGTGTAACCAACTTCATTTAAAACATTATGAACTATTTTTTCAGACTGTTTTTTGACATCATCCACAAGATGACGAGAAATTTCGCCAGCAACAACAACCTTGCTTCCCGTAAGCATTGTTTCAATAGCTGCCTTTACATCTTTCTTATCACCTGCCAAAGATAAAGTTAAATCTAAAAAACTATCTGAAATTTTATCAGCAAGCTTATCGGGATGCCCCTCTGTAACAGATTCACTAGTAAAATTCTTCATGAACATTCCTTCTTTATCTTTAAGACAGAATCAGCAGGAGAATAACAATCGTTAAAAACACCTGAACCAGAAACAAGTATGTCTGCTCCAGCATGATGTAACATTTTTGCATTATCTCGAGTGACGCCACCATCAACTTGAATTTCAAACTTTAAGCCTTTTTCTTTTCTATATAAACTCAATTGAGAAATCCTATCTGGTGTTGAATTGATAAATTTCTGCCCACCAAATCCGGGGAAAACTGACATCATTACAATATAGTCAACCTTATTTAAATATGGATAAAGCACATTCAACTCAGTGTCAGGATTGATTGCCAAGCCCGCAAGGCATGAATTTGAAGATATCAAATTTAAATTATCCTCAATATTTTTTGTTGCCTCATAATGAAAAGAAACTGCATTAGCTCCAGCATCAATAAATTTCTGAATATATTTACCTGGGGAGTTGATCATTAGATGAACATCTTGAAAACAATCAATATTACTTAAAGATTCAACAATTGGAATCCCAATGCTGATATTTGGCACAAAATTTCCATCCATTACATCAACATGAATCCATTCAGCACCACCTTCAATTGCAGAAAGAACCTGCTCACCTAAATTCAAATAACTACAGCCTAAAATCGAAGGTGCTATTTTCATTCAAATTGAGAGCTCCAAGCCAATTTGCCATCCTGGCTAATAATGATGGAAACTGGTTTTTTGTTATCCGATAATATATTATTCATTCTTGCTTGAAAAGAAACCTTTTTTAGACCTCTTGTTATCACCTCATTCCAAATTTCCATTTCAGAACCATATTTTACAACGATTTCAATACCTCCATCATTGACCCAAGGGGGCAATTCACCCATGTCAAAACTCCAATTTTTAGACTCTTTGACGATGAACAAAAGATCGTTATCTAAAAGTGTGGGCAACATATTTTGATGTTCTGGAAATTGATATATTATTTTTTGCTGATTGATATCATCTTCAAGGTAACGCTTTGTCCTAACAGCTCCATTAATTTCAAAATTTTCACCCTTAAGCAGCTGCAAAGAATTACTTATATTTAAATTTTTAAAATCTGGAAATTTAAACAAGCTAGTATCTTCTAGAAAATAAATGTTCAAAACAATGTCATCACCTTGTTTTAATTTCGATCCAGGAGCTGGATCCAAAGATGCTATTTCCCAATCTAAATTCTGACTGCTTTGAATGCTTTTAATTCTTGATGGCCATATATTGCTCTTAATCAACTCAGAAACATAATCATTGAAATTGAAATCAATAAAATCTGGAATGATATTTTCAAAATAACCTGAACTTATCCAAACATTAACCAATTGACCCTTTTTTAAACTTGATCCCACTGTTGGGTCTGTGCGCGCAATTAAACCTTTATCAAAATTACTTTTATCCTCAAAACCAACTACATTAACATCAAATCCTTTTGATTTTAATTTTGAAAAACCAATTGATTCAGTTTGACCAATTACATTTGGAATCCTTGAATCAATCTGACTGAAACCGAGTAAATAAAGAATCTCAAAAGAAGCCCATATGCTTGCTATAGTCAACAATATACGAGAAAAAGGTTCTAAATACTTACGGCTAAAAATAGAAAAATAATTAAACAAACTTCCTTTTTTCAAAGAGTCTTCTTCTTCGTTCATCATTTCAATCCTGCCAATAAGAACAGGAATGCTTTGCAAAACATCCTCACTATTTTCATTTAATATTCTCTTCAAGGAACCAGAAAAATCACGATTCAAACTCCTTGGAAGCAAAAATTTTCCGCCAATTAAAGGAGGGACGGATCCAGTCAAAATTCTTATAATTAAAAGTGCAATATTTTTTGTGTCAAATATCTTTTGTCCAATTTTGTCTCCTGGAGGCAAACCAAATAAGCTATCATTTTTTATTTGATCTTTTTTTAAAACTGAAGAATAATACATATTCTTAATTGGAAAATCAATCATGCGTGCATTGCCTTCGGAATCGACAATAAATGAATCTTCATTAATCCAACAATGAGTAAAACCCTGACTGTGAAGACCCATTAACGAACGAAGGACAGAAGAGCAAATTTTTAATTTTTCAGAATAAGAAGGCTTTGAATTAATCCATGATTTTAAAGTTTTAAATTCACTTATGCCATCTATAACAAACCTATATTCTCCCCTGTAAGAAGCAAAATGTCTTAATGTTAATATATTAGGAATGCTTTTATCTAAAAGTTCGCGAAAACTCTTTTCCGCAGACCTCCAAGAAAAATCAGGGCTCCTTACAGCCCAAACGAAAACCCTTTTACCAGCAAGCAAACCTTTATAAAATCTAAATTGATGTTCCCTAAAGAGCTCTTTTATTATCTTAACTTCAGCTAAATTTTGCATTGGGCCTACTATTTAAAAAATCCTTTCCCGACATGGGTCTTTTTCCTTGGGGGGTGATAACATCAACCAATAAAACACCTTCTGAAGTTCCTACAACTAATGAATCTCCCTCTAGCGCAACTTCACCAGGGTTGATATCTTGGACCATAGAGAAAGAACTTTTTTTAAATGTAACCCATTCATGCTCAAACCTGCACCTAGCGCCTGGATAAGGGTCTAAAGCTTTGATTAAATTATTACATTGCTTTGCATTTTTTTTTAAATCAACCACCCTTTCCTCTTTTGTGATTCGATTAGCCCAAGTTATCTTTCCAGATTGCTCTTTTAATTTTAATTCTGAATTAACATATTCATTTAAATGCTTGTTGATTAAAACACTACCTGATTTAGCAATTTTGGTTTTTACAGAATCATAATTTTCATTTTTATCTTGATAATCAACTAAAACTTCAGCTTGACACAATATAGGCCCAGCATCAAGATTACTTGTCAATTTGATCCATGAAACACCGACTTTCTTGTCCCCTGACATGATTGCTCTCTGTATAGGTGTTGCACCTCTATACCTTGGAAGAAAAGAAGGATGGAGATTTAAACATCCAAATTTATAATCCAACATTTGATCAGGGATGATATTACCGTAAGAAACAACTAACAATAAATCGACATTTGTAACTTTTTTCACAGAGGTATAGTATTTATAATTTTGACTTATGGCATAATCCATAACAGGGTTACTATTCACCTTTAAACCTCTACCGCTTTTTGAATCTGGTTTAGTTAGTATCCAATCAGGATCAATATCCAAACTCTTCAAAACCTGCACGGCAAGATTGTCAGATCCAGCAAAACCTATTTTAAAAATTTCTTATCAACCTCGTTTTTAGATAGCTGTTTACCTTTGTAAAAAAAACCATTATCCAAGCCTCTATCGATAATTAATATTCCGTCTAAATGATCGATTTCATGCTGTAAGACTCTAGCAAAATAACCTTCAGCAACTATATTTTTTTCATTTAAATTTTCGTCACTGTAAGTTACCTTAATCCTTGTTTGCCTTGGAACATCGACTGCTAAATCAGGAATAGACAAGCAACCTTCAGCATCAATCTCCAAGCCTTCTTTTTCTTCTATTACCGGATTCAACATTACATGAATGTTTTCTGATTCAGGACTCTCCTTACATAAAATCAATCTAGAGTCAAGTCCGACCTGAGGAGCTGCAAGCCCCACACCGTCATTTTCAACCAGGATACATTTCATTTTTGCAATCACATTGTTTTTGATCCTCTTTCTAACCGGCATGCAAGCTTTGGTCAAAAAAGCAATATCTTTAGGTATTTTTTTTAAATTCATAATTTTTGCTCATAATAAATTCTAATATTTTCATTTTCCAAAACAAAATTTTTTATAAACTTTTTAAAATCTTGATTGATTTTTGCAGCTTGAAACACATAAGCGTAATGTGTAGATTCTTTACCCTTGCCATCAAACGCTCTTAGGTAACGCAAATCACTTGCAATATCATCTATGTTTTCACCTTTATAAATAAAATTTGATATTTTTCGATTGCTAATAATCATTAAAATTTCGCCAAAAGGAGGATAGTCGAACTGCTTCCTTATTTCTATTTCTTGCCTGTAGAAATCAGAAAAACTACGTTGCAAAAAACAATCTACAGGTGGAATTCTTTCACCAGAAAAACCAAATAACAAACGAATATCGTTCTTGCTGGAAAAACTATTCAAAGCATTCATTCTCCACCAACCATTTTCATAAGAACGAAAATCATCATCAATAAAAAAATATTTCAAATAAGGAATCCATAAAACTTTTTGACCATGACTCTCTCTTGCAATTTCAAAATTAGTAGTCAATAAAACCTTTGACAAGCCTTTTTTGAATCTAGCCAAAGAATCTTTTAACTGTTTTTCATTTTGACTTGAAGTAACAATTTCAATCTCAAAATCAGAAAAACCTTTTTTTAGCAACCACTCTTTGAAGTGATCTACTCCTTGCCTAAGAGCAATAAGCCATGAATTACATTCATTACATTTTTTAACTTTCGGCCATTCTTGATTACATTGAATACACTTTAATTCATTCTTAGATAAAACTAGCACCTTGTCACAAATCTGACATCTAATATTCTTCTTACAAGATTTACAAAAAAGGCTACCTGTACCTTTTGAAGGCAATAATATACAAATTTTTTGACCTTTTTCAAAAAACGCTTTTAACTCTTTTCCGAAACCTGTAATGCCTTCATCCCCAAACCCAACAACCGGACTTAAAAATTGACTATAGTCAGAATTTTTCAATTTTTCCAAATAACAACCAACTGAAGGAGCAATTAAATTAGCATGCCACTCAATCTCACAATTAGAAAAAAATTGGTACCTCTTGATTAAGGTTGCAGAATCTCTGAACCATGAATATCGATTTTTTTTATAAAAACTTCTGTAATCAGGATGCCCTTCTTCAAAAATATTAATCTTAGTAAGATTCGAGAAAGGAAAACCAATCGAATCTACAAGCCCAAAAACATTCACTTTTTCGCCGTTTGCAATAGCCTTCAAGCTCTTGTTTGATTTTGTTGTTGCCTGGAAACCGTACCTTTTTAAAGTCTTCAAATTTGGAAAAACATTTAAAATTTGTGACGCCTTAAGAGTGTTGGGCTCAATTGGAGCCCTGCCAGGCATTAAAATTTTTAAAATTGGACCAGGAGGAATGAAACAATCTAAACAATCTTGAAAAAAATCATATCTGCTCTTTCTCATTCTTGGCCCAATATTCAATATTTTTTTACAAGCCTTAAAAGGCTGTGTCTCAGAAACAACTAAACCCCATATTTCTTTTTTATTTTTTGAATTTCCATAACCATCGACTGAAACCCAGGTTCCCACTTTTATCTCTCCTTCAAAAGAGTAAGTCCAAGACTTCAGACTAAAAAAATCTGAGGTAATAAATACTTTGTAATATCTTGTTACAGCTATTCACCTTCAGGATTTAACATTTCAGCTAGCTCTAATTCAGATGTAGCTTGAGGCAAGGCTTCTTTGTAAATTTCTTCATAAAGGGCATATTCAAATTCAACACCATGAAAAAGCAATTTTTCTATAACCCATTCCATCAAAAGAGGTTCTGCTTCTACATACGTCAATTCAGCAAGTATTGTCTCTCTTACATCTTCAAAAGATTGTTCGTAACCCTGTTCCACTTTAAGAATTTTAAAAAAATAAAAAAAATCCTGTCCCAGTGATGCAGATACAGAAATAGGACCAACCCAAGAACCCTCTTCGGCTTCTAATATTTGATCTGCAGCAAAACTTAACTGTGACATAATTGATGCCTCTGTCATATCTTGACCTAAATTCCCACCATTTCTAGCAGAATCAAAATGTTCAGAATGAGCAGAAGCAATATCCTCAAAAGACTCACCATTTAAAAGTTTTTCTTCCACCTCTTTAGACTCTGAAGGATCTTGAAGTTCAATCATCCCCAAACGATAAGATGTAGGAACCGTAAATGCATCCTTTTGATATTGCACATAAAAATCTAATAAATCCTGTTCTGTAGGATTCTTATCATTAATCTCCAAGAGCTCGGAGCGAAGAATCTCTTGCATTTTTCTAGTTATTAATTTAGATCTTGTAACATCCTTAACGATCTTGGATCCAAAAACTTCAGAGTAATAGCTAAAAGCTTTTGCTCTCTCTTGATCACCAAATAAATAATTATCAAGCTCAATATCAATACTTTCAAATTCAAAATTGCGAGATTGATATTCAATCTCAAAAACCTTCCAAGTTATAACGTCTAAAAGGCTACCAGTTAATGGAGATCTTCCCTGCTGGTAGTACAACTGTGACTCCGTGTAAATGTTAAAACTTAAATCTTCAAAATATATAGGTCTCTTGCTTTCTCCCTTCCCTATGTTCCCGATTACCTTGCCTTCTTCCTGAGAAAAAAGAACAAAACAATTAGAAAAAACAAATAACAATAATATAATTTTTTTAATCATTTTCATCTCCAATAATATCTAATATTTTTCTGCCTAAAGATATTTTATCCATTTCCTTAAATTCTGTCGAGTTTAATTCATTATCAAAAAGCTCAACATCCGTATCATTATGGCCGAAGCAATTTGCAACATTGTTTGTAACAACATAATCAGCTCCTTTTTTGAAAACCTTTTTTGCAGCATCCAAAGAAGTACCTTGAGAATAAACCGAAAAACCAATTATTTTATTAAATTTAGCTATATTGCTATAAAGAACGTCAGGATTTTTCTCTAATGCAATTCCGCCTTTAAGCCAATCCTCTTTTGACGGTTTCCCTTTCCTCCTAACACCTAAAGAAAAATCTGTTACAGCTGCAGTGAAAAAACCATAATCATATACATCATCAATTGCATTTTTCATCTCTTCTGCAGATTCAACATCAATTCTATGAATACCATCTGGCGAATCAGGGGTACCAGGGCCAGCAACTAAAGTTACCTCAGCTCCTTTTATCCAAGCGTTCAAGGCAAGTGAAAATCCCATTTTTCCACTTGAAGGATTTGACAAAAACCTAACATCGTCAATAAATTCTCGTGTAGGCCCAGCAGTAACCAAAACTTTTTTATTTTTAAAAGATTTTTTTTCCAAATGAAAAAGAATTTCATAAAAAATCATATCAATTTGAGGCAATCTTCCAACTCCGTATTCACCACAAGCCAAAAGGCCTTTGTCAGGATTCAAAAATGAAAAACCTTTTTTTTCTAAATCTTGAACATTTTTAATTATCAATGAATTTTTCCACATATTTGTATTCATCGCAGGAACAAGGAGGACATTGTTTGTTTTTGCTAGCAAAATACTTGTAAGAAGATCATCAGCTAATCCTGAATTCAATTTCGAAATTAAATGAGCAGTCGCAGGGCAAACAATAACCAAATCACAAGATCTTTCAAGATGTATATGCGCCATAGGATCTTCCCAAAGACTTGAATGCACTTTCTTGCCAATCAAACCCTCAAAAGATGCTGCTCCAATGAATTTTTCTGCACCTCTGGTTAAAACAACCTCAACATCAATGTCCATAGCTATAAGACGTTTTAGTAATTCAGGAGTTCTGTACGATGCTATACTACCAGTAACGCCAATCAAGACCTTCATATATAAAAAAAGTTAAATTTCGTTTGAAGGAATTTTTTCGTAATCTTCAGGGAATTGATTCCTAGGAACAAAAGCTTCATCAGGTATTTTTGGTTTAATTTGACCAGATAAAAATTCAGCAATTGCAACTTGAACATATCCAACCTCCTGCAATTCCCTGTCACCTAAATCTACTCTTGGCAAATCAAGCCTTGACTCAAGATCATTAGCTCTTTTTGCAACAATCTCAGTTACTACATAACGATTTGGATAAATTTTTAATAAGTCTTCAATAGCAACAATACCTTTCATATTATCACTACCAATAATGTCTTCATATCTTGGTTTCTCTTCGCTCATAAGGTTATCCATTCTACTACGAAGCTTCTTGTTTTTGTGACTCACTTGAATTCAAGAATGAATTAACCGCTTTCCCTAATTCCTTTTTGCATTTCTCTAAATCATCATTGATGACTTCAATGTCTGCATTAGAAGACCATAAGATTTCTTTTTCCAGAAAATCGATTCGTTTCTTATGGCTTGCATTTGAATCTTGATTCCTTTTCGATATCCTCTCGGATATTTCTCGTTTTGATGGAGGCAATAAAAATACAACAAAAAGATCTTTTTTTATCATCTTTTTAATATTTTCTGCACCTTGCACATCAACAATAACCAAAGAATGAGATGTTTTTAAAGATCCATAAATATCATTTTTTAATATTCCATAGAGGTTTCCGTAAACGTTTGCATATTCGGCAAACTTATCCTCTTTTATTAATTTATTAAATTCCAATCTTGAGAAAAAAACATAATCAACACCATTTTTCTCACTCATTCTCATTTTTCGAGTAGTACACGTAATGATTTTTTTTAATTTAAGATTTTGAATTAAAAATTTACCTAATGTTGTTTTGCCTACTCCTGAAGGGCCGGTAACAACAATCAGTTTTGACATTTTTATTAATATTACACTTGAAATTGAATTTAGTTGATTACAATTGATTCTAATGAGCCAAAACCAAGAAGTTCACCTAAAAGGATGGCAAGATGTTGAAGAAAACCCATTAAACATTGGAGTTGTTGTTGAGCCCTTAATGCAAGAGATAAACGATTTACGCATGTCGCTCAATAAAATCAAAGATGAAATTACAAGATTTGAAGCATTCGAAGGTGCAAAAGGAGTTTCCCACCTATCAGAAAAAGTTCATGAATTTAAATCATTTTTAAACTCTTGGAAAGGTGAGCTTGAAGAAATTGAAAAGAAAAAAGTAAAAAGAGATTCTGTAAAACCTATGCTTGTTGTAGTAGATGCATTACAAAGGGCTGAAGATTACCTTAAAAAAACAGAAAAAAATAAGGAAGTTCTATCCGGTATAGAAGATGTGACAAAATTATTTGAAAAACAGCTAGCCAAACTTGGATTTTCATCAATAACTCCAAAGCCTGGTGATCTTTTTGATCCAAATAAACATATAGCTTTAGGAACTGCAGATGGACCTAAAGGAAAAATTATTCAAGTATATCAATCAGGCTGGGAATACGAAGGCAAAGTAATAAGAGCTTCGGAAGTTTCAATAGGAAAAAATTAAGATTTATTTAAAAATCCTCTAAAAACAATCAAAAAACAGGCATTTTTAAACAAAACAAATAGCCTTGTTTCATAATCGAAAATCTATAATAGAAGAATAGGAGAATTATTATGAATATATTAGGTATTGATTTTGGAACAACAAATAGTTTGATTGGCTATATGGATAAAGACACCCCAAAGCTAATCCCTAACGCAAGAGATTCTCTTTTAACACCAAGTGTTGTTGGAATGTCTGAAACTGGTGATTTGCTAGTTGGTGAAGCTGCCAAAAACCAATCGATAGCATTTCCCGACAGAACAGTAGCTTCTATAAAAAGAATACTTGGTGAAGATAAAACTATAACTTTAGGAAAAGAACAATTCACACCTCAAGAAATAGCTGGAGCAATAATCAAAAGATTGAAACTAGATGCCGAAGAGCATCTTGGTGAAATTGTTGAAGAGGCAGTCATAACTGTACCTGCTTACTTTAGTGATGCTCAAAGACAAGCCGTTAAAGATGCTGGTGAGATAGCTGGATTTGTTGTTGAAAGAATACTTAACGAGCCAACTGCTGCCGCTCTTGCTTACGGCTTAAACATGGAATCTAAAGATACCATCATGGTTTACGACTTTGGAGGTGGAACTTTCGATGTCTCGATAATAAAGTCTAGAGAAGGTGCCTTTAGAGTTCTTGCTACAAATGGTGATGTTCAGCTTGGTGGAGACGATATGGATTGGGCGATTGCTGACTGGCTAAAAGAAAATTTCCAAAAAAATGAAAAAGTTGACCTGGAAGGAAAAGAAATTGACGAAATTCAAAAAAGAGTAATTCAGCAAAGATTGAAAGATGCCGCTGAAAATGCAAAAAAAGACCTTTCAGAACATCTTGAAACGACAATAAATCTTCCTTTTATATACACTGAATCAGAAGAACCCAAACACCTTAAGGCAACACTTACCAGAAATCAGCTAGAAGATATTATCGAACCATTGGTCCAAAGAACCAAAAAACCCTTAGAGCAATCTATGAAAGATGCCAAGCTAAGCTACAAAGACCTAGATTCCATTCTTCTTGTTGGCGGAACCACAAGGATTCCTAAAGTAAAACAATTTGTAGAAGATCTTGTAGGAAGCACACTGGATCACAAAGTTGATCCAGAGCAATCAGTTGCTTTAGGTGCTGCAATTCAAGCTGGTGTTAAAAGAGGCAAATTGGAAGAAATGGTGATAGTCGATGTTGCCCCGCATTCACTTGGAATCGAAGTTAAAGATGGTAAATTTTCAGTCGTTATACCCAGGAACACAGCTATACCTTGCTCAAAAAAGAAACCTTATGTTACGACACAAGACATGCAAACAGAAGCTCAGATAACAATCTTTCAAGGTGAACAAGAAGTTGCCTCCAAGAACCCGAAACTTGGAGACTTTGTTTTTTCTGGAATAGATTCCCAAGATGCAGGAAAAGCACTTGTTGATGTTTTATTCGATTATGACATTAATGGAATCGTCAAAGTAACAGCAAAAGACAGAGCTTCCAAAAAAGCAAAATCAGTTTCATTTAAAACAAGTCAAAAAAGATTAAGTCCAGAAGAGGTCAGAGAGTCTCAGTTAGAAATAGGCGTTAGAACATCTCAAAAAGAAAATGAAATAGGTGAAACTTCAGAAGCAAATGCTTTGATATATGAAGCAGAAGCATTCATAAGAGACAGAAAAAAATTCATTGGAAAGGAAATGAAAACCTCATTAAGAACGGCAATAGCGAATCTGCAAAGGGCAATGGATCATGATGAGGATAAAATCAAAAGTGAAATTGAACATCTTCAAATAATATTATCAGATGCTGAAATAACTGTAATGTCTGTAGAGGACGAGCAGGAAGAAGAAAAGAAAGAAGAATAATATTCTTGATGTCGAAAATAGAAAAGTTTAACAATGAAATAAAAAAATGCCTGGATGTATTGGAGAAAAATATAGACTCTGATACATACCAAATGAAGAAAATTTTAATTCAAATAGCACCTTTCATCACACAGGAATATGCGTCTAGATTTAAAAAAATTGCAGCTCTCTATGCATTAAAAGATGGCAATATAACACTTGCTGAAAAACTAGATGGAAATAGTTTGTCTATTGCTAAAAAAATAAAAAAATCAACAGTAAAAAGAATTGAATTATTAATTGAAAAAAGAAAAAAACAATTGGAAATCTAACAACTGAAAAACAAAATTACATCAATCAAAAATCCTTTTTTAAAAACGTTCAGACCGTTTAAAAATGAACAGAAAAGAAAAAAAGAATACATAGTGAGAACTGAAGGTTTAAGATTGTTAGATGCTGCAATTAATAGAGGTTGGAAACCAAACATACTGACAACTGAAGAGTATTTTGAAAAAATTAATAAAAAACATCAAGAAAAAATCTTCGTGTCAGAAAAAGAAATAATAAAAAAACACATGCTTCTTCCAAGGCTAGAACCAATAATAGGAATAGGAAGCTATCCAGCAAGAAAAAAAATATCTTATAAAAAAAATATAGTTATATTGTTTTCTCAAGATCCTACAAATATTGGATCGATAATAAGAACAAGCCGTGGTCACGACATTAATGATTTCATTTTTGTAAAAGAAGCACCTGATCCATATAATCTGCTTGTTCTTAGATCTTCAGCTGGATCTTCATTTGGAATTAATTACTGCAGAATAAATGATAAAAATCTTGAAATGCTTTGTGATCATGAAATTCTTACAGCAGTAGCCCACAATGGAGCAAATATAAAGACAATAAAAATAAAAAAATCAAAAAATGCATTTGTTTTTGGACATGAATCTAAAGGTATTCCCGAAAGATGGCTAAAAGAAAGTAAAAAAGTCACAATTAAAACAAAAAACATAGAAAGCTTGAGTGTCTCGTCAGCGGCAGCAATAATTATCAATCAAATATTAGATTAATAATATATAATAGCTGAACCTTTTTGTCTGCAATTGCAGATCATTAGACCATAAGGAGGATAAAAATGTCTTATAAATTTCCGGAACGTAGTGTCGAAGTACGTTCTTATGAATTAGCACTGATTTTAAGTCCTGAAAACAGTGATGCAAATAAAAATTTGATTAAAGATATAGAAAAAATAATCAAAGAAAATAAGGATAAAATCACAACAAAAGATCCTTGGGGTATCAGGAGAATGGCATACACTATTAACAAGTTCAGAGATGGTGATTACACTTTTTTTGTAATTAACATTAAACAAAAAACGAAAAGAGAGATTGAGACCTTTCTCAAAGATAGTGAAGGTATACTGAGATACAGATTCTTTAAAAACACAAACTACAAATCACCTGTAGCTGAAGAAAAACCAAAGGAAAAAGCCAAGGCTGAAAAACCAAAGGAAGAAGCCAAGGCTGAAAAACCAAAGGAAGAAGCCAAGGCTGAAAAACCAAAGGAAG
>PBAU01000008.1 GCA_002716355.1 bacterium | reverse complement strand
GCTGCCTCCTCGACCACCTCTTCGGCTGCCTCCTCGACCACCTCTTCGGCTGCCTCCTCGACCACCTCTTCGGCTGCCTCCTCGACTTTATCAATCAGCAGGTTTGTTTTCTGGATTGCTTCAAATTCCAAAAAAGTGTAATTTGTGCTTATTTTTTTTTCAAACTCAAACAATTCATCATTAATTGTTATTGATTCAAGATTGACCACTAAGCCATTTGAAGATTCAGTTAAATGTCCTGCAAGAGAATATTTTGATTTTGTTTCCTCATCGTTAATCATGAATGAAATTTGATCCTCAAATATAAAATTTAATGTATTCTCAGAAGCTGTGTCATTCTGCTCATTAAGGAATGTAAACAACAAAGTAAAAATTAGTGCAATTCTCATAGGTATTATCCTAACAGAGCAAAGTGTGATAAAATTACCCTGAGTATAAAAATCTTAATAGAGGTAGAAGCGACTTAGTACGACGAAAAAAAGTGAAATGAAAAAAAATATAAGCTATATTGATTCAGGCATTTTTCCTGTTTCCTTGATCCAAGATTTTTATACAGGCTCGTGAGTAGGCCAAAACCTTTGGTGGCGCTTCTCGGCGTTCCTAATGTTGGCAAGTCAACTATAGCTAACAAGCTTTCCAAAAATAGAAAATCCATAACATCCAGTGAGCCTGGAATCACAAGGGATGCTGTACTGCATAAGGTTTCTGGCGAAGGTTTTTGGATTGTAGACACAGCGGGCTATCAAGAGGGTCCAAAAACAGAGCTTGATAAAAAAATATTATCCTTAACTGAAAGCTTAAAAGAAGAATGTGAGTTGTTTTTACTTGTTCTCGATGGAAAACGAGCAATAACATCTTACGAGAAGAAGCTTATAAAGACATTAGAGATTTCAGATTCAGATTACATTATTGTTGTCAACAAGATTGACGATGAGCAAGTTAAAGCTGAATCTTGGAACAATATAGGGCCTTTACCGAGCAAGCCTCTTTTTATTTCATCGCAAACAAATTATGGTTTGAGAGATTTGCTAAAAGAGATAAAAAGGTTTTTACCAAAAGTTGATTTTGATGATCTCAATGGGCTTAAATCAATCGGTATATTCGGGAGACCCGGTGTTGGCAAGTCTACACTTTTTAACAATATCATGAAACAAGAAATAAGTGTGACTAGCCATGAGAACAATACAACAAGAGATATTGTTGAAGGCCTTTGGCAGGAATGTAATGCTGTTTTAGTTGACACTGGAGGGATGAACAAAAGAAGACCGAAAAGCAATGTCGAGGTTTATTCAAGAAGAAGGACAATATCGGCAATCAACAATGTTGATGTAGGTTTGGTTATGGTTGACCCACAGGAAGGAATTACAAGGCAGGATTGTCGAATTATCGGAGATCTTATCGAGGCTGGAGCCGCTTTGATGATTTTGGCTGGTAAGTCTGATCTTGGAATAGAAGTTGAAGAGGTCCCTTCATTTTGCAGATTTGTTGAGATTCATAATATTTCAGGAAAAACAGGCGAGGGGGTTAATGATCTTGTAACCATCATTGGAGACTTGCTAACTCGCAAATCAATTCAAATGCAAACTGCAACAATTAATAAAATATTTCAAGATGTCACTATCTCTTGGCCCCAGACAGGCAATAGGGCTTGCAAGCATTTTTATTCTGTTCAAACAGGCAATTCACCCCCTAGGATCAGGTTGTTTGTTTCTGATTCAGAAAAGATAGACAGTAATCATATTAGATCTCTTGAAACTGGCTTAAGGCGTTTTTTTCCGCTTTCAGGAGTTCCGATAAAATTTGAGATTTCAAATAGACCAAAAAAAGATTTCTCAAAAACAAAAGAAAATTTAAATAAAAAAGAAAAAATTAAAGGAGTTTAAAAAAATATGAAAATTAAAAGAATTAAAAGAGTTGAATTTGAAGAATCAGTAAATTTCAACGGTAAAGAGTTAAAAGTAACTATGGGTAGGATTGCCCCTCAGGCAAATACTTCCATTTTGCTTTCTTATGGTGATCAGCAAGTTTTTGTTGCTGCAACTATGGGTCAAGAGAAGGATGTGGACTTTTTCCCATTGACTGTAGATTATGAAGAGAAGTTTTATGCGATTGGGAAAATACCTGGTAGTTTTTTCAGAAGAGAAGCTAGACCTACAGAAAGAGCTATATTGACTTCAAGAATCATTGATAGATCTATCAGACCATTATTCCCTTCTCATTTAAGAAGAGATGTCCATATGGTTATTACACCATATATAACTTCGCAAGATGAAAATACATCTTGGCTTGCCACACTAGGGGCTTCGATCGCATTGGCTGCGAGTGATATTCCTTTTGCTGGGGAGATGATGCCTGTGCACCTTGGAAAGTTGAATGGTGAATTTGTATTAAATCCAGCTTTTTCTCAAGAAGATGAGCAGGATATGGATCTGTTTGTTTCTTTTTACAAAAAAAATGTTGTCATGATTGAACTAGACGGGAAGCAATCCCCTGAAGAAGATGTCCTGAAAGGAATAGATTTTGCGTATGAGCAAAGTCTCATACTGAAAGGTTTTGTGGATAAGATAGTTTCAAAAATTGGTAAAGAAAAGACTTTAGTTCCAGATGTAGAAAATAAAGAGTTTGTAACTGGCAAAGCTTTGGATGATTTCAAGAAAAACTACACAAAGATATACAAGGATGATTTAAAGAAAGCTGAATTTTCAGCAAAAGTTAATATTCTTAAAAATGATATTCTTGAGTCTTTGAGTTTGGAAGAACCTAATGACATTAAGGAGTTTATGAATTCTTTTAACATTTTGGAAAAAAAGGTTGTAAGAGAGAATGTTTTAAAGCATGGATTGAGAAGGTGTTCAAGGAAAACTGATGAACTTAGAGAAATTGACGCTCAGGTCTCATTGATTAAAGGAATGCACGGCAGCTCTTTATTTCAAAGAGGTGGAACCCAGGTTGTTTCGTTTTTGACCCTTGGCTCTCCTGGAGACAAGCAAAAAATTGATGATTTGTCACCTGTTGGTGAAAAAAGGTTTATGCATCATTACAATTTCCCACCTTATTCTGTTGGTGAGGCAGGTTGGATGAGAGGGCCAGGAAGAAGGGAAATAGGGCATGGTGCATTGGTTGAAAAAGCAATAGCAGCTGTTTTTCCTTCTGAAGAAAAGTTTCCCTACACGGTTAGGGTTGTTTCTGAGTGTACTTCAAGTAATGGTTCGACATCAATGGGATCAACATGTGCTGCAACTTTAGCACTTCTAGACGGAGGAGTGCCTTTAATTGAGCCTGTAGCAGGTATTTCAATAGGGTTGATGTCTGATGAAGATGGACATGTTTTACTAAGAGATATAGAGGGAATAGAAGATTTTTATGGTGAGATGGATTTCAAAGTAGCAGGTACAGTTAATGGAATTACCGCAATTCAAGTAGACGTTAAAGGTGAGGGTATAAAACAGGAATTTATTCCTGACATACTTGAAGAAGCAAGAATTGTTAGAAATGGATTGCTTGATGTTATAAAAGAGGAAGCAGGAGGCGAAAGAAAGGTTTCAGAATCTGCACCAAAGATATTCCAGAAAAAGATTGGAAAATCTGATGTTTCAACTCTTATAGGGCCTGGTGGAAAGATGATCAAGTCGATTCAAGGTGATTGCGATGTGAAAATTGATATTGATGATGAGTTTGATGACCATAATGCTTTGGTTGTTGTGACAGCTCCAAATGCAGAAGCAGGAGAGATGGCCAAGCAAAGGATTGATTTATTGTTTAAGACAGCTAAGGCAGGAGAGATTTACGAAGGCAAGGTCACATCAATCAGGGAATTTGGTTTATTTGTTAGTCTTTTTGGTAGAACTGAAGGTTTATTGCATATTTCTGAAGTAGACAAAAAAGGCAAATCAGGTCGATTGAATGAAAAGGATTTAATTGCTCTTTATAAAGTTGGAGAGGAGATTAGTGTGAAGGTTAAGGAGATAAGAAGAGACGGGAAGGTTTCATTAATCTTAAATAAATGAATTTAGCTGTGTTGATATCTGGAAGAGGATCTAATTTTTCTTCATTGGTAGATGCCCAAAAAAAGGGTCAGATTGGTGTTGCTGATATAAAGATTTTAATCAGTAATAATGCATCTGCCAAAGGTATTGATTACGCAAAGAAAAATAAAATTCCTTTTTTTGTTTTGTCAGATAAAGAATGGGAGTCGGAAATTGTAAGCCTTTTAGAGAAGCATAAAATTCAGCTAGTCTGTCTTGCTGGATTCATGCGAATCATTAGCCCTGAACTAATAAATTTTATGAAAGGTTGGATTGTGAATATTCATCCAAGTTTACTACCAGCTTTTCCGGGTTTAAATGTGCATCAAAGGGTTTTGGAATCAAAATTTCCTTTTTCTGGATGCACTGTTCATTGGGTTGATGAGGGTGTCGATACAGGGCCGATCATCGATCAGCGTGTAGTTCCTGTTTTAAAGGGAGATGATGAAGAAAAACTATCTTCTAGAATCTTAAAAGAAGAACACAAACTGTATCCTTCTGTTGTGAAAAAAATTGCAGATGGAGATTTTGTGCCATTTTTCATGGAGGAAAAATAATTATGAATAACGAAATTAAAAATATATTGAAATCCTTAGATTTGCAAGAATTAAATCCTGCAGCTTACTGTGGTCGTTGGATCGAGGGCGGAGGGTCAGTTGTCGAGTCTCTTAATCCAACAGATGGAAATTTGATTTCAAGCGTTAGGACTTGCGATAAAGAAGACTATGAAACTGTTTTAAATGAATGTTCAAAAGTTTTTGACAAGTGGAAAGCTTTACCTGCTCCTGTTAGGGGTGAGTATGTTAGAAAAATTGGAGAGGAGCTTAGGAAGTACAAAAAAGAATTAGGCGCTTTGGTTTCTTTGGAAATGGGAAAGATAAGAGTTGAGGGAGAGGGTGAGGTTCAGGAAATGATTGATATGGCCGATTACTCAGTCGGACTTTCCAGACAACTTTATGGATTGAATATTGCAAGTGAAAGACCTGGGCATAGGTTGATGGAACAATGGCATCCTTTAGGTTTGGTTGGAATAATTTCTGCTTTTAATTTTCCTGTTGCAGTTTGGAGTTGGAATGCGTTTTTGGCAATGGTCTGTGGTGATGTTTGCATATGGAAGCCAAGCATGCAGACACCTCTAACAGCCTTGGCGACTACAAAAATAGCAGCAAGAGTTTTGGAAAAAGATGGCTTTGGCGCAGTTGTGAGCCTTTTACTTGGAGACAGGCATAATGTTGGATCTCCATTGGTTTGTGACAGCAGGGTGCCTTTGATAAGTGCTACAGGTTCAACAGCAATGGGTAAAAAAGTTGCTGTCAATGTAGGCGAGAGACTTGGGTCAACAATACTAGAGCTTGGTGGAAATAATGCAATGTCTGTTATGAAGTCAGCTGATTTGGAGTTAGCCTCAAGAGCTATTTTATTTGGAGCTGTTGGGACTTCAGGACAAAGGTGCACTACAACAAGAAGGATTTTTGCACATGAGGATATTTATGAAGAATTGAAGCAGAAGTTACTTGCAGGCTACAAGCAGGTCAAAATAGGAAATCCTTTGGATGATAAAACTTTAATGGGTCCACTTGTATCTGAGTCTGCAATTTCTGATTTCTTGAATGCTCTTGATGAAATTAAAAATCAAGGTGGAAAAATTCTTTGCGGGGGAGAAAGATTAAACCAGAAAGGTTATTTTGTTGAACCCACAATTGTAGAGGTTGACAACCATATACCTATGATGTCTCATGAGGTTTTCGCTCCGATTCTTTACATCATGAAAATAAAAAATGTAAAACAAGCAATTGAATTGAATAATTGCGTACCCCAAGGTTTATCGTCATCAATTATTACTGAAAACATGAAGGAATCAGAAGCTTTTGTTTCTTATATGGGCTCTGATTGCGGCTTAGCCAATGTTAATACTGGAACTTCAGGAGCTGAAATTGGCGGAGCTTTTGGTGGTGAAAAAGAGACAGGAGGGGGTAGGGAAGCAGGCTCTGATTCTTGGAAGGCTTATATGAGAAGACAAACAAGTACTGTTAACTATTC
This sequence comes from bacterium, assembly GCA_002716355.1. GTDB lineage: Bacteria > UBP7 > UBA6624 > UBA6624 > UBA6624 > UBA6624. Next base: position 44,391 of record PBAU01000008.1, on the reverse strand, counting down.
AAAAGAATTGCCTTTAGCTCAAGGTATTGAGTTTGTATAATCTTAATTCTCATCTATAATTAAGAAAATATTTGGAGGTAAAAAAAATGAAAAAAATTCTTCTTCTTGTTCTTTTCCTTATACCTTTTTCATCATGCAAGATGCTTAAAGGTAAATTGTCAGGCACTATATCAGGGAAAATTGAAGTCCTTAATGATGATGGTTCAGTTGCATTTATGTGTGGTTACTGTGGCGTAAGTGTTATGGATATGGAAGGCAATGTTATTAGATACACACAATCTAATGACAGGGGCCTCTATTCCTTTGATCCAGCTGATCCAAACCAAAAAGGAAAACATAAATTCCCTTGGGATAAATATAAGCTTGGGGTCAAGCCTCCTTCAATGGGAATGCAGGGCGGACAGGTTGCTTTCATGTATGAAATGGAAATTGACTTAAAGAAAGGCGCTGCTGTCATAACTATACAGGTTCCAAAATCAGCATACGACTCTGCGCGTGCAAGATAGGTTTTAATTGGCAGGCTTCAAACAAATTTTATCAAAGGTCTCTAGGAGATTTACTAGAGGTAGAGATTTTGCTATAGATTTAGGTACAAAAAATCTCATAATCGCAGAATATGGTCAAGGTGTTGTGGTTGATGAGCCTTCAGTTGTTGCTATTGATGCAGCAACTAGAGAGGTTATAGCAGCTGGATATAAAGCTCAAACCATGTTAGATAGGACTGGCTCTAATGTCATTGCAAGCAGGCCTATGAAGGAAGGAACAATTAATGATCTTGAGCTTGCTCAAAAGATGTTAAGGTATTTTATGGAGCAAGCGACAGATACCACATTCAGAGCACTTTCTGCTCCTACCAATTGGGCTATTGTAGGGGTTCCTGTTGATACTGATGATGTTCATAAGAATGCTTACAATGAATTAGCAGCTTATGCCAACATAGGTACACTTGCAGTTGAGGATGAAGTTTATGCAGCCGCTGTTGGATCTGGTTTGAAAGTTGGTGATCCAAAAGGGCACATGGTTGTTGATATAGGTGGTGGAACCACTGATATAGCAATCATTTCAAATGGTGCTATAGTTGTTAAAAAGAAAGTTAGAGTCGCAGGTGATTCAATGGATAGGTATATTAGAGATTTCATAAGAAAAACTAAAGATTTAGATATATCTTTGGCACAGGCAGAGAAAATTAAGAAAGAATGCGGAAGTGCTGTTCCTCAAGCTGATCAGGAGCCAATGGAGATAACAGGTCAAGATCTTCAAAAAAGAAGACCTTCAAAACGTACAATAACCCCAGATGACATAGTTGAAGCTTTAAAGCCTCCGGTTAATGAAATTATTAATAATATATTAGGCACCCTTGAATTGACCCCTCCAGCATTGGCTGAAGATGTTTATCGTGATGGCGTTCATCTTGCAGGGGGTGGATCAAAACTAAAAGGCTTAGATCAAAGAGTCAGTGATAAAACTGAACTTCCTGTTAACTGTGTTAAAGACCCTGATAATGCTGTTATTAAAGGTTTAGAGCTCCTTATGATCAAGCATGTTGAAGGTAGATAGTTAAGGTTATCTTTATTGTTAACTAGATCCACGTTACTAAGAAAAGAAAAAGAGAATTTCAATTATGTTTTTTTATTTTTATCCTGTTTTTTAATTTTTGTTTATTTTTTTGATTTTTTTAAATTTTTAATTAATCCAATTTCTGCTCTTAAATGGTTTAAAACTGGATCTTGCCTTGTTGAAGAAGGGGATGCTTCTTTAAGTTGTAGTTTTGCTAGACCTTTAATGGTTCGTGAAGGAAGAAATTTTGAAGGTTGGTTTTATGTTTCTCAAAAGATAAATTGGGAAAAAGGAAAAAAGTCAAAAATTTTGGTTTTAGACAAGGATGGCAAAAATGTTATTGGGATTGCTGATTTTCATTCCCCACACCTTGTTTCCATTAAGAGTCTTTTGCATGAGGATTCTGAGCTTGCCATCCATTCTCAAACGCTTTCTGAAACAATGATTGCAAAAGGCTTTACAGAAAGAGCTATTATTGAAAATTTTAATTCTTCTGATTTGATTTCGGAATGGTTCACAGTGGGCGATACAAGAGATTTGCTATGGGATTGGTATGTAGGAAAAAATGAAGGAGATATTCTAAATATTGAATCTTTTGATTCTTATGTAGTTTTGGTATGGAAAAATTAAAATTTATTTTTATCCTCCTTGTTTTTTATTTGCTAGAAGATAGCCCTTCCGAATTAAAAATATCACCTTCATTGAATCGTCAAACGAAAGGCTTTCCAGTTAGGGATATTAAAAACTGGATGAATGAAGCTGAAATGATTTATCTTACGGAAGAGTTTCGAGAGCAAGAATTTATTGCCATTGATGGTAATGGGTATTATTTGGGAAGAATTCAAGATAAAAAACTCATATTTCCAACAAAGGAAGGAGAATGGACTTCTGCATTTTTAGAAAGTACATGGGAGACTGTTGTGCTTGAAGGAGACGGTACAGACAGGATGAAAGTTTGGTTTTCAGTTGATAGAGAAGTAATTGCAACAGGGGACAGATTGATTATCTCTTCACCAAGAGATTCTGAAAATTTTTATATTGCTAAGATTTTTTTATCTGAAAATGATGGTACTGTATGGGCTAAGCTTTTAGGCAATACATCTTCAAGTGATATTGAATTAATTTCACAAGGTAAACATTTGATAAATATAAGATGATAAATTTTTTGATTGTGCTTTTTTTACTTGGATCTTCTTATCTTTCATGGGGTGTAACTTTATCATTTTGGCTTCTTGGAAAAGATAAATTAATTAGTTTTTTAGGTGTTTTGGGCATTTTGTTTTTGGATCTTTTTTTCAATGGGTATTTTTTTCTTTATGTTTTGTTTTTTTCTTTTTTCATCTTAAATGTTGGAAAAAATAATCAAAAGATAAATTTTTATTTAAAATTTATAACTATCTTGTTGTGTGTTTTTGTTGTAAATAAAATTATTTATGGTTACTTTGGTATTCCCGGTTCTTTGCTTGATGTAGTTAGATCTTTTATTATTTTATGGATGTTTGAGAAGAGATGAGATTGTCTTTTTCATTTTTGAAAATTCTAGTAGGAGTTGGTTTTTTCTCGCTGCTTCTTCAATCTTTTTTATTGCAAAATAATTCAAAACTTAAAGAAGATTATCAAAATCATATTTATAAAACAAATACCATTCTTCCTGAAAGAGGGTTGATACTTGACAGAGACGGAAAAGTTCTTGCTGACAATAGATTAAGGATCGATCTTAAATTGAAAGAAGGAGCTGTTCTTCATAATTTCTATAAGGATCCGGATGGCTGGCATATGGATGTTGATTTTGAAACTTTTAAAAAACTTAAAAATGCTGAAGGGATTATTGATGTTAGAGAAAGGTTAGCTCGACATTATCCTTATGGGAGACTTTTTAGTTTGATTTTGGGTTATACAAGACGTATCGATTCTCGAGATTATGCTGATTTAAAAGAGCATGGATATGGGATAAATGAAAGAATAGGTGCAACTGGCATAGAGATGGTGTACGAAACTACTTTACGAGGAAACAATGGTAGTGTTTTTTTTAGAGATCTTCCTAGTAGCTATTATGAAGATGAAATCTTAAATCGAGAAAAAGCCCAAAAAGGTGAGGATATACATTTGTCACTTTCTTTACCTATACAGAAGCTTTCTTGGGACATACTTGAGAATGAAGAAGGTAATTCTAATGGAGTTGTGATTGTAGGGAATCCTGTTACAGGAGAACTTTATTCAATGGTTAGTAGGCCAAGCTATTCTCCAGATGGCTACATGTCTTCTAGATGGGAGGATATCCCAGGAGTTGGAGAAAAGTCTGAACTTTTCAACAGAGCAACTGAAGGTCTTTATCCTCCTGCATCAACATTTAAAGTTGTTTCTGCTGCTGCAGCACTCGAATACATGGGTGTCGATCCTTCAAGAAGATACAACTGCAATGGAGCCGTAAGGGTAGGGAACACTGTATTTAAAGGTTGGAAGAAAGAAGGTCTTGGTGTGTTGGATATGGTTGACAGTTTAGCACATTCATGCAATGAAACTTTTTATTATTTGGGTATGGAGGTGCCTGGATGGAACAGGGATCCAAAAATTTTACAAGAAGCAGCTTATCAATTTGGTTTTGGATCCAAAGTGGGTCTTCCAATACCTGAATCTAAAGGGCTAGTTCCAGATAATGAATGGAAAAAAAGAAATCTGGGAGAGCCTTGGTATGGAGGCGATACTGTAAATATGATGATAGGGCAAGGTTCATTGCTTGTCACTCCCATTCAGGTTTATTCTGCTTATCAAGCATTGGCTAATGGTTCTAGGATTTCTCCAATTTTGATTAATAAAATTGGAGATGAAACACAAAATAAAAATTATTTAGATTTTTCATTTAGTGGTAAAACTTTGGAAACCATTAGAAAAGGTCTTGATTTCGCTGTAAAAGAAGGAACTGCTATAAGGACTTTAATAGATGATGACTGGTCGAAAGTTGAAGGTGTTACCATGTCTGCAAAAACTGGAACTGCACAAACCGGCAATAGCAAACTCCCTCCCCATGGATGGTTTGTTGGTTATGGGGAAATTAAAGTTAGTGAGAAAAAAACGAAACCTATTCTTGTTTTAATCCTTGCTGAACATGCTGGAATGTCTTCAAAGTCAGTTGTTCCTAAAGCTAGGCAACTAATTAAAAACATAAGAGATTATTGGAGGTTAGAATTAGAGGATTAGTGATATGGATATTCTTTTAGCAATACATATTTTGATTAGCGTTTGCTTGATTGTTTTGATCTTGATACAAACACAAAAAGAACAAGGCGTTATGGGTTTGTTTGGACAAGGTTCATCTTCTTCTTCCTCGCAAAGAGGTCTAGGCTCCGAGGAATCGTTGAAGATTTGGACTAAAAGAGTTGCAATTCTTTTTGTTTGTAGCAGTTTGTTAATGGCTTTCTTGCAGCCTTTATCGTAATTTTTGCCCAGGTGGCGGAATTGGTAGACGCGCATGGTTGAGGGCCATGTGCCCATTATTGGGCGTGAGGGTTCGAGTCCCTCCCTGGGCATGTCTTTATGAAAGATTTTTATTCGAAAAGAGATATAGTTTTCTATTTATCTGAAATTGAAAAATGGCAAAATAACATCTTTGAAGATCGTGTAAATGAAGAAATATCTTTTCTTTGTGATGTTTTAGATTTTTTAAATTATTTTTACTATGTTGGAACGCAACCTTTGGTTGGAGATGATATTTACGATAAGCTTTTTGATCGTTTAGAAAAAATAGACAAAGAAGGAATAGGTGATGTTCCTGGTGATGCTCCAATATTTCGGATAGGTAATTCAATCACGGGAGACAGGGAAAGTTTCCAACATGAGATACCAATGATATCTCTTGAAAATAGTAAAGAGCTTCAGGGTTTTGATAAGTTCTTAGAAAGGGTTGGAAAAACGATTTCAAATAGTTTTTCTTTAGCTGGTGAGTTAAAGCTGGATGGTGTGGGTTTTTCTTTAGAGTATCAAAATGGACTTTTAAAAAGAGCTTTATCTAGAGGTGATGGTTCTTTTGGTGAAGATATTACTTTAAATATTAAAACTATTAAAAATATTCCTTTAAGAATAAACACCAAAGGTAAGGTTTTGGTCAGAGGTGAAATAGTAATAAAAAATTCAGCTTTTACCAAGATGAATGAGAAAAGGGTAAAGCTTGGCGAAAAGCCAAGATCAAACCCTAGAAACACTGTTGCAGGAGCATTAAGGACTAAAGACCCTTTAGAAACAGCCAAGATTCCTTTGTTTGCATTTTTTTACGATATGCCAATATGTGATGAATTTATTTTAGAAAATCATGAAGAATGCATAAACGTGCTTGATCGGCTTGGTTTTTATACTGGTGGAAATAGAGTTTTTGGATTTAAAAAGGATATAGAAAACTATTTTAAAAAAATTTCAGATTCAAGAGATTCAATTGATGTAGATTGTGATGGTGTTGTCGTTAAGATTAATGAAAAAGAATTAAGAGATATTTTAGGAAGTACTTCCCATCATCCAAGGTGGGCTTTGGCTTTGAAATTTCCAGCCAATAAATCTTTGACTCAAATATTAAATATTGAATGGCAACTTGGAAGAACTGGAATTTTGACCCCAGTCGCAAAATTAAAGCCGGTTAATTTAGGAGGTGTTCAGATTTCAAATGCTTCCCTTCATAATTATTCTTTATTCAATTCACTGAATCTTGCTCCTGGTGATACTGTTGAAATTCAAAGAGCCGGTGATGTTATACCTCAGGTAACAGGGAAAGTTTCTGGTTCAGGAAAAGCTAAGTTTAAATATCCAAAAATTTGGAATGGATCATTCACAAGAATTGATGATAATGGTGTATTTTTACATTGCGAAGACCCCAATTCAGATTTGATAAATTTTGAAAGGTTTAAGTATTTTGTTGGCAAGTCAGGTTTGGATATCGAAGGAGTTTCAGAAAAAACAATTAAACTTTTAATAAATAAGGGTTGGGTTAAAAGTTTTTCTGATTTTTTTTGTCTTGAAAAGTATGAAAAAGAATGGAAATCCCTTGAAAATTGGGGAGATTTGTCAGTGGATAATATATTAAAAGGTGTGATTGATGCCAAAAATACAGGATGCACCAAGCTTTTAGCTGCCCTAGGCATTCCTCTAGTTGGTTCAGAAGTATCCAAATTGGTTCTTTCTAATTTTTCAAATTCAATTGAAAATTTATTTAATGTTAAATCTTCTCAATTGGAAAAGATCAAAGGCATCGGCATTCAAACTGCAAATAATATTGAAAAATATTTTTCGGATGAATTGTTCTTAGCAGAGTTGTTAAAAATGAAAAATATGGGAATCAAACTGTCTGAATCAAAGGTTTCAGGTAAACTTTCAGGGTTAAATGTTGTTGTTACAGGAAAATTGAGCAAGTCTAGAAATGAAATTAAAAAATTTATTGAATCTGAAGGAGGCAATCTTTCACCAAATATTACCAAAAAGACAGATTATTTAATTATGGGTTTAAAGCCTGGAGGCAAAGCAAGTAAAGCTTTGAAACTGGGCGTTAAAACTATCTCAGAAGAAGATTTTTATATTCTTTTTGATATTAGAAGCTAAAATTAAATCCAATCCATGGACCGCTAGTAGATTCAACTGACGCACTATTGAAATCAATGCTTCTCCATGTTAACGCTATTGATGTGCTTTCTGAATAAGCGTAATCCCATCCAATCATTGTTACATCAGGGACTATAAGGCTTCCAGACCCAGATGCATCCTCCCAACCTTGGCCATGCCAAAAGAACATAGAGCTTTTCTCTGATGTTTGAATTGAATATCCTGCTGAGAATGATGTTCCATCAATATTGTCTCCATTGTGGTAATCTAAGCCTAAAGAAAGACTTCCAGAGTTCCATACTGTTCCTAATGTAATAGCATCCTCTGAGCTTCCGTTAAGTTCAGGAGACCAACTTCCGAACCTTAGGCCTAATGAGTCAGAATACATATAGGTAAAATCAAAAATTGTATTCTTGTATTCATTTGAGTCATATTCATCATTAATGTTTGAAAAATGCAAAATCGTTTTTTCTGAGATGTCAAAATTAACCCACATTACGTTAGCGGTTTCGTCACCAAGAGCAGTTGCCAAAACAAAATCGCTAGCATTAAGTGGTTTTGATAATCCCAACATAACAAGTAGCAAGGATAATATTGTGAATGTTTTTTTCATTTTTTTCCTCCTGTTTGGAAATTTATTTACGAATCACCAGTATTCTTCGTAATGTATATTTCCAGGGTTTTTAACCCCTCTATCAGCTTTGTGCCCCATTCCTTCCAATACCTCTATAACACCTAAAGGTGTAGGGTAAGATTCTTTACCCGTTTCTTTGTTTTTGACAGGGACACCAAGCATTTTTGGATTTCCGCAAAAATACCAATGTGAAGTATCAGGTGTAGGCTTGTATCCAAGTAAATCATCAAGCATGCCTTTTGATATGTAGTCTTGAATATAAACTTTTTCTTTGATATTTGGATCTCTTGTTGCCAACCCCACATATTTATAATTTGAGTATCTTTCCATTAGTTTTTTATGTGTTTCAAAATATCCAAAATCAGCACTTGATCTACAAACCTCCAAACATACTATATCACCTTTGTAACCAGTAGAAAGTAGCTTTGCAATCATGCCCATATGAGGAGCTTCTCCAGTACCTGTTCCACCGAGGATTATTGTTTTTGTTGAGTCATTCACATGGTGGAGCGTGTAGTGACCAACTGCTTTTTTCCCAATATGTATCCTGCTGCCTTCTTTTAGTTCAAAAAGTCTAGGCGTGAGCCCTGGTGCTGGATTTCCCTCTCCATTATCTCTAACTAAAACTATATAAAATTCAAAAAAATCATCATTGCCAGCTTCAACAAGCTCGCTTGTTTCATCGTCAAGTATTCTGTGTGATATCGAGTATGCCCTCTGGACAAAAGAATCAAATTCAGGTACAGGGTTTTCATTTTGTGTGCCTTCCAGTCTGCCTTCAAAAGAATACAAGCCTAAAGTTGTGTATTGTCCAGGATCGTAAGTTGCTTTATCTCCATCAGGTTTAACCCTGAAGATAGCAAGATCTTCATGTCTCATGTTTATATCAACAACAGTTGCATTGTATTTTTCATCTCTATATTTGTTCTTTTTGTTTTCTTCTTCCTCTTTAAGCCTTGCTTCAAGTAGCTCTTGAGGAAGGCTTATCAAATCTTCTCTAACATCGACAATTCCTGATGAGGTATTGATCGTGTAATAGAAAAACCATTTTGCGCCATCAAGGTGAACTCTCCAATTTTCTATAGTTCCTTGATTTCCGGATTCAATCTTTACTAGATCACCTTGTCTAAAATTATTTGGCATGAAGTCGTAATTCTAAAACAAAAAACCGTTTTTTCTTTTTTTGTTTTCTTTGTATTCCTTTAGCAGTTTTTCAACATCATCTTTAATTGCAATACTCGGGTAAGCTTTTTGTTTTACTATTATTCCATTTTGGTCAATTAGATACATTGTTGGAATGCTGTTGACACGAAATATTTCTGATATTTCATTATCCCAACCCTTTCCATCGAAATGTTCTTCCCATCTCATTTCTGGATTGTCTTCTAGATATTTATTTAATTTTTCTTCACTTGTATCAAGACTTATACCGAGCATTACAAAATTAGGACCTTCTAATTGATTGTAAAGTTCTTGAATTTCTGGAGCCATCCTTATGCAGGGGCCACACCAGGTTGCCCAAAAATCAATTAATACAACCTTGCCTTTCAGTTTTTCAAGTGATATTTTTTTGCCGCTATGAGAAACAAATGAAAAACTTGGAGATTTGTTTCCTGCGGTCAGGTAAGGTTTGTTCGGAGCCTCTTTTTTAGATTTTTTTAGAATCATTTTTGTACCACTTTCATTTATTGAGTCTATCTGCCAGGATATTCCTCCAAATTCAAAAAGCTGATTTCCCTTGTATCCTTCAGCAGACGATGTAGAACCATTTAATTTTCCATCCTGATCCCTGTCTATTGATAACGCTACATTGTTCAAGTCATTAAAAAGACCGTCTGTGTTTTCGTCAGCTAGGGCTATTTTGTATTCTTGATTGTCCCAACTTATTATTCCTGATTTGTTGTTCCAACGATAGCATAAGACAGAATCTTTACCTTTAACCGGAACTGCAGTTGCTAATTTATAGCATTTAACCTTATATGAGAAAACTTGTTCTAAATTTCTGTATTGGAGCTGTATTTCAGCTTCTGTATTAAATGTTCTTGAGGATTTGGAGCTCCATGAACCATCGCCATCATTTGTTAAATCATTATCATTATTTGAATCGATATATATTTTTGATTCAAATTCATTAAACCATTCAGCGTTAAAGTCTGTTGCGTTTTCTTTTCTACAATCAATAATTTTTTGTATTTCTTTCGCTTTCTCCTTATCTTCTTGTGAGTTTAAGTTTTTATCCAATTCTCTAATTGCGCTCATTGCTAGATCTTGATCCATCAGCTCTGGTTTGATTTTTTCTAAACACATATTTTTAATTTTTTCAGAGTCTGAAGAGTAGAAAGCTTTTGAGTCAATAACAATTGTTATACTGTTATCCTCTTCATTATTTTTGTTTTCGTTTCTACAATCCACTAAGGATTGAATTAAATTTGATCTTTCAGATTTTTTAATCTTCTTTTCTTCTTGTTCTTCTTCAGGTTTTTTAATCTTCTTTTCTTCTTGTTCTTCTTCAGGTTTTTCAATCTTCTTCGCTTTTAATTTTTTTTCAAAAGCTTGATCTTCTTTTTCTTTTTCTTTTTCTATTTCCTGGATGCTTGAATTTAACAATTCTTTTATTTTTTCAAAATCAGACTTTTCCGAACAAGCTTTTATTGCCGCTGGAGCATTTCTGGGATCCTGCCCCAGTTTTAATGTTGCGTACATTGGCTTAAAAAGATATGTTGGTTCTGATATAAGTTCCTCTGAAGGGGCTTCGCTTAATTCAAATCTTTGAGGTCTATAGCTGGTAAAAATTTGCTTCTCCTCTTGTGTTAGCTCAACAGTAATGCTTGGAATTAAGCTTGCTAAAAATAGGTAAATGTTCATAATTGTGAACCTCCTTTTTTAAAATAGTCTATGACTATTTTATATCTTTAGTCCATATGACTGAAACGTATTCTCCTTTTGCTCCATTTTTTAACATTTTGTTGTCAATATGTTTAACAAAATTCCATATAGGTTCTGTCAAAAAATCAGGTGTTTCGTGATGATGGGCTAAGTGAATTGCTATCGGTAGTCTTTCTTTAATATCTGCGTTCGGTAGTATTTTCTTAATTGCAGGAAGTATTTTGCTTTCAGAACAATGTTCAAAAGGAGCATCTTCGATAACCTGATCTTCTTTTTTGTTTTTTTCTAGTTTAAGTTTTCTTTTTATTCTGTATACTATATGGGAGAATTTAGCCGGTAAAGTATTTATTAACATTTTTACAATTTTTTCATTTTCTTGATTAAAACCTAAATGATCGAGGATTAGAATTTTTCCATTTGGCTTAAGTGATTTTTTTAATCTTTTTAATACTATTTCCGGGTCAAGCAAGTGATGAAGAACGTCCCATATGGCAATAACATCATAAAAATTTTCTTTAAATTTTTGGTTGTTTAGATCAGCAACTTTGTAATTTATTTTTTGTTTCATTTTTTTTGAATAATTTTTTGCTATCTCGATGCTTCTTTCCGCTAGGTCAAATCCATCCACATTAAAACCCTGCCTTGACAGCTCTAAAGAGAGCCAACCCATTCCACATCCAAAATCTAGAGCCCTTTTATTTTTACCTACAATGTTTTTTGCGGATTGTAAAAAATCTTCTTTTATATCACCTCTTATGATTTGTTCAATTCTGGAATCGTTAAAAGGGTTATAAGGCCTTCTTTTTATGGGTTTCGCATTTTGAAGATCAAGCCAGTGAGGAATGCCTTTTTTTAATGCATCTTCATTGAAGTGAGCCCAAAATTTAGCCTCTTTCTCTAATAGTTTTTTAAATTCTTCTTGATGCATTTTCAGCCTCCTTTTTGTATTTGCTTGAAAATGTTAATGTCCATTTTTGGTAAAGTGCAAGTGTTTGCGGTAGATTGTTTTCAATGGGTTTGTACTCTGTATCAGAAAAACAGCCTTCATGGCCATCAGAGAAGCCAAAAAGTAAAGAATCTTTCACTGTTCTTCTTTTTTGTATTTTAATTCTTGACAAAATTGCCGGAATCAGCATTTTGAAAAAGCGAAAGAAGAGGCTTAAAGTAGCTTTTCTCATTTCTTTTTCAACTTTCGCTCTATTGAAAAGCGCCTTGCTCCTTCTTGCTATTTCGATAAATGCTTTTTGTGGTTCCAACAATCTCACAATCGACAGCAAGAGATTGCTTTGGATGTAATGGTATTTGAATGTTGAAGGCTTGTTTTTTAGAAGAAATGAATGGTGATGTATTACTTCTGCTTTTGGGGCAGTCATAAACATCCAGCCTTCCATCCTTGCTCTCCAGCACCAATCCACATCTTCATAATATAGAAAAAAATTTTCCCATAATTCACCTATTTCTTTTAATGCTTTTACTGAAAGCAGAGTGCATCCAAAGCATGATCCGAAAACTGGCTCAGAGTTGTCGAATTGACCTATGTCGGGTTGACCAATACCTCTATTAGCGGCTATCAATCCAGGATGAATCAATGTTCCGACAGAATCAAAATTTTCTGGATAATCATATAGATATATCTTTGGAGCAATTCCAGCAATTTTAGATTTTTTGTCAAAAACTTTCAACATCTCTTTGACAGCATGCTTTTTTAAAATTATGTCAAAATTTAAAAGTAAAATGTAATCCATTTTTGAAAGAGCTTTTACTCCTTTGTTGACAGCTGTTGAGAATCCTTTGTTTTTTTTCATTTCGATGATTTCTATATTCTTTTTTTTCAGGTATTTAATCCCTTCATTATTTTTACTATTGTTATCTACTACTAGTATTTTGTTTATTTCTTCTTGAACCTCTATGCTTTTAATTAATTTTTTTAATATTTTTTCTGGAGCGTTGTAGGTGACTATAAGGGCTGCTGTTTTAGTCATTCTTATTGTCTGAGATTATTTTCTTAGTCGCTTTTAGCACAATCTCCAAAGGATCTAAGCTTTCTTGATAATATTTTTTCTGATTTACATTATTTTTAAATTTTGTTATTTGATAGTTTATTGCATCCATTTCACCTAAATGAACCGGTATTTTTTCTTTTTTATTGTGTTGTTTGTCGATCTTTGTTAAAGTTTTTTTTATATAGTCACCCAGGTATATATTTTTTTGAGTTGTAACACAGATTGTTCTATGTCTTAATGTTGTTTCCCAGCCAGAAAAAAGATGAGCAAGTTGGTTGTCTTTGGTTTCTAGAGTTATTTTTGCATTATCTGGATATCCATCAGCTCCCAGGTTGCCAAAAGCATCTTTCATCTTGACTTTTTTGTTTAATAATTGCAAAACTATATCTATATCATGGATCATTGAATCAAGAACTACGCCTTCAGACGTGATTCTTGCTGGCCTTGGAGCCCATCTGGAAGCATAAATTGATTCAATTTCTTCTGACTTAATCAACTTTGATAAAGCTTTTATCATTGGGTTGTGCCTTTCTATGTATCCAATCATCAATACCCTGTTCATTTGTTTTGCATTTTTAACCATGCTTTTAGCTTCTTTCATATTTTTTGCTATTGGTTTTTCAACCAAAATATGAACATTCTTCTTCAAGAAATGATTTGTTATTTTTTCGTGATATTTTGTTGGTGTTGCAACAATCAAGGCATCTATTTTTTCATCAAAATTTTTAAAATCAGTGTATTTTTTTATTTTTTCATCCAAGGATAAAAGTGCTTTTTCGTTTGGGTCTATAACCGCAACAAGTTCAAGATCTTTTCTTTCTATTAGATGGCTGTAGTGGAGCTTGCCCATTTTGCCATTTCCAGCAAGTGCAAATTTCATTAATCCCACTTGTAGTATTTTGTATTAGAGTTAATAAATTTTTTCAAAATTAATGATTCGTTGGTGTCTAGTTCTGAAAGCTCTTCCGTTAATTCTTTTTTATTGTTTTTTGTTTTTAGTAATTTCATTGCCTGTACAGCATTTTTTCTTAAATTTAAATTGTCTGACATTCCCCTTCTATTAATGCTAACAATTTTTATCCCTTTTCCTGTTTCTGCAACCATGGAGTAGGGAGGTACAGACAAGCGAACTGCTATCATCGCTGCAACCATTGCCCTTTCGCCTAGCTCAGTTCTTTGATGGATCATTGTCCCTCCTCCGACCACTGCTTTTTTGCCTATGGTTACATGTCCACCTAATTGAACAAAATTTGTCAATATTACATTGTTTTCAAGCTTGCAATCATGTCCAACGTGCGAAAAAGCCATCAGGTAACAATCTTCACCTATTTTTGTTGGTTTTTCGCTTGTTGAACCATGTATTGTTACAAATTCTCTAATTATGGTTCTGTCCTGTATCTCTGTTGAATGATTGTAGTCTTTAAAGGCTAAATGCTGAGGTGGACCAATTGTTACACCTCTGTGAATGTACACATTTTGACCTATATTGACGTTGCCATCTAGTCGGACGTTGTCTTCAATGATTGTATTTTGCCCAATTTGTACATCCTTGCCCACAATTGAATTAGGCCCTATTGAAACATTGTTACCCACAATTGACTTTTTGTGTATTTTGGCTGAAGGATGAATCATTTTTTCTTTTTTATCCATACAGGTAATTTCTTAAGGCTAGCCCATATTGAAAGTGTAATTTTTTTTGCACGTGCTGGATAGCCAAGCACTGTCGAATCATCCTCTATATCTGAGATTATCATGCTTCCTACGCCAGCTGTTACATTTTTTCCTATTTTTGTATGATCAGAAACTCCAACACGTCCTCCAGCTATGAAATTTTCTTTTATTTTAGAGCTGCCTGCTATACCACTTTTTGCAGCTATTAATGCATTGTCTCCTAAATTAACATTATGAGCTATGTGTACCTGTGAATCAGTTTTTACATTTTTTCCAATATCTGTTGGATCAATCAATCCTCCATCAATTGTGTTTAAGGCACCTATGGTGGCATTTTTTTGAATTTGAACACCACCGATATGAGGCATTCTGAATATTTCTTTATCAGTTTTGTGTATGTTGAATCCAGAATTTCCCACAACTGAACTTGGGCCTATTAAACACTTGTCGCCAAGGTTGCAATTATCCATAATTACTGCGTGTGGCATGATTTTACAGAAAGATCCAATTTTGCATTTGTTGCCAATAAATGAAAAAGCATGAATTTCGGTTCCTTTGCTAATCTTTACATCCTCGCCAATAAATACAAAAGGCCCAATTTCAACGTCTTGATCTATTTTTGCAGATTTGCTTATGTGAGCTTTTTCACTTATTAGTTTTTTTGGTTTTTCATAATTTGGTTTTATTTCATTTACTATTGATGAAAATGCTAATTTGGGATCTGGATGACAGATTCCTTTTAAAGGTTTTTCTTTGGATATTACGAAACAACCAGCTTGATCTAAATTTCTGGATATTTTTTCATTAAGCGAAAATGCCAAACAGTTTTTTATTGGTTTTTCTGAAGAGCATAATCCGATGATCAGAGACTCCTTGTCTCCACATGTTTCCCCTCCGGAAATTCTGGATAATTGATCTAAGCTCCAAGCCATTAAAACATATGTCCTACAGAAAAGTGAAATTTTGTATCATCCAGGTCAGGCGAAAAGGCTAGGTCAAATCTCACTGGAGCAATACCAAAGAAGCCGATGCTGAACCTGACGCCAATCCCATAACTCATCATTGCGTTTTCAAAAGAAAGTGCACTAGACTCATTTGAGGATGATCCATAATCAGCAAACAAAGCAGCTGACCAAGGAGTATCTTCTTTATGCCATCTCAATTCAAGATTTAACAAGGATTGATAATTGCCTTTTTGTTCACCTAGGTCATAACCTCTCAAAGAAGAGGATCCACCTGTCCAGAATCGTCTTGTAGAGGGTGCATCACCATCAATCTTTCCAACCTTGTACCTTCCAGCTAAAAGGAATTCAGGATTGCTTAGCTGTTTGTATTTCCTTAAATCATATGAGTATTTGGTAAATCCAAAACTTTCTTCTGAAGAGTCAAAGCCATGCTCGATAGAGAATTTGTAATAGGTGGCATCATCTGTTGGGTCAAAAGGGTTAAATCTTGTATCTTTGGTGTAGCCAAGGCTTATGCTGTTCAGATCTCCTTCAAGAATTCCTTTTTCAGCAAGAATGTCATCACAGCCAGGGTCAATTGCTGGGTCACAAACAAGATTATTAGGGTCTTCCGGATCATAGCTATTTTCGCTTGAGTGAAGCGTAAAGTCCAACCTTGTCATCCTGTCAACTCTTTTGCCTAATGAAATTTCTCCACCTTTGCTTGCAAAGTTGTAGTTTGGATCATTTGCCTCTTCGTAAAAAATTATGTTTCTATCAGTGTCAAAAATTCTTGAGCTTAATGATAGTCTTGTGTCTTTGTAACTATCATCTTTGTAAGATATGTCATAAGAGCTTCCCCTGTCACCATAAGATAATGTTGTCCCAAGGCTTACAGCATTACCTCTAAAATTATCTTCTCTGTAGCTGATGTATCCACCTAATCCTGATGTATCTCCATAAAAAGCACCAAACAAAAGGTTTGCTGTTTTTTCTGCCTCTGTTAAAGAGTAAACAATATCAAAATAGGGTAAATTTTCATTTTTTTCTGGAAGTTGTATCCTTACCTCTGGAACAGATGAAAAAAGTTTTGTTGCATAAAGGTCTTTTAGCTCAAGCTGAATGGCTGAATAGGTTATAGGGTCGCCTTTTTCCATCCAGAGAAATCTTTTTAAGGCATTGGGGTTTGTATTCATTAAGCCTTCAAAAATCACATCACCAAATAAAGGTTCAATAAATTTGATTGTTAAAGTTTTACTTTCCCAATTTAAGCTTTCTGACTCATTGAATATCCAAGGGTATCCATTTTCTGCATATTTTGCTTTGATTATCCTGTAGCTTTCCATTAGTTCATTGGTGTTAAGCATGAATCCTTCTTTTACTGTGATGGAATTTAGGACTGTCAATGGATCAATCCACTCTATACCTTCTAAAACTATTGATTCGATTATGGGAAATTCTCTAAATTTCACATTTATTATTACATTCCCATCAGTTATCGATGTTTCTGATGTTGGTTTTTCAACAAAAAATCCTGATGAGTACAGCCTTTCTAAACCTTGCTCTATTGAAACGGTTGAAAATGTATCTCCTGGATTTATTCCAAATATATTTTCAAGCCAGTCTGTTTCAAGATTTTTTGAATCTGGAAAATTGACCTCAATAACATCTACTGCTTTTAGTGATTGGACGCCTAGCAATAGTAATAAAAGTAAAAATGTTTTTTTCATTTTGTTTCTCCTTGGTCTATAAACAGAAGAATTTTACCTCCACTACGGGTAAGAGTCAGGCTAAAAGGATGTTCTATTTCTTCAACGTCAACCCATTCGCTATCCTCATCAAGCCAATATATAGATATGTTTTCAAAATCATTTGTTCTTATTGTTATTGATTCCTTGACTTTCATTTCGATTGTTTTCTGATTTTGAATCATTCCATCAAATAATTTTTGACGATCTTTTATGATTTGCAAGTCTGATGAATTGCTGACTTCAACTTTAACGCTAAAGGGATCTGTGTAAATGTTTTTTTGGTCATATTTTACGTATTTGATATTTGAATCTTTTAAATCAGATAGATAAGAGAGATAAATCAGCAAAATCATAACAATGTAAACAATTATTTTTCGCATTGTTTTAATTTTAATCTTTTCTGAAGAGTTAAACTTGTTTTTTTAATTTATAAGAAGAGACTAAATTAAATTTATAAGAAGGGACTAAATTAAATTTACAAATTAACACTAATTCATGTATAATGTGCTTTGTTTTAATTAACATTTAAATATTTTGGAGGAAAAAATTATGACAAAAATTATAGGAATTGACCTAGGGACAACAAATTCTTGCATGTCCGTATTTTTAAATGGAAGATCGGAGATCATTCCAAATGCAGAGGGTGGAAGGGTGACTCCTTCCGTTGTTTCTTTTCAAGAAGATGGAGAAATTTTAGTTGGAGATCAGGCAGTTGCAGCAATGACGATAGCCGCAGAAAGAACAATAGCAAATGCAAAAAGACATATGGGGACTTCAAAGAAGTTTTCTATTGATGGCAAAGATTTAACGCCACAAGAAATTTCAGCAAAAGTGTTAATGAAGCTCAAAGCAGATGCTTCTACGTACTTGGGTGGTGAGGTGAAGAAGGCAGTCGTTACTGTTCCTGCTTATTTCAATGATAGCCAAAGAAAGGCAACAAAGCAAGCTGCTGAAATAGCTGGATTAGAGGTGGAAAGAATTATTAATGAACCAACCGCAGCAGCGTTAGCTTATGGTCTTGATAAAGAAGATATTGATGAAACGATTGCTGTTTTTGACTTTGGAGGAGGTACTTTTGATGTAACTGTGCTTGAGATAAGTGATGGTGTTTTTGAGGTAAAGGCAACTAATGGTCACACCAAACTGGGTGGAGCTGATATAGATGATTTAGTTGCGGATTGGATAGCGGATAAATTTTATGCCGAGCATAAGATCGATTTAAGAAAGGACAAGACAGCTTGGGCAAGGGTTCTTGAGGCTGCTGAAAAGTCTAAAAAAGACTTAAGTTCAGTCCCATCAAGCCAGATTAATTTGCCTTATTTGCATGAAGGGCTTCACCTTAAGGCAACTTTAACAAGGTCTGAATTTGAGAAAATTTCAGATGTTGTTATGAAAAGACTAGTTAAACCTTGCGAAAATGCAATGAAAGATGCAGGCGTTTCTTCTTCTGATATAGATAAGGTAATTTTGGTTGGAGGTTCAACACGAATACCAAAAGTACAGGATTTATGTAAGAAAATCTTTGGGAAATCTCCAGAAAGAAGTGTTAACCCTGATGAAGTTGTTGCCTCTGGTGCAGCAATTCAAGGTAATGTTTTGGATCCAGATTCTACCGACGAGAAAAATATTCTTTTGATTGATGTGACACCTTTAAGTTTGGGAATAGAAACATTAGGTGGGGTTATGACACCGATGATAAAAAGAAATTCTCCCGTGCCTACAGAGCATAAAGAAATATTTTCTACAGCTGCTGACAATCAACCAGAGGTTGAAATCCATGTTCTTCAAGGTGAAAGGAAAATGGCAAATGATAATGTAACTCTTGGCAGATTTAAATTAGTCGGTATACTTCCAGCTAAAAGAGGAATTCCTCAGATTGAAGTTGCGTTCAAGATTGATGCCAACGGTCTTTTAAACGTAGAGGCTACAGATAAAAAAACTGGAAAATCTCAGAAGATTCAAATTACAGGATCAACATCATTGACTGAAGATGATGTCCAACAAAAGATTGAAGATGCTGAAAAGTATGCTGAGGAAGATAAGGCAAAAAAAGAATCTGTTGAAATTCATAATAATTTGGATTCAGTGATTTGGCAAACAGAATCAATGCTTGAGGAGAACAAAGAAAAAGCCACTGAAGATGTGGTTCAAGAGCTTGAAAAAGCTATAGAAAGTGCAAAATCAGCATTAGGTTTAGAGGATATTGACACAAAAAAAACAGCAATAGAGGATCTTCAGAAAGCTGCAATGGCTTTTGCTCAAACTATTCAGCCTGAATCAGGTGAGAATGAAGATGTTAGTGGTGAACCAGTTTCAGACCAAGAAAACGAGGAAGTTATAGAAGGTGAAGAATAACCTCAGAAAGCCTCAGGTTTTAATTAAGCAGTGGATGAATAAGGCTAAAACCGATGAAGCCCTTGCTTGGGCTCTCGGTTTAGCCAAGGATGCACAAAAGAAATACATTGCAGTTAAATCTGAAGAGGCAAATGCTGTTAGGAGAAAAGACATCCAAATTAAGGAAAGTTTTAGAAAAGGTAAGACTGATGGAGCCCTTGCTCTAATTGATTCAATTGAATCTTTAGAACGTGCTCTAGAATTTTCAAAAGACAGTGAAGGGCTTGAGATGATACGAGATGAGTTGTTAAATAGATTAAAAGGCTTAGGGGTTGAAGAGGTTGAGTCAGATGAGTTTAATCCTTCTTTCCACCAGGCTGTAAAAGGGAAAGGGAAATACGTTTCTAAGATTTTAAGAAAGGGATACCTTTTGGACGGCAATCTTTTGAAGCCAGCGATGGTTGAAATTTCAGAAGGAAGAAAGATTTGACAAATATAAATAGCGATAATTTATATGAGAGATTAGGTGTTTCTCAAAATGCAACTGAAAAAGAGCTCAAGAAAGCTTACAGGAAACTTGCAAGAAAACATCATCCTGATGTAAACCCTGGTGATCCTGAAGCTGAGGATAGATTTAAAAAAATATCACAAGCTTATCAGATACTTTCCGATTCAAAGAAAAAAGATCTTTATGATAAATATGGCATGGCTGCTTTCCAGCCTGGTGGTCCAGCCTCACAAGCTGGAGTCAACATGGAAGATTTTGGAGAGATGTTTTCAAACTTAGGAATTGATGATATATTTGATACTTTTTTTGGTGGTGGATTTTCTGGAAGATCTCAATCAAGAAGAAGGAGTGCTTCTAGGAGGGGAGAGGATTTGGTCTTCAGCAAAAATTTATCTTTTGAAGAGATTGAGTCAGGTGTTGAAGAGGATATAACGATTAAAAGATACACAACATGTGGTGAATGTTCAGGCTCTGGGACAAAGCCAAACACAACACCGAAAACATGCAACACGTGCAAAGGAACTGGAAACATAACTAGGAGCATGGGTTTCATGAGAGTGCAGAGTACTTGTGGCAAATGTCAAGGCTTGGGAAGGATACATGATCCTTGTTTTTCTTGCAGAGGCCAAGGAAGAGTTGCCAGGAATGAAAAAATTTCAATAAAGATTCCTGCAGGTATAAGAAGTGGTAGCAAGATTAGATACACTAAAAAAGGTCACAGCGGTATCAAAGGTGGTCCAAATGGAGATCTTTATGTTGTGGTCAATGAAAACAATGATAGGCTTTTTTTGAGAGAAGAAGATGATCTTATTGTTGATGCAATCTTGACTATGCCTGAATTATTCTTAGGTGTAGGTCTTGATATTGTTCTTCCTGGTGAAAGAAAGGTCAACGTTAAGATTCCTGGTGGCTCAAGAGATGGTGATATCATCAGGGTTAAAGGGCAGGGTTTTCCCAGGTTAAGAGGAAATGGAAGGGGTGATTTAAATTTAAGACTCAGGGCACATCCTGTAGGCAGGATCAACAAGAACATCAAAACAATTGTTGAAAAATTAAATTCCTTATTGCCAAAAGTAAAAGACAGGTTTAGGAGGCCAAGATGAGTGATCTCTTTTATCCAATAAGTGTTGTTGCTGAATTGCTTAACATTCATCCCCAAACATTGAGAAACTATGAAGTTAAGGGTTTAATAGTTCCAAAACGAAAAGGCAGAGCGAGGATGTATACTGATGCTGATGTTGATGATATCAAGGCTATCATGACTCTCACTAGGGATATGGGAGTCAATCTTGCTGGTGTTGAAATTGTCTTGAAAATGAGAAGAAGGGAAAAGAAGTTGAGAAGGGAAATGAAGAAGTTCGTTTCAATAATGAAAGAGCTCGTCAACAAGGAAAAGCACGAAAAGGGCAAAAAGGGTGCCATTGTAAAATATATGGACTATGGTTTCGATCTTCTTGATGAAGACAAGGATCTAATTTAAATGATAAGAAATTTTTAAAACAAACATGCCTCTTTTTAACTTCAAATGCAACACTTGTGGACATATTCAAGAATTCCTGGTTTCCCCAAATCAAAAGCTTGAGGCAGGATGTCCCAAATGCGATAAGCCAGATTGGGAAAAGCAGTTCACGAAAAGAATGGGAGTTGTCTTTAAGGGTAGTGGTTTTTATGTGAGTGATAATAGGAGCTCCAGTTCCTCAGTAAAAAACTCTCCCGCTAAAAAACCAGACAAAAAAATACCTTCTAAAGATTCAAAGAAAAAATGATTGAAGTTGCAATAACGTTATCTGACGATAAGTATCTTGACAAATATGCCTTATGGCTTGAGGAGTTTGGTTTGAGAGCTGTGAGGATAACGGATGCAAATGATGTTTCAAAATACCCTTTAATAGTTTTAAGCGGCGGCGGAGATGTGGCAGTAGAGATGGGAGCATACATGTGTAAAAATCCCGAAAAGAAGATTGATGGAGTCAAAAAGGACAGAGATGATCTTGAATTTGACATTATCGATAAGGCTCTTTCACAAAACAAGCCAATACTTGGTGTGTGTAGGGGTTTTCAGGTTATGAATGTTTTTCGTGGTGGTAAGTTGTGGGCAGATATAAAAGATGGGGATTTTGATTTGAAGATACATAGAGATGATTCTGTAGAAAAATCAACTGATACTATTCATTTGATTAAGTCTGAAAATGGTAATTTTTATGTTAAAAGCCATCATCATCAAGGCTTAAGGACTCTTGGTGAAAGCCTTTTTGCCACAGCTTATTCAGATGATGGCCTTATTGAAGCATTTCTTAGTGAAAGCGGATTATGGAATGCTGTTCAGTGGCATCCAGAAAGGACAGATGCTGGAATGGGGAGACTATGGTTCAAAACTTGGTTAGAATCCGTAATCGGTCAACAAACGGGGACTTAGCTCATTCGGTAGAGCGCCTGCTTTGCAAGCAGGAGGTGGCGGGTTCGAATCCCGCAGTCTCCACCAGTCTTCGCCTTTATGAAAAGGATTGATAAAGATATAACAAAAGCTTTTACCTTGCCAGGTTCTTTCTACTCCTCTGAAGATTTTTTTTTCAAAGTAAAAAAAGATATTTTTGAGAAAAGTTGGCAATTGGTTACCCATGAATCAAACATCAAATCGGAAAAAGATGTTTTTCCTTTTAGATTTTTAGATGATTTTATAAAAGAGCCTCTTTTCCTTGTAAAAAATAAGGATATAGATTGTTTTTCAAATGTCTGTACACATCGTGGAAATTTACTTTTAGAAGAGCCTTGCAATATTGGTAAATCCATATTTTGCAAATACCATGGGAGGAGATTTGATTCATGCGGCAAGTTTTTGTCTATGCCTGAAACGAAAGACATGCAGGATTTTCCTTCAGAGAGAGATAATCTTTCAAAAGTTTCTACAAAAAAATGGAAACAGTTTATTTTTGCCTCTTTAGAGCCTTCTTTTTCTTTTGATCGTTTGGTGAATGATATTGAAGCAAGAGTGGGGTGGATGCCAATAGAGGATTTTTCTTATAGGGAAGATTTATCTAAAGAATACACAGTGGATGCAAATTGGGCTTTGTATTGTGATAATTATCTTGAATGTTTCCATTGTCCTTTTGTCCATAAGGGACTTTCTGCAGTTTTGAAACATCAGGATTATCATATTGAGTTATTTCCGTATTCAAGCCTTCAGGTTGGAGTCGGTAAAGATGAGAGTGATTGTTTTGATCTTCCGAAAGATTCTATTGATTATGGAAAAAATATAGCAGCTTATTATTTTTGGTTGTTCCCAAATACCATGTTGAATTTTTACCCTTGGGGATTATCTATCAATATTGTTAAGCCTATCTCTGTCAATAAGACAAAAGTTGAATTTAAATCATATGTTTGGAAAGAAGAAAAATTGGACTTGGGGGCTGGTGCAAGTTTGGAGAAAGTTGAACTTGAAGATGAAGAGATTGTTGAAAGTGTTCAAAAAGGTGTTCTTTCAAGGTTTTATGAACATGGAAGATTTTCTCCAAAGATGGAAAAGGGTGTACATCATTTCCATTGTTTGATTAGTGATTTTATCAACAAGGATTAATATGGATTGCCTGCTATAGGCAATCCATATATACATTTAATCTAACCTAGTAACACAATTGGGATTTCCAAAACATGGCCACAACGTTTCAAGCAGCTCATCCAAAGATCCGCCAGCTCCAGTGATTCCGTCCAATGAACCTTGATCAACAAGTCTTACAAAATGGTTTCTATCCATTATCAGATATCTAGGCTCAATACCTCCAGCCCATCCTTCACCACCTTCAAAGAAGCCGTTATATTGTTCCAAAAGAAGATTGTCTTCATCCCATACAAATGTCCAGTTATAGCCATTTGCGGTATGCCATGAACCAAGGTCATCAACACCTATGAAGGAATCGTTTTCTGATACAGGATCTTTATTCAAGCCAATTGATATTAATTCAACACTTGAAGCAGGGAATCCTGATGATTCAAAATAAGGCAAGAAGTGATTGTTCATGTCATTTACAGCAGTTGTTTCATCCTTGGTAAAGAATTGCATGACTATAACCTGTCCTCTGAATTTGTCGTCAGGTACAGTTCTTTGCAGTGCTGTGTGTATGTTTCTTATTACGACTGGTGCACCAGCAGTTGCAAAAAGAGCATTTCCAACAGGGCAATCAGGTGTTGCATCATCAGATACTGAAGGCCAATCTAATTTACAGTCCAGGCTATCTTGCGGGACAGACAAAGGCCAAATTTCTCTAGGTGCATAAACAACAAAGAACGATTTGCTTCCATCATCAAGTTCATTGTCTTGCAAACCTGATTCGTTAACGATTGCAACTTCCACTAAGAAGTTCGGTGCTGCTGGATCTAGTGTCGTGTAAGTATGAGTTCCTGTTTGGTTTGTTGGTCCGTCTGCAGGATTTGCCTCATCTCCCATTAACCATTGCCATGTTGTTAGTTGTGGAGGTGCATTGTTGTCAAATCCATCAGCTTGGTAACCTATGGAGAAAGATGTCGGATTCAAGAATTGATACTCTCCTGCATAACAGGTTATTGTTCCATCAGCAGGAACACATTCTCGCATTGTTAAGGTTGGAGGAACTGCGTCAACCAGTATTACAGAAATAACATCTGAGAAATCTGTATTTCCGCTTGTGTCGGTTGCTTTTGCAATTAAATCTTTTGCCCCTTCATTTTCAAAACTTGTATCCCATAGGCAGGTTGCTAGTCCAGGATCTGGAGACCCATCTCCATCTAAGTCTGGACCATCGCTTAAGTTTGTATCTGTACATCCATCTATCACAACTCCATTTGCAATAAACTCAACTTTTTGTATTCCAATATTGTCTGTTGCTTGGGCAACAAGTGTTGGGTTTCCTGCGATTTGGGCCCCTTGTAAAGGCTCGATAGTTGTACCATCATCTGAGAGTTTACCAAGTATCGTTACGTCAGGAGGAATGAAATCACCTGTACCGTTGTCAACTCTTACTTTGACACATGCAAAATAATCTTCAGGCTCACCGGCGCTTATAAATGTACCACCACAAATTGGACTAGAAGAAGGGTTGCCTTCAGTGTCGTAAGCTATCGCTGTTAAGTTATACAAACCATTGTTCAGCAATGTAGTTGGCCAGTAAAAAACCCAAGAACTTTCCGCTCCAGCAGAACTTTGGCCAAGAAGAACGCCATCAAGGTAATATTCAATTTTGTCAATCTCTACATTTTCACCACAATCTGAATAAAGCGTGTCAGGCACTGAGGGAACAGGAGATTTTGTAAGAACAGAAACTGTGTTTGACACATCAGGCACTGTGTAAAAAGTGTTTGCACCCCAGGTAAACTCTTGAAGAACTGGATTAATTATTCTTACGCAAGGCGGATCTATATTTGGAGTTCCTGATCCAGTTGAGTTTGAAACAACAACATTTAAAGGCTCCATTCTAGGATTATTTGATAAATCAGTTGCTATTGCAATCATTTCATAAACATTATCGGGTGTCTGTGTAGTGTCTACCTGTATTGTCCAGATGTCACCAAATTCCTTTATGCCTTCACCTAAAGAGACAGGGTTTTCACCTGGTATTCGAGACATGAAAGTAACTGAATTAACACCTACATTATCAGTAGCTTCAACCTGTAAAGATATTATTCCAGAAACTTGTGCATTTGAAGAAGAGGGGTTTATCCAGTTTATTGTTGGAGGGATAAGGTCATCCGAATTTGATGACGATTCAATTACAACTGGAACACTCGATAAGACTGTGTGATTAGAGAAAACCGCTTGTACTTTAATTATGTGTATGCCTGGTTCAGAGCCAGTTGAATCCCATATGCAAAAAACATCTGCACTTGCATTGCAGCTTTGTAGAAGCGTGTTGTCAACTTGGTAGGTTATTGAATTTGCATTTCCAAGTTCTTGAGGATAAGAAATCTGAATAGAAACATTTCCCCTTATAACTTCGTTTGTTGTTGGTGATGTTATTTGCAGGTCTGCAGTTGGAGTTAAATTGTTTACGGTTATATCTTCAAGATCAATTATGGATGAGCTATCATCAAAGGTTAAAACAACAGCTATCTCATGTTCACCATTCGGTAAATTGTTTGTGTTTAGTTCGTTATTTGGAGTGCACCATATATTTGTATTCGAGGAACAATTTTCTAGATTTGTCCAAGGAAGCTGATCAACCTTGAGAACTGGAGTTGTTCCATTAGGAATGATTACCGAAGAATCATATTCAACTGTTACCGACAAAGTGCCTTGCACATTCTGTGCATTTTGATCAAAAGACATAATGACCTGACTACCGTCACTAGAATTGATTGCATCATTGTTGTCTGGGGTTGAACCTCCAGAACTACATGCAGAAACAGATAGAGAAATTATTAAAGAAATGAAAATAAGTTTTTTTATCATAGTTTTATCCTTTTTATCTCTTATGAGATAACCAAACAATTATAGAACAAAAAAATAAAATACAATAGCGTGGTGCACGAAATTGTTTAGTTTAGCCTTTTCTTATTCTTTCAACTTTAGTTTGTTTTGTATTTTTGATTCTGTTCAAGAAGTATCTTCTGTAGGTTTGGTTAGTTTGTGATGCATTATTTTATTGCAGCTCCTTTTGGCAATTATCTCAAGTATTCAAATAAGGATGTCTTTCATCCTTGTGTGTCAGTAACTGGAACTTGGACTCTTGATTACAGAGGAGGTTGGCTTACAAGATTGTGGAGAATTGCAAAAACTCTTCGCTATAGCTCTGAACTAAAAGGCTGGACTAATCGTCTGGGTTTGCCAAATGAGGGTTTGGTAGTTGGCTTGAATAGACTTCAAGCAAATGAGGTTTTGTCTATTGCTGCGATAAAAAAGGATGATTGGAAAAAGATGGCACGAATGATTGATGATTGTGTTTCATTGGAGTTTAATTTAAGTTGCCCTAATGTTTCTGATGACGATGTTAATTGGGATGATTTACCTTTATTTCTGGGTTCCAAAAAAAGAAAATGGTGTATAGCAAAAGTCAGTCCGCTCATAGAAGAGAAAGATCTTAGTTTTTTGATTGATGAAGTTGGGTTTAAACAAATACATTTATGTAATACTCTTCCTGTTGATGGCCGTGGGGGGCTTTCTGGACCATCCCTGAAACCCTATGCTTTAGGTTTAATAGAGACTGTACGTAGTAGATGGGGGGATGATTTGGAAATAATTGCTGGTGGAGGTGTTCAAAATTTTAAAGATGTGTCTCTTTACATGTCTGCAGGATCAAACCATATTTCATTAGGTTCTGTGTGTTTCAATCCGCGGAAAGTAAAGAGTTTAATTGTAAAAAGGTAATAAAATTTTGTTATTTAAAAATGTCTGGTAAAAATTTTCCTATCTCATTAGCTCTTGACACTGGTTCTCAATCAGAGGCGGTCAAGTGGATTGATTTTTTTTCTGAATGGGTGGGTTCTTTTAAAGTTGGACCTGTTCTATTTCATGAATGGCCTGGGGTGATTGATTATATTAAAAACAAAAATAAAATTGTTTTCCTTGACTTGAAACTTCATGACATTCCTAATACTGTTTTTTTGGCTACAAAATCTCTTTCTAAGCAGAATGTTGATTACATGACAATACATATGTCAGGAGGCAAGGATATGGTTTCGGCAGCTGTTGAAGGAGGAGGGTCTTCTTTATGTCCAATAGGAGTAGGGGTTCTCACAAGCGTTTCCTCAAGATCTTGGCATTCTTTTACTGGACAAAAAATTAGTGATTCATTTAACCTTATGCTTTCTTATAGCTGGGATGCTGGCTTGAAAAATTTTGTTTGTTCAGGCTCTGAGGTCAAAGTTATAAGAGCAAATTTTCCTAATTGCAAAATTTGGGTTCCAGGTGTCCGATTCAAGGGTGATTTAACGGATGATCAAAAAAGAATTACTACCCCAAAGGATGCTATTGACGATGGTGCGAATTGGCTTGTTATAGGAAGAGCTCTTTATAACTCTTCCAAAAATGATGTAATTCATAAGATGAAATTATTTGAAAAGGAGCTGTTTTCTTGATCTGGCTTGAGGTTCAATAGCCTGTGTTTTCTATAAGAAATCGCATATTAGATAAATGGCTTTTTAATGAATTCTTAGGTCCCTTCTTTGCTGTTCTTTTCGGTTTTCTTCTGTTTGCTATTTTGGCAATGGATCTTTATCAGATGATTGATTTAGTTTCATCTAAACAGGTTCCAATTTTTGTTATATTTCACATGTTGTTTTTAAGATTGCCTTTTTGGATTGTTTTTGCACTTCCTGTATCTCTTCTTTTTGCAATTTTTCTTTCTGTTTCGAGATTGATTCAAGATGGCGAGTTTAGAGCTGTACGAACTTCTGGATGTTCAAAATCTTCTATTTTCTATAGGTTTGCTTTTGTTGGTGTTTTGATTTCTTTATTTTCGTTTTTTATACAAGAGAAATACATGAAGGACTCTTTAACTGAATATTTTGAAATAGTAGCAAAATTTAGCCAAAGTGATTTGATTAAAAGAGTCGAGCCTGGAAAGTTTGTTTCCGGTCCAAATAATATGTACTATTATTTTGGGGACATATCACAGGAAGGAACAATACGTGATATAAGGATACTTAAGTTAAATTTAATGAACTCTCCGAGAGAGCTGGTCAGAGCTGAAAGTGGCAATATTGAAAATCAAATTTTACAATTAAACGAAGGCCAATCAATTAAATTTTCTGATGAGGGAAGCAGGATAAAGATCCTTCAAAATTTTAAAAAAGCAGAAATTGATTTGAGCAGAGAGTTCTCAGGTTCAATTCCAGTTATAGACAGTCCATTAGTTGACAATGCTTCCACACTGAAGGAGAAAGTAGAAAACCACAAATCAAGATCTTTTTACCCAAAAAGACTTTTAGCCAGGGAGGAAACTGAGCTTTATTATAGGTATAGCCTGCCTTTTGCTAATTTAATTTTTGTAATTTTTGCATTCCCGCTTGCTTTGTCCATGGGTCAATCTGGAAGAACCTCAGCTTTTTTTGTTGCTGTTGTGTCTTTTACTGTCTATTGGGGGTTGATTGGTGTTGGCAGGGCTTTAGGTTACACCATGTCGATTCCCCCCTTGTTTGCAGGATGGTTGCCTAATGCGATATTTTTGATCATTGGAATTTTATTTTTACTTTTCTTAAAGAGGAAAAATGTTTAAAAAGTTAAATTTTTACACTTTAAGAGAGGTGGTTCCTCCTGTTTTTCTTTTTACTATAGCAATATTAGGCTTAGAGCTTTTAGGAACTGATTTTTATCAATTAGTAGGAATTATTGTTGATAGAAAAATACCTGTTAAGGTTGTTCTTGAGATGTTATATTTGAGAATACCATATTGGACATTTCACACATTACCAATTGCGCTTGTTTTAGGTCTTTTGACAGGTTTAGGACGCATTGAAAGAGATCTTGAATACAGAGCTTTAATTACATCTGGAATGGATCCAAAAAAAATGCTTATGCCTCTTATGGTCCTTGCTTCATTCATTTGTGTAGTGAATTATTATTTTGGGGAAAAGTTAGTTCCAAAAACATTAAGCAAATATAACGAATTAATTTCAAGATATGCACCTGAGCAAATTGATGATAAAGAGATTAAGGAAAATTTAATTTATTCTCACTCAGATGGAACAATTGTTTTTATAGGCAAGCATGACAAAACAAGAAATTTGGCTAAAAACATTATGGTTTTGTCAAGTGTTGATGAAAGTAAAGAGAGTTTACTTTTGGCTAGATCTGCATATATAGATGAGGATAGCTTAACGTTCCAAAGTGGGATTGAGTACCCTGTTCTTGGTGATTATTATGACTCAATACCCTCACAACCTTTTGAATCTATGGAAGGTTTGTTAAGCTTGGATCTCATTAACTCGTTAAAGGTTCCTGGACAGGCTCTTGAAAGGTATACGCCAGACTTGCAACAAGATATCAAAAGAGCTTCAGAATGGGGCCAAAATCGTTCAGAAACAGCTCATTTGTTATTGAATCTTCATTTGAAAATGTCTTTACCATTAAGTGCTATACTTTTAACATTAGTTGTTTTTCCGCTATCTTTATGGGGTGGAATATCTAGAGGTTATTCGAATGTTTTTTTGGGTTTGGGTCTTTTTGGCATGTTTTTTGGTTTTTTGAATATTTTTAAATCTTTAGGGTATCAAGATCTTATAAATCCTGTTGCAGCTGCATGGATGCCTAATTTGATATTCCTCACCCTGGGCTTCTTTTTATTGAGAAGAATGCCAAGATGAAAAAGCAAATATTTATTTTTATGTTGCTTTTTGTGCCATTGTTTAATATCTCCTGCGAGGAGATTCCAATCAAAGCTGAAAAATTGGAAATTTTAGATGAAGGTAATTTATGGATTGGAATTGGAGGGGTTTCTTTATCTTGGGAGGACTGGGAGATAAGTTCTGATGAATTAGTTCTGGACTACACTCAAAAACAAATAATAGCTAACGGGAATGTTCTAATCGAAAAACCTGAATATATGGTTTATGCGGAATCTATGGATTATGACACGCAGGCAGATTATTTCAAATTCAATAATGCCAGGGGTTTTTTCCCTGGTGAAAAAGAATACCCCTTTTATTTTGAGGCTCAAAGTTATGAGGGTCGAGCAAATGCATTTGTATTGAAATCTTCAAGAATGACTTCATGTCTTCCTCCATGCAATAAGGAGTGGGAGCTCACAAGTCGTAAAAGTTATGTCGTTCCAAAAGAAAAGATAGAGGCTTGGGGCGCTATATTTTGGATGGGTGGAGTGCCAGTGATGTATTTTCCATATATATATCTGGATTTGAAATCAAGAAATGGAGCTATAAACATAACAGTTGGAAAGAATAATACTGAAGGTAAGTTTGTCAAGAGTTCTTGGTATTACACAGTCAATCCTCAATTTGTAGGAGGGTTGATGTATGACTGGACAGAAAAAAAGGGAGATAAGAAAGGTCTAACGTCAAGCTATTGGTCATCTTTACTGGGTGGCTTAGGTTCTTTTTTGTATAACTCTTCAGAAGATCCTGGAACTAATCAGAAAAACCAGATAGCTAATTTTAAGCAGCAGATAAAAATTGGTGATTTTATTGGGAATATGTCATATAGTAAGAATGACACTTATTTGCCAAATTCTTTTTCTGGTTCAGAGAGGAGAAATGATGAAAATGCTAGTTTTAATCTTGCATGGGATCAGGGTAATGGAACAAAAACTGACATTAATGGTAGCTGGAGAACGAATAAAAATTCTTTTTCAGATCAGAAAAATTATTCCTTGGTGCTTAAGGATAGCAGGAAAATCGGTTCTGTATCGTGGAGAAGTTCAGGAAATTTCTCTTCTAGAAACTCATTGAGTCAGATTGCTGCTGACGAGGAGCTTCAGGTTACCAGTACTATTTCTGGAAGTGCTTCAGGGTATATTAAAAATTGGTCTTTAAATTTTTCTAAAAAATCAGATCCGGATGGAGATTCTTATACGGATGATGAAAATAGACCTTTTAGAGACCAGTTGCCTTCATTAAAACTAGGTCTTTCTAATTCTCTTTGGGATAATTCAATTGGAAGAGCTTTGGCTATCAACAGGATTGGATTTGAGGCTTCAAAAACAAAGTTTGGACCTGCAATAACTACACCGCAAAACCCAGATCCAAAAACTGAATTAGGTGAAGCCAAAATCACTTTTTCTCAAAATCAAGTTTTGCAGATTGGAAAGCATTCATCCCTGACTGCTAGAAATTCTTTAGTTCAAGGTATTTTTGATACAGGTGACGCTCAATATTCGATACAGCCATCTTTTACTTTAAGTTTACCCTTGTCTTCTGAATGGAATACAACTTTTAGTCACCAATACAGAGATATACATGGAACAAACCCGATTACAACAAACATAGCTTCAAAAACAAATAATTTATCTTGGCAAACTGGATTTAGATCAAGCTTGGGAACGGACTTTAGGTTCACTACAGGTTTTGATTTTATGAAAAATAGCATTTACGACCCCTCTTTGACTTACTCCTCTACACCGTCTAAGCATAGCAGGTTGTCTTTAAATTGGGGATGGTCTCTTGTGAATGATCAGCCGAGAGACCTGTCTTTAAGGATACAAACAATTAAGCGAGGAAAGCTTGAATGGTCAATGAATACAGCTTGGGATATGCAGAATTGGGGCTTTAAGTTAAAAACCCTTCAGTCAAAAGTCACAGCAAAGCTTAATACTGGATTTAGAGTTGGTTTGTCGATGAATCATAGGTTCAATAGCAATGAGCCACTTTTAGATGAGGTTCTTGTAACAAAAGAAAATTGTTGTACATTTTGGCAGCTGTCATGGAGAAGGTTTGATGATGTTTTAATGTTTACATGGGGAATTAAAGCTTTCAGCGATCAGCCTCTTGGTATGGCTCATGGAAATGAAGGTTTTGTGGTTACAACTATTCCTGGTCAAAGTCAACTTGAACAAGGTTTTTAATTTTTTAATTCAGCTGTAAGGATCGCCATTAGGTTTAATGAACTGTTAATGTTTGAGGAAGATTTCAGTTGTTTCCATTTTGAAAGCTCTAAAATTAAATCTGAATTATCATTTGTTTTAATTAGGAATTCAATAATGGCGTAAAAGATTCTTTCATTTAATGATTTCAAAACTTTTGGATCAACTCCTATTTCCTCCAGCCATTTATGCTTGAATTCATCATCTTTTCCAATTAGGTTTTTGCCAGAAAGGATACTGGATGCAAGTATTTTTTGTTGCATATTTCCGTTTGTTAGCTTTCTCCATTCTTGAGCTATCAGCATAAGTGATTTATCATTTAATTTTTCATCAAACTCAAGTCCATTTTTTTCACAAATTGAATAAGCCTCTCTTGTTTCCGATTCAATTAAATGGTTGTTTTTTATTAGTGTTGCTCTTGAGATTATTGTGGGAAGTATTACATTTGTTTTTATGCAATTTGCTATCACTACATGAGTGTCCTTTATCTCCTCTAAAGGTTTCAGTAGATTATTCTGTATAGTGTTGCTCGTATCTGCATTAGCAAGCAGGTCAAAGCCATGGATAATCATCACTTTAACTTTATTGAATCTCGGTAGCGTTTTAAAGAAGTTTAATGCGTTTGTTGGTTCTTCATTCCAAAATCTTGACAATCTTGGATGATAGTTTTTTTTATTAATCCAGGGATATTTTTGTTTATCTTTGTCATCTGTATAAAGATCTACAATTTTCAAGTCATGATTGCTGTTTTCATTTGTGATTAGCTGATTAGCAATAGATATTGATAATTTTTTGTTTTCTTGAATGGATATACCATTAATTAAAATGAAGCCCTTAGGTTTTTTTAATGTTGAATTCATTTGAATTCAGAAAAACGTCCTCTTATCACTGAATGTGCTAAGTTTGTAACTTCATTTATGTTTCGATTTTTAATATTGATCTTGATCACTCTTTGTGGATAAATGTCACTTATTTTTGAAAAATTTTCTCTTAGTTTTTTATGAAAATCTAAAGTTTTTTCTTCAAATTTATTCTTGTCTTTAGCTCTTTTTAGGCCTATTTTGGGATCCAAGTCAAGCCAAATTGTTAAATCAGGAATACATGAACCAGCAGCAAGAAAGCAATATTGTTCAATTTCTTTGAATCTTTTAGGCTCCATTAGAGCTTGATAAGCTAATGTTGAATCAAAAAACCTATCAGATAAAACCCAATTACCATTATTAAGTTCTTTGTTTATCAACCTTGTCACATGTTCGCTTCTTGCAAATGAAATTATGTCAATTTCTTGATCTAGGTCAAGATCATTATTAACCAAGGCAAGCCTTAAGGCTTCTGCGATGCTTGTGCCTCCAGGCTCTCTAGTTATGCAACACTTAATATTTTTTGAATTGATTATTTCTTTTAAATTTTTAATTAGTGTTGTTTTTCCAGTTCCTTCTCCTCCTTCTATCGTTATAAATCTTCCTTTTTTTGCTTTCATGATTTTAAAAATGCCTTATGAAGCGTATCGTCGCCAACTGCTTCAGGATGACATGATGACAACCAATGTCTTTCTCCTAGTTTCATAACAGCTATATGCTCTTCTTCATTTCCTTTTAATGTAAAAGACGACAGGATTTTAACTTTTTCTATATTTGATATGTTGATTTTTGGAGCTCTAATGAACATTGCTTTAAGTGTTTTTTTTTCATCCTGAAAAAAGAAATTCATTTCTTTGTAAAAGCTTTCTTTTTGGTTTCCAAATGCATTTCTAGTACATGTTATGCTGTTTTTTTTTATTTTTGCAATATGTATTGCGCCAGCACATGTTCCTAATACGGGATTATCAAATTTCTTAATTTCTTGCCAGAGTCCTGTTTTTCGCCAAAGCATTTCTTGTGTGGTTGACTCTCCACCAGGAAGTATCAAATGCGTTAGTCCTTTTATATCCTTTCCATCAATGACGATTTTATTTTTAAAGCCAAGTGAGTCTAGGATATTTTTATGTTCTTGGCAATTGCCTTGCCGTCCTGCGATCCCTATGACTCTAGACACCTCTTTCCTGAAGTCTTTCCTCTTGTTTTAAGAGATGTATGTCCAAGCCTTTCATAGGTTCACCTAAGCCTCTTGATATATCAACAAGTTTTGCAGCGTCATTCCAGTGGTTTACTGAATCAACTATGGCTTTAGCAACCAATGGAGGGTTTTCACTTTTGAATATGCCGCTTCCTACAAACACTGCTTCTGCTCCAAGGGTCATCATTAGTGATGCATCTGCAGGTGTTGCGATACCGCCAGCTGCAAAGTTAGGAACAGTAAGGCCATTGTTTTTGATGATTCTTTTTATCAAATCTTCACTAACTCGATGCTCTTTTGCTGCTGAAGAGATGTTTTTTTCACTAAGTAAGTTTTTAAGTTCTGATTTAATAAGCCTCATATGCCTTACAGCTTCAACAACATTTCCTGTTCCAGCTTCACCTTTGGTTCTTAAAAGTGCGGCTCCTTCATCTATTCTTCTAAGTGCTTCTCCTAGGTTTCTTGCTCCGCATACCGTTGGGACTTCAATTTTGTGTTTTGGTAGATGGAATTCTTCATCTGCCGGCGTTAGAACCTCTGATTCATCTATGAAATCAACACCAATTGATTCCAGCATTCTTGCTTCTGCAATATGCCCAATTCTGCATTTAGCCATCACAGGAATTGTGACTGATTCTCTGATCTCCTCAATAAGTTTGGGGTCAGACATTCTTGCAACTCCTCCATTAGAGCGTATATCCGCAGGAACTCTTTCTAAAGCCATGACTGCACATGCTCCAGAATTTTCAGCAATTTTTGCTTGATCTGAGTTCACAACATCCATGATCACGCCTCCACAAAGTTGTCTTGCTAAACCTATATTTAATTCATATCTACTCATTTTTTTTCTCCTTTTTGTTTATTTGTCCCATTCTCCCTCTATCCCCAAGTCTTCAATTTCTTTTTCTATATTTAAATTATTTTTTTGTTTTTTTTTCGTTAAAACTGGTTCTTTATCGATAATTATTTTTAATTCTATTTTCTTTTTCAAGCATGCATTAGATACTGTTTCTATAACTTTTTTAGCAACATCTTGATTTAATTTTTTCCAAGCAACAGAATCGTTATTTACTGATATGAAAGCTGCATTGCCTTCCCATTTGATAAATTTTCTTTTGTTGAGGAGTATCCACAAATGCAAATCTGCTTGTTGTAGGTTTTTAAGAAAAGTTTCCCAATCTTTATCTTTGGGTTCCTGGATGCTTGCTTTAGATTCCCTCTTTTCCTCTTGAATTTTTGCTGAGGGTTTTTTTATTGTGTTGTTGTTTTTATCTTTGGGTTCCTGGATGCTTGCTTTAGATTCCCTCTTTTCCTCTTGAATTTTTGCTGAGGGTTTTTTTATTGTGTTGTTGTTTTTTGAAATCTCATCCTTTGTTAAACTTGATGCCCTGTTAATTTTTTGATGTATGTTAAAAGCTACAATCCTCCAGAGGGTTAAGCCTTCTCTTTCCCATTTTAGACTTTTCTTAAGCTCTATGATTTCATTTTGAACAATGAATATTTGGTCATCTTTCCATTTTTCAGAAATACCATTTTTCAAACGATAGTAGCCTTCATAGTTTTTGATTTTTTTATATATAAGTATGTTGTGAAAATATTCAATTGTTTGATCCAGAAATGGCCATATTGATATACCTGTATTAAAAAGTTTTTCTACATGAGTTAAGCATTTTGTTGAATCTTTTTCTAGAAGAGATTCTATGAATGTTTCTATCCCTATGATGTCACTCAGGCCAAACAGCTTAAAAGCGTCTGAAAGTTTTATATTTTTTTCTGAGAAGGCAGATAGTTTTTCTAAATTTCCAAGTGCATCTCTGGCGCTTCCTTCTGAAATATAGGACATCAATTGTTCAACCCCTTTTTCCATTTTTATTTTTTCTTTTTTTGAAATTTTTAGTATCAGTCCATTTAAATCGATAGCTCTATGTGCATGAAAAGCTAGATTTTGGCATCTGCTTCTT
This sequence comes from bacterium, assembly GCA_002716355.1. Lineage (GTDB taxonomy): Bacteria > UBP7 > UBA6624 > UBA6624 > UBA6624 > UBA6624. The sequence goes on along the minus strand of PBAU01000008.1, from coordinate 8,010 downwards.
ATTGTTTCAGGAACTTTTTCTGGATTCGTTGTTGCCAGGATAAACATTACGTGCCCTGGTGGATCTTCCATGGTTTTTAACAATGCATTAAAAGCTGCTTTTGAAAGCATGTGAACCTCATCAACCACATAGACTTTCTTTTTTCCATCTGGTGATGAAAATCTCATTTCTTCTTGTAGGTTTTCAACATCTCCTACAGATCTATTGCTGGCAGCATCAATTTCAGATAAACAGAGTGATGATCCTTGGAAAATAGATTTTACGATTTCTTCTTTTAGATTTGGCTCAAAGCCATTTTTTCTTGATTTGGAATTGATTGCAGCAGCAAAAATTCTTGCTGTAGTTGTTTTTCCCGTACCTCTAGGTCCATAAAACAACCATGCATGAGGTATTTGTTCTGTTTTTAGGCAGTTTGTAAGTATTTTTTTTGTTATCGATAAACCTATTAAATCTTCAAACTGTTTAGGTCTGTATTTGTTGTATAGAACTTCAGCCATCTAACATTTCCTTTATCTTGTTATAAATACCTTTTTCATCAAGTCCAAATTTTTTCCTGTACACATCTTGACTTCCATGTTTGATAATTTTGTCAGAGATTGCAATAGAGCGAATTTTAGTTTGATTCATTAGGTTTTGTTCTTGTAAAGATTCTAAAACAGCAGATCTTAGGCCTCCGATTTCGCTATGCTCCTCTATGGTAAGTATTCTTTTTGTTTTAGCAGCTTTTTTTATTAATTCTTTGTCCAAAGGCTTGACCCATATTGGGTCAGCAATAAAACAGTTTATTTTTTCTTTTTCAAGTTCTTTTGCTGCTTTAATTGCACTGTAAATTGAAGGACCTATTGCGAGTATGGCAACATCAGTTCCTTTTTGTATGATTTCGCCTTTGCCAACAGTAAGGTTTCTTTTTGCTCTATTGCTTGTTTGAGGAACAGATCCTCGAGGGTATCTGATTGCAAATGGTTGATTATTTCTGTATAAACCGCATTCTAGAAGTTCTTTAATTGCTGGACCATCTTTTGCAGCTGAAACAATCATGTTTGGTAAACATCTTAGATATGAAATGTCATAAAGGCCTTGTGCACTTGACCCATCACCTCCTACTATCCCTGATCTATCCATTGCAAACACGACATGAGCATTTTGTAGCATTGCATCATGAACAACTTGGTCATAGCCTCTTTGTAAAAATGTTGAGTATATTGCGCATACTGGTTTCATTCCAGACAACGCCATTGCCGCACTGGCTGTGACTGCATGCTGTTCTGATATGCCAACATCAAAAAACCTAGCTGGAAATTTTTTTCTGAAAGCCTCTAGACCAGTCCCTTCAGACATTGCAGCTGTCAAGGCAAGAATATTTTCATCTTTTTCGCCTAGCTCAATTAAAGAATCTGCAAAAACTTTTGAAAAGCTTGGTGTTTTTGAAAGTGATTTAGGCGCAACACCATGTCTTTTTACGGGATTTTTTTCACTTTTCGGATCTCCTTTGCCTTTTTTCGTCAAAACATGCAGTAAAACAGGTCTATCTTGAACATTTTTTGAGAGTTTTAAAACCTCTATCATCTCTTTAAGGTTGTGTCCGTCCATTGGTCCAAAGTATCTAAATCCAAAAGATTCAAAAAGAGCCCCTTCCTTGAAGAAGAAATTTCTTATTCCATCTTTGATTTTAGACAACATTAAACCTAATTTTTTACTAGATTGAGATTTTTCTAGAATGTCTGATGTTTTCCTAAGTGTTTTCCTGTATGTTTTTGCCATTCTGAATTTAGTTAATAGCTTATTTACCATTCCAACATTTGGGGATATTGACATTTCATTATCATTCAAGATTATTATCAATGGATAGGGTTTACCGCCAAGATTGTTGATTGCCTCCCAAGCCATTCCGGCAGTTAATGCTCCATCGCCTACGACTGCTACAACATAATTTTTTTTATTTTGTTTTTTTTGTGCTTCTAGAATTCCATATGCAGCAGAAAGGGATGTTCCTGCATGGCTGCCACCAAAGGCATCATGTTCGGACTCTTCTATGTCCAGAAAGCCCGACATACCTTTGTATTTTCTTAATTTTTTAAAACCTTTAATTCTCCCGGTAAGTATTTTGTGTATGTAGCTTTGATGCCCAACATCAAAAAGTATTTTGTCTTCTGGACTGTTGAAAACTTTATGTATTGCGGTAGTTAGCTCAACAACACCCAAATTGCTTGCTAGATGACCACCTGTTTTAGGAATCTCTTTTACGAGAAAATCTCGCATTTCAATACATGTTTCTTCAAGCTCCGAGAGGGTCATTTTTTTAATGTCCTCAGGATTTTTTATTGATTTGATTTTGTTTCTTTTCATATTTTTCGCATTTTGATTAAGTTTGATGCAAAAATTCTAGATTGAGTATCTATGTAAAGAACATCTTTAATGTCGATTTTTTCAGGAATTTCAAATTCCATTCCTGTAAGTGTTTTTTCTATAACTTTCGGTATTTTATTGAATGAGATTTTCCCTTCCAGGAAATTACTAACAGCAACTTCGTTACTTGCATTTAAGACGATAGGGTGCCCATTTCCTTTGGTCCCTGCTTCTCGTGCAAGCTTATAGCACGGATACAGATTTTCATTTAGTTTTTGAAGTTTAAACCCACCATCGAAGGATGTTTCTAAGGTATTTGAATCCTGAATAGGCTGATCAGGATATGAAAGAGCATGATTAATTGCATAAGACATGCTAGGTGGATTTACCAGCATCGAGGAGGATCCATCTTTCCAATGCACCATTGCATGTATTTTTGATTCAGGATGTATGACAGCATCAATTTTGTTTATAGGCATATCAAAAAGAATGCTTGCTTCAATTATTTCTAAGCCTTTGTTCATTAGTGTTGCGGAATTTATGGAGACAAGTTTACCCATGCTCCAAGAAGGATGCTTCAATGCTTCTTTTGGTGTAACTTTTTCCAGATCTGAAATTTTCTTTCCAAGAAAAGGTCCGCCTGAAGCAGTTATGGTTAACCTGGATACATTTTGGTTATTGCGAGAATTATTCAAAAGCCTAAATATTGAATTGTGCTCACTGTCTATAGGTATTATTTGTCCACTATATTTTTTTTCTGTTTCTAATATTTTTTCACCTGCAGCAACAATGCTTTCTTTGTTTGCTAATGCAACAGTTTTTCCATTTTTTAATGCAAGGTAGGTAGCTTCAATTGCCGCTGTTCCGGGTATTGCCATAACCACAAGGTCAACAGATTTGTTTGAAACAAGTTTTGCAATCTCTTCTTTTCCATATGAGAATTCAGGATTGGTTTTTTTTATTTCTTGTTTTGGATTAGCGACTATTATTTTTTCCGCATTCAGTTTTATTGCATAATCCATTAAATCTTCAGTATTGCTATTTGACGCTAATCCAATTGTCTTGTATTTAGCTTGAAACTTTGAATTTAAGAGTTCTATTGTTTGTTTGCCTATTGATCCAGTAGCTCCGAGGACTGCAATGCCTTTTTTCAATCTTCAGGATCTCCCGTGCGTATTGCCAGCACACAGTTGTGACCACCAAAGCCAAAACTATTATTTAAAAATGTTCTATATTTATGTTTTCTAGCCTTGTTAGGAACATGATCTAAATCACATTTTGGATCAGGGTTGTCTAGGTTTAGGGTAGGTGTTACAGTTCCATTTAATCCACCCATTATCCCAGCTATTGCTTCAATGGAGCTTGATGCTCCTAACAAGTGTCCAAGTTGGGATTTTGGTGCTGATACAGGTATTTTTTCTGCATGTTTCCCTAAAGCATTCTTAAGTGCTTTTACTTCTGTTGGATCATTGAAAAGTGTGCCTGTTCCATGTGCAGAAACATATTCAACATCTTCTGGTTGTAATTCTGATTCTTCTAAGCAGTTCTGAATTGCCCTGGTCATAATTTTTCCTGATGTGTCAGGTGCTACTATGTTTCTTGCGTCACATGTTTCTCCCATGCCTAATATTTCAGCATATATTTTTGCACCTCTTTTTCTTGCTGATGACTCTGATTCAAGAAGCAGCATACCGCAACCTTCAGAAAGTATGGTTCCAGATCTTTTTTTGTCAAATGGCTTTAAAACATTAACTTCGTAAGGGTCTTTAGTTGCGGCAACAGCTCTTGCCCTATGGAAAAAAACAACAATAAATTCATCAAAATAATCCGAAGATCCTGCAAGCATGAGATCAGCGTGTCCATGTTTAATTTTTCTATAAGCATTTCCTATAGCTGTATTTCCAGTCGCGCAGGTTACGCTAAAGCTTTCATTAGGTCCTTGAAGACCAAGTTGAATTGCCGGCCATGCACTTGCTCCATTTACAGTGTATCTGACACCAGTAAAAGGGCTTACCCCTCTTAAGCCTTTTTCTAGATATTGTTTGTAGTTCTTCAATCCTGTTCCAACTCCACCATTGCTTGAGCCAGAAGAAACACCAAATCTTGACCTGTCAACTTTTTCTAAATTTATTTTTGAATGTTTGACTGCCATGTTTGATGCAATGATTGAATACGCCTGGAACGGATCAATTTTTTTGTTTAACTTTGGAAGCCATTCTGATATTTTGAAATCAGGAACTTGCCCACCAACCTTACATCTGAACTCTTCTGATCTTGAACTCAAACCCTTAATGGGTCGAATTGCTAACTGGTTGGTTGACATTGATTTCCACAGCTTATCAACACCCATCCCAAAGGGTGTTACTGCACCCATTCCAGTAACAAAAACTCTCTCAGTCATTTTTAATCATGTTTCTTAGAACTGTTGGAAGTATTCCTTCGTTTTTGTAGTATTCAATTTCAACAGGTGTATCCAATCGGCTTATTGTTTCAAAATCAAAAGAACTTCCATCAGGCCTTTTTGCTTTTACATTTATCTTTTGACCTGGAGTTAATTTGCCTTCTATCCCAAGAATTGTAAATTTTTCATTTCCTTTTACCCCAATGCTTTCTGCTGTTTGGTCATTTGTGAAACATAAAGGCAAAACACCCATTCCTACTAGGTTTGACCTATGTATTCTTTCAAAACCTGTGGCTATAACCGCTTTCACGCCAAGAAGATTGGTGCCTTTTGCAGCCCAGTCTCTTGATGACCCAGTCCCATATTGGTCACCTGCGATCACAACAAGAGGTACGTTTTCTTTTTTGTATTTTTTGGATGCTTCAAAAACAGTCATCACTTCATTTGAGTCGAAATGTTTTGTAAACCCTCCTTCAATATCTACAAGCTTGTTTCTTATTCTCACATTAGCAAAGGTGCCTCTAACCATTACTTCATGATTGCCCCTTCTTGAACCGTATGAATTAAAGTCAAAAAAGTTTACACCTTTCTCTCTTAGGTATTTAGCAGCTGATGTTTTTGGCGAAATTGCTCCTGCTGGGCTTATGTGATCAGTTGTTACTGAATCTCCTAAGTAGAGCAGGGCCCTTGCATTTTCTATGGGTTGGACTTTTTTTAGATTTGTAGATATGCCTTTGAGGAATGATGGTCTTTTTATGTATGTTGAATCATCATCCCAATCGAACAATGGAGATTTTTTGGACTCTATCGAATCCCATCTCTCTTCCTCTGTGGCAGTTTTGTATTTTTCTATAAATGTTTCTGGCTTTATGTGCTTCTGTATCATTTTGAGAATTTCTTCTTTTTTAGGCCAAATGTCTTTTAAAAATACAGGTTTATTGTTTTTTCCAATCCCTATCGGGTCTGAATTAAGATGAATGTTCACCGTGCCAGCAATTGCATAAGCTACAACCAAAGGAGGGCTTCCTAGAAAATTCGCTTTTACATGTGAATGGATTCGGCCTTCAAAATTTCTATTTCCTGATATAACGCTTGAAACAATCAGGTTGGATTCCTCTATGCCTTTAACAATTCCTTCATCAAGAGGCCCTGAGTTACCAATACATGTTGTGCATCCATAACCAACGATATTGAAACCTTGGTAACTAAGATCATCCATCAAGCCTGCACTTTCAAGATAATCGCTAACAACCCTTGAACCAGGAGCTAATGATGTCTTTACCCAAGGTTTTGTTTTTAGACCCAGTTCTTTAGCCTTTTTTGCGACAAGCCCTGCTGCAATCATCACTTCAGGATTGCTTGTATTGGTGCAGGATGTTATTGCAGCAATCACAACATCTCCATGGTTTAGATCAAATTCACCTTGGTCTTCTGTTTTCACTGACGCTTTATTGCTTGTTTCCCTTTCCTTTAAACCATGATTCTGATTGTCAACCGGATTGGTCAATGATTTGCAGAATTCATCCTTCATGTGTTTCAGAAGGATTCTGTCCTGAGGTCTTTTTGGACCTGCCAAACACGGCTCAACAGTTGATATGTCAAACTTGATCAATTTTGTATATTCGATTGAATTTGGAGCATGCTCATTGAAAAGTTTTTGTTTTCTAAGGTATCTTTTTACGTTTTCAACATGGTTAGGGTCTCTTCCTGTTTCGGAAAGATATTTCAATGTTGTTTCGTCAATTGGGAAAAAACCACATGTGCCTCCGTATTCAGGACACATGTTTGATATGGTTGCTCTGTCAGGAAGTGACATGTGCTTCAATCCTTCTCCCACAAATTCAACAAATTTTCCAACAACATTGTTCTCCCTAAGTATTTCGGTAACTGCAAGCACCAAATCTGTTGCTGTAACTCCAGGTTTTGGCTTTCCGGTCATCTCAAAACCTATAACGTCAGGAAGGAGCATGTATATTGGTTGACCCAACATGACAGCTTCGGCCTCTATTCCGCCGACTCCCCATCCCAGAACACCCAGGCCGTTGATCATTGTCGTGTGCGAGTCTGTTCCAACTACCGTGTCAGGAAAAAATGTCTTTCCTGAATCCTGAACGACTTCAGCGAGCCATTCAAGATTGACTTGATGGACTATCCCCCTTCCTGGAGGGACAACCCTGAATTTTTCAACATTCTTTTGGCCCCATTTGAGAAAGCTGTACCTTTCGCTATTCCTCTTGTATTCGATCTCAAGGTTTCTTTCCAATGCATCCTCAAACCGTCCGGAATAGTCAACTTGCACGGAATGGTCTATCACGAGATCAACCGGAACCAAGGGGTTGACCTTGTTCGGATCGCCTTCCATGTCAAGCATTGCGTTTCTCATCGCTGCCACATCAACAAGGGAAGGGACACCAGTGAAGTCTTGGAGTATGACCCTTGACGGAAGGAAAGGGATTTCCATCCTTGAGCCATCCTTTGTCCAGTTGAGGATGTTCTTGACATCCTTTTCAGTCACAAGGAAATCATCATGGTTGCGCATTGCGGATTCAAGAAGGACCCTGATGGTGTAGGGCAGCTTCTGGACATCAACCGAATACATATCCTCAAGCTGCTCCAAGGGGTAATATGTCCCTTTTGAATTGTCTGCAAGTTCAAAAAAATCTGATTTATACATGATAGCTATTCAATTTCACAGGAAATATTCTATTTCCTTTTAAAATGGTTTTACGTAATGAACATTGAGGGTCTGGAAGGTTTTGTTGTTTATGTGGGCGATATCTCAAAGCAGGGCGCCTTTTATGGCCTCGTGCTTGGCCTTGAAGAGATCGACAGGAACGAGAACCTTGTCTCCTTTGAGGTCGGCATATCCAACATCTTCCTGATCAGGTCGGATGACCTTTCGAAAGCAAAAGGGAATGTACTTCCCGTGCTTGAGGTTCGGGATGTGAAGGGATTCCACAAGAAGCTTGTGGGTGCAGGTGTTGAGATAACGAAAGAGCCGCACACCAATGAGATGAACATGCTGTCGATGTCCTTCAACGATCCCGAGAAGAATGAGATGACGGTCATCGAGATGTCATCGAACACCGAGATCCCGTTGCTCGCTGAGGCAGAAATTTCAGAAGGAAAATAATTTTGAAGAAGGAAAGAGAATTAAATGAATGACGACCAGGGTGGTAAAATTTTCATATGGGTGATTGTTATGACTCTTTGGAATGGGATGAACCCTATCTCGAATATATGGCAAATGTTTGTATTGGCGT
>PBAU01000007.1 GCA_002716355.1 bacterium | reverse complement strand
CTATTGAATTCAAATGCACTTTTGACAATACGATGAACAATCCTTTCCTTGCCTATGCTCTCGAAGAATACGATGACATCAATGAGCCTATAGATGTCAGACTTGGAAACACATCTTTGGATGAAATGTGTCTTGCGTTATTGGCGGTTGTCTGGAAAGGAGATTGATTACCTTCTCAACCTTGATACAAAAAACCAAATCAAACCTCCAATGATTCCTAGAATCAAAGTTAGATTTGTTACTTGCCCAAAAAATCTTTCCATAAAAGTTATATAATAGTATATTACGAAGGTTTGATTTATGAAAAGAGCAATTATTAAAGCATCAGGAACACAAATGTTAATTTCTTCTGGAGATGTTGTATTTGTAGACAAGATAGACGAAGAGAAAGGGAAAAAAGTTATTTTCAAAGAAGTCTTAATGACAATCAATAAAGACAAGGTCAAAATTGGGAAACCACTTGTGGAAAAAGCAAAAGTAACATGTCAAATCCTTTCTCATGTAAAAGACAAAAAAGTAAGGGTTCAAAAATACAAACCTAAAAAAAATTACAAACGAATAATTGGGCATAGACAAGAATACACTCAATTAAAGGTATTAAAAATCGAGGGTTGATATGGCACACAAAACAGGTCAAGGTAGTACTAAAAATTTAAGATCAACTGCAGGAAAACGTCTTGGGATCAAATGCTCAGATGGTCAAAAAGTTGCAGCTGGAAATGTTCTAGTTAGACAAAGAGGAAAAAGCATTCATCCTGGAAAAAATGTTGGTATTGGAAAAGATTTCACTTTATTTGCTTTAGATGATGGAGTAGTCAAATACATCAAAAAAAGAGGCAATAAAAAAGTGGCACAAATAGATTCTGAGTAAATTCATTAGTTCATTTGTAGATTCGGCTAAAGCTCATTTTATCGCTGGGGCTGGGGGCGATGGTAAGACTTCCTTCCTGAGGCAAAAATTCAGAGCAAGCATGGGTCCTGATGGAGGTAATGGTGGCAAAGGTGGAGATTTGAAGATCACTGCTGAATCCTCAATATTCGATCTCTACAAATTCAAAAAAATAAAACCCTTCAAGGCTGAAGATGGTCAACCCGGTGGAAAAAACAAAAAAAGTGGAAAGAATGGAAAAACACTAGTGTTGAAAGTTCCAATTGGAACAGTTCTTAAAGATATGGATGACAAGACAATAAAAAAATTAAACGGCCATGGTCAAGAATTCACCTTAAAAGGAGGCCGCGGAGGAAAAGGTAATAGATCTTTCGCGAGCTCTGTTAACAGATCTCCAAGAAAACACACACAAGGAGAAATGGGTGATGAAAAAAGTTTGAAAATGAACTACTTTATACCCTGCGATACTGCAATCATTTCAAATGATACCCTCTGTTTAGATGTTCATGAAAAACTTACAGGAAGAAGGTATGAAAATATGGTGCCAAACTATCCAATAATAGGCGTTAAGGTAAACAAGCTAAAAGAAAATGAAAAAATATTACTGATACCAAACTTCGATCAAGAAAAAAAATGGTTGCACCACATAAGAAACGCAAAGAATATTGTTTTTATCGGATCTTTTAAAAATCAAGAATTTAAAGAGATTCAAAAAAACATTCCAACAAAATCAAAGATATTCACTTATGGATTGTCAAAAATACCAATCCTTTCAGAAAACATTACCGAGATCGAAAAATGGCCAAATTGAAACCATTGATTTTTGGAGGAGCTTTTGATCCGTTTCACAACGGTCATCTACACTTAATCAAAATGGCGGAGGAAAAAAAATATAACCCTATATATGTAATTCCTACATTCAAATCACCGGTAGGCAAGAAAATTCATGCACCTTACAGTAAAAGATTGCAATTATGTAAATTAGGAACATTGGGGATCAAAAATGTAAAAGTGTCTGATTTTGAAGGCAAAACAAAAAAAACTTGCTATGCTATTGACCAGGTTAAATTTATAAAAAAAATACACAAAAATCAAAAAATATCATTACTGCTTGGTGATGATAATTTAAGAAAAATTGAAAAATGGAAAGATTACAAAGAATTAATTCAAATATGCACCATGGTGATAGCAGAAAGAACAAATTCAAAAAAAGAAAAAGAAGGCACTCTCCTTAGAAACAAAATTGTTAAAATATCATCATCGAAAATAAGAAATAAAATTAAACTTAAGGAATCAATTGATGAAATGGTGCCAAAAAAAATAAAACAACAAATAAAAACAAACGGTCTTTACAGTGATTAGAAGGTATTTAAACTTAACTTTTTCAAGTATGCTTTTTGCCATACTGACCTTTTTGACTCTTTCGTATTTTGAATTTCCAGAAAGCTTCAAAAAAAACAAACAAAAAAGATCTGAAACAATTTTAATTGTCGGGCTAGACCAATCAAAAGAAGATATAAACCCTGATACTATTCTTTTAACAGCGTTACCTAAAGAAGGGGGCTCCCCAAAAATACTTTCAATACCTAGAGACACTTTAGTTGAAACTGAAAATGGAACAAACAGGATCAACCATAGTTGGCATGAAAATGGCAACATAACAGGTTTAAGAGGGGCTTTAACCTCGTTAGCAAACATTCCAGTAGACAAATACCTAGTTATAAATTTTAAAAACCTGGAGCAGCTAATAGATGGTTTGGGTGGAATAAAAATACATATAGAAAAAGAAATGAAATATGAAGACAAATCTCAAAACCTATTGATTGACTTTTCACCTGGCATACATAACTTAAATGGTCGTCAATCTTTGCTTTATGCAAGGTTCAGAAGTGATGCATTGGGGGATATAGGACGAATACAAAGACAACAGAAATTAGCCCACGCTATTTTAAAAAAATTTCACAAAACAGCAACATTAAAAAAAATATTCATAATACAAAATTTCTTAAAAAACATTGAAACTAACTTAAAAATTGAAGAAGCCTTAATACTCGGGATAAGAACACTTGGTGAAGCTCCAACAACAGAAATACTCCCAGGTAAATTCATGGGTCCCTTCTGGTCTCCTGAAATGAGCGAATTGAATCAATGGGTTGCAAAAAATATAAACCAATAAACAATGACGAAGAACGCCAAACCAAAAGAAATAAGCCTTATGCTAGTTGAAGAACTTGCTGAAGAGGTGAAACTAATCAATGTTGAAAAAAAAATAACATGGACAAAAAATTTCATAATTGCCACAGCACAAAACAAAACGCATTTAAGAACATTGAGGGAAAATGCAAAAATATGGTTGAAAAAAAATGGCTTCAATGGAATTATCCCTGAAGGGTCTAAAGCTGAATCAGAATGGACTTTGTTAGATTTGGGTGACACGATAATTCATCTCATGACTCCAGCAGCAAGGGATTATTGGGATATAGATGGATTAGTGGAAGGATGCTTGATAGTTTACGAATCTTAAAAGGGGCTGTGGCGCAGTGGTAGCGCACTTGTATGGCATACAAGGGGTCGAGGGTTCGAATCCCTCCAGCTCCACCATGTGAAGAAATACTGGAGAATTTTCATAATTAAAAACTTTTCTTTTCTTTTCTTCCTTGTAAGCTTTTTGCTAAATCCATCATACGAAAGTGGCACAACCTACAAAACTCAAGAGTCAATAAAAAACATCGCCTCTTTTCCTATAGGCAATGTTGTTTCTTCTGAGAAGCTAAAATCAAACCCCCTGTTTGTTTCAACGCTCAAAAGAGACTTCAATAGCATGACAGCAGAAAATCAAATGAAAATGGCAAACATCTTTAAAGCTCCAGGCATTTATGACTTTAGTGATGGTGATGAGATTGTCAAATTTGCAAAAGAAAACAATTTTCGCGTCTTCGGTCATGCCTTAATTTGGCATAGCTCAATACCGAAATGGCTAAAAAATTACAAAGGAACCGATGAAGACTTTGAGAGTCTTATAAAAGACTATATACAAAATACAGTTTCCCACTTTGCAAAAGAAAAAGTAAGGATTGATGGAGAAGAAGTTTCAATTGTTGAAGGTTGGGATGTAGTCAATGAAGCTTTCACTACAGGAGCAGAAAATAGTATCTTTAGAAAAAAAATTGGTGAAGATTATGTGAGCAAGTGTTTTAAATGGGCAAGAGAAGCAGATCCGGACGTAAAACTCTTCTACAACGACTACAACCTTGAAAGTTATCCTTCAAAAATTAAAAAAGTGCAAAAAATGATTAAAAATTTTCAAGAAAAAAATATCCCAATTGATGGAATAGGTTTCCAAATGCATATAGATCATCTAAATCCAAAAAAAGAAACAATTAAGCAAAATCTAGAAAAAATTATTAAATCAGGATTATTGATTCATTTTTCAGAAATTGACATAACTGTTAACAAAGAAAAATCATTTAAAAGACTTAATTACGAAAAGGCATTGATTCAAGAGGAGAAATATAAAGAAATAGCCGAAATATACATGTCTATTCCAAAAAATCAACAATTTGGAATGACATTTTGGGGAATGAGAGACAATGATAGTTGGTTGTTAAAATTTCACAATAATAAATATGAATATCCCTCTTTATACAATTCAAATTACGAATTAAAAATTTCCCATAGAGGTTTAATAAAAGGACTCAAGGGAAATTAGCCTTTTAAAAAAATCATTCATGCGTTCAAAATGTAGTAAGATAGTCTGGTTATGAAAATAAAAGGCATTAGACTTTTTTTCTTGGTTCCTGCTGTACTTTTAGTTGCTTCTTCAATGTCAACAAAATCTGACTTTATTAAACTTTCCTATGATCCTCCTATACCGATGTATGCAACTCCACACAGGTATATCATCCAAGCTGGATCCAGTGGTCAAATATGGGCTCCAGGTGAATTTGAAAGCCTTGAAGGTTTCACAAGAGCAGTTCTTTCCGAGAGTCATGAGAGTGAAGAATTCAATTTAACATGGTCAAAAATAAGATTTGATGATTATTCCTACCAGAGACAAGAGTTTGAAATTTCAGGTGGTGCTGGTGGCGATGGCGGTGGCGACGATGGCGGTGGCGACGATGGTGGTGGCGACGATGGTGACGACGGCGGAAACGAAGGTCGAAGTGCAGATTTAAGAATGGGCATGGGAGTTGGTGGAGGAGGAGGTTCTGGAAGTTCTGAAGGCACTGCAATTGAAGATTCAGTAATTGATTTACTTCAAGAGGAACATACTTTAATAAGAAATAAAAATGGTGAGGTTTTAACTAGTCAAGGAATTCCATTAGAACTTGTTCAAAATGAGAGAGAAAGAGCCAATGTATCACTTCAACAAATAATGGAATACTTTCATATATTGAGATTCCCTGACAGATCAGTCCAATTAGGTGAAACTTGGGTTAGACCTGTCTACCTCACAATTCCTGGCTTAAGAACTCTTCAAAAAATAGATATTGAATATAGACTTCCAATTAGGGATGTGAGATTTGTTCAAGGTATTGTTTCTGGAGGAACAATGCTAAGTCTTCCAAACCTCAAAGCATACAGACTGGAACCTTCAATCGTTATCGACATGTTTGGTTTTGCAAGATTTGATGGTAATGAAGTAAGTGAAAAAAATGAATGGAGAATTGATAGGAATTTCATTGGAACGCTAGAGTTAAGTGGAAGAGCATACATTAATCCTGAAACCGACAAATTAATCGACGTTCTTGTCACTCTTGAAAACAATATGAAAGTTTACGAAAACCAAATTCCAACAGGAGAAACAAAAGCATATAGGCAAGCTCAGGAAAGAAGAGAAATAATCCAGCAAGGTCTTCAGATATTAATATGTGAAGAAACTGCTCAATTAGGCTTTGGGTCTTCAGCTGGATCAGTTGCAGCGGCAGGTCTGAGTTTCTCTGTTTGCCCTGTAGGACATCAACAGGCAGGTTTTTAGTTTTGGACAGCCCAGTTAGTTCTGGAAAATATAAGAAAAAATCCAATTTCATTTGGGATAAATATAACGGTGGAGTTGAGTACAGACAAAGAACCTGTCCAGAATGCAACGAGGAATACCTTGCACCTTACAAACATGGCAAATGCATGCAAAGGGTTCACCCAAACCTTAAAGAGATTCTTGAAAAAAGAAAACAGAATTTACCAGGAATAAAATAGCCCTCGTAGCTCAACTGGCAGAGCGACGGCCTTCTAAGCCGTAGGTTGGGAGTTCGAGTCTCTCCGAGGGTGGTTCCAATACTAAAATGGATACATTTTGAAAAAATACTTAGAATCTTACAAAGATGCCCCACATTGGTTTAACACCTTACTGATATCATGGGCAATATTTGGTCTTAATTTTGGGATTACCAGAGTCTCCTATAACCTTTATCTAAAAAGCCTTGGCTTTAATGAAAAATTAGCTGGCTATGCTGCTGCTGCTGCATCTATCGGCTCCATGCTTGTTGCATACAAAATAGGAAAATGGATGGATAAAAATGGAGTTGGAAAAATGATAAGCATTGGTTTGCCTTTACTTGGCATATTTGTTATAGCTAAAGGCTTTTCAACAACTCAAACAACAATAATTGCATCATCTTTTTTTGCAGGAATGATATTTCGCCCTTTGCTACATGCGTTTGAACCTCTCTTAGCTATCGGAAAGGAAAAATACGCAAACTACAGATACACTCTAGGGTTTGTTGTTGGGGGAATCTTTCAAACAGCTGGTTCTTACCTAGGCGGAGTGATACCTTTATTGATTAATGAAAAAGGAAACAAGGAAAGTTTTCAAATCATGTATTTAATATTAGGAATTATCAATATTCTTTCGTATTCAATACTAAAAAAATTAAAAAATGTTCATCATTCAAAAAAGAAAGAAAAATCAAATACAAAATTCAAAGAACTCTTACAAGTTAATAATGGGCTTATTGCTAAATATTGGATATATCATGCTCCTTTAGCATTAGGGGCAGGTATGTCAATTCCTTTTATGAATTTATATCTTTCAAACCAAATAGGACTTACTAACGATCAGATAGGAAATGCTTTTTCAATACAAGAATTTATGCTTGTTGTCGGTTACTTAATCGCTCCTGTATTAGCTAAAAAAACTCAATCGACAATAACAATTGCAATACTTAACTTTCTCTCAATTCCTTTCTTGGTAATTCTGGCTTTTACAACCAATCCCACAATTGCAATATTCTCTTTTGTCGCAAGAGCAACTCTTATCAATGCAACACACCCGCTTGGATCAAGACTCTTAATGGAGATAACACCTCAAGAGCATAGAAGCAAATCTTTAGCAGTAGTAGGGATAATATGGGCCCTGGGTTGGACTATAGGTCCCGCGATAAGCGGAGTATGGATAGACACTAACCAAAGCTACAAAGAACCTTTTCTCTTCACGTCATTCTTATACCTTGTATCCACAATAATTTATTATGTATTTTTTAAAAAAATAAAATTTTCAGAAGAAAAAGCTACTCAGTAGAGGCTTCTTTTTTTCCTTGTAAGGCTATCTCAATCGAAACCCAAGGAAGAGTGGCGCATTTAACTCTAACAGGGAATTTAGAAACACCTTCTAAAACAACAAGTTCACCTAAATCATCTTTTTCAGAAGGGTCTAAAGGTTCACCTTTTATTAACCTTTTAACCTTTTCGCATAATTCAAATATTTGCTGCTTTGATTTTTCTTTAACAGATTCTGTCATTATGGAAGAACTTGCACAACATATTGCACAACCCTCCCCATTCCATTTCACATCACCAACAGTGCCGTCTTTTGAAAAAGATATAAAAACCTCTAGCTGGTCTCCGCATGCAGGATTGTCACCAATTGCATGAAAGTCAGGATTTTCTATTGTTCCCTTATTTCTTGCAGATCTATAGTGATCCAATATAACACTTCTATATAGGTCTTCTAGACTCATAAAAGGAAAGAGAAAGCTCCTTTTAACGAATCTATAAAATCATCAATATCATCAATATCATTATAAGCATGCAGGCTTAGCCTGACACTTGCTTGAACATTAAGATATTGGTGCAAAGGTTTAGCACAATGATGACCTGCTCTTATTGCAATCCCATCCTGATCCAATATCGTTGCAAGGTCATGAGGATGCATAGATTCAACCCAAAAAGAAATTGCACCGCAAGGCTTTTCTTTTGCTAAAAACTTAACATTCTCAAAAACTTTAAGTTTTTCATAAGCATAATTAGATAAATTTAAAATATGATCCTCTAAACCTGATTCAAAAACTTCATCAAGAATATCAACAGCTTTAGACAAGGCAATAGCACCTACCACATTAGGAGTCCCTGCTTCAAACTTGTACGGTGACTGAGCAGCAGTCCAGCTGTCTCTTTTTACATCAGATATCATCTCACCTCCACCCTGCCAAGGAGGCATGGATTTCAAAACCTCATCTGAAGCTACAAACCCACCTATACCCATTGGTCCAAACATCTTATGTCCTGAAAATGCAAAAAAATCACATCCAGAATCTTTAATGCTAAATCTTGAATGGCCAGCAATTTGTGCTCCATCAACAATCGTGGTAACACCATATTTTTTAGCAAGCTCACAAATCTCTTTTACATTCTCCTTATTCCCTAAAACATTACTTTGTGCTGAAAAGGCTAAAATTTTTGCATCCATTGCAAGATTTTTTTCCAAAATAACTTTATCAATTCCAAGATTTTCCAATAAAGGCAAAGAAACGAATTCAGCACCTTTTTGCTCACATAACATCTGCCATGGAACATAATTACTGTGATGTTCTGACAATGGAGCTAAGACTCTATCGCCAGCTGATACATACTTATTACCCCATGATTTTGCTATCAAATTAATCGACTCAGTTGTGCCTCTTGTAAAAATTAAATTTTCTGATTCTGAACCAAACCATTCTGCAATCCTCTTTCTTGATGATTCATACTGAGATGTTGCTTCTTCGGCTAATTTATACAAACCTCTATGAACATTTGCATTTGTATTCATGTAATAATTCTCAATCTCGCGAATAACCTCTATAGGTTTTTGTGTTGTGGCAGCGCTATCTAGATAAACAAGTCTTTTTCCTCTGATCTTTCTCTTCAATATTGGAAATTTAGATCTTAAAGATTTTCCCAAAGACAACATTGCTTAAAAGGCCTCTAGAAGCCTTTCTTGGATTTCACTGTTGATGATATTTTTCATTTCATCTGGAAAATCATCAGAAATTTCATAGAAAAAACCTTCAGCAAGAAGCTGTGCTGCTTCTTTTTTATCAATACCCCTAGCAGCTAAATAAAAAAGAGAATAAGGGTCAATTTTGCTAACAGTCGCACCATGAGAGCACTTTACATCATTTGCTTCTATTTCTAAACCAGGAATTGTTTCTACTTTAGCATTACTTGAAAGAGATAAATTACGATTAGTCTGATAAGCGTTACTTTTTTGAGCATCAGGCCTAATGTTTATCATTCCTTGGAAAATACCTCTAGAGGCAGAACACACTGCTCCCTTCAGCAATAAATCACTAGTTGAATCGCCTTTCTGATGATCTTGTTGTGTTTGAAACTCATGCCTCTGACCTTTAAAGGGGATATAAATTCCTTTCAAACTTGAATTTGAACCCTTTCCTTTCATTTCAAGTCTACATTCATGTCGAACCTGCTTACCTCCAAAGGCAGCTAGATGCCATTCTGCATTCGCACCTTCTGAAGTTTTTACTTCCCAGTTGAATCTAGCTTTACTCTCTTTGGATATATTTTGAAAATGCATAAGTTTTAAATTGGATGAATTGTTTAGGTTGAAAGTAAAGCCACCAGAATGGAAACCATCACCAAAACCTTCCATAAGGTAACAAACTGAAAGCTCAACATTCTCCTCAATATTAAAAAAAATATAACTAGACGTGATATTGCCCTCAGAAGAAATCTTCTCTCTTACAATTAATGGCTGATCCGCTGTGAAGTTTTTGCTAATCGTAACCTCATAAACATTACCATTCAATATAGTCCAGTCATTCCAAGATTGCCCACCAGAAATAAAACCAGCTTTTTTTAAAAATGAACCTGGATCAACTTTATCAATCTTTATACCTTTTACGAACGAATCCTCTAAAAGAACTCCGTTGTCAAAAGAAATTACCGAATCAGAACTCAGCGTCGATTCCCATTTTTGATTAGAAGGAACAGCAGAATGGTTTAAATTTTCTGGTGGCCTAAGAAAAGCAGACCTTCTCCAGTATTCATTTTTTCTATCAGGCCAAATATGATTCATCCTACAGAACCTTCAAGTTCAAGTTCTACTAAGCGTTGAAACTCTACTGAATACTCTAAAGGTAATTTTTTAACCATTGGCTCAAGAAAACCATTGACAACCATTTTCATAGCATCAATCTCTGGTATTCCCCTGCTTTGTAAATAAAAAATCTGGTCTTCATTAACTTTTGACACACTTGCTTCATGTGCAATTTGGGTTTCATCTTCAGCTATATCCATAACAGGATAAGTGTCAGTTCTACTTTCTTCATTTATCAACAATGCATCACACTCAACCCTACAAGAAGAATTCTTTGCGCCTTTTAAAACTTTTATCAAACCTCTGTAAGATGATCTTCCCGTTCCTTTAGAGATGCTTTTACTTGTTACTACACTTGTTGTATTGGGAGCTCCGTGTATCATTTTTGCTCCAGAATCTTGAAGCTGTTCCTCATTAGCAAAAGCTATGGACTGAACCTCACCTCTAGCACCCTCTCCCATCATCATTACTGATGGATACTTAATAGTTATACGTGAACCAACATTTATATCTAACCAAGTTACAGTAGCATTCTTTTCTGCTTTTGCTCTTTTTGTGACTAGGTTGTA
This sequence comes from bacterium, assembly GCA_002716355.1. Classification (GTDB taxonomy): domain Bacteria; phylum UBP7; class UBA6624; order UBA6624; family UBA6624; genus UBA6624. The sequence goes on along the minus strand of PBAU01000007.1, from coordinate 9,495 downwards.
AATATTTTTATACCAATTTTGAATAGTCTGGTAGTCAATACGGGAATCCTCTAAAGCCACCAACTCTACAACAGCAGCATGAAGTGATGATTTTGCCCATTTTGGAGCAGAGCAACCTTCGTTATAAACAACCTTAGCGCCTTTATCGGCAATAATTAAAGTTCTTTCAAATTGACCAAACTCCTCTTCGTTTATCCTGAAATAAGTTTGTAATGGAGTGCTAACCTCAACTCCAGGAGGCACATAAATAAAAGATCCTCCTGACCAAACAGCAGTATTTAAAGCTGAAAATTTATTATCTGATGCTGGTATAACAGACCCAAAATATTTTTTCACCAAGTCTGGTTCGTCTTTTACAGCCTGATCCATTGTCAAGAACACAACACCTTCCCTGCCAAGCTCTTCGTTTAACTTGTGATAAACAGCTTCACTCTCATATTGAGCACTTGCGCCAGCTAAAAACTTCTTTTCTGCTTCAGGTATTCCCAGCTTATCAAAAGTTTCAAGAATTTCCTTTGGCATATCATCCCACTGATCACTCTCTTTTTCAGTAGATCTAATAAAGTAGGTAAAATCTTCAAATTTTATCTCCTTTAAATCTGGACCCCAAGAAGGCATGGGTTTTTTTTCAAAAACCTCATAAGCTTTTAAACGAATATCAGTCATCCATCCAGGTTCATTTTTTAATTCTGATATTTTTGTTACTACATCTCTTGATATACCCTTTCCTGTAGAAGCAATATGCTTTACCTTATCGTAATGACCAAACTGGTAACTATCAAATTCAGAAAAATCCTGACTAAATTTATCTTCTTTACTCATTAAAATTTAACATCCAAGGAAGATTTTTTAGGAACAAAATCTTTGTATCCAGTTTTTTCCAATTCTTTTGCAAGTTCCGGACCGGCTGTTTTCAATATTTTTCCACCACTTAAAACACTGACCCTGTCAGGATGAATGTAATCCAGTATTCTTTGGTAGTGTGTAATTATCAATATAGACATACCTTTTTCTTTTAGTCTGTTTACACCTTTTGCAACCACTTTGATTGCATCAATATCCAAACCTGAATCAGTCTCATCCATAACTGCTAATTTTGGCTGAAGAAGCAGCATCTGAAGAACCTCTGCTCTTTTTTTCTCACCACCAGAAAAACCATCATTGACATATCTGTCAGCAAAAGATTCATCAATCCCCAGATATCTCATCTCTTTTAAAACTTTCCTATGAAAATCAAAAACATCTTTTGTTTCCTCTGAACCCTTTATGGAAGAAACAGCACTTCTTAAGAAGCTCTCCATTTGAAGACCTGGAATTTCCATTGGGTACTGAAAAGCTAAAAACAAACCTTTTTGAGCTTTTTCGTGAGGTTCCAGGTCAACAATACTTTCTGAATCTAATTCAATATCTCCTGAATCCAATTCATAAGACGGATGCCCCATCAACGAATATGCAAGAGTGCTTTTTCCTGATCCATTTGGTCCCATTATGGCATGAACTTCACCTTTTTTAACACTAAGATCAATTCCCTGCAAAACTTGCTTATCGTCAATCGATACCTTTAAGTTATTAATGTTTAAAATATAGTCATCTTTCATAACTAATCAGTTATTCTATAATGAAAATATTATTCGTTTGTCTTGGAAACATATGCAGATCCCCATTAGCAGAAGGTATCTTCAAGCACCTTTCAAAAAACGAACAAATTAAAGCGGACTCTTGCGGAACAGGGAACTGGCATGCTGGCAATCTTCCTGATCGCAGAATGAGTGAGACTGCAAAAAAACACAATATAAAACTTAAAAGCAGAGCCAGGCAGGTTAAATCTTCTGATTTTTATAAATTTGATTTAATTATCGCAATGGATAGAGAAAACAAAAATCATTTAATGAATTTAGCAACATCTGACAAATACAAACAAAAAATAAAACTGATGAGAGATTTTGAAAATATTTATTCAAATTCAAATTCAAATCTTGATGTTCCAGATCCATACTATGGAGGGCCTGATGGGTTTGAACATGTTTTTACTCTAGTTTACAAATGTATTAAGAATCTCATCTCATATCTTGAAGAGAAAAATTAAAGAAAGGAATAATGACCATTCAGTATGTAAACAAATAAAATTGTGTCTGCAAATAAATGCAAACATATCACATAAACCAAATCATGAGTTTTTTTAAGTATATTTCCTTGAATGAATGCAAAAAAGATAATCATCCAGGGTCCCCAATCTTGAAAAGCTAACTCATAAAGAAAAGCCGCGAACAATAAAGATTGACAAGTGTTAGCGAGCCAAAATGGATTTGATTTTTTAAATATGGTTAAAACCGTATTAACAAAGAACATTTCATCCCAGCATCCCAAAAGCATACACGCAAAAAACAAAACTAAACTTTTTTCAAAATTTATAAAATCTAAAGGCAAGCCGGTTCCACCCTCTATCGACCAGCTACGATGAATTGGTAAACCTGTAGCTGTTAAAGCATCATTGAAATAAAAATACAAGATAATCAATGCGCAAAAACCAGTCGTTAAGAACCATTTAAACTGATCTTTACTCCATTTCTTAAATGTGAAATCAAAACTAATAAGCCCAGAGGAAAATTTTGCTGGAACCCAAACCATAAGAAAAAAGACAGAGGTCAAAATTAAAATATTAGCCCAATCCAAATTAGTATTAATTTCAGCATAATGAGCCATATAAAATGAAATTGCCAATAAAAGATAATTTTTAAAATCTTTTTTAGCATAAAAATAAATCAAAACCAAGGATGCAATCATTAACAAGTTGCCAATAAAAAAATTATTCAAATCATCTAAAACGATAAAAATACACGCAAAAGTGAAAAGAATCAGATAACAATTGTTTAACTTCAACATAACATACTGCGATAGTAAGTACAATCATATCTAATTCAATGAAACAATCACTAACAAAAAAAATTGGTCTGGGCATGCTTTTAGGCATTCTTTTCGGTTGGCAATTTCCCAATTTATCTATAGCAATAGCTCCAATCGGAGACATATTCATGAGACTTTTAAAAATGTTAATAGTGCCGCTTGTTCTTTTTTCAATGACAACAGGTTCTATAAATGCAATAAAAAGCGGTAAGAATCAAGCAAAAAAATTAGCTTTAAAAACTTTTGGATATTACCTTTTGACTACTTTCTTTGCTGTTATTTTAGGTTTGATTTTAGTAACCACAATTCAACCCGGAAATGGCTTAAATTTAGAAGGGGTTAACCTTTCTACACCAGATGTTGTAAAGAATGGGACAACAATTAAAGAACTTTTGTATTCCTTTATCCCTACAAACCCTATTGAAGCATTATCAAATGGAAAAATACTTTCAATAATAGTTTTTTCTTTATTGTTAGGATTTTCAATAGGAGCAACAGGTGAAAAAGGCAAACCTGCAGCTGATTTTTTTGAATCAATGTTTGAAGCTGTTCTAAAGATGACCATGTGGGTAATTCACTTAACACCATATGGAATATTTGCACTTATTGGAAACACTATAGCAACAAGAGGCCTAGAGTCTTTGAATTTTGTAATGATGTATATGGTTGTTGTTCTTTTAGGGCTATTGATACATTCAACAATCACTTTACCTGTCATTTTAGCTAGAACAAAAAGAAAAATTGCTGATTATGCAAAAGCTATGAGTCCTGCAATACTAAATGCAATCTCTACAGGAAGCAGCAGCGCGACATTGCCGCTCACAATGAATTGTGTTAAAAATGCAAAAGTAACCAGGGATACAAGAAAATTTGTTCTACCGCTTGGTGCAACTATAAACATGGATGGAACAGCTCTTTATGAAGCTGTTGCTGTTGTTTTTATTGCACAAGCATACAGTATGAATCTTGACATTAGTCAAATAGTCATCATAGCTCTTACAGCAACGCTTGCAAGCATTGGTGCTGCAGGGATACCACAAGCAGGGCTTGTAACAATGTCGTTGGTTCTCACAGCTGTCGGATTACCATTAGAAGGAGTTGGGCTGATCATTGGTGTTGATTGGTTTTTAGATAGGTTCAGAACAGCTGTTAACGTTTGGGGTGATTCAATTGGTGCTGCAGTTGTTGATTCATCTTTAAAATGAACAATACACCCAAAGAGTATTACGAAAGTAAATACTGGATAAAAAATGACAAAAATGTACTCGTGTCATTCAAGGTGAATGAACGAGGAGCATGCAAAACCCTGAGCAAAAAAACATTCGGAATAATAACTGCATGGAATCCTTTAAACAAAAAAACAAGCAAAGAAAAAAATGAAAAAGCAAATAATATTCTTGAATCAAAGCTAATGGAACTTGGTCTTGAATACTACAAAACAAAATGCGGAAACTCAAAGCATTTTGAAGAAAGTTTTACAGTTGAAAATGTAGAAAAAAACATTATTGTTGCATTAGGAACACTTTTCAAACAAAAAGCGATAGTGTACTCAACTCCAAAAAAAACTGAAATAGTCAAATGTCTTTAAAAATTCTTTTTTTGTGTGGTCATAATTCCGGAAGGTCTATTGCGACAGAAGCGATATGCAAAAAAATAAACTAAACATTTCTAATTTCAATAGGCAATGGAAAAGAGATCTTCTCCACCTTGCCTTTAATCGCTTTTGGAAAATCACCTCCAAGTTTGATTAAAGTTTCTATCAGCTCTTCAACTAAAACCTGAGGTGCAGATGCTCCAGCTGTTACGCCTACAGATTCAACATCCTTTATCCATTCAGGAAGAAATTGCGATGCATCATCAATCAAAAAAGAAGCAACACCGCATTTTTCTCCCACCTCTCTCAACCTATTGCTGTTGCTGGAATTCCTAGCGCCTAAAACAAGAATTAAATCACATTCTCTCGCAAGATCTTTAACTGCATCCTGCCTATTTTGTGTAGCATAGCAAATATCATCCGCTTTTGGTTTAATTAAATTTTTATATTTATTTTTTAAAGCTTCCATAATGTAAAAGGTGTCATCAACACTTAATGTTGTCTGAGTGATAACAGCAACATTTTCATCATTTTCAAAGCTTAATTTTTCTACATCTTGAACTGTTTCGACTAGTGTGATCTCACCTTTGGGAAGCTGTCCCATTGTTCCTTCTACCTCTATATGGCCCTCATGTCCAATCAAAACAATTGAATACCCTTTTTGTGAATACTTTATTGCCTCCATATGAACCTTTGTGACTAAAGGACAAGCAGCATCAATAACTTTTAACTTTCTGCTTCTTGCTTTTTGCAGCAAGTCTTTCCCTGTGCCATGAGCGCTAAATATTAAAATTGAATCATCTGGGACATCATTAATATCCTCTATAAATATTGTTCCCTTTTCTTTTAAATTGTTAACCACTCTTTTATTGTGAACTATCTCATGTCTAACATAAATAGGTGACCCGAATATCTTTAATGCCTGCTCAACAATTTCAATTGCTCTGTCGACACCTGCACAAAAACCTCTTGGCTGAGCTATTTTTATTTCAAAATTATTCATGATCAAAACACCTTCAAGGCAAGTAAAAGAATTATAAGTAAATTACAAAAATGGCCTGAAAAACAAGCAGTACATGGATCATCCAACCACCTTAAACCCCAAGCTTGTCTACTACTTGAAACAAAAAGACCAACACAAATCCCCCATCTAAAAAATTCTTTTAAATCTTGAAAATAATAATCTGAAGACGCCCACAAAAGAAAAATAATCGGATATGCAAACCATCCAATCTTGTAAACAGGTATACCTTTCCATTTGCCCCATTTGCTTTCAATAACGCATCTCTTAGCCCTTTTTTCAAAAGTCAAAACATTCAGCCATGCAAAAGCCAAAATTATTGTAAAAAAAGTATTATTCATTCAAAAAAGTTTACACTATCAGTATGAATATTTTAATATTTTGCTTATCTTTATTTCTTTCAAAAGTCAATATAGAGCTAATAGCTGAAAACTTTAAATATCCAGTGCATTTAACATGGCAGGATGAAATGATGCTTGTTGTTGAGCAGGGAGGCACTGTTCGAGGTGTAAAAAATAAAAGGCCTGGAGAGGTGTGGCTTGATATAAGAGACAGGGTTTCCAGTGGTGGGGAAAAAGGCCTGCTTTCAATTGCAATTGGCCCAAAAAATACAGAATCTGAAAATTGGATTTTTGTGAACTACACATCAAAACCAAACGGAGCAACAATAATATCTGCTTTTCCAATAGATGAGAAAACAAACAAACCAAAAACCTCAGAAGAATTAATTTTGCTAAAAATAGAACAACCTTGGGCAAACCATAATGGAGGATACATAACTTTTGGGCCGGACAACTATCTGTATATAGGCATGGGTGATGGAGGAGCAGGTGGAGATCCAAGAAATTATGCTCAAAATAAATCAAGCTATCTTGGAAAAATACTCAGAATCAAACCTGCTCCAAACAAAAATGCCAAATATGAAATCCCCAAAGAAAACCCTTTTTACAAAACGGATCAATCTGAAAAAGAAATCCTGCATTGGGGTTTAAGAAACCCCTGGAGGTTCTCTTTTGATAAAACTGAAAAAGATTTATGGATTGCTGATGTGGGTCAAAATAAATGGGAAGAAATTCATAAATCACCCTTTGATAAAGCAGGTATTAATTTTGGTTGGAAAATAATGGAAGGAGAAGCATGTTATGAACCTTCAAAAAATTGTTTAAAGAAAGGTTTGGATATCCCTTTTCATGTATATGATCGCTCGGTAGGGGCTTCAATAACTGGAGGTTATGTTTACAGGGGAAAAGCAATAGAAAAACTACAGGGAAAATACATATTTGCAGATTATGTTAAAAAATGGGTAGCCGCAATCGATACCATGCATAAACAATCAAACCAGCAAAAATTAGAATTAGTATGGCCAGATGAAAAACCATTCGAAGACAGGGTCTCATCTTTTGCTGAAGATAAAGAAGGAGAGATATACCTAATTACACATTCGGGAATAATTATAAAATTAGTGCCCTAAGGAGAAAAAAAATGAAAAAAATTAAAAAAATACTACTTTTGTTTTTTGTTTTCATTCCCTTGAATCTGAATGCAGAAACATGCGATGAAAAAATCATCTCCACATTTTCAGTCGCAGCCTATCACTCAGGAACTGAAGAAGTTGGAGTTGCTGTTCAAAGCAAGTTCTTTGGGGTCGGTGTTGTGGTTCCATGGGTGAAAGCAGGAGTTGGAGCCATTGCAACACAATCTTTTGCAAATACAACCTTTGGGCCCAGAGGTCTCGAAATGATGGAAAAAGGAATGTCTCCTGAAGAAACCCTGAATACATTAATTAAAACCGATGACAATCCAGGAATGAGACAGGTTGGTCTTGTTAAAACAGACGGAACCGGATTTACTTACACTGGAGAAGAATGTATGGATTGGGCTGGAGGCACGGTGGAAACAACAGAAGATGGAATCATATTTGCAGCACAGGGGAATATTTTAGCCAGTGCAAAAGTTGTTGAAGCAATGGCTGAGGCAATGCACGAAAATACTCATCTTGATTTTGCGGCAAGGCTTGTTGCAGCATTGATTGCGGGACAAGAGCAAGGTGGAGACATAAGAGGAATGCAGTCAGCAGCACTGCTGGTTGAAAAGGAAGGGGCTGGATATTGAGGCTATACTGACGTTAAATACGATTTGAGAGTTGACGATTCAAAAAACCCTTTTAAAGAGCTCGAGAGACTCTTAAACCTTGGAAGGCCCCTCGCTCTGACATTTGAAGCATACAACTTAACGTACGAAGGAAAATTTAAAGAGGCCTTGAAGATATTTTTAAATCTCGTTGAATTGTATCCAGAAGATGCATCGCATCCTTACAATGCTGCCTGCTCATATGCACTTCAAGGTAATTTTGAAGAATCTATAAAAATGCTCAAAAAAGCAATCAGCATAGATCTGTCAATAATAGGCTGGATGAATTCAGACCCTGACCTAAAAAGCCTAAGGGAAATGGAAGATTTTAAAAACCTTTCTTTGCTGAAAAAAAATGATTGGTTTTTTGGAAACAGGTAATCGAGAATAAGTTTTGAAATTTCTAATACCACCAAGCGAAGGAAAATCAAAAGACAACATAACAAATACAATTTTTGAAAAAACAAATTTCAAACACTCTAAAAAAGTTGATGAGATAATTAAAAAACTGATAAAAATCAAACCTGAAGACTTTAAAAAGATATATGGGACAACTTCAGAAAAATCAGCCTTGATCCACAAACAGAACAAAATGATAAAAAAAAGTTTATGTTCTCCTGCAATTTTAAGATATACCGGAACAGTTTACTCAAACATAAATTGGCAATCATTCAACGATGAACAAAAAGAATTTTTCGATAGACATTTTCTAATTTTCAGTGGTTTATTTGGAGCAGTTTCCCCAATGACTCTCATTCCGAACTACAAGTTGAAAATGAATGTCTTGCAGCTCTACAAATTCTGGAATCCAGCCCTTACCGAAGAGCTCAAAAAAGAAAATCTTGTTGTGGATCTTTTGCCACAAATTCATAAAAAAGCTTACACTCAACATCAAAATTGTGTAAATATTGATTTTTCAATAATAAAAAACGGAAAAAAAACACCTGCAGGCCATAATGGAAAAATGATAAAGGGCAAATTTATACAATTTGTTTGCAGAAACATGATAACAAAATTTGAAGAAATGATTCAATTTGAGCTTGATGGATTCAAATGGGACGGAGAGAGATTCCTTAAAGTCAAATAAATCAATTATTAGACAATCTATTTAAATACATTATTATCGCAACAATAACATAGAAAAAAATAACCGTTCTTGTAAAAAAAACTTCAATTTTTTTCTGTTTTCTTTTTTCGTTTTTTTGATATTTAAAATCTTCTTTCTCTTTTTTAAGCCTAATGGCTTTTCTCTCTTCAGAAAGCAATTCCTCTAACTTTCTTTCTTTTTTCGTTTTTTTCCTTCGCTCTCTTTCGGCGTTTTTGATAAATTCTCTATACTGCTTGTCTCTTTTCTTCCTGGCTTCCTTCTTCTTTCTTTGTTCTATTTCTATTTCTTCTTTTGTTTTTGTTGTATAGCTTTCATCAAACTTTGGATTTGCTCTTTTTGTTTTTTTGTGATCTTTCTGAGATAAAGAATGATCTTTCTTTATATTTAAAAGCCACCAATCATGATTTTTTCTGTCTTGTGTTAAAACCTGATAAGCTTTATTAATTTCAGATTGCTTTTTTGTATATTCTTTCTTTTGAGAAGCTGGTTTAGAGTCTGGATGATTTTCTTTAGATAAGAATTTATACCTTTTATCGATTTCTGATTTTGAAACCTTTACATTTAAACCTAATTTTGCATAGCAGTTAAAAGGATATGCATTTTTACGATTGCGGTTGACCATGAATCAAGTATTGTAAAAAAATAATTAAAAATTTTAAAAAATTATCTTCCGCCTTGTGGTGGTCCGCCTTGTGGTGGTCCGCCTTGTGGTGGTCCGCCTTGTGGTGGTCCGCCTTG
>PBAU01000006.1 GCA_002716355.1 bacterium | reverse complement strand
GAATAGCTGCTGAGGAAGAGGCTGCAAGGATCGCTGCTGAGGAAGAGGCTGCTCGAATAGCTGCTGAGGAAGAGGCTGCAAGGATCGCTGCTGAAGAGGAAGCTGCAAGGATCGCTGCTGAAGAGGAAGCTGCAAGGATCGCTGCTGAAGAGGAAGCTGCTCGAATAGCTGCTGAGGAAGAGGCTCTTTTGGAAGAAGAGGAAGCAACAGAAGATGAGCTTATTGAAGAAGATGAAATTGAACTTGATGAAGATTGGGAAGATTTTTCATTACCTGAACCAGATCAGGATGATTACAAGATAAGTCCAATAAAGGTTAATATTGATTACACCGGTCCTATCCAAGATGTTTTGAGAAACTTGGCTTTACAAGCGGGTGTTGGTGTAATTTTTGACCAGACTGCTCTTACAGGTGCTCTTGGTACAACAATTAGTCTTTCTTTGCCACCTGTTGATTTTGATACCGCGTTGGACACTATCGTAAGAAGTGCTGGCCTTGAGTACAGGGTTAGAAATAGTGATGCAGGTGTTCCGATTGTTATTATTGGTGACAGAACTGAGATAGAAACCAAGTACGGTTTAGATGTTATAAAGATTATCCAAATTGATTATGCTAATCCAACATTATTGTTTTCAATATTAGGTCAGTTAGACATGGCTCCAGGCGCTTTTGCTTATTACATGGGTCCAATGGGAGGAGGAAATATGGGTGGAGGCGGCGGCTTCGGCGGCGGCGGTAGCGGCTTCGGCGGCGGCGGTAGCGGCTTCGGCGGCGGCGGCTTCGGCGGTTTTTCTTCAACATTACCTGACTATTCTCCAACTCAGTTTGGTGGTTTGCCAGGCGGTGGTGGAGGAGGCGGCGGCTTAGGCGGCGGCGGCGGTCTTGGCGGTGGAGGCGGCGGCTTCGGCGGCGGCGGCGGCTTAGGCGGCGGCGGCGGTGCTGGCCAAACTATATTCCCTGCTAAAGGTAACAAGCTTATCCTTAGAGGTACACCTGAACTTATTGAAACTATTGAAGATATGATTCGAAAATTAGATAAACCTCCAAGGCAGGTTGATATTCAGGTTCAAATGTTTACTCTTGATCACGGTATAACAAAGAGTTTCGGTTTATCTAGTGATCCATCTCAAAATCAAGCTGTTTGGGATCGTTTCCAGCTAACATTTGGAACTTCAGTATCTTTAGCGATATTGGGAAGAAACAATGGCACCAACTTAGAAGATTACACTGCCGCTCTTTCTGCAGCTTTGAATAAAAATCAAGGAAGGGTCCTTTCAACTCCTAGAGTTGTCTGTTCTGATGGTATTCCTTGTTTTGTAAACATTCAGCAATCAACTCCTTTCATAACAACCTCAACTGTTTTTATTCCTGATGGAAATGGTGGAACTACGGTTACTGAAAATACAGACGTTAACACGGTTGATACAGGTGTCCAGTTGCAATTGACTCCTAACATTGATGATGAAGGGAGGGTTACATTACTCTTGTCACCATCATTTTCTGAAATAACAGGTTTTATAACTGTTCCAGGACAATCAGGCAGCAGTGTTCCTGCTACTGCAAATAACTCAGTTCAAACTCTTGTTGTTTTGAAAGATGGAGAGACGTTGGTTCTAGGTGGTCTTTCAAGAGAGAATGTTGCTACTTCAATTAACAAATTCCCTTGGCTTGGTGATGTTCCAATCTTAGGAAAATTATTTACTAAAACTGATACAAATACAACAGATCAAGAAGTACTGTTCTTGATTACAGTGAGGTTGATTAATAGTCAAAACTAAATAAATGGCATTTAAGTTCTTAAAAAACAAAAAGAAAGAATCATCAAGTGATTCGAAAACTAAGGCTTTACCGAAAAAGGGCGGTCTTTTTGCAAAGTTTGCAAAAAATAAACCTAACAAAAAAGGTGAAGCAAAAAAAGTAGCAAAACCCAAAAAGACGAAAGTCAACAAGAAGTCTGTTGTTGGTTTTGATTTTCAGGATAACTCAATCAGGGTTGTCCAAATGACTAAAAAGAAAAAAGAGATGATTTTGGAAAGGGCAGCATTTATACCCATGGATGGCAGTGTTTGGAAAATGGGAAGGATCCAAGATCAAGCTAAATTCTTAGAGATTCTCAAAAAAGGTTTGGAAGACGCTGGTATAAATGGTCAAAAGGCTGTTGTCGGGCTATCTGGAACCAACTCTGTTGTTAGGGTTGTTAGGTTGCCTAGATTAACAAAAGCTCAACTTAAAGAAACTATCAATGTACAACTTGGCCAATACGTTCCATTCCCACCAGAAGACACCTTATTCAAATATGAAACTTTAAGGGATATACTTGAAGATGAAATAGAAAAACAAGAGGTGATGATTGTTGCAACAAGATATTCCATTCTTGATCCAATCCTTATGGCTTTACAGCAGCTCAATATGGATCCTGTTGGTGTTAAGGTTGGTTTTTTGTCAGCAACAAGTGTGCTCTCTAGATATTTTGAAGACTATTCTCAGTCCGTTGCTATAGTTGATTTAAGAAATGCTATAACTGATATACTTTTTGTTTCTGGCTCTAATGATGATTTAGATATGGATATCGATGAAGGCTCTAAAAAGAAGAAGAAAGCAAAATCTTTGCCACTGACTCCGGGAAGACTGTCAAGAACTATTGAGTTTGGTTATGAAAAGGTGATTCGAGATTTCGCAGATCAGTTACCTGATGGTAATTCTGTAAAAGACCTTCCAGAAATTTTTAGAATGACAGATATAGATTTACTTGACTCCACTTCTTCAGAAACTGAAGATGATTCACAAGAGAATGACCCTTTTGCTTCTTTCGGAACTGATGAAAAGACTGAAGATCCTCTTGATGATGATTCGAATTTGCCTTCTTCGGCTGATGTCAACAATGCTTTGCGAAAAGTTTTTGATAATTTTGCTTCAGATATAGATTCTAGTAAAAGATATTTTGAATCATGGTCTAGAAGCAGAGAGAGATTGGGTAGGGTTGTTTTGATAGGAAACATAAGAAGATTCAATAATATTGATGCTTACCTAAGTGAAAAAAGTGGTTTGGATGTAGTTTTAGGAGATCCGTTAGAGAATATAGATTACGGATCAACGGAATGGTTTCCTGACAAAATGAGAGGCGCTGTATATGAAATTGCAACTGCTGTTTCTTTAGCGACGGAGGCTTTATAGGTTATGTCAAAGCAATTAAAAGTATTTAATCTATTACCACGTGAGTTTACCGTTAAAAAAACTTCTGTATCTATTATTAAATGGGTTACAGTTTTGGCTTTTTGTGGAGCTTATTATGGTTTTACAATTTTGAAAGATTTAGATCAGCAAATTGATAAAAAGAATCAAGAATTGCAAAGTGTTAAAAGAGAGCAAACAGCACCTAGAACCTGGAATGCAAACACAAGCCCAGATGTTTTAAAGGTTGTTTGTGACACTATGTCTGGTGAGTGGGATGGTACAGAAACCAACCCCCCCTCTGTTGGGAAATGCTCAAGATCCTATTCATATCAACAAGATGCAACATTATTTGATTCTGAAAAGACAACATACAACACTATGAGACCTAAAGTTTACGCTGTTACCTTGCTTGGTGCAACTCAATTTCCTTGGGAAGTTTTACTTGATGAAATTAGAACTTTGATACCAAAGAATGTTTGGCTCTCTCAAAGAGCTGGAAATGGCAACAACCCTGTTGGTATCACAGTTGAAGATATGACAAATGTTTCTATCTTTGGTCAATCCATAACAGAAGAGGATATATACAAGTTTGCTAAAGCAATTCAAGCGAGTAAGTTTTTCAACCCAGGAACTTTAAAATTTTCTTGGTCTTACGCTGTTGATGTTGATCCTAATTTTGTCGCTCAACAACAAGCAGGTTCTGCTGGCGGTGCTCTTCAACAGCTAACTGCTTATTTTGAAGCTAAGCCAGATGTTACTTTTTTATACAATTTTGAGATGCAGTTTGACATAAGTGCTGAACTTATGGACAGTCAGGCTATTCAAAATCAGCTTGAGGCAGCTATGGGTCGAGGTGATGTTGCTGGTGGTAACGCACCACCACCTTCTGGAGGAATGCCTGGTGGCATGGGTATGGGCATGGGAGTTGGAGGTCAGTAATGTTTTTTAAGAAAAAAGATGAAGGACCTAAGGTTGTTGGGGGTGTTCAGATTGAAGCTGGCCCATCAACCCAAGAATCAAGGAAGAATAAAGAAGGTAAGTATATAGGACTTGTTGTATTGACAATCATGTTGGTTGGTGGTGCCTGGTATTATTTTGAATCTGGCATGAAGAAACCAAAAGTTGATGAAATAACCACAATAGAAAGCAATATAACAAGTGAAAGACAAAGAACTGGAGAAATGAAACAAAAAAGTAATGAGGTCCATGAGCTTATTGACCTGAATGATGTTTATGAAGAAAAATGGCAAGAAGCTTTGCCGATGTTCTTTAAAGATAATTGGGATATCCAAGACAATTTTTTTGGTGCTATTAATACAGCGTGTCAAATAACAGGTTTATCATGTCAGCTTCTTTCAGTTGAATGGGAAGAGAAAGGAAGGGAGGAGATTCCAGACCAATGGCCTATACCTAGGGTAACTGAGGTGTTTGGTCCTGGTAGTTACAATTTTGGAAGTGTGGGTCCGCGTATTGAAGGAAACATGCTTATAAATAAATTGCCATTTGTGATGGTAGCAGCTGGAACATATGACAAGGTTCAACGTCTCCCTTCTATACTAAACAGAGAAGGAGAGTATTTCCTTGGTGCGTATCAGTTGGCATTATCTTTTTACCAAACCGGTAGCTCTGGTTTCACAATAAGACCTGTTGGTACATGGGAAGCAGCAGTGATTGAGGGTTCTGCTTATTATCTTTCAGAAGATGGAACCCCCAATCAGGATCCACGTTCTTATATTCCAGATGCTTCTGGTGGAAACAACCAGCCTACTGGTGGAGGTGATTCTGGTGATGGAACAATGGGTAGAGGATTTGGTCCATCTGGTTAAAATGATGATTAGTTATAATTTAACTAAATAATTTTTAGGAGGTTAGCAAAAATGCAGGTTGACAACAAAGTTGCAGCAGTCATAATTATTGTGGTAGTTGCTGCTCTATATTTTGTCATGAACGGTAAAGCGGACGCACAAGATGCGGCTACAGAAAGTGGAAACGCATCAGCTCCAAGTACNGGCATGATNGTCTCTCCATTTTAGTTTCCCATGGGTGAAATTAACTGGAAACTGGTAATCATTTTAGGTGTTTTAACACTAGTGATTGTGTATTTTGTTGCTGGAGGCAACACTGAACCATCTGTTCCAAGACANTTTGGCAGATAGTTCATAAATTTGAGGTGAAATAATGAAACGAAGTGCTCTTGTTCTTTTGGTTTTAGCTTTTGTAGCTGGCGAATATGCCGATGAGGCTCAAGGCTTAAGACAATTAAATATTAGATCTGGNGTTATAGATTTGAAATTCGCTTATTTTCAAGAGAGAAGAAGCGAGGAGCAAGGGCCTGAGTTTTACAAGTTTGATCCATTTGTNATNCCTTCATCAATACCTGCTGAGCTTTTGCCGGATAAGGAATCTAAAACACAGCCTGAAGCAATNCTTGCTTCTTCTGCAGCACAAGTTGCAATAGGTTTTAGATTCATGATTGATATTGTAGGAGTTATGGGTTTTAATGGAAATCTGCAAGCTGTTTTCCAGGANAAAGGTAGCGGTTCCACGAATCTATTTAGCGAAGGTTCAAAACTTGGTCCNTTTGGTGTTGGCCAGGATTTCAATCCTGAAACAAACACAATGAGAACAACAATGGGTATTNTTGANGTCGGATCAATTTCTCCAACAGTGGTTGAAGTTCGTTTNGGTGCTTATTTTCAAGANGATCCAACAATGATAATATGGAGAAATGATGTTTTTTACCTAAGATCCCCTCTNGAGGATTTAATGTTTGGTAACATTGGCGGCGGNGGAGANGGCGGCGGAGGCGGTCGAGGCGGCGGCGGAGGCGGTCGAGGCGGCGGCGGAGGCGGCGGCGGAAGAAGATAACCGAANTAACATTCACCGTTTATGTTTTCNTATATTTGTAGTTTTATCAATTTTNTTTTCCTAGCGCAGGAAAAGTGGAACCCTTTTGATGCTGTAAATATATCTTTGAGGAATTTGCTCCACAAGCATCCTGGTTATTTTTTGATCGTTCCGGAAATTGCAATTATTTTTGGAGCACTCATTGTTTTCATGCTTGCAACTTTTTTGAATCCAAAAAATGATGAAAAGAAACTTGNATCTGTTGATTTAATTGGGCTATCGCTTCTAGGGTCTTCTATTTTTATTAGNNTNTCTCAGGTTTTGCTTAATTTTTCACCAATGCTAGCTTGGATTANTGGANTTGTTTTATTTTTTATNCTTCTTGTTCTTTTTAAGAAAAAATACAAAATTCCATACATTGGTGCTTTGACATATGGTTCNATCTCTGCATTGTTCGCAGTCCATCTTTTAAATTTTGCAGANTTGCCTGCAAATGANCCAAAACCTTGGACATTTGGAGCTTTGATTGGTTTTATTGTTTGGTATATATCTCGTTTTATAAAACAGAAAGATTGGGTACCTTCTCTTGCTTTNTTCTGGCAAATTTTTAGTATATCTACAACTTTTTTGATAATACATGAGACATCTAGNCATTTTTCTATNGAGTTAGGTCGTTANTGGGGAGGACTTGAAACCTTTGATCCTTTCTCTATTTTCTGGGAATTAACAATTGATATTATTACNATTTTTGTNATNCTTCTTGCTTGGAATCATCCTGAGCTGAAAANGAANAGGGGAGAGTTTTTTGCTTTATTNATGATTGCAGGTGCAAGCTTAATGTTTATGGTTGCATCTTCAGANCTTGTCGCNATTTACTTAATGACAGAGTTTTCTTCAATATGTTTATATTTACTTGTTGGTTTTGCAAGATCTGGTAAAAAATCACCTGAAGCAATTTTGAAATACTTTCTNGTAGGTGTTTTTTCTGGTGTTTTGATACTGTTTAGTGGAATGCTTTTCTATGGTTTAACNGGCACTACAAATCTTTATGATATTAACTTTTTACTTTCNGTAGGTCATCCTTATAAGGGTTTGATAGGTATTGCAATGGCTGTAATGATTGCAGGAATGGGTTACAAGATAGCTATTGCACCTTTNCATCAATGGTTCCCAGATGCAGTCGAAGGTTCACCTGCACCAGTAAGCGGTTACATAGCTTTAGCACCAAAAGTTGCTGGATTNTGTGTTTGGATGAGATTGTTCTTATTGGGNCTCGCTCCAATTACTGATATATGGATAGATCTTCTCATTATTCTTTCAATGNTTTCAATGACTNTTGGTAACCTGAGTGCATTAAAGCAAAAAAATGTTAAAAGAATGTTGGCATATTCATCTATTGCTCATGTTGGTTTTGTGATGATGGCAGTTGTTGCTGCCGGTGTTTTACCAGGTGAATTATCTTCNTTTCATAGTCAAGGATTNCAGTCAGCAATGTTTTATATGTTCTGTTATGTCTTCATGAACGCAGGAGCATTTGGGGTGGTTTCGTTTTTAGAAAACAAAGGTATAGAGCCAACCTTGGATGGCTTCAGAGGTCTTTCTAAAAAAGAACCCATNCTTGCAGCTTTGATGGTGATTTTTCTGGCTAGCTTGGCGGGNATACCGCCAACTGCAGGTGCTTGGGCTAAATGGACTGTCTTTATTGCTGCTATGGAAACGACCANACTTTTACCACTTGTTATAGTTGCTGGAGTAAACACNGTTATAGCTTTATATTATTATTTCNCTGTTGCTAGNGAGATGTACCTTCAGGACNATAAGGAAAAAAGNNCTGTTGTTCCAAATGCCGGTATAGCTAAATCNATCCCTATTGCAGCTACATTNATNATTACTGCTGTCACAACTTTAGTTATAGGTTTTTATCCAGCTGAAGCNTGGAAGCTTGCTGCTCATTCCGATATTATATTTATNAAAGTTGGGCTAATGTGAGAACCCTTCCGGGTCACCTTNTTTTTTTTNTTTTTCTTGTTTTTTATATNTTCTGCATACAGTACTTTGGGCCTTCGCAAGATTTTGATACCNAGATAGTTGCTTATATTGGAATTCTTTGTTCTTTTTGCGTNGTGTTTTTTTCTTCTTGTTTTAAAAATTCTTTTTTTTATTTTTTATCAACTTTTCTTCTTTTGGGCTCNATGGTGGTAGATCCTCATTATGTATGGGCAGATCCTCATTATGNGTGGGGNACAGCGAGCCTTTGGTGGGTTTCCNTAACGTTAAGTAAAATTGTCAGTTTTGACAAGAGGNTATTCAATTTTTGGCCTTATTTTTGTTTATTNGNTTCGATAATTGGNTTNATCTATTATGAAATTAATAATTACCCAATATATACTTTTCCTTTTAACTGGCATAACCAATCTGCAATTTTCTTGGGAACAAGCATTCCTTTNTGGNTGTTGAAAATTNANAATAAAAANAACAAGCAAGANCTGNTGCAAAGTTGTTNATGCATNCTTTTTATTTTTTATTGTATTTTTTTGACGGGTTCAAAAGCGGGGATTGCTGTTTGTTTTGCATCTTTNATTTTTGCTGCATNAATATTTGGTTTTCAGGATGATAAAAATATCTTTTCTGGATTTTTTTCATATCTAAAAAAAATAAGATTTTTTTTAATTTTTGGTTTTGTTTTTCTTGTTCCTAAAATTTACAACAATATAGTTGGTGATTTCTCGTTTCAAAGCCGCATTGCTTATTTTAAAGGTGCTTTTGAGATGGGTCTAGACAATCCTCTTAACGGTGTGGGTTGGGGTAATTTCAAATTTTATTATCCTCAATACCAATCGAAAATTGAATATGCTGCAAATGATCCTCATTCTTGGCTTTTTAGGGCTTGGGCTGAAGGCGGTTTTGTTGGCATTATCCTGGTGTTTATTCTTGTTTCTTCTGTATTGAAGATTTTCAAAAACCTCAAAAATAATGATGAAAAATGTTTTTTTATTGCTGCTGTCATGATTTTGCTTCACGGTTTGTTTGATTTCCATGCCACGTTTATGCCATTGCCATTGCTGGTTGGATGTTTTTTGGGTTTTTCTTGCAGGAGGAAGAAGCGTAAATCTGGCTTTATGCACCTGTTTTATATAAATTCAAAACAAGGCGTTGGAATATTAATGCCTGCTGTTTGTGGCTTCTTTTTCTGCCTGATGACTCTTAACAATATCATTCTTAAGCCTCAATATCCTGGAAAACCATATACGCACTACGCTCACATCAGGGAAATGTTTGAAAACAGGAATGATCCTCATCTTGATAAAAATATAAAAATAAGACAGTTCCTCCTTGCATTGGATGAACCTCAAAAAAGTTTTATAACAAGAGAGGAAAGACTTTTGCTCTCTAGAGAGTTGCTTTTAATTGATGGAATCAATAGGCCTGAATTTGCCCTTATCTTTGCCAATGAATCATTGCTTCACCCTGATTTGAATCTAGAACAGGAGACCTTGAATGTAATTGATTCGTTTCTTGATGAATGGCCTAGGTTTAATGACAAAGAGGAGCTTTTTAGTTTTAAGCTTGATGCAAGATCTAGAAAACTTGACATTGTTTTTGCTAATTTGTGGGAAATAAAGTCAATATTAGAGAAAGAAAAGTCCCAAAAAGACTTAGCATTGATTGAATCGAAAAAATTTTTTTGATTAATTAGATAGAATTTTCCCTAACGTAATTATTTAAAGGTGGTTTTAATCATGGCGAATTATGCTGATAGAGTTATCGATCAAGTTATTGCAAG
Source organism: bacterium (assembly GCA_002716355.1). Lineage (GTDB taxonomy): Bacteria > UBP7 > UBA6624 > UBA6624 > UBA6624 > UBA6624. The sequence continues at coordinate 29,054 of PBAU01000006.1, read as the reverse complement.
GGATCCCAATCAAGTTGAATTTATTCAGGCAGTCAAAGAGGTTCTTGAAACCCTTTCTCCTGTTTTAAAAGCAGATAAAAAATATGAAGAAAACAGCATCCTTGAGAGGATTGTGGAGCCAGAAAGAGTTATCATGTTTAGGGTTCCATGGGTTGATGATTCCGGTAAAGTTAAGGTCAATCGTGCTTTTCGAATTCAGTTTAATAGCGCTATAGGTCCCTATAAAGGTGGTTTAAGGTTTCATCCATCCGTAAATCTTTCAATTTTAAAATTTCTTGCTTTTGAGCAAGTGTTTAAAAATAGCTTAACCACACTTCCGATGGGTGGTGGAAAAGGCGGATCTGATTTTGATCCTAGAGGAAAGACAGATGGCGAGGTTATGAGGTTTTGTCAATCTTTCATGTCTGAGCTATCTAGGCATATTGGATCAAATACTGACGTTCCCGCAGGTGATATTGGTGTTGGGGCTAGGGAAATAGGATATTTGTTTGGTCAATATAAAAAATTAAGAAAAGAGTTTACTGGGGTTTTAACTGGAAAAAGTTTAAACTGGGGAGGATCTCTTATAAGGCCTGAGGCAACAGGCTACGGCTGTGTTTATTTTGTTGAGGAAATGCTAAAACACAATTCGGATTCATTAGAAGGTAAAGTGGTAACAATATCTGGTAGCGGAAATGTTGCTCAGTTTGCTTGTGAGAAAGTTAATGATCTTGGAGGCAAGGTGGTATCATTTTCTGATTCTGATGGGACTATTTTTGATCCTGAAGGTATTGATGATGAGAAGTTGGCTTATGTTATGGATTTGAAAAATATTCAACGTGGCAGGATAAGAAATTATGTTGAAAAATATCAAGGTGCAACTTTTGTAAAAGGAAACCCTTGGTCAATCGATTGTGATATTGCTTTGCCATGTGCTACTCAAAATGAAATTTCATCTTCAGATGCAAAAAATTTAATCAAAAATAACTGTCTGGCAGTTTCTGAAGGTGCAAACATGCCTACAACTCCTAATGCTGTAGAGTGTTTTCAAGAAGCGAATGTTCTTTATGGACCAGGAAAAGCAGCTAATGCTGGCGGTGTTGCCGTTAGTGGTTTGGAGATGTCTCAAAATTCAATTAGAACCAATTGGACAAGAGGGGAAGTTGACTCAAAGCTCAAATCTATAATGCAGAGCATTCATGAACAGTGCATAACAACAGCAGAGCATTATGATTGTCATGGCGACTATGTAACAGGAGCCAATATTGCTGGCTTTACAAAAGTTGCTGACTCTATGATTGATCAAGGTGTAGTTTGATTGATTTGATTTATGTTTTGGCTTAAAGTCTATAAATTTTTAGGCATTGTTTTTTTCGAGCTTTTTAAATTTTATTTATTGATTTCAGGAAAATCCAGTGAATTTAACTCTTTGAGAATGGGTAGTTTTCCTGATTTTCCAAAATCTCGAATATGGGTACATTCTGTTAGTGTAGGTGAGCTTAAAGCTGTTATCCCTTTTATTAAGGAGTTAAAAAAAAGAAAATACAAAATAGTGCTTAGCGTAGGAACTAGAGCTGGCTTCAAATTAGCTAAAAGTATTTATGGCAAAGATGCAAGTGTTTTTGTAACCGTTATTCCTTTTGATTGTGTTAAAACTGTAAAAATTTTTTTAAATAAATTAAAACCAACTGCTGTTTTTTTTGTTGAAACTGAACTTTGGCCATTGTTTATAGATGAGTGTAAAAAGAAGAGCATCCCCTTGTTTTGGTTGAATGGTAGAGTTTCTGATCGTGTTTTTAAATCAAAAGGAATTTATCGTATTGCTTTATCATGGATGATTCCCCAATTTGATCTTTGTTTAATGAGAAGTTTAGAGGATCTACGTAAAGCTTCATTGATCTCCAGTTCAGGACATTATGGAAACATAAAGGGAGTTTGTCTTGGTGATATCAAGTATGACAAGCCTTTCAGGAAACCAACTTTAAAAAGATCTGATTTTGGAATAAGGGATGAAAAGATAATTGTGCTGGGAAGCTCACACGAGGGAGAAGAGAAAATAGCTTTTTCATTATTTGAAAAACTTCTTAAAAAATTTAAAAATTTAAAATTAATTATTGCACCCAGAAAACTAGAAAGAATTGAACATATTAAAAAGATACTTTCAAATAGAAAAGTTTTAAATTGGTCCAATTTAAATAAAGGGAATAAGGAAATGTTTGATGTTCTCATGATAGATGAAATGGGAACCCTATCACAGATTTACTCCATTGCTGATATTGCTCTTATTGGCGGTTCTTGGGTTAAAAGAGGCGGTCATAACCCAATTGAACCTTGTTTTTTTGGTATTCCTACTATTTTCGGACCATCAATGGAGAACTTTAGAGAGGTTGCTGGTGACTTGATTAACTCAGGTGGTGCCATTTCAGCTTCAGAATACGAGCTTTTAGACATTGTTGAAAACCTGCTTTCAGATGATTCAAAGAGAAAAGAGGTTGGCTTACTTGGATTAGAAGCTGTTAATTCAAGAAAAGGTATTTCAAAAAGAATGATTAACGAGGTTGAGTTCTTGCTTTAACAAGTTCAGATAATGTGAATAAGCTGATTAAAGGTATTTTGTTTTTTTCAAAAAGATGAGTGCTTCCCTCTTCTCGATCAACCATTGTTAATATGGCAATAACGTTATGACCGTTATCCTCCATAGCTTCTACTGCCTTTAGGGCTGATGAACCTGTTGTAGTTACATCCTCCAAGACGATTACATTTGAATTTTTATCTAAAAGCCCTTCGATCTGTTTCCCTGTTCCCCTGTTTTTCTTTTCTTTTCTAACAACAAAAGGTAACCAATTTAAATCTTTTGATTTTGCTTCTAGTGAAATTGCATATGCTAAAGGGTCAGCACCTAGGGTTAGGCCACCTATTGCATTTATTTCTATTTTCTGATCATTGATTTTTTGAATAAGCAGGTTTGCTGTTATTTCAAGCAGGCTTGGATTCATCGTGATTATTTTTCCATCTAGGTAGTATTTACTTTTTTTACCAGAAGCAAGAGAGAATAACTCTCCTTCTTTTGCAATTTTTAGTGCTTTTTCTGCAAGTGTTTTTAGTATTTTATTTTTCTGATAAGCATTCATACTTTAGGTAATTATAGGTATAGGATAGATAAGGTTGATAAGGTTTTATTGCCGAAAACTGTTTAATTGGAGTAAATTTTATTCCGTTTTACTTAAAATAGAAGGTATTAATGGTTTTTTTGTTTAGTTTTTTTGCTTTTTTTGCTTTTCTGAATAATCCAGAAAGCACACCTGAAAGATTACGTTTTTCAGAAGCACATTTTTCGGCTGTTATTCAAGAATCTTCAATTAGATGCTTAGATCCAAAATCTGGACAGGAGATTTCAGAAGAAAAGGTGCAAGAAGGTGTTTCATGTATAGCTGAGATTAAAAATAGCAATGGAGTTTCTTATCAGTATTTACAACCCAAGATGTCCATCGATTGGGATGCTTTGACTTTTAATGATGTTGGTATTGTCGTTACTCCCGAAAAAACACAACTTGTAATGGGTGAATCTTTAACTTTAGCAATTACAGTCACTGCTCCAAATGGTCTCCCTCTTGGTTCTGTTTTGTCATTTAATGCACCACGTGGTGTAAAGCTTGATGATCAAGATTCTGAAATTATTCTGCCAAACATGAATGCTGGGGATGTTTATTCAACTGAGGTTGATTTGAAAAATTATGATTTAACTCAACATGGATCTAAAACACTAGAAATGTTTGTTCTAACTGATTCGCATACTGTCATATCAAATAAAACTAATGTAAACATACAGATTTCACCTGATCGTTTATTTTCTCTAGGTGTCATATCAGGTAAAGTTTGGCTTGATTCAGATGAAAATAGACACCAGGATGAAAATGAAAAAGGTGCTGCTGGTGTACTTTTAAAGTTTGAAAATGGCACTACTGTTAGAACTGATAAAAATGGGAGATTTCATATTGATGGTTTAGCCCCTGGTTCTAGGGTTGTTGAAGTTGTTTCTGGAGTTCCTGAAGGATGGAAGCCTGCTTTTGGTTATGAGGTCCAAAATATTTTGGTTTTGCCTGGTAGTCTAGCAAATTTAAACATTCCTCTTTCAGAAAGTCAGGAAAAATGGCAAAGAAAAACAGGTTTTGGAGTAATTGGATCATTCACTCTTGGCTCTTCGGATGTTGCTGAAGGTTCATTTAGGTATATAGGCAACTATTCAGGCTTAGAAATGGAACTATCTTATTCTGACGGGTTGAGGGATTGGAACGATAGATCATTAAACTGGAACCAAGGGTTAGATTTCTCTAGACATAATTATCTTTTTTCAGATGCTTCATCAAGTTCACACAGTCATGGTTCTGGCTTTAATTGGAGTTTGAGCTCTTCAAACACTAGCTTAAGATATGGAAATGTAAAATCAAAAGATACCAGTTTATCTCTTGCAAGACATGATTTGTCTTTTGAAGGTTATGAGTTGAATTGGAGTAAAAACCAAACTTCTCTAAAATCAACGCTTTCAGAAAAACCAGTGCAAAAAACTAAAGATATATTTAAAAATAATAATGGTTTTGTTTACAGGTTAAGAAACATAGAGAGAAAGCAGGATTCAATCAAGGTTCATCTAGACGTTTATAGATTTGATGGAAGTCATGCAGGTTCTTGGAAGCTTGATGAATCTATCGATTATGTACATGAAGACGGAACAATTAGGCTCCTTTACCCTTTAGAGGAGATTGCTCAAGAAAAATACGGATATTTAAATGGAGAAGATCTTTTTATCAATGTTTCTTATGATTGGATACTTCAAGAATCTGATCGAGGAACATGGACAACAAACATAAAGCATAATTTAGGAAATGGCTGGAATTTTGGCATAACTAAAGTTAATGAAGCCCGACAGAACGGTGATTACGAGCTTGAAGGTCAGAATATAAATTTTAAAGGTTCTTCTTTTTCTTTAGGTTATCAAACTGCTAGAACAAAATCTTCCGATACGGGTGAGTACATTTCTGAAGATGGTGGAGTAACTTTCGAACATGTTGAAACCTTGCAAGGGGAGGACTGGAATCAATCTGATAAATTCAATGCTTCTTTGAATGCTGGAAATATAGGTAATTTTTCTTATTCAAATTCAAATATGCAAAAAGGATTTAGCTCAAAGGATGTTTGGGTTGGTCAAGATAAGAAAATAACAGAAATTGGTTTTAGTAATTCAAACTTTTTAGGTTTTTTTGGTGCGAATGCTTCTCTTTATAAAGAAAAACATACCTTGAGTCAAAATGCCTACACAAGATCCAAAATTGATCTTTCTAAAAATGTTAGTGGTTTTGGGCGTATTACTCTCTCAAAAGAATCTCGTAAAGACCCTAACTTATTAGAAGAAAAGCTTACAACTTACTTTAATAAAGATTTAGGCAATGGCTTGAAGTTTCAATTTAGAAATACGAATGTTCAGAAAGCTTACAATAGCGGCATTTTAGATGAAAGAGAGTTTAAATTTTCTGGTTCATCAAACCAAGGTAATTGGAATTTAAGAAAGTTGCAAAATTCCTGGAGGCATTATTCTGAACTTAACATGAAGGGGAACTTTTTTACAAAAGATTTAGATTTGAAGTTATCACGTGACGTTCGATCAAATTGGAGCAATCCAAAGCATAAGTTACAAATGTTCAAATATGAACAAAGCATAAATGGCGCTTTGTCTGTTTCTGTGACTGACGTTATAGAGGAGCAAGGAAAATGGGTTGATCTTAGAGAGGATTTGAATCTGAATTGGAAACCAAATTCCTCAAATAATATAAATGCAAATATTGTCCTAACTGGAAATGATGTATCTGACGAACAGTGGGAAGGGTATAACCTTGGTGGAAGTCATTCAGTTTATGGATGGAATGTGAATTGGGGTGCTAATCAATACCTGAATCCTTTTAATAATGCGCACAGGCATAAAACTCTTGAATCAAGAATTACAAAATCTATCAATGATGCAACAAAGTATTCTTTTACTACTGATAGAAAAAGAGAGACCTCTTTGAATAATACTCTAAAAGAGTACACGAAACTTGCTTCATCTTTAGTTTGGACGCCTTCTGACAATCTTTCTATTAGTGGTTCAGCTTTAGAAATTAGAGACAATGGTTGGACTGAATTTTCAGACCATAATATACAAACATACTCAGCATCCTGGCAACCAAATTCTTTGATCTTTACGGGCAGGTATAGTGCGAGATCTTCTTTGAATGCTAATGGAGGCGAAAATATTGCTATTAAGTCATTGAAGATTGGATACCAGTATAAAGATTGGACATTTTCAGCTGAAGATAAGATTATGTACGGTGATATCAGTGAATCTGGTCATAGGTTTGAAATCGGAAAGTCAATCACTAATGGCTTGAGAGTCATTATTGGTTATTCTGATGGAGGCGCAAGTGATATGTTTTTGAGTCCAGATAATCAAGAAGGTTTGTATTTAAGGTTTTCCGGCGCTTTTTAATTTTGAAAAATTTTGTTAATTTTTGGATTCAAAAAGGTGTCATCATTAAACATCCTGAATCTGTATACATTGGTGAAGGTGTTGACATAAGTAAAGGGGTAACGATTAATCCTTTCTCTTGCCTAACAGGTGATACAAAGATACAGGAAGAATGTGAAATTGGGCCTGGTTCAGATATTCAAAATTCAAATATTGGAGAAAAGACAAGAGTCTTGAGGTCAACTATTTCAAACTCAAACATAATGTCTAATTGCAATATAGGGCCTTATTCTCATATTAGAGATAAAGTAGAGATTGGTGAAAATTGCAGAATTGGCAATTATGTTGAAATTAAAAAGTCAATTATTAAAAACAATGTAAAGATATCACATCTTGCCTATATTGGAGACGCTGAAATATTTGAAAATGTAAATATAGGAGCTGGAACTATAACTTGTAATTTCGATGGAAAGAATAAAAATAAAACAATAATAAGAAGCAATAGTTTTATTGGAAGCAACGTGTCTTTGATAGCTCCAGTTTGCATAAATGAAAATGTTACCATTGCCGCTGGAAGCGTCATTACAAAAGATGTTCCAAAAGGCAGCCTTGGCGTATCTAGAGTTCAGCAAAAAATAATTAAAAATTGGAAAAATAAATAATAAATTGTCGTTTTCATTGATCCTTTACGAACCATTGATTCCTAGCAATACTGGATCAATTGGTAGGCTATGTGTCAATCTAGGAATAAAACTTCATCTAATAGAGCCTTTGGGTTTTAGCTTGTCAGATTCAAAACTGAAAAGAGCAGGTTTGGATTACTGGCCTAGGTTAGATTATGAAACACATGATTCAATCCCAGGTAACTTAAATGGGAGGGTGATTGCTTTTACAACAAAAGGGGATACTTCGTTATGGGATGTAAATTTCCAAAAAAATGATTTTTTATTGTTTGGTAGAGAGGATATTGGCTTGCCTGAAGAGGTTAAACAAAATTCTGATTTGAGGGTGAGGATACCCATGATTCCCAATGAAAGATCTTTAAATCTTGCAATGAGCGTTTCTGTAGCTTCTTATGAGGCATTACGTCAATTGAGAAAGAATGCAGAGCTCAAGCATATGTAAAAACCATGATTACATTTGATATAAAGAAAGCAGCTCCTGAGTTGTTTCTACAAGCGATAAACCACATTTCTGAAAATCAAAAATGTTGGATTGTCGGCGGTTTCTTGAGAGATGTTTATTGGGGAAAAAACATCAAAGATATTGATTTGGTTTTAGATAAAAATGTATTGCAAAATGCAGAGTTGTTAAAAGAAGAAATCTTTAAAAACGATTGTTCTTTTGAATATTTTGAAAATTTTAGAACTGCAAGACTTACAAGGGGTGATTTGAGTATCGGCTTATCAACCACAAGAAAGGAAAAGTATGTTAATGAGGGGCAATTACCATTTTGTGAATTTGATAGCGTTTCTATTTATGATGATTTGGAAAGAAGAGACTTCACTATTAATGCTATTGCTACTTCAATTGATTCTTGCCAAGACGGTGTTTTTTCAACGCTTGAAGGTATCCCGATATCTTATTTGAAGGATCTTGAAAATAAAAACTGGAAGGTTTTTCATACAGGCAGTTTCATTGAGGATCCAACTAGATTAATCAGACTTTACAGATACAGGTTCTTAAATGGAGGCGATCTTGATAGTTTAACCTTGGAGGCGCTTGGCAGGAAAGAGATTAAAGATGTTGCAAAATTTGTTGCTCCTGAAAGATGGAGAAATGAAATTTTAAAACTTGTAAAAGAAGGAATTTCATTTTTAGATTCATCTTTTGAGGAAGCGGTTTTGTTGCAAGATATATTTCAGGGAGAATGGGTTGAAGGTTTTGATTCTGAATCAATTTTGAGTTTTTATTCTTCATGTAGGGGGCCCGATGCACCTTTTGCATGGGCTAGACTTGGTGCAAGAAAAAATGAAATCAAAGCCATAATGCCGATCATCTCCCCTTCTTTTCCGGAATTTAATCAAAATTGGGATTTGTCAAGAATGGATAATTTGATTGGCTCATGGTCTGATTTTTTGATAGATTTAGTCATGAATGAAAGTGCAAAATTAACAACTGCAAAATTAAAGGAATATTTAGATTTAAGGGAAAAGATTATTTTGCCCAATGGAAACGAATTAAAGCTTATTGGTGTGAAAGGTAAAAGAATTGGGCATTGTTTATCCAAGGCCAGAAAAGCAATCTTTAGAGGCCATTGTGAACCAGATAAAAATAGTATCTTGAATTGGGTGGAAGAAAATGCTTGAAAAGCTTATACCGATAATAGCATTGATAGCGAGCTTAGTCATGCATGAAGTGGCTCATGGGGTCGCAAGTATGCTATTAGGGGATCCAACCCCTGTTAAACAAAACAGAATTACATTGAATCCACTTAAGCATCTTGATTTGCTGGGAACTCTTTTTCCTGCTTTGATGATACTTTCTGGATCCCCTTTTATTTTCGGATGGGCTAAACCTGTTCCTGTCAATCCAAGATATTACAAAAACTTCAGGAAAGGCTTTGCCATTGTTGCATTTGCTGGCCCTTTAGTTAATTTTGTACTGGCTTTGATTTCTGCCGGTTTATTCAGGCTAATTGAAACGCAGCAAGAGCCGGTTGGTTCTTTTTTGTATATGCTAGGAATATTTTTTATTTACTTAACTGTGATAAATATGATTCTCGGATGCTTCAATCTTATTCCAGTCCCACCAATGGATGGATCAAGAATAATACAGCTTCTCTTCCCAAGGAAAATTGCTTGGAGATGGTTTGCTTTAGACAAGTATGGCTTTGCTTTTGTTTTTTTGTTGATTTTTTTCTTTAGAGCTCCAATTGATTTTGCGGTCAATATTGCTTATTCCATTGCTACTTCCATTTTGGGTATTTCAGTAATATAAAATATCCATAATGACAAATCATTCAAAAAATTTACCAAAGACTGATGTCTTATCAGGAATACAGCCAACCGGAAATTTACACCTAGGCAATCTTTTTGGAGCAATCACAAATTGGGTAGATTTGCAAAATAGGTACAAGTGTGCATTTTGTGTTGTTGATTATCATGCTTTAACAACCGTTCCTGACGCACAAGAGCTCAAAGCCAATACAGAGTCAATAGTTATTGACCTTCTGGCATGTGGTATTGATCCAAACAGATCCATATTATTTGTCCAAAGCGATGTGCCGGAACATCTTGAACTTTATTGGATTTTTGCATCTTTGACTAGATATGGAGAACTTGCAAGGATGACTCAATTTAAAGAAAAAGGTGGAAATAGGGAAACAGTCGGGCTTGGTGTTTTGAATTATCCTGTATTGCAGGCTGCCGACATTTTGCTTTATGGTGCTTCAAAGGTTCCTGTTGGAGAGGATCAGCTACAGCATCTTGAATTAACAAGAGAAATCCTCAGAAGATTTAATAAAACTCATGGTTTTTTGTTTGAAGAAGTTCAGGCTTTAACCACTAAGGTTCCCAGAATTTTAGATCTCAAGAATCCATCGGCAAAAATGAGTAAAAGTCACCCTGAGGGAGCTGTCTTTATCGATGATGAGGAAGGGATTGTTAGAAAAAAGGTTAAGAAAGCTGTTACAGATACTGGTGACGACCAGCAAGAAATGTCACCTTCTATAGAAAATTTAATGGGCTTGCTTCATGCTTGTAATCAGGATCAATATAATTTAATGCTTGATGCCTACAATTCTCAAAATTTAAGATATGGAGACTTGAAGGTTTCTTTGGGGAATGAGTTGTGCGAATACTTGAAACCAATAAGAGAATCAAAAAATGAATGGCTTCAAAAGAAGGAAGAGGTGCGTGAGATTTTATTCGAGGGTGCAAAAAAAGCTTCTTCCATTGCAAGGCCTAGGGTTGAAATTGCAAGAAAATTGGTTGGTTTAGGTTAGATTATTCTATCTTTTTGAGTTCAACCCTAAAGGGTTGAAGTTTTTGCCTTTTATCTTTTTAATGTATACAATAATTGGTTATACTTATTTGACAATTTTGTATTGATTTGCTAGGAGGCAACTATGAACAAAAGATTTTTATTTTTATTAGTTATTTTTGGATTCAGCGCTATCGCTTGTAGCGGCGGTGATGATTCTTCTGGAGGGAATTCTTCAGGTAGTGGAGGTGGAGGAGGCGGCGGCAATAATTTTGCTGATGTCGAATTGACAGATGGGCCAACAATTGCAACAAGTTCGTCTTTGTCCCCTGGTAGAAGATATGAGATCAGTGCTACTGCAAATAATGCTATTGCATATCAATGGTGCTTAAATTCTTCAGCATCAATAGATCCAGGTTTCTTGATGTATGGAAACAGCATAGGTGTAACCAATATTGCAAATTGTCAATCTTATATTGAAACTTCTGGAGGAAATGGTTCTGTTGTTTACTGGCATGCTCCTCTTTTGTCTCAGGATGTAGATATTAAAGTTACAGCTGTAGGCGAAGGTTCTGGTAATTCAGAATCCTTGGAAAAAGATTTCGAAGTAGGGGTGGCTATATCTATCAACAGTTTGCCAAGCCCTTTGGCTGGAACTTATTCTGTAAGTGGAACAATAGAAGGTCAAAGATGTTTCGGTACAAGTGTTTGTACTGATGTTAATTTGGCGGTTGATAGTGAGTTTTTTGCAACCGAACAATTGGGATCTTCTCATAAATCTTTTGTAATCTGTGATCCAAATCAAGCTTGGGACTGTAGTGCAACAACAACAACTTTTCTTGTTGATGCAACTCAAAGTTTCGATTCAGGAAGCGGTGCATTAATTGCACAATTTACAAAAGGTTCGATAGTTAAGTTTAGAGATTTGGACTCTGACCCAAGGTCTAGCATTGTTAAATGTACAAAATTTGATTTCTTGCCTAGTGATCTAGAGTGTCAGGATCCAAATGCTCCAAATGGACTTTTGGTTCTTGAGAATCCTTTGGATTCTGTTGTTTCTGATGGTGTTGATGTTTGGAACATTTCTAGATGGCAATCAAATTGGGACACTCAGGTTAATCCAACAGCAGGCGATGGAACTTATCAGTTAGTAGCTCAGGTTACTGATGGTATTAAAAGTGCTCAGGATACAAGAACTGTTGATATCAATAATGAATCTAGTGGAGGCACTGATAAGCAAGTTCTTGTAACCTCCCCTAAAAACAACGACATTATTGCTCCTGTTTTGGTTAATTATGGTCCTGATTGTATAGAGGGAACTGCTGATGATAGTGAACCAGGATGGTTTGACACTCAATCAGGACAATATGTAACAAATGGTTTTAGATGTGTGACTTTTTCTGCGGTTGTTGACACTTCTGTTTCCAATGTAACTTCAGTTGATTTTTATGTTGATGGTCAGGTTGCTTGTAGTGACAATAATGGTAATGATGCAGATGGTTGGTCTTGTGTTGCTGAGGCAACTTATTTACCTAGCATTAAAGTTGGAGGAAACAATTCATTCAATCCTATTGCTGGATCTTCTGAGGTAAAAGCTTATGCCAATACTGCAATTACAAATTTCGATTCAAATGAGGTTGATTTTGAATTGCTGAACTGCGGTACTTTAGTATCAGAGGATTTATTGGGCGATTCAATATGGGATGTTGCTAACTCTCCTTATTTCTTAAACCAGGATTTTGAGATTAAGGGCAATTTGACTTTAGATACAACTAATATCAACAATGACCCTCTAAGGGTTAGGCTTATGGATCCATCAGGAACTCCTCCTGTAGGGGTGGATGTTACAGGAAGCTTGACGACAATTGGCTCTAATGGGGTTATTTTTGAACCTGTAACTGTTGGCAATGGTGTACCTGGCGTTGACAATGGGTATTGTCCAGGCCAGCCACAAAATGCTCCTAGTGCTAGCGCTGGGGATTGGGGCCAGTTGAAGTTCTCGGCTGGTTCAACTGGTTTTGTGGAAAATTTGACTATTAGATATGGTGGTGGTATTAGTGATATAGTTAGTCCTGCCCTGGAAGCAGGTTTAATTATCCAATCTACTGGAGAGCTGGAGGATGGTGTCGACCTGAATAATGATGGTGATGCAAATGGTTCTTCATTGGTTATTGATGGTTTGAACATAGACCATTCAAACGGTACTGGTTTAATTGTTACAGGAAGCCCATTGATTACTCAACCAACAATCAACAGTGGTGATTTGACTGTTTCCAATAGTACTGATTTTGGAATGATCATGCATCCTGCATTTAGTGGTTTGAAGGATTTGAACAATACTGGTTCTTTGCCTGCATTTAGTGGAAACGAAGATGGTGATTCTATCCAGATAGAAGGTGGCAACATACCTCAAGCTCTTTCTGTTTTGCTTCAGGATTGTCCAAACATTTTCACAAATTGTCCTAATTTCTGGGGTGAAGTTAGATGGCCTGCTGTTGTTGGTGCTTATGTTGTTGATGGTCAAATAACAGTTGAAGCTGGAGCCAGTTTAAGACTTGAAGGGGGAACTGTTGTTAAGTTTTTGACAACTGCTTCCGGTATATCTTCAAGTGGAAGGTTGGCTATTGGTGATAGTCAAGACGATACTGTTTACTTAACTTCTTACAATGATGATTTCGCAGGTGTCTTTAATGTTCCTGGAGGAGGTATTGTTGATTGTTCGGATGTAAATAGTTCAGGACATCCAATATGTGACACAAATAAAGATGGTATATCAACAGGCAGTCCTGGAGAATGGGGTGCTGTTAAGTTTGATATAGGTTCTTTTGGCTATGTTGAAGGTACTGTTTTAAGGTATGGTGGATCTGACCCTTCTTTAGGTGTGGTTCAGGTGCAGAGTACTTCTTTGAGAGAGGGTAGTGACCAGGTTGATTGTGATGACCCGGACTTGCAGGTTGTGAGTTGGGGTGACCCTTTAGATCCAGTTTCTAGTGAAGAAGAAGACCTGAAGAATAATTGTGTTGTTGTTCAAAACAATACAATTATGGATGCTGGCGGATACGGTATTTCAATCACAGGACAACCCAATGTTTATCCAACTGTTAGAGATAATATTTTTACTAGTTTAAGTACTTATCCTGTTCTTCAGGTTCCAAGCTACACAGGTATTTCTGATATACAAAATGATCGATCTGATCCTGGTTTTTGTACAGGTGCTAATTTCCCTGGAGAGAATCCGGGTGATCCATGTGAAACGAATGATAATAAATTTTGTGATTGGGATGAGGCAACTGGTCAATGTTTAGCTACTGCAGCATCAGATTCTTTTTATGGGATCAGAATGCTTTTAGGGAGAGTTACAGATAATGAGCTAGCAATGCTTAAACCTATGGATAGAGGTGATCATGCTGGTGATCAAACAGTAAACTCCCCAACACCAATGCCATATGTTGTAGATCAGGATATGTCAGTAGAAGAGGATATTGATGGAGATGGTGTTTCAGGTATATTCTCAATCCTGCCAGGTGTTTTGGTTAAATTGGATTCTTCTGGTGGTGGAATTTCAGCTGCTGGAACCATCTGTATTGGTTCTTATTGGGATGAAACAAACGAACAATGTGTAATTCCAGTACAAGGCGATCCGTATTATCTTTCAGACGGAAACGGAAATCTTGCTGAAGTTGTATTTAGTTCAATTAGTGAAGATGACATATTGTCAGAAGGTGATACAAATGGTGATGGTTCATCTAGCTCTGCTCAACCTGGATCTTGGAGAGGTATAGAAATAACATCAACTTCTAAAAAGAGCTTAATCAACAATGCTTCTATAAGGTATGCCGGTTCCGGTCTTGGATCAGCTGTAAAAATAGATGGTGCTTTTGCAAGGGTTCAGGATTCAGTTATAGAGCATAGTTCAGGTTATGGTCTTCAGTATAGAGGTGGTGCGCCAAGCCTGTTGAATGTTACTTTAGAAGATGGGTCAATTATTGATGATGTAGTCAGAAGTGCTGTCAAAAGGAATTCTTTCTTCAGAAATCAAAAGGCCCCTTTGTCAATACCTCATTTTTCATCCTTATGTGGAAGGGAGAATACAGTAACAGGCGTATCTTTCTTAAACGGCTGTGATTCTGTTGGTTTAGACCAAAACAGAATTCCTGCTCCAGGAGATTCCCAATTTTCAAATACTGTTTCAGCAGTGCATATACATACTTTGGATAGAACATGTGCTCCTGGAATTTGTTCTGAAGGAGAGATTGCAGAATTAACACAGCCTGTCAAATGGTCAACAATGTGTTTCTCAAATAACAATTCTGGCAGTTGGGATCCATCATGTGGTACTCCAAATGGTGGACCTGGTGTAATTGATGCTGCAAATATCAGCAGGGTTACTCCTTATCTTGTTGATTCTCATATCACTGTTGGAAATGGTGCTGAACTTATTTTGGATTATGGTTTGGTTGCTAAGTTTGACAATCAGGTATCTGGAATTACAGTTAATGGTTCGTTAACTGCTGCAGGCAATCCGATTGATAATTTAAATAACCCAGATGTTGATGCAAGTGATACTCCAAGAGCTGGTTTTGCAGATGTTGTTTTCACCAGTTACTTTGATGATATGACAGATATTACATCTTGCGCAGGTGGAGGATGTGATACAGATGGCTCAGGGCTTTCTGAAGGTTCTCGTGGTGATTGGAAGGGTGTTTATTTTGTATCAAATGAGGATGCTTTAAGTTGTCCTGATTCTTACCCTTTTAATCATCCTGTTGCTGAGAATGTTTCAAATGTGGAACCTTGTGGAAGAATATTTGGTTTGGGTATAAGGTATGCTGGTGCTGGTAATAGGGGTTCTACAAAAGGTGATATTCTTGATCAAGGCAATATAGTTTTTGATGCAGCTGAATCAGTTATTGTTTCTCATTTGATTTCTGAAGATTCTGCTGAAAATGGAATCGTGATTTTGGATAATGAAAACTTTACAGGTTCTTTTCCAATCATTAGAGATTCTTCATTTAACTTTAATAGTTTTTATCCGATAGTTGCTGATATGGGTATTGGCAGTGATTTCTTGATAAATAATAGTTATTCAGTTAATAAGATTCCTGCAAGTGGAACGAAAGAATATCCTGGTTTTGGTGTAAGAGGAGGCCAAATAAGAAACAGAGTTGTTGGTCTTGATACAACCTGGAACAACAATACTATTAACATTATTGATAATTCTGGCAATATTGATGTACAGCCAATGCCTTATGTTGTTACTGATTCAATAAGGGTTGGAGATGATAGTGCTGTAGATAACATAGATGTTCATATGAAGATTGAAGCCGGCGTAGTTGTCAAGATGGGAGACCCTTTCATTTATGGTGAGTCAGATGGTGTTGACAACAGGGAAGTCAGCATGATTGTTGATGGCTATCTTCAAGTTGATGGTAATGCAGTTGATCCGGTAGTTTGGACAAGCATATCTGATGATTGCAATGGAAATGTTGATTCATTGACTTTCAGCTGTGATGCTGCATTCCTCACAAGCTTCCCTGAAGCAATTGATACAAATAGGAATCTTATGAGCATGGGTCCTAGTCCTTCAGATCTAAGTGTTGCTGATGAAAGTGATGATAATTGGCTGAGGCTTGATGGTGATTCTGACGGAGTTTATGAAAAATCTTTCTGGGGCTCTCTTGCTTTAAGAACCAGAATAGATGCTGATCTTAACAATATAAAGGTTCTTTTTGGTGGTTCAAATCAAAACTCTTCAATTTTTGGACCCTCTCCAAATCAGAGGGCAGGAAACCTTACTCTTCAAGGGGAATCTGCACCTGGTGCTCAAATAAGAATATCAGATGCTGAATTTGCTTATTCAGGTGGTCATGGAATAGCTAGCTTCAAGCAGGGTGGATTGATGGATATTAATTTACACATAAAGGAAGGTTCTAACGTTCATCATAGTTATGCACGAGGTATCCATATGTCCGAAACACCTTTTAAGATTACTGGTTCTGCTGGAAATGAAACTATAGTGGAAGGTAATGGTATAAGGTGTTCTAATTCATTGATTGGAACTCCATTAAAGCCAGGAGTGACAGATGAATGTGACGGTATTTTTATTGAAAGGACTCAAGACCCGACAATCACAGGATTGATATCAAAAGATAATGGAGGTTGGGGAATCTACATTAAAGCTGGCCATGATGGCACTTGCAGCATAGAGCAACCCTTCCCTGTTATATCTTCAAGTGGTTTGACAGGAACATTGCAGGTTCTTAATAATGGATTGGGTGGAATGAGGCTTGAAAATACCCTGGATTTCTTGGTTGATGGTGTTGAGTTTAATAACAACGGTTATTACGGAAAGGGCTGGGATGATGGCCATGGTGTTGATTTTGTGATGAAGGCGATAGACAGCTGCCCTGGTGGTTGGACCGCTAACAAAGGTGAAATGTATAACAGCACAATGCAAAATAATACCTGGAGAGGCCTTGCTGTTAGGAATATGCTTAATAATTCAGGTGACCCAAGACCTGTCTTGACCAATAATACAATTTCAGGAAACACTGGTGGAGGTGTTTTGGTTTGGCATGCAAGTCCTTCCATTACTAATACTCAAATCTCTAACAATTCAGCTTTAGTTCTTAATAACGAACCTCTTCCAACAGATTGTCCAGAGATCACTGTGCCTGCTGGAAATCCATGTTTGGAATTCACACAAGTTGGTCATGGGGTATATGTTCATGTCGACAGGCCTGAAAGTATCCCTACACCTTTGACATCCTTCATGAATCCAGCTGATTTGGTTCTTGATGGAAACGACTCAGGAAAGATCAGTGCAACTCAGCCAGGATTATCTTCACTTACACTTACAGACAATAGCCCTTATCAAATGAGAATTCCAATCAATGTTGAGGTAGGTGACTCTGTTGCCAACCCTGCAAGAGCTGCAAACAATCAATTTATAAAAACTCTCAGTGATGCTGATCCTTGTGATGGAGCGAATGCACCATGTATAAGAAATGCTGTTGAGATTTATGGCTGGGTTATCAATGACTCATTCACCGATGATACAGCCACTGCAACTAATGACCCAGAGGCAGTTGCTACTACAAACACTTATCCTGGACAGGTAAATCCAGATGTTCTTTTGGGTGTTTTGAATGGCCAAACTGGCGGTGGAGGAAACACGAATGCTATACCTTATGTGATTACAAATGACATATTGGTTCTTCCTTCAGGATCTTATGAAGAGTATGCACAAGGTTTTGGTAGTTTTTCACCTGTTTACTTGCAGATCGATTCGACAATTATCAAATTGAGAGATGAACCAGAGAATGTTGATTGGAGTCAAGGTGCAATTGATTTCCATAACCATAATTTGTTTATTGCAGATAATAGCTTTATAACAAGTATTCACGACCCTCTTCTTGGTACTAAAATCGATTATCCAAATTCAAATCTTGGTTTGTACGATGAGGCAGCAGGCCCTGGAGATTGGGGTGCTGTCCGTTTTTACAATAGAACTCTTGATTTCTGGGAATCCTGGTTGAATGTTGATACGTTATGTGCTGAAACAGATGTTGTTGTTCCTGCTGGAACACAAGGTGGAGGAACAGGCTATTCAGAAGGTTTTGGTGGCCCGCTTGATGCGCAGCTTGAGCAAAGAGGAGCAGCTACAGGAGCATGTAACCCATTCGGTCCTTGGTTAAGTCATCCAGTGAATCAGTATGAAGGTACAACCGCAGATGAAGATGAAGATTGTGATCCAATATGTGATTGGTACCCTCAAACACCTTTTTCAGATAATCCAGGAAGCAGCATAATAAGCAGAATGTGGAATACTGTATTGAAGTATGGTGGAGAATCTTCAGAAGCCATGGTTTGGATACAGGAGTCAAGCCCAATGCTTTTCCAAGTTGGTCTTGAAGACTCTATAACTAATGGAATGTACATAGATGCAAATGGTAGTCATGGTCCAAACAACATTAGTTTCAATGGTTTGCAAGCTTGTTCTTCTCAAGGGTGTCAGATTAGTCCAGGTGGTGCTGGTTTGTTCTTTACAACTTTTCCAAGAATACAGTTAGCTGCTTGGCAGAATAATTTACTCGGTGTTTGTAAATTTGCTGGTGGAGGCGGTACAAACTTAATTGATCAAGCATTTACTATCTGTACACAGAATTAAAATTGAAACATAGTTTTTGTGTACCTGATTTAGGAAAGGTAGAAGGTGATGTTGTTTTGATTTCTTGGCTTGTTGATGATGGAGATCATGTAGATGAGGGTGATGAAGTTGTTGAACTTGAGACAAGCAAAGTCACTTTCTCTATCGAATCAGACAAAACAGGCAATATAAAACTGATGAAACAAAAAGGTTCCTCTGTTAAAGTTGGAGAAGAGATAGCCGTTATTAGTTAGATGTATTCTTTAAAAGGTATTTCAGACTTTATTCCAGATTTGAAAAAAGGAATGGCCAGAAGGCAGGATGATATTGATTTAAACCTTCTTGTTAATTTGGATGAAAAAAGAAAGAAATTGCAACTGGAGTACGATAACACTAAATCTGACTCTAGAAAGCTTGGACAAAAAATAGCTAAAGCATCAAAGCAAGAAAAAATTTCCCTTATGGATAAAGTTAAAAGCATTTCAAATCAAATCAAGATATTAAAAAAAGAAATGGATATCAACAATCAAGATTTAATGAATCAGCTTTTGATGGTGCCAAATATTCCAGCAAGCTGGATCCCTGATGGTGTTGACGGCAAAGTAGTTAAAAATTTTAAATCTCCCAAGAAAGAAAAAACACCATTTCATTGGGAAATAGCTGAAAAATTAAATATTTTTGATTTCAAAAGTGCTTCTAAAATATCTGGATCTGGTTGGCCCTTGCTTAAAAAAGATGGTTCCAAACTAGCAAGAGAGCTTGGCAATTTGATGATTGAACATCATATATCCAAAGGCTTTATGGAAGTAAGTCCACCTTTTGTTGTAACAGAAAAAACAATGTTGGGAAGCGGACAGCTTCCCAAGTTTGCTGATCAAGCTTATAAAACCGAAGATGGAGATTGGCTCATACCAACTTCGGAAGTTCCTTTGGTTAATTTTTTAGCTTATCAAGATTTGGATATTTCTGATTTACCTTTCAGGCTTACTTCCTGGACTTCAAATTTTCGTAGAGAAGCAGGAAGTTACGGGTTGAAAACAAAAGGTTTAATAAGGGTTCATCAGTTTGAAAAAGTTGAAATGGTTAGTGTGGTAAAGCCTGAGGATTCAAAGAATGAATTAGATTTTTTAGTTGAGAATGCAGAAAGCTTGTTAGAGCTTTTGGGTATTCCTTACAGAAGAAGGTTATTAGGTGCTGCTGATTTGGGTTTTTCCTCTTCGGCAACTTATGATTTAGAAATACCAATGCCTTCTGATGGAAGTTGGATGGAGATATCTTCAGTTAGTATTTGTGATGATTTCCAATCAAGAAGAGCGGGTGTTTTTTACAAAGATAAGAATAAAAATTTTCACCCATGTTTATTGAATGGCACAGGTTTGGCGATAGGAAGATTAATAGCTGCTATTTTGGAACATTTCTGGAATGGAAAAGCGGTAATCCTTCCTGAGGTTTTGCAAGAAAAATTTAAAAAAGAGGAGTTAGGTTTATGAATAATTTAAAACTTTTAAATCAAAG
The DNA here is from genome assembly GCA_002716355.1 of bacterium. Classification (GTDB taxonomy): domain Bacteria; phylum UBP7; class UBA6624; order UBA6624; family UBA6624; genus UBA6624. Next base: position 8,988 of record PBAU01000006.1, on the reverse strand, counting down.
TGAAGTAAAGAAAATTTTAACAATGAAGGATGTTTTGCAAGCTGTTGAAGACGCTTTTGGTTCTTGGGGCAGAGGCGAGGTTCAAATGCCACCAAAATCTTATTTAATATTTGATGAACAGAATGGAGACTTGAGATCAATGCCTGCATATCTTCCTGGAAAAAATGCAGGAGTCAAAATAGTAACTGTACACCCAGATAACACCTCTCAGGGTTTGCCTACTGTTATGGCATTGTGTGTCTTAAATGATCCAAACACAGGTTTTCCTGTTGCGGTTATGGATGCAGGTTTATTAACAGCTGTTAGAACTGGAGCTGCTGGAGGTGTTGCTTCAAAATGGTTAGCTAAAGAAGGTTCAAGTGAGATTGGCCTTATTGGCTCAGGCGTACAGGCTCAATATCAAATAGAAGCTCATTTGGATTTCATGAACATTGATCATATAAAAATATCTGACCCAAACAAACAAGCAACAAAAGATTTAAGCGACTGGATTAAAAAGAAAGATTCTTCAATAGATATTAGCGTTACCGATATAAAAAATGCTTGTGATTGTGATGTTTTAATAACAACAACACCAGTAAGAAACCCTATTGTTATGGATAGCATGATCGTTAGGCCTCATACGCACATCAATGCGATAGGTGCAGATGCCGAAGGGAAACAAGAGATTGAAGGGAATCTTGTTAAAAGGTCCAATGTTATTGTTGACGATTGGACTCAAACAAGTCATTCTGGAGAGATAAACGTTCCTTGTCATGAGGGTTGGTTTACAAAAGATATGGTTGCTGGAGAGATAGGGACAATAGTTGCAGAAGCAGATTCTTCATTCAAGAATGTTCTTACTATTTTTGATTCAACTGGTTTGGCTATACAGGACATGGCAACAGCTAATATAGTCTTAAAAAAAGCAATAGAAAAAGGAATGGGCATTGACTGGAGCCCTTTAAAGTAGTTTTTGATTGATTTAAGATCAGACACCGTTTCTAAGCCAACTAAGGAAATGCTTGAGTGTATTTCAAGTGCAAAAGTTGGTGATGATGTTTTTGGTGATGATAATTTAACTTTGAAATTGCAAGATCAAGCAGCAGGGATACTCGGAAAAGATGCTGCTCTGTTTGTTCCTTCTGGAACTATGGCTAACCAGATTGCACTGCAGACACACACTCAAGCAGGAGATGAGGTTATTTTAGAATCAGGATCTCATATTTATATGTATGAAGGTGGCGGCTATGCTTCCTTAGCTGGAGTTTCTGTAAAGTTGGTTCAGGGTGATAGAGGAATCATGGATCCTGTAGAGGTTAAAAATGCAATAAGGCCACCTGGTGGTTTATCGCATTATCCAAAAACAAAGCTTATATGTGTTGAAAATACAGCAAATGCTGGAGGCGGAACAGTTTACCCTTTGGATGTTTTAGATTCAATTACCAATCTTGCAGTAGGAAAAAATTTAAAAACTCATTTAGATGGAGCACGTGTTTTTAATGCTGCGATTTCTTCAGGGATTGACATCAAAAGAATAGTAAGGGATTTTGATTCTGTGTCTTTTTGTCTGTCTAAAGGTTTGGGTTGTCCTGTAGGTAGTTTGTTGTGTGGTAGTTATTCTTTTATAAAAAAGGCTCATAGGTTCAGAAAAATGCTTGGAGGTGGAATGAGGCAGACTGGCTTTTTAGCAGCTGCTGGAATTTTTGCTCTTGAAAAAAATATAGAAAGGCTGGAGGATGATCATATAAGGGCAAGAAAACTTGCTAAGTCTTTAATTGATTTTGGATATGGCATATGTTTAGACTCAGTAGAGACAAATATGGTTTATATTGATGTATCTTTTCTAAATTTAAAAATGGAAGTCGTTATTGAATTTTTAAAGAAGAATAATGTTTTGATAGCAGCTTCTTCAGATAAGCATCTTAGGGCAGTTATGCATTTGGGTATCAATAATGCAGGGTTGCAAAAAGCTATTGATGTTTTTCAGAATTTAAAAACAATAACTTAAAGTGTTTTTTTGATTTCTTTCAGTTTTGGTTTCACTAAACCTTTATTTCTTTTTTTTATATACCTTACAAAGGATGTTTTCTTTTTTTCTTTCATTTCTTCATTTAGTTTTAGATACTATAAACATTCTTTAGAACAGCAGTTTTCATATTTTTTTTGACAATTTTTACATTGGATAAATAACATATGACATAGGTCATTTGCACAATTTGCATGCTCATCTGATGATTCTTCACATTGGTGACATTTACTTAAAACATCTTTAGTAACCCTTTCTCCTAGTCGATGATCAAATACATAGTTTTTACCAATAAATTTAGATGTTTTTTTGTTGTTTTTAACATAATGAGCATAATTAATTATTCCACTTTTTAGCTGGTATACATTTTTAAAATTATTTTTAATTAGGTAAGAGCTCGCTTTTTCACATCTTATTCCGCCTGTGCAATACATTAATATTTTGTAATCTTCTTTACCTTTTAACTTTTCTTTAATGGCAGGAAGTATTTCATTTGATCTTCGTACGTCAGGACAAAATGCATTTTTAAACTTTCCAATTTCACTTTCGTAATAGTTTCTGACATCCACTACTATTGTTTTGTCTCCATCAATTTTTTTGTGGAAATCTTCTGGTTCGAGATGTTGTCCAACCTTATTCATGTCATATTCGTTCTTTTTCACACCATAAGCCACAATTTGTTGTTTCACCTTTACGGTTAGTTTAAAGAAGGAAACTCCTTCTTCTACAGCATAATTAAAATTAACATTTTTGAAAAAGATGTTTTTTTTGATTTTTTTTTCGAATTTTTTTAGATTGTTTTCAGGTATACTGACCTGAGCATTGATCCCTTCTTCTGAAACATAAACTCTACCCAATATGTTTAATTTTTTTAATGTGCTAAAAATTTCATCTCTTAAATCTGAACGTTTCTTTATTGTTTTGTAAACATAAAAAGAGCATGTTTTTCTCGCAAATTTTTCTTTTGAAAGAGCATGCTGAAGTTCTTCTTTTGATTTTTTATTGACAAGTTTCATTTTTTATGGGGAGATTCTGTCTATTGTTCTTGGGAAAGGTATTGTTGCTCTTACATGGTGAATACCGGTAACCCATCTAACCATTCTTTCCAAACCCATTCCGAACCCTGCTGTTTGAACTCCTCCATATTTTCTTAAATCATGATACCAGGAAAAAACTTTTGGATCCAATCCTTCTTCTTTTATTTTTTCCAAGAGTAAGACTGGGTCAGCTATTCTTACAGCACCTCCTGTGATTTCCCCTCCACCCTCTGGAGCTAAAAGATCCACTGAGAGAGTTAATCTTTCATCTTCTGGATCTATAGCCATATAAAAAGCTTTACATGCTGAAGGAAAATTTGTTATAAAGAATGGGTGGTTCACATGTTCAGCCAAGGCTTCTTCATGCTCTGATCCAAAGTCTGAGCCAAACTTTACTTTGAAATTTAGTTTTTCAAGAATTTTCAAAGCTTCAACATAGTGGATCCTTGGGAAAGGCGCTTTTATTTTTTTTAGTTTAGAGGTATCTCTTTTGAGGGTATCTAGATCGTCTGAGTTTTTTTCTAGAACTTTTTTAACTAAGGATACAAATAGATTTTCCTGAATTTCCAGCAATCCATTTAAATCTAATCCAACTGCTTCTGGTTCAAGCATCCAAAATTCTGTTAAGTGTTTTCTAGTTTTGCTTTTTTCTGCTCTGAAAGTGGGACCAAAGCAATAAACTTTACCTAATGCCAATGCATGTGCCTCATTGTAAAGTTGTCCGCTTTGAGAGAGATAGGCTTCTTGTTCAAAATATTCAAGATTAAAAAGAGTCGTTGTTCCTTCGCATGCATTCGGAGTTAGTATTGGAGAGTCAACACGATAATATCCTTGAGAGTCTAACCAATTTTGAGCTTCAACCTCAATCGTTGATCTTATCCTAAGTACAGCAGCTTGCTTAGGGGTTCTTATCCAAAGATGTCTATTCTCTAATAGGAATGCTGCAGAATGTTCTTTTGGTTGTATTGGGTATTCATTTGAGCTTTTGTTTAAAACAGTTAACTCTTGAGCTTGAAGTTCAATTCCATTTTTTGACCTTTCATCTTTTTTGATTAAGGCTTTAACCATTATTGCAGATTCAATTGACAGATCATCTACAAATTCAAAACCTTTTGTTGATTTTTTTACAACAACTTGCACTTCACCTGTTCCGTCTCTAGCGGATATAAAAGATATTTTCCCCATATTTCTTATAGTTTGAACCCATAAAATCAAAGATACATTTTCCCCATCTTTCATTACTTTTAGATTTTTGATTGTCGGCATCATGTTACAAATTGTAGATTAAAGAATCAATTATCATCCAGGGATTAACATCTGAAGTCTTTAAATCAAGGTCAGCTTTTGTTAAAATTTGAAATCCATGTATTATTTTTTTTTCGGATATCTTTTCAGCTCTTGCAACTAGCATTTTTGATTTCCAAGCCATTGTCGGGCCAAGATCTTTCTTCAGAAAATCATTGTTTCCATTTTTTGCCATTGCTAATCTTTTCCATTCCTGGGTCATCCAATTCAAAATAGCAAAAGGTTCTTCACCTGACTTTTTTAAGTCCATAATTAAATTTTTTGATTCTAGGATTTTTTTATCTATTATTAAATCTATAATTTTAAAAACTGTTGATCGGTTATTCTTGGGAAGAAATTTGACCATTTCATCTTTTATGTGTTTTGTTTCATAGGCAAGCATTTTTAGAGTTTGGATACTTTGGTCTATTGATGATATTTCATTTCCTGATTGGTTAATTATTTTTCTTGCAATACTTGTTGAGAATTTGTATCCTGTTGAGGATAAAATATTTTTGGCATATTGCTCCATATCTGGTTGATTTTTAAAATTTTTAGGAATTTCTTCAATGAATATTTTTATATTTTCATCTTGAATTGATTCTAAAAAATTTGTTATTTTCTTACGTGTGTTTGAATTATTTTCATAGTTTTCTTTTTCTTCTGAGATGATCCAGAATCCTTCAGGTTTGTTTTTTACAAGGATGTTAAATTTGTTTCTCAGATTAGTGTTATTTTTTTTTTCTAAAGCGTTAATTATTTTTGTTAAATTTGTTGTTTCAACCCAGGCTCCTGGACCAAACATTGATGATTGATTCAACAATGTTGTTAATGATGAAAATGAATCTTGAATTATATCTTCAGCTTTAAAATTTTTTAAATCAGTATTTTTAATATTATTTGATGCTCTAAGCTTTTGTTTTTTTTTATTAATCAACCAATGGTTGCCCAGAATTATGTATATCATTTTATGTTTACTGCGATATCGTTTCTGAAAGAGGTTCCCTCAACTTTTATCCTGTTTATTTCCGCATAAGCAATGCTTTTAGCTTGGTTTAAATTTTTGCCTATGCCAGTTACATTGAATATTCTGCCACCATTTGAAAACAGTTTGCCCTTTTGTTTTTTTGTTCCTGCGTGAAAAACCAAAGCATTGCCCGGTTCGGGATTTTTAGGCATTCCTGGATCGATAAGCTCGATATTTTTAGTTGTTTTTTCTGGATATCCATTATCTGCTAAAACAACAGTCAATGCAGCTTTGTCGATACTTTTAACATTTTGTTTGATTTTTTCATTTTTTGCAATTTTTAAAAAATGTTCAGCAGGGTCCCCATTCATAAGGGGTATTAAAACCTGTGTTTCGGGATCTCCAAATCTAACGTTGTATTCCAAAAGTTTTGGCCCGTTTTTTGTCAACATCATTCCTAGATAAAGAACACCACGATAATCTATATTGTCTTTTTCAAGGCCATTAATGGAATTTTTGACAAGTGGATCGATGAGTTTTAAAAGGGATTCACTTTTTGGATTATTCATGTCTTCAACCGGAGAGTAAGCGCCCATTCCGCCTGTGTTCGGACCTTTGTCATGGTCAAAACGTCTTTTGTGATCTCTTGAAAAATGAAGAATTTTTGGACTTGAGTTTCCATTAACTAAAACATGAACAGATAATTCTGGACCAATCATCCATTCTTCAATAACTACAATATTGCCTGCCTTCCCAAGCGCTTTTTTCTCCATGAGGTTTAATAGTATTTCTTTTGCAGTTTTTTTGTTTTCTGCCGGAAAAGCACCTTTTCCGCCTGCTAGACCGTCAGCTTTTATGAACCAAGGACCATTTGTTTTTTCAATATGTTTCAAAGCTTCATCTAACCTAGAAAAGGTTATGTTTTCCGGCGATGCAACTTTATGTTTTTTGCAGAAATCTCTTGCAAAAGATTTACTACCTTCAAGTAAGGCTCCATTTTTGTTTGGCCCAAATACAGGAATGCCTTTAGATCTTATTGTGTCTGCAAGCCCATCAGCTAATGGTTGTTCAGGGCCTATAACCACTAAGTCAAAAGAGTTATGCCCCACATTTAAATCAAATTGGTTTAAATGGGATGTTCCACCATTTCCGGGTGATACTAAAACTTCGTGACCAAATAGTTCAAAAGCCCAAGCTAAGGTATGTTCTCTACCTCCACTTCCTATAACACCTATTTTCATATATTGTGTTGCGTTTCTCCTGTTTTTTTTGACCATTCCTGTTCTTGCATGAATTGTGATGCTTTTAAAAATACCATATCTATTTTTCCAGTTCTGCCGTGTCTGTTCTTTTCAACCATGAGTGAAACGGGAGCAAAACCTTTTTCTAAGTTATGTCTTTTTTCTATGATTTCAGATTTTGTCATATTGTCATCTCCCATTTGTCTTTTTCTGTATTGGTCATATATGAAAATAACACTATCTGCATCTTGCTCAATTGATCCTGATTCTCTTAAGTCCGATAACCTAGGCCTAGGATCAACATCAAAAGACTTTCCACTAACTGTTATTGTTCCTTTTTCTCTAGAGTCAATACCTCTTGATAGTTGAGAGATCGCTATTACGGGACAATCTAAATCTTTAGCTAGTATTTTCAAAGATCTTGAAATAGAAGTTATCTCATCATATCTATTGACATATTTCTGTCCGCTTCCCAAAAGCTGTAGGTAATCTATAACAACAAGGCCAAGCTTCCCTTTTTCTCTTGCTAGTCTTTTGCATTGTATTTTGATGTCACCGACTGTTAAGTTTGGACTATCTGAAATATGTAACTGATGCTCTCTATCGCTAAATCTGTTTGTTGAGAGAAGAGTACCTATTCGTATTTGTTCTTGTTCTATTGATTTAGCATTATTGAATATTTTTTGTTTATTTTTGAATTTTTTTTGTGCTTGTTCTATTGCATCTAGTGTTAAAGTGCCTGCGCTATGAACCATATAGGCTTTTCGAACTGTTTCTTCTGATTCGTATATTTCTGGAAATTCAATTTTGAATCGTGGGTCAAGCCCTCTTTTTGTTCCTTCGCTAGCCAAAATCCTAGTTAAAAGTTGTTTTTTATCCATTTCCAATGAAAAGAATGCAACAGGAAGCATTGATTTAAATGCAACTTGAAAAGCAATATTTAATGCAAGTGTTGTTTTTCCTTCACCAGGCCTTGAAGCGAGTATTATTAAATTATTTCGCCTTAAACCACCCAGGATTTCATTTAATTTACTATAGTCACATAAAATTTCTTCTTCTTCTTTAGGGTTGTGAACACTTCTAATAAAATCATCGAGATCGTTTCTCAGAAGAGATATACTGGTTGGAAATTTAATTGTTTCATTGTTTGTAATTCTTTCTTCAAAACTGTTAAATAGATCAGCTATATTTTTGCTTTCATCATGTGCTTCTTGAACTGTCTCTTTTGCTATGTTTGCAACTTGTCTTCTCAGGTAAAGATCTCTTAAAGTTTTAATTCCATGCTCTACACGGCTTTGTATTGGTGTTTCTTCCAATATTTGCAAAAGGTAGCTTTCTCCACCAATTTTTTCTAACTTTTTTTCTTCTCTTAATTTTTTTGTTAATGAAAGCAGGTCAATTTCAAAGCCTTCTGACTCAAGCGCTTCTATAGATTTGAATACTTCTTGATGAGAGTATTCAAAAAACCATTCAGGTTTCGGTATTAAACCAACATCTTCTACAAGAATTCTTTTTCCAGATATGTAAGTTGCAAGAATGTATTTTTCAGCTAATTCATCATAGAGGATTGATTTTTTGCTATCCTTGCTCAATGATCTCTACCGATATTTCAAAACTTTCTTGATCTGGTACGTTGATTTCAATTTTGTATTTTCCAAGATTTTTGATTTCCTCTTTCATAGATATGTAATCTTTTGGAATATCTATTTTTTTTGACTCTAAGACAGATTTGCAAATTGTTTTTTTGTTGATTGATCCGAAAAGTTTACCTTTTGGTCCAGATTTTGCCATTATTTTGATAGTTTTAACCTTTTTTGCCTTTGCGTAAATATCCTTTATGGCTTTTTTCTTTTCTTCTTGTGTTTTTAGCAATTTTTCAGCTAGTGTCTTCAATTCTGCAACTTTTTCGCTTGTTGCTCTTGTTGCTAGGTTTTTTGGAAATAGGTAATTGAGAGCAAAGCCATCAGAGACATTTTTCAACTCTCCAGTTTCTCCTACACCTGTAACTGATTCAAGCAATATGACCTTCATCTTCTGTACCCCACATTTAATCCATACTCATCATGATGTTGATAATAGGGCAATATAGCCATTTCACGAGCACGTTTGATAGTTTTTACAACAAGAGCATGATCTCTTCTTGACAATCTCGTCTGCTTTCTTGGCTTGATGGACCATTTTTGATTAAGAAATGGTTTTAAAGTTGCTAAATTTTTGTAATCCAAGGATTCATTCAGTTTGAAATAACTTTTTTTTCTAAAAGATCTTAATGATTTCTTTTTTTCTCTTTCTTTTTTCTTTTTTAACTCTCTTAAAGGATGTGTAATTCTAGGCATCTTTATTTCTCCTTAGAGCCAGTTTTCTTGGCTTCTTCCTTTGGTTTTTCAGCCTTGGCTTCTTCCTTTGGTTTTTCAGCCTTGGCTTCTTCCTTTGGTTTTTCAGCCTTGGCTT
>PBAU01000005.1 GCA_002716355.1 bacterium | reverse complement strand
CTTTACTTCTGCTTCTAAAGCCTTATCTTTGGCCTTGATGAAGTTTGGAAGTGCTAAAGCAACAAGAATTCCGATGATTGTTATAACCACCAAAAGTTCAATAAGAGTAAAACCTCTTTGCATTCTCATAATATATTTACCTCCTGAGCCTTCTTGTTTTAATACAAGGGCTCTAATACATTAAATAAAAATTAAAGATTCAAAAAAAGCCAATTCACTATTATGCGAAAGGCTTTATTGCTTTTAAAAATTTAAATGAAGATTGTATAGTAGAAAGAAGATGATTTCAAGTAATAGACACAGGTTTTTGCCACGTATTGTTTTTCCGGAATACGCACATGTCCCTGGTTTAACAGTTCACCCCAAGAAAAAAGGTGGACATAGTGAGTTTATTGATGATCCAGAACCGGAAATTCTAAACCCAATGAAACCTTATTCTTCAGATGAATTTTTGTATGCAATTGATTTGTTTAATTACGGTTATTATTGGGAAAGTCATGTTTGGTGGGAGGGTCTTTGGCATGCATGTGGCAGACGAGGTGTTATGGCTGATTTTTTAAAAGCTTTAATCAAACTTGGTGCTGCTGGTGTAAAGGCAAAGGCAAAAGAGGAAAAAGGTGTAATTATTCATACTCACAGGGCTCAAGAGCTCTTCGATTCTCTTTTGAAAAGAGATGTTTCTTATTATGCTGGTTTTGAAATCGCGGATTTATTTAATTATTCAAAAGATATTGAAATAAATGCAAATCGATATTGCAAAAAATCCAAACCCAACGAAAGTGTATTTGATAAGTTTTTAATACCAGATAAACCCTAGTTTTCTTTCTGGAAAAAAGGTGTTACAAAAATTTTTTCCTGATTGCTAATTATTTCAAATTTAGATTTAAAAGCCTGTTCTAACATATCAAGTGACCCAGGCAAATTTTTCTCAAACGGTTTGTCTAAAAATTTTATTGTTTCTTTTGATGAAAATAGCACTATTCTGTCAGATAAAGACAATGCCATGTTGATATCATGCAGAACTAATGCAATACCAACATTTTTATTGGATAGTTTTTTTAGATTTTTTGCCAATTTGATTTGGAAATGTATGTCTAGAGAAGAAGTGGGTTCATCCATTAGCAGGTATTTTGGCTGGTTTGTATTGTTTTGATTAAGCTGGACGATAGATCTTGCTATATTGACTCTTTGTTGTTCCCCTGCGGATAGTTTTAAATAATTTTTATTTTTGAATTTTTCCAATTCATACTCTTTGAGAATATTGTCAATGTCTTCAGAATATTCTTTAGTCGTTTTTTGACCATACGGATTCATTCCCATTTCAATGACTTCCCTGACAGAGAATCCAAATGTTAGGTTTGTTTTTTGGGAGACAACAGATCTTATTCTTGCTAATTTTTCTGATTTTATTTCATTTATTTTTTTGCTCCCTATTGACACATCCCCTTTATCTGGTTTTATTTCTGAGGAAAGAATTTTTATTAAAGTGGTTTTCCCACAGCCATTAGGGCCCAGTATTGTCACTATTTCCCCAGGTTGAATTTCAACACTTGTCTTATTGAGAATTTTTTTTCCCGCATACGAAAAAGAAATGTTTTTTGCTTGGTATGTCATTGGAAAACCTTGTCTTGTTCCCGTATAAGCAAATAAACAAAAACAGGAGCTCCAATTATTGACGTGATTATTCCAATTGGAATTTCAGATGGTATTGATATTGTTCTCGAAACCAGATCAGCTGAAGTCAACAATATTGAACCCAGGATGAAGCAAAAAGGAATCAATGATTTTAAATTTGGTCCAATTAATATCCTGACAGCATGCGGCACGACCAAGCCTATAAAACCTATCGGGCCAACGAAAGAAACGCATACGGCTACACATAATGATGTGAGGATAATTATTTTCTTCTTCAGGTTTTCGATCTTTATGCCCAGGTTAAAAGCTTCAGACTCTCCTAGTAAAAAAATATTCAATAGTTTTGCTTGCTTGGAAAGCATGATACAGCAAGCAATGCAAATTACAGAGCAGATAATAATTTTTTCCCATGTTGACTCTCCTAGATTACCCATTCCCCACATTGCAATTGAGCGTAATTTTGCATCTGAAGACATATAGGTGAAAAAGGCAATTATTGCTCCAACAAGTGAATTTGCTGCTATTCCACATAACAGCATTTTGGCTACCGAGGGTTTTCCGTCTTTAGTTGATATTTTGAAAATAAGTAAAGAGATGACCATCCCAAAAATGAATGCCAAAAAAGATATTGTTAAGGATGCTTGGAGCGAACTGATCTTCATTAAAAATGTATTGAAATATATTCCAATCACAGCACCAAGAGATGCACCTGCCGAAACACCTATAAGTCCAGGGTCAGCTAAAGGATTCCTGAATAAAGCTTGTAGGCAACAGCCGCATACCGCAAGGCTCCCACCAACAATTAACCCCATTAAAATTCTCGGAAGCCTAATTGAATTTAACACAACTTCATTAGGTGTAATTGTTAATGGGTCTTTTGCAACCCCAATGTTTTTTGCCAAAATTGACATAATCTCATTGATTTCAATTTTCACAGCGCCAATGGAAAGGTTTGCAATAAGGCTAGCTATAAGCAGTATGGAAAATGCTAAAAGTAGTTTTTTTTTATTAATTTTCATCAAAGCATCAAACAGTTTTGTTTTGTATTTTAAAATTAAACTAGCTGTCGGAGGTTTTAAATGTTTAGAAAAGTTTTTTCAATCCTGATTTTATTTTGTTTCTTTAGTTTTTTGTTGCACTCATACGAAACTGCACCGGGAAAAGGGACAAATAAATCTATAGATGTATTAATAGGCTTAAATGATGCTTTTATAGGTATTTCCGAAAAGGTTAATCCCTCGATTGTTTATATACAAGTAGGGGAGGAGGTTGAGGTTCAGCAAGGCTCTCAGAACCCTTTTGGTGGATGGCCTTTTGATTTGCCTTTCCCAATGCCGGAGCAAAATCAATCACAGCAATTTTGGAGAGAGGGTTCTGGCAGTGGGTTCATTGTTAGTGATGATGGGTTCATACTCACCAATGATCATGTTGTAGGGACTGCAGATGAAATCAATGTAACTATGTTTAATGGAGACGTGTATCCAGCTAAGTTGATTGGTGGAGACCCTTCGACAGATGTTGCATTAATCAAGATAGATGCAGATTTCGACTTGCCTCATTTGAAAATGGATTTAAAAAATGAACCAAAAGTGGGACAGTGGGTTTTGGCTTTTGGCAATCCTTTGCAATTGAGATTCACTGTTACCTCTGGAATAATTAGTGCCATGAGTAGGAATTTAGGAATTTTAAGAAATTCTTCAACATGGGCCATTGAGGATTTTATTCAAACTGATGCTGCTATCAATCCAGGAAATTCTGGAGGACCTTTGGTTAACCTGTATGGAGAGGTTATCGGAATCAATAGTGCTCTTGTTAGTGACACCGGTAATTTTGCTGGTTATGGTTTTGCTATTCCTATTAAATTAGCAAAAAGAGTAATGGACGATCTAATTGAGTTTGGGGAAGTTCGTCGAGCTGTTATGGGTGTGATGGTTGCACCAATTCAGGACCTGGATCGAGAAGCTTTAAATCTGCCAGAAGATTTTGGAGTGTTGATTTCAGGTTTTGTACCATCAGATGAAGGCTGGAGCCCATCCGAGGAAGCCGGCTTAAAGCAATTGGATGTAATTTGGGCTATTGATGATAGAAAGGTGAGAAACCCATCATCATTACAAAAAATCATATCTTCTTATGAGCCTGGTGATGTTGTTGTATTGCAGGTTTACAGGGACGGGGAACTTTCAGAGTTTAGTGTGACTTTAGGAACTGCACCAAAACCAAAACAAGAAATAATTGTGGCTGATTCGAAACAGGAGCAAGACATACTTTTAGTCATTGGTATCGAAGCAGGTGACTTTGTTGCAGAGGACCTAACTGCAGCAGGATGGCCAAACCCTCCGAAAAAAGGAATCATTATTAATTCCATAATAAGGGGTTCTTCTGCTCAAAAAAGAGGCTTAGTTAATTTTGTAGGTTACATTATCACCCATATTGGTGAGTATGAAATTGAGAATCTGAATATGGCAATAGAGACATTGAATCAATTCGAAGCGGGCACTATTGTGTATTTCAACATAATTGGACCTGATGGTTATTCAACCCCTATTTCAATTCGGATACCCTAGTTGGAAAGCCAACCCTTCCAGATTTTTGCTGCTTTTATCCCACCGATTAATGGTGCAACCCAGTAAATCAAAATAACCTGAATGTCACTGCCTCCAGAAACAAGGTAAGAACCTAAATGTCTTGCTGGATTCATTGCAGCTCCTGTAAATGGGCCTCCAGCAAGGATTCCTATACAGACTGTTAAGCCTATATAAAGGGCAGCATTCTTTGCTGGCATTTTGTTTATCACTGTCGATGTAATGACGAAAACCAAGAAGAAAGTCAAAGTTACTTCTATAAGCATCCCCTGAAGGTTGGAAACACCATTGAAAGCCGGAATTCCTTGGCCTGAACCCCATATCCACAAAGCAAACAAGGCACCAACAGCACCTCCAAGAACTTGTGAAACGATGTAACCCAACATGTTTTTTGATTCAAATTTATCAATTGACCATAAGGCAATAGTTACAGCTGGGTTGAAGTGAGCCCCACTTGTTTTTGCAAGAGCCGAAACCATTACTGCAATTGTCAATCCATGTGCAAATGCAACAGTGAAAAGATTTCCACCTCCAGCCATTGCTGCAGTTCCAATGAATGTTAAAGCGAAAACTCCTATATATTCTGAAATCCATTCTTTTTTTATGTTCATAAATTTCCTCCAATAGATATTTACATTATCTTATCAAGTGAAATTAGGATATTGTGTTGGAGGGTTTGTAAATTGTGAAGAAAAAAAAGATAGTTTTATCATTTGATCCAAAATCTATATTTTTTGGAATGACTTTAGGTTTGGTTTTAGGTTATCTTATTTCACCGAAAGAAAATGTAGCTGTATTGGATTCTGCATTACCGCAAGGGCATCCTCCAGTTAATGAAAACAATAGTACAGATATGCCAGTTATGGATGAGCAAACCGCTCAGCAGATGAATGCATACAGGGAAGAGCTAGATTCATGGAAGTCAATCTGGGAGAAGGATAACACTAATTGGATGGCGGCTTTAAAGGTTGCTGATATGTATTATGAAGTTCAGTTTTATGATCGTTCAATTCCCTGGTATCAGAAAGCATTAAATGTTAACGATGTACCAAATACAAGAAATGATATGGCTTTTGCTCAATTTATGGCAGGTGTTTCCACCCCAATTGGGGCAACCGCTGATTCAGAAAGCTTTATACTTGCTTCAATTAATACTTTAGAAAAGCTTATAGCTGATCATCCGAATTATCCGAATGGTTGGTTAACTTATGGTTTTGTTATGACTAATACCGGTGAAAAAGATATAGCATTTGATGCATTTTCAAAATGCTCTGAACTAGATCCTGATGGTGCTGTAGGAGATGAAGCCAGAAGTTTTTTAAGGCAGTATTTTAAAGATGAATAATTGTGCAATTTACGCTGATTTAATTTCTAAAAAATTTGACAATCAATACATTATTAAGAATTTAAATTTTTCTTTAAAAAAATCAGAAAACGCATTATTAACAGGAAGAAATGGGATAGGAAAAACAACTCTTTTAAGGTTGTTTGCTGGTGTCTTGAGGCCAAATGATGGCAGTATTGAAATATTGGGCAATTCTGTCCATGATAATAAAACCAGATCTTCAATAGCATATATGAGTCCTGGGGATGCTTTTTACAAGCATTTATCAGCATACGAAAATCTGACTTTTTTTAATAAGTTTTTAAATTTTGGCACTAAGAATGATTTAGATGATTCTTTAAAAAAAGTTGATCTCTGGGAGGCTAGAAATGTAGCTGTAAAAAATTATTCTACAGGTATGAAAAAACGTCTCTCTATCAGTATCTCAATGCTTCAAGAAGCTCAAATCTATCTTCTTGACGAGCCTTTTAAGGGTTTGGATGATTACGGAAAAAAAATCTTAAATAAGTATTTGAAAGAATTGAAAGAAGGTAACAAAACGATTTTGTTGGTTTCAAATCTCTTTGAAGAGATAGATTATTTTGAATCCATATACGAATTTGTTTCAGCATCTAAATTGGAGAGAAAAAAATGAACCTCCTGAAAACAACCTTGATCATTTTTTCTGAAAGTTTATTTTCTTTACGTAAGAAATTTGGTAGATTTTTGGGTCTTTTTTTGCTTTCCATAATGTTTATTGTTGTTTTTGAGGTTGCCTACGAGCCATCCCCAAAAGATTTAGTGAATTTTTTACCAGGATTAATTTGGGTTACCTCTATACTTTCAAGCAGTATTGGAATTTTAAAAATCTGGGATGATGAAGAGAATGAATCATTGCTTGATTTTTTAAAATCATCATCATTGGATCGCGGGGGAATAGTTTTAGGTAAAAGTTTATGGGGGGCTTTTTTATGCTTCTTTATCACGATTGCAACTCTTTTAATGACTTTTTTCTTTTTTGATTACAGCTTGACCATAGAGCAGGTTGTTTTTTTGTTAATTGTGATTATCTTTAGTTCAATTGCTTTTGGTTTTTTAGGTGGTATTTTTGGAGCTTTATCTTTAGGTTTGAATTTTAGAAACATACTGCTTCCCTTATTTTTATACCCATTAGCTGTTCCAATACTTATGTCATCTATAAATATTACAAAAGACATAATTGCAGATGGGTTGCTTGTTGGTAATTGGTTTTACATATTATTTGTTTATTCTTTTGTACAATTTTTGCTTGTGTTTGGCTTAGGAGAGAAAGCTTTAGATTCATGAGAAAAAATTTCCCTTTATGGTTGATTTTGATGATTGTTGTCAACCTTGCCATTTTTTATTGGTCTCCGCCCGACTTAGCCCAAGGGATGGGGAAAAGGGTTTTTATGCTTTATCTACACGTTCCCTTCGCATGGAATTCGTTTTTAACTACTGTTTTTGCAGCTTTAACCTCTTGTCTTTATTTGTGGAAAAGGGAATCAGAATGGGAAAGGATTTCCAGATCATTAATTGAGGTCGGGACCATTTCAGCCTTTTTGACATTAATGACAGGAAGCATATGGGGGAAAATGACTTGGGGAACATGGTGGGTTTGGGATGCTAGGTTAACCACTATGTTGATATTGTTTTTAATACTTTGTGCATATTTAATTGTTAGGGATGTTTATGGAGACAATCCTGAAGGCCAAAGGGTAGGAAGTATCATCTCCATCATTGCTGCGTTAAACGTTCCTTTAGTGCATCTCTCGGTTAATTATTGGAGAACATTACATCAGGGTTCTACAATATTTAGACAGGAGGGCCCTCCAAAAATTGATGGTGACATGTTTATGATATTGCTTGCTTGCTTTGGGATTGTAATTTACTGGTCTTTTTGCTGCATTAAAAGTAGATTATTGAAGGTTGAAAATGAATAACTACTTGCCAACTATTTATTTCAGTTACGCAATTGTTGTTGTGATATGTTATCTTTTCTGGAAAAGGCAAGGGAAAAACCCGCTACCATGAACAGAACGATGATTTCGTTAATAATGGCTTTTTTGGCTGTTTTATGGTTAGTTTTTTCTGGAATCCAAGATGCATCTTTGTTTTTTTATTTTCCTACAGAGGTGGAGCAATCTATCACCAGTGATGAAATGGAACAGGATGCAAGAATCAGGATTGGAGGTTTTGTTCAGCCAGACTCTATATCTATTGAAGATGAAGTTGTTTTTTTTGTTTTAACTGATGATGAGAGAGGTGTTGTTAGGGTTCGGTATGAGGGAATTCTGCCTGACATGTTTGCTGAAGGCCAAGGAGCAGTTGCTGAAGGAATATTCCCAAGCGAGGTTGATAACGGATATTTTTCTGCTGATGAGTGGATTTTTTATGCTGATGATATTTTTGTTAAACACGGAGAAGAATACTCCAAAGAGCATCTTGATAAAACGGAAATGAAGAAAAGGTTTGGCTCAGGCATACCTTCCGGGACACTTGAATGATTGCTAGTTGGCCAGTTTTTTTAGGAAGATTTGGTCTATGGGCTCTTTGTGCAGGGGCATTATTTGCTTTAGTGTTTTCAGTTCTCGATCTTAAGTCAAAATCTCAATGGTCCCTTGTGGCAAAAAGATCGTTTTTGACATCATGTATAGGTTCATTGTTGACTGTTTTTGGGTTGCAATATGCTCTTTTTTCACATGATTTTTCTATTCGTTATGTAGCTACCGTGTCATCAAAATCACAACCAACCATGTATCTTTTTTCAGCATGGTGGGGGAGCCTTGAGGGAGGTTTATTGTTGTGGGCATTTTTAATTTGCTTGTTTACTTTTTTGGCAATATATAAAGACAAGCTTCGCGGTTCAATTTTGACATCATTTTTACTGCTACCCTCAGCAACACTTTGCTTTTTTTCTGGCCTGATGTTAAAGTTTGCCAATCCTTTGGCTTCTTTTGATGATCGCTTCACCATTCCTTTAGATGGCATTGGAATGAATCCATTGTTACAAGATCCAGGGATGGCGATCCACCCCCCTTTGCTTTATCTTGGTTTCACTGGCATAACAATACCAGCTTCTCATGCAATTACACATTTGTTAAATAAAAATGAGGAATGGATCCAGCTGTCTCGTTATTGGACAAACTATGCGTGGTTTTTTTTAACAACAGGAATTTTGGTTGGATCATGGTGGGCTTATCATGAATTGGGCTGGGGTGGTTGGTGGTTTTGGGATCCTGTGGAAAATGCTAGCCTTATGCCATGGCTGCTTTTAACGGCTTTTGCTCACAGTGCTTTAGCCTTCAAGGCAAGAAAATTATTCAATAGATGGAATTTATTTCTTGTTCTTGCTGCTTACGGAATGACGCTTGTCGGGACATTTATTACGCGAAGCGGAATCATTACAAGTGTCCATGCTTTTTCAGAAAGCGATCTTGGTTATTGGTTTTTAGGGTACATAACAGTTTATTTACTTTTTGCTTTTGGTTTTTTGGGTTTTAATTGGGATTCACTCAAAGACAATAGTGATTTAAAAGAATCTGCTTCAAAGGAAAATGCCATACTTTTCAATAATTTATTGTTTCTAGGGATGTTTGTTGCTGTTTTTTTTGGAACCACATGGCCAATATTTTCAGAAATATCAACAGGTGAAAAGGTTAGTGTTGGAGCTCCATATTTTGAAAAAACAATACCACCGATATCAATGCCAGCCTTAATCTTGCTTTCAATCGCCCCATGGCTTTCATGGAAAAGAAAAACAGGCAAGAAATTTAAAAATTATTTAAAAATAGGAACTATAGGAGGGTTGCTGTCTTTCTTGTTTTTCAGCTACATTAGATCCTCCATAGGCTTGCCTTGGCTTGACAGTTCGTGGGAACATTTTTTAACTACTTTTTTGCTTGGGTTCACTCTTTTGCCAACCTGTAAAGAATTTTTAGACTCCAAAAAAGGTCGTTTTATGAGTAGTTATCATGGAGGACTGATTGTCCATCTTGGAGTTTTATTTTTGGCTATAGGGGCTACTGCAAGTGTCGAGCACAAATTTCAAACTGATGCAATTCTAGAAAATGAAAAATCATTTGTTTTAGATGATTACGATGTTGAATTGACTCAGGATGCAAATGGTTTACAAATCACCAATAGTGAAAATTATTCTTCTTTTGGTGCATCGGTCCATGTTTCTTCAGATGGTGGTACAAAGATCCTCTATCCGGAGAAAAGAGATTATGGTCCCAATTGGTCACCAACCACTGAGATGGGCCTTAAATCAAACTGGAAGAGAGACATTACTTTATCTATGTCTGAAATTATCAATGATTCCAAAGTTAGATACAGAGTAACGATTCAGCCATTTTTAAAATTTATTTGGATTGGTGGAATTATTTCTATTTTGGGTTTTTTAGTTATTATTGGAAGTGAGAGACGATGAAGGTTCAGTATTCAAGATTCATCAAGGTCCTTTTTTTTATTTACTGTTTTGTTTTTGTGTTGGCGAAAGGTTTGTCGATTCTTGAGCAAAATTCTTCAGATGAAGTTGTCTCAGATTTTTCTTTACAGGGCAAAAAGGCCCCAACCCAACAAGCTTTAGTCAATCTTGAAGAGGTATATGATGAATATTTTTTAGATTATGAAGATGAAGATTGGCCACCTGTAACTATAGTTAATTGGTGGGGTAGTTGGTGCCCTCCATGCAGGGAGGAATTCCCGTTATTGAAGAAGTGGAGCACCTTGTGGGCTCAGTGTGAAAGCCAATCTCCTGGCCAGTGCCCTGTTTTGATCGGGATTGCTTTTGACGACACTGTGGAAGATGCTCAAGAGATGATAGATGTTTTTGGTTTAAAGTATCCAAATTGGATTGATATGAATGGAAAATCATTGGTTGATTGGGGTGTTACCGGGGCTCCTGAGACTTTCTTTATTGATTCAAAAGGTATAGTTAGAGCAAAAATTATCGGCCTATTAACTGAGGAGAGCTTGTTGGAAAATATTAATTTGATCATGGGAGAAGAAAATTAAATTTTTATTAGCTATTAGTCTAGCTCTTATTTTGAATCCGACACAAGAGGAGGAGAACAGGGCTCTTTCTATAGCTGAAAGTTTCAGATGCCCAACTTGTAAATTTGTCAGCATTGCTGACTCTGATACACCAATCAGCAATGAGATCTACGAAGTGATACTTGATATGGTCTTAGAGGGAAAGACAGATTCTGAAATTAGAGATTATTTAATAGAAAGATATGGAGATTGGATTGTTTTTGAGCCGCCTAAAAAAGGAATACACCAGATTGTTTGGTATTTGCCCTTTGTCTTTTGTGTAGGTGGTTTTTTCTTTTTGCGAAAATTGTCAAAAAACAAGGCAAAATAATGACTGATTACCAACCTTTAATCGCCGGACTTTTGACTATAGGATTTGTTTATTTGATATTTTCTCCCCTATGGGCAAAAGACGATGAATAATATTAAATGGTTGCTTGATCAATTGAAATCCTGGGTCAAGGAAGGGATCATTTCAGAAGATCAAGCAGATCTAATAAGTTCTAGGTATTCAAAAGAAAATGTGAAGATGACTAGTTTCATTAGTGCATTATTGGTTTTTGGTGGAGTTTTGGTAGGTTTGGGTTTGATTTTGGCAATGGCTTCAAACTGGCAGGGTTTTTCTTCGGGTATAAAAACCTTAATAATCCTTATTTTTGTATCTGGTTTTAATTATCTTGGATATCATTTTTACCAAGCACCAAACAGAAGAAACCTTTCACAAACTTTCTTTCTAATGGGGGCTTTTTCTTTTGGAGCTGGTGTCAACCTGATCCTTCAAACTTTCAATATTTCATTTGATAATGGCCAGGAATTGTTAATCTGGATTGCCGGGCTTTTTTTATTTATGAGGTTTTTCAGGCTGTTATGGGTTCTTATTTTGGCAAGCATACTCTTGACAATATGGATATTTCAAACTTCGATATCTTGGATTGATATTGTTATTTATGGGTTGTTAGCATTTTCTTTTCTGAAGCTGATATTTAGGGATCAAAACAATCCTGCTTTAGTTTTTTCTTTGTTTGGAACCTCTCTTTGGCTTTTCCTTTTGCAGCTAAGAATGTTGGCTATCCCTCATTCGGAAAAAGATGTTAATCTTTTTCTTATTCTTCCTAGACTGGATTTCGGTGTAGCTGATGCATTGAGTTTTGTGAGCCTTTATGTTTCTTTCGGAATTCTTCTTTCGGTTCTTGCAATTAAGAGAGTCAAAGAATGGGCAGCTTACCCTTTCAGTATATTAGGAGTTATTTTTCTTTACTTTACTCAGATACCATTCACCTTTTTTCATAATTTCGTAAATGAAGATGGTTTCCAAATGCCGATTCCAGGGTATCCAATTGAGGCATTGCCTTTTGTCGCCATTTCAGCATTTGTCATAACGATTTCTCTGGATGGCTTAAGATCGTCAAGCAAGAGAAGAAAGCTTGTTTCGAAATTTTTTATTGCAATCTCTTTAATCAATATACTCTTGCCATTCCTCTCTTACGGCAATCCAATGGTCATTTCAGTTTTTATGAACCTGATTCTTCTTTTTGAGCTTATTGCCTTTCTTTACATTTCAAGCATTACCAGAAACTGGAGATTGTTCAAATGGACCTTATGGTTTTTCAAATTCTTTATATTATTGCGTTTCTTTGATGTATTTTCAACCCTCCTGAATCAAGCATTCCTGTTTGTCTTAGGCGGAGTTTTGTTAATTTGGGGCGGTATCTTTATTGAAAAGCAAAGCAAAAAAATATTTGATGCGGGGGCAAGAGATGATTAGGAGAAATTTTTTAATTGCATCCCTTGTTCAAGTCTTACTAATAACAGGCTTGGCATTTTTCAGCAGCATTCGAGCAAACTCAGGGACAGTTGTTGTATTCAGCATTGACCCCATGCAGTCAGGTTATCCTTTTAATACTGTTTTTCGAGGTTGGACTTTCGAGCCCTCTCTTGATTCTGCCATGACAAAGATACCAAATGATTTGATCAAAGAGGATCTGGTTCCATTTGAATCTTTGGAGGATGGTCTTGCAGCGGCTGGTTTGCAGAATATTTTTGTAACCATCACAAAAGACGGTTCATCCTGGAGTGTCTCCTCAGTTTCTTTTTCAAAGCCAGATGAGGGTTTGTTTTTGAGGTCAGAATGGGATATGAACCCGTATAGTTATGAGGAGTTTGAAAACAATTCAGATTTTTTTAATGTCCGTTACGAACTCGGTAATATTTTCCTCTCCGAGGAAAGCGTTGGACGTTTGAGGGAATGCCTCGGAGAGCGTTCATGGGATATGGATACAAGTTCCTATTTCTGGGAGATAGAGCCATTGCCAATGTCTGTTGAGCTAAGTGTTTTGGATGATGGCAACCTGATACCATTGAGGTTATTTTGTGATGGTGAAGAAATAAAATAGATTTAAAAAAATAGTTTCAGACAGAAAACAGAGCCGCCGGCTTTTATGAACTCAGAAGTGTCCACCTCAATCACGTTGAAGCTAACTTGCTCCAATTTTGATTTGGTTTTCAGGCATCCTTGTTGAATGATGACGTTTTTTCCATCTGGGCAAAAGGCATTGCAGGCCATTATGCTTTCAGCTTCATTCTTATCTGCTTCTATCGGTAGATCAAATATTTTTCTTATCAATTCTTGGCCATTTTTGTCAAAAGCATCAGGATTCCAAAGGCAAGTTGTTTGATTCAGTATGCACAAACATGTGTCAAGATGGTAAAAAGTTTTATGCTTCAGGTTTAAGGCAATTACATCAATATCGTATTTTTCGCTTATTTCTTGCCATGCCATCATGTCTGTTCTTGCTCCAATTCCGCCCCATAATAGTTTTTTGCCAGGATGCCATATACCATCACCAGTTCCTTCAAATTTTGTTACTCTTTGTGAAAGTTGACCAAAGTTGTAACCTAAGTTTTCGAATTTTTTTTTCAGCAATGCAACTTCCGCCTTCCTCTCTTCCGCAAACATTTTTCCTTCCAGGAAATTCTCTTTATTGATGCTGATTTCATTAGGAATTGGAAAAAATTGGTTGGCACAAAAAACAATATCAGGAAGTTTTTCTTCAGGCTCGAATTTTGTTACCGAAAGGTTTAGATCGGTGAAAGTTTGCAAAAGGTTGCCCCATTGGCTTTTGGCTTTTTTTTTATCGATTTTTTTCAGGTTGCCCGCAGAATCTTTCATAAATGGATTGATTGCATATTGAATCTCAAAATTTTCTGGAGAGACCATGAGTATGTTTTTGAAAAAATTCATTTCCGGAATTTCATTTAATGTGAAATTTATTTGATTCGAACGTTCAATTAAGACCATATTGGTTATTTTATTTTTTTAAACGACTAAAATTTACAAAAGTGATAAAACCAAGCTCAACATCCATGGAACTTTTAAGAATCGTGTTCCCTCAGCATGTGAATCCAGCAAGTCGTCTTTATGGTGGAAGGCTGATGTATTGGATCTGTGAGGCGGGAACCTTGACCGCGAGTAACCATCACAAGGGTTCTGTAGTTCTTGGAGCAATGGAGGATATAGACATTTTAGCAGGTGTTGCACTTGGTGATAGAGTTGCATTTCGATCAAGGGTTCAAGCAACTTTTGGTAGTTCCATGGAGGTTCGAGTTGAAGTAATAAAAACTGATCGAGCTGGAAGAGAGCCGCTGACAACGTGTAGGGCTCATTTAACTTTTATTGCTTTAGATGAAAATGGCAAACCCACAAAGGTTGCAGCAGTGGATCCTGCTACAGATGATGAGCATGAAAGTTTTAGAGCAGCCTTGGATCGAAGATCAAAACGTTTAGAGCGTTTGTCTGAATTTGATACAAAGGATCAGGCTGACACTTCTGGTTTTAGCTCACCTTCTATTGCACAAGCGATGAGAATGGTTACACCAGACATGCTTTTAGCCGATAAAGTTTTTGCTGGAGAGGTTATGTTGTGTGTTGATGAGATTGCCGCTCTTGCTTGTCACAGGTATTGCAAAATGCCAGCTGTAACAGCCAGTTTAGATGCTGTTGATTTCCATTCTCCGATATTGATTCATGAACACATGAGGTATCGTGCTGCTGTAAATTATGTGAACAATAGCTCAATGGAGATAGGCATTAGAGTAACAGCTTTTGATCCATACAAATCAAAAATAAAAAGGGTTTGCACGGCATATGCAACCTTTGTCGCAATAGATAAAAAAGGGAAACCAACATCTGTTGAATCTTTTGAGCCAATCACAGAAGATGAGAAAAGAAGATTCCTTGAGGGAGAAGCACGAAGAGCCAGAAGGATGAAGAGGTTGGGGAGATGATATCAGAAGCTTTTGTTTTGGCTGGTGGCAAAAGCACAAGGATGGGAAGGCCTAAAGCGTTACTTGAGATCGATGGTGTTAATTTTTTGACGAAAACTCTCCAAACATTATCTGAAACTGCTGAAAGGGTTTTTATTGTAGGCATGCCACCATCTCCAGAGAAATTTTCTGATTGGGAAATTGTTGATGATGAGCTTCCTGGAGAAGGTATTCTTTCTGGCCTTTATACAGGCTTGAAAGCATGCAAAACTGCCTGGGCATTTTGCGGCTGTTGTGATGTTCCTACAGTTCATAAAGATTTACCTAGTATGTTATGGGAAATTGCAGATGGTAAAACTGACTGTTTGATGCCCCATGCTTTAGGCTTTCCGCAACCAACTTTATCTCTATACAGAACATCAATACATAAAGATATACCAAAATATCTTGAAAGAACAACTGAATCAAATTTACGAAGAAAACTTTGGGGCTTTCTTGACAGGATTAAAGTGCAACTTATTGAAGAAAGCCATTTTACTTCTAGAGGGATTTCAAAAATATGTTTTCATAACAATAACGACATCCATGATTTAGATTTTCTAATGCAAGAATGGGAGAAAATGAAATGAGTGTACTTTTCAATGAAGCACAAGATTTAATTGACAAAATTGTTAAACCATTAGGTTCAGAAAAGATGAATATTACTGAATCAAGTGGTAGGTGGTTGTCAGATTCAGCTGCGTCCAAATGTGATAACCCAAGAGAGACTGTAAGTGCAATGGATGGTTGGGCAGTTGATCATCAATTGCTCATTGATGCTACAAGAAATGAACCTGTAATCTTACAAACTGGTGATCCAACATACGCTGAAGATAAAAGAAAATCTATTGATGGTGATGTTTGTGCATGGGTTGCAACAGGAGCACAAATCCCTAGAGGTGCTACTGCGATTGTCCCGTGGGAAAAGGTAGTTCGGGAAGAAGATGGCAGGATTGCTTTTTCGGAATGCCCAAAACGAGGAGAGTATTTCAGGGTTAAAGGAGAAGATGTGAATGTTGGTGACATGGTTGCTTTGAAAGGTTGCCGTTTAAGTTACTGGGCCATACAAGCTTTAATCTCTTGCGATATTGAATCTGTTGAGGTTTCTAAAATGCCAAGAGTTGCTCTGATTGCCAACGGGAATGAATTGGTTTTGCCAGGATCAAAGAAACAAGGTGTTAAATGCGGTAACCTTCAAGCTATTGGCCAAATCGTTAAAGAGCAGGGTGGCAATGTTGTTTATTCTGAATTGGTTGAAGATGACCTTGAATCTCTTTCAAAAGCTGTTTCTGAAGCTAAAAACAAAGCGGATTTTGTAATTACTTTAGGCGGTGCTGCTGATGGGGAAAGGGATTATGCTAAGAGGGCTTTTGTGGAAAATGGTGGTGAAATTATTTTCGATAAAATTGCAATGCAGCCTGGTGGACCTAGTTTCCTGACCTCTCTTTCAGAAGGGGTTATTGGCTTGGGTATTTCCGGGAACCCATTAAGCTCATTGGTTGTTTTTGAGCTTTTAGGAATACAAATTATGAGATTAATGGTTGGTGCAAAAAGGTATAGGCCTTTACACACGAATGCGATGTTGGATGAGGCGCTTATTTGGAAGTCAAAAAAAGAAGGATTTCTACCTGGAAGATTTGCTTCTTACAATCCAGTTAAAGTAATTAATGTTCAACCAAATGGTAGTCATCGTGTCTCAGGATTGTCTGACACAGAGTTTTTAATTCGTTTGCCTGCGGAAACAAATGAATTTAGTAGAAATTCTGAAATAGAGGTTTTGAGTTGGGACAAATAAAAAAAATTGATCTTGTATGTGATTTAATTTACCAAGCATCAAAAATTTCAAAAAAATCTTTTAGAACCCTCGAGGAAAAAGATATTTCAGCAAAAGAAGGTTTTGATCTTGTCACAAAGGTTGACCAGGATTCCGAATTATTTTTAAAGGAAGGTTTGTATCAGATCGATGAAAAAGCAGGTTTTCTTGGAGAAGAGAGCGGAAAACAAGATTCATTGGATTCAGACAAAATTTGGATAGTTGATCCAATTGATGGTACACGAAATTTTGTTCAGGGTTTACCATTTTTCTCAATTTCTGTTGCGTTAGCATCGAAGGATTTGAAAAAAATTTATCTTGGTGCTATTTACGATGTTGTCCATGATGAAATGTTTATTGCTGAAAAAGGAATGGGAAGCTATTTGAAACAGGGTGGCAAATCAATCCAAATGCAAGTCAGTGAAAAAAAAGAGCTTGAAGGTTCAATGATTGCAACTGGATTCCCCCACAAGGAGAAAGACAGGATAAAACTTTTTTCAAAACAGTTTGAAGCTTTGTTTAATAAATCAGGAGGGATAAGAAGGATGGGGTCTGCTGCTTTGGATCTTGCATATACCGCTTGTGGGAGGTTTGATTGTTTTTGGGAAGGTGGGCTTTCTGTTTGGGATATAGCTGCTGGAGTTTTGATCGTTGATGAAGCTGGAGGAAAGGTTAGTGATTTTCATGGTGAAGATTCTTTTATGGAATGTGGGGATATAGTTGCAAGTAACAGTTATTTTCATGAAGAGCTTATTGCAGAAATCAGGATTGACGAAAATGACTAAGAGGATTTGTTTTATTAGCACACCTACTTCACTTGGTGGCAATGTTAATGGTTCAGATTTAGGTCCTTTCCAAATCTTAGATTTAAATTTATTTAGAGGCTTGCAAAAAGATCATAAATTTATAGAGATAGATTCTAGGAATGATTTGAAAAAAGATAGAAACAATTCCTTGAAGGATGTTTGCTTAAGGTTGAAATCAGAAACATTCAAAAATACATTATTAGGCTATTTCCCTTTTGTTTTGGGTGGAGACCATTCGATTTCTTCAGGTTCACTAAGCGCTGTTGCTTCTGCGTATTCTTTCGAAAATAAAGAGAGCCCCGGCTTGATTTGGTTTGATGCTCATGCTGACTTAAACACCCATCTAACATCCCCTTCAGGGAATTTACACGGGATGCCTTTAGCTGCCTTGATTGGAGAAAAAGTTAAGCATTTAAGTGATGTTGTCGGTTCATCTTTATTTGATCCAAAAAAAGTTGTTATCTTAGGCTTGAGAGATGTTGATCCAGGTGAAACTGCTCTTCTTGATAAAGAAAATATAACTTACTTCAGTGCTGAGGAAATTAAAAAACAAGGTCTTGCTGAAATTGCAAAAAAAGTTAGTTTGATTACAGGCGATGATTACTGCTTAAGTTTTGATATCGATTCAATTGATCCTTTGTTTGCCCCTGGGGTTGGAACGCCTGTTGATCGTGGCTTTGATCCAAAAGAGGCGATTGATTTACTGGATCAAATCTTAACTAAAGGTAATCTACTTTCTTTGGATTTTGTGGAATACAACCCCTTGCATGATAAAGGTGGTAAAACCAAAGAGTGTGTTGAAAAATTATTAGATTTTTTAATCTCGAAAATAGGTTAATTTGGTGCCATTGTTATTTTTAAAAATTATTTTTTCGAACCCTTTGTGCAGCTCTATAAAGAAATTTTTTTGGAATTTGTTACTATCAATGGGTTCAAACAAGAGTTGCTTATTGGCCTGTTTCAAATAAAGCCTTAAAAACAGTTCTTCAAATTTAAGATTCAAAGGATCCCATTTATTTTTGTCCCTTATGTGCATATGTATAATTTGTCCTTTCCCAAAACCCTGAAAGACAATCATTTCCGATGTTTCCAGTTTCCATTGAGGTATCTGCGGGCCTGAAGAGCTGTTCTCAAATGTTAATTCATCTGAAACAGATTTGCTATTCCAAATTAGAAACTGACCTTGCCATTGTATTGTCAGCAAACTTGTCACTTTATGATTTTTGATTTTTCCATGGCCATGCCATGTGCCTTCCAAAAAGCCTAATTTAGAACTTAGGACACTTTTGTTTTTTTTATAAGTGGTTGAGAAGTTTGTTGATTCACATTCCATTTGGCTGACTTGTATTCTAATTTGAATGAAAACGGACACCTTTTCAGGTGCCCGTTAGAGGTGAATAAAAACATTTAGGTAAAAACCTAATCAAAATAAATACTGTTAAAAAGATAAAAAAGTTTCTATTTTCACAATACGAGTCTAGGATTTAAGTGATGAGGATAACTATTACTGGCGGTGGAGGTTTTTTAGGCTGGCACCTTGCTGAAAAATTTTCAGATTGTGAGGTTAATCTTTTTGACTTTGATTCATCTTTATTTTCTGCAGTGTCAGGAAATCAATCTTGTTTTGTTGGAGACATTAGAAATGTAAGGGATTTGGAGTTTGCTATTGTAGATTCAGATATTGTCATTCATGCTGCAGCAGCTTTGCCACTTGCTCCAAAAAAGGATATTTTTGAAACAAATGTTCTTGGTACAAGAAATGTTCTTGAGGTTTCAAGAAAAATGAATGTCAAGAAAGTAGTTTATGTTTCAAGCACAGCTGTTTATGGTGTTCCAGACCATCATCCACTAGTTGAAAGCGACCAGATGAAAGGGGTTGGATCTTATGGAGAAAGTAAAGTTTTAGCTGAGCTTGAATGTATGAAAGCCAGGGAAAAAGGCATGATTATCCCAGTTGTTAGACCTAAAACTTTTATAGGCCCAGAAAGACTGGGTGTATTTGAGATATTATTTGATTGGGTCTATTCTGGAACAAAGATTCCAGTTATAGGTGATGGGAAAAATAAATACCAACTTTTAGATGTTGCTGACCTTGTTAGCGCCATTGAGCTTTTAATAAATTCGGATGATGAATCATGTAATGGTTGCTTTAATGTAGGAGCCTCCGATTTCTCCTCTGTCTGTGATGACCTGGGGGAATTATTCAAATTTTCCAAGAAGGGCTCAAGGATTTTTCCAACGAATGCAGCTTTTGCAAAATCAGCACTTGCGATATTGGAGCTTCTAAACCTTTCACCTTTATACAAATGGGTGTATGGAACTGCTGATCAGGATTCCTGGGTTGACACTGCAAAATTACAAAAGCTTGGATGGAGTCCTTCTTACTCAAATTCAGATACATTGATAAGAACATACAAATGGTATCTTGAAAACAGAAATAGTTTTTCTAATGCTGGTACTGGACATAGGGTGCCTTGGAAACAGGGTGCATTAGCCTTAATAAAGAAATTTCTTTAGTTTTTTTATTTGATTCTTAACAACTGTTTCATTTGTTTGTTTGTCAGCATTTTGAACGATTCTTCGATGCCTTTTTTCTGTCCAGGCCATTCCAGTCTCGAAATTGCTTCATCAACATATAGCCATTCGTATTTGTCATGTTCATCATTCATTGCGACCTTTGATTCTTTTGTGATCGCTAAAAAGACTGGAATGCTATGTATTGAATCTGTTTCCCACTCATAAAAAGAATTAATGAACGGTACTGAGTAAAGTTCATCAATTTTTAGATTGGTTTCTTCTTGTATCTCCCTTAAGCAGGCTTCCCATGCTTTTTCATTTGGTTTGATTTTTCCAGCAACCATTCTCCACATCCCTTCATACATTTTTCCCTTGGCTCTTTTTAGCATCAGGAATCTGTAATCATCGTTAATCTTATTGACAACAAAGCAATCAAATAGCAGCATAGCTCAATAATAATAATCGATATCAGTTTAAGATGTGTTTGTTTTGATGGAAAAAGGGCAAAGAGTGATTATTCGAAAACCAGGATCTTTCGATGTTTTTGATTTTGAAGATTTTGATATTGGAGAGATCCGAGATGATGATGTGGTTGTTAAGATGAATTATGCTGCCATGAATCATCTTGACCTGTGGGTACGCCGAGGTTTGCCTGGTGTAACATATCCAATTGTTCCATGCTCTGAAGGTGTGGGTGTCGTGGTTGCGCGAGGTAAAAATGCAACATTTTTAAAAGAAGGACAAAGGGTGTTGCTTTCACCAGGAATAGGTGATTATTTATCAGAAAGTTATGGTATCCATGGAGAAACCTGCAATGGAACTTTGTCAACCTATTTAAAGCAAAAATCGAATTTATGGATTCCATTAGATGATTGTATTGATGATAAAGTTGCAGCTGCATTCCCATTATCTTTTCTAACATCCTGGAATATGGTTGTTCGTAGATGTAATGTCAAAAAGGGCGATATTGTTTTTGTGTGGGGTGCTGGCAGTGGTGTAGGGCATGCTGCTGGTCAAATTGCAAAATTACACGGAGCTAAGGTTGTTGGAACTGCTAGAGGTTCAAAAATATCAAAAATTGATTCAGGATCCTGGGATCTTCTATTGGATCCGGCTAAAGATGATATCGTTAGTGCGGTAAGAGATTTTTCACCGAAGGGTGTTGATGTTGTTGTTGAGCATACTGGTGCAAAAACATGGAAAAGAAGCTTGAGCATCTTAAAGAGAAATGGAAATCTTGTAACTTGTGGCGGAACTACTGGCCCTATTGTGAAGATAAACCTTCCACATCTTTTTATCAAAAACCAAACGATCATGGGTAGCACTATGGGGAGTTTTAAGGATTTGAAAAATGAAATTTTACCCAGAGTAGCAAATGGAGATTTGAAGGTTTTGATTGATAGAGGTTTTAACTGGAAGGATATTGCACAAGCTCATCAACACTTAGAAGAATCAAGTGCAATAGGTAAAGTGTTGCTTAAGATCGAATGAATCGAAAAAAAGTTATTTCGGGAATTTTTAAACTTCAGGCAAATTTGAATCATGAATTAAAAAAGGTTTTGCGTTATCCGCAATATACAAAACTTCAAATCAGGGTTTTGCTGGAGCTTGATAATCAGAATGAATGGGTTAGCTTAAAGGATATTTCATCAAACCTTGTTGTTTCTCAGACATCCATAACTAGAGTTGTTGAAAGGATGCAAAAACAACGATTGATTCATTTTAAAGTTCCTTCTACTGATAGGCGAAAGATTTTAATCAAAGCATCACCTGCCGGCAATCAGCTTTTGAAATTTTTTTACGAAGAGGTCAATCTTTTTTTAAAAAAGATAGATAAAGGTTTAAACAAGAGCGAAAAAAAGATTTTTCAAGTGATTTTCGAAAAGATAAACTTGACTGATTTTTTTTCAGATTTAGAATAACCTTTTAAGTCAAAAGAGGAGTTTTACATGTTTACTATAGGTATCGTCAAAGAATCAAAAAAGGGAGAAACAAGAGTTTCAGCAACACCAGATACAGTTAAAAAATTCATTGCTATGGGTTTTGATGTGTTAGTTGAATCGGATGCAGGTTCGCTAAGCTTGATTAGTGATGCTGATTTTAAAAATGTAGGTGCAAAGATTGTTGATAGAAAAAAAGCTTTTGGTGCAGATTGCGTATGCAAGGTTTCTTGCCCTGATGAATCTGAAATCAAACTCTTAAAAGATTCTGCAGTTTTAATTGGTTCAATAGATCCTTTTTTAAACTTAAAAAGCATGAAGTCTCTAGCTGTTAAAAACATCACTGCATTAGCGATGGAGTTTTTACCGAGAATATCTAGAGCTCAATCTATGGATAGCCTATCTAGTCAAAGCAACATTGCAGGATACAAGGCTGTTTTGCTTGGAGCTGATCACTTGGGACAAATTTTTCCGATGATGACAACAGCAGCTGGCACATTATCTCCAGCAAGAGTTGTGATTTTAGGTGCTGGTGTTGCTGGCTTACAAGCCATAGCAACTGCAAGAAGGTTAGGGGCAAGGGTTGAGGTTTCTGACATAAGGCCCGAAACAAAAGAAGAAGTTGAATCTCTAGGTGGAAAATTCATAGAGGTTGATTCAGAAGAAGACAATTCTGCAGAAGGGGGATATGCTAAACAGGTTTCCAAAGAGTTTTTGGCAAAACAAAGAGAGGTTCTTACCGAAAGGATATCTGTTTCTAATTGTGTTATAAGTACTGCTTTGGTCCCTGGGAAAAAAGCCCCTGTTCTTATCACAAAAGACATGGTTGAAAAAATGAAACCCGGTTCAGTTATAGTTGATATGGCTGCTGCAAATGGTGGAAATTGTGAATTAACCAAACCTGGTTCAACTGTAAGCCATAAAGGCGTTTCGATACTTGGTCCAGAAAATATCCCTGCATTGGTACCTTTACATTCCAGCACTGTTTATGCAAAGAATATTTTGAATTTAATTACACATATGATGGATAAAGATGAAAAAAGCATTAAGGTTGATTCGAAAGATGAAATCGTGGGGCCAATGATGGTTTCTGCTGATGGTAATATTGTTGAAGAGAGGATCAAGAATGCTATGGAGGAAGGCAAATGATTAATTTATTTTTACACCCAAGGGCTCCTTACCCAGATGAAATTAGTGAAACTGCATCTCATGTACATGAAGTTGCAGCTAGTACTGGGGATACTATGCTTCTCAATCCAATGATGTTGGGATTTTATTTATTGGTTCTTGGTTCATTTATTGGTTTTGAGTTAATCACCAAGGTCCCTCCAACATTACATACTCCTCTTATGTCAGGTTCAAATGCAATATCAGGGATTTCAATCGTTGGCGCCCTTCTTGCGATGGTGCTTCCTCCAGGTTCTGATTTAGCAAAATGGTTAGCTTTGTCAGCAGTTATGTTAGCCACTATTAATGTTGTCGGTGGTTTTATGGTTACTGACAGAATGTTACAAATGTTCAACAGGAAGGGCAAATAATGGATAACATAATTAATTTTGGTTACCTGATTGCAATTACATTTTTTGTAATGGGTATTAAAAAGCTCGGAAGAGTAAAAACTGCAAAGCAAGGTAACACCTTAGCGGCATGGGGTATGTTTTTTGCAGTTGTTTTAACTGTCGTAAATATGGATATTGTCACTTGGGATCAGGTGATTGGCTTTGCATTTGTTGGTGCCGCTATAGGTATTTATGCTTCCAGGACAGTGGCAATGACAGGAATGCCTCAATTGGTAGCTTTATTTAATGGTTTTGGTGGTTTGGCTTCTGCTTTAGTTGCTGTTAGTTATTTTTTCCAAAATTTTTCAAATCCAGCAAGCGCTATTGTTGATTTAGGTGGTTCTGGAAGCATGATTGTTGTTTTTATAACGATTTTGATAGGAGCAGTTACCTTAACTGGAAGTTATATAGCATTTGCAAAGTTAGATGGGAGGATGAATGGCAGCCCTATAGTATTTAAAGGCCAGCATTTCTTGAATGCCGTTATCTTTGTATTGATTCTTGGTTTCATCATTATGACCTCTTCAGGTTCTTATCCTGTTGACTCCACCAATCTTTACATTTTTATTGGTCTTACATTAATACTAGGGATAGCCATAACAATACCTATAGGCGGAGCTGATATGCCTGTCGTTATTGCTTTGCTAAACTCTTATTCGGGAATGGCTGCTTCAGCTGCAGGATTCATTCTTTTAATGGATGGAAATATTGGTGGAACAATTTTAATTGTCAGTGGTGCACTTGTTGGCGCTTCAGGGCTTATCTTGACCAATATTATGTGTGTTGCTATGAACAGAAGCCTCTTTTCAGTTATGCTTGGAGGCTTTGGGCAAGAAGGAGGAACTGCATCTGCAGGTGGTGAGCAAATTCAATACAAGCCTGTAGGTTCTGAAGAATCAGCTATGATTTTCGAAGCTGCTGAAAAGGTTGTTATAGTTCCCGGTTACGGTATGGCTGTTGCACAAGCTCAGCATAATGTTAGAGAGTTAATGGAAGAGCTTGAAAAGAAAGGTGTTAATGTGCAGTTCGCTATTCATCCTGTTGCAGGAAGGATGCCAGGGCATATGAATGTTTTATTGGCAGAAGCAAATGTTCCTTATGAGAAATTGATTGAAATGGATGATATCAATCCACAATTCCCAGAAACAGATGTTGTTTTGGTTATAGGTGCTAATGATGTTGTTAACCCAGGTGCTCAAACAGATCCAAATAGTCCAATTGCTGGCATGCCTGTTCTTGAAGTATGGAAATCTAAGACTGTTATAGTTAACAAGAGAGGAAGAGGTGTTGGTTATGCTGGTATTGAAAACGAATTATTTGGAAAAGATAACACGTTAATGCTTTTTGGAGACGGCAAGCAGATGATCATCGAGTTGACTAATGAGCTTAAAGAACTTTAAGCTTTTTAGGTAGTTTTGTGAATTTTGATGTCATAATTATTGGAGCTGGTGCTGCAGGCAATGCAGCTGCAATCACACTTGCAAAAGGGGGAGCCAAGGTTCTTCAGATAGAACGTGGTAAATTTCCCGGTGAAAAAAATCTTATGGGCGGAATTATTTACTCTTCCTCGCTAGAGGAGATAGTTCCTGATTTTTGGAAAAACGCACCTATTGAACGACCAATTACAGAACAAAATTATTGGGTTTCAGATAAGCAATCGGTGACAAAGTTAGGTTATTCAGATGATGCATTTAAAGCAAAAACTGAAGCCCCAGCACATGCTTACACTGTTTTAAGAAGTGAATTTGATAAATGGATGGCTGGAGAGGCCAAAAAACATGGAGCCATGTTTCTTCCTGCAACTGTAGTTTTGGATTTGATTGTTGAAGATGGCAAGGTTGTTGGAGTGGTTACAGATAGACCAAATGGAGAAATTCGTGCACCTTTGGTTATTTCAGGTGAAGGGGTTAATGCTTTTGTGTCATGGAAAAGAAATTTTGGAAGCAAGCCAAAGCCAGATGAGGTTGCGCTAGTCGTCAAAGAGGTAATTGAATTACCTGAAGATGTGATTGAGGATCGCTTTCAGATTTCCGGAAATGAAGGTGCTTCATACGAAATTTTCGGTGACATCACAAAAGGTTGTCTAGGTTACGCTTTTCTTTACACGAATAGGAAAACTGTAAGCATTGGAGTTGGCTCATTGGTTGCTGATTTTGCAAATAATGAAATTGCTTCATATGAATTGTTAGAGCATGTCAAAAATCACAAATCAATTAAACCTTTTTTGAAAGGCGGTAAAACAATCGAATATGCAGGTCATTTAATACCTGAAGGTGGCTATAAAAAATTGCCTACATTAGTTGCTGATGGATTTCTAATGACTGGTGATGCAGCATTGATGGTTAATGCTGTTCACAGAGAAGGTAGTAATTTTGCTTTTGTTTCTGGAAGACTTGCTGGCGAGGTTGCATTAGAAGCAATCAAAAATAAAGATTTTTCATCTGGTTTCCTGAATGCTTATAGGAAAAAATTAGAAGACTCTTTCATCCTGAAGGATTTAAAATCTTATGAAGATGTTTTCCCTTTTTTCAGAAAAAGAAGGGATATATTGAATGATTATCCTCAGTTGATTAGCTATGCAGCAAAAAGTTTACTGACTGTTGACGGCACTCCAAAAGGCAAAAAAAAGAAAAACATGGTTAAAGGTGTTTTGAAAATGAAAAACCCTGCACAAATCGTCAAAGATTTATATAATTTATTGAAGGTTTTAGGTAAATGAAAGATTCACCCGATAAGAAAAATTCAGTAAATGAAACTGTTTCCATAGAGGATAAATTATTCACCATTAACTATGATCACAATCATGAAACACATATTACATGTATTGGCGATCCAAAAGACTGGGAGGTTCTTAATCCGTTGCAGTGGACCTGCCCCGCAAAGGTTTATACAAAAAACCAAGAAAGTGGAAGTTTAGATATAGATTTTGAAAATTGTATCGAATGTGGAACATGCCAGATATTATGTCCAGACCATATATTATGGGTTTACCCTAAAGGTGGTTATGGAATACGTAATCGTTGCGGCTGATTAGGGAAGGTTTTTCAAAAGAAATTTTTTCGCATTTTTATAGAATATTTTTTCTATATCATTATCAGAAAAACCAACCTTTTTTAATTCTTCAGCCATTATTTGAGTTTTTGAAACCTCTGCAATAACAGGTGAATTAGTTCCATCAAAATCACTCCCTAAGACAACAGTTTCAACTTTTGAGATTTCAGCTATATGCGCAGCATGTTTAGCTAGCATTTCAGCTCCACCCTTTAATTCAAAATCCCATTCATCCTGAGTCCCTTTTGGCGGGTCTCCTACAAAGTTTGGCACATAGACTAATCCGATTATTCCATCACAATTTGATATTTCTTTAATTTGGTCATCAGTTAAATTCCTAGGATGGTTTCGAAATTTTCTAGAGTTGCTATGGCTTGCTACAACTGGTTTGCTTGATGTCTTTACAGCTTCCCAGAAAAGTTCATCACTTGCATGGGACAAGTCAACAATCACATTCTTTTCATTCATTTTTCTGATTAAATTTTTTCCAAATTTTGTTATTGCCGGGCCTTGGCCATGTATGACCCCTCTGCCAACTTCATTATCACATGACCAAACAAGAGTTATTAAGCGAACACCTAGATCAAAAAACATGTTTAATGCTTCAATATTTCCAGCAAGAGGAGAGGCATCCTCTAGAGAGAGAATAGAAAAAGGACCTTCTTCATCAAGATCTTCTTTGCTTCTCACTCCAGTGGTATTGGTTTCTTCTAGAAATTTTTGCCATTCAGATGCGTACTTCATTGCAAACATCGTTGCGTCACCTTTTTTGTATTCTGGAGGTGTGAATATTGCATGAACTTGCAATTGACCTCCACCTTGAATGAATCTAGGCAAAGACCAGTGCATAGTATCGTTTTTTATTAATTTTTTATACCCACCTTTAGTCAACGAGTCACAGTGAAAATCAAAAAATGGAATAGTGCTCATCAAATTTCAAGATCCTGTAAACTTTGTGGGTCAGCTTTTCCTGGTGCTCCAGTTAGAAAACATGTTCCCCCTGTTGATTTCGGAAAAGCAATAACATCTCTTATGCTGGATGATCCAGCAAGAATCATCACAATCCTATCTATCCCGGGAGCCAGTCCTCCATGAGGCGGCAAGCCGTATTTCATCATTTCCAAGAAGAAATCAAACCTTTCTTCAATTTCAGATTGTGAATAACCTATAGACTGCAGGATTTTTAGCTGCAAGTCTCTATCGTGGCATCTTATTGAACCACTTGCAATCTCTTCTCCATTCATCACAAGGTCATAAGCGTGTGAAAGAACCTTCAAGGGTTCATTATCAATTCTTTCGATATGTTCACTAAAGGGTAGCGTGAATGGGTGATGAGCTGCAGCAATACCAGCATCAGTTTTTTCAAATAAAGGAAAATCTGTAACCCAGCAAAAAGCATATCCATCACTGTTTTTGATAAGCATTCCAGAATCCCTTAAATGTCTGTGAATTGCTCCGAAAGCATGGTAGCCATAAAGATTTTCCTTGCTTGAATCAGCGATAATCAATAAAGTGCAATTGTCTTTTTTTCCAAATACTGAAATGTTTCCATTCAATGTTTCATCGTTAGTCATCTTGGTTATTCCACCATTCCAGACCCCATCTTTTTTGGTTGCAAATGCCAATCCCGGTATATTGAATTTTTGTGCAATTTTTTCTAGATTTGAGATTTCTTTCCTGGATGGGAAGAAATTTTCAATACATATCCCAAGAATTTCACCGCCAGCATCAACTGTGCTGTCAATAAAATTGATACCATTTTTTACGAGAGTGTCTGAAATATTTTTTATTGGAGCTTCATATCTCGTATCTGGTTTATCTATACCATAATTTTTTATTGCTTCTTCATACGTCATTCTTAAAAAAGGAGTTGTGATTTTTTCACCTTGTGCTTTTTCAAAGATATTTTCAAACACCTTTTCGCTTATAGAAAATATTTCATCCTCATCAGTAAAAGCCATCTCAAAATCTAATTGTGTGAATTCAGGTTGACGATTGCCCCTAAGATCTTCATCTCTGAAGCATTTTGCAATTTGATAATATTTATCGATTCCACTACCCATTAGTATTTGTTTGAATAATTGTGGGCTCTGAGGCAATGCATACCAATTTTTTTTATGTAATCTACTAGGCACAATGAAATCTCTTGCACCCTCAGGTGTAGATCTTGTTAAAAGAGGTGTTTCAACTTCTGTAAAACCTTCGCAATTTAAGATTTCTCGAATTGCTTGAATCACCTTATGTCTAATTTTCAGTATCTTGTTTCTGTGAGGCCTCCTAAGGTCAAGATACCTGTATCTATATCTAATTTCATCGGGTTCATCATCGTCTTTATCAACATATATAGGAGGTGTTTCAGCTTCATTAAGTATTGTTATCTTGCTTTCAATTATCTCAATATTTCCAGATTTAATTTTTTCATTTACCTGCAATCTTTTTGAAACTTTTCCTATGATTTCAACTACCCATTCTTTTTTAAGTTTGATTATTTCCGAATCCATAACAATTTGCATTAATCCAGTTGAATCCCTAAGGTCAAAAAAGGTTTTTCCACCAAAATCTCTTACTGCATGCACCCAACCTTTTAGCATTACTGTTTCGTTGACATTAGCAAGATTGAGTTCAGATATATATGTTTTTTTCATTCATCCAATCCTAATGCTGACATTATGCTTGACATGTTTATCGGTATCTCTTTTTGGTCACCATTTTTCATGTTCTTAATAAGCAGTGTATTGTTTTGCATTTCTTTTTCTCCAAAAACTATTACATACTTTGACCCAATAGAATTTGCCCTCTTTAGAGCCTTGCCTAAATTGGATTCATTCCAATATGGTTTTACTGAAACGCTGTTAGACCACATTTTTGAAATGATGCCAAAAGCTTTTTCACGACATTTCTCACCAAGTGGAATAAAGATACAAAAAGGTTTTATTTGGTCAATTTTTAACGCAGATGCAATCCTGTCAACACCACAAGCAAAACCAATTGCAGGGATGTTCTTGCCGCCTAGTTCAGAAATTAAATTATTGTATCTTCCTCCGCCCCCATACGCATCTTGAGCACCATCATGGCCTGAGGCTTCAAATACTGTTGAAGTGTAATAATCAAGACCCCTTACTAAAAATTCATCAACTTGATAGTTGACATTTGCAGCTTCAAGCAGGTTCGTTAATTTTTTGAACCTATCGGATGTTTCCTTAGTCCAGAATTCATGGATTTTCGGCGCTTCCTTGATGCCTTTCACGGTTGCGGGTTTTTTGCTATCCAATATCCTCAAAGGGTTTTTTTCTATATTGATGCAGTCTTCTTTTGCGATTTTTGTTTTATTGTTTGTTAGCCATTGTTGTAAAGATTCAATATAACGCAGCCTCTCTTCTTGTTCGCCTAGTGAGTTGAGCTTGATTACATGTTTGATTTCAAGTTCCTTTAAAAGGAATGAAAGCAAATATATTGATTCAGCATCTGATTCAACGTTATTTGATCCAATTGATTCAGCACCTAATTGAAAAAATTGTCTATACCTGCCTTTTTGAGGCCTTTCATACCTGAAGAAAGGTCCAAAATAAGAAAATTTATCACCATTGTGACTGTTAAGCCAATTGTTTTCTATTGCGGCTCTTATTAGGCCAGGGGTTCCTTCAGGCCGAAGAGCAAATTCTCTATTTTTCTTGTCTTGGAATTTGTACATTTGTTTAGTGACAATCTCACTTGATTCACCTGTGGATCGTTCAAATAGGTTTGTTTTTTCAAATATTGGGATTTCAACATGACTGTAGCCTAAAAATCTAGATATTGCCAAAAACAAACTTCTAATTACTTCGAATTTGAACGTTGTGTTTTCATCAAGATCTCTAGTACCTTTTGGTTTTTGGTATTTTGGCATATATGTTATTGTAATTAATCAGATATAAACCTTATCTAAAAAAAAATCTAGAATTTAAAAATATGGTGGGATGGCTGAGTGGACTAAAGCGCACGCCTCGAAAGCGTGTGGGCATTTTGATGCCTCGGGGGTTCGAATCCCTCTCCCACCGTAGAATTAGACTATGTTTAATTTAGTTGGCTTGTTGTTCGTTTTGATCTCAGGATTGCCAAGCGCAAAAGGTTCACATTGGATTCCCTCTAACCCAGAAGAGAACCAAGGAAAGGTATCTTTGATGCATTCTGAACCCAAAGGTCAATCAGGCTCTGAATCAATGATTTATTTGAATTCCCACTATCATCTTGACGGCAATGCCTCTTGGGGGTTTTTGCTTGGGATGAGAGGTGTTGATTCAATTGATGGCTGGGATACTCAAGAAGGGCCATTGAATTTTTTTTACAGATCTGGATATGAAAAAAAAAATAAAATAGGCTCTCCTGATTGGTCTTTAAAGATTGGGATTCCTATAGCTGAAGACGACTCCATGTCATGGGGCCTCTCCTCAAGGACTGGGGGTTTTTCTGATGATTTTTTGTTTGCCAATCCTTTTTATTGGGGTTTGGGTTTTTCGTATGAAACCCATGTTGACAATCCAGAAATCAAGAATGTTTGGCATCTTGGATCGGAAACTGTTTGGAGTTATAAGTATGATTACGGTTTAAGGCTGGAACATTTTTCAAAAACGTCTTTGCAAGGGCCTAGAGAAAGTGCCCTGGATTGGTCTTTTTGGATTAAAACTAATGATAGTAAAAATTGGAAAATGTTTGCTGTCACGATTAGGGATGAAGCAAGAAACCTTCCCGTCGAAACAATTTATGAAGTTGCTTTTGGTTGGGAGGATTAATTTTTGAGAAATTTTTTAATTTATTTATCAGAGTCAAAATCAGCGGAATCTTTTTTCAGAGGGTTTGTTCCAACAAAAAAGGTTATCAAGAGATTTATAGCTGGAGACACGCTTGAACAAGGGATTCAAGCCGCTAAAAATTTGAGAGTGGCCGGCTTTGATGCAATATTGGATTTGCTTGGAGAAAGCGGGGATGAAGAGAAAACAAAAATAGCTCTATCCGAAATAATTTCAATGATTCAGGCTTGTGAGAATGAAGAGGATCTTTGGGTTGGATTGAAGCCAACACAGCTAGGTTTGTCTGTAAGCAAAGATTTATTTGAAAAAAATTTAATGAAGGTTTACAAAAAAGGCCTTGATAAAAAAGTCAAAATCACAGTTGATATGGAGGATAGCAAAACAATAGATGATACTTTGTCTGTTTTTAATTCAGTCAAACAGGATTTAAATTTAGGTATTTGCCTACAGGCTTACCTTAAAAGAACCAATAATGATTTAAATAATCTTTTGGGCAATGGAGTAAGAGCAAGAATTTGCAAAGGAGCATATAACGAACCTCCCGAGTTTGCCTTTCAGAGCAAGGATGATATAAATAATTCTTACATTGGTCTTGCTAGATTATTTTTAGGAAAAGGTTTAGATTCAGGGGGTTATCCTGAGTTTGCCACACATGATCCTTTTATAGTTGATGAAGTCTTAAGTATCGTTAAAAAGAATAATATATCTAAAAATAAATTTGAATTTCAGATGCTTTATGGTGTCAACACACCATTACAGAGGAAAATTATAGAAAATGGCTGGAATTTAAGAATTTATATCCCTTTTGGAAAAAGTTGGTATCCTTACTTCATGCGCAGGCTTGCTGAAAGGCCTGCTAATCTAGCATTTTTCATAAGGGCAATTTTTGGGAGGTAGTAAAAATGGCAAGAATCTCTAAAATAGTAACAAAACAAGGGGATGGCGGACAGACTGGCTTGGGTGATGGCAAAAGAGTTAGCAAGCATAATTTGAGAGTTGTGGTTTATGGTGAGGTTGATGAATTAAATTCGTTTATTGGTGTTTGCATTAGTTTAGGGGCTGCACCAAAGGATTATCTTGAAAAAATTCAAAATGATCTTTTTGATATAGGAGGTGATTTGTGCTTTCCTGAATCTAAAAATAAACGTTTTGTGTTTTCTGAAAAAAAATTAGCAATACTTGATGAAAATATTGAAATCGCCAGTAAAGATTTGCCACCTTTAGAGAATTTCATTCTTCCTGGAGGTCCGGCACCTTCTGCTTTTTTGCATCTTGCTAGATGTGTTGCGAGAAGAGCTGAAAGATCTTTTTGGCTTTTGTCTGATTCTGAATCTGTAAATTTAGCAATTGGCAAATACTTAAACAGGCTATCTGATTACCTGTTTATTCTTGCTAGAAAGAATGGTGGTGAGGAAAAAGATATTTGGAATGTTGAGAATTAACCTGAATGCCTGATTAATACAAGGTCTCCATTTTTTACTATGTAATCTTTTCCTTGTAGGCTCCAAAACCCTTCTTTTTTTGCGTTTGACTCGCTACCAAATTCAATTACTTTATCCGATGGCCAAACATCACCTTTTATAAAGTTTTTTTCTAGATCTTTATGAATTGCACCCGCAGCCTCTTGGATTGTTGAATTGACGGGAATATCCCAAGCTCTCACTTCAGTTGGCCCGCCTGTATAGAAAAAATGTCTTCCTGTAATCATGAATATTTTTTTTAAAAATGTTTCAGAAGCAGGTTGATTTAGATTGTATTCTTCTAAAAAAACCCCTCTCTCATCCTCTTCCAGATCTTGAAGATCTTTTTCTAATCCTAAGCATGCATATTCCAAACTTAAAAAAGGCCATTTTTCTTTTAATGCAGTATTGATTTTTGTAAGTTCTTTGGAGTTGATGTTATTTTCATCAATGTTGGCAATGAAGTGAATTGGCTTTAAAGATAAGAATTGATAACCTTTGACAAAGTTTTTTTCAGTTTCTGAAATTCCAGGAAGTTTAGACAGATTTAAATCCTCACTAATTTTTTTTAGAGTTTCTAATTCTTGAGCTCTTGCATTTACGCCTTTCCTGCTTTCTTTTGAAATTTTTTCTATTGAGGATTCAACAATAGGTAGATCCTGCAAGCATAATTCTTCAATTATTGCATTGATATCTTGGCCCAGATGCTTCATCATGTTTGTTTTTTTTTCTATCGAGAATGAATCCAAAACAGCAAAAAAACAATTCAGATTCCTTAACCTCGTCGCTTCTCTTGTGTTTATGGATGATGACGAAGATGGCAAGCCGTCAGAAAGTTCAATCTTAGTTTTCGTTATTTTTTTTGGATTGTAAATATTAGCAAGTTGTCCCAATTTTGAATCTTCTATTGGGGTTGTGGTAATGCTTTCTCCATTTTTGCCATGTGTATCGGGATTATCTCTTTTTAAAGTTTGATATAAAGTTGTTTTTCCGCTTGAAGGCAGACCAATGATACCGATTTTTAACATTCAGGAATTATTTTGCCAATAACGATTTGCAGGCCCTTAATGCTGTTGGGTATTTGAATTTATAGCCAGCATCAATTATTTTCTGAGATGAAACTTCCCTGCCTTCCAGTAAGAGTGAAGCCATGTTTCCAAGAGCCATTTTGACTATTCGGCCTACGATAATAGATGCTATTGGTGGCTGCATTTGCCACCTGGGCCTGCCATACGCTTCATTCAAGGCAATGCAAAAATCCTTTTGTGTTATTGCCTCAGGACTAACAAGATTAAACACATCTGAAGATTCTGTGTTTTTTTCTAAGAAGATGATTGAATTTACTACATCATCAACATGAATCCAAGGAAAAAATTGTTTTCCAGATCCAAGCCAGGCTCCAAAACCAGCAAGGTAAGGAAGGTTCATTTTCGGGAAAGGACCCGCTTCTTTTTGCAAGACGGGACCAATGCGCAAGGTGATTGTTTTAACTCCATCCGGTGCTTTGACTTCACTTTCCCAAGCTTTGCATACTTCCGCAAGCCAATTATCTCCGCTTTCACTTTCTTCATTAGCAGCTTCACCTGTTGACCCGTAATAACCCACAGCACTTGCATTAATCCATGTTTTCGGATTCTTTTTCAGTGATTTGTACAGAAACGATATCATCTTGGTGGAATTGACTCTGCTATCTGTTATTTCTTTTTTTGATTTTGGAGTCCACTTTTGAGCAATATCTTCTCCGACAAGATTTACAACCACATCTGACTTTTCCCATGCGTCAAGAAATGGTTTTCCGGTATCTTGATCTCCACTGTGGACAAATTCAACACCTTGTACCCATTCTGATTGATCCAAGGGAATGGATCGTGATGACACAATAACATGCTCACCACGCATCGCTAACCTTTTAACAAGATGCCTGCCGACTCTTCCAGTGCCTCCAACAATTAACCAATTTGCCATATTTAACTAGCCAAAATTCTATAACTTAAATGTCAGATTTAGTTTTTTTGATGTATTTTTTCAATTCAGAAGCAGAGTTCTTATTGGCAACCAGTATTCCATTAGGGCCATCTACAACTATTAAATCTTCAGTCCCTAGAAAGATTACCTTTTTTTCTGA
Organism: bacterium; assembly: GCA_002716355.1. GTDB lineage: Bacteria > UBP7 > UBA6624 > UBA6624 > UBA6624 > UBA6624. The sequence goes on along the minus strand of PBAU01000005.1, from coordinate 116,503 downwards.
TATTGCAGTGTTGTTTTTTGATACAAATTCTTCAAATTTCAAATTTTTAATTTCTCCTTTTTCTTCAAAAAAATCAACAACTTCTTTCCAGTTTCCAAGATCTCTCCACCTTGTATCGCATTTCGACATACAAATATCCTTTTCTCTTTCGACAATAGCATAATCAAAAGATATTTTTGGAATCTCTGAAAATGATGCTGCAGGTTCTTTTTTGTTTTTTGATTTTTTAAATGTTTTTTTGACCTTCTCTAGTAAATCAGGGCAAAAATCCTCAGTGCTCTTTATGATTTTTTCAACTGAAAATAAAAAAGTGCCACTATTCCAATACATCCCATCATTAACGTATTTTTTAGCATTTTTTTGATTTGGTTTTTCTATAAATTTTTCTACCGAGAATACATTTGGCATTATTTCTTTTGCAGTTTTGATATAGCCATATTGTGTGCTTGCAAAATGAGGCTTGATACCAATTGTCATAAGTTTTTTTTCAGCATTGAGCTTTAAGAGAGAGTTAACTGCATCAGAAAATACATCATTGCTATCCAAGACTTGGTCGCATGGGGTTGCCAGGACAGTGCTTTCAACAGAGCCTCCGTACTCCCCCTTTGCTAAACAGTATGAAAAATAGATTATTGCTGCTGCTGTATCTCTAGCGCATGGTTCAACAAGCAATTCGATATTTTTTATTTTTTTTCTCTTCAGGAAGTCTTCAAAAAGTTTTTTATGGCTGTTGTTAATGCCTAATATGATTTTTGTTTGTTGATCCAATGAATCTATTCTTTTGATTGTTTCTTCAAGGATTGTTTTTCCATTGGGTAGAAGCTTTAATAGTGGTTTTGGATGTGTTTCTGAAAGTGGCCACAATCTTGATCCTGATCCTCCAGCCATCAAATATATAAAAATCATTACTTCTTAATTATAGATAGAGCTTTTTTTGTTCCTGTAGGAATTGGGAGCGTCTCAATTTCATTTATATTTGACCATATTAGCTTTCTGCTGCCGTCATCTTCTTGATTTTTAATGGATGCTTCAAATATGTGCAGTCTAACTTTCAGATGTGTGTACGCGTGTTTTACCATTCCCAATTTTCGATTCACTTTGATCGACATGCCAGTTTCCTCTTTTATCTCTCTCACGCAGGCTTCCATGATTGATTCGTTTTTTTCAACCTTGCCTCCAGGCAATTCCCATAAACCTTCAAGCATGGTTCCTGCTGGTCTCTGAACAAGCAAGATTTTTCCATTTTCTTTTATTGATGCTATTGCAACATCAAACTCAGGGGATTTGTTTTTTTTGTTTTTTACAGGATATCTTGTCGCATCACCAGAGTTGAAACCATGACAATGTTTAGACAAGGGGCAAGAGAGACATTTTGGATTTTTTGGCGTGCATACCATTGAGCCTAAATCCATTATTGCTTGATTGTGATCTCCAGGATTTTCAGCATTTAAAACTTGATTAGCTAGTTTTTTTATTTTTTTTAAGCCTATGCTTTTGTTGATGTTTTCTTTTACTGAGAAAAATCTTGAAACAACTCTCGTTACATTGCCGTCGATTGCAGCTTTTTTTTCATTGTGGCATATTGATGAGATTGCGGATGCTGTATATTCGCCTATTCCGGGTAAAAGAATTAGCTCAGAATATTTTTTTGGTAATTTTCCATTGAATTTTTTATGGCATATCAGAGCTGTTTTTCTCAAGTTTTTAACCCTTCTGTAGTACCCAAGACCCTCCCAGGCTTTTAGAGCTTCCTGTTCAGAAGATTTTGCAAGTGATGAAGCTGTTGGAAATTGTTTGATGAATAATGGATATCGATTTAGTATCGTTTCCATTGTTGTTTGCTGAAGCATAATTTCGGAAACAAGGATTTTCCAAGGGTCTTTTGACCCTCGAAAAGGCAATTCTCTTGAATTTTTACGATACCAATCTAGTAATGGTTTCTTGAATTCAGTTTTCAATTATTTTAGAGGCCATGGTAGACCCATGCTAAGTCCCACAGATATTCCGTTTTCGATTGTTTCATCCAGATTTGTTATTGTTGTATATGCTAGCCAGATATTAATTTTGCCTACATCCTGTTCAATTGAAAATGCTGTTTTTTTCGGTAATGACTTATCTCCACCTCCTCTAAATTCTGCTCGTATTTTTGATTTGTTGAATTGTTTTCCAATTGAAAAAATCGGCTCCATTTCAGTGTTGTCGCTACCAAAAGCAGTATCGTGACCGTAAGAAGTTCCAAAGGAAATCATTATGTTTTCTTTTGATTCGATTAGATACTGCATATTGATTCCAAATTGAGAAGATGCACTTCCTTCATCTGTTGTTTCCCAATAGTACGGGGTGACAAAGAATGCAGTTTTTATTTTTGAAAAGTTTTCAAATGGAACATACCTAAAGCTGAACCCATACTTTTCAAAAGTGTCTTCCTTCCAGTCTTTTGCCCAGAACCAGTTCCAAGTCAAAGGATCTTCGTTCCAATTCAGGTTCATTTTTATGGTTCCATCTGGGTAAAAGCCGTCTGTGGACAGGCTTCCAGCAAGTCCTCTGGACTTGCTGATGTCAGGCATAAGGATTCCACCAGGACCATACTCTCCTGCGGGTATGAATGCAGTTAATGCCAAAAATATACAAAGCAGTTCTTTTTTCACAGCAATATAGATTGTAAAAGGGTAGGATTGAACTTCGATGTCTAACATAATTCGTATTGGCCATTCTCCAGACCCTGATGATGCTTTCATGTTTTACGCAATGCTTAATGACAAGATAGACAACCAAGGTTTGAAGATTAAAGAGTGTGTCGAGGATATTGAAAGTCTGAACAACAGGGCTTTGAATGGAGAGTTAGAGATGACAGCAATATCTTGGCACCTTCTTTCAAAAGTGTATAAAAGTTATGCTGTTTTGGACCCAGGAGCTTCAATGGGCTTGGGTTATGGTCCTGTCCTTATAGCAAATAAAGATTCAGATATTTCATTTCCTGATTTAAAGGGAGCTAAGGTTGCATTGCCGGGCCGTCACACAACTGCAACTCTGATAATGAGGATCTTTGCATCAAATTTTGTTGAGGAGTTTGTTCCGTTTGATGAGATTATGGCAGCTGTGAAAAATAAAGATGTCGATGCAGGGCTTTTGATACATGAAGGCCAGATAACCTATGAGGAAGAGGGTTTCAAGAAGGTTGTTGATTATGGAGAGTTGTGGCACAAGGAGAGTGGGGGTTTGCCTTTGCCTTTGGGAACGAATGCAATTAGCAAGGATGTCGATCCTGAAACAGCAAAGAAAATGGCCAAGATACTTTTGGATAGCATAGTGTGGGGTGAGAAGAATCGACAGGAAACAAATGATTATGCCAGGGATTTTGGAAGAGGTTTGAGCGAAGATAAGAATGATCGTTTCATCAAAATGTATGTTAACAACAAAACGATAAGCCTTGGTAATGAGGGCGTTTCTGCTGTCAATCTTCTTTTTAAATTAGCTTTTGAAAAAGGTCTTATCGAAGAGATGCCTGATTGGGATTTAATAAAACCTTAGTTTTTTACGTTTTTTTTATAAATATCAACCCATTCATCAACAGTCATTTTTGATACAAGTTCACCAATAAGTTTGTATGGTATTTTCTTGATATTCTTGAATCTGATGCATCCTTTTCCCATGTTTATTTTTGTTTTCATATGTTTCGGCCATTCTTTTTTAAGCCAAATTGTTAAGTTGCTATCAGCATAAAGACCCATGTGGTGCAGACTTATTCCTGATTTCCTGCTTCCAATTGATATGAATGGGACAGGAAGACTGCTGTCGCAATGATAGCCATCTGGATAAATTGATTTTGGAACTACAAATGACGGCATTCCGTAATTAGTTGTTTTTTCAAATCCAGAAGGTATATTTTCTTCTATTGTGGCAATGATGTTTGATGTTGTTTCTTTTTGCTCGTTAGTAAGCATTCATTTTTCTAGATCTTTTAATCTTTTGATTGCACCAAGGCTGGCAGAACCCATGATGTGATAACCCATATCAACGTGAACGGTTTCACCGGTTATTGCAGCAGACAGATCGGAAAGAAGGAATGTTGCTGTTGGCCCCAGCTGATCTAAAGAAAGATTTCCCCTTAAGGGTGATGTGCTCTCTTGCCATTTTAGGACTTGCCCAAAGTCACCAATCCCTGAAGCAGATAGTGTTTTAACAGGACCGCTCGATATAGCATTGACACGTATGCCCTCTTCTGGACCAAGATCATTTGCAAGATATTTGACTGAAGATTCAAGTGCTGCTTTTGCAACTCCCATAACGTTATAGTTGGGAATAACCCTTTCTGCACCAAGATAGCTGATTGTCAGTACCGAAGCATCATTCTGCATGACGGGAAGAAGTGCCTTCGTCAATCCAATTAACGACCATGCACTAACATCTAGAGCAAGTTTGAATCCATCTCGTGTCGTGTCGACAAATCTTCCTGCCAGTTCTTCTTTTTTTGCCATTGCAACAGCATGGACAAGAAAATCTATTTTTCCAAACCTTTTTTCTATTTCCTTGGGAGCATTTTGTAGATGTTGATCATTTGTGACATCCAGCTCAAAAACCTGCTCTGAACCCAGCTCTTCAGCGAGCTTCCTGACCCTGCTTTCAAAAGGCTCCAGGTAGGAAAACGCTAATTCAGCGCCTTGCTTGACGCATGCTTTTGCAATACCCCAAGCTATTGAATGCTTGTTGGCTATACCAACAATCAGCCCTTTCTTGCCTTCAAGAATTCCCATCTTTCTTAATTTTATCTGTCTTGACGACTCTCTAACGTTAAATTGACTTCATATTCCTGATTTTCTCTAATGAATTTGACTTTAATCGTTTCGCCTGGCTTGTATTTGTTAAGAGCATACATGAAATCTTCTAGATTTTTTATTTCAGTTGTATTTATCTTGATTATTCTGTCTTTTGCTTGTAGTCCAGCTTTTTCGGCTGGGGATTCTTTTGAGATTCCGCCAATAAGATACCCTGAATCGCCACTATCTGCATAGTCAGGCATAGATCCAAACCATGATCTCCACCCGTCTGCAGGCATAACCTCATCCCCTTCCTCTTCACCAGTATAAGGTGCAACCTTTTCACTATGGGGGGTTTTTGACTCCATTGTTGATGCAATTAAATCGAGCAATGATATTGAAAACTTTCCAATCTCCTCCAAGCCTTCATAATCAACTTTATCAGGTGTATCAGCTGGTGTATGGTAGTCATCATGTATTCCAGTGAAAATGAACATTGCTGGAACTCCTTTGTCTATGAATGGCGCGTGGTCAGACCTACCATCACCAAAAGTTGATTTTTCAAAATTCAAATTTTCATTTAGCGCTGTAAGTTCAGACCAGAATTCATCACTTTCAAAAATTTCAGAGCTGTTTATTCCACCCATGAGTATTTTTTCATTATCGGAATATCTGCCTACCATATCAAGATTCAGCATGAAATCTAACTTTTCCATTATTTCAGGATTATTGTTGGTGAAATACCTACTTCCCAAAAGTCCCATTTCCTCTGCATCAAACAGCATGAAGTAAAAGTTTCCGGGCCTTTCTTCTGCCGGCATGTGGGAATAATAATTTGCCAACTCTAGAACTCCTGCCGTACCACTTGCATTATCATCAGCTCCCCAGTAAACCTCTCCAGAGCTGTTTGTCCCCATATGGTCTTTGTGTCCACCAACTACAAAAGTTTTATCCTTGCCGCTATCCAGGTAACCTATTACGTTAAAAGCAGTCACGTAATCAAGTTCAACCTTGGTTGAGAATGATAGTGTGTTTTCACTGGGTGATTTTTTTGATTTTATGGGTTTATCCCAGTCAGCAGCATCATCAAATATTTCTGTGTAGACTTCTGATGTCACAAGTCCTATAGGAAGAGATGAGGCTCCCCACCTTATGGTTCCACCGATATCAATTAAGCCTCCTGGGTTATCTGATCCAAGATATATGAATAGGGCTGCTGAGGCTCCATGCTCCTTTGCAACTTGGGTTTTGTACCTTAGCATTCCAAGCCTTCTGTTTTCCCTAAGGTTTAATGGATGGTCTTCTTCGACATCGGGTAAGCCCAATGCCATTATCGCAATTCCACCTTCAAGGTTTATCTTGTTGCCTTCAGCATCCACCCAATCATTCCAGTCAGATTCATTCTCAGCAATCCCATAACCTAAAAACCACGCTTTGCCCTCAACGTTACCATCAGCTGTGTAGTTTATTGGAGAAAAGTCAATTTCTTTTTCAAAGGATTTTGAATCATATTTAAGTTCTGATTCAACACTTTTTGTTCCAAGCAGAACTTCAAATTCTTCCAGCCATGATTCTGTTAAATGGAAGTATTCAAACCATTCCAGCATCTGTTTTGAAGAGTTGACACCACCTTCTTGACCTATGCCTCTTCCAGAGTATTTTTCTCCCGAAAGCTCATAAACCAGCCATTCGAAATCTTCAGATGTGATTTCAATGTCTCCAAGCGGATGATCTTCAACATGGTGGTTATGTTCATCTGCTACTAAGAGCTCTTCACTTAAGGCAACTTGCCTTTCGTAAGCATCTTTGCCTGAAAAGAATAATGAACAGCCCGTCATCAAGGTTAATAAAATTATGGAAAGTATTTTTTTCATTTTCAATAAATCTCCTTTTAATTGATACAAGGATTGATTCTATATTGAAACAAGTTTACAATAGTAAGCCAGTACGTCTACGGCGGGTGTAGCTCAGGGGGAGAGCGAAGGGTTGTGGTCCCTTAGGTCGCGGGTTCAAATCCCGTCACTCGCCCCAAGCGCCTGTAGCTCAACTGGCAGAGCGTCGGGCTTCGAACCCGAAGGTTGCAGGTTCGAATCCTGCCGGGCGTGTAGCATAATTGGATTATGGTTATAGAATTTGAATTAGTGACTTATGGGCCGGTAGCTCAGTGGTAGAGCAGCGGGCTCTTAACCCGTTGGTCGGGGGTTCAAATCCCTCTCGGCTCACGGCTTGCGGAAGTAGCTCAGTGGTAGAGCATCACGTTGCCAACGTGAGGGTCGAGGGTTCGAATCCCTTCTTCCGCTAGGCCTTGACTTTATGAAAAATATTACTTTTGTTCCTAACTCTGTTAAGAGAACCAAGCCAGACAAGGCTTTGGTTACTTTCAAGATTACGAGTGAGGATTTTTCAAACATTGAAAAAGGTTTATACAAGCAATATAAAAGACAAATCAAGGTCCCTGGTTTCAGGGCTGGAAAGATTCCAGACAGCATGCTTAAAAAATACATTGATGAAGATTCTTTATTTGAAGAGGCGGTTCAAACGGTTTGGAAAAATTCCGCAGAATCAACTATTGAGCAAAACAACTTGCATGCGATAGCATTGCAGTCAATCAAAAACAAGAAAACAAAAACAGGTGTTGACATTTTTGTTGAAATAGAGGTTCTTCCTGAGTTTAATGTTGATTTTGCCGATAAGCTCAATTACAAATTTTCTAAACCAGATGAAGCAACTGATGCTGCTGTTGATTCCGAATTAAGCAAGATCATCAGTGCGGAATCTCAATTTTTACCTGCTGAAAAAATTCAGGAGGGAGATTATGTCAGAATGGAAGGCACTTTTTCTTCGGGCGACACTGAAGAGAAGGTTGAAAGAGCATTTGAAATCAATGCTAAAACATTGCCTTCTAAATCATTTATGGACAAGCTGATAGGAAAAAACCAAGATGATGAACTGTCTTTTAAAAGCAAATTTTCTAAAGCTTATTCAAACCCTGATTTGGGTGGCAAGATGGTTAATTCCAAAATCAAAATCACATCTGTCAAAAGAGAGACAATACCTGTTATTTCTGATCTTTGTGCAAAATATGGCATCAAGGATGAAGATGAATTTAAAGCCAGGATTAAAAGTAACTTGATGATCCAAAATGAGGATAAAGCATTTGCTGAAGCTAATGAAAAGTTGCCTCAAATGCTCATGAAGAAGGTTAAAGATTTTTCTGTCCCTCAGGTTTTGATTGATGAAGAGAAAGAGCTTGAGTGGAATAATTATGTAAAAAACAATACTGATGAAAATAAGAAAACAGAAATCGAAGATTGGTGGAAAGAAAACGAAAAAGGCATTCTTGAAAATATAAAATTGGGCATCGTTCTTGACGCCATAGGCGACAAGAAGGGAATTCAGGTTTTGAATCATGAGATTGAATACTTTTTTAGGGATATCGCATCACAAGTAAGAAGACCGGTTAAGAAGATTATCCAAGAGTCAAAAAGAAACGGTAACCTTCCAATCATTGCAAGAAATATAAGAAGGGCCAAGGTTAGGAATTCCATAATTAAGGAATTTTGGGACAGGCAGGAGAACAAGAAATGAATTTAATACCTATGGTTGTAGAACAAACAAACAGAGGCGAAAGAGCTTTTGATATTTATTCCCAATTATTGAGACAGCACATCATTTTTATCCATGGGCCAATTGAAACGCATATGGCAAATTTAGTTGTCGCTCAGATGCTTTATTTAGAGAAAAAAGACCCAACCAAGGATATTAGGCTTTATATAAATTCTCCTGGAGGAGAGGTTTCTGCTGGTTTGGCCATAATGGATACTATGAATATAGTTAAGCCAAAAGTTCAAACAATTGCTGTTGGTTTAGCTGCATCTATGGGCGCTCTTTTGTTGTCTTGCGGAGAAAAGGGAAAAAGAGCTGCATTGCCACATGCCAAGATAATGATCCACCAACCTTTAGGTGGAGTTAGCGGACAGGCTTCAGACATAGAAATTGAAGCAGCTGAAATCAAGAGAATCAAAGAACAGCTCAACTTGATCTTATCTAAGAATACCGGTAAGAAAATTACACAGGTAGCAAAAGATACAGATAGGAATTTTTGGATGGGTGCGGATGATGCCAAAAAATACGGGCTTATTGATACAGTCTTGAAATAGTTTAAATAATGTCTAATTTTTACAATCCTTCACAAAACGAGGAGAGATGGGTTAGTCAATGGGAAAAAGATGTTCCTATTCATGATTCAAAATCGAAAGGCAAACCTTTTTCAATCGTTATTCCTCCTCCAAATGTAACAGGATCTTTACATATTGGACATTCGTTAAACTACACCCTGCAGGATGTTTTTACCAGATGGGCAAGGTTGAAAGGTTGCTCTACAAGATGGATACCAGGCAGTGACCATGCAGGCATAGCCACTCAGGCAGTCTTAGAGAAAAAGCTTGAATCAGAAGGGTCTTCAAAAAGTGAATTGGGCAAAGAAGCCTTCCTTAAGCGAGCATGGGAATGGAAAGATGAATGCAGAGATGTTATTTTTCAGCAGTTCAAAAAATTAGGGATAACGCCTTATTGGCCTGGTGAAAGATTCACAATGGATGAACAGTGCAACAAGGCTGTCAAGAAGGCATTTGTGGAACTGTACAAAAAGGATGTCATTTTTAAAGGTAACAGATTGGTAAATTGGGATTGCCAACTTCAGACAGCGGTTTCTGATATTGAAGTTGACCGTGAAGACAGAAATGGTTTCATATGGACACTTGAATACAAAACCAATGATGGAAAGTCGATCAAGATAGCAACCACGAGACCAGAAACTATTTTTGCTGATTCCGCAATAGCGGTTAATCCAAATGATGAAAGGTTTAAATCTTATTTGGACAACGGAGTCAATGCTTTCATTCCTCTTGTAGATGTTGAGATACCCATTATTGCTGATGATTCAGTGGATATGGATTTCGGAGAAGGTGCCTTAAAGGTAACCCCTGCTCATGATCATTTGGATTTTGAAATAGGCGAGAGGCATGATTTGCCAATAGTCACCATATTAGGCAAAGACGGGAAATTGTCTAGCCATGAAAGGGTTCCCAATGAATTACATGGTTTGAATGTTGTTGCAGCAAGAAGAAAGGCTGTTGAGATGCTCGAGAATTCTGGTTCTTTAGTTGATGCAAAAAAGCATAAATCTGCTATTGGGATTTCTCAAAGGTCTGGTTCAGTTATTGAGCCAATGCTTTCTGAACAATGGTTTCTGAACATGAAGGTTTTCAAGGGTAGGGCTCTTGAATTGTTGAAAGACGGATCTCCAAGTTTCTATCCTGAAAGATGGGGTGGGGTTTATGGTGATTGGTGGTCAAAGGTTGAAAACTGGTGCATATCAAGGCAATTATGGTGGGGCCATCAGATCCCTGCATGGTATCCCAAAGGTGACAAGTCAAAAGACCCTATAGTTTCTGAAAATATAGAAGAAGAATGTTTATCTAAAAATCATGATTCAAAGCAGTTTGTTCAAGATGAGGATGTTTTAGATACATGGTTCAGTAGCGCCTTATGGCCGCTTGAATGTTTTGGATGGCCGGAAGACGACCCTAAAGAGAATGGTTTTTTCCCAACATCTTTGTTGATTACAGGTTATGACATCATATTCTTTTGGGTTCTTAAGATGGTTTTGATGAGTTTGGCCTTTGAGGATAAAACACCTTTTAAAGAGGTTCTCATCCATGGTCTTGTTTGTGACAAGAAGGGAAGGAAAATGAGCAAGTCCAAAGGGAATACGATAGATCCGCTTGAGGCAATGGATGAATATGGTGCAGACAGTTTGAGGTTTGCTCTTTTGTTCAATATGGTTCCGGCGGAAGTCATTCCATTCGGTAACGATCAGCTGGTTTCTGGCCAAAGGTTTATGAACAAGATCTGGAATGCAGCAAATTACATAAATTCACTGGAGCCAAAAAACAGCGATTTTGTTTTTTATGACAGAAGTGATCATTGGATAGCTCAAAAATTCAATGAGACAGTTGCTTCTGTGGACAAGAGCTTGGAAGGAAAGGATGTGAGGAAAGCCATGCAGTCCATACACCATTTTTTCTGGAATGAATTCTGCGATTGGTACCTGGAGATAGCAAAATCAAGATCCAACAATGGTGACTTGCAGGTTGCATCCAATGCAAAAGCAATCATGGAAAAATTCTTGGTCATTTCATCCCCATTTGTTCCATTCATTTGCGAAGACGTAAACCTTTTGATCAACAATGATGAATCTTTGGTTGCAACAAGATCATGGCCAACTGAGCTGGAAGGAATCGACATGAAGGAATCTGAAGGTTTTCAGGATATTTACGACAGTGTCAAGAGTTACAGAAAATCAATTTCCATTCTTGGCTTAAGCGTAGAGGAGATCAAAGAGGTTGTTATTGATGGCTCATGGAATCAGGGGCAAGAGGATGCCTTTTTGAATATTTTGAGACTGAAGAAGTCAGGCACTGAAAATGGCTTTCCGATTGAGATGGCAATAGGGAAGGTGATGATTCCCAATATTGACTCTTCCGTACTTTCTGAAAGGGTTGATGAGCTGAAAAGAAATGCTGAAGATGCAGAGCCGAGGATAAAAAGATTGGAAGGCCAACTTCAAAACAAAGGATTCATCAACAATGCTCCGAAAGACAAGGTTCAGCTGATAAGAGACAGACTGAGGGAAGCACAGCAAGAAAGAGATGAATTGGTTAAAAGAGCTGCTTGGATACAAAAATTTTCAGAATAAGGCTTATTGTTTTTTAAGGTTGTTTTTCGATCCTTACATGTAACCCAAGTCTCTGAGCTTTTCCATTAGGTTTTCTTTATCCTGCTTCCTGCCGGATCTTTCAGTGGTTGATTCAAGGTCTTGCTTCCATGCAGGCAAATCGGATGTTTTTGTTGTTGTTCCTGCAGCGCCTAAGCTCCTGTAGCCTTTTTCGTACAGGTTGCAGTAAGGCACCTTCATTTTGAAGTGGGCTTCCCATATATCCCTTTCATCAAAATGGAGTATTGGATGGATTCTCATGTGGTCAGGATCCTGTCTTGGGCTGAAGGCAGTTTCATCCTTCCTTGCATCCTGTTCATCCCAACGTATGCCCGTAATCATGCATGCATAGTCATTGCTTTCAAGGAACATGTTCAATGCAACAGTTTTCATCAGGTGATTGCCTTCAAAGGATTCAGGGTCGAATTTAAATTCATTTTTCGAAAATTTTATTTTTTCCAACTCTGACCTGTTTCTTTCATTCAGGTCCTCCACCCGGACAATGTTCCCAGGCTTTCCTTTCGCCAGATCAAAGACATCCTTGTTTATTGCATGGTAAACATTTAACTTGTGTTCTTTTTCAATCTTTTCTACAAAACCAAGGATTTCATCAAAGACGCAGCCTTCATTGATGAATAGGCAATCAGGCATTTTAATCTTTTTTTCAGCATGCAATTCAAGCAGCATCCACAATATCAAAGTCGAGTCCTTTCCTCCAGTCCAAGCAAGAAGCGTTTTATCGATTTTGAACTCATTGATTGCATCAGCAAGGATTTTTTTAGACAATGAAATCTTGTCTTCAATTGGTTTTTTGCAATATTCTGCGTGATTTGCCACTTTTCCCATGCTCTTATTCTATTTAATCGTAGAATTGTCAATTGTGCCTGTAACAGTAGTTGTTGGATCCCAATGGGGTGATGAGGGCAAAGGAAAGATAGTAGATAGCCTTGCCTCCAAGTCATCCATGGTTGTTAGATTTCAGGGTGGTGCGAACGCAGGCCATACCGTTTATAGAGGCGAAAAGGTATACAAATTCCATTTGCTCCCATGCAGTGTTTTGCATAAAGGTGTTAAAAGCATTATTGCAAGAGGTGTTGCTTTGGATCTCGAATTGCTACTTGAGGAAATCAAGCAAATTGAAAATGACAATTTAGATATTGATTTGGTTATAAGCCCTCAGGCTTTTTTAGTCTTGCCATTCCATAGATGGATGGACAAGCTAGAGGAGTTAAGAAGAGGGCAGGAGAAACTAGGAACTACATACAGAGGAATTGGACCTGCAAGCACAGATCGAATTGCACGTAGGGGCATAAGGCTCGGACATCTTTTTGAAGACAATTTACTTGACAGGATAAAGACATTAGTTGGTCGTGTAAATGCTGTTTTAGATGGTGTTTATTCTGATGTGACAAAAAGAAAAATCAACCCTCAAAGACTTTACGAAGATTTGATCAAACAACGAGAATTAATAAGAAAATATGTAGGAGACACCCATAATCTAATTCATACTGCAATTGAAAACAAAGAAGAAGTTTTAATGGAGGGAGCGCAAGGGTCTATGCTTGATTTAGGTTTTGGTACATATCCTTATGTTACTAGTAGTCACACCATTAGTGGTTCAGCTTGTGTAAATGCGGGTTTAGGGCCAAGTCAAATTAGTCAGGTTTTAGGAATTGCTAAAGCTTATGTAACCAGGGTTGGAGCAGGCCCATTTCCAACTAAAATGAATGATGAATGGAACAAAAAGGTGCAAGACAAAGGTAAAGAATTTGGTGCTACTACAGGCAGGCCTCGTGATTGTGGCTGGTTAGATATTCCTTTGTTAAGGTATGCACATAGGCTAAACGGTTTCACAGGTGTTATCCTTACAAAAGCCGATATCCTTGGAGGCATGGGTGACATTAAAGTTTGTACATCTTGGAATTGGAATGGTTCGGAATACAAGGATGTTCCGGAAGATTCTAGAGTTTGGGATGAAGGTGTTCCACAGTATGTAACCCTTGAGGGTTGGCCTGATTTTTCCGGAATTCAAAAATGGAACAACTTGCCTGAAGGTTTGAGAAAGTATTGTGACTTTGTGGAAAGTAGTTCAGGAGTCAAAATTCTTGCAGTTAGCACTGGTCCCGGAATTGACGATATAGCCTGGAAGGAATAGAATATATAGCTTAGGGGGTTTAGCTCAGTCGGTAGAGCAGCGGGCTTTTAACCCGTGTGTCGGGGGTTCGATTCCCTCAACCCCTATAGTTAAATGTCTGAAAATCATGAATGGGATAATCGCCGTGGCTACTCGGTTGTTGCTTTAGAAAACCCAAGAAACTCAATCAATGTAGGTCAAATATTAAGAGGAGCTTTTTGCTTTAGAGCTAATTATGTTGTTGTTGCAGGCAGAAAATGGGATTCAGATCAAGATTTTCAAGATCCAGAAATGCCACTTCCTGCAGATACACCTAAAGCTTGGAGGCATGTTCCTTTGGTTTACAAAGATTCAATACAGGAATCTTTGCCTTTTGGGTGCACTCCGGTTGCAATAGAGATGACAGATAACGCTGTTTCTTTAGCTGATTTTGTTCATCCTGAAAGAGCAATGTATGTTTTTGGTTCTGAATATGGTGGGATAAAGCAGGAAACTGTTGACTGGTGTGAGAAAACTGTTTACATACCTACAAGAGTGTCTTTGAATCTTGCAGTTACAGTCAATCTTGTTCTTTATGACAGAATGAATAAAAGGCATGGTTTAAATCTACCTAAAGGTGATTTGGAAAAATTTGGAATTTGATTCAAATTTCATAATAAAAGTTTAGGATAATGTGATTGTTCTGCCCCGTTCGTCTAACGGCCAGGACACCGCCCTTTCAAGGCGGAAATAGGGGTTCGATTCCCCTACGGGGTGTTTTTGGAGTTTAGAATAACTCCGCTTGGAGCTGTGGTGTAGCGGTTTAGCATGCTTCCCTGTCAAGGAAGAGGTCGCGGGTTCGATCCCCGTCAGCTCCGCCATGCTGGCGAGGTAGCTCAGTAGGTAGAGCAGAGGACTGAAAATCCTTGTGTCGGCGGTTCGAACCCGCCCCTCGCCACGTTTTTTCGTCACTTTCAAACACGTTTACTGTTTACAAAATTATTTTTTTCATTTATGATGCTTTTTTTAATTTTTCTTGGAGGTTTTAAATGTGTAGAAGATTTTGGTGTCACAGGTGTCAAATGATGACGATTCCCAGAGCTACAAGTGGCACAACAAAAAGAAAGACTTGCTCTCGTTGTTAGATGTTTCTAGAATCGTAAGCCCAATGCAGTAAGGCTTGTCTTTGTTTTTTTCTACATGAAAGATCTTTTGGCTTGCAAAATTTTTTAATCGCTCCAGCATGACGACGTATTGCTCTCCAACGCTTTATTTGTCTTAGGTCTTCATCCTTCATCCTTCTGCCCATGAAATATCGACAATACCATTGAAACCAACCCCTTGGATCATCCTCATGAATCCATCCTTTTTTCATCCATTCAGACAGGGGAAGAGAAGCATCAACTTGATAATAGTTAATTTTTATATTTTTTCCAGAAGGTGAGAGTTTTGCCTTTTCAAACCATGATTTAGGGAATTCATTCTTGCAATCTGTCATGTATTTCCCACCAAAGATGCCCATTTCTAACATTTCTTTAGGTGTTAGCTCTGGTTTAAATTCAGGATGAAAATTTGAATTAATTTTTTCTTTCAAGCGATAGGTGTAATTAACTTGAAATTTATCATTAACTGTAACTTCTTTCATGAATTTTTAAACTGAAGGAATTAATTTTTTAATTCAAAACTTCTGTAATTTTTTGCATGTTTTATTAGTTCAGACTTGTATTCTCCAGCTGATTCACATGTATTTTCAAATTTCAAAAAATATAATTTTCCATTTGATAAAGCATAGTAACCATCAGTTTTAAGCTTTTCCATTTTTGCATTTACGTCTTTGATTCCATGTTGAGCATGCAGTGCAGAAATAATTGAATTTGAATGATCATCATTCATGTGTTCAATAATGCTTGGAGCAGCATTGATTAACCATTGCGGGATATTTTTTTTATTATCTTTTTTGTTAAGCATTATATTTTTTTAGCGATAGATTTTGCCTGCAGGAACAGTCCAAGATAATCAGGGCCTCCAGCTTTTGAGTCAGTACCGCTCATGTTAAAGCCCCCAAAAGGATGTACGCCAACAAGTGCTCCAGTGCATTTTCTATTAATATACAAATTACCTACATGAAAATCATTTGCACCTTTTTCAATTCTTTCAGGTATTGATGTATAGAAAGCACCAGTTAGTCCGTAGATTGTCCCATTCGCAACCTTTAAACCCTCTTCAAAAGAAGAAACTTTTGTAACGCCTAAGACTGGGCCAAATATCTCTTCCTGCATGATTCTTGAATTTGCAGATAGGTTATCAATGATTGTTGGTTCTATAAAGTAACCATCTTTTGAACCTGGATTGCCTCCGCAAACTATATCACCTTCGTTTTTGCCAATTTCAATATATTTAAGGATGTCAGTGTAGGCATTTTTGTTTATAACAGCTCCCATTTGTGTTTCTTGACTTTCAGGATGTCCAACTTTGATTTTTTTAGTCAAGGCAATAACTTTTTCCATAAGTTCATCATGAACATCTTCATGGACGATTAGCCTGGAACATGCTGAGCATTTTTGACCCTGGAAGCCGTATGCAGCAGAAACAATCCCAACAGCAGCATCTTCAATATCTGCAGTTTCATCCACTAATATTGCATCCTTGCCACCCATTTCAGCAACAACCCTTTTTATCCATATTTGTCCTGGTGACATCTTTGCTGCATTTTCATTTATGTTTAAACCAACCTCCATTGATCCTGTGAATGAAATGAATCTTGTTCTTGGATCGGTCACCATTTTGCTTCCAATTGAGGATCCTGGCCCTGGAAGGAAATTAACAACGCCATCAGGTAGTCCAGCCTCTTCCAGTATTTCCATATACCTGTATGCAATTGTTGTGCTGTCGCTGGAAGGTTTCAATATGACAGTGTTACCTGTCACCCATGCTGCTGTAGTCATTCCGGCAAGAATCGCAAAAGGAAAATTCCATGGAGGTATTACAGCGCCTATACCCATTGGAACATACTTCAAAACACCTTCTTCTCCTGGGTTTGGAACAACTGGATGATCTTGACCCCACCTCAATGCTTCCCTCGCATAATATTCCATGAAATCTATAGCTTCCGCAGTGTCGCCGTCTGCTTCAGGCCATGTCTTTCCTACCTCGTAAGTCATTTGTGCAGAAAGGTCATGTTTGTCTCTTTTCATGATTTCTGAAACTTTCATTGCTATCTCCACTCTTTCTTTGACATTTGTCTGGCTCCATGTTTTGAATCTCTCTTCAGCTGCTGAAAATGCTTTTTCCAAATGGTTCAAATCAGCTTTTGAGCATTGTGATATCACTTGTGAAGAATTGCTCGGATCAATGCTTGTAATTCTTTCTTCTGTGAAAATCTTTTCGCCATTTATTATCAAAGGTATGTCTTCTCCAAATGTAGCTTTTATTTTCTCTAATGATTTTTGATATGCTGAATTTTGGTCAGAATCATTAAAGTTTGTAAATGGTTCGTTTTTAAAGTTAGGTAAATTCATAATTTTTCTCCAGTTTGTATTTTAATTATTTTGATTAAGTTTCAGTAGCGAATCTATATTTCCCGCGCCTAGATTGAATATCTCCTTTAGAAAGTTTGTTTTTATTGTAGCTAAGTTAACAGCAGCTGCAAGGTAGTTATTTTCGGCATTACTCCATTCAAGATAAGAGCTCGTCCCAACAGCTAAACCTTCAGTGATTGACATTGAAATTCTGCGCATTAGCTCCAAGGTGTATTCTGCGTTTTCTATTCTTGATTGATACATTCCAATTGTTTCTATGGATGATTCAATTAATGCATTCTCGTCAATAACAGACTGAGCGTAAACAAACTCCGCTGCTTTTATTTTTTCATCAGACGATTTGAGCTCAGCAGTTTTAGATGGTTTCATAAATTCCCAATTCAGTGCTATATCGCTCCTTAATGTATCACCAGATTCAAAACCTTGTTCATTTTCTGGATGGTTGGCAGTTGTTCTAAGAATCAAATTTGGACGATTGAACAGCAGTTCTTTGGTTTTGCGGGAGATTTCAAGATTTAACCTTGCACGTTTTACATTGATCCTTTCATTCTTTTCATCAGTTATGAATTCAACCAAAAGATTTTTGTCGAGTTGGGGTAATTCTGCTAATTCAATATCTGCCTGTATTCCTGTCATTGAGATAAACAGGGTTAATGCTGATTCATACAAAGAGGACGCTTGGCTCATGTTTTCCTTCGAGCTTAAAAATTCACTTTCGAATTGAATCAATTCAAGCTCGCTGATTAATTGGACTGAGTATCTTGCTTGTGCATCTTCTAAAACTTTTGAGGAGTTGTTTAATTTATCTTCTGCTAAGAGTAGGTTTTTATTTGCTAGCCATAAGTTTAACCATGAATTAGCTATAGCTAATCTAGACTGTTGAAGTGTTGTTTCTTTGTCGAGTTTCGCCAAAAAATAATTCATTTCTTGGAGGTTTATCTGAGATTTTTTCATTCCAAATGAATAGAGTGGATAAGTCAAGGTCATTGAGGCATTGCCAAAATTTTCACCTACGCCGAAAAAGTTAACATCTAATGGCCCTGGCTCATACCCTTCAAGGGAGTCTGTTCTTGTCATTGTTAAACCTAATGACAAAGAGGGAAACCAGTCTTTTTTTGCTTTTTCAAGATCTGATTTTGCTGCAGAAACTAGATATTCAGATGATTTGGCTATCGGTTTGTTTTCAGCGGTTTTCATTGACTCCCATATTCCAATGGGCTGATTTGCAATAATGAGGATTGTTATTATTGGCAATTTAAACATTTTTAGCACCTCTTTTTCTTTCGGCAATCACATACAGGCATGGAATTAAATAGATTATTAGAACCGTGCCTACAGCTAGCCCTCCCATGATAGAAACACCAAGCGCTCTGAACCATTCAGCCTGACCGGTTGTATCTAGGCTCATAGGAATCAGTGCTCCAATTGTTGTAACACTAGTCATCAGTATTGGTCTAAGCCTCTGTGAGGTTCCCAAGGAAACAGACTCCATTAAACTCATTCCTTTCTCCCTTAACTGATTGATCCTGTCTATTAAGACAATTGAGTCATTCACAATAATTCCAGTCAATGCAACCACCCCCATAAGGGCAAGGAAACCAAAAGACTCACCGCTTATCAAAAGGGCTACGATTACACCAATTAAAGCAAAGGGTATCGCTGCAATGACAACCATTGATTGTCTAAAAGAATTGAAAACAGCAACTAGAAGTAATGAAATCAAACCTATTGCAACAAGGAAAGCAGTACCCATTTCAGATTGACCAGTCATTGCTTCTTCATTCTCTCCACCATATTCAATAATGATCCCATTTGGAACTTGGTTGGATTCAATAGTTTTTTTAATATCCTCTAAAACAATTTGCGAAGGGGGGCCTTGTGGCTTTACATTGGCTGATATGGATATTGTCTTTTTTCCATTCCAGTGAGAAAAAAGAACAGGGGTTACCTGTCGAGTGGTTTTTGAAACCATATCAATCGGAACCAGAAAACCTTGATTGTTTCTCACTGACACTAAGGAAAGATCTGATATTTTCTTTCTGAATTCTGATGGATATCTTATTATCACGTCTGCATCTTCATCTTGATTATCAACAGGCATCTTCATGACTACAGACCCATCAAAAGCATTTTTTGATTCATTTGCAATGCTAAAAGGGGCCACACCCAATCTTGCAGCTTTGTCTTCAAGTATTTGTATTTTTAATTCAGGATTTCCTGGTTGGTGACTTCTGTCAATTTCAGTTAAAACGGGGTTTGCTAACATTATGCTTTCCAGCATGTCTGTATATTCAATCAATTCATCATAATTGTCACCTAGAGCTCTAATGATGATATCGTTTCCAGCCGGAGGGCCTTCTGTTATTTCTACGAATTGTATTTTTGCCCCAGGTATATTGTCAAAAATCTCTTGCAATTTAGGCTGATGCACATCTATTGCTTCCTTTCTGTGTTTTTCATAAAAGGATCCTGTTATTCTTGCGAAATGTGGACCACCGCCGCCACCTATTGTCCCAACTACATTTTCACCTGAGTCACCTACACTTGTTGTGTAGAAGTCAATTTCGGGAGTTGCATCAAGCACCTCTTCCACCTCTTTTGCAATCACATCTGTTATTTCTACAGATGTTCCCCATGGAGCTTCAATATCTATTATGAATTCTTTCATGGAAACCTTTGGGAAAAATTCAGCATTTTCAAGTAATTTGGGAACAAGTGACATTGAACCTATGAAAAAAAGCACAAAAACAGCAAGTGTTCTCCAAGGGTTTTTTATAAGGTTTGAAACAATTTTTTTATGCTTTCCAGCATAACCTGAAAAATCAATGCCAGTAAAAATATTTTTCTTTTTTTCTTGCTTCATGAAAATTGCACATACTGAAGGAAGGATGAAATGCCCAGTAATCAATGCACCAGCTAGAGTAAATATAACCATCGCAGGAACGTATTTCATAAATTCACCCATGGTTCCAGACAGGAACATGAGAGGCCCGAAAGCAGCAATGGTTGTCAGAATTGCTGCTGTTATCGGCATGCTTACTTGATGTATGCCTTTTCTTGCAGCTTTTTTTGGATCTATTCCCTTCTCGACTTGTCTGAATATATTTTCAACAACAATAATGTCATCATCGACTAGCATTCCGAGCACTATGATTATTCCAAAAACAGTTACGTTATTTAGAGAGTAACCAATGCTGTTTGCGATTATCAAAGAAAAACCAAGAGCTAAAGGGATGCCAAGAGCGACAAGCAAAGAGTTTTTAAAACCAACAAAAAGGATTAAAACGATAATAACTATCCAAAAACCATCAGATAGATTGTTGACCATTACGCCAATTAGTTCATCCCTTACTCCAGAAACTTGCTCTTGGGCGATTTCTATTTTTAAATTGGGATTTTTTGTATTTAGGTCATCAATAAGTGAAAACACGCTTTCTCCAACTTTTACAGTGTTTTCCCCAGTTGTTTTTTTAACAACAATATTTATGGATTTTTGACCATTGTGACGAGAGAAAGTGGTGATTTTTTTTGGTGAGATTTTTATTTTTGCTATATCGCTTAATAAAAAAGAGTTTCCATATGCATCTGGAACAATCAGGTTGCTTATCTCTTTTACAGTTTCAGATTTACCCCTATAGGAAATTTGCAATTCTTGTGATCCGGTATCAAGGGCGCCTATTGGCATGTCAAAAAGCAACTGTTGAACAGAGTTGGACAGTTCAGTCAAAGTTAATCCTTTTTGACGTAACTTAGAAGGGTTAGGTTCAATTTGTATTGTGTTTTCTTTGGCTCCAAAAAGTTCCACACTGGCCAAGCCGTCAAGCTTCTCAATTTCGCTGACAATAAGTAAAGCTTCTCTTTTAAGCGCTTCAGAATCCATATCGCCAGATACAGTCAGTATTACTATTGGAACTTCCTCAAATGCTATTTCAGATATATCGGGGGTTTCAATTCCGGCAGGCAGCAAGGATCTTGATTCATCTACTGAATTTTGCACTTCGCTAATTGCTCTATCTAGGTCATAGCCAGCATTAAATTCGAGAACTAAAAAGCTGAAGCCTGGAACTGAATATGATCGCATGCTTTTTAATTCTTTCAAATCATCCATCTTTGTCTCAAGTGGATTGGTTAAACTTTTTTCAACAGAGGATGATGAAGAGCCGGGCCAAGGTATGTTAACTATCACGTAAGGAACTTTTATATCAGGGGTAGATGCTGTAGGAATCGATTTGTAAGCTTGGTACCCACCAAAAAGAAGCCCTGCAATAAGCAGGTAAACTAACCTTGGTTTATCTAAAAGGTAATCTGTTAAAAATCTCATTTATTCACCTGTTCGTATTTTTTGCCCGTCTCGTAGATTGCCTGGTCTTCTCAAGACTATTCTTTGTGATGAGGTCAGACCTTCAACCAAGGCATCATTATCATTTTCAACCAATATATCAACCGGAATCCATTTAATTTCATCTTGGTCATTTATCAGATATACACCTGGGCCTTGAAGCTGAACAATGCTTGCTAGTGGCACTATATACCCTTGAACATCACCCATATCTATACTGGTTGTCACCCAGATTCCATTTTCAGGATTTGATTCTTCTGTTGCTTCCCATAGTGTATTCATAGCTCCTGTTGTCATGTCTGAGGATCCTGATTTGTGAGAAAGCCTCCATATATTTTCATTTTCATCTACAAGCGTATTTCCAATTTGTATTTCTTTTGCTACATGAGGAGCTAGCATAACCTCCATACGCATTCCTTTTAAGGGTAGTATTTTTAACGCAGGCATTCCGATGGCAACATCATTTCCCAATCTTGAGAAAACAAATTCAACATTTAAATCAAAAGGTGCGACGATGTCACAATCTTCAACTTGCATGTTTCTTAAATTCAATGCTATTTCGGCACTTTCGTAATTCAAGACAGCTTGACTGACTGCCATTTCTAATTTTTCTAATTGTTCTTGACTTATGCTTCCTGTTTCTGATATTTTTTTAGCTCTTTCGTAATTTTTATCAGCATCATCCAAGGCTAGTTCTGCTTGTCTTAAGAGCAGTATTGAATTCGATCTATCTAGAATCTGCATCTCGCATTCTAATGATGCCATTTTTTGACCTTTAGCTACTTCATCACCCTCTTTGACAAGTATTTCTTCAATAGTTCCAGAGGTGCTCCAGTTTATATTTCCAGCACCTACTGTGTTTATCAAGCCAAGTGCAGGGTAGTATTTTTTTTGTATAGTTTCTATTGGGTTCACCCATGTTACTAAAGGTATGCTCTCTTTTTTTTCAATTTGTGATTCCGTGTTTTCTTCAGAACATCCGAACAATATTAGAAAACTTAATAAAATAACATGTTTCTTCATTGGTTAACCTCCTAGCTAAAGCCCAATCCATCAATTGTAAAAATATAATCAAAAAAATGAAAGAATTTTCAATTGTTTTCATAAAGGAATCTAAGGAATTCTTTGAAATGCTAGATTTTATTGAAATGTTTGAGGAAATTTCGATTGACATGGAGGCTGATGGTTTTTATGCTTACAAAGCCAAACCCTGTTTGTGGCAATTGTGTGTAGAGGATGAGTCTAAAAAATATGCTTTTCTTGTCGATCCCATTTTATGGAAAGAGGACAGCCTTGTTCCAATGCATAATATTTTCGGTAATGATCAGATTTTGAAAATTTTTCATGGGTCGGAATACGATTTTCAGATGATTTATGAAACTTACAACATTATTCCAAAAAATGTTGAAGATACAAAGATAGCTGCTGATTTGCTGGGTTGTCCATCACCTGGTTTAGATACATTGTTGAATGATTTTTTAGAGATAAGGGTAAATAAGTCCAAAAGGCTTCAAAGGGCAAATTGGGCAAAAAGACCCCTGAGTGATGAATTGATCGATTATGCTGCATTAGATGTTCTTCATCTAAAGGATTTAAGAGAAAAGCTTGTAAAAGAGCTTGAAGAAAAGGATAGATTGAAATGGTATCTAGAGGAATGTTCTATATACCAGAATTTGACTCCAGTGATTCAGAGCGAGACTACCAAAGAGCATTCTCATAAGATAAAAGGAGCCAAGAAGTTGAGCAAATCTCAATTAGCAATTCTAGAGACCTTGTTTGAAACACGAGAATCAATCTGCAGAAAAAAGAATCTAGCCTCTTTTAGGTTAATTGGGAATCAGCAGCTTTTGGATATTGCTAAAAATTATGAAGCATATGAAGATGTTTTTCCAAAAAAGATGGATTTTAAAATCAAGAAAAAATTTATCAAGGCAATTAAGTTTATGAAATCAAGTGAAAAACCATTACCTGTTTTCTCTCCACCTAAAAAGAAAAAATACAAGAAAGGCCCAGATCATTTAACAAAGGCTATTCGTGAGATGAGGTTGAAAAAAAGTAAAAAATTAAATATGCTTCCAGGTGTATTGCTTCCAGCAAGAATTTTGAATGCTATTGCTCTTTGCAATCCTAAAAACCTTAAAGAGTTACAAAATGTTCATGGGATCAGAAAATGGCAGGTTGAATTGCTGGGCGAGAGCATTTTGAATGCTATTGCTAAAGTTTGAATTTTTAAATCTAATTAGATAGAATTGCTGTATGCCTGTTGGTGCTCCAGATTTTTTTGAACTAGATAATCAGTTGTCTGCTGTAGAAAAAGGTGTTAGGAGCGCTGCAAGATCTTTTGTTGAGAAAGAGGTTAACCCAATTATTTCAGATTGTTA
Source organism: bacterium (assembly GCA_002716355.1). Lineage (GTDB taxonomy): Bacteria > UBP7 > UBA6624 > UBA6624 > UBA6624 > UBA6624. Next base: position 92,596 of record PBAU01000005.1, on the reverse strand, counting down.
TATAGAGGGAAAATTTCCTACTGACCTGATACCAAAAATTGCTGCAAAGGGTTTCTTGGGACCAACGCTTCCAAAAAAATATGGAGGAATGGATTTAAATCACGTTGCTTATGGCTTGATGCTGCATGAGCTTGAGGCTGGTGATTCTGGAATTAGATCATTTGTCTCTGTTCAAGGTGCATTATGTATGTATCCAATTTATCGTTATGGTAGCGAAGAGCAAAAAATGAGATGGTTGCCAAAAATGGCAAAAGGGGAGCTTGTTGGTTGTTTCGGGCTTACGGAACCGAATGCAGGTAGCGATCCTGGAGGGATGTCAACCACAGCAACAAAAAAAGGTGACTCATGGGAAATAACTGGCAGAAAAATGTGGATCACTAATGGCTCCATTGCTGATTTAGCTGTAGTGTGGGCAAAAGATTCTTCATCTGGTGAAATTCTTGGTTTTGTAGTTGAAAAAGGAATGCCAGGCTTTAGTGCTCCTGAAATAGAAGGAAAGCTTTCTTTGAGAGCGAGCAGAACTAGTGAACTTGTTCTTGACAAGGTCAATGTTCCAGATTCAAACAGACTGCCTGAAGCTAAAGGTTTAAGCGGACCACTTTCATGTCTCAATCAAGCAAGGTTTGGTATTGCGTGGGGAACTTTAGGCTTGGCAACTGATTGTTATGCAGAAGCATTAAAGTATTCTCAGGAAAGAGTTCAATTCAACAAACCTATTGCTCAATTTCAATTAACACAAAAAAAACTTGTCGAATTGCATACTGACATTTCATTGGGTCAAATAATGATGTTGCAGTTTGGCAGGATGAAAGAGAAAGACAGCTTGAGGCATCAGCATGTTTCAATGGCAAAAATGTTCTGCTGTGAATTAGGTTTAAGAGCTGCGAGGGTAGCGAGATCCATACTTGGTGGATCTGGAATATTGGCTGATTTTCATTGCATGAGGCATTCACAAAATATGGAAAGTGTTTTCACGTATGAAGGAACCCATGAGGTCCATGAGTTGATACTTGGCAGAGAGATCACTGGCCTAGATGGTTTTTATTAAATCATGGAACCAATCAAAAAAAATGTTTTGGACAAAGGTTTCATTGAGGTCGTGGATTCTTTAGGCTCTGATTTAACTGTTGTGAATTCAGCCAGGGTTTCATTTGGGAAAAGAAAAAAAACTTTTGATTCTGCCGATAGGGGTTTGGTTAAATATCTTGCAGTTCATAAGCATTATTCCCCATTTAGACATATGTATATTCAGTTTCATGTTAAAGCACCAGAGTTCGTCATGCGTCAGTGGTACAAACATGTTGTGGGAATAGAAACCTCATCATCTTATCCAACCAAAGATCATGCTTGGAATGAAATTAGTGGAAGATATGTTCCAGTTGAGGATTTTTACCAGCCAGAAAGGTGGAGAAGGCAATCTGAAGATAACAAGCAAGGAAGTGAGGGGTCTGTTGACAATCCTGAGAAAGCCAAAGAGGTTTTTGAAAACTTCATGAACGCTTCACAGGATTATTATCAGCAGCTTTTGGATCTTGGCGTTGGCAAAGAGCAAGCGAGAATGATATTGCCATTGAACCAGTATACTGAAGTTTATTGGACAGCATCTTTTCAGGCGGTAATGAATTTCTTGGATTTGAGAGATGAGAAAACAGCTCAATGGGAGATTCAAGAATATGCAAGAGCCATCAAGGAAATTATGTTTGAAATTTTCCCTGAATCAACAAAGATTTGGAATGAAGTTCATTGGGACAAATCTTAGATAGTTGAACGAATCTTTAGGAAATACCCTTATATTGATTGGATGTGCAATATGGGCAGTTGCTCTTTCATTTTTCAAGATAGCTGAAAGGCACATTGATTCTTCACAGATAAATTTAATTAAGAATTCTGTTGGTCTTGTTTTTGTGACCGGCTGGATGTTTTTTACAGGTGGTTGGAATCCTGGAGATGTTGATCTTGCATGGCAGTTGATGTTTGCTTCAGGCGTTATCGGCATGGCTTTTGGTGATGTGTTTTTTTTATCTGCTATAGGGAGATTAGGAGTAGGCAAGGCTACATCCATGGCGCTTTTGACACCTGTATTGACACTCATATTGGAATTCTTTATCCTCGATAGGAGTCCAAGCGCAGGGTCTTTCTCCGGAATGTTTTTGGTTTTGATTGGTGTTTTTTATCTGCATGGACCTGTTAAGAATATTTCCAAGGAAGGCTTTAGGCTCATCTTTCTTGCGTGCCTATGTGTTGCGATTGCACAAGTTTTGGCAAGATGGTCATTTGACCTGGATCAAGATTTGAGCCTGGGCACATCTGCTTTTTTCAGGGTTTTTGGTGGCGTTATCGGCATGGCTTTCATCATGAGAAAGGATTTAAGATCAAAATATCTTTCAGCAATCTCAAAAGGCCCCCATTTGAAACCTTTGATGATTGGAGCATTTTTAGGCACCGGTATAGGGATTTGTCTTTACCAGTCAGCTGCAAAATTGACAACTGCAACACAATTGAGTTTCTTGGGAACGACAACTCCGATATTTGCAATCCCTATCGCATGGATCATCGCAAAAGAGATTCCCCAAAAACGTGTTGTTGTGGGTGCATTGATAGCGATAGTGGGTGTGTCCTTGATTTTCCTTCTCTAACTTGTATTACTGATTACTCAATAACTTCTCAGTCGTCAAATTAGGAACTCACCCCTTGTTTTCCATTTACCCCTAGTGAAATCAGGGAAATCAACTGGAGCTGAACGATTCTTAACGGAAAGTATGCTTAGTGGAAATGGTGCGCTCCATGCTGCTCCGTCATAGACATCCATGTCAACTTTCCTGCCTTCAAGAAGTGCTGTCATCATCCTGTAGTTCATCACAAAATCCATACCACCATGGCCGCCTGATTTTCGCGCAATCTCACCAATTTTCTTCCACAAAGGATGTTCAAATTGTTTTTTGACTGGATCAAGGTCAGAACCTTGCTTCCATGAATGTCCACCTTCTTGACCATCAAGGTAAAGCCTTGCAGGATAGTCAGAGAATGTACCTTTTGTGCCCGATACCATATTTATCCTGGAATAAGGTCTTGGGCTTACTGTGTCATGCTGCAGCATGATAGTTTTGCCTTTGTTTGTTTTTATGATACTTGTATTCATGTCTCCACGGACATATTTTTCATTTTTTGCTGGATGTCCTGCTGGTAGTTTTTCTTTAGCCCATTTTGACATTCCAAATTCTGGAGAGCTCATTGAAACCATATATTCGAACTTGTCACCATAATTGATGTTCATGTATTGTGCAACTGGTCCCAAACCATGTGTGGGGTAAAAGTTCCCATCTGCTTGTGTGTACCATTTTCTCCTCCAATGATCTTCGTAGTATGTATCATGGAAGAGAAGCCCTCTCAAATCATGGATATAAGCACATTCAGCATGTGTAAGATCTCCAAACTCTCCTTTCCTCACCATGTTTAATATCATCATTTCCCAGTAGTTGTAGCAACAGTTTTCAAGCATGACGCAAAAACGTTGTGTTTTTTCTGAAACGTTGATCATGTCCCAACATTCTTTTATGGTTGTTGCCATTGGAACCTCTAACGCTGTATGTTTGCCGTTTTCCATTGCACAAATTGCCATTGGGGCATGCCATATCCAATTGGTCGCTATATAGACAATATCAATGTCATCCTGCTTGCAGAGATTTTCAAAATCAGATTCCCCATTTGAGTATATTGCTGGTTTTTGATAACCTTTGTCAGTTATTCTTTTAGCTGAGCGTTCGGCTTTTGCTTTGATTTTGTCACACAGTGCAACTATTTCAACCTTATCTATGTCTAATAGATTTCCAACGTGGCCAGAGCCCCTGTTTCCAAGTCCAATTATTCCTACTCTTACTTTATCTAGTGGTTTAAACTTCTTGTTTATCATGGTTTGACCAATTTGCTTAGGTTCGATCAGCTTTGTTTTTAGTGAATATTTTTTTTGCATTTCAGGAATGCCTAAAAAACCCAATGAACCTAAAAATTTAATTAGAGAACGTCTTGAAAAATTCATATAAAACCCCCCAGTTTTCAATCATAGATTGAATATTTTTAATGTTATAGAATTGTATAGTTCTAAAAGGCAATTGAAAAAGATAAAAACCCTTCTGATAAATCATCAAGATTCATTTACAAGAAATGTTCAGGCATGGCTTGTTCTAGGTGGATGTAATGTTGATGTTTGTGATGATGTTGGTAGTGTTGATTTGAATAAATATGATTTTTTGGTATTAGGGCCTGGTCCAGGACATCCAAAAGATTGGCCTGAAACTCTTGCACTTATGGAAAAATGGGAAAAAAAGCCAATGTTGGGTATATGTTTGGGTTGTCAGTTGATCACTCATTATTTTGGAGGAAGTGTTCAAAAAAGTGACAATCCATGTCATGGAGAAAATGTCGAAATGCATCATGACAAAAGCTTTTTTGATGATTATGATTCTCCTTTGTTGGTTACGAGATACAACAGCTTGATGATTAAAAAACAGCTTCCAGATGTTTTAGCTGGTTTAGGCTTTTCTGAAAATGGAGATGTTTTAGCATGTAAAGCGATTGACAGACGCTGGATAGGGATGTTGTTTCATCCAGACTCGTTTCTTTCAGAAGTTAAGTTTGACTCAAGGTGGTTTTTTGATTGAAAGTATTGCCAAGTAAAAATCTAATCGGCAGGGTCAAGATACCTGGTGATAAATCAATAACAATAAGAGCATACTTTTTAAGTTTAATGCATCCTGTAATCGTCAATAATGAATCATTAGGCAGAGATGCAAGAAGCGCATTAAAGACTATAAGAAAGTTTGGAGCGATGATAATGAGATATAGAGGAAGCCTTAAGCTTTCTCCACCTAAATCAAATCCAGAATCTATCAAAATAGATGCTGGAAATTCTGCAACTACTGCTAGGTTTGCTTTGGGATGGGCAGCATCAAATGGTATTAATGCGCATATCTATGGAGACGAAAATCTTAATTCTCGAAAAGTTGGAGATCTTGAGCAGGATTTGAGGAATTGGGGAGTAAGCGTTGAGTCCAATAATGGTTTTTTTCCAGTGTCCACATCAGGCAAGATAAAAGGTGATTTTGATTTAGATATCAACCCTGGTAGCGGAACTAGAAAAGGTGCTTTGATTATCGCATCTGCAAATACTGGATTGAATTTTTCATGGAAAGAATCCCCTTTAAGCAGGGATCACTCAGAAAGGATGTATGCTTGGGCAGACTGTTGGCCTAAAAAACGAACAAACAATGAACCTGTATGGATTGATATACCTCCAGATGCTTCTGCATTTGCTGTTATCGCATCTCTTGCATCACTCACACCTGGATCACGTATGTATTCAAAAATTCTCACCAACAAAAGAAGATCCGGGTTGCTTAGATTGATAGAAAAACTTGGAGGAGAGGTATTGGTGTCTAAAGAATCTGAATGGCCTGAATCAATTGGAACAGTTACTGTAAACTCAAAAAAAGATCATCTTTTCCGTGAATTGAAGATTCAAAGTCAAGATCTTATGGACATGATTGACGAGGTTCCTTTAGCGGCAATCTTATGCAGTAATTCAAATTGCAAAGTTGTTTTTGAAACAGGCGGCATGCTTGGCAACAAAGAATCAAATCGGCTTCTAAGCTCTTGTCAGTTGGTCAAATCATTTGGTGGAGATGCAGAAATAAAAGGAGATGATTTGATCATCTATGGAAAAGAAGGCAGCATCAAGGGTGGAGTCTTGGAAGATTGTTCTGATCATAGGATTGTTTTAGCTGCAGCAGTTGCGGGTGCCTGCAGTCAAAATGGTGTGGAGATAAAGAATCCAGAAATGGGAAATGTTGCTTTTCCAGGGTGGGTGGAAACATTTAAATCTTTAGGTGTGATGATTAAATGAGGAAAATTGGAATCATAGGTTCATCAGTTAGTGATTCTGCATCTCCAGAATTCCATAATAAAAAGTTAGCTGGAAATATTGTTAGATATATACCAATCGAAAAAAAATCACTGACAAAAAGACAGTTTATTTTTTTGATGAATGGCTTGGTTGCAGCTAACGTTACATCTCCGTTTAAAGATATTGCTTATTCTTCTGCGGACTGGTTAACCCCAGAAGCTATTAGATGCAGGTCAGTCAATCTTCTTTACTGGAAAAGAAATCTTTTAATAGGGGACAACACAGACACTTTAGGTTTTGGTGCCGAGCTTTCAAAGAGGAATATTTCAAAAACAGGAACATGGTTGGTTTTAGGTTCTGGTGGAGCTGGCCGAGCATGTTGTGATGCTTTATTGAGTCACGGTTGCAAGCCAATTCTTGTTTCTAGAAACAAAAAAGATGAACCTTCTAGATTCCAAATCATAAATTATGAAGATTTTTCAAATCATTCAGAAAATGTTTTTGGGATAGTTAATGCAACTCCTGTTGAATTGCCTTATGATAATTTTTCGATGTTTAAGAATTGTGTTTATGCTTGGGATTTGAATTATAAAAAAAAGTCAAAATTTCTTGAATTGGCTGAATTAGCCAATTTAAATACCATAAATGGAAGGGGCATGTTTGAAAATCAGGCAAGATATGCTTATTTCAGGTGGATTTTATGAAGACTTATAAAGGCGGTATACATTGGGCAACAGCCGGTGATTCTCATGGGGATTGTTTGATTGGTGTTATTTACGGCTTGCCTCCAGGATGGTTAATAGATGTTTCATTAGCCAATCAGCTATTGCAAGAAAGATCTAAAGGTTTTGGACGTAGTGAAAGACAGGCTTTTGAGCATGATGAAGTTGAAATCATAGGTGGTTCATGGAAAGGCAAAAGTGTTGGTTCGCCACTTTTAATCAGAATAGACAACAAAGGAAAGAAGGACCCTCCTCAAAATGATGATTGGTCTGTTAGGCCCGGCCATGCTGATTTTTCAGGCAGCTTAAGGACAGGAATGCCCCCAAAGGCAATCGCTGAAAGGGCAAGCGCTAGAGAGACTGCAATAAGGACTGCGATGGGTGGAATAGCTCTTGCGTTGCTAAAAGATATTTCCGATATTGAAGTCTTTTCTTGTGTCAAGTCAATTGGCAACATTGTTGCAGAAAGGTTGAGTGCAGATATTGATAATGATTTAAATTGGCCAGATGAAAACAAATATGAAAATGTTAAAGGTGCTATAAGAAAAGCTGCAAAAGAAGGAACAACCTTGGGTGGTTCGATTTTTCTATCCATAAAAAATTTACCTCCTGGATTAGGCGAAGCTGATATGCCAATGAGCAAATTTTCTGCAAGGTTAGGTCAAGCTCTTTTGAGCATTCCATCAGTCAAGGGTTTGACTTTTGGCGATGGGCTTGAAACCTTTCAGAAAAAAGGTAGTGAAGCGCATGATTTACCTAACAGTGATAGCAATTATGCAGGAGGCCTTGAAGGTGGAAGAACAAATGGCAAACCTGTCGATGTGACTTTATGGTCCAAGCCAATTGCAACACAGAAAAAACCGCTTCCGTCAATTGATTTGAAAACGGGAAAACCAGTAGATGCTCCTTATATTCGAAGTGATATTGTTGTAATGCCTGCAGTGAGTGTAATCGCCAAAGCTTTGTCATCCTTGATAGTTCTTGAAGCTTTTGGTTCAATGTTGGGCAGGGGAACTTTTGATGAATGGCAAAAACGCTGGAATGATTATTTAGAAAGTTTTCCGGATTGGTTGAAAAGCAAGTGAAGAAAACAATTTTTATTGCTGGTTTCATGGGGACTGGAAAAACTACAGTTGGAAAAGAGGTTGCACGATATCTTGGAAGAAGGTTCATAGATACAGATTTTTTAATATGTCAAGAATCAAATTGTGAAAATGTAGAGGATTTTTTTTCTAGATTTGGTAAATCGATTTTTAGAAAAAAAGAATTTGAGATCATATCCAGATTAGCAGATTCCGGTAATGTCATTTCTTTAGGTGGTGGTTCAGATCAGAATCCAGAAATAAAAAATATTCTTATTTCACAACACCTTGTAAGGCTTGTTGCCCCTATGTCTGAAATTGAAAAAAGGATTAAAAATGGTTCAGGCAGGCCTCTTTGGGAAAAGAGAGAAGAGCTTTACCAGAAAAGAGAAGGGGAGCAGTCGTTAGGATTGAAGATCAATACCGGAAACAAACAGATCGGAGAAGTTGTATCGTTAGTTTTGAGAACCTTGAATGCTGGTATAGAAATAATAAATAAACAGCATAACATTATTTTGGGATGGGGTAGTTCCAATCACTCTATTGATGAGGATAATTCTGTTGGGGTAATTGAAAACGATGTTTCTGGTTATCTTTTCGCGTTCCCAAAAGGTTGTAATGAAATTTTGAATTTTTCAGGTGGAGAAGGTTCAAAAACATACAAAAGCATCCATGGTTTGTTAGATTTTTTCAACCAAGCAGGGCTATCCAGAGATGGCTCTGTAGTGGTTATGGGTGGTGGCGCAATTTCTGATACCGTTGGTTTTGCAGCCTCTATACATTTAAGAGGCGTTCCTGTTCATCTTATACCGACCACTTTATTAAGTATGGTAGATGCTTCAATAGGAGGTAAGTTTGCTGTTAATTTTGGCAATGCAAAGAACCTTGTGGGAAATTTCCAGATGCCCAAATCGATAAGAATAGATTCTTCGTTTTTGCCGACTTTAAAACATGAAGAATATTTAAGTGGTTTGGCTGAAATGATAAAAATGAGTTGCCTTGATGAAGAGCTTTTTTCAGCTGTTTATAAAGATATCAAATCTCTCAAAAATCAAAATCTTATTAAATTGGATTCATACATAAAGAAAGTTGTTAATTTAAAGTGCGAGTATGTCGATGCAGACCCTTATGACATCGATAATCAAAGAATATTTTTGAATTTTGGGCATACAGTTGGACATGCAATCGAACTGTCTTCATCCGAAAAAATAAGACACGGTGAAGCGGTTGGGCTTGGCATGGTCGCAATGTCAAAATGGTCCGAGATGGAAGGATTATCTGAAACAGGAACAGCTGGGATTATCCAAGATATGTTAGAGAGGGCAGGTCTTCCAACAAACATTGAACATTTCAATATAGATAAAGCTTCTTTCTTTGAAGCTCTCCAAAAGGACAAAAAATGGACATCCCAAGGCTTGAATGTTGTGTATCCGAAAGCAATTGGGGATTTTGAAATTTCCAATTTGACAAACCCTCCAGCCGAAAAATGGTTAGACTTGATATCATGAAAATATTGGTTCTTGAAGGCCCTAATTTGAATATGGTTGGCATTCGTGAAACTGAAACTTATGGTGGCATTTCATCATCTGATCAAAAATCATCTATTGACGCTTGGGCAAAATCAAAAGATATCTCTTTGACTTTCAAGAACATTTCAGAAGAAGGTTCTATTGTTGACTGCATAAATGATTCTGCAGTGCTTTTTGAAGCCTTGATCATCAATCCAGGAGCATTGTCTCATAGTTCATTTTCAATACGTGATGCCTTAAAGGGTTTGGCAATTCCTGTTGTTGAGGTGCATTTGTCAGCTGTTCATTCAAGAGATGAATCATGGAGGAAACAGCTTGTTACTGCTGATGCAGGGCAACCTGTAATATCTGGTTTTGGGTTTGAAGGTTATAAAATGGCCATCAGGTTTTTAACCGACTCTTAACATCACAATGGAAATTGGTTTTATATCTTTAACAATAGGTTTGTATCTGACATTCATATTTTCAAAACAAATATATCTTTACTTATGTGGCAATTCAGACTCAAGCCAAAAAAAAATTGCTTTATTTGGCTTTTTTGGTTGGGTTATTGTTGCGTTTGGTGTTTCAGACGCCATCAATTCAGACTTTTTCAAAACAATGGGACCTGTAGAAGGTCTTATGTTTATTGTGATGATGAGCTTTGGTACATTTTTTATTTTTGGCATTTTGATGTACCTAGGCTCAATCATTAATTTTTCGCGCGAGTAACATGCAAACAATAGAGTTTATCTATTATTGGAGAAGTTTCTTGAACAGGATTAATCCCGTTTCTGCCAATGGTCTATTTTGGCACCTGCAGGATCATCCTCGATGCCGTAAACTTTTTTGCCTCTGTATCCCTTCATGACAGCTTTGTCGAATTCTGCTATTTCAGCAGCATACTTGATCCAACATTTATAAATTTCATTTTCAGGCTCATAACCCTCTATGCCTATTTCGTTTAGCCTGAAGCGACATCCCTCCACATCACCTTCTGTCCATAATTTTTCAAATTCGTGATCACGACCATGTTCAGGCATGCCTGTAAATGGGTTGGGTTTGTTTTTTACCCATACTTGAAAAGATTTTTTCACATACAGGTTTTTCCTATATGTCGCATTGACTGATTTTGAAGACCTTATGCTTGTCATGTGGATTGCCCCAAAACCGCTATTCTTGGATTCCCCATAATTCATAATCAGCAATAGGGCAACTGTTCCAAGCAATGTGCTCACCAGGACTCCAAAAAGCATAATTTCAGGCCTTTCGGCATTTGTGCTTAGGCCCCAACCAACAAGTATGACTGAAAGCACCCCGATTGCAGCAATATACTCAATGAGCTTGAAGCCCATTCTGTAAGCTTGGAAAACCATCCAAGCTGCTGTTAGGTTCCAGGTTAAAATCGAAAAGGAATTGAGTTCATTCATAATCTATGATTATGCGTAATCATACTTCGAGGCTTCATTGCTTCAAATATCTTCAATTTGTGTTTATAATTTCTAGGTTTAAGCAACAATAAGGAGTATTGGTTATGAAAAAATATTTTATCTTTTGTTTAGTTTTCTTGGTAAGTGTTTTGAGGTTAGACACTCATACATTCAGCAATCTTTCCCTGGAAGAGCAAGTTAGAGCGACTGATTTTGCAGTTTTAGGTGAGGTTGTTTCTTATGAATATCGCATAGATCCTTCTGAAAGATTCTGGAAAAGAACATATGTAACAATCAAGGTTCAAGAGGATTTGATGAAGAATATAGAAAATTTTGCTACATATCAGCAGGTTGGGGATAATGTTTACATTGAGATTGATCATCCAGGTGGTGTTTTTGATGGTTTAACAACCAGGATATCTGGTCACCCTCAATTTTTCCCAGGTGAAGTTTATGTATTGCATTTATGGAATAGAGATGCTAGAAACATAGCTGTTCCTGTTGTTGGTTTTAGCAATGGTGCTTATAGGGTCATTCCAGACAATAATGGCGTAGCAAGAGTTTATGGTTTTGAGGGCGTTTACCCTGTCAAGGGTTTTATTTCTAGAGAGGTTACTGATAGCCCTTTGGAAATTATGGAGATAGGCACAATGGCAGTTGACGCTGATTTTGGAGAAACTGCTCAAGATGGATCTCCTATAACCTTGGATGCTTTTTTAGTCCAGGAAAAAAATATGCTTTCACTGTTGCGGGGAATCGATTTTGAGGAGGGCGAAGAGTAATGGCTAAAAAGAATTTTAAGTTTAATTATTTTCTCTTTCTTTGTATTTTTCCGATTGTTGTTGCTATAGCAATCGCGTTCCCTCAGAGTGTAACCACTCATGAATACAACAGCAGTGGTGGGGTAAAGGCAACAAGTCCTTTAGAGTTTCATTTCAATCCCAATTATTCTGGAAGCAGCTTCACTCAAGAGGAATGGAAAGTTTTATCTCAAGAGGGAATGACTTGGTGGCAGTGGATTGAAACTGCTGACCTTGATGGTGTTTATGTTGCTGATGACGCTCCGAGATGTCCAGATTTTGGAAACAACCAGTGGGACTGGTCAGTTTGTGATGATTTAGGCGGTGCTGCTGGTTGGGCAGTGTTTACATGGAATGGACAAGGGCAAATGGTTGAATGTGATATTGAAATGCATGAAAATAGAGCCAATAACTGGAGCCAGGAAAGAGTAAGATCAATTTCTGCTCATGAATTTGGTCACTGTGCTGGTTTTGCACATCCTTTTGATGGTTTTGGTCCACCTGAAGGTTTGGAGGATTTTCAATCTGTTATGAATTACAGCACTCCACCCGACCCTCCAGGTCTTAATAATTTCGGATCAGGTGTTCATTATGATCCACGAGGACACCATGATGCCACTGATGCTTCAGGTAAATACCCATGTGGCAATCCAGAGGGATGTTTGCCAGTTGATGATCCGGATGATCCAGATGATCCAGGTGGCGGCGGAGACACAAGTGGTTCAGAAGCAATTATCGTTAGCGACAAAATTGTTGGAGAGGGTCCAGAATCAACATTTAATTTTGATGGTGGAAGTTCAACTCCAAGTGAACTAGGTACTTATATAGCTGTTTACGAATGGAATTGGGGTGATGGTACAACTGATTTGATTCCATGTTTGGATGGATTGTGTGCAACTGTGATAGCACATACTTACAATTTAAACTGTACAGAGCTTCAACAGGATGAAAAGGGGAACTGTTACTATGATGTAACGTTAACTGTTGGTGATGACTTGGTTCCACCAAGTCTTGATACCGATACTGTAACGATTAAAGTCAAGAATCCTTTTGCGAATGAAGATCCTGTTCCTTTGATAAATATTACATGTATTGACAACTGTAAAACTGATAAAAATGGAAACATACTAAATGAACCAAACGAATTAAATTTCTTTAAGTCAATTGACGATGGGGTAACTTTTAATTTTGATGGTTCAGGGTCTTTGGATCCTGATGGAATTGTTGTGGATTGGACTTGGAACTTCAGTGATGGCAGTCCATTAGTTAATGACAGTGTTGTTGATCATGAATACACTCAAGGTGGTTCTTTCCCAATACTTTTGACAGTTGTTGATAATGAGGGAGATGACGGAGTTATGCCAACTCCTCCTTTTGTATTAGTTCCATCCTATCCACTTCCTGTTCTACTAGACTTCCCTTCCGATCAAGCATGTGACGCTCCTTACAGAAGTAGGTTTGTTTCAAGTGATGATAGTTGGGAGATTGACAATGAGGATGCAGATTGTAGTGTATCTGATTCAGATGCATCTACAAGATGGGTAAGGTTCGATGGTTCTGAATCTGTTGACACTGATGGTTCGATAAGAAGTTTTATATGGAACTTCTCTGACCCTGATGATTCTGAGGGATTTTTGGCTGTTTGGACAAAGCAATTTAATTACACAAGGCCATGTTCATTGAATTCAAGCTGTGATACTGAAATAGCTTTAACTACATGGGACGGTCATTCAGGCCCTGGTGGGGTAGGTGATTTGATAATATCAGATCCACCATGTAAGAACGAAGATTCTGATGATGATCCAGAAAATTTCCAAGATTCAAATGGTGATTTATGTGATGATGATTGGACAATGGTTGATTATGACAGGTTGTTTAATGCTGGTGTTGATATACCAGGACAAATAACATTCAGATCCTCATTAAACGTTAGAGATAACAATTCAAACAAGAGTGATTTTGATCTTGAAAACAATTTGCATACTTTTGTTGTTGTCCATGAGCAGGAGGATGCTCTCTCTTCTTTTGTTAACAGCATTAATTCAACTGATGGTTCTTCATGTGCTGGAACTAAGAAAATTTTTAGTATTAGCTCTGATAAACCAGGTTCCGGAATGGCTGGATTTAATTATGAATGGGATTTTGGAGACGGTGATAGTGTAGTTGGTTTTACCAATATAACATTAGAGCAAAATATTGAAATTCTTTCTGGTGATTTATTCTGGAGAAACTCAATTGGGCAAGAAGGTGTTGTTGACAGTAACCCGATAGGTAATGAGGTTATTGATAGTGACCATAATCCTTCAAATGGTGGTTTTGATCCAGGTCTTACAGGACAAACAGTGACTTTCTTTACCGATAATGGTGTATCTACATGTCAAGTCGTTTCGCAAGCAGGTTTTTCTTTTACATGTGACAGTATCCCTGTTGATGTTGTGGAAGGCACTGTTTATAGACTGCCTGCAGCAGGTGTTTCTCACTGTTATACAAGTCCTGGCGTTTATGCAGTTGCTTTTGATTTTATTCAAGATGGTAATGTTGTAGAGTCTGATGGTTTGCAGGTTGCAATCGATCCTTTCATCATTAAGCAGAATGAATTACAAACCGTGCAGGCTGTTCCTGGCACAAGCAATTACACAATTGTTCATTTCCAAATCAAGGAAGATGTGTTGCTTAGTGATTCATTGTCGTTTGAAATCAGGGATCTTTGGGCTGGCTTGAATGACCTGCAAAAAGTTGATGCTGTAAGGATTTACAAGTCAAACCAAGCTGGTGACTTGTTAAGCTTAGAGCAGGAAGTCGTTGATCCATTTGTTGAGTCAACTTCATTTACCATTAGTTTAGATGGTCCGTTGTCTGCTGATGATTATTATGTCGTAACTTATGTTTTTGGGAGTTAAATTATGAGAAAATTTTTTAAATTATTTATTTTTGTTTTATGTATGGTTTTTGTTTCCTGTGGAGGTGGTGATTCTGATTCTCCTTCAGGTGGACCTGCAGGTGGTGGTGGAGGGGGTTCAACCTCTTCTACTTATGATTTTCAACCATTGATAACTCCTACGAAAAATGGAGTGGAGCAACCTTCTTTACAAGGTAATCAGGTTACCTTGACGGTGGAGTAAAGTGATGATTTTTAATTTAATTTTTTTCTTGCAACTATTTTTTAGCCCTTATACTGTTTTTGCTTCATCTGAAGCTCTTGATATACCAGAGGGATCGATTATCTTTAGAACAAATAGAGATGGTGGTGATGAGCTTTACATCATGGATACGAAAGGTGAAACCCCACATCGTTTAACCTTTAACGGAATCAGGGATGCTTCTCCGCAGATTTCACCAAATGGAAGGTATCTTATGTATTATGCTTGGGGCGCTTCCACTAATGAAACCTGTGCTGAAACTTTAAAAAACCCTAAACATAAAGGTATCTTTGCGCCAGGTATCTGTGATGGCACTTCTGAGGATGTTGTCATTATAGATTTGGTTAATGGTGACACTAATGTTTTAACAAAAGATTCAAGCATTAATGGTCAAGCTCTATGGAGCCCTGATGGTGAATGGATCACGTATGTTACTGACATGGGTCAGGAATCTGAAATCATTCTTACAAAACCTGATGGCTCAAAAAGAACAGCCGTGACTAGAAATTACTGGGGTGATTACTCTCCTTCTTTCACGCCTGATGGAAAATATATGATTTACGAGTCTTACAGACTTGAGCAAGATGTTTATCCACCAATTGGTCATTATTTCCCAAAACATAATCTTTATGAGGAAAATACTGTTTTGGAAACTTGGTCACAAGAAGCTTATAGAGATTTATTTATAGTCGATCTAGATTGCATTATGGATATTGAAGGTTCAGATATTGAGAATTGGGAAAGTTTGGAGCCTTACGATCAGAGAAACACATTAAGCCCTGAAGCTTTATGCGAAGAAAGAATTACCGATGAGGTAGACAGTAATATTAAACCTGCTGTTTCTCCTGATGGAAAATGGATTGCATACATGGCAAATAGACCTGGTATCAGAAATTATCTTTATCTTATGAGTGTTGCTTTAAATGAAGAAGGTGAAAGAGATATGATTACTGTCATGCTTGATGTTGAAAGAGATTTTTGGGGTGACATGACTGATTCAAAAGTTTTTTATTCTGAAAATCCTTACATGTGGCTTGGTGCAAATACATTTAAATGGTCACCAGATTCAAGTCAAATCTTGATTGAAGCCAATGTTTACACCGTTCCCAGTATGTTTTTGGAATCTGCAAAAGGTAAAAGCAGACTATCTGGAAAGATGGATGGAGGATTATTGATATCAGTTGTAGCTGAAGCCCTTGTTGTTTATGACCTGCCAACAGGTTCCATAGCTCCAGTTAGATTGTCGAATTCTGTGGGTGTTGACCATAGCGGCGACTGGTCTCCAGATGGAGAATGGGTTGTGTATTCTGCTCAAGATAGATATTTGAGACATGAAATATACGTAACTCATTTAAAAACTGGCTATACAAAAAAATTGACAACGAATAGAGTTGGTGATTTTGATCCTGTATGGGTCACTGGAAAATTGACAAAATGTGGTTTTGAGATAGAAGGCATGCCAAAAAATGATGTTTCTTCTGATGTTTTTGAATCAATTGAAACAATCAGGCCATGTCCTTTGGATTAGTTTTTAATTTATAATAGCAGTTTGATTTTATTTATTTAGGAGGTTTTAAGTAATGAAGTTGGCGCCATTGGGCGATCGTGTAATAGTAAAGAGGCTAGATGCTGAGTCTTCTAGTCCAAGTGGTATTGTTATTGCTGATTCAGCAAAAGAAAGACCACAGAAGGGTACAGTTGTAGCTGTTGGCCCTGGGAAAAAGGAAGCAAACCTTAATGGACAAATGCTTGTTCAACCAATGAATTTAAAAGTTGGTGATACTGTTGTTTTTTCAAAATATGGAGGAAACGAGCTGTCGCATGAGGGAGAAGAATATTTAATTCTTAGAGAAGATGATATTCTTGCACAAATAAAATAAATATAAATAAAGAGGTTTAATATTATGGCAAAACAATTGATTTTTAATACTGAAGCAAGGGAAAAGTTTTTAGGAGGCGTTGAAAAAGTTGCTAAGGCAGTTGGTGAAACGCTTGGTCCAAGAGGCAGAAATGTTATTCTTGATAAAAAATTTGGCTCTCCTGTTGTTACAAATGATGGAATAACTATTGCAAAGGAAATAGAACTTCCAGATCCTTTTGAGAATATGGGAGCACAGGTTGCAAAAGAAGCAGCAAGTAAAACGAATGATGCTGCTGGAGATGGAACAACCACTGCTATTATTCTGACTGAAAAAATGGTTCAAGAGGGCTTAAAAGCTGTAGCTGCTGGAGCTAATCCAATGCTTTTAAAAAGAGGCATTCAATCTGCTGTTGATGCTGTTGTTGAAAATTTGCAAAAAACAGCAAAACCAATTAAAGGTAGACAGGATATTGAGCGTGTTGCAACAATATCCGGAAACAATGATTCAGAGATTGGTAGATTGATAGCTGAAGCAATAGAAAAAGTTGGAAATGATGGAGTGATTACGATTGAGGAATCTAAGACAGGTTTAACTACTGGTCCTGATTTTGTTGAAGGAATGCAGTTTGATAGAGGTTTCCAGAGTCCTTATTTTGCAAACGATAAAGAAATGCAAAAATGTGAGATAGGTGGTGATGACAGGGGTGTTTTGATTCTTATATATGAATCAAAAATTAGCAACGCACAAGAATTTTTACCAATACTTGAAAAAGTTGCTCAAGACGGTAGACCTTTTTTGATTATTTCTGAAGAGGTTGAAAATGATGTTTTGTCAACACTTGTTTTAAACAAGCTTCGTGGCACTTTAAACGTATGCGCGGTTAAAGCTCCTGGTTATGGTGACAGAAGAAAAGCAATGATGCAAGACATAGCTATTTTGACCGGTGGTGAATTTATTAGTAAAGATCTTGGAATGAAACTTGAAAATGTTGATGTAGATCAAATGGGGGTTGCCCAGAAGGTCATAATTGATAAAAATAATACAACAATAGTTAGCTCAAACTCAGGTTCTCCTGCAGTTTTGGGGAGGATAGAGCAAATAAGATCTGAAATTGATGGCACTGATAGTGACTGGGAAAGAGAAAAGCTTCAAGAAAGATTAGCAAAGTTAGCTGGTGGTGTTGCTGAAATAAAAGTAGGTGCCCCAACAGAAGTAGAAATGAAAGAAAAGAAACATAGATTTGAAGATGCTTTATCAGCTACAAGAGCCGCTGTTGAAGAAGGTGTTGTTCCTGGTGGTGGTGTCACTTTGCTTAGATGTGTTGATAAAATTAAAAAATTGAATGATGAGGATGTTTCTATAAACTGGGGTATAAATGTTGTTAGGAATGCTTTAACAGAACCAATGAGAAGAGTTGCTGAAAATGCTGGTTATGAAGGTTCTGTAGTTGTTGAAAAAGTTCAAGAACAAAAAGGTTCACATGGATTTAATGCATTAACTGGAGAATACTGTGATTTGCTTAAAGTTGGAGTTATAGATCCTCTTGTTGTTACAAGAAGCGCTTTGAGAAATGCTGCTAGTATTGCATCAATGGTTTTAACTACTGAAGTTATGGTTACAGATCTTCCGGAAGAGAAAGAGCAACCAATGGGTGGACCTCCTCCTGGTGGAGGAATGCCTGGAATGGGCGGATTTTAATTTAAGGAAATGGGGGTGAAATTGTTCACCCCCGCCTTATTTAAAATAAAATCTAACTATGCTTAAAAAAATAATAATATTTTTTTGCCTTGTTGCTTCTTCCAGTTTTTCATTTTTATTGGATGCAAAAACTGTTGATGAGTCAACCGGTATAAGACTTAATTTACCTTCATCTTGGACGTGTAATTCCACTCAGGAGGATTCTTGGGAAGTTGTTGTTCCTGATACAGAGTATTCTTCAGGTAAAAAATTTAAAAATGGCTGGCTTAAGATTGAAGAAGTTGGTGATCGGTTTATTTGTAATTCTGGTTCACAAAAAGTTTTAGATGTAAGATCCACACCTCTAGGTGTTTCATCAGGGCAGGTTTCCACTACAGTTCTTAAAGCGAGACTGTTAGAGAGACACCTGCAGGAGAACCTTGGCTTTGAGGTTGATTCAAAAACAGTTTATTCTGATAGTCACTATATAGTCAGGCTTGACTACACAGATCAAAACCAAAAATCTGGAGCTTGGTGGATTGTCTATAGCCAAGAGTCTTCCACTTTGCATAGATTATGGATGACAGATGTTTCTTTATTGAACGGAAAGCAGATTGAAGAATTTGAAAATCTGTTTTTTGTTTCTGTTTATCCTGTAATTTTTAATTTAGGGCCTATTGTCTTAACAGAAAGATCTGCAACAGCATTAACTTTCTTTTTTATAGGTATTGTTTTGCTTTTAACTTTAGGCAAAAAAGGTGTAGATGATTTTATGAGGTCTTTTGACGAGCCAGGAGAATTGTTTGCAGATTTTGGTAAAGGGGAAACATTCTTTTATCCTTTTGCACTGGTTTTATGCTCCTCTTTTCTTTTTGTTGGATTCACCTCATCCTTGAAAGGAATGCTTTTATCTTGGATTAATGGGAATGTTGTTTATGCATACTTGGAGGTAATGAAGTTTTCAGTTTTTTCTAATGTTGAAAATGATCCTGAAAAAGGTTACATCGTATTAGCTGGTTTGGCCCAAAATTTAATTAATTTCTTTAGACAGCATATAGACATGTTTATACAATGGTTTCCTGCTATAGTTATTGGTTTGTGGTTTGTAAATGCGTTAGCAAACTATCTTGGTTCATTAATTGTTAAGAGTGATTTAAAGTTTGGTACAACATTTTTTGCTTCCAGCTTGTTAACCCCTTATAGCTGTATTCTTGGTTTAGGCTGCTTATTGGCTTTCTTCACTCAAGGCTTTTCTTTGTATATTGGGATCACACTGATTGGTTTTGCTGCATTTATGCTTTTTAGAGTTGCTGTTTTAGGTTTTGGTCAACTTTACAGATTGTCTAATTCTCAAGCATATACCGCTATTATCTTTTCTAGATTTATGTGGGTTTTGTTCGTTGGAGGTATTATTTATGGCTTTTCAACAGAAATGATTATGCCTGCATATGAGCAAGCTATTGTTTTAGATTACTCATTGGTTAGCTAATATCCTAAAATTCATAGAATTTTATATAAGAATTAATTTATAATCTTTAGGTTGCGGGATATGAAGTTTTTTATATTGATTTTTTCTTTGCTTTCTCTTCAAGCTTGTTTGTTGAACTTGGGGGTTGGTAAAACTGTTGCAGAACAAACAAAAATTGCTCCATTAGAAAAAACAAAAGAAGCTATTGATAAAACTCTTGAAGCCGCTTTGTTGGTACAGCTTTCATCTGATGTTTGCTTGCAATTACAACTTAACGATAAGGATAACGGTAATCATGGAGTGATAAAACCACGAGTTGAAAATAGAGTTGCGATACTTGAAGGAACTATAGAAACTATCGGACAAAAGAGAGAAGCGGAAAGATTGGCAAGTTTAGTCCCTGAAATTAGAGATGTTGTAAATAGGCTTGAAATTATTGGCCCAAGAGATGCTACTGAGGTATGTGAGTTTGTTGGTTTTGGCTTAGATGATGATGAAGACGATCATGCTGAAGAGGAAGATGATTCAAGAGATCCTATTGATCCAGGTTTGCCGGGTGGTGGCCATCCTGGTATCCCACCAATAATTCCACCAGGAGGTCCAGGGAGAATTTTATGAAAATTTTAAAAATATTATTTTGTTTATTCGTTATATCTTTTTCAGATGTTGATTTAGGTGATTTTGAAAGAGGTAGATTTGAGGAAATTTATAGAAATTCAAGAAATAGTATCGTAGGGATAAAAGTTGTTAAATCAAAAATGTCTACTTCGGTTTATGGTGATGTCAGCCAAACTGAAATAGGTAGCGGTTTTGTTTATGACTCTGAAGAAGGTCTCATATTGACAACAGCTTCAAATGTAAGAGACGCTAAACATGTTGGAATTCTTTTTAATGATGGGAGGTCAGTAGAGGCTAAAGTAATTGGTTACGATGTGCCTACAGATTTGGCAGTTTTGGAACTTAAGATCAAGAGACCTCATATTCCATCTTTGAAATTATCTCAAAATTCTTATTCTGTTGGTGAATCTTTAATGGTTATGTCTCCAAACCCTGAAGGTATTTGTTGCAATACTTCAAAAGGAATTGTTTCTGCTACGACTTTATCCGGTAACAAGCTGGGTGGTGGATTATCTACATTTTTTCAATTTGATGCAGCTTTGAATGGGGGACAACAAGGGGGAGCCTTGCTTTCTTTAAGGGGTGAGGTGATTGGAATGCCCACATTGAAGCAAAGAAATAGTGAAAATTTATTTTTGAACTTTGCTCTTCCTGTAGATATCATCAACATCGTACTGCCTGAACTTATAGAAAGCGGAAGATATTTACATGTCGATTGGGGTTTGGATCCTGTGGCTATACCTGAAGAAATTAGATTAAAAACAGGTTATCTTGGCGAAGGTCTTTATATACCAGGGCTTGCTGAAACTGGTTCTGGTTGGAGAACTGGATTGAGGACAGGTGATATTATTACGGCATTAGATGGTAAATCTTTAGCTGTGCATGATGATTTTTGGTCAATTTTTGGATCTTGGATAGATAAAGATAATTTTTCTATGAAAGGGCATACTGTTACTATCTACAGAAACGGCACTTTCTTAGATTTTGATTTTAAGGTCGTCAGACGAATTATAGATTTTGACGAAAAGAAATTTTTTTAAAGAGGTTATGTTATGAATTTTAAGAATAGTTTGTTTGTTTTGTTCGCAGTTGCATTTTTTGCATTTGTTTTTGGCGAGGACGATCCCAAGTGGGTTGAAAATGTCAACACAAGTGTTCAGTCAACTGTAACTGTTACAGCTGGTGGCGGCGATTACGCTGGAGATAAATCCGGTTTCGTCTTAGGCGGAGGTTCAGGTTCAATTGTTACTCCTGAAGGTCATATTGTTACAAATTGTCACGTTATGGGCTGGGGTAAACAAAGATGGGCTTTTATAAGGTTGAATGATGGCTCTGTAGAGGATGCAAAACTTTTGTTTAACAATTGCAAGATTGATATAGCTATTCTTCAGATTGTTCCTGAGCCAGGAGAAGAGGGTAAGGTCTTTCCTTATGTGAAATTTGGGGATTCTGATGAAGTGGTTGCAGGGGAGCAGGTTTATGCAATAGGAAACCCTGGAGATAGTTCTAATTTCACAATGTACAAAGATTTTTTGCTTAAAAACACAGTAACAGCTGGTTCGGTTAGAGATAGAGTTCTTTCTCCACAATTGGTTAATCGTATGTTGGGTGGAAATGGAGCAATAGGTGGTACATCAACTGTTTGGGATTACGGTACAGAGCTTTCACATACTTTTGATACTGATGCAACTATCAATGGTGGTAACTCAGGGGGGCCTTTATTTGATGAGAATGGTTTTCAGGTAGGTGTTAATTTTGCAGGATCTTCTATGCTTGAAGGTCAAAATATGGCTATAGTCTCCAATGATGCAAAAAAAACCTTGCTTGACACGATTGATCATGGTCGGGTTGTATACCCATGGTTAGGTCTTTATGTGTTTATAGACAGGATGACTCTTGAGTGGTCTGATGAAATTGGCATACAGGGAAGGAACCCTTTAGGCGGTGGCATGGGTGCATTTGGAGGAAGAGAAGCTTGGGACAGGGCTTCAGACACATTTGCTAGACAAGCTAGAAACCAAGTTAAGACACCTTTTGAGGTTTTTGATGTTTATCCAGAAAGTCCTTCTTACAAAGCAGGGCTCCGTCAGGGAGACAAAATTCTTGAAATTGCCTGGGACATGAATGATGATGGCAAAATCACAAAAAGCGAAATGAAAATGCCAAAGGATGCTTTTGAGGCAAGGTTTTGGATTCGCAGTTTAGATAAGAATATTAAAGTGATTCTTTCAGTTGAAAGAAATGGACAGGTTTTCAATGTTCCTGTTGTTTTAGGTGAACAGCCAGGTGAAGGCCAATTTGCAGGGGGAACTTTATGAAAAAAATAAATTTCTCTAAAAATGATAAAACTACAATTCTCTTAGTTCTTTTTGTTCTGTTTTTTTCTTTTGCAGGTTCTCTTTTTGCAAAAGAGGTTCCCACTTTTGATTTAGACACTTCGCAATTACCAACCGTTAAAGCTCTTGAGGTTATTGATCCATCATTAGCTTCAATAGAGGTTGTTGAAAACAGGTATGGAATCAGTATGTCTGGAACTTTTACTAGGACTGTGGGGATCAATGGTTTTCCTGGTGTTGTTATTTCTCCAGATGGATTTGTTGTTACTACAGCTAAAAACATGGAAGATGCATTAAGGATTAATGTGATTGTTGCAAATAAAAGATACACTGCATCTTTGGTTGGTTCTGATAAGTTTAATGATGTTGCTTTGTTGAAGATTGACAATCCAGATACCTTATTTGAAGCTGCCTCTTTTGCTGATTCAGATAAATTGACACAAGGTCAAACTGTTATAGCCGTTGGAAGGCCCTTGCCAAATCAGCAAGCAGCAACAAGAGGCATTGTCTCAGCTTTGAGAGATTATTTTTTACCTAACGGTTACCTGATGCCCAATATGATTCAGACTGATGCTCATAATTTTACTTTCAATAGAGGTGGACCTTTAATAGACTTAACAGGAAAAATAATAGGCTTGATGTCTTTTTCGGTTCAAGAGAATCAAGGTACACCTCAATACCTATCAACAAGTGTTTTGGATTTGAATTTTGCAACACCATCGAATATTGTTTGGGAATCTGTATACAAAATGATGCAGGGTGAAGAGGTTTTTCATCCTTGGGTTGGACTTGGTTTGAGGCCTTTGGATGATACATTAGCAATTTATGCAAATATCCCTGAAGAGTATTTAGGAAAATCAGGAGTCATGGTCCAGGATGTTGACCCTAACTCCCCTGCTTCAAGACAAGGTCTATCAAGAGGTGACATAATACTTGGAATGACAAGAGTAAGGCGACTTTACAATGGTGAGGAAAATACAAGTGAAGAGATTGTGTCAACTCCTTTAGAGTTAGCTGGTTTGATTCGTGACAGCCACCCTCAAGACACTTTAGGCTTTGTGGTGTTGAGGTCTGGAGAGGTTGAGGAATTTTTAATGAGTCCTGAAGATAGGCCAGTTGAAGCGTTGCCAGGTACAGTTTAAACAAGAAATCTTATTTTGAAGATTTACAAACTGATAGCATTTTGTCTATTGTTTTCTAATTGTGCATACAAGGAAAGTGATTATTTATTCAGCATTAATGATCAATCTTTTACTCAATCAGAACTTTCCAGGCGGCCAGATTTTATCCTTTTAA
Source organism: bacterium (assembly GCA_002716355.1). GTDB lineage: Bacteria > UBP7 > UBA6624 > UBA6624 > UBA6624 > UBA6624. The sequence continues at coordinate 68,758 of PBAU01000005.1, read as the reverse complement.
AAGAAAATAATGCTAGTGATCAGGAATTTCAAAGTCTTGTTGAATATTTTCTTTTAGAAAACCTTGCTCTCAGGGAAGCTTTTTTTAGAAACATTCAAACCAATTACAGCGCTTCCGAATCAGCAGCTATTAATTGGGCCGGATTGAATTTTGAAGATAATGGTGAGTTGGTTTCTTTTTTAAATAGAAATAATTTATCTTGGCCAGATATTGTGATTCACTTTCAGAGAAAAATCACTTACGAAGATATTATGGATCTTTACCTTGGTGTAACTGATTTTGATATTGAAAGATGGTGCGACAACAATAAAGAAGTTCTTGATTTTATGTGGGGTGAATGGGCAAAAGGAACCAAAGTTTCTTCTCCTGAAAAGATTCCAGAAACTTATGCATATCAATATTGTCGAAGTGCCTTAATACAACATAAATCATCAAATCCTATATACAAAGAAAAAGCAATTGAGGCAATCTCAAGAGGTGTAAAAATAAAATGGTCAACAAAGTAATAAACTATAAAGCAAGATTGATTTTAGACAGCAGGGGCTTTCCTTCTGTGCGGGTGGATCTGAAATTGAATAATGGGATTGTTGTTGGGTCTAATGCTCCTTCTGGAGCATCTACAGGAGCGCATGAAGCCTTAGAGCGTAGGGACGGAGGTTCTTTTTGGTGCGGAAAAGGTGTAGATGATGTTTTAAATGATCTTAACAACAATATTATTCCTGAAATCTTAAATATTGATCCCAGAGAGCAGGGCAGAGTAGACGAAATTCTTCTTCAATTGGATGGTACAGCTCAAAAATCAAAACTTGGCGCTAATTGTTTATTACCATTGTCTATGGCAATCTGTAGAGCTGGCGCTGTAATTGAAAACCAAGAGCTCTTTCAGTGGATATCCTGTTTAAGTGAATCCAAATCATCTTTACCTATACCGACTATGAATGTTTTGAATGGTGGAGCTCATGCAAATAATAATTTAGATGTTCAGGAATTTATGATTGTTCCTTGGCTAGCTGGAGATTTCTTGAATTCCCTTAGAGCAGGTGTTGAAATATACCATGAATTAAAATCTACAATAAATAATAAGCAAATGTCAACGTCACTAGGTGATGAAGGTGGTTTTGCTCCTGATTTAAAAAGCAATTTAGCAGCATTGGATTTGCTCGATGAATCAATTTCTAATTCAAGATATAGTCTTGGTGAGAATGTATTCTTGGCTTTAGATGTTGCAAGTTCAGAATTGTTTAAAGACAAATATTATGAATGGGAGGGTTCATCAGTTGCTTTTCAGGATTTGGTCGATATTTATGCTGATTGGACTTCCAGGTATCCTATAGTTTCAATAGAGGATGGAATGGATGAATCACACGATGAAGCATGGTTGCTGTTGAATGAGATATTAGGAAAAAAAATTAATATTGTTGGAGATGATTTACTTGTAACACAGGTAAAAAAAATCAACCATGCTATAGAGAATAATCTATGCAACACTTTGTTGGTTAAATTGAATCAAGTTGGTACAGTTACTGAAACTATTGATGCGATAAAAAAAGTTAGATTGGCAGGTTGGGACTGGTCAGTAAGCCATAGGTCTGGTGAAACTGAAGATGATTTTATTGCAGATCTTGCAGTTGGAACAGGTTCTCGATTCATTAAAACAGGTGCACCTGCAAGAGGGGAAAGAACATCAAAATACAATAGACTAATTGCTATTGCTTCAGATCATAAGGATTTGAAATTTAAGAATATAGGAGTAAGATTTAGATAATGAAGGCTTTAATAACAGGTATTAGTGGTTTTGCAGGGAGTCATCTAGCAGAGTTTTTGCTAAATGAGCAAGTTGAAGTTTTTGGACTCATAAGACGAAGGTCTCCCTTGCATCATTTAAATTCAATTCAGGATTCAATCAATCTTGTTGAAGGAGATTTGCAAGATTCAACAAGCTTGAGAACAATCTTAAGGGAAGCTAAGCCAGACTGGATCTTTCATCTTGCTGCTCAATCATTTGTTCCAACCTCTTGGAGAGCACCTGCAGACACTATTAACACCAATATTACCGGACAGGTTAATCTTTTCGAAGCTGTTCGTGACTTATCACTTTCTCCAACTATACAGATTGCATGTTCTTCAGAAGAGTATGGCCTTGTTCACCCAAATGAAACTCCCATAAAAGAAGATAACCCTTTAAGACCACTTTCTCCTTATGCTGTAAGTAAGGTTGCTCAAGATTTTCTAGGTTATCAGTATTATCAATCTTATGGTATGAAAATTATCAGAACAAGAGCTTTTAACCATACTGGACCGAGACGAGGTGAGGAATTTGTTGCCAGTGCATTTGCACGACAAATCGTAAATATCGAAAGAGGAGCTCCAGCTGTTATAAAGGTTGGGAACCTTGATGCTGAAAGAGATTTTACAGATGTAAGAGATGTGGTTTCCGCATATAAAGTATCTGTTGAAAAAGGTAAGCCAGGCGAAGTTTACAACATATGTACTGGAACTGCAATTTCTATTTCTACATTGTTGGAAAAGTTGATTGATTTGTCCTCCATTAAACCTGAGGTGATAAAAGACCCGGATTTAGATAGGCCAAGTGATGTGCCTTTGTTGCTTGGAGATTGTAGTAAATTTAAAAATCAAACATCTTGGGAACCAAAAATATCTTTAGATCAAACTCTAGAGGATTTGCTTAATTGGTGGAGAGATCAGTAATTAGAAAATCTGGTAAGTATTCACAAGTAATTGAAGATTCAAGCCTTGGTTGGTCAATCGCAGTTGCTGTTGGAATTGGATTGTATTTTGGTCAAATGTACGATAAGAATAATGATTCTGAGCCTTTGGGAACTTTGATTGGTTTTTTGATTGGATTAGGAGCAGCATGCAGGTTAGTTTTAAAAGTACATAAAAGATTGAATTCTTGATTCATGGAAAGTCTTTTTTTGTTTGGAATCCTCAATGAAGATTCATTATTCGACTTCTACAGGCCAAAAATATTTTCTGGCTTATTGGGTTTTTTGATTTTTTATTCATGGGTGCCTATAAGTTTTTTTGTTAAAAATAATATCAAAAATATCAATCAAAAGCTTTTAAGAACAATATTATTTTTGCATTTTCTTCTTGCATCTTTTTTGATGATTTTTTATAAAAATTTAATTATTCAAAAGGACTCTTTTCTTTTTTTTATCATTGGTTCTATTTTTGGATTGGTGAAAATGGTAAAAAAGTCTAAAAAAACGAATTAATTTAGTTAATTTTTTAATATATCGATTTATGATTTTCAACTTAGATATATAAGTTTTTAATCCGATTGTTTTTATGACTATTTTTGAATTTAAACCCGAAGATCAAGATCACCACCACGGCGACGACCACCACGGCGACGACCACCACGGCGACGACCACCACGGTGACGACCACCACGGCGACGACCACCACGGCGACCATCATCATAGCGCATGCGCTCATCCAGAATATGAATTGCTAAATATTTTTAACTGGAAAGGTATTGGCCCAAAAGGGGGAACTGTTCACACTTATGTGGAAGAGCAGCCATGGATGCCAGCTTTTTGGAAATGTTCTGGCCCTGGTTCAGATCCAATGGGTGAGATAAGTATGACCATGGCTTTTAATACGTTTATTGTCAGTGGTATTTTGATTGCTTTGTTCAAAAAGGGAACTAGAAAGATTGAGTTTTTACCAGGGAAGGCACAGGCTTTTGCTGAAATCTGGGTTGATGGTCTGAGGAATTTCTTTGCAAGTTTTGGTGGTGAATATGTTGCTACAAAATATTTTGGCTTGCTTGGAGCATATTTCACTTTTATACTTTCTTTGAATTTATGGGGTATTATCCCAGGATTTCATTCCCCAACAGCAAATATAAATACAACATTGGCTTTTGGTGTTGTTGGCATAATTGCAAGTTTGGTAATTGGACTTAAAGAATCTGGTTTAAAACATATTATTGATCATTGGATGGGAGAGCCTGAGCCTGGAGATAGTTTAGCTAAGGTTATAGGTGCTATTTTGTTGCTCCCATTGGAAATAGTGGCTCAGTTTGCAAGAATGATATCCCTTGCACTGAGATTGTTTGGAAACATATATGGTGGAGATGTTGTTCTTGCCGTTTTTGTTGTTTTACTTGCAGATATAGCTGTAAAGATTTGGATCCCACTACCTTTACAATTGCCTGTTCTCTTGTTGCATATTCTTGCTTCTGTTATACAGGCAATAGTTTTTACAGCCCTGATATCGGTTTATATATCAGGCTTTTGTTCTCATCATCATGATGAAGAACATGATCATAAACATTAATTTAGGAGGTTAATTATGATTTTTGGTGACAGTGTAAATATTGATTTTATGGCTATTGCTTTTGCTTTTGCTATACCAGCAGCTGCTGCTGCGATAAGTCAAGGTAAGGCTATTTCAGCTGCTTGGGACGGAATGGCTAGACAGCCTGAGGTTTCTGATTCAATTGGAGGAAAGTTAATTATTGCTTTGGCTTTCCCTGAGGCTCTAGGTATTTTTGGTCTTCTTTTGGCCATAATGCTAATGGGTAAATTGTCTTAAGACAATGGAATTAATCACGCCCAAATTAGGGCAGCTTCTTGTAGAAGCTGCTGCTTTTGGTCTAGTTTGGTGGGCGTTTGTTAAATTTTTAGCTTCGCCCATCTCTAAAATTCTTGAAGAAAGAAAAACAAAGATCAAGCATGATGTAGATTTAGCCGAGAAAAATCGTGCAGACATGGAATCTTTGAAAGAAGATTATGACAAAAAAATGTCTAATCTTGAGATAGAGGTTAGTCAAAAGATTTCTGAAGCGATCAGTAAAGGTGAGGCTATTGTTGCGGAAATGACAGAAAAAGCTGAACTTGCATCTGAGGAAACGAAAAAGAAAATGCAGAAAGAAATTGATGACATGAGAGAGAGAGTTAGAAGGGAAATCAAGAAAGACGCTGCTGATTTAATTGTTGGTGTAAGTGAAAGGTTTTTAACTTCAAAGTTGGATAAAGAAGATGAGAAGTTGATTGAAAAGTTAATGGAGGAGGTTAGTAGCTCTCTTGAGACTTGAAGGTCTGTCTATCGGATCCGCTTATGCTAAAGGCGCTTGGAGAATTTGGTCTGATTCTGAAAAAGGGTTAACTGAATCAAAAGAGTGGTTTAATTCATTTTCAGCTTTGTTAATAGACGAACCTGATCTGATGAAGGTTTTTCAACATCCTTCAGTTTCTTCTAAGGAGAAGCAAGGTATTTTAGATTCGATTTGTAAGGATCTTAAGACCGACAAAGATTTTTATTTGTTTTTAAACATAATTGTTAAAAATGGAAAAATTGATTATTTCAGTCAGATAGCTGAATATTATGAGGAATTGGTTGATGACCATCAAGGCATTAAAAGAGGTGTTTTGGAGTTAGGTCAAGAAATTTCAAATAAATTATTAGCAAATTTTGAAAAAGATCTTGGAAAAAAACTTGGCTGCAAAGTTATTTTGAAACAAAAAACTGTTAAGGGTTTGATTGGGGGATTCAAGTTGAGGATGGGAAGATACATGGTTGACGCGAGTGTTCAAAGTGCATTGAAGAAAATTAAACAATCACTCGCAAGTAATTAGGAGGAAATATGAGTAAATTAAGAACTGATGAAATTGCATCTGCTTTAAAAAAATCTTTAGACAATCATAAAGATGCATTAAAGCTTGAAAGCGTTGGAACTGTTATACAGGTAAGAGATGGTATTGCTGAGGTGTATGGTTTAGACAAGGTTCAAGCAGGAGAGATGGTTGAATTTGAACCAGGAGGAGAAAGAGGTCTTGCTTTAAGCTTGAATGAAGGTTCTGTTGGAGTCATCATTCTTGATGATTACAAAGGCATCAAAGAAGGCAATACGGTTAAAAGATCTCAAAGACAGCTTGATATACCAACTGGTGAAGCTTTATTGGGAAGAGTAGTGGATGCCTTGGGAAGACCTATTGATGGAAAAGGCGAAATTATAGGTGCCTCCAATCGTCCTATGGAAATTATTGCCCCTAGGGTTTTGGAAAGAAAAGCAGTACATGAACCCTTGCAAACAGGATTAAAGGCAGTTGATGCGATGGTGCCGATAGGAAGGGGTCAAAGAGAGTTGGTTATTGGTGATAGGCAGATAGGAAAAACTGCAATTCTTGTTGATGCGATAATTAATCAGAAAAATACTGATGTTTATTGTGTTTATGTTGCGGTTGGACAAAAAGCATCTGCCGTTAAGGAGGTTGTTGAAGCTTTGGAGCAAGCTGGTGCTATGGATTACACAACAGTTGTCAGCTCTCCAGCAAGTTCACCGGCAGCTTTACAGTTTTTGGCTCCATATGCAGCTGCTGCAATGGGGGAACATTTCATGTTTGACGGTAAGCATTCTTTATTGTTGATTGATGATTTGTCAAAACAAGCGAATGCTTATAGAGAAATTTCACTTCTTTTAAGAAGGCCTCCAGGTCGAGAAGCTTACCCTGGTGATGTTTTTTATTTACATAGTAGGCTTCTTGAAAGAGCTTCTAAATTAAGTGATAAATTAGGAGGTGGATCTATGACATGTCTTCCTGTTATAGAAACACTTGAGGGTAACGAGACGGCATACATACCGACCAATGTTATATCGATTACAGATGGTCAAATTTTCCTCTATCCTGATTTGTTTAATGCAGGGGTAAGACCTTCTATCAATGTTGGTCTTTCTGTAAGTCGTGTTGGTGGTGCTGCACAAACAAACATAATTAAAAAGCTAGGTGGTAGTTTGAGATTAGAGTTAGCACAATATAGAGAAATTGAAGCATTTGCTAAATTCGGTAGTGATCTTGATGAAAGAACACAAGCAAGATTAGACAGGGGTCAAAGAATGGTTGAGATTTTAAAACAACCCCAATACAACCCAATGTCTATTGGTGAAATGGCTTTGGTGCTGTATGCAGGAACAAAAGGCTATCTTGATGCAGTTGAAGTTGATGACATTTCTCAATACGAATCTGAAATATTAACTTTTGTTAATCATGAAGATCCTGATTTGATGAATGAAGTTAACAAAGAAGCAAAATTAACTGATGAAATTGATAAAAGATTGAAATCTGTTTGTGAAAAATTCGCTAAGGTGTTTAAGAAAGGAGAGTAATGGCTGGGTTACGTGAAATACAAGGTCAGATTCGTTCTGTCAAAAATACTGCTAAGTTAACAAATGCAATGAAAATGGTTGCTTCCGTAAGGCTTGGTAAATTAGAACAGAAAACAAAAGAAGGGTCTAAATATCACGATGCCTTTGAAGGTCTTTTTAAAAGAATTATGAACATAGTTGGAGAGATCGATCATCCTCTTTCAAAAGATCCGATAGGTGGAAAACATCTTTTCATTTTGATAACTGGAGATAAGGGTTTATGCGGTTCTTACAACTCAAATGTTCTTAAATTATTGGCAGACAGGATTAAAGAATTAAACCTCCAAGCCGATGATTATATGGTTTATTCAATAGGGAAAAAAGGAAGATCCTTAGCTCTCTACAGAGGTGTTTCATTGCTTGATGATCATGTAGAGAATTTATCTTCTGATTTGCCAGATGAAGACATGAAGGAAATTTTAGGAAGGATTACAGATGGTTATATTTCTGGCGAATGGAGAGAGGTTGAGATACTTTATACAAAATATATCAATCAATCAAAATATTTAGCCAGCAGTTCTACATTGCTTCCTTTTAGAGTTGAAGAAAGCGCTGAGCAGGAAAATGTAGATTCATGGATATTCGAGCCCGGTCCAGATGTTATTGCAAAAATGCTTGTCCCTGTTGCTGTTAAAGGCATAGTGTTTAGATCATTACAAGAATCAATGACTTGTGAACAGGCTGCAAGAATGATTGCAATGACTCAAGCGACAGACAATGCGAAAGATATAGAAAAACAAAAAACAAAATTATTTAATAAATTAAGACAAGAGGCAATTACCAGTGAATTGTTAGATATTATTGGAGGAGCTGAGGCTATAAATTAAGGAGAATTTTATGAGTAAAGATACTAAAAAAGCAAAAGTTGCACAGGTGCAAGGTGTTGTTATAGATATAGCAATTGAGTCAGGCGATTTGCCAGAACTTCTAGAAGCAATTGTTTTAAAAGGCGATGAGTTAGTTGGATCAGGTGGAGAGTTGGTCTTAGAGGTTATGCAACATCTTGGAGATGATAAGGTTAGATGTGTTGCCATGGGTTCAACAGATGGTGTTTGGAGAGGGATGGAAGCACATCTTACAGGTGGTCCAATAAGGGTACCTGTAGGCAAACAGACTTTAGGAAGAATGATGGATGTTTTGGGTAACCCTATGGATGGTGGTGAAAAATTAGATTCTGGCAAAGATGTTAGCAGAGCAATACATCAGGCAGCTCCTGAATATGAAAACCAATCCACAGTTAGTGAGATTTTTGAAACCGGTATTAAGGTTATCGATCTTTTAGTTCCTTATGCAAAAGGAGGAAAGATAGGTCTTTTTGGTGGTGCTGGTGTTGGAAAAACTGTTTTGTTGACGGAATTAATTAACAATGTTGGAAAAAACCATGGAGGCTATTCTGTTTTTGCTGGTGTTGGTGAAAGGTCAAGAGAGGGAAATGATCTTTGGCACGAGTTAGGAGAGGCTGGCGTTAGGGATAAAGTTGCTTTGATTTTTGGTCAAATGAATGAACCTCCTGGAGTTAGGTTTAGAGCTGGTTTGACCGGAGTCACGCTCGCTGAAGGTTTTAGAGATCTGGATGGAGGTCAAGATATATTGTTTTTCGTAGATAATATTTTTAGGTTTCTTCAAGCCGGTTCCGAAGTGTCAAGTTTATTGGGAAGAATGCCTTCAGCGGTTGGTTATCAGCCGACTTTAGCAACAGACATGGGAGCTTTACAGGAAAGAATCACATCAACAAAGAATGGTTCAATTACTTCTGTTCAAGCTGTATATGTTCCTGCCGATGATTATACAGATCCTGCTCCAGCAACCACTTTTGCGCATTTAGATGCAACAACATCATTAGACAGAGCTTTGGCAGAATTGGGAATTTATCCAGCTGTTAACCCTTTGATATCTAGTAGCAGAATGTTGGATCCAAGATTTGTTGGTGAACATCATTATGGCGTGGCTCGAAATGTTCTTTCTTTGTTGCAAAAATACAAAGAGCTTCAAGACATTATTGCTATCCTGGGAATGGAAGAGCTTTCTGAAGAGGACAAGCTTGCTGTTAACAGAGCAAGAAAAGTTCAGAGATTTTTAAGCCAACCTTTCTTTACTGCTGAGGTGTTTACTGGAAACCCTGGCATATATGTTGAAAAGCAAAAATCCGTTGAATCTTTTGAAAAAATATTAAATGGAGAAGGTGATCATTTACCTGAAGATGCTTTTTATATGGTTGGTGATTTTGATAGCGCTGTTAAGAAGGCGGAAAATCTTTGAGATTAACGATACTATCACCTAGGGGCAAGCTCTTGGATTCAGAGGTTGACTCTTTGATAATGCCTTTTAAAAAAGGTTATATAGGCATTAAAAACAATCATCAATCCATGACAGGTTTAATTATGCCTGGTGCGTTATGGGTAAAAAACAAAAATAAAGAAGAGGTCAGGTTTGTTTCAAATGGTTTTGCCGAAGTTAAAGATAACGAAATTCTTTTATTGACGGATGCTTCTGAGGAAAAAAGTAAAATTGATATGAAAAGAGCCGAAGAGTCTTTGAAAAGGGCTAAAGCCAGGCTGTTGGAAAGAGACTCCAATAAAAAAAGAGCCGAAGAGTCTTTGAAAAGGGCTAAAGCCAGGCTGGATGTTGTTAAGGGAGAATTTTTAAACGTCGTTAAATAAGATTGAAGTCAAAGGCGGAAAACCTTTAAAGGGTGATTTTGATGTGCAGCCTTCAAAGAATGCGGTATTGCCTATTCTCGCTTCCACAATAATTGCAAATGATAAATGCAGGCTTTATCCTGTTGTAAAGATATCCGATGTTGATGTTGCTGTAGGCATTTTGGAAAAGTTAGGTGCTAAATGTTCATGGGAGAATGGTGGCATCAATGTTGACACAAGATCTATCAATAGCTATTCAATAGATTTTAATTCAAGTAAAAAAATGCGTGCAAGTGTTTTATTTTTAGGAGCACTTTTAGCTAGGTTTGGTAAAGCGAAAGTGTATCTTCCTGGAGGATGCAAGATAGGAAAAAGACCTATAGATTTTCATTTAGCTGGTTTTGAATCTTTAGGCTTTCAGTGCAAGTATCATAAGGATGGTTTAATCGAGGTTTTTTACGATAAAAGGAAAGATAAACAGCATGAAAAAATAGTAAATATGGTAGGGGTTAGTGTTGGAGCAACAGAAAACATACTTATGGCTTCTATGTTTTTTCATAATAATGTAACTATTCATAATGCTGCAAGAGAACCTGAAATCATTTCTTTATGCAAGGCTTTAAAAAAATATGGAGCAAAGATTAAAGGTATAGGAAGCTCTTCTTTGTATGTTGAACATGATTCTCTTTCTGGCGCAAGGATAAAAATACCTTCAGACAGGATTGTTGCTGGAACTTTTGCATGTTGTCTTTTGTCAAGTAGAGGTTCTGGAAAAATACGTAATTATCCTTTTGACGATCTGGAGTCCTTTACAGCTCTTATTCAATCAATGGGAGCAAAGGTAACAAGAGATAAAAATGATATATTTATAAAATCACCAAAGTCAATAAAGGCAATTAATTTTCAAACTGGACCACATCCAGCTTTTCCTACTGATTTGCAACCTTTGGTTAGCGCAGTTTTATGCAAAGCTACAGGTGTAAGCAGGATTGTTGAAACGGTTTTTGAAAAAAGGTTTTTGCATTTGAAGCAATTGCGAAAAATGGGAGCTAATGTGATAATAAAAAATCAAGAGTGCATTATCGAAGGTGTGGAAAATTTAAATAGCGCTGAATTGAATTCGACAGATTTGCGATGTGCGGCAGCTTTGATTGTCGCTGCATTATCAGAAGGGAAAAAATGCACTATATTTGACAAAGGGCATTTAAAGAGAGGTTATTATAATTTTATTGAACAGCTTAAAAGAAATGGGGTAAAGATATCTTGAGGGATTTTTTGAAAAAGTATTTGGCTTGGTTTTTTCCAGGTATGAATATCAAGAGGTGGACATGGTTGGCATTATTTGGACTTGTTGTATTCAGCCTTGGTTTTCATGGTTTTTTAGTCTCAAGCATAGATGAAAGTATTGCGTTTAGCATAATAAGTTTTTTGACTGAGGAAGCTTTCTTTACTAATTTTTTCCTAATCAGTGGTTTTTTTATTTTTATTTTAGGTATTTATAGAATTAATCAAATATTAATCAAGTCAGTAAGTAGAGACTTAAAAAAGGGACAGTTAGCGGGTAAAGTTTTTGTGGATCAGGTTCTTTCCCACAGGATGTCGGTCACTGTTATAGGTGGAGGACATGGGCTTTCAACCCTTCTTAGAGGTTTAAAAAAATGGACAACAAATATCAACGCAATTGTGACTGTAGCTGACTCTGGTGGCTCAAGCGGTATGCTTAGAGACGAATTTGGATCCATACCACAAGGAGATATTAGAAATTGTTTAGTTGCACTGGCTGAAAATGAATCTTTCATGGAGAGGTTTTTTCAATACAGGTTTAAGAAAGGAAAAATTAAAGGTCATTCATTGGGGAATTTAATCCTTTTTGCTCTTTCCGAACAAGAAAAAGATTTAGCAAAAGGTATAGGTGATATCGGTAAAGCATTCAATCTGATGGGTTCTGTTATACCTGCTGCTAACATTCCTTTGACTTTAATTGGAGAAAAAGAAAACGGAAAGGTTATTGAGGGAGAAGCCAATCTTCCTGAATCAGAAGGAAGAATTTTTAATTTGAGGTTGAAAGAAAAAAATGTAAAGCCCACACCGGAAGCAGTAAAAGCTATCAGGGAATCTGATTTGATAATTTTTGGTCCTGGAAGTTTATTCACTTCGGTAATTGCAAATTTATTGATTGAGGATCTTTCAAAGGAGATTAAAAAATCCAAAGCATGCAAAATTTATATTTCAAATATGATGACTCAAAACGGAGAAACAAATGATATGTCTGTTGAAGATCATATGTTTGAGATAATTTCTAAAGTTGGTAAATTGGATTACATAATTTTAAATAAAGAGGTGTCTGAAAAGCAAAAGAAAAGATATGCTGAAAGAGGCGTTGCGCCTTTAAAATACGATTTAATAAATTTGCTTGCTTCTGGTGTTAAACCAATAGTAAAAAAATTTACAAATGAGAAAAAATTTGCTCATCATGATTCTGATAAATTGGGAAAATGTATATATGAGATTGCTAAAAAATGGAGGAAGAAAAAATGAAAATTAAACTTGCAATTAATGGGTTCGGTAGGATAGGGCGACTTGTTTTTAGGTCCGCATTCGGACGAAAGAATGTTGAGGTAGTGGGCATTAATGATTTAATGCCTGTTGAATCTTTAGCGCATCTTTTAAAGTATGATTCAGTTTATGGAAAGTTGCCTTGTAACGTAAGGGCAAAAGGCTCTAGTCTTTATGTTGACGATCAGGAAATCCCTATCTTTAATTCACGTAATCCTGAAGATTTACCTTGGGGTGACATTGGGGTTGATTATGTTGTTGAATCAACAGGTATATTTAGAACAAAAGAACTTGGTTTATCTCATATTCGTGCAGGAGCAAGAAGGGTAATTATTTCAGCACCTGGAAAAGGTGATATAGATGGTACTTTTGTGATGGGTGTAAACCATAAAGATTTCAACGCTTCAAAAGATGTGATTGTCAGCAATGCTTCGTGTACTACAAATTGTTTAGCACCTATTGCTAAAGTTTTGAATGATAATTATGGTATTGATGAAGGTTTAATGACAACTATTCATGCCTATACCGCTGGACAAAATCTTATTGATGGCCCAAACAAAGATTTAAGAAGAGCTAGATCTGCTGCCTTGAACACTGTTCCAACAAGCACTGGCGCAGCTAAAGCGATAGGTGTTGTTTTACCAGAAATAAAAGGCAAGCTGAACGGTATGGCTATCAGGGTTCCCACACCAACAGTTTCGCTTGTTGACTTGACTGTCAAGGTTAAAAACCCTGCCGATAATGTTGAGTCTGTAAATGAGAAATTTAAAAAAGCTAGCAAGGGTGAGCTTAACGGAATTTTAGGATATGAAGATATCCCATTAGTTTCAAAGGATTTTGAAGGTGATAAAAGATCTTCAATACTTGATGCTGCTTCAACTTATGTTATGGGTTCTTTGATCAAGGTTCTTTCATGGTATGACAATGAAACTGGTTACGCAACAAGGGTTGTTGATTTAGCAGAATATATGGCGGCAAATGAGTGATTGATCAAAAATGGTATAAACATTTTAAGTCCAAAAATGTACTCTTAAGACTTGACTTAAATGTTCCTATATCTGGTTCTAAAATCCTTGATGATTCAAGGATTTTAAACTCTGTAGAAACTGTTAGAAATCTATATGAAGCTGGTGCAAAAATTATTGTTATTAGCCATTTAGGTAAACCAAATGGTAAAAAAGTTTCAAGCTTAAGCCTTAAGCCAGTTGTTGAAAGTTTTTCACAAAATTCTAATCTTCCTTGTTTTTTGTATCTTGGAAATATTGATAGAAAATCAATAAAAAAACAATTGAAACATTCTGTTGTTTTTTTAGAGAATGTTAGGTTTGATGCAGGAGAACAGAACTGTAGTGAAGATTTTATTAAAAAAATTTCCAGTATTGGAGACTGTTTTGTGAATGATGCTTTTTCAGTTTGCCATAGAGCACATGGATCAGTTTTTGGTATTGCACAACATTTGCCTTCTTTTGCAGGACCGTCAATATTGCATGAAACACAAAACCTTCATGCTTTGACACATAACCCTAAAAATCCTTTTTGGGTTGTTATGGGAGGTGCAAAATTAAAAACAAAAATACCATTAATATCCTCCTTAAAGGATAAAGTTCAAGGTTTTGTGTTGGGTGGAGGTATTGCAAACACTTTTTATAAGGCTTTAGGTTATGAGATAGGTTCTAGCTTGCATGACCCTGATAATTTAGACTGGGCAAAAAGTTTTTTTGAATGGTGTCAAAGTGAGAATTCTCCAAGGTTAATCTTGCCGCAAAAAGTTGTTGTCAAAAATCAAAATATTTTTAAAGAAAAGGATTTTAAAAAAGTTCTTCCTGAAGATAATATTTTGGATGCGAGCCCTTCTTCAATATCAGACTCATTTAAAGATTTAGATTCTGTTAATACATTCTTTTGGAATGGTGCTTTTGGTGCTTTTGAAATGGAAGGCGCTAGCAAAGGCACTGAAACTTTAGCTATGATATTGGGAAACCATTCAGCAAAGGTTTACATAGGCGGTGGTGAGACTTTAGCATCTGTCAAGATGGCAAGAATGGAAGGCAGTTTTTATTTTGAATCTCTAGCTGGAGGAGCCACTTTATATTATCTTTCAGGTAAAAAATTACCTGGTTTGGAGGTTTTAAATTTATGACAATAATTGCAGGTAACTGGAAGATGAACCATGATCCTGATTCATCTTTAGCTTTTTTTGAAAAACTTAAATCCTATGGGTCTATACCAGATAATGTAAAAACTGTTATTTTTCCAACTTTTCTTTGCCTCAGTTCAGCGCAAAATAATTTATTAGGGGTTGAAATTGGTGCACAAAATGGTAATCCTGAAAAGTCAGGAGCCTTAACCGGTGAGGTTTCTATTTTTGATTTTCCAAAAATAAATGTCAATTGGCTTTTAGTTGGTCATAGTGAAAGAAGACATGTGTTCAAAGAAGGTTCAGAATTTTTGAAAAAAAAGGTTGAAACTGCATTGAGTCTAGGGATAAAAACTGTTTATTGTGTTGGTGAAACGATTGAAGACAAAGAAAAAGGCTTAACAGGCGAGGTGTTAAAAAAACAAATTTCTTATCTTGGAGATTTTCTTTCTGATGAGAATTTGACAATAGCGTATGAGCCAGTATGGGCAATTGGCAGTGGCATGCCCGCAGGTTCCAAAGATGCTGATGAGGCATCATTGCTATGTAAGGATTTTTGTAAAAGGGACATTGATGTTCTTTACGGAGGCTCTGTCAATAGTCACAATGTATCTAATTACTTAAATTCAGGTTTAATTAGCGGATTTTTAATTGGTGGTGCAAGTTTGAATGCCGATAGCTATAGAGCTTTAATTGATGCCGTTGCCTAATGTTGAGAATTCCAAGTTTTATTTATCCAGTTTTCATTCTTTCTTTTTTAGGTGTTTTCATTCAGCTTTATCTAAGTAATTCATCTAGTGATTCTATAAAAATTGTTTCATTGATGACAGTTGCATATCTTGCAGGTTATTTTTTTTCTAGGCAGAAAGTTAATAATGCCTGGAATATATCGATAATAAGTACAATTATTTGTTTTTTTCTTTTGATTTTAGTTTTGTTTTTACCAGAGATAAGAGGTATTAATTCATGGATCCAAATAGGTCCTTTTACGCTTCAGCCTTCCGAATTAGCTAAAGTTGGATTGATTGTAGTAAATTCAGTTATTTTAGGAGGAAGAAAAGGTGTTGGGTTAGGACCATTAAATGGATTTGTTTTTTGCATCTTGGTGAATGCATTGGTATTTATTTTGATTGCATTACAACCAGAAATGGGAACCTTGATAGTTATGGCTGGAATCACATGGATTCAAATTTTTTGCTCAAAGGTTAATAAATTTTTCAGTACAGGCTTGCCCATTATTGCAATCCTGATTTTTTTTATAGGTGGCAAAAGTTTAATTCCTGTTTACGAAAGCATTCCCTTCGTGAAACCTCACCAGGTTAAAAGGATCGAGACTTTTTTTGCTGGTTCTGAAGCTTCATCGGATGATCGTTGGCAGATTGAAGCAGCACATATTCAAATGGCTAAAGGTGGATTATGGGGTTCTGGTTTTTCTGAATCTGTTAAACAGGAGGTACATTGGTTGCCAGAACGTCAAAATGACCTTGTTTTTGCTGTTTTTTTTAGAACTGGAGGACTTTTTCTAGTTTCCTTAATTGTTGGCTTATATTCCTGGGCTTCATTTGGGGCTTTGAATCTTTCGGAAAGAATTCCGGCTGGAGCAGCCAAACAGCTGCTTATAGGCTTTGCAGGTTATATGATTTTCCATTGTTGTTTTAACATAGGTGTTGCTTTGGAGCTGATTCCAACGACCGGCTTTCCATTAATACCTTTATCTCAAGGTGGTTCAGGTTGGATATCGCTCGGATGTTTAGTAGGATTGGTGTTAAGTGTTTTATCTAGCCATCTAAACCTTTATAATTCAAGGGTTGTTGGAGGGTAGTAATTATGAAAAAAATATTATTTATACTTTGTGGTTTGATTTTTAGTAGCAATTTATTTGCTTTACCTAGTCATTATGCTGGGAACAATGGTTCTTCAGGTTATTTTTTAACGCCTACAGCAGAAATGCCTAATAAAAATGAAATCAGGATTGGTTTTTCTCAGGTTTCTGAACCGGAGGCAGACTTTTTTTATCTTTCTAGATGGGGTACATCGAATATGTCTGATGCTAATTCAGACGTTTTACATTTAGGAGGCATCTCTTGGTGGATGGGTGAAGGCCTTGAAGGTGGTTGGAGCACTTCGAATGTTCATGGATATGATTGGCATCAGTTCACGATCAAGAAATCATTACGTAACAATCCAGATTCATTTTTTGGGAGAATCTCTATGGGTGGAACCATGGGTTGGACAGCTTCTCATGGGAATTTTGAAGAATGGGGTGGTTTCCTTGTTGCTCAATCCCCTTACTCTAGAGGTGATTTTAATTTAGGTGTCAGTATTGGTGCTGATGAGTTTGATGCTACAGAGGCTTCAGTTTTTGGAAATTTCAGCCTTTGGTTTTCCCCTAGGCTAAAAATGCATTATGAGTTTGCATCTTCAGCATTTGTTACTAAGGAACCTGGACAAAGTGTTGCGTTATGGTGGCAAACAAGCCCCGATAATCCTTTATGGATAAGCCTTGGTGCAACAACTTTAGAAAGTTATGGCTGTACTGTTAATTTGACAGGTTGTGATAATGATGCTTTCAGAACTGATGAAACAATGTTTACTTTTGGGTTTGCAGTTGGTATAAATAGCTATTTTGACTATGAAGAAGAAGATGAACTTGTTGAATTATTTGAAACATTTGGAAAGCCTTAACAATACGATCTTTTCTTAAAACCTGTTATGAAAGGGTTGATTCTATCTGGAGGTAGTGGGACCAGGCTAAGGCCTTTAACCCACACTAGAGCTAAACAATTGCTTCCTATCGTGGGAGCCCCTATACTTCATCACATATTGGATTCTTTAGAGGTTGCAGGCATAAGAGAAACTGTTATTCTTATCTCTCCAGAAACAGGTGATTTGGTAAGAGAATCTTGTGGATCTTCTTGGGGTTCCATGAATCTAGAATACGTTGTTCAAGATCAGCCTTTGGGTCTTGCCCATGCTGTTGCAACAGCAAGGCCGTTGCTTGGGGATGATCCTTTCCTTTTGTTTTTAGGGGATAATGTTTTAAAGGGCGGTATTAAGAAATACGCAGATGAATTTCATTCTAAAAACATGGAATCAATGGTTCTTCTTTCAAAGGTTGACAAGCCACAGCAGTTTGGTGTTGCTATTTTTGAAGGTGAAAAACTTGTTGGCATGATTGAAAAACCAAAAAATCCACCTTCTGACCTTGCACTTGTTGGTATATATTTTTTCAATAATAAAATTCATAAAATAATCGAAAATTTAAAACCTTCCAACAGGGGTGAGTATGAGATAACTGATGCTATCCAAGGTCTTATTGATGATTCTGTAAAAGTTCACCATATGAGAGTTGATGGTTGGTGGAAGGACACTGGATTGCCTGAAGATTTAATAGAGGCAAATAAATTGTTATTGGAAGATGTTCAAACAAAAGTCGATGGTGTTGTTTCTGGTGGTCGAATTACTGGAAAAGTTATTGTCGAAAAGGGAGCTAAGATTGAAAATTCATATATTGAAGGACCTGTCTACATAGGAAAAAATTCAATAGTTAAAAATTCCAATATTAGTGCTGGGACAAGCATTGGCAAAAATTGTCGTATAAACACAGTTGATATTGGAAATTCAATAATTATGGATAACTGTATTCTTTCTGCAGTTTCGTACCCTATGTCAAATTGTTTGATAGGTGAAGGATGTACTGTAAAGGGAAATATTGATACAAGGTTAAATGTAGTTCTTGGAGACAGGTCTGTTCTTGAGGTTCCTGATTAAATGTCAAGAAAGGTTCTTGTTACTGGTGGAGCTGGGTTTGTAGGAAGCAATCTTGCTTTAGATCTTGAATCAAAAGGTTTTAGTGTAAGTGTGATTGACGGTTTGATAGAGGGTTCAGGAGCAAATCTTTTTAACTTAGATGGATTCAAAGGTGAATTTTTAAAAGCTGATATTCGCAAGCCTGAAAAATACCAATCTTTATTAAAAGATCAGGATGTGGTTGTGCATTTGGCTGGCCATGTTAGCCATATTGATTCAATGATTGATCCTGAGAATGATTTTAACCATAACGCACTGGGGACCTTAAGGCTTCTTTACTCCTTTAAGGACAATTGTCCTGGATCGTTATTTATTTATGGTGGTACAAGAGGACAGTATGGCAAGGTCCTTAACCCTCCAGCAACAAAAGATACAGCTTTGCATCCAACAGATATATATGGAGTGAATAAAACAGCCGGCGAACAGTATTCATTGGTTCTTTCAAGAACAAATAACATAAATGCTTGCTCTGTTAGGTTTACTAATGCTTATGGCCCAAGGCATCAAATGAAACATTCAAAATGGGGTATATTAAATTGGTTTTTAAGACTTGCAATGGATGGTAAAGATTTAACTGTTTATGGTAAGGGTGAGCAATTGCGCGAATATGCATGGATAGGTGACATAACCAACGCTTTCACTAAATTGTGTAGTATCGACCCTTTGAAAGTTAATGGTGAAATATTGAATTTAGGAGCGGCAGAAAGAATATCATTTGCTGAAATGTCTGAAAAAATTGTGAACATAGTTGGTTTAAGCAAAGTTGTAAGTGTGGAATGGCCTGAAGATAGAAAATCAATAGAAGTGGGTGACTTTATATCAGATGATTCACATTCTAGAAAATTGCTTGATTGGAAACCATCTCTGGCTATCGATGAAGGGTTGAGGAATACGTTTGATTTCTATAACAAATATCAAAGCAGGTATTGGTGATGGATCAAAACAAGCTTGAATCTGCTGTTTTCGGTGCAGGTTGTTTCTGGTGTGTGGAAGCTATTTTTTTAAAAGTTCAGGGAGTAAAAAGTGTTGTTTCGGGTTATTCTGGCGACTCTTCAGAGAATGCTAACTATAAGGCTGTTTGCTCAGGTTCAACTAGCCATGCTGAAGTGTGCAAAGTGTCTTTCGATTCAAAAGAAATCTCGTTTCAAGATCTTTTGAGAATTTTTTTTGAGACGCATGACCCAACGACACTAAATCGCCAGGGAGCAGATGTTGGAACGCAGTATCGATCTGTAATATTTTATGCAAGCGAAGACCAAAAGAAGATTTCTGAAAAATTCATTGAATCTCTTGAAGAAAAAAAGGTTTTTAGTGATCCAATTGTTACAACGATAGAGCCTTTAAGTGATTTTTACAAAGCTGAAGATTATCACCAGAATTATTATGAATTGAACAAAAATCAACCATATTGTCAGATTGTTATTAAAAAAAAGTTAGATAAATTCCTCATATAGTTCTTAACTTTTATTTGTTTCGTTGAAATATTTTTTTCTTAAAGCGTTGCTGATTGAGTCAATAAGCATAACGCTCACAAACATAATCATTAGTATCGACATAACCCTGTCGTAAATACCGAGTTTTAAATATAGATTTAGATAATATCCGATCCCTCCAGCTCCAACCAGTCCGATAATTGCACCATGCCTCATGTTGTATTCAAGCATGAATAGAAGTTGTGACATGAGATTGTTTGCTGATTCTGGAAAAACAACATGATTAACTATTTGCCATTTTTTCATTCCAATTGCTTTTGCACTTTCAATAGGATGATTGCTTACACCTTCAAACGCTTCGTATTGTAATTTTCCAAGAAAGCCAATAGTGTAAATGGTCATTGCAAGGACTCCTGCAAGTGGCCCCAAGCCAACAGCAACAACAAAGAAAATTGCCCATACTAAACTTGGTAAAACACGTATAAATGAAAGCATTGACCTTGATACAAATTTAAATTTTCCAAAATTTAAATTAGAAGATGCAACAACTGAAAATGGAATTGCAAGAAGGAATCCTAATATTGTTGCAATGTATGCCATTTGGAATGTTTCTGAAAGACCTAGCCAGGCAATACTGCAGAAAAATGGAATTTTCTTTTCACATTCAGGGTATGGTTGAGCATTAAAAACATTCATATCCAAAGGCAAAGCTTCTTGAATAAAATCTTTTGAATTCCTGCCTCCGTCAATAATTGATCCAGCATCAAGGTTTAGATTGTTTGAGAATATAAACAAGATAAAGACTGCTACAACAAGGCTAAGTTTAGTTTTGTTTTTTTCTGTCATCTTGCAACTTCAACATTTTGTTCTTTTTTGTCAAGTTTGACAACCTTCTTTTCGCAAACTTTAAAAATTTTGTCAGACACACCCATGGCTCTTGCTGGATTGTGATCTATAAAAATAATGCTTGATCCATTCTTTTTTACATAATTGAACATCTTGAAACCAACACTTATTGATGTTTCATCATCAAGCTCACCTAAAAATTCATCTGCAAGGATTATTTTTGGTTTTTGAAGAAGGGTTCTTGCAACTGCAACTCTTTTCCTCTCGCCTCCAGAAAGGAATTTAACTTGCTCATTTGCTTTTTCTTTCATTTCAAGTGATTCGAGTATATCCATTGCTTCTTTGATTATTTTTTCATTTGGGTTTGATAGAAACACATCTAGAAAATTCATTTTATGGAATTTTCCAAAAATAACATTTTCAATAACAGTTTTATTGTTTACAAGACCAAGTCTTTGAGGTATGTATCCAATATTACCAGAAGGAAGACAGTCAGCACAGCATTCTCCAAGTATGCAGATTTCACCAGATATTTGAGGGATTATTGATGCTATTGTTTTGATAAGTGTTGTTTTACCTGCGCCTGAAGGTCCAACAAATGCTACTATTTCACCTTTTTCAATTTCAAGATTGATGTTTTCTAGTATTGGTTTTTTTGAAACATAACCGACATTAAGGTTTTTAAGCTCAAGAACCGTTTCTTTAAACACTGTTTCACTCATTTTTTCTACAACCGGGAAAGAATTATATAAAGTAGAACATGATAGTGAACGTAAGCCACGTCATAAAAACCATACCAATATTATCTGAAACCCATTTCCACCATAATTCAGTTGTTGTACCGACAATAAATGGAACAGATGATGCAATAGGGTTGTGCTGAAAGTCAACCCAGTACCAATTTATTGATGTGTCCTTTATCCACAAATTTGCAACAAGTATCAAAATCGGTATTGAAAATAAAATTCCGTGGTAATTTTTTTTATTTTTATTTTTGATTCTTCTTCCAATGAATCCATGGATGGGATCTGATATAGCCATGCATAAACATGTGATTCTTGCAAATTCTAAAATAGTGTTTTTTTCCAGTTCGTATAAGGATGCTGTCAACATGAATAATAAAATTGACAACCCAACAGATATTGGATATGAGATTATCCCCCAGTCTGGCCATTTTTTATATAAGGTATTTAGTAAAGGTATTCTTGGCCAAAATATTGTCAAAATTAAACCAAACAATGACAGGAAAAGTGCATCAGTAGCAGTTTTTATTATTGGTAAAAAAAGAAGAGATATTGCTGACATATGACCAATGCCTCTTAAGTCTCTTGTTTTTATATTGATCAAATTGTTAACTTGCTTTCCGTACTTTTGAATTGTCTAGGAGGTCGTTTGCCAAATGAACATAACATTTCATAAGGTATTGTTTTTCCCCATTTAGCCAAGTCCATCATTGTTATCTCTTCGTGACCTTGCTTTCCAAGGATTGTTACCCTGTCTCCAATTTCTACATCAGGTATATGGGATATATCTGCATAAAGGAAATCCATTGATATCGCCCCAACAACAGGCGCTCTTTTTCCTCTTATTAGAACTTCAGAATAGCCAGATAAGCTTCGTGTATATCCATCAGCATAACCAATCGGAACAATTGCAAGCCTTCTAGGTTTATTGAATTTCGTTATATTACCATATCCAAAACCTTCATTTTTTTCAATTGTTTTTCTGTCAATCACTCTTGCGTGAACGCTCATGACAGGCAGAACTGGTGGAGCATTTTTTAAATCTGTTCCAGTTGGTTTCGATCCATATAAAAGGTATCCAATTCGAACAGAATCCATATAGTATTCGGGGCCTCTTAAGAATGCAGGAGAGTTTGCAATATGCCTTTCACACGCAGGAAAATTTTCCATCCAGTCTGATTCTTTTAATGAGCTTCTAAATTTATCTAAAGCTTTAAATGTTGATTTTGGATCCGTGTCTGCAACATGGAAATGAGAAAAAATACCAGTAGGCTTAAATGGTGTTTCTTTGAATTCTTTTGCAAGTTGTTTTAATGCTGCTGGAGGAACACCTAATCTATGCATTCCGGTGTCAATTTTGACGTGTATGTTTGGCGCAGGTAAATTTGGATCAAGTTGCTCCTTCCAGCCTTCAAGGTGTTCTGGCCTGAATAAACATTGTGTAATTTTGTATCTTTGAAGTAATGGAACCCCTTCAGGTATAGTTTCACCTAAGACTAAAATTTCAATATTGATTCCATTTTCTCTAAGCTCTATGGCCTCTTCAAGGCTTGCAACACACAAGCCTCGTATTTTTGATTTCTGTATAGCTTTCGAAACCTCTATAGCTCCATGGCCATAAGCATCTGCCTTTACGACAGCCCAAATTCCGACATTATTGGCTTGGGATTGCAAAACTCTAAGGTTATGCTTCAAGTTATCAAGGTTTATTTCAGACCAGACTCTTCTATACATTCAATTCCATCCATGCTAATTTTATAGATTCAGCAATATCTGAAGCAGAAACTGATTGTCTCGGTATTCCTTTTTCAGCCAAAATGCTTCCTGACCTGCCATGTATCCATGATCCAATTATTGTTGCTTCTAATGGTTTGATTTGTTGTGCAAGAAGCCCTCCAATCAATCCAGAAAGAACATCACCGCTGCCGCCAGTTGCTAAATTTTCATTTCCTGAATCAATAAAAAAAATAGGTTCATTTTGGGATGATATCAATGTAGGGGATCCTTTTAAAAGTGTTATTGCTTGTGATATTTGTGATATTGCTTTTGCGGCTCCCACCCTGTCTGATTCTATCTTTTTTATATCTCCGCAAAGAAGGCCAGCTGCTTCAGAATGATGAGGAGTGATGATTCTTTCACCGATGCTTGAACCTAAACCCTGTAACCTTTTTTCAGGATTTTTTTTTCCTGAAAAGGCAGTTAGTGCATCAGCATCAACAACAGTCGGACATTTTATTCCTTGAAGTTGGGATTTTATTGTTTTTTTGACCTCTTGATTCCTTCCTAATCCTGGTCCTATCGCCCAGGCATTCATTTTTCTAATCTTGCTAGCAAGTCCAGTTTCTTGTACTATTTCTGGTGGAGCATCTTTAGATTCGCCTATCCAATGCACAACACCAACGCCACTTCTTAAAGCCCCCTCCATAGCAAGCCTTGCTGCACCTGGGTATTTCTTGCTTCCAGCCCAAAGCCCAAGCCTACCAGCAATTCCTTTATGGCCATCTTTCGGAAAGTCAAGCAACATGTTTTTGATTGAATCTTTATTCGGCATGTAACCCATTGGTTTAAAGTCAAGTTTGGTCGGTATTCCTATATATGCAATACATATTTCACCTGAATATTTTCTTCCAGGGTTTAGCAGCAATCCAGGTTTAAGGTAAGCGAAAGTTACAGTTAGATCGGCTTGAAAAGCAACACCTTCTTTGGAGCCATTGTCCATGTTTATACCACTTGGACTATCTAAAGCCATTCTTCCTTTAAATGCTGCTTTGTTTGCTGCAGATATCCATTTTGAATATGGTTCTTTTGGTTTTCCTTTTATTCCAGTACCCAAGAGACAATCAACTACAACACCATTCTTGTCACTTAGGTTTTCAGGGTCTTTTTTTGACCACTTGACACCTTCTTTTTCAGCAAGCCTTAATTGTATTTTTGCAATCTCTCCCAATTCATCTTTTTGACCATAGAGGGTTGCGTTGACTCCATGGACTGCTGCCCATCTTGCCATAACTATTCCATCAGCACCATTATGGCCTTTTCCAATCATTAGATGCATTGGGCTATCATCCCATTTTTCAAGATAAAACTCAAATGCAGACCTTCCTGCATTTTCCATCAATGTTAAAAGCGGTATGTCTTCAACAACAGTCCTTTTATCAAGCTCTCGCATTTGTGTAACGCTAAGAATTGGTAAGTGAGAAGCCATATCTTTAATTTTAGGCACTAATTTGAATCTAGAATCACTAATATGAGCAAATACAAGACCTTGTTAGTTGAAAAAAAGGAAAAATGGGCAGAAATAATCATCAATAGGCCCAATGTGCTAAATGCAATAAATGATGATGTTGTAGCTGATTTACATGCGGCATTGGATGAACTGAAGGGTGATTCTGGAATCATGGGATTGATCATTTCAGGCGCTGGAGATAAAGCTTTTGTTGCTGGCGCTGATATTGAAGCTTTGTTAAAAAGGGGAAGAGATGATGCGTTGAAGGGAATCAATCAAAAGCTTTTTCAGAAAGTTGAAGATTTTCCATGGCCTGTAATTGCGGCAATCAAAGGGTATGCACTTGGTGGAGGTTGCGAGTTGACTCTTGCTTGCGACATAAGAGTGGGAGGCAAGACAACCCAAATGGGGCAACCAGAGGCAAGATTAGGGATAATTGCTGCTGCCGGTGGAACTTACAGGTTGCCAAGGATTGTTGGCACAGGTATAGCAAGGGAGATGTTTTTTACAGGAAAGATTATTGATGCAGAGGAGGCATACAGAATAGGTTTGCTGAATTGCGTTGTTGAAGATGATAAGGTTATCGGGAAAGCAAGAGAGATGATGGTTAAGATATCAAAAATGGCACCAGAGGCAATTCGACTTGGCAAAAAAGCTTTAAACAAAGCTGCATCGCCTTCGCATGATCATGGAAAAATTGAAAGTGAATATCAAGCGATACTTTTTGAATCTAAAGACAAGAAGCAAAGAATGACAAAATTTTTGGAAAAAAAGAATAAAAAATGAACGCTATAGATATCCATATACATATGCAACCTAGAGAAATGATGTCTCCAGGGGCACTTGCATTTATTGAAAGCGGAAGGCCTGATTCTGAAATTGTGAAAAGGTGTTTGGACTCACCAAAAGCCCTTGCTGAACATTTGGACAAGGAAAGGATTTCAAAAGTCGGTGTTATCAATTATGTAGCTCCAGATATCATGGGTTTTACTTCTGGCGTTAACCAATGGGCTGCAGAGTACAGGGCAGGAGCACCTGACAGAATCATTGCATTTGGTGGAGTGCATCCACCTGCTTGCAAAAATGTCAAGGATGAGATGAGGGTTATCTTTGAGGATTGTCAGCTTGATGCCTTGAAGATCCATCCTCCACATCAAGATATGCCTGCAAATGCATATGCTGATGGGTCTATGCCTGAATTGGCCACTGTTTATGAGATGTGTCAAGAATACTCAAAACCTGTTTTGATCCACACTGGCACCAGTACCTTTCCTGGAGCAAGAAGCAAATGGGGCAATCCAATGGAGATTGATGATATTGCAATTGATTTTCCTGATTTGAAAATCATTATGGCCCATGGAGGAAGGCCATTATGGATCAATGAAGCTTGGTTTGTTTTCAGAAGGCATAAGAATGTCTATTGGGATCTTTCCTCAATTCCTCCAAAGAGGATACTGGAATGGTATCCAAGATTATTTGAACTTGGTAATAAGGTTATATTCGGAACAGATTGGCCAAGTCCTGGCGTTCCCGGAATAAGGAAGAATCTTGACGCTATCTTAAGTTTGCCCATCTCGCAAGAAGATAAGGATAACCTTTCATACAAGTCTGCACAAGGAGTTTTTGATGATTAATAAAATTACTGTTATAGGTTCAGGGACAATGGGAAATGGTATTGCGCAGGTTTCTGCAATGGCTGGTTTCGAAACATCACTTTTTGACATAAGCAAAAAGCAGCTTGATCTTGCGGAATTGAAGATCAACAAGAATCTTGATAAAGGGTTTGAACTTGGAAAGATTGCTGCAGAAAAAAGAGATAACGCAAAAGAAAAACTGGTTTTTACAGAAGATTTTGAAATGGCTGTAAAAGATTCAGATCTCATTATTGAAGCTGTCCCAGAAAATATGGAATTGAAGAAAAAGATATTCAGTGATGCTGAGAAATTTGTTCATAAAGAAACGATCTTTGCGACAAACACGACGGGGTTGTCAATCACTGAAATGGGTAATGCGACAAAAAGGGAAGACAAGGTGATAGGGATGCATTTCTTCAATCCAGTGCATATTATGAAATTGATTGAAATTGTCAAGTCTAAATCAACCTCACAGGAAACCTATGAGATTGTTAAAGCGGTTTCAGAAAAAATGGGAAAACAGACGGTTAAAATCAATGAAGCTGCAGGATTTGTCACATCAAGAATGAATGCTCTTATAGGGGCTGAGGCATTTCGAATGTGGGAAGAAGGAGTTGCTTCACCTGAGGATATCGACAAAGCTTTGAAGTTAGGTCTTAATCATCCAATGGGACCATTTGAAATGATTGATCTTGTCGGTTTAGATGTTAGGCTGGCAAGCATGAAAAACCTTGAGGAACATCTTGGCCCTGCTTTCAAGCCAAGCAAGAAGCTTGAGGAGCTTGTGGAAAAAGGAAGACTGGGAAGAAAGACAGGTAAAGGGGTTTACGATTACTAGATGAGCGGACAGGGTTCAGCAGGTAACACCATCGCTGCTTTGGCGAGTTTTTTCATACCAGGATTAGGGCAGTTGATTCAAGGTCGAGGCTGGGTTGCTTTTTGCCATATTTTTCTTGCTGTAATTATTTATATTTTTACTGTTGGTATTTTTGGCTGGATAGTTCATATAGCATCATGTCTTGACGCAGCCAAATGGAAACCGATTGTCAAATGAATTCTTTTTCTGAAAGAGACTGTGTTCCATGTAAAGGTGGTGTTCCCCCACTGAAAGGAAAAGACCTTTTATCCTTTATGAAAGAGATAAGTGAAGATTGGAATCTTGTTAAAGAGCATCATCTTGAAAGGGAATTCAATTTTCCGAACTTTCAAGAAGCATGGGGTTATTTGAATAAGGTTGCTCAGATGTCAGAACAGCAGGACCATCATCCAGATTTGGAACTTTCTTGGGGGAGGGTTAAAGTCAAAATCTGGACACACAAGATTGATGGACTGACAGAAAGTGACTTTGTTTTTGCAGCAAAGTGTGATGATTTGTTAGGATTAGAGTAAATCCCAAAATAGGAGAAAAGATAATGGCAGATTTCAAAATGTTGATAGGTGGAGAATGGAAAGACAATCCAAAATTCAATCCGGAAAAAAGAGCTGGGCCAAGAAACCCTGAAAAAATATTGATACCGGTTTGGACAGAATCAGAATCAGGAGAAAGATCAGAGATAAAGAATCCAGCAAATGGTTCTGTTGCAGGCACTGTGCCCAAAGGAACAGTCAAGGATGTTCGCAAAGCAATCTCAGCTGCAAGTGAGGCTTTTAAGACATGGAAAGAAACAGATGCTGAACATAGGGCTGCAATCATCAACAAAGCGATGGGTTTGGTTAAGGCAAACATGGCTGAACTTGCAAATATGCTTTCTGAAGAACAAGGAAAACCTCCTTTTGAAGCTAATGGTGAAATACACCATTTTGTCCATGGCATGGATTTTTATGCTGGTCTTGCAAGCAAGATAAGAGGAGCTCAGGTTCCTTTGCCAAGCGCAATGGGTAAGAATGCATATGGAATGGTCATAAAGAGACCTGTTGGTGTATGTGCAGCAATCGTGCCTTGGAATTTCCCAATAACTTTGCTTGGAACAAAATTAGGACCCGCTCTTATTGCTGGAAACACTGTTGTTGTCAAGCCTGCGGGAACAACACCATTAACAACATTGAGAATCGCTGAATTGTTCATGGAAGCAGGTCTTCCTGCTGGAGTTTTGAATGTTGTTACTGGGCCTGGAAGCACTGTAGGGCAAGAGCTTCTAGAGAATCCAGTTGTCAGAAGGATAGCTTTTACAGGTGCTTCTGATACTGGTAAGAAGGTGATGGAGGCAGCGGCCCCTGAATTCAAAAGGATAACACTTGAGCTTGGTGGAAGCGATCCGATGATTGTGATGCCTGATGCAAATCTTAAGGCTGCAGTTCAAGGATGTCGAATTGGTAGGTTCTGGAATGCCGGACAAGCTTGTTTAGCTGTAAAGAGACTGATTCTTCATGAAGATATTTATGATGAGTTTTTGGAAATGCTTAAGGCTGCAACTGTCAGTTATGTTCCTGGTGATCCAAAGAGTCGTCCAGAAAAAGGTCAATTGAGAATGGGGCCTTTGCATACAGCTTTCCAAAGAGAGGAGATAGAAGATCAGCTTGCTGATGCTGTCTCAAAAGGTGCAAAGGTGATTTGTGGTGGTAAAAGGCCAGAAGACGCTGAACTTAAAGATGGTTATTATTTTGAACCCACTATCGTTGTAGATGTTCCAAATGACTGCAAATTAGTTACCGAAGAAGTTTTCGGTCCTGTTTTACCTGTGTTTAAAGTTTCAAGCTTGGATGAAGCCATAAACATGGCAAACGATACTGAATGGGGGCTTGGTTCTTCGATATGGACAGCAAGTCTTGCTGATTCACATAAGGCAATAAGAGAGATTGAGGCAGGAGTTACATGGGTGAACATGTTGCACTATGGCTTTGACGAACTTCCTTTTGGTGGCGTGAAAGCAAGTGGTATAGGTCATGAGCATGGGCCTGAAGCCGTTGATTATTACCTTGAAAATAAAGGTGCTGTAATAGGCGGAATTTAATTCTTTTTTTCTATAGGGGCACTTAAAGGTATAAGCCCTGCAAGTGTCATTGCAAAAATCAAGGATACATAAGTTCTCATATAGAAACCAATTGCGTCGTAAAGTAATACACCTGTCGGAATCCATATTAAGCCTAATCCAATAAGTGCTGGAATCGATGCAAGCAATTTTGCCTTGGGACCGCTTATTGTTTTGGTGCTTGTAAGGATCAATCCTGAAATTACAGCAATTAATGATGGAACAAGGAATAGGTATATTGCACCTGGAAGAATAAAGGCCATCAGTATTGAAAGGCCACAGAAGAACCTCCATGTTGTCCCCCAAAGGCCCCAAAATGTTGCTCTTTTTCTTAGAAACTTAAGTATTGGCCAAAATACAAAACAAGGAATTAGAAAAAGGAGAAAGATTGAGGGTGCCGGATTTTTAGGCCACCATCCATAAAGCTGAAAACTTTCAAAAATATACACATCAAAGACTATACCAACTCCAATGGTTCCAAATACAAGACCAGGAAATGCCAACGAGCCCCAACCAAGTTTTTTCCAGGTTAGAGCTTTGAGTTGCCCTAATCGCATGAGGACAAAATACAACAAAAGCATTGTTGTTACAGAAAGAGGAATGTTGTTTTTTTCTGGCCAGCTAAAGAAAAATTTTCCTATTAGGTCAAAATAAACATTATTTGAATCATGCTTGATTTCTGAAAGGTTCATTTCTTGCAAAGCATCAAGAACTTGAAATACATTTTGGCCCTGATGCTGGAGGGTATCAAAATTTAGATTTTTTATATTGTCATTCTCTGTGTGGTAATTTTGAGCATTTCCTATGAATGCAAAATTAAATCCTTTTAATCCATATTTTTTGTATATTAAAAAATCAGTTCCATTTGGAAGTCTTTTGTAAATTTCATAAAAAATTGATGATGATCTTGGATGTGTTACCGATGATCCGTAAATCTCAATCAATTTCGAGCTGTTTTCACTTGTTTCAAACATAAGGCTTGGGCCACTTGTCCCTCTAGCTTCCATATTTATCACATACCCAATTTCCTTTGCCCAAGGATGCCCATCCATAAATGCTTTTGCTCCAAGCAGGCCTATCTCTTCTCCATCGTTAAACATAATCACAAGATCATGTTTGAGCTGTTTTCCGCCTTCTAAAAATATTCTCATTATTTCAAATGTTGCAGCTACAGCATGCATGTCGTCTGCGGCTCCAGGAGCTTCGACAACAGAGTCATAATGAGATGAGAGTAATATCTTTTGGCTTTCAGGGTTGCTGCCATTTATCTTTGTAATAACATTGAAAAGGGTTTCTTTTTTCCCTTTTATAGTGGTTTCAAAACTTTGTACTTCAGGCTCAAGGCCCATTTCAATAATTTTTTCAATAATCAAATCTCTTATCTTTTCATTTTCTTCTGATCCGGAGGGGTGTGGCTTCTCCTCTTTGAGCAAATCAAGAAGAACTAATGAAGCTCTTGCAGATGAAAATTCACCCAATGGTGCTCCCAGGTTTTTTGCTTTTGGTGGAAAATAAGAGAAAAAAGATATGATGAAAATTAGAAAAAGAACTTTCAGGCCGAATAGGAAATGTTTTGGCATTGATAAAATCCTAACGAGGATTTAGACTTTGCCCATGTCATTTTTTGTACACCATGTATCGAAAAGATATGAAATCTGGGTTCCAGAAAAAATAGATAAGGTTTTTTCCTTTTTTTCAAATGCTAGAAATCTTGAAAGAATCACTCCAGATTTTCTTGAATTCAAAGTTTTAAATGAAGGTGAAATCGAAATGAAAGAAGGACTTTTGATTGACTACAAGCTCAAGCTACATGGAATACCATTCAGATGGCAAAGCGAAATAACAAAATGGGAACCAAAATCCGCTTTTGAGGATTGTCAGAGAAGAGGTCCTTATGTTTATTGGGACCATATGCATCTTTTTGAAGAAAAGGATGGCGGTACATTGGTAATTGATTCAATTAAATTTGCTGTTCCAGGTGGTTCTTTAATCTACAAGATGTTTGTCGAGAAAGATGTTGAGAAAATTTTTCAATTCAGAACTGAAAAATTACAAAATTTTTTCGGTTAATTTTTACATATAACAGAGTTAGGATATATGTTTAGATAGTATTTAAATTAATAAAATATAACAAGGAAGGTAATTATGGAAAAAAGAGTACATTTTGATAAGGACGGTTCAGTTGGTTTCATCATTCTTGATGATGGAAAAGTTAATTCTTATGACATTGACACAATGAAACAATTGAACACGGTTATTGACCAAAACATTAATGATGAAGATGTTAAGGTTGTAATCATGAAAAGCGGCAGCTCAAAGCTTTTTAGTGCTGGCGCGAACATAAAAAAGTTTATTGAAAACTTAGATGACCTTGAGGCTAATCTTGACATGATTAATTATGCACATAAAACTTTATCAAAAATGGCTAATTCTGGCAAGATTTTTGTAGCAATGATTAATGGAGGTGCTTTTGGTGGTGGTCTTGAAATGACTCTCGCTTGTGATTTTAGATTTGCTGCCGAAGGAGAATACAGAATGGGTTTGCCAGAGGTGACATTAGGTCTTTTGCCGGGTAATGGCGGTACTGTAAGGCTACCAAGATTAATTGGTTGCCAAAAAGCTTTAGACATGATGGTGACTGGTAGAGTTGTTGATCCTCAGACTGCACTTGAATATGGAATTGTTGACAAACTTTTCCCAATTGAAAATCTTGAAGAGGAAACAGTGAAGTGGGCTAAAAGGGTTTCTTCACAAGCTTCAATGGCGATTGCACATATAAAAAGCAGTGTTTACCAAGGTTTGAATATGTCATTAAATGATGCTCTTTCTAATGAAAGAGAACACATGAGACCTCTTTTTGGAAGCCATGATGCAAAAGAAGGCTTGACAGCTTTTGTCGAAAAAAGAAGAGCTGATTTCAAGGGGGAGTAATTATTTGTTTAAGTTAAAAGAAGAATCTTTCGTTGAGAATAGGTTAAGCGATGGGAAGTACATAGAGGAACTCTCTATGATGTCTCCTAAATATTTAGATGGTATCAAAAAAATATTAACTGTTTCTGCAGATACTGAGCTGATGAGTGCGCCTGCTTATTACTTGGCAGCTAAAGATGCTCCAACCACAAATGCATTCATTTCTGCCATGGGAATCATTCAGGATGAATTGGGCCATGCACATATAGCTTATAGGCTTATGGAAGATCTTGGTGTTGATAAGGAAGAATTTATCTATGAAAGAGATCCAAAAAGCTTTAGATACCCATATGCTTTTGATGTTCCATTATTGACATGGACAGAACTAGCTGTAGCGAATGCATTTTATGACAGGGCAGGTTTTGTTTTACTGGATGATGTTTTCGACAACACAACTTTTGGCCCATGGAAAAGAGCATTGGTGAAAGTTGGAAAAGAAGAGGGCTTTCATTTGAGACATGGTGAAACCTGGATGAAAAAACTGTCGAAAGATGTTGATGGCAGAAAGTCATTACAAAGAGCTTTGGACTGGATGTTCCCTTTGACTGTGGAATGGTTTGGCCTTCCTGATAATCTTAAAACTCAAAATATTCAACTTGAATATGGCTTCAAGGGTCAAAGTAATGACCAATTAAGGCAAACATGGATGAGCACTGCTGTGCCTCTTGCAGAAAGTCTTGGTTTGAAAGTTCCAGCACATTATTGCGAAAACGAAAAGAAATATGTTTTGGAATTCCCGTTTCCATCTAAATTTGATGCAGCTGAGAAAAAATGGCTTTTTGAAGAAGGTGAGATTCCTTGGATCGAACCAAACTCAGATGGTTATAGCGTTATGAAAAGATGGAGAAACCGGGGTGAAATGAATGATGAATTTGTTAGCATTTTGCAAAAAGGTCACAAGCAAGTCTGTCAAATGCTGGAAGGATAATGATTCAAGACCCGAAGGAAAGAACAGCAAGAGAGGAAGAGCTTTACCAGATTCTTCATGATGTCCAAGATGCTGAATTTGACATAGATGTTGTCGATATGGGTTTGATTTATGGTGTTCATTTTGATGAAAAAAAACAAAATGTAATAGTTGACATGACTTTCACTTCGATGTCATGTCCTGCTTTGGATTTTATGTCTGATGATGTTGTTGAGAGGCTTTTGCTTGAAAAAGACGTTAAAGATGCATGTATAAATGTGGTTTGGGACCCTCCGTGGAATCAAAACATGCTTTCTGAAACAGGTGTAAACGTCTTAAATGATTGGGGTGTTATCAAATGGGAATAAGAGACACTAACCTATCTAAGCGAACTGGAGATGTGTATGACGTTTATTCAAAATCTACAAAAGATGAATTCATTAAGCTGAATGGGGATGTTATTGCACCAAGCCCCTATTTAGCCAAAGCCTATGCTTATCAAATGTATCAAGAAAGTACTTGGGTTGAAATGATTGCAGTTGCTAGAAAGGATACTGTCCAGATAATAGACGATGGAGTTTTAGTTAAGGATGACTAATTGGCACATTTTTGGAAGGAAAAAAGGAGAGGATCCTTTGGGTTTTCTAGGCTTGATTAAAGCAAGCTCGCCAAAAGATGCTGTTTTAGGGGAGTATGGTCAGGAGTGGCTGGAGTTAGTTGCGATTCCTGAGGATGCCATAATCAAGGTCATATGAATAAATCAAGAGAAGATTCAATTCTCCAGATTTTGGTACGCTTGGCTGATGCAAAATATTGTCTTGGAAGGCGTTATGGGCATTGGTGCTGTAGCGGCCCAACACTTGAAGCTTCCGTAGCCGCAGCTTCCATGGCAGGTGATGAAGTTGGTCATGCCAGGGTTTTGTATCCCTTGTTTAAAAAAATAGAAAATGCTCCAAAAGAAATGACTGTAGTAGCCGATAGAACAGATTTTGAAGTTCCCGAATTTTTGAAAGAAGATTGGGATAGTTGGACTGATTTTGTTGCTGTTTCCTGTATTTTCGATACCGCTATGACAATTGTCTTGGAATCTCTGAAGGAAAGCAGTTTTGAATTTTTTTCTTCCAGGATCCCTAAGATGTTACAAGAGGAAAATTACCATGAGATTTTTTCATTTGGTTGGTTTGGCTTGCTTTCAGAAGAAGCTAAAGATGATTTGAAAAAATCAGTAAAAAAGATATATCCTGAAACAGTAAAATGGCTTTCTTTTGAGGATGAAGAATTAATGAAAAAAGCCAAGCAAGAGCGGGTTATTAATAAGGATTCAAATGAATTGATCAAGGCATTTGAGGCAAAAATTCAATCATTAATGGAAACTTTAAATTGAATATATTTGAAAAAAGAAAAAAACAAGTAAACGTAAGAAAAAATCAACAACGTTGCCCTCATTGTGGATCTAATAATATAGAAAAAACAGGCATTTTTGGACCTTTCCATATGTCGGCACAGTATCATTGCCTTGAGTGCAGTTCCCCATTTTCAATAATTAAATGGAAAGAAGATGAAAGATGAGTTGGAATTCAATTAAGTACGAACTGCTAGAAAATGGCATTGCATTGATCACCTTGAATAGGCCTGATTTTTTAAATGCTCTTGATGATGGAATGAGAGAGGATTTTAAAAATTTAACACCGTTGTTAGCAAAAGAAAACGTCAAGGCAGTTGTCTTCACAGGCGCAGGAAAAGCTTTTTGTGCTGGAGGTGATATTAGCCATTTTGAAAAAAAATGGAATGCTGATAATTTCACCAAGCAAAGTCGAGTTGTAAGTGATTTTTATGATTTTTTAGAAGATTTACCGAAGCCTGTTTTTGCTGCCATGAACGGTGTTGCAACCGGAGCAGGATTACAGCTTGCAATGGCATGTGATGTTAGGGTTATAGCTACTGAAGCAAAAGCTGGTTTTAGAGAACATCAGTTAAATTTAATCCCTTCTCACGGAGGTACTTATAGGCTTGTGAAATTGTTAGGCCTTTCTAAAGCTAAACATTTTTATCTTTCTCAAAGATTGGCAAGCTCAAATGAGTTGTTAAGGATGGGTTTTGTTTCACATGCTGTGGAAAACAAGAGTCTTCTTGAATTTGTTCTCAATTGGGCAAAAACGCTTGTTACAAGAGCTCCAATGGCAACTGGAGAAGCTATAAAATTACTAAACAGCATGACATGTACAGATAGAGATTCTGCTCTTGAAAGGGAATATAAATCTCAAACAAAAATGCTTTTGTCAAAAGATCATAAAGAGGGAGTCAGGGCTTTCAGAGAAAAGAGAAAACCCTTTTTTAAAGGAGAGTAACAATGCCAACCATACTGACAGTAAATGGAAAAACCCCCGTTATACATCCATCAGCATTTATTGCGAGTAACGCAACTATTGCTGGTCAAGTTTATATTGGTGAAAGGGCAAATGTTTGGTATGGAGCTGTTTTGAGAGCTGATCAAGGTTTCGATATAAGAATTGGAAGGAATTCAAGCATTCAGGATAACAGTGTGATTCACACAAGTCATATAAATCCAACAATAGTTAAGGATAGTGTTACCGTTGGGCATGGGGCTGTTCTTGAAGGTTGTGTGATTGAAGATGGAGCTTTGATTGGAATGAATGCATGTGTCTTGGATGGATCAAGTGTTGGCGCTGGATCGCTTATAGCTGCTGGAAGTGTTGTTAGAGAGGGTGATGATATACCAGCAAAAATGCTTGCTGCTGGCGTTCCTGCCAAAGTTAAAAAAGAATTGAACGGTCCTGCTTTAGAGCATGTTTCGACTGCTGCAGATGTTTTTTATCAAAAATTAATGGATTTACATAAGGATGTGGAAAATGATTAACATGGGATTTTTTATAAATGGAAAAGAATTAATGGGAGAAAATTCATCAAAAGTTTTTAATCCTGCTGATGGCTCTGTTGTTGGGACAGTCGCCTTGGGTGATGAAAGAATTGTTGATGAAGCTGTTGGGGCAGCAAAAAACGCTTTTGAATGTTGGTGGTCTTTTTCAGCAGCGAAAAGAGGTGACATTCTTTATTCTTGTGCTAATGCTGTAAAGTCAAATGTGGATGAATTGTCTCAATTATTAACTTCAGAACAAGGAAAACCAATAAAGGAAGCAAAAATGGAGGTTTTTAGATTCACACATACTTTAGAGCATTATGCTGGAATGGCGAAATCTTTAAGGGGTGGTTCTGTCCCAAATTTAGACCATAATCCTGCAAGGATGGGACTTATATTAAAAAGACCACTGGGTGTTTGTGGAGCGATTACACCTTGGAATTTTCCACTATCTTTGGCTGGAAATAAATTAGGCCCTGGTTTGATTGCTGGAAACACTTTTGTCTTGAAACCCGCGAGCACAACACCTCTAACTGTTTTGAGAGTAGCTTCAATTATGTTTGAAGCTGGATTGCCAGCAGGCGTATTGAATATTGTTTGTGGTCCAGGAGGAACTGTAGGTGATCGTTTGGCTACTCATCCAGATATAGCAAAAATAGGTTTTACAGGTTCAACACCAGTCGGTAAAGGTGTTATGAGCAAAGCAGCATCAACAGTTAAAAGGGTTACTTTAGAGCTAGGTGGTAGCGATCCTTTTATTGTTATGTCTGATGCAAATATCGATAAAGCTGTTTCTGCTTGTTCAGTTGGAAGGTTTTTTAACTGCGGTCAAGCTTGTCTTGCTGTTAAAAGAGTTTTTGTAGATGAGCCAGTTTATGAAGAGTTTAAAGAGAAGATTGTTGAAAAGGTGAAAAAGATTACAGTAGGTTCAGGTTTTGATACATCAAACAGGATGGGGCCATTGCATACAGAGGGGCAAAGAGCAGAGGTTGAAGATCAATTTAGTGATGCCGTTAACAAAGGTGCAAAAATTCTTATAGGCGGTAAGAGGCCATCAGGTGATTCATATGACAAGGGTAATTATTTAATGCCAACAGTTTTAGAAGATTGTTCTTTTGATAGCAAGATGAATACCGAAGAGGTTTTTGGCCCAGCTTTACCTTTATGGAAGGTTTCTGGAATGGATGAAGCAATTTCAAAAGCAAATGATAGCCCTTTTGGTTTGGGCTCTTCTGTCTGGACTAAAGATGTTAATTCTGCAATGAAGGCTGCTGAAAAAATTGAATCTGGTTACACTTGGATTAATAGCATTTCAAAGATTTATGACGAACTTCCTTTTGGAGGAATGAAAGAAAGCGGTCTTGGTGCAGAGCATGGTTATGAAGCTTTAGAGCATTACATGGCAACCAAGTCTGTTGTTATGGGAACTGAGTAAATTGCAGCTTGATGGAATAAACCATGTAGCCTTAACGGTTACCAATCCAGAAAAATCAGCTGAATGGTATAGAGATGTTTTAGGTTTTGAAATTGTAGGTGTAAATAAACCTGGAAATCCATTAAAGATAACTTTAGGCGATCAATGGCTAGCAATTTTTCCTGTGGGTAAAAATCCTGGAAGCCATCCAAAAAGAAATGATTTAGCATTCCAACATTTAGCTTTTGGTTCGGATTTTAAGAATTGGGAAAAAAGTTGTGAAGAGTTAAAACAGAAAAATATCGAATACAAGTTTGTCGATCATGGAAATTGCTATTCGATTTATTTTGATGACCCTGATGGCCATAGGTTGGAAATAGTAACCTACGATATAGAGAAAAAATGATCTTTTTTCATTTGTTTTTTCTTTTTTTAAATAATATCCAAAAACCTCAAGTCCCTTTTCATACAGAAGATCGTTGGATTATGGATTCAGAAAATAAACGATTCAAGTTAGCTGGTGTTAACTGGTATGGTTTTGAAGAGCTTGATTATGTTCCTGCTGGTTTGGAAATAGCACATGTGGATAAAATTTCAGAAAAAGTGTCTTTATTTGGGTTTAATTCTGTC
The DNA here is from genome assembly GCA_002716355.1 of bacterium. Taxonomy (GTDB): domain Bacteria; phylum UBP7; class UBA6624; order UBA6624; family UBA6624; genus UBA6624. The sequence continues at coordinate 30,789 of PBAU01000005.1, read as the reverse complement.
CGACTTCCTTTTTCAATAGAAATGATCCTTGAGGAAAATGCTGTTTCAGATGATGTTGTTGCTGCAAATCCTGAAATGAAAGGATTGAGGCCAATTGAGGTTATGGATATTGTTATTAAATCCTTGTGGAATCAGGGCTTGGTTGTTATTCTTGATAATCATTCAAGTGAGGCTGTTTGGTACAGTTTGGAGAATGGGTTTTGGTATACGGATGAATATCCTGAAAAAGCATGGATAGAAGCATGGGAAATCATAGCTGAAAGATACAAAGATTATCCTGCTGTTGTTGGTTTTGATTTAAGGAATGAATTGAGAAATGGGGCCACATGGGGGGGGTCTAAAGAGACTGATTGGAGAGGAGCAGCGATACGTGCAGGAGAGGCCATTCTGAAAATAGACCCAAGTAAATTGATTATTGTTGAAGGTATAAATTATGCTTCTGATCTTAGGGGTGTTTTTGATCAGCCTATTGTTTATTCTGTTCCAAACAGGATTGTTTATTCGATTCATGATTACAGTTGGTTTCATCCTGACTTTCAAAGTTATCAGGAAATGAAAAAAGGTTTTGATTACCTTTGGGGTTTTGTTTTAAATGAAGGTCAATCATGGACTGCTCCTGTTTGGATTGGTGAATTTGGAACATGTAGCAATGATCCCAATTGTGTAAAAGAATCTTCAGTAAGTGGTTCTTGGTTTTTGAATTTCACTAGGTATTTATCTGAAAAAGATATTGATTGGGCTTATTGGCCATTAAATGGCACAATGGCAAATGGTGAAACAAGAACTTATGGGGCTTTGGATTGGTATGGAATATTAGATCAGAGTTGGAATAAACCCTCACTTCCTGCTTTACTGGAAAGGTTGCAGGAGATTCAATAAGTTAAGAAATTACTTGTTCAAGTTTATCAAGTTTTTCAAGGATTTTTCTTGCGTCTGGTTCAACTTTTATTTTTAAGCTTTCGTTTTCCAGCAGCCATTTTGCTGGTATTTTTTTGTTTGGTTTTTTCAATAGCGTTATTTTGAGAAACTTATCGCTATATGATGCCTTTTTTATTGGTAGGGATTTGGCTGTTTTGTAAATCATTGAGCTTAACAGAAGGTCTTCTACTGAATCTGTGACTTCGTTTTTTTTATACCATTCAGTTTTAAGATTTTTTAAATCTTGTTCATTTGCATCCTCAAAAATATAAGAATAAACTGATAATTTTTCTTGCTCTTCGTAAAATCCTGGCAGCATTCCAAAAAATGGTATTGCAATTTCTGGATCATTTTTTGTTTCTGATTGTTTTATGTTAATCACTGATTCATGTAGCATTTCGGCAAAAAGCTCTAAGCCTAATTGCCAAATATGTCCAGATTGATTTGTTCCTAAAACTTCACCAGCACCCCGAAGCTCAAGGTCAGCTTTTGCTATAGAAAATCCAGCTCCTAAATCACTGTATTGAGCAAGTTTTTTAAGCCTTTCTTCTACCTTTTTGGAAGTCGGAGAACCCACCGGTGTAAAAAAGCATGCCGTGCCTTTTTTATCTCTCCTACCAATTCTGCCTCTAAGTTGGTGAAGCTGTGCAAGGCCCAATCTTGTTGCATCCTCTACGATGATTGTGTTTGCATTATCGAAATCAACTCCATTTTGAATTATCGTTGTTGTTAGAAGTATTGATTTTTTGCTATTTGTGAAATTGATCATTCGGTCTTCTATTGTTTTTGGATTCAGTCTTCCATGAATCGTGATGACATTTTCAAATCGATCCTTGAGCCAGGATTCTCGTTTTTTTATTGTGTTTATCTTGTTGTGAAGAAAGAAGACCTTCCCGTTGCTTTGAATTTCATTTTCGATAAGTTTTATTGCATCATTTTCATTCCATTTTTTTATTATTGTCTCTATTGGCAATCTTCCTCTTGGTGGAGTGGTTATCGTTGTTGCATCTTTTAATCCAACTAATGATGTGAATAGCGTTCTCGGAATTGGAGTTGCGGATAATGTTAAAACATCTATATTTTTATTTTTTAATGTTATTTTCTCTTTGTGCTTTACACCAAATCTTTGCTCTTCGTCAATTATCAACAGTCCAAGTTTTTTAAAATTTATTTTTTCATTCAATAGTGCATGTGTTCCGACAATGAAACAACATGATCCATTATTTATTTCTGAGTAAGCTTCATCTCTTTCTTTTGTTGATGCAATTCTGGATAGATTAAAGCATTTAATATCAAAATTTTCTAACCTTCGTTTTATTCTTCTGTAGTGTTGTTGAACCAAAACTGTAGTTGGAGCAAGTAGGGCAACTTGAAAATTATTCATTAAAACCCTGAATGCTGCCCTTAAGGCAACTTCCGTTTTGCCATAACCAACATCACCTGCAAGAATTCTGTTCATTATTTTTTCCGAAGACATGTCTTGAAATATTTCATTAAGAGCAAGAAGTTGCTCACTTGTTAATTTATGCGGGAAGTTTTTCGAAAAGATGGATTCAAGTTCAGGATCTTTCTCCCAAACGAATTCCCTTTTGATATTTTTCCTTGTGTTGTAAAGTTTAAATAGGTCTTTTGCAAACTGAAGGGTTTCTTTTTTTGTTTCATATACTTTTTTCTTCCATTTTTTCCCACCAAGTTTAGCAAGTTTTTTTACTGGAGGACCTATATATCTTTGTATTCTAGTTAGCAGCATTATTGGAACTAGTATTTCATCTGAACCGTCAAATATCAATCTCAGAAATTCTTTTTTTCTTCCTGAAACTGTTGCTGTTTTCAATCCTCCAAACTTACAAATGCCATGATCTTTATGAACAAGATGGTCACCAGTTTTTAAATTGTCTAAAGAGAATATTCTTTTTTTTACTTCTTGATTTGAAGGTTTTGGCGAAACCCATACTTTTAAATCTTCCCAATATTCATGTGATGTTAAGTTGGTGTCCCATTCTCTTCCCCAGCCACATTGGATCAAGTCCACATCTCTTTGTGCCAGAAATTCTTTCCATTTTTCTTCTTCATTAATGTTAGAAAAAATATTGTCGCTATAGGTTATCTTGAACATGTCTTCTGGTTTAGAAAAACCAGTAACTTTTATGATTTTCAAATCTTTTGGAAGGTTGGCTTTACCTTCTATTTCCCCATCTCTATACAACCACCAATCCCCTAATTTTGCATAATCTTCTTCCAATATGTCATCACCTTCAACTAAAGGAGTTATTGCAATGTCTCTATGCCTAGGATCATCCATAGTTTCCCCAAAAAGCTCAATATCGATAAGATCATTTTCATTTGGTGTAAATATATAGAGTCGATCTCCGGACATAAACCATTCACCAACAGCTTCTGGCTTATAGGGTTTTCTTGTATATCCAATTAAATCAAGGTACTCTTTTATTGAGTGTTTTTCATGAATTTTTGTGCCATTTTTCCAAAGGATATCTTTTTTTGATTTTTTATTTATTTTTGCAATTTCTCTGTATGTTAATATCAAAATGCCTTTATTTTTAAGAGGAAGGCAGTTGTCTTTTACAGGTCTGGAGGATTGTTTGAATATTTTTTGAAAAACTCTTAAATCGCTTTCAGGAACGACAAGTACAGATTTTTTTTTCTTTGATAATATTATTGCTGCAAGAAGAAGTGGTGATGGTGAACCAAATGATTGCGGAAAATTGATTTTTTTTAATTTTCTTTCTAGTTTTTTTGGTATTTTCAATTTTGGTTTTCTATTTGAAAAATTAATACTCTATTGGTTCCAGGGTTTGTGACAGCCATAAAATTCTGATTTTCTGAAACCGCTACTCCAAAAGGGTTATCAAAAAGTCTTGATCCAAATTGTTCGTTTCCATACATTATTCTTAATGTTTGGTTTTCATCCCATGCTTGAATTCGAGAGTTCCCTGTGTCTGAAACAAATAACCAGCCATTATTGAATGTGATTCCATGTGGTGCTAGGAGCTCTGCAGGGCCAACGCCATTTAAGCCGATTTTTTTTATTTCATCACCATTAGCGTCATAACCAACAATTGAACCCATTGCATCATCAGGCACCCATAAAAGATTTTCATTTCCCCATTCGATATCTGTTGGCTGAGCAAATGGGGTAGATATTTTTTTGCTTAATACAAACTGTTTTGTTTTTTCTTCCAGTATTTCAGTTTCTGGATTTTTTATTTCTATTTTTGCCTTGCTTCCATCTTCGTTAAGCAGGACGGCAGTAGATCTTTTTTTATCTATGGCCCAAATTCCCATTGGGCTTGATGTTAATCCTTCAATCTTATTCACGCCTTTTGACCATTCAATCAATTTGTTATTTTCCATTTTGTATATGAGATCTTTCCTAACGTCTGAAATGTAAAGTTGGTCATTGTGCATAGTTATGTGTTTTGGTTCCAACAATGATTCTTTTATTCTGTTTATCACATTTCCATCCCAGTCAAAATTGATAACCTCTCCATAATTGTTGTAATGCACAGAAACCCAAAAACCATTCTTGTCAGAAACCAAACCTGTAGGAAAACCTATTTTCCCTTCGCTGTATAGTGGTTTTTCATGTAATAGTTTCAAGGTTTTGTTGACTGATTTTGGATTTGAATTAGGCGGAAGCCTGGATAGGTTTCTATCTTTCCATCTTTGTTTTAATGTCAGGATTGCATTCGAATTACTAAATTGAATTGACGCCCTTGCTGCAGCCTGCAAAGCTCCTCCAGTTCCACCCATGTCAAGAAAACTTTTCATCATTGTTTGTCTGAGTTTTTCATTCCCCTGTGCTTCAGCAATTTTTCCTAGGTAGTACATTGCGTCACCATTTTGAGGGTTGATTGATAAAGAGTTTCTGAATGCAATTTCTGCATTTTCATAATCACCTTTGAAGAATAATATTTTTCCTATGTTGTCTTGTATTATTGGGTCATTATTAGCATTTTCTATATCTGAAAGAAGCTCTACAGCAGCATCAAGATTATCCTGATTTCTATATATCGACAAAAGGCTTCTGTAAGCAGGCAAAAAAGTCGGTTCCAATTCGATCAAGTTTTTTAAATGAACAAGGCCATATCCATACCATTTGTTATCTAGATATCTATTCGCCCATGCAAACTCTTCCATCGCATCTTTGTTTTGTGGGATTTGATTTTCAGTCCATTCAATTTCGCCTTCTACACCAAGGTCTCTTACTAATTTTTCTGTTGTTGTTGATATGAGCTGATACATATCCTCAATCGCAGAAGACTCCTCAATGATTTTTTTCTTCTGGTCATCTTCAAATATGTATATTGTCAATAGAACCTTGTTGTTTTCAACAGTATATTCTCCAAGATAAAACCTATCTATATCCAAAATTTCATTCATTATTCGAACTTCTTGCAGTTCGGGTAATCCTTTAAGGAGTCTTGCATGAGTTCCGATGCTTGTTCCAAGCCAATGAGGGCTTGCAAAACCCCATTGGAGCTCTTTTGGCTGTATTCTCCATTGAAGTCCAAATGTTGCAATATCACCAATCCATAAATCACTCTCTTTAACTTCTACTGGTGAAAACCCATAAAATCCAAATACCGGTATTGCATCTCTTTGTTCCTGCATAGCATCCATTGTGACCTGCATTTTCTCCAAAGGGTTCTCTTCTTCTACAAAAATATTTGTGCATGATGAAAAAAATAAAACAAGCAATAACAATAAGATCTTTTTTGTTTTCATTGTTTTCTAATTGTAATTCTTTCTCCATTTGTTGCGGTTTCTTTTTTATTGCTTTTTTTCAGAGGCTGAAGATTTATAATTTTGTTTAAGTATTTTTGAAAAATTTATATTATGCAATCTGCCTTTTTGGATTATTGTTTTTCCTTCTGTTTGGGCCAACTGGTGCTTCTGGAAATTATGTTATCTGGAAACCAGCTAATGATCAAATTTCATTTACGCCAAATTTAATTTTAGAAAACCTTCAAGATCAGAATGTTATTAGGGATCCAATTTCAATTAAGTTGATTTGGTTTTTCAACAATGGTGACAAGAGGGTTCATGCTGGACCACTTTTGTTAGATGGAAATGAATGGGCTTGGGATATCGCTAAAAAGCTGGAAGTCTATAGGCCCTACCATAAGGAAGTTATGATTTATGAAGGTAAATCTCTTGTTTCTTCGTATAAGGATTTATGTGATTTGATTTTTGAGAATCATCATTTTTGCAAAGAAAAAGATTTTTACGATTTTAATTCCGGTTATCTTTTAGGAAATACTTATAAGCTTGATATGATGGATGGCTTTTCTGCAGTTGAACCTAGTTTAAATTTATTTGAAGTCTACCAAAAAAGATTTTTGAATATTATCAATCCTATTTTTTCTTATTCAGTCGCCATTGCTGAAAGTAAAGGTATAACTGCTGATGAAATGAATCGAGTTTTCACTATAGCTTCAATAATTGAGTCAGAAACTAAAATTGACAGTGAAAAAGAAATTGTTTCTGGCGTTATCCAGAATCGAATTAATAAAAACATGAAATTTGAGATGGACGCAACGGTCATTTTTTGTTTTGAGCTTTCTCTAGATTCCAATTTTTTGATGGCTGAAAGACCCGATAGGTTGTTTTATAAGGATTTAGAAATAGATTGCGATTACAACACTTATACAAATTCCGGCTTGCCTCCTGGCCCAATATCTGCTCCTGGCTTGGCAGCTCTTAATGCAGCAATGAACCCTTCAAGTCACAATTACCATTTTTATGTTCTTGAGCGAGACGGATTGCATCATTATTTTTCTGAAACTTATGATGAGCATCTAGGTTATATAAAATTACTAAGGGGAACTTATTCAGAATGATTTCAAAACCAGTATTTTTTTCAGAAAATGTTGAAAGCATAAAGTTAAAACAGTTGAAAAAGTATAAAGCTGTTTTGATAGATGTCGACAACACTTTAACAAAACATCATGAAAGAAAATTGACTAAAGAAAAAAAATACTGGATTGAAAGTTTGGTTAATAGCGGAAAGAAGGTTGCTCTTGCATCAAACACTTCAAAAAAAAGAGCAAAAATTTTATCTGAAAAGTTCGGCATGGATGTTTTTGTCGCCTATAAACCTTTTCCACTTGCTATTAAAAAATGGATTAAGAAAAATGGATACAAAAAAAGTGAGGTTGTAATGATAGGCGATCAGATTTTTACCGATCACCTTGCCGCAATTTTTGCAAATATAGATTCTGTTTTGGTGAAACCGATAACCAATAAAGACTTCATCGTGACTAGATTAATTTCTAGAAGGTTGGAAAAAATAATTTACAATCTATGGTCGAAATGATAATTGATGGAAAAAGCATTTCCTCACTCGTTAGGAAAGAGGTCAAAGAAAGAGTGTCTTTAATCGATAGGAAAGTCACTTTAGCTGTTTTACTCGTTGGTGACGATCCTGCTAGTTCAATTTATGTAAATGCAAAAGAGAAAGCTGCTGCTGAAGTTGGAATCAGCTCATTAGTCAAGAAGGTTTCTTCTGGCGTAACTCAAGAAGAGATTAATCAAATCGTTGAGTTATGGGGGGATGATCCGTTAGTTGATGGCATTCTGGTTCAATTACCACTTCCTTCTCATTTGGATTCTGATGAATTGATTAGAAAAATCCCATCACATAAGGATGTTGATGGTTTGACCCCAGCTAGTCTTGGTGAGTTGGTTAGAGGCGAGAACAGGATTGCATCCTGCACCCCAAAAGGCTGCATGAGGCTCTTGAGAGAAGTTGGATGTGATCTTAATGGCAAAAATGCAATAGTTATAGGCAGGAGTATTCTTGTTGGATTCCCTATGGCAATTTTGTTAACTCATGCTAATGCCACTGTAACTCTTGCTCATAGCAGAACCAGGAACCTTGAAGGCAAGATAAAAAAATCTGATGTTGTTATTGCGGCAACAGGAATTCCAAATTTGATAAAAGGAAATTGGATTAAAAAAGGCGCTTATGTTCTTGATGTTGGGATCACAAGAACTGAAAATGGTCTATGTGGAGATGTTGAATATGAAAAAGCTTGCCATTTTGCTGAAGCGATAACTCCAGTTCCAGGAGGTGTTGGGCCAATGACTGTGGCCATGCTTTTGGAAAATGTGTCTATTTTAGCATCTTTTAAAAAGTGAATTTTTTATTTTTTTTACAAAGTTTTCTTTTTTTGATTTTTCCTGCATTTTCTTCCGAAGAGCTTATTTATTTTCCTGATGGCTCAATAGAAGCAAGAGGGGATGTTGAGTTTGAATCAGAGGATTTTTTGTTTTCATCAGAGTCAATCACCTTTGACAAAGAATCCGCATCTTTTTATTCAGAATCCCTGATTGAGGCAAAATCCGGAAACCTTGTTTTTATTCTTGATGGAATATATGGTGAATTTGATGACCAGACAGAGATGATTAAAAAATTAACATCAAATAAATTTACATTAAAGATAAAGTCGGAAGAAAAATTTTCTTCTGTTTGGAATTTTTCTGGTGATGATTTTATTTACAGTGATGGATTGTGGAGTTTTAAAAATATTAATTTTGGAAATTGGCAACCTGTAACAAAATCAGGATTGTTGATTAGGTCCAAAACATGTACTTTGCAAAAAATCACTAATGATTTATACAGATTGAATTTTGAAAATGTTGATTTTTATGTGCTTTCCAAAAAGGTTTTCTCCTTAGATTCCCTACAGAGAGAATTTCGATCAAATGAAGATTTTGGAAACATATTGAGTTTTGCTCCAGTTATTCAAAATCACCCAGATGAAGGCAGCATGCTGGGTTTCAAATTACAAGATTTTGGAGTTTTTGGAGGGTTTTTGTCTGGTTATTTAAGCTTATCAGAATCTGGCAAGAGTGAATTGTTCTTTGATGGAAAATTGCCATTACAAAAAGATTCTTATTTTTCTTTGGGTTTGGGTTCTGTTTTTGAGGTTGGCAAAGATGGAAAGGGTTATTGGGTTTCTTCATCGCCATCCTATAGTTTCAACAGATCTTTCAAGAAGAAAGACGAAGAGATTAATGTTAAATTCAGCGCAGGTAGGTTTTCTTTGAATGATGGAAATCTTTTTCATGCTACTGGAAGTGCTGCAACATACAAAAAAACATTTGAAAATTTCGTTTTGAGGTCAGGTTTTTCACGATTTAAAAACAATCAATCTGCTTATGAGTCGCTTCACGGAAGTATCTCTTTTCCATTTGATTTCCCAAAAGGTTCAATTGTTTTGGGTTTTGGGAGTAGGGATGTTAGCGGCTTGCATCCAATACCGTCTAGACAAGAATATTCTTGGAGTGGACCTGTTTTGAGCTCCATTTTTAGTTTTTCAGAAAATTGGGCTTTTAGGACGAATTCTGAATGGGATATTAATGATGAAACATTTATAACCAATCAGATAACCCTAATAAGGTCTTTTAATGGCTTAGGGTTGAGTTTGATTTTCGATACCAAACAGAAATTAACATCTTTTTCAATTGAGCTTTTGTCTTTTTGAAATCTCTGATTTTTCACCTATGAGCAATATTGCCCCCATGGGAAAAAGCTCTTTTGCATAAATTACTTTAAGGCCGGATTTTTCCATTGTTTTTTTCATCATTTCTAATCTTGGAAAGGTTTTTACAGAATCTCTAAGATAAGCATAAGCACTTTTTGGAGCTTTAAAAAATTTTGCAAAAATAGGCATTATCATCATCCATAGATTAAAAAACATTCTTAATAGTGGGTTTTCCGGTTCTGCAGTTTCCAGGCAGCCCCATCTTCCACCCGGCTTTAAACATTCGACATGGTTTTGAATAGTTTTTTTTATGTTGGGTATGTTTCTGATCCCAAAACTAATAGTTATGGCGTCGAGATTGTTTATTTTTGGAGTTGATGCATCATCTATAAAAAATTTGATACTATCTTTTTCGTCAATAGATCTTTTTTTTGCAATTTTCAACATATTTAAAGATAGATCGCTAGCAAAAATATCAGCTTTTTTTCTAGAGAGAAGAATGGCTATGTCTCCTGTTCCAGTTGCTGTATCAAGTATTCTCTCACCTTCTTTTGGATTTATTTGTTCTACAAGTTTTTTTTGCCATTTTTTATAGAGCCCAAATGTAATTACGCTGTTCATAAAGTCATACTTTGGAGCTAATTCTTCAAACATTTCTATCGAATGGTTACTTTTCACGTTCGTTATCTTATTAAAAATATTAGAATTTACTAAACATTACCATGCAGGATAAAGAAACAAGTCGAAGAGGCTTTATAGGTCTTTTAGTTATAGCCTATTCTTCAATTGCCCTTTATGTAGGAGGTGCTTTGGTTTCTTTTTTGAGGTTTTTATTCCCATATGCAATTTATGAACCCCCACAGAAGTTTAAAGTTGGAAAACCTGAAGATTACCCTATAGGCACAATAACCTTGATAACAGGAAGAGGTTTATGGATNGGAAGTTATTCAGAAGGGTTTGCAGGCCTTATTGCAAAATGCACTCATCTTGGNTGTAANCCAAATTGGTTCCCTCTCAAAGATGGTCCGCTTGGGCAAGGTATTTTTGAGTGTCCGTGCCATGGTAGCAAATATGACAAATATGCTAGAAATTTTGCTGGTCCAGCTCCGTTTCCNCTAAGAAGAGCAAAGTTATCTCTTGCTCCAGATGGAAGATTGGAGGTTGATAAAACTGAAGTNCTTGAACCAAAAGTCAAAATTAAAGANGGTATTGANATTGATGAGACAAAAATGGAGGAATTTTTTCTTAAGGTTTAATGCGTAAAAACAAGATTAATTTGCCNGATCCTTTAGAGATTATCAACAATATAGTTGTTTCTGTTTTAAGTTTTTTAAGTAAATCAAAACTCGGAANCTCATGGAAAAAATTTTTAGAATGGCTTGTTGATACTGAAGTNTATAGAGGTGCTTATACTGTTAGAAGTCCTTTAGACAGNGTNGGNAAGAGAACAACNGTCATGAANGACAGCTTATTCTTGCATTTTTGGCCTGTTAAAACCCATAGGAACGATTTAAGAATCAGTTATCACNTGGGAATGGGGTTGGCNACAACATGGNTGTTTGTCATATTGACTATTACTGGTGTTTTGTTGATGTTTTATTATCNCCCAAGTGTTCCTCANGCTTATTACNACATGGTTGATATAAGAGAGGGTGTTTATCCATTTGGAATGTTTTTAAGAAACATGCATCGTTGGGCTGCACATGGTATGGTTTTATTTACGATCATTCATATGTGGAGAGTTTTCAATACTGGTTCNTACAAGCCACCNAGGCAATTGAATTGGATTCTTGGTGTCATACTGTTGGTTTTAACNTTNTTGCTATCTTTTACTGGATACCTTTTGCCTTGGGACCAATTATCATTATGGGCTATTACTGTTGGTCAGCAAATGGGAGCAAATGCTCCAATATTAGGGCATTTGGGACCTTTTGCACAGGTTACGAACTTGCAAGATGCTGCTTTTGGGCTTGTTGGAGGAACTGAGATAGGTCCAGCTGGTTTGATTCGTTTTTANGTGCTGCATGTTTTCTTTTTACCATTTGTAACAACAATATTAATAGCTTATCACTTCTGGAGAGTTAGGAAAGANGGATANTCTTTCCCACAAACNTAAATTATGGAAAAAGAAACTTTAAAACGNTTTTTAGAAGCTGAAAAAAAAGAAACNGAAGCTCTTAGAAGAAAGCTTCAAAAGCTTCAAANCCCNCCTGCCGATGAAGCTATATTTGTTTGGCCTGAAGTNATGAAACAGGTTCTTACCGGTGGTGTAATACTATTGGTCTTATTAACCATTGCTTCTATAGTTTTTGATGCTCCTTTAGAGGAGATAGCAGACAGNAGCCATACTCCAAATCCAGCGAAAGCACCTTGGTATTTTGTTGGATTGCAAGAGCTTCTTGTTTANTTTGANCCCTGGCTTGCTGGAGTAGTTCTTCCCTCNTTGATTGTTGTTGGCTTGATGTTGATACCTTTTCTTGATGTTAATTTAAAAGGTATTGGAAGGTTTGCTCCAAAAGAAAGACCTTTTGCTATAGGNGTTTTCAACTTCGGTATGTTTTTATGGTTTGCTTTGATTGTTTTTGGNCTCTATTACAGAGGCACAAATTGGGATATTTACAATCCTAGTGATTGTTGGAGAGGNGCAGAAGAACCCTTTACCTCCAGNAAATGCCCNGAAATGTCTGGTGGCATGGAGTTAATGAATGGTACAGATGGTTCTATANTGGTAAANGAAAGTGGAAANTCTTATCCAAATGGTGCTGTTTTTCATCTNGAAAGNNTTGATGAAANCGGTAAATTTAANAGTGTTGATTATTTATGGTCTAAAGGTGAATGGGTTCAAATGATACCCCCTGAAAAAATTCCTCTTGCATGGACCCCNTTTAAGGATGCAAACGGAAACACTTATCCTCCTGATCATATTTACCATATGGCTCTTGGCCTTTTGATATTAGGTGGATTTTTTGGTTTTATCATAGCTGCACCAGCTTTGATTAATCCAATATTTTTCTATCGGCTTGGCCCATGGAGATATTTAACTGCTATGTTTTTTACAGCATGTATTTTGGGTGTTCCGGCAAAGATGATNTGGCAGCTGGTGTTTAAGATCAAATATATTCTTGTCACTCCTTGGTTAAACATATGAAGAAACCTTGGNTTGATTGGGATTTAGACGAAAGGGTTGATTTCCTTTTTACAGCAACAAGTGTATTTTTGTTTTTNTTGACTGGAGCAGTTCTTTTTAAAGAATTTACGCCTGAGTATAAAAAATATCAAGATAAGGCATATCTTGAATTGGCAGAAAAAGCAGAGGANGCTGGNGATTATGACCTTGCTGATTATTGGTTAAAGGGTGCTGAGAAAGGGATTCGTCAACAGTTTTTAGTTAACAATGAGGTTGAGAGATGCGTTACATGCCATGTTGATGATGCCGGNATTGAGGCATGGCATTTAGAGAATGTAAACCCTAGATTCCCAACATCTTTTTATGGCTGTACTGTTTGTCATGGTGGAGAGATGCTTTCGTTNAGTGANCACAAGGCTCATCATGGGTTAAAGGCAACTAGGAAAGAAATGGAGGCAAAGATATGGGATCCCAANGANGACAATTCCAAGCCGTTGGTTGATTTNTGGGCAAGATTACAGGAAATAAGCCCTCCCATAGANAATCCAACGATTCAAGCTCATCCAGATTATAGAGATGTNAACATTACNGGTGAACAGCTTCAATANGTAACTTCTTCATTNTGTTTGACATGTCACTCTCCGGAGTCGGCGCTTGTTGAGATTTTTGAAGACGAATANAAAACTGTAGANTCCAATGAATCCAANATTGATGTTTTGAGGGCATACATAAACAATAAAGATGCTCAAGGTTTGTTGGACTTCATATCAGATGGAAGTGTTCCTCAGATTGANATGCAGGCAGCAGTTGCTGATGTTGATCAGGAGNCAATTCGTTTAACTCTGGTTGATTATGAAAACAGAGGTTATATTGAAGATTGGGCTTCACTTCATGCTTACAGTGAAAGGTCTTGGTGGCATATAAACAGATGGAGAAATTCAAAATTCAAAACTTTTGANGTTGTNAAAAAACAGCAGGATTATATAGATGGNGATGAGGANTATAAGGCAAATTGTAAGAGTTGCCACACGACNGGGTATAACAAAGCAACTAACACTTTTNTTGAAGAAGGTGTTACATGCGAAGCATGTCATGGTCCTGGNCAGGTNTTTAGTGCCTTGATGACTATGGAGGTTNTTGATGTTCCTGGTGGCCAACATAGTTTCCAGGGTTATGGTGCTGCTTTGGCNTCNATTAATGATGCCAGGAATAATATGTGTGCTGCTTGNCACAGNCCTAATAGGCATGAGCTNAGGCCCAATGATGTAAATGGTGAGCCAAAAAGGTTGCAGACTGGAAGNTATGAAACATTATCTGATCTNGTTGAAGATACTGAATAGTTAGATTTTTCCAAAAAATTACNTTATTTTTTTTATCAGGTACAATATTGAGGAGCATTCTGAATGCTCTAGCCCTTATAAATTAATATAGGAGGTTTATTACCTTATGGAAAATATGATGGAAATGCCATGGGTTTATCTGATATTCGCTATGGTAGCGGGCATAATTTTGCGTATGGGCTGGGACTGGTTGGTTGACAGCAGTACGTTAATGCTTGCATGGGATGGTTTTAGAAAAGCAGTTAAAGACTGGAGGACTTTCATGTTGGGAGCAGGTGCTTGGTGGTTTACAGCAAGTGCAGGTTCAGGATTTGGTGGAGTTGGAGAGGATGCATGGACTCAGGCTATGCCTTGGGTTAGTGCTGCAGTGACTGCAGGTGCTTGGATACTNTGTTTAACGGTTATGAAAGGTATTTGGGCAGGAAAGGCTAACTTTAAGATGGTTGGCGACTGGTTAGCAAATCCAGTTAAGAGAGCTCCTGAGTTTCTCGCAACTGCTGCTGGAGCTGGAGCNACTATATGGATCTGGGGAATGATTTTGAAGAATGTTCCTGTAAACATTACTGCTCCTACAATGATGAAAGGCGACATGTTTATGATGCCTAATGTTAAAGCTATGGTCTCTGGCGGTGCTGATGCATGGCTATGGGGTTCAATATCTTTGATACTGATTGGACTTCCAGCTGCAATGATGGTGATTCATGCTGATGGAGAGGATGAAGGTTTTGTTAATTCATTTACTACTGCATTAAAGAGATACCCAACTATTGCAGGTCAATGGAAAAAGAATCTTTCATGGACTCTAGGTGTTTCACTCTTAGGTTGGGCTATGTCAGCAATTGCTGGTTTCTTTGGTGGAATCGGCGGCGGCGGAATGGTTAGTGATTTGATGATGTTTATCTGGTCTGTTATAACTGTTGCTGCTTCTGTTGGTGTTGTTTCTTCACTTTATGGTTTGAAGGCTGCTCACAACAAGAAAAAATAATAGTTTTTATTTTTAATTAGATTTGATATCTAAAGCCCCTCTTGGAAACAAGGGGGGCATTTTTTTTTAGCTTCTTAGGTTGCTTGTGAGATTTTCGAAAACTTTAATCCCGTCTGAGCTCCCCAATAATGCACTGGATGCTCTTTCTGGATGAGGCATCATTCCTAAAACATTGCCTTTTTTATTCAATAGGCCAGCTATGTTATCAACAGAACCGTTCATGTTTTCTTCATATCTGTAAATGATTTGCTTGTTTTCTTTGATCTGTTGAAGAAGTTTTTCGTCTCCATACCAATTTCCTTCCATATGTGCGATAGGTATATTTAACAATTCCCCATCCTTTGGTCCATTCCAAGGCCCATCAACGCATTCGATTTTGACTAATTTTGACCAATCACAAATAAAGGAATTTGTCTTGTTTGTTCTCATTGCACCAGGTAAAAGACCAGATTCAATTAATATTTGAAAACCATTGCATATGCCCACAACTGCGCCGCCCTTATCAGCATGCTCTTTGATTTCCTCCATTATGGGTGAGAATTTTGCAATAGCTCCACTTCTTAGGTAATCACCATAAGAAAAACCGCCAGGAAGAAAAACCAAATCAACATTTTTTAGATTTGTATCCCCATGCCAAAGCCATTGTGTCGAAAAGCCAAGATCCGACATGAATCGATAAGCATCTCTATCACAGTTGCTTCCTGGAAAAACTACTACACCTACCTTCATTAACTTTCTTTAATGATGCATTGATGCACAACAGGGTTAGATAGAACGTTTTTTGCAATTTTTTCAGCTTCTTTCAAAGCTTCTTCTTTGTTTAAGTTGGGAAATTCAACCTCAAACCATTTTCCTACTTTTAAATCGTCTATATCAGCTCCGCTTTTTCTTAGCGCTCTTCTGATTGTTCTAGCTTCAGGGTCAAGTGTTCCTTTTCTAACCGTAACAACGATTTGAACTTTTGTCACAGTTGTTCTTGAAGTCTTTTTAAAACTTCCCTATAGCCAACAAGCAGGTCTCCGGTATCTTCTCTAAAGAGATCTTTATCGTAGCTATCAAGTGTCTCAGGATCCCAAAGTCTCATTGTGTCTGGGCTAATTTCATCTGCGAGAATTATTTCACCATCTGAAGTTTTTCCAAATTCAAGCTTGTAATCTACAAGAATAAACCCAATTTTCAAGAAAAGGTCTTTCATTAGTTCATTGATTTTCAATGTTGTTTCTCTTACATGTTCTAATTGATCTTTATTTATGAGCTCAAGAGCAAGTGCTGAGTCTTCAGTTATTTGAGGGTCGTCCAACTCATCTTCTTTTAGGTAAAGCTCAAACAAGCAAGGTGTAAATGTTATGTTTTTTGGAGCTGCATATCTTCTGCAGAAAGATCCTGCGGACCTATTCCTTACAACAACTTCTAGTTTCAATATCTCAACGCTTCTTACCCTGTCTGATCTTTCATCTAGATTTTCTACAAAGTGTGTTTTTATGCCATGTCCTTCAAGGTATCCGAACATTAATTCAGATATCTTTCTGTTAAGAACACCTTTTCCATCAAACTCATCCTTCTTTTTTGCATTAAATGCCGTTGCACTGTCTTTGAATTTCTGAATCAAAGTACCTTCAACACCATCGTCAAAAAGTATTTTTGCCTTTCCTTCATACATTTTTTTCATATTTTTTTACTCCTTTACTCTTTTTAGAATTTCTGATGAATACTTTAGGTATTTATCAGTTGCGAATATTTTATTAATATCTTCTTCATTTAGCAAGACATTTACACGCTTATCTGCCTTTAACAGCTCTTTAAAATTGCCACCTTCCTTTGCCTTGAATGCCAATTCTTGGATTATTGAATATGCATCTTCTCTTGAAAGACCTTTTTCAACCATTTTCAAAAGTGCTGCTTGTGTAAAAAGTATCCCTCCACCTTGATTCATGTTTCTTTTAATGTTTTTCTCGTAAACATTCAAGCCTTTAGCAACAATTGCAGCTCTTTCGAGCATGTACTGAAGTGTTGCTGTGGCTGTCGGTAATAGAAATCTTTCTGTTGAAGAGTGTGATATGTCTCTTTCGTGCCATAATGCCACATTTTCCATTGCTGTTTGGCTCAAGCCTCTTAGAAGCCTTGCCAAGCCAGTCAATCTTTCACCAACTATAGGATTTCTTTTATGAGGCATTGCACTTGAGCCTTTTTGACCTGTCGTGAAGGGTTCCTCTGCTTCTGAAACCTCAGTTCTTTGCAAGTGTCGCATTTCTATTGCAAATTGTTCGACATTGGAGGCACAAACAGCTATGGTTGTCAAAAGTTCAGCATGTCGATCTCTTGATACAACTTGGGAAGGAACTGTTTCTGGGTTTAAGCCTACTTGAGATAATGTGCTCTGCTCATAGTCAGGAGAATAAAAAGCATAGGTGCCAACTGCACCTGCTAATTTTCCTACAGCGTTGTTACGCATTGCTTCTTTAAGTTTTTTTCTGTCTCTTTTTGCAGCAGCAGCAAATCTTGCAAACCTCAAACCAAATGCAATTGGCTCTGCATGCATGCCATGTGTTCTTCCTGCTGATGGAATGTTGATAGTTTTTTCAGCGATCCATAAAAGGTTTTCTATATATTTATCAAGTGATTTCAGAAGGATTTCATTTGCAGATTTTGTTTGTATTGCGACTCCTGTGTCCATAATGTCAGAACTTGTTAAACCATGGTGTATGTATTTTCCTTCTGGTGGCAATTGCTCTCTTAGCATTTCCAAAAAGGCGATAACTTCATGTCTAACTTTCTTCTCTATTTCGTCTAATTTTTCAAGGTTTATCTTTGCTCCCTTGCATTTTTCTGTGGCACCCTTGGGTACGTCGCCATTATCTTCTAATGTTTGAAGCCAAGCTAGCTCGACTTCATACCAAGCTTCAAAACGAGCTTCTCTTGACCAAATTTTTGCCATTTCTGGTAATGTGTATCTAGGAATCATTTCCTTCCTCCATTTCTTCATTTTTTGTTAACTCAATTAAATCTTTTTTCCTGACCAGCCCAACGTACATGAAATTGTTTATTACCGTTGCTGGCGTGGCATCTATGCCTAACATGTTTGCTTCTTCCATGTCCTTGACCATGATGTCTATGATTTTTTCATCAGTCTTACAGCTTTCAAAAATTTCTTTATTTAAGCCTGTCATGGATGAGAACATTTGAAACAAAGTCTCTTCGTCCTGTGGTATTGATTCAAGTAAAGCCAAAGAGAATTGCCAGAATTTTTCTGGACGATGTGTATTGACGCATTCTGCAATCTGGGAAAAGACTACATCGTTTTGCGTTCTTATGAAATGCTTGAATGTGATATTCATTTCATCTTCAAGTGAAAAGACTTCCTCAACCTGTTTTGCACAATATGGACATGTGAAACTTGTGTAAAGCACTATTTTGTTTTTGTCACTCTCTCCAAGTTGCGGACGTCCATCATTTGCAATGTCCTTATTGATGAAGACAGGGCTTAATACAGCTGGTCTTATGATGAATTCATTTCCCTTTTGCCTTAGGTTTCTTGCTATGTCTCCAAACCTATAGGCCTTTGTTATGTTTGAATCAACTGTGACATATGGGCTCCATGGAATTGAATCATCTGCCATGTACACTTTTTCTATTTCCAATGTTGGAAAATAGTTGTTTAGGAATGATGTTGAGACCTTCTCGCACCTTTCGCCACATCTTGGGTCGATAATTATCTTGCCTTTGATGGGCGGATCTATATCTTTAAGTGATAATCTCGTTTCCTGTTTTAGTGCTCTTGATATCAATGCATCAAAATTTTCAAATTCTGCATATCCGCCAATCGGGACATCCTCAATTAGGAAAAATGGGGTTCCGGTAACTCCGAGTTCAGAAGCTTTTTTCATGTCGTTTTCAACTTTCTTGGTTGCCTGTCCAAAACGAAGGCACATTTCGAATTCAACAGCATTTGCACCAATGCTTGAAGCTATACTGATAAGTTGTGATTCAGTCTGTGCGTTGTTGTCAATGATCGCATCGTGCATTTCCCAAAAAAGGTCTTGTCTTTCTGCGCATACTGCTGCTTCAGCAACCTTTTTTGCATTCGGATGTAAGTCAGTTAAAGGTAGGTGGTTGATTTTCAGTATGACATCATCACCATATTTTTCTTCTATTTTAGGCAGAACCTCTTTTACAAACTTTACGCAATAAGGACAATGAAAGTCAATCCATTCCTCTATGACAACAGGTTTTGAAGCAGTGAGAAGGACAATGATTAGTAATTTTTGCAACAATTTCATAAGGTTTAACTTTATGTATAAAGTTATTCTATGATGATTCCTTTTCGAATTGTTTCAAACAGGCTTTCCGCAAAGTCAACACTGTAAGGCAATCCTTGTCTCATGAAGATCATGCTTATGTTTGATTCCGGAATCACTCTGAACCAAGTGCCTGCATAGCCAGACCAGCCATATTGTTCAAATTGTGCTTTTGGATTGTTGCCCAAGACAACAGGCTCTATAGCGAAACCAAGGCCGAAATCTGCCATCTCACCTATTGGAAAATGTTTTTCAAACATTTTTTCTAGAGTGGATTTTTCAAGGATTCTTTTTCCATTCGATTCACCCCAATTGGCGAGCATTATTGAGAATTTTGCATAATCTTGAATAGTGCTAACCAGGCCACCCCCACCGCTTTGGAATTCAAAACCATCTCTGTATGGGCTCGAATTCCATTTGTCGATAACCGCAACACCTGTCTCTTTTTTCAAATGACAGGATGTGAATCTGTGCATTTTTTCTTCTGGAATCTTGAAGAAGGTATCTTTCATGCCTAAAGGTTTGAAAATGGACTCTTTGAAATATTCACCCAACTCCATACCTGACCAAATTTCAATCAGGGCGCCAACTATATCTGTATTTAGGCCATATGTCCAGCGTTCACCAGGTTCATGCCTTAGGGGAACTTCAGACAGCAACTGTGCGGCCTTTTGAATTGACATTTTTGGTGGAAACATGTTTTCTGGACCCCAAAAGGTAACACCTCTATTCCTGTAACCATTGGCAAAAGGACTGTTTGGATAGTCAGCTCCACCATATGTGTAGCCAGCACTATGTGTAAGCAGGTCTCTTACGGTTATTTCACGTTCAGGGGACACTAGCTCAAAGCTGTTTGCAGACATTCTTCTGAATGGCCTTTCAACTTTTCCAACTTTGGCATTTTTGAATGATGGGATGTATTTTGACACAGGATCGTCTAGTTTAAATTTCCCCTCTTCCCATAATGTCATTGCTGCAGCTGAGGTGATCGGTTTTGTCATTGAGTAGATACGTATAAGCGAAGACTCCTTGAAGGGAAGTTGGTCCTCAATGTCATGATAGCCTTGTATGTCAAGCATGATCTCTTTTCCGTTGGCATGCACAAGAATCATGCCTCCCTCTATTTCTCCAGTTTCGATTGCTAGGGCAAGCTGGGATTTTGCTTCAAGAGCTACATCGGGATCTATATGTGTTTGTGCTATTGTGGAATATGAGTAATTAACAAAGAAAAATATTGTCAAAATTAGTGATTTATAGTTCATTTTTAACTCCTTTTTTTAAAGTGGGATTTTAAATCCAAACGTCATTTTCTGCTGTTAAATTACCGCCATGTTCTCCGGTATTCACGATACCTCTTGGCTCAATCAGCAGGACTTTGCATTGCTCTTCGGCAAAGGGCTTGTGCATCTCCCCTTTCTTCACCACGATCATTTCCCCTTCCTCAAGCCTCACCGTCTTGTCCTTGAATTCAATATTCAGGGTTCCTTCTATGACCATAAAGGTTTCATCAGTGTCATCATGCTTGTGCCATACGAATTCGCCCTTGAGCTTGACGAGCTTGAACTGATAATCATTCATTTCCGCAATAACCTTCGGAGACCAATGTTCTGAGAATAGCTTAAGTTTGGAGTTTAGATTGATTTTGTTCATATTGAATTTATCTATAAAACTACTCCACTGTCACTGTTTTTGCAAGATTCCTTGGTTGGTCGATATCCAAGCCCAAATGCTTTGCGATATGGTATGAAAGAAGCTGCAGCACCACCACAAAGCAGAAAGATGACATCTCGCTGGATATCGAGGATATCCTTATTGTTGAGTCAGCCTGCTTGATTTCAGGTGCATCCTCTGTCGTCAGGAGAAGTATCTGCCCTTTCCTTGCGGATATTTCCCTCAGGTTTCCGATGACCTTTTCAAAGTGCTCGTCATTGTTTGCGACAATGACTGACAGGAGCTTTTCTGAGACAAGGGCGATTGGCCCATGTTTCATTTCTCCAGCCGCATAGGCTTCAGCATGGATGTAGGAGATCTCTTTTAGCTTGAGGCTTCCCTCAAGCGCTGTTGGCCATGAGTATTGCCTTCCCAGGAAAAGGACATTTTTCACTTTTGTGTATTTTTTAGCCACATTCTCGATCTCTTCATCTTTCGAAAGGACTTTCTCTATCGCCAATGGCAATCTCCACAATTCCTGGATTTTTTCTTTCCTGTTGTCTTTCTTTGAAAGGTGCAGTGATATCAGGTAAAGGGTCAATAGCTGTGTGATATGGGTCTTTGTTGCCGCAACGCCTATCTCAACGCCGGCATGTGTCCTCAAAACAGCGTCTGACATCCTTTCAAGTGCGCTTCCATAGCTGTTGACTATTGAAAGAAGGGGAACTTTTTTGTTCGTGTAGTTTTCAGCTGCCTTTATGGTGTCGGCTGTCTCACCGCTTTGGCTGACGGCAATGACCAAAAGCCCCTCTTCCTCAAAAACCGGCCTGAACCTTGCTTCACTTGCATATTCAACATCACATGGAATATCTGCAAAATTCTCCGTCCAGTACTTGAAGGCTAGGGTGGCATTGTAGCTTGTGCCACATGCAATCAACTTGATTCTTTTCACGTTCTTTAAAACCTTGGCAGCATTCTCTGGGAAATGTATTGATTCAAGATCCATCTTGTCAGACATGCTGTCCGTAAGGCATCTTGGCTGCTCGAAGATTTCCTTAAGCATGAAATGGGGGTATCCAGCCTTGTGCGTTGATTCGGGATCCCATGGAATGGTTGATGTTTTTATTTCCTCTCTTTTCCCATCCATTGTGAAGATTGAAGCTTTGTCAGGCGTGATGAAGCCCCATCTTTCATCCTCAAGAAAACACACCTCTCTTGTTTTTTCCAATATTGCATTGACATCGCTTGATAGCCACATTTCGCTTTTGCCAACTCCAATTATCAATGGCGAAGACTTTCTTGCAAAATATATCTTCTGCTGGTTTTTCTCATCGAGAATTGCTATTGCAAAAGATCCTTCAAGCTTTTTGATTACTTCAGGCAATGCATCATCAATGCTTTTTCCTGAATCGATAATAAGCCTCAATATTACCTCTGTGTCTGTTTCTGAAATGAACTTATGGCCTTTTTGTATAAGTTTTTCTCTCAGGGAGGATTCATTCTCTATGATCCCATTGTGAACCAATGACATCCCATTAGCGGATATTGGATGGGAGTTTGTTTTTGATGGCTTGCCATGTGTTGCCCATCTTGTATGGGCAATGCTTGTGTTTCCTTCTGGCAAATTGTCAACATTATCTTTGATGAAGTCATTGACCTTTCCTTTCATCTTGTTTGTTTTTATGGTGGGTGTCAATGTGCTTATTCCGACTGAATCGTAGCCACGGTATTCAAGCTTGCGCAATGCATACAGAGTTTCCTTTGAGGATATCTTTTCGCTTGTTAAACCAACTATTCCGCACATACTTAAATCAAATATTATTTAAAATCTATGTTAATCCTAATGAAAAAACCAAAGAAAGGCGTTTTCCTTGTGTCCGCTTTGGCGGTATTTTTGTTTGGTGCCATCTATTGGTTCAACACCTCACAATTTATTCAAAGAGGAACATTGCTCAATGAGGTTTATGCGAACATAGGTGATTCTGAAGAATACACCCTTTTGGATACAGACTCACAGGATAAGCTTGTGATAATCCTCTTTAAGGATCATGAAATGTGGGATGAGATTAAGTCAATCAGTTCTGGTTTTCATGAAGAAATTTACTACATCAAGTTATCTGATGTTGGCTCTGATGAGTATTATGGGGATGTGAAGAAAATGGGCACAAAAAATCTTTTTCCTGCGGTTCTGCCAGCTTTTTATTACATCCAGAATGGAATTGTTACTGATGTTACTTATGGTTTTCCAGAATACATCGAAAAAGAATTAGAAACATTTTTTATGAATTAAACTTTCAATCATGGATAACAAACAATTAGTAAACGCTTACAAAGAGAACATTTCGGAAGGTCTTTTTAACCTTGTTGCTTTTTTGGGTTTTGATACTGAGGAGATGACTGCAAGTGGCTGTGAGGTAAAAACAGCCGACGGAAGAGTCCTTCTTGATTTTCTTGGATCTTTTGGAGCTTTGAATCATGGTCACCTGCACCCGAAGGTTGTTAATGCCGTAAAGGAGAAATTGAGCTCAATGGGTCTTTCCAGCAAGGTTTTATTGAATGGTGACCAGGCTAGATTAGCAAAAAAACTTGCCGATCTTACCCCTGGCAATTTGTGTTATTCATTTTTTTCAAACTCCGGGACTGAGGCTGTTGAAGCTGCAATCAAGTTTGCAAAGGCAAGAACTGGAAGACAGGGTATCGTTCATACGGCTGGGTCATATCATGGAAAAAGCTTAGGTTCTCTTTCAGCTGCTGGAAGGGAATCGTTCAGGAAGGCATTCGAACCTCTTTTGCCTTCTTTTAGTTCGATTGAGTTTGATGACATTGATGCTTTGAAAAATGCGATGGAATCAAAACCAGCTGCATTTATTGTTGAGCCTGTCCAAGGTGAGGCTGGCGTAAGGGTTCCGAGAAAAGGTTATCTGGCTGCTGCAAGAGAAATTACTGAGGAAGCAGGAGTTTTGCTCATAGCTGATGAGGTTCAAACAGGAATAGGAAGAACCGGAAAGCTTTTTGCATGTGAGCATGATGGAATCCAACCCGATATACTCTGCCTCGCAAAATCTTTAGGAGGAGGTTTGATGCCTATAGGAGCAACCGTTGCAACTGCTGATGTCTGGAGCTTGTTTGACGAAAACCCCTTGCTGCATTCCTCAACTTTTGGAGGCAATCATATTGCATGTGCTGCAGCTATAGCAGCTCTTGATGCTGCTGTAGAGGAAGATTTTTCAAGAAATGCTGAATTGATGGGTACCAAGTTAATGGATGGATTAAGGGAGATTGATTCATCATTGGTTTTAGACATAAGAGGCCAAGGCTTATTGGTTGGTGTTCAGTTCAAAAACAGTGATGTGGCAAGCATTATCATGAGTGGTTTAGCAAATGATGGAATTATGATCGCTTACACTTTGAATAATCCTGAGGTTATCAGGCTAGAGCCCCCTTTGGTGGTCAATGAATCTCAGATAGATAGATTTTTAGAATGTTTCGCTAAGGCTCTTAAAAGCACAGAAGATCTTCTGTCAGAATTAGAGTGATGCATACAGATGTTTCAAATATAAAAATCAATTTAACTTTAGACATTCTCAACCTCAGAAACGATGGTTACCATGATATTGATAGTTTGTTTTTGGAGGTTGATTATGGAGACAAAATTTCATTTGATCCGACAAGTGCTTTCCCAATCAAAGTCAAAGGCTTTGATGTTCCAGAAGATGATTCGAATCTAGTGTGCCGGGCACATGCTTTGTTTTGTGAACACTTTGGCATAAAGAGGGAAGGCGGGTTCCATCTTTGCAAGAAGGTACCGCCAGGATCTGGTTTTGGTTCTGGATCTTCAAATGCATGGAGTGTCTTTAGGATACTTTCAAATTTTTATGGATTAAAAATTGATAATGACGACTTGCAAGGAATTGCAACAAAGATAGGAAGCGATGTTTTTTATTTTTCACAAGGCGGAGCCTGCAGGGTGTCTGGCCTGGGTGAAAATATTGAAAAGGTTCAAATTGAAAATGAAGGTTTGCAAGTTGTATTTGGCGCTATTGATGAACCTGTCCTTACACCTGATGCATATGGATGGTGGGATCTTTCAGGTTTCGAAAGCGGCAACAGCACCGATTCATTCTTTTCCAATCCTTCAATTTCTAAGCTAGGGAAAGATAGCATCTTGAATGATTTAGAAAGAGTTATTTGCTTAAAACGTGAAAAAATGAAATTTTTCTTGAATTCATACAGAAAAGATTACGGTTTCATTTCAATGACAGGTTCTGGGAATGGTATATTTACTCTCTGTAAGGAAGGTTCAGATTTAAATAATATTATGAGTTTTTTCGAAAAGCATTGCGACTACGGCCCAAAAATAGGAAGTTTAATAATATGAAATGGAAAGTGATACTGTTTGCTGGGGGCAAATGCAAGAAGGCGTTAAAAAAAGTGACTGGTGTCAATTACAGAGCCATGATAAAACTTCAGTCCAAACCAATAGTTTTGCCTGCATTGCAATCTTTCTTGAATTGTCCCGATGTAGATGAGATAAGCATGTATGCCCCAGAGGGTCTTGACAAGGCTTTGAAACCTTTTTTAGGTGACGATATGAATAGGATAAATTTTTTGAAATTACATAAAGGGGGCCTTTCATCCCAAGTTAAAGATGCTATATCTAGATGTCAAGAAAATGATAATTTAGTTTTAGCAGCAGCTGATTTGCCACTAGTTAACGCTTCAGCAATCACATCATTATTAAAATCCGCTGAGAGTTTAAGCGGGATTGTTTACCCAATGATTTCAAAAAGCTCTCTGGATTTAAATCTTGTTAAAAATAGAACATATCTCAGAACGCCTGAAGGTCAATTTACTGGTGGCAATGTCATATTAGGAAAAATTCATGAATTCGAAAGAGTTGTTAATTTTTTGGATAGCTTGATTGAGAATAGGAAAAATCCAGTTGCCCTAGCTAAGCTCATAGGTTTAGGTTTTGTTTTTGGAATCATAACTGGGACTAAGTCATTGAAACAGATTTCATCTGATATAAAAAATCGTTTAGGCATAAATCTAACCCCTTACAAAACAGATGCTTTCGGGTTAGGGGTTGACCTTGACAAGCTTTCAGACTATCTTGTTTTTCAAAAATTATTTGATGAAGATTAAATATCTGATGCTAGCATTTAAAATCTTATTAGTATGAAAAAAATATTTTTTGTTTTCTTGTTGTTTTTTTTCTCAAGCTGTAGTATCTGGGAGCAAAAACAGGCTGATGACAGTCTGAAGATAGCTATTGAGCAAGAGCTTGCTAAAGAAAAAAAGATCGTTTTCTTTCTTCGTGAATTAAGTATTATTGTTAATAAGGGTAGGGTTGGATTGCATGGCAATGTTGACAATGAAATGCAAAAAGAAATAATCATAGCTATTGTTAAGGCTGTTGAGGGTGTTGAAGAGATTGATGACAATATTACTGTTGGTGACCAAGCTGGTTATATGGGTTTATATTAGTTTGTTTGGGGGTATGAAAATATACCCCCAAAATAATTGTATTTTTACCTTATTCCCCTGTTGCTTTTTGTCATTTGGTGTTCTGCGATGATTCCTTCAGCAATCCATGTTGGGGTGTGTTCAATATCGAAAATTGTTAAAATTATGTAATCTTCGGTATTTTCCTCTAGAAGAGCAGCTTCAATTTCTATTTCACTTTTAGATAAAGCTGCTAATAGGGTTGGTGTTGAAAGTTCGTAAGCTGCACCTGTCCCGTAATCAATTATTAGACCAGGTAATCCCCCAAATAAAGCATTTCCCACAAGCACTCCGAACCAATCAGATTTTCGCTGTACAACAAGAATTTGACAATCATACCCCTTTTTGCAAACTTCAATATTCCAATAATTAGCCTCTGCTTTGTTAAGAGCTATTGTTGCCGGCAGCTGAAACGTTCCATAACCTTCTATTGTTGCTGTTGCTCCAGAAACATTTGCTTGAATAAGAACATCTCCAGTTTTGCCAACAGTAATTGTTTTACAGGATGAAAAAATAATTAAAGAAAATAGTAAAAATGTAATTTTTTTCATAAAAAAACTCCTAAATTTTTGTATACAAATTGTACCTGATTTAATGATGGAGATTTTCTAATCTATTTAATTTTTTTATATTTTTCTATAGTTGGAATCGCGTTCATGTCAATATTTAATGATGCCGCTAAAGAGGCTGCAAAATAATCACCCAAAATGCAAAGTTGGATTGGGTGTATTTGTGGAAGCATCATTGTATGTTTATCTTCAAAAACTTTTAAAATTTTTGAATTTTCTTTCTTGGTTGATTCTGCATCAATCAATATCAATCCAGTCTTTAAAAAATTACTTCCAAGTGCTTCTATTTGGTTATGTGCTGCTTCGGGGATTATTCCAAATCCAGCTGGTATTTTGGCATCTTCTTGAATCATTCCAGTCCACCTTCTTGCAATTGGGTGACATTTTGCTGGAACCAACATCCATGGAAGCACTTTTTCATCTGCCCATGCTTTGGCTGTGTCTATTGTTTTTTGAATTAATTCTTGAGTGGGTTTTTGTCCATCCCAAAAGCGATTACCCTTTGCTGTTAAACCATCAAGGATGCCTAAACATTCATAAATCGACCTTCTTGGAGGTCCAGGATGGTTCATTGTGATTTTTCTCGATGAGCTTTCAGCAAGTTTGCCACCTGTTGTTATGGAAAAGCTGGTTAAAGAGGCAACCTTAAGCCAACTTAACGTTTCTTCAGTATTTCCCGAATAGGAGCAAAATATTAAATTTGCCCAACCTTTTGAATTGCTTAAGAATTTTTTTGGTTTGTACTTGCCAGTAACTCGTTCATGGAAGCTTTCTATTTCATAGTAATCATTTACAGAGTATATCTTTTTGTTTTTTGGAGAGAATGTAGAAAGTATAGAGCCAGCAATTCCTGATCCTCCCATCCCTATGATCAATGTTGGTTTGCTTGATGTTGAGAATGCATGTGATTTTCCTGATTCAAAACCTTTAATGTAATCTTCAGTGGGATTGAAACCTTCTAGCCATTTGTCAAAACTTTCCATATTAGATGACTATATTTACTATCTTTCCCTTTATGACAATTATTTTTTTTGGATCTTTTCCCGCAAGGAAATTGATTACATTTTCTTCCTTCAACGCCATCTCCTGCAAAAGATTTTCATTTGTTGAATCAGTTTGTTTGACCTGCATTCTTGCTCGTAATTTTC
Source organism: bacterium (assembly GCA_002716355.1). GTDB lineage: Bacteria > UBP7 > UBA6624 > UBA6624 > UBA6624 > UBA6624. The sequence continues at coordinate 2,742 of PBAU01000005.1, read as the reverse complement.
CATTGACCATTACAGGCATTTCCATAATATCTTCAATAGTTTTTTCAGCATCACCCTTAGGCCAATCTAGCTCACATGCCATCTTTGACCCTTTCCGAACAAGGTTAACCTCTTCACACATATGTGGAGCAAATGGAGTAAGTAATTTTAAAAATGTATCCTTATCCTCTTCAGAGCTGCCGTTTTCTTCTAAATTTTTAAGATATATCATTAATGATGACAAGCATGTATTGAATGAAAATTTTTCAATATCATCTGTTACCTTAAGTATTGTTTTATGCCTTATTTTTTCGTTAGAGTCTTTTTGTGAATCTTCAGATAAAAGAATTTTCCAAGATTTATTTAAGAATCTTTTTATGCCCGATATCCCCTCAGTGTTCCAAGGTGCAGAGCCTTCAAAAGGCCCCATGAACATTTCATACATCCTGAAGACATCAGAACCATATTCTTTGATTATTTCATCTGGATTTACAACATTGCCTCTTGATTTGCTCATTTTTTGACCATCAGAACCTTGTATCATGCCTTGATTCAGTAGTTTTTTGAATGGCTCTTTTGTGGAGACAGCACCTATGTCATAAAGAACTTTATGCCAAAATCTCGCATAAAGAAGATGTAAGACAGCATGCTCTGCTCCTCCAACATAAAGATCGACAGGCATCCAGTTTTTTTCTATTTCTGGATCGATAAGTTTTTCAGAATTGTCTGGATCGAGATACCTTAAATAATACCAACATGAACCTGCCCACTGGGGCATCGTATTTGTTTCTCGGTTTCCTTTTTTTGCATTCAGCCACTCTTTTGCAAGAGCCAAAGGGCTTTGACCATCGCCTGTAGGTTGTATTTTTTCCAGTAATGGCAACGTTAAAGGCAGTTTCTCTTCGGGAATGGGTCCATTTTCAGTATGTATGATAGGGATTGGTTCACCCCAATATCTTTGCCTACTGAATAGCCAATCTCTTAATTTGTAGGAGATTGAACCTTCGCCTATATTGCTTTGTTCAATCCAGGAAATCATTGATTCAATTGCTTTTTCTGTTGCAATATTTTCTTCTTTTGGAGTTGAAGAGAAGCCATGCTCTTCAAAAGCTGATTTTTCAAAATCATGTTTTAAATTAGGGTGATGGACAACTGGCTTTATTGGCAATTGGTATTTTTTTGCAAAATCCCAATCTCTTTGATCGTGTGCTGGTACAGCCATGATTGCTCCAGTTCCGTAATGACCTAAAACATAACTGCTTATCCATATTTGCATTTTTTCACCTGTTATCGGGTTGGTTGCTAAAGCACCTGTGTTTACACCTGTTTTATCGCTTTCTGGCCCTGTTCTTTCAAGATCACTTAACCTTGAACATTCATCTTGATATTTCTGAATGTCTTTTGAATTTTCTTTTGATGAAATTTTGGAAACCAATGAGTGTTCTGGTGCAAGGACCAGATATGTTGAACCTTCAAGTGTGTCAGGTCTCGTTGTGAAAACTTCAATATTTTCATTTTCTGTTGTTTTAAAAACAATTTTTGCACCCTCGGATTTTCCAATCCAGTTTCTTTGCATTTCTTTTATTGGTTCAGGCCAGTCTAGGTCATCTAGGTCTTCAAGCAACCTGTCTGCATAAGCTGTGATCTTCAGCATCCATTGCTTCATTGGCTTTCGTACTACAGGATGCCCCCCTATTTCAGAAACACCATTGACAACCTCTTCATTTGCAAGAACGGTTTTTAGCTCAGGGCACCAATTTACAGGTATTTCAGCTTGGTAAGCAAGGCCCCTTTCAAAAAGTTTTAAAAATATCCATTGTGTCCATTTGTAGTATTTTTCATCTGTTGTGTTTATTTCTCTATCCCAGTCAAAACCCAATCCAAGCATTTTTATTTGAGATTTGAATCTTTTTACATTTCTTTTTACTGCCTCTCTTGGATGTTTACCTGTTTTTAGTGCAAATTGTTCTGCAGGCAAGCCAAAAGCATCCCATCCTAAGGGGTGAAGTACATTAAAACCTGACATTCTTAAGAATCTGCAATATGTATCTGTAGCAAGGTATCCTTTTGGGTGTCCTACATGTAGGCCTTCCCCTGAAGGGTAGGGAAACATGTCTAAAATGTATTTTTTTTCTTTTTTTGAATCATCTGAAACCTTAAATACTTGTTTTTCTTCCCAGGTTTTTTGCCAAAATGAATCTTTTTTTTGAAATTCGTACTCTTGGTTTTTATTCATTTTGACCTTTGAGTATTTTTATTTTTATTTGACGCTCTCCATTGATTGATTCAGTCCAGGGCGCATCTATTTTCTTCTGGGTACTAAATTGAATGTCAAGAATTTCATTTGAGCTCATTGTTGTTTTAACCTCTATGCCACCTTCAATCTCATAACTAACTTCATCCTCAAGGAACAGCAAAGGAGCAAAAGGTAAGCTTGCAGGAGGCCAATGCATTTTGCTTTTCAACACTCCACTGATGTCAATTTGTATTGAATTTTGTTGTGGCATCCATACGCTTTTCCAATATCCTGATTTGAAATCTTGTTGAAAAACTCTTTCTTTTTCTAATTTCTCTAGGTCAATATTTCTAAAAATTGAAAACATTAAATTGATTGGTTGTAGCCATTTATGAATATCGCTTGACTCAATATCAGACATTATTTTTGTTGGATATATATTTTCATTCTCCTCGACCACCTCTTCGGCTGCCTCCTCGACCACCTCTTCGGCTGCCTCCTCGACCACCTCTTCGGCTGCCTCCTCG
>PBAU01000004.1 GCA_002716355.1 bacterium | reverse complement strand
TTTCTTTTGCAGATTCAACCATTTTTTGCGCTGAATCAAAATTTACTGCACTAGATTTTTCAACGTAAACATGCTTACCTGCCTCTGATGCTTTGATTGACCATTCTTCATGGGTACCAATTGGAGTTGAGATGTATACGGCATCAACTGAGTCATCGGATATGACATCTTCATAAGTACCAAATTTTTCACAGTTAAACTCACTAGCAAATTCTTTTGCTTTGTCTGTTGAACGACTACCAATTATTTCAAGTTCTGCAAATTCTGATTTTATGATAGCAGGAATTACTGAACGTTTTGCAATTCGGGAACAACCAATAATACCAAATTTTAGAGGATTCATTTTTCACAGATAAGAAATAATTCCTCTTACATGTGGTCCAACAACATTTTCAATCTTCATTAATTGTTTTATCTGATATAATGTAACCCAAATGAATGAATCTGGAATTTCTAATTCTTCATCACTTTTTACTTCTACAATCATATTATAATTTGATTTTAAATGAAATCTACCACCATCTTCTGATTGCCATTTTGCATAGATGATTTTTGGATTATTTTCTTCATTAAAATATTCTGCAAATAATGGTTTTGCGCCACCATGAGCTTTTAACAAATTACTTGTTGTTGCTTGAAGTGTTGGAGATAATTGTAATTTTCCAATGTTACCAGGTTCTGCCTTTGCTTGTAGAAGATAATGAGGAATGCCATTGATTCTTTTCATGATAATTCCTAATATCCCTCCAGGGTTTTTTGCAATCATTGGTTGAGTCCATCCTTTCTTGCCAACTTCACGATCAAATGTATTTGAAGCTTTGATTCCTATGATTCTAAAGAATCCTCCCGATTCATGAAAAATATTTCCTGAATTATGATCAACATTCCATTTATCTAATTCTTTAATTCCAATTTCTTCAACAACCATATCAGATTCTTCACGTTTTTTATTAAACCAGTTAATTATGAAGTCAAGTTTGTTTATTTGATTATCATCCCTTATTGATTCTAACATGGTTTGAATTCGTGATATTCCATCAGGATCTAGCTCATAATCATTTTTTTCCAATATTGCTTTAATTTCATCAACTAACACGAGAAATCTTCAACAGGTTCTTTAATTATATTTTCTATTCAAATGAATGAATATATCATAAAAATTTCAAAAAAACAGAAAAACTTTGAGTAGTATATTTTATAGGCTAAAATTTGAAATCAGTCACAAGGTTAAAAATTGAAGATAATTGTAGGAATTCCGGCATTTAATGAAGAAAAAAACATTGCAACAATCATTACAAAATTATCAAAAATTGCAGATAAGGTGATAGTGTGCAATGATGGTTCAACGGATTTGACATCACAGATAGCTGAAAAAATGGGAGCAATAGTGGTTAACCATGAAAAAAATTTAGGGTATGGCGGAGCAATTAGAAGTATTTTTACAAAGGCTAAAAATATCGAAGGTGATATTTTAGTAACATTTGATGCTGATGGACAACATAGAATCGAAGATGTTCAAAAAGTTATAGAACCAATAAATAATCAAGATGCTGATTTAGTTGTAGGTTCAAGATTTTTAGATGATAGTGAGAAAGAAGTACCCAATTATAGAAGAGTTGGAATTAAAGTAATTACAAAGATAACAAACGCAAGTATAAAAGAGAAATTAACTGATTCACAAAGTGGGTTTAGAGCTTATTCAAAACAAGTTGTTGATGAATTAAATCCATCTGAGTTAGGTATGGGAATATCAACTGAAATTTTAATTAAAGCAAGTAGCAAGAATTTTAAAATTTCAGAAGTTCCAATTAAAATTTTGTATGAAGGAGATACATCTACACAGAATCCTGTAACGCATGGTTCATCAGTGATCTTTAGTACAATAAAATATACATCTATTGAACATCCATTAAAATTCTATGGGATACCATCAGTAATATTTTTCATTGTAGGAATAGCTTTTACATATTTTTCAATACAGTATTATGCAGAAATTGGTAGATTAAATACTAATTTGACAGTAGTTGCTGCAGGTACAATTTTAATTGCAGTGATATTTCTCATATCTGCAATTTTACTATATAGTTTAGTTAATGTTGTTCGTGAAAATAATAAATAAAATAGAGGCCTAAATGGATTTGAATTTTAAAATTCTTTTAGCATTACTTGTTGCATTTTGTTTTACAGGTGGAATATTTTATTTATTTATGGATCTATATCTTCACATTTATGATCCAGAATGGAATGGTATTTTTTCAGAGAAAGAGATCATTAAAAAAGAATCAATTTTTTTCATAGGTGCCAGTAATGTCTATTCAATAGATGTGGATAGAATTTCAGATGAATTGATAATGAATCAATTAGACTATGAGATTTATAATTTAGCAGATATGAGCGATACACCTACTAGAAGAGTGAATAGTATGATGCACTTAGTAGAACTAGAACCAAAAGTCATTATTTATGGAATAAGTATGACAGATTTTGAGAAATCAAGAGATTATAGAAGTGAGTTTTTCAATAGAGGGTTATTTGGAAATATCGTAGAGCCTGACAAATTTTTTGTAAATTTCTTATCCTCAATATTTAATTTAGATTTTTCTGAAAAATTTCCAACTTCACCAAAAGATAGAATGATACAATCAATCAAATATATTTTGAGAGGACCAGATTATCCAACTCATCCATTTATGAATTACAGAGAAAACAATATTCTTTCTCAAGATGAGATTAAATCTATTTACGGAGAAGGTGTAGGATTCAGAGGAATTGATAATGATATTGAAAACAGTGAATTTTTAGCTGTAAACAAAATTATTGAAACATTTCAATCAAATGGAATTAAAGTTTTGATTTTCACACCACCTTACAATGAATTAGTTTTTGAACATGTGAAACAGAGTGAGATTGAGAATTTTGAGAAAATAATAGATAATATTTCTCAGAGATTTGATATTGACATATTATATTTACACGACAAATATGCTGAGAATGAGATTTGGAGTGACCCATATCATGTTGCAATTAATAGAAATGCACAGATCTACACAGATGATATCAAAGAATGGATGATTAAGGAGTTAAAAGAATAATGCTATTTACAACGGTAGAGTTCATCGTATTCTTTATAGCTGTTTTAACAGCTATAGTGTGTTATAAAAATCGAAAATTCCAACATACGCTATTAGTAGTTGCTAGTTTTTTCTTTCTATACTTTTCAGATAGCTACTTAGTTTTATTATTAGTTTATACAACAATTTTGCATTACTTCATAGGTAAAAAGATAGCAGAATCAACAGATCCTAAGAATAGAAAAATTCTGTTAGGTATTGGAATAGGCGGAAGTTTAGGTTTACTTGGTTTTTTTAAATACACAGACTTTGCAATTTCACAAATTAATGAACTTTTTGGAGTTTTAGGATTTACAGAGATCCCATTTTTGAATTTAATTTTACCTATAGGAATTTCATTCTATACTTTCCAGTCAATTAGTTATATAATTGATATTTACAGGGGTTCATTAAAACCAACCCGATCTATTTTACAATATGGATTATTTGTAGCATTTTTTCCGACCTTAGTTGCTGGACCAATATTACGTGCAAGTGATTTTTTACCGCAACTAAATGAAAAAATTTCAAATCTTAAATCACAAATTAAACTAAAACAATTTTTCATCAATAATAGGAATTTAAAATTAGGAATCACAATGATGGCAATTGGTTTTCTAAAAAAATTATTTTTTGCAGATAATATTGCTCCAATGGTAGATAATGTATTCAATAGTCCAATAGGACATGAGTCATTTACAATTATTTTAGGTACAATTGGATTTGGTTTTCAAGTATATGGAGACTTTTCAGGATACTCTGACATAGCAATTGGAGCAGCACTAATAATTGGAATAAATGTTCCACCGAATTTTAGAAAACCATTTTTTTCTACATCTCCATCAGATTTTTGGAGAAGATGGCACATTAGCCTGTCAACATGGGTTAGAGATTATCTTTATTTTCCATTAATTTTTAAAAATAGGAAATCGTCACAAAGATTATTCTCTAGTTTATTTACGTCATTCTTTTTACTAGGTTTATGGCATGGTGCAGGATGGAATTTTATAATTTTTGGTATAATTCATGGAATCTATGTTGCAGTAGATACTTTGGTTAGAAAACAATTCCCAAATTTTAGTAAGAATAAATTCTTTAAAACAAAAATTGGAAAAATAACTAGTATTCTAATAACACAGTTTTTAATATTTTTTGCATTTATCTCGTTTAGAGTAAGAGATGTTGATGAGATGGTTTATTCAATGAAGAAATATTTGATTTGGGATTTCGAGATAGATGGTACAATTAATTTTATCCAACAAAATGAATTTGCAGTGATACTAATTCCTATTTTTCTTATATTACAAATTATTACATTAAAAATTAAAAATGTGAGTGAAAGAATTTCATCATTACAAGTAAAACATTGGTTAATTTTCTTGACTATCATCATGCTTTTAGTAGTTTTATTTTACAGAGGAAGTGCAGAGGAATTTATTTACTTTGAATTTTAGTGATAAAACATCAGTTTCCTTCATTAGGAAGAAAAATGGATTTTTATTAAATTGAATAAAGATATGGAAAAAGATCTCACTTCTACGAAAGAAAGTAATTTTTCAAGAATATTTTTGGATATAAGAATTCAATTAATTTTATTATTCACAGCTGGAATAATTATCAGAATTTACTATACATCTTTTGAATTACCAATAACTTTAGATGGTTCGTTATATTTTTGGTATGCAGTAGATACAAGCATTCTAGGAGAATTACCAAGAGGTTATAACTTCCCAAATAATGGTTGGCCAGTATTCTTATCTGTAATCTTCAACATAACAAATCCAGATACATTCATAGATTTCCATATTATACAAAGATTAACATCTATAATTTTTTCAGCTGCTACAATAATTCCTATTTTCTTATTATCTAAACGGTTTTTTAAGACCAAAATTGCATTAATTGGTGCATGTATCTTTGTTTTTGAACCAAGATTATTGATAAATTCAATTTCAGGGTTACCAGAATCCATTTTTATTTTTCTATTTACATTTAGTGTTTACCTATTTTTATCAAAAAAATTTAAGATGATTTATCTTTCATTTGGATTACTAGCATTATTATCATTAATTAGATATGAAGGGATTTTACTAATTGTTCCTTTCTTTATTTTATTATTTTTCAGATTTAAAGATCATAAGAAAGATATTCCAAAATATTTTGTTGCACTAGGTGTTTTTATTCTGATATTACTTCCTGCAATGGGATTAAGAATAGAAGTTACAGGCAATGATGGGATATTTAGTCATATTATATCACAGTCAACATTCTATCAATCTGACCCAGTTACTAACGCAATGTTTGATACAAAGGATAATTTTCTAACAAAGATTACTAAAGGAATGTTAAACATGGTTAAATTATTTGGTTGGTTAATGATTCCATACTTATTATTTTTTATTCCTGGTGGTTTAATTTTATTTTTTAAAAATTTTAATTCAGATAGAAAGATAATTTTTATTTTTAGTATTATAATGATAATTCCAGCATTTTATGCATTTTCGAGAGAATTTTCTGAAGTGAAATATTTGTTCATAACTGTACCAATTTTAATTTTGATTTCACTGTCTTTTATTGAGAGTATAACAAGAAAAATAAAAAAAGATAATTTGTTAATTGGTTTGTTGATTGTTGGGATAATTCTTACCTCAATTATTTTTTTGGAATATAAAAAAATTGATTATGAACGAGAAATTGAAGCATATAAAATTGGAATAAAAATAAGCGAGATGACAAATGTAATTAATGATTATGATCCTGAATCAGTTTATGTTAGTGGAAAAATTATAGAAGCAACAATTCTAGATAAATTTCCTGTATTATTTGCTGATATCCCCAACCAGATAGAAGTAATTCAGGGTGCAAGTGGAGGAATAACAATTGGATGTGATAGTTGTTATGAGGCAAGATCATTAAATGAATTTCTAAATAATGCAAGAGATGAGAATTTAGAATATTTGTTAGTAGATGATAATCCAAATAGACCAGAATTTATCAAAGATATTAGAGAAAATGAACATAAATATCCATTTTTAGAAATAGTCTATGACTCAAAAGAAGATAAATTCAGTTACCATGTTAAAATATTCAAGATTGACTATGAGAAATTTGATAATTTAACAAAATAAAGGAAATTTAGTAATAAATTATATGAAAATTATAAATTATAAATTTGAGGTCCAGATTATATGATAAAAGTTAACAGTTCACAATTTAATTATCAATATGGAGATCAGATTCATTTTCCATATAGTATAGCAACCCTTGTAGCATATATCAAGTCTAAACCTGAATTAGCATCAAATTTTAGTTTTGAGAAAAGTTTTGTATTTAGAAATAAGGTTGAGGATTACATTCAAGAATGTAAGAATAGTGATATTTTGCTTTGTTCTTGTTATGTTTGGAATTGGGAAATTACAACATATCTTGCACGAGAAATAAAAAAGATAAATCCAGAATGTACTATAATTTTTGGCGGACCACAGATACCAGATTTATCTCCAGATTTTTTTAAAGAAAATCCTTTTGTGGATATAATTGTCCACGGTGAAGGAGAATATGTATTTGAAGAAATTCTTATTGCATATTTGAAAGACAAAAATTATTCACAAATTAAAGGTATAGAAACAAAAGATTTCAGAACAGCGCCACAAGAAAGAATTAGTAACTTAGATGAACTACCATCACCATATTTAACAAATACAGTTTGGGAACTAGTTGATAAAATAGATGGAATAAAATGGATTTCTTCGTGGGAAACTAATAGAGGTTGTCCATATCAATGTACATTTTGTGACTGGGGAAGTGCAACAAAAAGCAGAGTTAGAAAATGGGAAGAATCAAAATTATTTCAAGAAATCGAGTGGTTTGGCGATAATAAAATACCATACATAGATTGTTGTGATGCAAATTTCGGAATTTTTCAAGAAAGAGATTTTAAAATTGCACAAAAATTAAAAGAGGTTGCATTAAAAAAACATTTTCCAGAAAGAATTAGACCAGCATGGGCAAAGAATTCATCAGATAGAATCATTCCAATTGCAAAAGAGTTACAAGAAGGTGGAGTATTAGGTGCAGTTACTCTAGCTGTACAATCACTTGATACTAATACATTAAACATTATGAAACGAGCAAATATTAAATTTGATTCATTTGGAGAATTAACAGCAACGTTTAGGGAAAATAATATTCCAACATATACTGAATTAATTATGGGACTTCCAGGTGAAACGCTAGAGACATTTAAACAAGGATTAGAAAATATTGCACATACAAAAATCGATACAGTTTTTATTTATCATTGTAGTGTTCTGCCAAATGCACCAATGAATGTTCCAGAATACAGAGAAAAATATGGAATAAAATTGGTGAAATCCCCAATAATGTTAGTTCATTCTTCAATTCATAATAGAGGGATTCAAGAATTTGAATATCTGGCTACAGAAAATAATATGTGTTCTTTAGATGAATTAAAAGAAATTTATCTTTATTCGTGGTCATTTTTAACATTACAAAGTCTCGGAATTTTAGAATATGTTACAAGTTATTTTAATAAAACACATAATTTACAATTTGTTACATTCTATGAAAAATTTTTAGAATATGCACGAAAATCTGATTCAATTTTAAATGATGAATTAAACAAAGTCATTGAATTTAGAGATAATGGATATTCAGGAAAGGGATGGGATCATCACGATGCAGATCTAGGAGATATAATTTGGCCAATTGAAGAAGCAAGTTGGTTACGATTAACAAGAGATAAAGATGTACTGCAAGATGCAATTTTTAATTTACTTACTTATGTTGATAAAGAATGTGGATTAAACGAGTCAGAAAATGTACTAAGAGATTTAGCTAAATTTCAGGTTTTCATTCTTACTACGCGAGATTATAATGATGAAATAAAAACTTCAGATTTTGAGTTTGATTGGAAAAAGTTTTTCACTGAAGAAAATTCTAGTTTAATAGGAAAAAAGACCACATATAATTATAAAAATCCAATTGACGAGACGGACCCCATAAAATGGGGCTATAAAACAATCTGGTATGGTAGACGTTCACGTGATTACAAATGTCACCCTGAAAATCTAAGAATAGACAATACACGTGTTGACAGAAATTCAGATAAAAATGATGGAAAAAGTTTTGAATCAACACATTCAACAATGGGAATATAATTACAGATTTTTAATAATAAATGAAATTAAGGTTTAAAATCATCATTACGTATTTCAAATATTTTTACATGAAAATTTTCAAATCCATTCTCTTGTGAATCAAAAATTTTTTTGAGTTGAGGAAAATCATTTTCATTATCATAAACATCTTCTAAGTAAGGATACCATTCCATATTAACTCCATCTTTATTTATTGATAGATAATTTAGATTATTTTCTTGTGAAACTAAAATAAAATTTTCAAAATCAGTTGCATACAAATTGATTACATTGAGATTTTTTGTTCCAATCCACCAATCGTTAACATTCTTAGATATACCAAATTCTTTAAAATTACTATCAGGTTCATTCAAAGAAACATACATGAGACTTTGTAATGTATAACCAGCATCAAGTATTTTTCCATTTAATTTTTTATTAATTATTTCAGAAAATAATAATTTCTCATTTTCAGTTTTTTTATCTGTTAGTTCATAATAAGAAGTATAAACAATAGACAATACCAATATTATTAAGATTACAATTATGAATGAGATATTTTTTTGATTTCTGTTAAATGAAAATGTACTCAATCCATATTTTATTAATCGCTCAATAGGAATAACTGAAAATAGTATCAAATTAGGTATAAGAAAGTACAATAATCTTTTTTCAGGTACAATTGAAAAATATATGAGAAATACACCTAGTGACGCAAAAATCCATATCCAATTACTTTTAAGAAATTTTTTTGATTGATCAAATGCACGAATAGAGAAGAAAACTCCGATAGGGAATAAGACAATCATGTAAGGAAATAATATTTTATAGATTGATTGTGCAATGTTAAAAATACCATTTAGCACAAATTTATTAAAAAATGATAAAATTCCATTATCTTCAATATAATCTGACGCAGTATAATTTTCCATATCAGTATTTTCTGCAACAACTGAAACATAATTTTCTAAGAATATAGTATTTGATTGAGAAAAATAGAGAGGATCACCAAATTGATCATACCGTTGAATTAGAGTTGGACTAAGCACAAGAATAAAAATAAATAATGCAAGAAGAAATTTTGAAATTTGTTTTTTTGAATAATTACTATTGTAGAAATATAAAATTGAAATAATAATTAAAACGATAATACCATTGAATCTTACCCAGAACATTAGTCCTGCAGTAAGAAATGCCACATATTTTATTCTATTATCTTGATGCAATATGAAATAAAAACTTAAAATTGAAAGAAGAATAAATAATGGTTCAGATATTCCCTGTACAGAATTATAATTTAGATGAGGTTGAAATGCAAACAAACAAGATGCAGCAATAGAAAATTTTTCATTGAAGAATTTTCTTGCTAATAGATACATGGGATAGATGGTTACCGTTGAAACAATAATACTCAGTATTCGAGCTGCATTGATGTAATCTAATGGTTCAGTTGAATCCAAAAGTAACATGAATGGTGAAAGAAATATCGACCAACCCAAAGTTTTTCGTTCATTTTCAGAAAAATCTCCATTTGTATGAGCAATGGCACGAATCACATAACCATATGTATCTTCAACAGGTAGTGAAGAGAAATCTATAAGGTATAATTTGAAACCTAAAGAAATTATCATAACTATTACCAATATTGAAAGAATTTTCTTTTTTGAGAAATTTATTGACTGATCTGATACTAACACGTTGATTCACATTTTAGATTCCTATTTAAATTAGAGAACATTTTTTCATTGATTATAATTTCCGTGCTTTTAAGATAATTGTCTGTCCGAAAGGGAATTTTATCTTTGATTCAATTTTAAGAAAATTACCCATTAACGAAGAAAGAAACGAATTAGTGGATTCTTCAAATCCACGATTAAGAATTTTGAAAAAAAGTAACCAACCAAAAAAACCAAAGACATTCCAAAATCTAATTTCTTCAATCATAAAGCCAGCGTTAGTTACAATTTCAGATATAGAATTTTTTGTATATCTACGAACATGTCCCTCTTTTATGTCAAATTTTGACAAAAGTAATGGAAATGCAGGAACAGTAACAACTAACGTACCATTTGTTTTTAATAATGAATTTAAAATTGTCAACGCAAGACCATCATCCTCAATATGTTCTAGTACTTCTGAACAAAGCACAGTATCAAATTTATTTTCATGTTCATTCCATGAAGATTTTTTTGTAAGATCTGCTTGAAAAAAATTTAGATCAGGATTTTTTTTCTTTGCATGTTGAAGATTGCCTTTTGAAAAATCAATTCCTGTAAAATCAAATTTATCTCTCGGAAAATTTTTTAATAATAAGCCATTTCCACATCCAACTTCAACAATTTTTTTTCCTTCAAATAATTTAATCAATAAATTAGTTTTCTCTTTCATCCATAAAGCATAATTATTATCTAATATATCAAAAGAATCTTTATAAAATTCATAATCATCAGTTTTCATTTTTTCTTACACCAAAAATAAAATTCAGATAATATTTGTCTACTAAGATCAGCACCAACATGTAATGGACGCATTTTCCTTTTACCACCAATACGAGCACCTTCATTCCCAACTAATTCACATATCTTTTGTTTTTTCTTTAGTCCTCTAATACTCATTAATTGTGTTGAACCCATTTGTAACGAATCAAAATCTAGATCAAAAAATGCTTTTCTTGAAATTATTCTACTTTCATTTAAGCTATCAGTCCAATGACCACCAAAAAAAACATTGACAAGAAATGCAAACATTTTATTTCCAAAATAATCAATTAATTTTCCTTTCACTCCAACTGCATCATAATTTTTTGAACCTTTACCAAATCTAGATATTAATACTTGATCGAAACCATCCTCTATTTTTTTTATTAATCTTGGAATTTCTTCAGGTTCATGATTCCCATCGGGGCCAAAAATTACAATATTATCAGATGATGTTGCATTAACACCAGTTACAATAGCATCACCATGTCCACGTTTTTTTTGTACGATTACCTTAAAACCCATTTTTTTTGCTTCTTCAATAGTTCCATCTGTAGAACCTCCATCAATAACAACTATTTCTTCTGCCCAAGATTTATCAATTTTAGGTAAAATTACCTTTATTCCATCAATTTCGTTTAATGTGAGTATTAGTACTGCAGTTGACAACTATATCAAAACTTAACGAGATTAAAGATAATCGTTACTACTGTTCACAAACGGTACAAATTGTTCGTACAGTTATTATACAAAACGAGTCTAAAAAACATAGTTTTGGCTGAATTTAAGATTAGGGTGGCTCAACCAAATGTTTTAGAAGAAGATGCTCAGGCAATGTATGATGCCGTAATTACGAATCATTTGGGTCCAGGTCCAATTGTGACGGAATTTGAAGAAAAAATGGCAGACTATATGGGTGTAAAAAATGCTATTGCAGTAAATTCTGGGACATCATCTATGCTTTTATCATTAGACGCACTAGGTATAGGAAATGGAGATGAAGTAATTACAACTCCATTTACGTTTGCTGCAACATCTAATGTAATAATTCAAAGAAATGCACACCCAATATTTGTGGACATTGAACCAGATACATTCAACTTAGATCCAAAAAAGATTGAAGCGGTAATAACAGAAAAAACAAAAGCAATAATGCCAATTGATTATGGTGGACAGAGCGCAGAGATTTTAGAGATTAATGAAATAGCCGAAAAACATGGGTTAGCGGTAATTGAAGATGCAGCACCTGCATTAGGTGGAGTTCATAAAAATAAAAAAGTTGGTTCAATTAGTACAATGACCGGATTCTCATTTGGGCCAGATAAAAATCTGAATACAGGAGAAGGAGGATTAATTGTAACAAACGATAATGAATTAGCCGAAAAATGTAAAATTTTAAGAAAAAACGGTGCAGATAGAAGATATCATCATGTTGAAATAGGATGGAATGCAAAAATGCCTGATCCTAATGCAGCACTAGGTATTTCTCAATTAAAAAGAATAGATGAAATATTAGATAAGAAAAACCAATTAGCAGACTATTATAATAAAAAATTGGAAGGAATTTCAGAAATTATTACGCCAACGATTCGTAATTATAATAAACACACATTCATGTTATACGTAATTCTGTTTAAAAATAATAAATTAAGAGAAAAAATTAGAATAGGATTAGAAAACAATGGAGTAGAAACAAGAATAAATTTTCCTCCATTACATTTACAACCAATTTATAAAAAATTATATAATTTTTCAAATGGAATGCTTCCAATATGCGAAGATATTTCAGAAAGAGTGTTAGGATTACCAATATTTTTGAAGATGACAGAAGAAGAACAAGACTACATTACAGATATTATTAGAAAATTGGTTATAGATTAAGATGTATTCTGATAAAAAAATTCTTGTTACAGGAGGAACCGGTATGATTGGTTCTCATTTGGTGGAACTACTAGTAGAAAAAGGAGCAAATGTCAGAATTATTGAACATGAAAGAGAGATTCCAGATGAATTAAAGAAATTAGAATTAGATATTATGCGGGGAGATTTGACTGATAGGAAATTCTCAGATAATGTAGTGAAGGATATGGATTATATTTTTCATTTAGCAGCATATACAGGCGGCTTAGGTAGAACCAGCACTCATCCTGCCAGTACACTCACCCCTAATCTCATCATGGATGGGAATATTTTAGAAAGTGCAAAAAATGAAAAAATTGAAAAATTTCTTTATGCGAGTTGTACTTGTATTTATCCAAATGATGAGAAAACTCTCGAAGAAGGAGATGCATGGAAAGGAAATCCACCAGAAGCACATGCATCATATTCATGGTCAAAACGTATGGGAGAGAGACAAGCAATAGCATTTCACAAAGAATATGGGATGGACATAGCAATTGTTAGACCATCAAATTCTTATGGTCCTAGAGATAGTGATGATCTTGAAACAGCACATGCGTTAGGCTCTCTAATAATGAAAGCAATTAAGAAAATGGATCCTTTTGTAATTTGGGGGGACGGTAGTCCGATTAGAGAATATATCTATGCAAAAGATGCGGCTAAAGGAATGTTACTTGCAATGGAAAATTATTGTGTTGGAGATCCGATTAATCTAGCTAGTGGAGAATTTGTTTCTATAGATGAATTAGCAAGAAAAATTCTAAGTATTACCAATACAGATCCTGAGATAAAATTCGATATGGATAAACCATCAGGTCAAAAACGTAGAGTATTGTCAAATAAAAAAGCTGAAGAAAAAATTGGGTTTAAAGCAGAAACATCTTTAGATATAGGAATTGAAAAAACAATTAATTGGTATAAACATAGGTTAGGAATGTAAAAAAATGAAATTAAAAGATAAGAGAGTATTAGTTACAGGAGGAGCAGGCTTTATTGGTTCCGAAGTTGTTTCACAGTTAGTCAAACATGGTGCAAAAGTTACAGTTTTAGATAATTTTTCATCTGGAAAGAGACATTACATATCAAAACATAAAATAAAGATTGTAAAGGGTGATATTACTGATGAAAAAATTGTTGCAAAAACCGTAAAAGATCAAGAAATTATTTTTAATCTTGCTGCATTGCCCTTTATACCAGATTCATATTATTACCCAGTAGATTTCTTTCATGTTAACACAATAGGAAGCCTGAATGTTGCATGGTCATCAGTTAAATCAAAAACGGCAGAAGCATTTGTTCAAATTTCAACTAGTGAAGTTTACGGTTCTGCACAATATCATCCAATGGATGAAAATCATCCAACAGCACCATATTCAACATATGCTGTGAGTAAATTATCTGCAGATAGAGCAACTTTTACGTTACACAAAGAAAATGGATTCCCAGGAATTGTGATTAGGCCATTTAATACATATGGTCCAAGATTTACTGAACCTTATATCATTCCAGAAATAATTAGTCAGATTAAAAATGGAAATAAAGAGTTACACCTTGGAAACGTAAATTCGACAAGAGATTTCACTTTTGTTTCTGATACCGTAGAGGCATTTCTAAAAGCATCGCAAACTAAAAGTGCAATTGGAGAAATTTTGAATGTTGGTAGTTGTAATGAAATTAAGATGTCAGATATAGCAAAAAATCTTATTAAAATTTCAGGCTCAGATATTAAAATTAAAGTTGATGAAAGTAGAATGAGACCATATGACGTACAGAGATTAAACTGTAATAATTCAAAAGCAAAAAAAATTCTCAAATGGAAACCAAAAATTTCAATGGAAAAAGGGTTGGAACTCACATATGAGTGGGCTATGAAAAATAAAGTAGAATTTTCTGCACCTTTCAAACGTTGGTATTACAAAAGTCCATCAAAATGATCAAGAATTATTTGATTTTTGATAAACCACCAGTGAATTTTAGACAAATAAATCCAATACAGACAGAATACCACATAGTGAATATTCTGATCATCACACTAAGGAAAATTGCCATTGAAATTTCAATACCCTCTAAAGAAAATAATCCAATAAGAGAACCTTCAGTTACTCCAATGCCACCTGGAATAAATGACAATGCACCTATTATCACAGATGAAGAATAAATGGAAATCGTTCTGAGAAGAGAAACAGATTCAATACCAAATGATAGTAAAATGAAATAAACTGCTATGGAAATTATTATCCAATAAAGTATTGATAATCCAAATGATATAGAAGCAGTTTTGGTGGTGGTTGAATTTCGAATAATTTCATAAGATTCTACAATGTTATCAGAATATTTTGAAAATAATTTTGTTTTTGAAATTCTTTTTAGTAAAAATTCAAAAATCGGTTTATAAAAAATGAGAAAAATGATTACAGATAATACGAGTATTGAAAAAATTATTAGATTTGTATCCATTTCTAATATTATAATACCAATAATTGATGCTATGATTGCACCAGTGAGATCATAGAATTTTTCTATGAATATAATTGGAGCAGTTTTAGTTCTTGGAATATTATAATTATTTTTGATCAATTGTGATTTGATTAATTCTCCAACATGCCCTGGAGTTATAGCCATCGAGATTCCACCTAAGAAAATTAAAAAACTATTTTTTGTTGGAATGTTTATTTTATTTTTTTTAAGTAAAAATTGCCATCTAACCAATAACGGAATCCAAGAGATAGATACAAGAGCTAGAATTAGTGGAAGAAATTCATATTTGAAAATAGAAATTTGTTGAGAGATTTGATTAAAATCAGAGAAAAACAAAAAAACACCATATAAGCCAACAGAGGCCACTATAATCCATATCAGTCTATTATCAAATTTCATTTTAATCAATTGAGTTTTTTAGAAAAATTAATGATTTTTGTAAAGAAGAAGAAGATATAGAATGTTCCTTGTTAGTTTTATCTAGTTCAATTTTAAAAGTTCCTGATTTTAATTTAGAAATTTTATTTTTTATAATATTTTCATAGCTTACATATTCAGTTCCAGAAAAACAACATGGATCAAATTCATTAAATATTTGTAAAAGACCACGATCAAAACCATATGCAGACATTATATACAATTCAAGGTAGTTAGCAATATCATAAAATTCAGGAATTTTTTGTTCATAATCGCCAAAATTTTCAGGACTAGTTCTCAAATAGAATGGGAGAGAGCCTGCTACTGAAATTGTTTTAGAAATCCGGTCGTCAAATGAAGAGTATACAACTGCAGTCCAACCACCTCCAGATATTCCAATGAAATTATAAGAACTAAAGTTAAATTCAGATTCAATGTAATTTAATGACACATAGATAGGTTCTAGAAAAAATTTAATTGGTGAAAAAGTACTACTTTCTAAAAATCTCAATTTGTCATGACTGTCTAAAAATAAATTTTCGTCTAATTCATCAATATGAACAATTGGTTTTGAATTTTCACCAATTAATGGCATCGAGAATGCAAGTATTGTGTAACCCTTGTTCAAAAAGAATTCTATTGTAGATTTACCAAATGTAATATCACCTCTATGACCTTGATGATAAATTAATAATTCATTATTGGGGTTTTTTGGAAAAAACATGTATGCAGTAGAGTCTACATCATAATTCATTTTTACATAAATTCGATCAATTCGTTCTACATTTTGGAAATCATCAAATTTTTTATCAGTATAAAAATATTGAACATCTGAAGGTAGTTTTGATTTAAAAGTTTGATCATCTTTCCAAATGTAACTTTCTAACATTATTTTTTTGGATTCAATATCTTGAGAGGTTTCAATATCAATTAATGAATTAACATCAATTTCCTCAGAATGATCTTGTGAAGATTGTGACAGATATAATACAATACTTAAGGAAATTCCTATAATTACAGGTAAAAATATCATTTTTTTGTATTTCATATCAAATTTAGATTATTGGACAATAACGATGACATCTATATCAATATCACTGATGATAAAAATTAGGAATATAGTTATGTGAAGTGAAATTTAATACGTAGATAATTTCAATTTTAATAATTGAAATTATTGATTGCCTATGGAAGTAAAGGAAAATATTTCCATATGAAAGAATTTTCTGATGCATTAGAAAGATTAGGTGTGGAATGTAAATTAGTAAAAGATTCAGATTATAGTAGAGGATTTCCAAATAAAAACTTCAAAGATTGGTTCTTTGGGAATAGTGAATTTAAGAAATTAATTAAAGAATTTCCTCCTGATGCAATTTTTGTTGATAAACAAAGTCATTTTGGGGCTGCTGCTATAGATGCCAATATTCCATTATTCATTTTATTAAGAGGACATTATTGGTCAGAATTAAAATATGCAAAAGAGACTTTGTATAAAACAAAAAAAATGAGAATAGTAGTTTGGCTAAGGGATAGAATTGCAAAAAAATGTTTTAAGAATGCAACAGCAATATTACCAATTTGCAATTATTTACAAGATATTGTAAAGAATTATTATCCAAAACAAGATACACATGTATTCCTAGAAGGAATTAGTTCATCACATTGGAAAGATGCATCTTCGATGAAATTAAAACATCCATGTGTTGGATTATTGCAAGATGCTAATTGGTGGGGTAAAACAAAAGAAATGTTAACACTGAAAAAGGTTTTAGAAAAAATGCCAGAGACATCATTTTATTGGGCAGGAGATGGGCCATATCGAGAAAAAATAACTGATGAATTTGATGAGTTTGAAAATTTTCATTGGCTGGGAAGATTAGATTACCCAGATAAAGTAAGAGATTTTCTCAATGAAATTGACGTATATGCATTGGTAAGTGGAATGGATCTTGCACCTTTAACATTAAAAGAAGCACAATTAATGAGAAAACCGGTAATTGCAACAAATGCAGGTGGAATACCAGAAATGATGGTAGATGGAAAAACAGGATTCTTAGTAAAAGAAGGAGACTATGAAGGATGGATTTTGCATTTGTCTAACACAATTAATGAAAAAGAGCTATCAAGAAAATTAGGAGAAGAAGGTCAACAGTTTGTTAAAGAAACTTTCAATTGGGAAAAAATAGCGAAAAACTTCGTTCAAATTTTAAATCAATATAAATAAAAAATATAATCACTTTTTTAGATATTTTTTATTTATGGATTTTGCATTTTTTACTTTTTTTAGATATGAATTATTTAGAGAATTTATTATATCAAGAGTTTCATTGTGAATTAATTCTAGATTAGGAATCACACAGTGACCACCTATGAAACCAGGATATAATTTAGGACGATTTCCTAGAATTTTGTGAATTTCATCAGAAAATTCCCACATTTCATCATAATCAACTCCATAAGATTTAGCAATTGTATTACTGATTTGTGAGTAATTTATCAACCAACCCAAATAAGAAGTATCACAAATAATTTTGCCTAATTCTAAAGCTTCAGGTTTTGACATTTGTTTAGTTTTTATTCCACAATTTTTCATTTGTTTTTTAAATTCTTTAATTGCCCATTGTTTTCTTGGAGCAGATGATGATATTGCAAAGAATTTGGTATATCTTTGAAGATCTTTTAACATTCTTTTATGAACACCCCTAGTTGCACTAAAAATTAATGGGATCGATAATTTTTTTTGAATTCTTTGAGTAGTTCCAGGGCTAATAGTACTATGAATCACAATACATTCAGGTAGAAATTTTTTATTCAGTTTTAAAATATTTGAATCAAAATTTTTATTGACTGGAATTGCTATGTGCAAAAAGGAAGTTGGTATTGATTCAGATTTATTAAATTTATTTATATTCATTAATTTAGGATTTTTATCATAACCAATTACATTGTGTTTTTTAGATAATAATTTGGATATTGGAGTTCCAATTTCACCTAAACCTGCTACAACATATTTTTTCATTTTATTTTTATTTTATAATACTAATTTAATCTAATGTATCATTACTACTCATATCATTAGTAATAAATAATCTGTACCATATTTCACATGCCAATAATCCTAAAAATTTATTTACATATTTTACGTCTAATTCAGAAGAATCAATATGCTTCATAATCCATTCTTTATTTATTAATCCAGATTCGATTAATCTGGATTTATCAAAGTAATATTTACATAAATCATAACCATTTTCTTTCCAAAGATCTAGAGTATTCACATTAAAACCTAATTTTTCTTTTCCAACTAATGAAGAGGCATCACATTTTTCTAATAATGTTCGTAAAGGTAATTTACCAAGATTGGTTTTTTGATTATATTTTACATAACTTGGAATGTGAGATGCTGAAGAAATTAATTCTTTGTTCAATAACGGAGTCAATAAATTCATTTGAAAATAATCAATAATTCGAGTGTTAATTGGATTAAAATTATATAATAATTTTCCATTATAATCTGCCAAACATACTTGATTTATTCTAGTTAGATTATTATCAAAAAATGGTAAAAGTCTATCATAGATATTTTCCCACGAGAAATTACAAGTTTTGGTAAAAATATCAGATTGATCAGGAACACGATCTCTCTCATGACATTCCAAATACGCTTTAACTTTTTCAAGAGGAGAAGAATTTTCAGAAGTTAGTGAAAAAAATTTTTTGTATCTAAAAGTATAACCTGTAAAAAGTTCATCACCACCATCTCCAGAAATTAATATCTTGGACAGTGTTTTTGCTTTTTTTACAACATAATACCAATGTAAATCCCAAAATGGTAATTTTATTATACTAATTGCTTTAGGTAATTCAGAAAGATAATTTTCAAGATGAATTACATGGTGTTCAGCACCAAATTTTTCTGCAATTTTAGATGCAGCAGGGGTTTCATCAACACTATTACGAAATTTTATTGACACAGCATGAATTTTTTCAGTAGGTTTGACTTTACGTAGTAATCCCAACATGAGTGTAGAATCAACACCACCGCTAAGTGCAATTGATATTTCATTTTCATTTATTTTATTCTGAATTTCATTACAAATGGAATCTTCAATTTTTTGAATATTAATAAAATTTTTGTCTTCAGAAAAATCTTGAGAGGTTTTTGGTATTAAGTTTGGATTAATTGCAGGATCATAACGAAGTGTTAAGATATTTACTAAAGATGAATTATCGAGTTGATTATTATTCTCCACGACCTAATCCTCTAAAAATTAATTTTTGTTCCTTAGCAAACAGTGGATCAATGATTCCTCTAGTATCTATCAAAATAGGATGTTTCATTTGTTTGAATAAAGAAATATCTAATTTTTTAAATTCATTGTGTGCAGTCACAATAATAGTTGCATCAACTTTAGAGATTATATCTTCAATATTCTTTTCGATGACAATTCCAAAAACTTCGGTTGATGTGAAATATGGATCATAGATATGAACAATAACATTTTTTTCTTGTAATTTTTTAATTATTTCTTCTGCAGGAGTTAATTGAATATCTTTAACATTAGGTTTGTATGAGACTCCAAGGATCAGGATATGACTTGTGCTTAAAGATTCAGGTATTTCCTCAAATGCATTCATAGTTAATTCAATTACATGTTGTGGCATTTTTTCATTAATTTTTCTGCCTGATTCAATAATACTCAAATTGGAGCCAATACGTTTTGCGGTATTAAGTAATTGATATGAATTAATTGGTAAACAAGGACCACCTACTCCAGCACCAGGGTAATGCACTTGAAAATTATATTTTTTTGTTGCAGCCTCTAAAACTTTGTTTGTATCTATTCCAAGTTTTTCAAACATTAAAGATAGTTCACTGATAAATGCAATATTGATATCACGAAAAACATTAGTTGTTAATTTAACGGCATTTGCAGTTTTGCAATTTGGCATTTCTACTAATTCAACTGAAAAAACAAAATTATAGATTGACTTGATTATTTTTGCTATATCTGAATTTATGCCTCCTACTAATCTTGGAAGATTTGTAAAATCATGTAAGATTTCTCCAGGATTAGCATTTTCAGGACATACGCCGATAAAAAAATTCTTTTCTGCGTTTAATCTTCCTGATTTAGATATTATTGAAATCATTTCATCTTCAATGAATCCAGGTTCAATTGTACTTTCAACAATGACTAATGAATTTGGAGATAGAATATCAGATAATTTTGATGCCACAGTTTTCAATGCAGAATAATCTGGAACATTGTTTTCATCCATGGGAGTAGGAAGGGATAGAACAATCAAATCAGAATTAGGCACAGCATTTTCAATATTTGTTGTTGCAGAGAATTTTTTATTTTTTATCACGTCATCAAAAATTTCATTATAACCTGGTTCATCTTTTAATGGAAATTTTCCAGAGTTAACATTATCAACTAATTTTTGATTTATATCAACACCAATTGTTTCTAAGCCAGATTTTGCAAATGATAATGCAGTAGGAAGACCAATTCTTCCAATTCCAATAACACAGACACGAAGTGTTTGTGAATTAAGCGATTTTAAAACATCATCAAGATTATTCATATTAATTTTCATATTTGACATTTAGACCACAGATGCTTGTATTTTGAACCTATTTTTACCTATTATAATTTTGTAATCATAGCTTTCATTCCAAAATTTTAAAA
>PBAU01000003.1 GCA_002716355.1 bacterium | reverse complement strand
CTTTATCCTTTACCTGATCGTATGTTTCAAGTGAGAAGTCAGCTACATTTCCATCAGAATGACATGTAACACAGTGTTCCGTAAATATTTCAGATATATGGCTTTCCCAAGTTGGGTTAATCAAAGAGAGGTGGTATTCAGAATTATTTTGATTATTTGAATCTTGGCATGATCCAAGAGTTAGCAATATAAAAAAAATAATATTTTTATTCATTTTTTTCCCATGTTTCTATTTCTTCTGAAATTGCCTCTATTCTGTCTCTTAATGATGCAGCTAGTTCGAATTCAAGATTGTCTGCATGGTTGAGCATTTCGTTCTCTAATTTTTTTATCAATTTGATACCTTTCTTGTAATCTTTAGAGCTTAATGAGTCTTCTTCTCCAATCAAGAACAGTTTGCTCATTTTTATAGATTTTTTAATTCCTTTAGGGCTTTTAGCATGATTTTTATTATATTCTTTTTGAATTTGCCTTCTTCTTGAGGTTTCTTTAATGGCTTCATCCATTGAAGGGCTAATTGAATCTGCATAGAGCAGCACTTTTCCATTGATATGCCTAGACGCTCGTCCCATTATCTGAATTAGCGATCTGGTGCTTCTTAAAAATCCTTGTTTATCTGCATCAAGTATTGCTATGGTTGAAACTTCTGGAAGATCTAAGCCTTCCCTTAGTAAATTAACACCAACTAAACAATCAATTTTTCCAGATCTTAAATCATGTATTATCTTTATCCTTTCGAGAGTCTTTATTTTCGCATGCAGCCACCCAGATTTAATATCTTTTTCCTGTAGGAATTGAGAAATCTCTTCTGACATTTTTTGTGTTAATGCTATTACTAAAATTCTATCATTTTTGCTTTTTGCTTTTTTTACTTCTTTTAAAATGTGATTTATTTGCTTTTTTCTTGGATGAATTTCTATCTTTGGATCAGTCAGATATGTTGGCCTGATTATTTGCTCCGTTATTTTTTCGGAATTTTCCATTTCCCATAGACCTGGAGTTGCAGATACAAAAAGAGTTTTATCAATTTTTTTTCTTAATTCTTCAAAGGTTAATGGTCGATTATCGTATGCTGAAGGAAGACGAAAGCCATGCTCTATTAATGATTTTTTTCTGGAATGGTCACCTTTTGGCATTGCTTTAAATTGTGGAATGGAGGCATGACTTTCATCTATTATGGTTAAGAATTTTTTTGGAAAAAAATCTATCAAGCAAGTAGGTGGATCCCCTTCTTTTCGCTGTTGGAAATGTCTTGAATAATTTTCAATACCTTTTACTGTTCCAAAAGTTTTAATCTGTTCTAGATCATAGAGTGTTTTTTGTTTAAGTCTTTCAGACTCTAGAATTTTGTTTTCTCGATTAAAAAAGCTAATTCGATGATTTAGTTCATTTTTGATATTTTCAAAGATCTTGTTTCTGTTTTTGTCACTCATAACATGTAAAGTCGATGGAAATATTGAGACTTTTTCAAGATCAGCATTTTTTTCTCTAGAAATCGAATCTATACTAGCTATTGAATCGATTTCATCTCCAAACCATTCCAGCAATATGGAATTTTCATCATCTGCAGTCTGAATTTTCATTGAGTCGTTTTGTCTTTCGAATGTCCCATTGCTAATTGCACCCATTTCATATATGTAACCTATAGAAAGTAATTTTTCTGCAACTTTTTTTGGTTCTATGGAGTCACCTTTCCTTATACTCATTACATTCTCTATGTAATCTTTTGGTGCACCTATTCCGTAAAGGCTTGAAACCGTTCCAATGATAATCGGGTGTGATGAGGTGACTAGTTTTTTTACTGCTTGATTTCTCAGTCTTTCTATTTCTGCATTGATCCTTGCATCCTTCTCTATGTATTTACTTTCATGGACTATATAAGCTTCTGGTTGGTAATAGTCGTAATATGAAACAAAATACCCAACATCATTTTCTGGAAAAAATTTTTTAAATTCTTCATAAAGTTGAGCCGCAAGGGTTTTATTGTGAGTTAAAACCAGAGTAGGTAGATTGAGGTTTTTAATTATGTTTGATACCGTGTAAGTTTTTCCGCTTCCGGTTACACCCATTAATATTTGCCTGGAAGCCCCTTCGGAAAAAGATTGGCAAATTTCCTTAATTGCGAATGGCTGGTCTCCAGCCGGTGAAAAATCAGCTTTTAAATTAAAGTTCAATTTGCAAGAGAGGTAATTATTTTTTTAAATTCTGAAATTGTGCCATTGTTGTTCACAATGATGGTTGATATAGATTCTCTTTCAGCTTGTGTTGATTGAGATTCGTCAATTTTTAAAAAATCTTCTATTGATATTTTTTGCTTGTACCTTTCAATGATTCTTTTTTGTCTTAATTCTTTTTTTGATTCAATTGTGATGATTGTTGTAAGATGTTTTTCAATTCCTGAATTTATGAGTATTGGAATTTCAAAAACGATTTTTTTGCTAACTGATTCAATTAGCGATATGCATTGTTTTTTAATGATTGGATGGATCAATGCTTCTATTTTTTTTAATTTATTCATATCAGAGAAAACTATCTCTCTTAATTTTTGCTTTTCAAAAAGATATTTTCCTGTTGCCTGTTTTGAGAATGCTTTTGGTGCTATTTTTTTTATTTCTTTTTGTATTTTTTTATTTTTGTATAGTTTGTTAACTTGTTCATCAGCACTATAGGTTTCATAACCAAGCTCTTTAAAAATCTTCAAAGCAGTTGATTTTCCAGATCCAAATGAGCCAGTTAGGCCAATAGCAACTTTTTTACTCAAAGTCTTTTAGCAAGTCAGATAAAGTTTGACCACCTTCAATTTTGTCTCCAAACGTTTCGCCTCTTGGTTTTCTGGATTCTTCTTTAGAAATGAGGGATAGTGAAAGTTTCTGGTTATCTTTATCGATTCTGATAATTCTTGCTTTAGTCCGCTCTCCCTTTTTTTTGCTGAACTGTTGTGGCATTTCGGTTTCATGAACAAAACCTTGGATTCCATTTTGCAAACTTACAAATAAACCTGTTTTAGTCTTGTTTCCTATTGTTGCATTTAGCCAGTTTTCTTTTTCGAGCTCAGGACTATGCCAAGGGTTTTCTTTCGTCATGTTGTAGCTCGTCTCTATTTGCATTTTTTCTTGATCTACTTTTATTATCTTTACTTCAAGCTCTTGACCTTCTTTGAATGAATCTTTGAGATTGCCTTCCCCCCATGTTGCTTCACTTCTATGCAAGAAGAGATTTACACCATTGTTAGAGTTTAAGATCATTGCGAAAGGTCTGTTTTTCTGTACGAGGAATCTTTTAATTTTAGTAGTTATCGTTGAGCCAATAGGATTCTGAGACACAAATTGAAGAAAATTTTTGGATCTTTTTTCTTCAAGATAGTCTATTCTTGAAACTATTGCATCATTTTCTTTTAGCTCTTTTACTAAAAATTTAATATTCCTTCCTATTAAGACATCAAGATTTCTAGGAGGATTTTTTTCATAAAGTGACCTTGGCATAAATAGAAATCTGCCTTTTAGATCAACCATCATTCCAACTTGTTGTTTGTTTTTGTTGGTAACTACGTGCTTTATTTCACCAGAAAGAACCCTTCTGTTCTCAAATGAGTCTTTTATCATTTCTATTGATCTTTTCTCAAGTACTTTTTTTCTGCTAACGATTATCTTATCTTTGTTGATTTTTATTATTTCAACCTCTAAAACCTCACCTGTTTTGACTGATTGCAAATTTTCGCCAAGTTGATTAGCTGGAAGCCATGCGTCATTTTTTAGACCAACTGAAAGTATCAATCCATTTTCATCCTTTTGGACAATTTTGCCTTTTAGTTTTTTCCCAATCTCTGGTGTTTCAAAGTCGAACAAAGAATCATCAGATTTAATTTTTTCTTTTATGTCTTTTTCAAAATTCATATTTTTTTCCAATTTTTATATCAACCTTTAAAGGAACATCTAATTCTAAGGCTTTTTCCATTGCTTTTTTTGCGTTGCTAACATAGTCAGTTATTATTTTATTGGCAATATGAAAAACAAGTTCATCATGAACCTGCAAGATTAATTCAAATTTATTTGATAAATCCTTGTCTATCTTCAGCATAGCTCTTTTTATAAGATCAGCACTACCGCCCTGTACGCAATTGTTTACAGCTTGTCTTTCAGCTTGTTGTTTTATGAAGTTGCTGGTACTTCCAAGGCCCTCGATATACCTTCGTCTTCCATCCAGAGTTTCAGTGTATCCATTTTTGTTTGCTGTATCTTTTGTTTTTTTTATCCATTTTTCAACACCATGAAATTTTTCAAAATATTTTTTTATTTCATTTTTTGATTTTTTAACATCTATGTTTAGTTGTTTTGCAAGTGATGCTGCCCCCATCCCGTAAATGATTCCAAAATTGATGGTTTTTGCAATCCTCCTATCATCATCAGTGATTTCATCAATTTTTTTCTTTAGCATGATCGAAGCTGTTTGAGAGTGGACATCTTCGTCTTTTTTGAAAATATTTATTAATTTTTTATCTTTTGATAAGTGGGCAAGAACTCTTAGATCAATTTGAGAATAGTCAATAGAGACTATTGAAAACCCCTCCTGCGCTTGAACGCATTTTCTAATCATTTTTCCCTCTTTTGTTTTAATTGGTAAAACTTGAAAGTTTGGATTTTTTGATGCAAGTCGTCCACTTCTTGTCCCGTAAGGGTCAAAAGTTGGATATATTCTCCCATCTTCTTTTCTGTGTTGTATAAATGGCTTTATGTATGATGAAAGCAATTTATGTTTTTCTCTATAGAGGATAATCTTTTTAATTATGGGGTGGCTTTCTAAAAGGTGATCTAGAGCTTCTCTGTTTGTGGTCTTACCATATTTTGATTTCAGTTTTAATTTTTCAAAAAGTAATTCAGAAATTTGCTTTGGGCTTCTTGGGTTGAATTTATATCCTGAAATTTTTTCCATTTCGTTTTCGATGTCAATGCATTCCTTTTCAAATTTTTCTTCTAATTTTTTTACTTCTTTTAAATTGATAGGTATACCTGTGTTGTTCATCCTTTCAACAGCGATCAAAAAAGGTTTTTCTACTTGCTTGTAATGTTTTTTAATCTCTTTTACTTTTGTTTCAAGTTTATCTTTAAGTTCTTTTATTCTTTCCAGAACAAGGGAAGGGTCTTCTGGCATCTGCTCACGAAAAGTTCGCTTCCAAAGTTCATCCAGTGTTGGCTTTTCTGAATTGATCAAAAATGCATAAGATTTCAAATCCAAAATATTTGTAAATTCTGAATGAAGGATATTTATATGCTTGCTTTCAAGGTCAAAACCGATAATTTCAACATCCTTATTTAAATAATCTTTTAGATTTATTTTTTTAGAAAAAAGGTCATTTTCTTCCTCCGGCATAAAAGTTAAATTTCCAGTTTTACATACCCATGAATTTTTATAAGAAATTATTTTTACAGGTTTGTTTTTTGTTAGTTCTATTTTCGTTTCTTCAGGATTCAGTTTTTTTATCTGTATGGTTTTTTTTTCAGTTGTAACAAATGATGTCATTCCTAATTCTTTTAATTTTTTCTGGGTCTCTTCTCCTCCGAGGCAAAAGGGTCTTATTTTGTTGATTTTTATTTCAAGTTGCGAATCGAGGGTAGCAAGTTTTTTGCAAAAGTAAGCTGACTCCTTATCCATTTCAAGTTTGTTTTTTTGGGAGCCTGTTATTTCATTTATGTTCTGATAAATTCCATTCAGGCCATCATATTTCTGGAGTAGTTTTTTTGCTGTTTTTTCACCAATTCCCCTAACACCTTTTAGGTTGTCGGACGAATCTCCAACCAAGCCTTTGAAGTCTGGAATTTTTTTTGAATCAAAACCGTATTCTTCAAAAAATGAATTTTTTGTTACAAGTTTTATTTGTGATATAGACCTTCCGGATTTCAAAATCGAAACTCCCTTCTCTATTGTTTGTAATAGATCTTTGTCATTGCTCACAATAATCGGATCAATATTTTTTTTTAATAATATTTTTGCAAGTGAGGCCAGGACATCATCCGCCTCATGGCCAGGACATTCAAAACAGTCAACTTCCATTTCTTTTAAAAATGTTTCAAAATAATTTATTTGCTCCAGTAGCATTTCAGGAGTTTCCTGTCTGCCTGCTTTGTATTCAGGATATTCCTCTTTTCTCCAGGTTGGAATTTTTGAATCAAGAGCAACGATTATCGTTTCAGGTTGGTATTTTTTATTAAGTGACTCTAATGTTCTTATAAAGCCAAACAAAGCATTTGTAGGCTTCCCCAAAGGTGATTTCATACCAGGGGGAAGACTGTAAAATGCCCTAAATAGAAGGTTTAAACCATCTACAAGTAAGGCTTTTTTTCTCAATTATTTATATACCTTAAATTTTCCAGCCATTAATTTTGACCAATATTCAGATAGTGCAGTTTTGACTTTCGGTGCTAATAATATGCCCCCAATTATGTTTGGGAAAGCCATTGAGAGTATCATCAAATCTGAAAAATCTAAAACATTTCCTAATTTCATTACTGTTCCAAGAACAACAAATGCAAGGAATATAAGTCTGTAAATTAATGTGGTTTGTGAGCTCATGCCAAACAGATAAGCCCAAGCTTTTTCTCCATAGTAGCTCCAGCTTATCATGGTTGAGTATGCAAAAAAGAACACACATACAGAAAGCACTGCTGGGAACCAAGAGAATGTTGATTCAAATGCTGCTTTTGTCATAGATACACCCTCTAGGCCTTCAACATTGTAAACACCACTTACTATTAGTATTAATGCTGTCATTGTACATATGACAACTGTGTCAATAAATGGGCCAATCATACCAACAATTCCTTCTCTTACTGGTTGATCAGTTTTCGCTGCAGAATGAGCGATTGCTGCAGATCCTATACCTGCTTCGTTTGAGAAAACGGCTCTCCTTATGCCTTGAACCATAACTCCAATCAATCCTCCATAAGCTGCATCAGGATTAAAAGCTTGAGTGAAGATTAAATTTAATGCTGGTAAAACCTGATTGGCATTTTTGAACAGTACTATCAATCCTGCTGAAAGATATAAGCCACACATGAAAGGTATTATCTTTTCTGTTACTTTTCCAATTCTTTTTATACCTCCAATGATAACTAGTCCAACCAAGAATGCCATAAAGAATCCAAAACCCCATGGTGATTCAGCAATAGATGGAACTACGCCACTCATGGCTTCAAATGTTTGATTTGCTTGAAACATATTACCACCACCAAATGATCCACCTATGCAGAATACTGCAAACACGATGGCAAGTATTTTCCCTAATGCCCCCAAGCCTCTTTCCTTGAGCCCTAGAGACAGATAGTACATCGGACCGCCATGAACTGTCCCATCCTTGTCTACTTTTCTATAAAATTGCGCTAACGTACATTCATGAAACTTGCTTGTCATTCCAAATAGACCTAAAATTATCATCCAAAAAACTGCCCCAGGACCTCCAACACCAACAGCTACTGCTACACCTGCTATGTTACCAAGGCCAACTGTTGCAGACAATGCGCTTGTTAAAGCTTGAAAGTGAGATATCTCACCTGGATGATTAGGATCATCGTATTTGCCTTTTACAACATCTAAAGAATGTTTAAAACCGCGAAAATTAATAAAGCTGTGATAGATGGTAAAAAATATTGCACCTAGCATTAGAACCCAAACGATAACAGGTATATCTGCAATTGGATAAAACAAAAATTCAGCCATTTTTTCAACAATCCCACCGAAGGATTGATCAATCCTTTCAGCCAAGCTGCTTTCTCCTTCTCCTGATTGAAGCAAGAAATTAAGATTTGAGATTTGATGGTTTAAATTGTTCATAAACATCTCCTTAATACAAAATAAAAATTATGATAGGCTAAGTATACAACAGGCCGGAGTGGCGGAATGGTAGACGCGCTTGCCTCAAAAGCAAGTGTCCAATAGGGCGTGAGGGTTCGAGTCCCTCTTCCGGCATTAGTTTTCGATAGTCATTAATACTTGATCACTCGACACTCTTTCTCCTTCAACTACAAGTATTTCTTTAATTTTCCCTTTTTGAGTAGATGCGATTTCGTTTTCCATTTTCATTGCTTGAAGTATGCACAGAACATCTCCCTCTTTGACTTTTTTCTTTTCAGTAACATTTATTGATGATATTACACCAGGTATAGGACTTCTCACCTCTGTTAATCCTGAAGATCCAGCATCTTTTGCTCTTGTTAAAAATGCATAACTTGTTTCTCTTTCAAGTTTGAATTTTGTACCATCTAACAATAATTCAATTCTAATTCCATCTCTAGAGTAATTAATTGGTAATCTTTTATCGCCAATGATTATCCCAACAACACCTTTTTCTCTTCGGATAATTTCAAAAGGGATTTTTTCATCCCCATTTAATATTGCTACACTTGCTCCAAAATCAATTTGGACATCATGGATCTTTCCTTTGGAATCTCTAATTTTTAGTTCCAATTTTCTTCAAATTCCTCATTGTTGTTTGAATTCCAATCTTCCTCAATAGCTTGATTGTTATCAACATCTGGATGATTTTCTTCATCAGCGAGAAGTATTGCTGCAGCCAAAATTGCTTGCTTGTTCTCTTCTTCACTGGGTTCAGTTAATTTGCTGCCTTGGTATTCCACAAACCTTGTCCATACTTTCCCATTTCTAAAACTTTTATGAGCCAAGAGCCTTCTGTGGAAAGGAGCAGTTGTCGTAAAACCTCTTACAACCATTTCTCTTAAAGCTCTTTCCATTCTTGTTATTGCTTCTTTTCTTGTTCTTCCATAAGAAATTACTTTTGCTATTAAGGAGTCGTAAATTGAAGGCACTGTGTAGCCAGGACACAAATGAGTGTCAACTCTTATCCCAGGGCCTGCTGGAAGTATTAATTCTTCAACTTTTCCAGGGGTTGGAGCAAATCCAAATCTTGGATCTTCTGCATTTATTCTGCATTCGATAGCGTGTCCATTTCTTCTAACTTGCCTTTGGGCAAAGGGAATTCTTTCTTTACCAGCTATTCTTATCCCTGCTCTGATTATGTCTATGCCTGTAATTTTTTCTGTTACTGGATGTTCAACTTGAACACGAGTATTCACCTCTATGAAATAAAAATTTTTGCCATCAACTAGAAATTCAACAGTGCAAACTCCATGATACTTTGCAGCTTTTGTTAAAGCTTTAGATGCATCTATCATCCTTTTTCTCATTAATGTTGAAACTGCTAATGAAGGAGCTTCTTCCAATAGTTTTTGATGTCTTCTTTGTATTGAGCATTCTCTTTCATAAAGATGTATAAATCTTCCATGTGAATCTCTCATTGCTTGTATTTCTATATGTCTTGGTTTTGCAAGGTACCTTTCTATAAAGCATGACCCATCACCAAAAGCCAATTTTGCTTCGGATTGTGCGGATTCAAATGCATCTTTGAGATCTTGTAGCTTTTCAACAACTCTCATCCCTCTTCCTCCGCCACCTGCAGCAGCTTTAATCAAAACGGGAAAACCAATTTTTCTTGAGATCTTTATTGCTGTATTAACATCAGTAACAACTCCTTTTGATCCAGGTATTGTTGGTATTTTTAATTCTTTTGCTTTTTTTCTCCCCCAAACTTTGTCGCCTAGCTTTTCCATAGCATCTGAATAAGGTCCTATGAAAATTATTCCTTCTTCTTCGCATCTCTTAGCAAATTTTGCATTTTCTGAAAGGAATCCATATCCAGGATGTATAGCTTCAACTTTTGATTTTTTAGCTGCTTTAATTATTTTTTCAATATCTAGATATGTTTCTGCAGCACTCCCTGGACCCAGATTTAATACGCTATCAGCTACTCTTGAAGGCAATGAATCTATGTCTGTTTCACTAGATGCTATCACGCATCTAATTCCTAATTCCCAGCCTGCTCGTATTATGCGAAGTGCAATTTCTCCTCTGTTTGCAATAAGCATACTTTTTATCTTGCTACGTTTGCTTTTGCCTTTGCTTGGGGTGATTCTTCTAAAAGCCATTGAAAATATTCTAACTCTTTGTAAGGTTATAGAATTAAAAATTATGAAAATTGCTCATTTAGGGATTGTAGTTAGAAGCATAGACAAGGCCCTTCCTTTGTGGGAAATAGCCTTAAAGGGAGAGGTTTCTTACAGAAAAGCTTATGAAAGAGAGAATGCTGAAATAGCAATGTTGAAAGTTGGAAATGTCAATATTGAATTGCTAGAGCCTATCGGAGAAGGTGTTTTGAAAAGATTTTTAGATAAGAGAGGGGAAGGTTTTCATCATATTGCTTTCAGGGTTTCAGATTTAAATAAAGCTGAAAAAAAATTTAATTCTTTAGGTTTTGAAACAATAGAATCTTCAAGACAGGATGGAGTTAATGGTGGCGGAGCGTTGTTTTTTAATCCTAAATTTACAATGGGTATATTGATGGAAATAATATCATGAAGAAAAGAATTGAAAAATTAAGAGGTCTGACATCTAAGGCGAAACTAGGAGGTGGAGCTTTAGCGATTGAAAAGCAACACGAAAAAGGAAAATTAACTGCTAGAGAAAGGTTAGAGGTTTTGTTGGATGATGGATCATTTAGGGAATTGGGTCTATTTATTAAATCTTCTCCATTGCCTATAGGCGAAAAGAAAGAGTTTTTAGGTGACGGTCTGGTTGCTGGTTTTGGAAAGATAAATGGCCGTAGAGTCCTTGTTTATAGCCAGGACTTTACTGTTATGGGAGGTTCTCTTGGTGAGAGGCATGCTGAAAAAATAGTTAAAATAATTCAAACAGGAAGAAAAGTCGGGGTGCCTGTAATCGCAATACAGGATTCTGGTGGTGCAAGAATACAGGAAGGCGTTGTTTCTTTGGCTGGTTATGCGAGTATTTTTAAAGAAAACACCTTGTCAAGTGGGGTAGTTCCGCAAATAGCTTGTATTTTGGGACCATGTGCTGGAGGTGCTGTTTATTCTCCAGGTTTGATGGATTTTGTATTTATGACAAAAGGTACAAGTCATATGTTTTTAACTGGTCCTGATGTAATTAAAACAGTATTGCATGAAGAAGTTACTTTTGAGGATTTGGGGGGAGCATCTGTGCATACTCAAAAAAGTGGAGTTTCTCATTTTGTTTCTGAGAATGAGGTTGAATGTTTGAAATCAGTTAGAGAGTTGCTTAATTACATTCCATCGAATAATAAGATACACCAATCCAGAAAGGATTCAAGTGTTAAGGATATCCAAAGAAGAGAGAATAAATTAAGAGAGATTATCCCTGATAGCTCTGATAAGCCCTACGATATGAAGGAGATTCTCTATCTTGTTCTAGACGATGATTCTTTTTTTGAAGTGCAGTCGTCTTGGGCAAAAAATATAGTTGTGGGCTTTGGCAGGCTGGATGGTTATACTGTAGGCATAATTGCGAATCAGCCTAATGTTTTGGCAGGTTGTTTGGATTCTGATGCATGCAATAAATCTGCACGGTTTATTAGATTTTGTGATTCTTTCAATATACCTGTTGTTTCTTTTGTTGACGTCCCTGGCTTTTTGCCGGGAAAAGATCAAGAGCATCAAGGGATAATTAGGCACGGAGCAAAATTGCTTCATGCTTATTCAGAATGCACAGTGCCATTATTGACCGTAGTTACAAGAAAAGCTTATGGGGGAGCCTATTGTGTGATGGCTCCAAAACAATTGGGAGCTGATTTAAATTTAGCATGGCCTTCTGCTGAGTTTGCAGTGATGGGAGCAGAAGGTGCGATAAATATTATCTTCAGAAAGGATATTAAAAATGCAAAAGATAAGGATGAAAAACGTAAAGATTTGATTCATGATTATGAAACAAATATTGCAACTCCATATATTGCAGCAGAAAGAGGTTATGTTGATGAGGTTGTAGACCCCATAGACACCAGGCCAAAATTGATAGAAGCTTTGAGGTTTTTTAAATCAAAGAGAGAAAAAATGCCTCCAAGAAAACATGGGAACATACCGCTCTGAAAAAAAGATTACTTTTGGCATCTTTCTTTTTTTTTATTTTTTTTAATTTCAATCTGTATTCAAAAAATATAGAGTCTGAGGAAAGTTGGCTGTTTCAGAATTTAGAAAAATTTTCCAATTTAAAACCAAATGAAATCAATCATTTTCCGAAATCGCTACATGATGATTTTTCCGCTTACTACATTAAAGAAAAAATAAATTCAAAAAAGTATCAAGAGGCAAAAAGGCATTTTTTGCTGTGGTATCCATATTGTGAATCTTCTTGTTTTGAGTTTGCTGAAATCTTGATTGCCTTAATGAAGCAGGGGGTTTTTTCAAAAAATGAAACTCAATCTTATCTTGATCGTTTTTCTTCAAGGATGACTTATTCTCAAAATTCTGAAATCATGCTGTATTTTTTTAGTCATTTGAGCTTTTCAGATCCTTTACCTTTAGATGAATTAGACCCTTATTACAAGCTTCTAGACAGTAGGTCTTCAACCAAGCTAAAAAAAGATTGGGCAAGTTTCATCATTCAAAAACTTTCCTATGATGGAGATGTGCCTAGGTCTAAAATTGAGGATTATTTTGATTTGATTAGAGTTTGGAATATTGATTTTGACTATCAGAAATTAGGCAACCTTTCTCCACATGCTGATTTAAGGGATTTTATTTTTTCTTGGGGCAGTCATAAGTCTTCAGAAAATAAAGAAGCAAAGGTTATGCTTGAAAGATGGAAAAATCAAGGTGTGGCTGATTATCATTATTTGGATTATCTTAGCTTGAATTCAAAAGTTTCATCTGCAATGGGAAATTCACAAGAAGCACTTGAATCCCTTGAGGAAATGGCTGTGAATGGCGGTGGGGAAGATGCCATATATAGAAAAGCAGGGTATCTTTTTTACCTTGGCGATATTGGCTCTGCTGAACAAGAATACAAAAGGTATTTAGCCAGATATCCAAAAGGCCCTAGAGCCAATTTATCCAGGTATCATTTATTTAGGCTTAAGGTTGAAGCAAGCGAAAGGGAGGCTCTTTCATACATGATGGAAATAGATGACCCGGAACTTGAACCAAACAAGCTTTATTGGGAGTATGTAATTTTAAATTCTCAAGAAAGCAGAGATATACTTTTGACTAGATATCCATTTTCTTTTTTTAGTTTGTATCTTTTTCAAAAAGAAGAAATCAGCGATAGCGATTGGTGGGATTTGGTTTTTTCAAATTCTGGGAGTTTCAACTTTAAAGAGGATGATCTCACTGCTTATGAAGACATTATTCCTGAAGTAATCCTAAAGGAAGCACATTTCAGATATTTAAATGGAGAAAGGGATTACAGCAATATTTTAAGAATTTCATCGCTTTTGATGAGTTTAGAAAAAGGTATCGAGGCAAGGTTTTATGCTGGTCTTTTATTGAATTTGATAACGCAAGAAAAATTTTCAAAAGAATCAATTTTTATGATAATTTCAAATTTTTGGCCAATGCCATATCGTGATTTTTTTGATCAAGACGAAAATAGTTTGCTTTTGTATTCTTTGGCTCATAGGGAAAGTGCATTTCAGCCTAATGCTGTATCTTCAGCAGGAGCCATTGGCTTAACTCAGGTTATGCCTTCTACAGCTGTATCAGTTTTAAATAATCTTCATATGAATGTTTCAGCTGAAGAGGCTAAAGATTTTTTGAGGGAACCCAGTTTGAATTTATTAGTTGGTTCAAATTATTTGGATAGCATGCTTGACAAGTATGATGATGATGTTGTTGCTGCTCTGTTCGCTTACAATGCAGGGCCTTCTAGAGTTGATTCATGGCTTGAGCGCATTCAGGATGGTGACTATGAAAGCTCAATTGACCCTTTGAGAATTTTGACAATCACACTTTCAGAATCAAGGATATATGCTAGATCAATTCTTACAAATCTTTTTATGTATGAAAGACTACAAGATTATGAGTTAGAGTAGCAGCTTATTAGGAAGATGTTAAAAAGAAAAACAGAAAAATTTGTTAAATCCTGGAGGCCTCTAATTGAAAAAGAGATGAAACTTCAGGTTGATTCGCTTAATGGAGTTTCTATTTTGAAAGAAGCGGTTTCTTATGCGCTTTTTGGTGGCGGAAAAAGGGTTCGGCCTTTGTTTTATTTGGCGGTTTTGCAAAGTATTGCTCCAAGGGATAAAGGTTCAAAGGTTGATAAGTTGTTGGTTGATGAAATGCTGTCAATAGCATGTTCATTTGAATTCTTCCATGCTTTCACATTGATTCAGGATGATTTGCCGTGTATGGATAATGATGCATTAAGGAGAGGGAAAGCTTCTTTGTGGAAGAAATTTGGAGAAACTACAGCATTGCTTGCAAGTAATGTTTTATTAGGTATGTCCTATATGTCAGGTACAAATAATTCTTTTCCTTTTTCAGAAATGTTAATGCCAGATAGTGTTATTGGAGGTCAAGCACTTGATTTAGATCTTGAACAAGGGATCCCTCAAGAAAGGATCAATCATATGAAAACGGCTCATTTTTTTGAAAAGATAGCGTATGCGGCTGAACTTGAGGCTCGAATAAATTGGGGAATAGATGAATTTGATGAAAATCGTTTTAAACATTTGGGTGAATTTGCGGGAAAGTTTGGTGCTTATTTTCAATACAGGGATGATTATTTTGATTCTAAAAATAATCTTGAAAAAAGTGAATCAAAGAAGAAGATGCAAGCTGCAATAAGGACTCAAGGAGATTTGTTAAAAAAGATGGATTTGGAAGATTCTGTTTTGGGGGGTTTTGCATCTTGGCTAATAAACAAGGAATAAATTTTGAAAAGTGGATTGCCGCTGGTAATTCTTTTATAGTCATTGATGGCAGTTCTTTAAAAAATCAAGACAGATCTTCTTTTTCTAAAAAAATTACAGATTCAAAAGATTATATTGATGCTGATGGTGTTCTCTTTGTAGACATCCTTAATGACGAATTGATAAGATGTGATATCTACAATAGAGATGGAAGTAATGGTGAGTTTTCATTGAATGGTTTTCGTATAGCGGTTGCTTACTGTTACTTGCATAAAGAGAGATTGTCTTGGAGTTGGACCACTTTAACTCTTGACAAATGGATATCTTCGCAATTAAGTGAAAAATGGCAGATAGACAATATATCTCAAAAAAATAATCTTTTTTCAGTAAGCTTGAAGAAGGATATTGTTCATGATTTTGAATGCAATCAAATTGATATAGATGGCTTAAATGGCTGGTCTGTTTCAGGAATTGGAAATCCACATTTAATTATCTCTTTAGACATTGAGCGTAAATTGGTTAAAAATGATTATTCAAAGATTTTTGAAAAAGCTTCGATGAATGAAGCTTTTCCATTTGGAGTGAACGTTCATTTTATAAAAAGAATAAATAAGCTGGGTGAATATTTTATTGACACATATGAAAGGGGTGTTGGTAGAACTTTATCATGTGGCTCTGGATCTTTGGCTTCTTCCGTATGCATCAATACAAAAATTGAAAAAAATATAGAAAATATTAGAACACAATCCGAAGGGGGCGTATTAGAAGTTTCTTTTGGAGAAGATTTTTTGGTATGCAGGGGTCCAGCAGAAAAAATGTTCGATGGTTTTTTGGAATTTTTTTAAGCGTAATATTCCATGATGTAACCAAGGTTTAATTCCTCGGTAACAGGAATCTCATCAACTTCTGGATGGCGTTCATATTTTGCTGTCCATTTGTCTTGATTAACAATGATCCATCTTGGAGAACCTCTCCCAATTACCTCTGATACCTTTTCTTTGAAAAATGTTTTTTTCATAGATCCTGGTTTTAAAGATATCACATCTCCTGGCCTACAGGCAAAAGATGGTTTGTCTGCTTTTCTGCCATTTACATAAAAATGACCGTGAACAACCAATTGCCTAGCTTCTCTTTGTGTTCTTGCGAAGCCACTTTTTAAAGCTACTGTGTCTAATCTGGATTCAAGTAATCGCATTAGTATTTGCTCAGAAGATCCTTTTTTGTTTTTGGACTCCCTTACATAGCTAGCAAACTTTCTTTCTTTCAGATTGTAAATAGCTCTAAGCCTTTGTTTTTCCAAAAGCCTTACTTTGTAATCACTAGATTTTTTCCTTCTCATGTTTGTTCCATGCTGGCCAGGAGGATGTTTTCTTCTTGCAAGGGGATCGCGATGAGTCCCAACAACATTCATCCCTAGCTTTCTAGAAAGAGCAACTTTTTTTTGTTTAATCGACATAACTTAAGGTGCTATTATATCTTATTGAGTTTTAAAAATGGAAGATAGTTGGATTATTCCCCAAATTACAAGTGAAAACAATAACCCAGAACATAATCCAACAATCATGACATACATCCAGTTTTTTTTATTTTTATCCATTTAAAACTTTATGTATACATATGGCTTGCCTTTAACTGAGAATCTCTGCAGACAACCATCTCTAGATAATATTTCAATTATTTCCTTGCTTTTTTTTGTGTTTTTGTTTTTTTGTATTTTAGCCTGTATGAAGTTGATAACTTTTTGTTCTGAGCATACTATATTGCCAGAATTTCTAAAATCAAGCATTTTGTTTTTGTATGCTTTTTTTTGTGTTTTTGATATTTTTTCTGGTGCTTTCTGCTGTTTGTGTTGCTTAAAGTTTGCAAATATTTTTTCTAATAATTTCTTCATTTCGTATTCAGTCTAATTCAATTTTATTAATTCTTTTTTGATGCCTGCCTCCTTCAAATTCAGTTTCAAGAAAGAGTTTAACCAATTCTACTGCTTTATCTTTATCTATCATTCTTTCACCCAGGCATAACACATTTGCATCATTATGTTTCCTGGTCATTATTACTGAATTCTGATCATGAACCCTTGCTGCCCTTATGTTTTTATGCCTGTTTGCAGCCATTGACATTCCAATGCCGCTGCCGCAAACCAGTATGCCGTATTCAACATTACCTTTATTTATACTGTTGCAAACTTCATGGGCATAATCAGGATAGTCAACCGACTTTCCAGAAGGTGGATTCATATTGGTGAATAAAAATTTTTTATTTAATTTTTTGATTATGTAATTTGATAATTCTTTTCCTGCATGATCGCATGATATAGCGATTTTTATGTTTTCATCCATAGTGCTTCTTCTCCTTCAATAATAATATTTTTCTTCCTTAGCCCTGATGCAAATTTAAAATTTTTCTCAATAATTATTTCTTTTTCTTTTGAGCATAATATGTAAAGATTTGGAAGTATAGAGCCTTCGTTTTTCCAGAAAGCAGAAAGTTCTGAAAGAAAGTCACTTTCATGATTTTCTTTCCTGTAGCCAAGTTTTTTTGCAATAAGTGACAACCTGGTTTCTTTTGGTGTTTCATACATATTGATGAATATTCCATCAAATGTAAAGCATTCTGCTATTTTTGATATGTTTTCATTTAAAACAAAACTTTGATAACTTTCTGAAAACATTTGGTATCTTTGTAGGTTCCAATTTCCAATCCTTTCATAAACATCCTTCCAGTCTTCATTTGATTGCTCCCAGTTATTGATAGCTATAAGCAATGAATTTAAAGTTAAGCCTTTAGATATGCTTCCACTTTCCATGTTGTTTAGTATTTTTTCTATATTTGTGTAGGTGCCATTTTTTAATATGGGTTTTTCTTTTGCTATTTTTGAAATTGTTGCGCCGCTGAAGTTTATTGGCTTTTTTGCTGTTAGTAGATAGGTGTGGAGTTCATAGCACATTTTGTCTTTATTTGCTGAGAATAAATTTATACCTGAATCACTAAATTCAGAAAACATCCTACAAAAAGGATCTCCTGAAACAGCCAATCTTTTTATCCTTTTTTTCTGGAATGTTTCAATTATGTCAGATCCAAATAAGCTCATTTAATTTTTCATGATCTCCATTAGTGTATTGACCAGTGATGGGTCAGCTATGTTTTTTAAATAAGTATTTATAGATTCTGTTATTTCTGTTCTTTGTTTTCCTTTTCTATAAGGTCTATCATGTTGTAATGCAACATATGTATCAGCAACCCTCAATATCCTACTTGCCAAAGGTATTTTGCTGCCTTTAATACCATCTGGATAACCTGAACCATCCCAAGACTCGTGGTAGTTTCTGATTATTTTGGAAACATTAGGAAGGCTAGTAATCTCACTCGTTGCCCTCTCTCCTATTAGCGTATGATTGTTAATTGTTTCAATATCTTCCGGACTTAATTTATCTTTTTTCATGTAGATTTTTTCATC
Organism: bacterium; assembly: GCA_002716355.1. GTDB lineage: Bacteria > UBP7 > UBA6624 > UBA6624 > UBA6624 > UBA6624. The sequence goes on along the minus strand of PBAU01000003.1, from coordinate 348,966 downwards.
TTGTGCAAGGATTCCAATATCACCCAAGAATGCTGCAATTTTCATTTCAAAAAGTTCATTTTTATTCATTCCTATAGCTTCACCTAGCTTTACGGAAAGCAATGCAACCTTGCTAGGGTGGGTTGCTAAAAATGGAATTTTTTCACCTATTAAATTTGAAAAAACAACAGATATCGCCAAGAGGTAAGCCTGAGATTCAAAATCAGACAACTCCTGACCGGAATCTTTTATTTCATTTATTTTTTTTAAGGAGTTTTTTTTAATGTTTGTATTGTTTTTAAATTTAATAAATTTTTCAACCATGTCTGGTTGAAACCTTGTCCCTTTGGATTCATTAAGTATATTTTCTATTTCTTCATTCGTTCTTTTTGGCCTATAGGGTCTTTCTCTGCTAAGAGTATCATTTAGGTCGCAAATTGCTAAGATTTGTTTTGCTCTTGTGAATTCACCCATCATTAATTGATCAGGGTATCCTGTCCCATCCCAAGATTCATGATGGTGCCTGATGAGACCAGCAACCTCAGTCATTGAAGGTATGTTTTTAACAATTTTGTACCCCACAACAGAGTGGCTTTCGATTTTTTTCCTTTCAGCTGGTAGCAATGGGCCATTTTTGTACAGTATTGAATGCGGAAGTGTAGTTTCTCCGATGTCATGCAGCAATGCAGCATAATAAAGACTTCTTTGAGTTTTCAAGGTAAAGCCAAATTCATCAGCAAAGCTTATTGAAGAATTGGCAACACCTTGAGCATGAGAACTTGTATGGCCTTCAATTTCATCCAGTATTCTTGAAAGACATTTGATTAATTGTGACAATATATCAAATCTTTTCATCTTTTTGCCCTCACGCAATTCTTGCCCTCTGTTTTTGCAGCATATAGGCATTCATCTGCAACTGATATGATCTCATTTAGCGTTTCCCCATCTTTAGGGTATGTTGCAACTCCAATTGAAGCTGTAAAGTTGATTGACTCTTCATCATTCACTTGAATTGTTATGTTTTCAATTTGTTTTAAAAGCTTTAGTGCTGCTTTCTGTGTGTTGCTTGAATCTGACTCCAAGAGAAGGACCATGAATTCTTCACCGCCGTATCTTCCTGCTAGATCACCTGCTCTGGATCTTTTTTGAATGTATGACGCAAGCTCTTTAAGGACTTCGTCGCCAATTTGATGTCCGTATGTATCGTTAATTTGTTTAAAGTTATCAACATCAAGCATCATTATGCTAAATTTATTTTTATACCTTTTCGATCTTTCTAGCTCTATGTTTCCAAGTTCAAAAAATCTTCTCCTGTTAAGTAGGTTTGTCAAGCTGTCTGTTTGAGCGAGGAGCCGTAACTCTTCTTGGAGATTTTTATTTTCAAGTATTCTTGAAAAATCTTTTGATGCTACCTCAAAGAAGGTATTATCCCTATTGTTGAAAGAGGCAGATGTTGATCTCATTAGGCAAAGAAAGCCTACGCGTGTTCCCCTTTCGAAAAGATGTGTCATTATCATGCTTTTCGGATTAATGTCTTGAACTATTGCCTTAGGCTCTTTTGGAAACTGAAAAAGGCCTTCTGGAAAGTTGCTTTTCGAAATCTTAGAAATTTCAGACCAATCGAAAGGGCTCAGATTGTTTTGATGTTTTTTTTCTTGAAATATTTTTAATAATGATTCAAGCAACTCTGGATCATGTGTATTCGATTGAGAGATAAGTGTTTCCGCAGTTTTCTTGGAGAATTTTAAAAAATGATCTGGATTTTTTTCCAATTTAATTTCCTTATTGTTGTTGTTGTAGAAGAGCACTGCATAATCAGCACTTAAAGCTTCATAAAGTTTGTCTAAGAATATTTCTGATAAGTCTTCAGGTGAATTTGTTATTTCTGAAATATTTTTTAAAAGTGATAATTCGGCTACCTGTCTTTCAAAATGTTCTCTAAATACAGAATGGTATTTTTTTAAAGTTTCATTAAAGATTATTTCAAGTTTTTCTTTTTTAATGTATTGGTCAAAAAAGTTTTTTTCATTTTCAGAAAGTAGTTTTTTAAATGACTTTACACATTTCCAAAAAGCTTTATCGATATTTGATGGATCTATATCTTTTTCGATCCAGTAATCAAAATTTCTTTTAATTAATTCAGTTACCTGGTTGTCTCTCATTGATATCAAGCTTTTATCAAAAGATGAAAAAACACCAAATATGAAATCGCCCAGAAGCTGTTTCACAGATTCAAGTGAGTTTTCAGGAAAAAGAGCAACAAATTCTTTTGGCGGATTGCTTGTAAATTTGATTACGTGTTTCCTTATCATGACTCTAAGAAAGTCATATTTGTGCTCAATGTTCTTTGCCATTCCTAATAATTTTATAGGTGGAAGTATGTTTATTGAGATAGAATTGGGCTATTCTGACGCGGGGTGGAGCAGTGGTAGCTTGTCGGGCTCATAACCCGAAGGTCGCAGGTTCGAATCCTGCCCCCGCACCCAATTCCGGCAGCGTAGCTCAGCTGGTTAGAGCGTCCGGCTCATACCCGGAAGGTCCTCGGTTCAAATCCGAGCGCTGCTATTTGCTTAAATTTTTATGAATCATCTTTTAAAAAAAATTAGTGTTTTTATTAATGAAAAAAAATTAATAGGTCCTGATGAGAAAGTGTTGGTTGCTTGGTCAGGCGGACCTGATTCAACTGCATTGCTTTCAATTTTAAAAAAACTTTCAAATCACACTGGTTTTCATGTTGAGGCTTTTTACTTTAACCATCATTCAAGACCTGATTCAGAAAAAGAGCAATCTCATGTTGAGGTTTTTTCATCAAAGCATAATATAAATTTGCATATCATCTCTTCGAAAAATAGCTTTAAAGGTAATGGGCCAGAAGATACATGGAGAAGAGATAGATATGATGCAATTCAGAAAATTGTTGAAAAAAATGAATTCGACAAGGTTGCTACTGGACATAATCTGGATGACAATTTAGAAACTTTACTTATAAGGTTAGGGAGAGGTATGGGCCTTGAAGGATTAAAGGGAATCCCAGTACGAAGGGATTTTTTCATTAGGCCGTTATTAGGGATTAGGAAATCTCAAATTTTAAAATATCTTTCAGAAAATAATATTGATTGGTATGAGGATCCATCTAATCAGAATGATTTAATCAGGGCGTCTTTGAGAAAGAGCGTGATTCCAGAGCTTAAGAAGGCTTGGGGGAGGTATTGGCCTAAAGGGCCATTAACAAGTTTGGAAATCTTATCGGAAGAAAATCAATCTTTGAACATGGTTTCAAATGATCTACTTCGAATTTATTTAAACGACAAAGGTCTTAATCGTGAGGTTTTGAAACTGCCACCCGCGGTTGCATTAAGGGTTATAAAAAATTGGTTGTATTCAATTGGCGTTACAGCCCCTCGTGGAGCACTTGAAAGAATAATAAAAGAAGGCCAGTCAAAAGATACTGTAATGATACAGGGGCCACCGTGGTTCAAGGTTCAAATAGCTAAAAATAATATTTTTTATATTGGTGATTGATTAGAATATATTTTTCAATTGATATATGAAAAAAAATAAACGTAGTGTTCATCAGCCTTCTCCCAGGTCTTTATTTATATTGTTTTTTTTATTCTTGACTACTCTTTTGTTTTTTAGTTTGACAGATCAGTCAAAAGAAACAACGCAGAGTGAGTTTGTTTCTTCCTTGGAAGGTGGATTTATCGAAGAGGTTCAAATTGATACTGGATCAAGCTCCGTTAGTTATAAAGTTTTTGAAGAAGATCAGAATTACATTTCCAGAGTCATACTAAGTGATTCGTTGCTTGAAAATATCAACTCAAAAGTCTCAAATGTTCAGGTTAAACCTCCAGGTTGGGGAGAAAACATAAATCCTTTTGTATGGTTTGCACTTTCTATAGGCATCACTGTTCTGATCTTTGTGCTTCTTTTGAGGAAAATGGGTGGAGGTGGAGATCCAACATCTTTTGGGCAATCAAAGGCGAAGTCAATCACAGGAGAGAAAACAAAAACAAAGTTTAAAGACGTAGCTGGGCTTGATGAGCCAAAAAATGAATTGAAAGAAATTGTTTCTTTTCTAAAGAATCCAGCACCATTTAAAAAATTAGGAGCAAAACCAACTAAAGGAGTTTTGCTAACAGGTCCACCTGGTTGCGGTAAAACATTGCTTGCAAAAGCTGTTGCCGGAGAGGCAAAAGTCCCCTTTTTCCTTTCTAGTGGAAGTGAATTTGTGGAGTTGTTTGTTGGTGTAGGAGCTTCAAGAGTGAGAAGTTTATTCGAGAAAGCAAAAGCAGCTGGAAGTGCACTTATATTCTTGGATGAAATAGATGCTGTTGGAAGGCAGCGTGGAGCAGGAATGGGTGGCGGACATGATGAAAGAGAGCAGACTTTGAATCAAATCTTGATAGAAATGGACGGTTTTGAATCTCACGATAATATTGTTGTTATCGCAGCTACAAATAGGCCTGACATACTTGATCCAGCTTTAATAAGGTCAGGTAGATTTGATAGAAAAATTAAAGTGAATCTCCCCACAGTTGGCTCAAGAGAGGATATATTAAAAGTTCATTCCTCAGGAAAGCCTTTCGAAAAAGGTATAAGTTTAAAGCATATAGCTCAAAGAACACCTGGTTTTTCAGGTGCTGATTTGGAAAATTTACTTAATGAATCTGCGTTACTTGCTGCTAGGGTAAAGGCAAAAAAAATTAAGCAAGAACATCTTGCTGAAGCTGTTGAAAGAGTTGCAATGGGTCCACAAAGAAAATCTTTGATGATCTCTCAAAAAGAAAAAGAAACTGTTGCTTGGCATGAGTCAGGTCACGCCATTGTTTCTTACATTCTTGGATCAACAGTTCATAAGATTACCATAATTCCAAGAGCTGAAGCTCTTGGTTACGTGTGGAATACTGACTCAGAAGATGAAAAAGATAAAGCTCTTAAAACAAAAAAAGAACTTATGGATGAAATGACAATCTGTCTTGCTGGACGTGCAGCTGAGAAGATTACATTTAATGAAATTACAAATGGTGCAAGTTCGGATATAAAAAGAGTTACAAGTATTGCGAGATCGATGGTGAGAAACTGGGGAATGAGTGAAAAGATAGGACCGGTAGATTACGAGTACGATCAAGCTCCATTTTTAGGAAGAGGGTTGTCTATGCAGGCAAATCATTCAGATGCCATGGAGGAAGAGATGGATCGACAGGTTTTGTCATTTATCACAATTTCACAAAATAATGCTGAAAAATTATTGAAGGAACATAAAGATGCCTTGGATGGCTTGGCTAATATCCTATTAGAAAAAGAGTCAATAGATAGAGAAGATTTTGAAAAACTAATGAAAGGTTTAGGTGTTGAAAGAATTAAAAAAAATGATTAGAATTTATCAAACGTCCATTATGAAAAGCTGCATTTTATATTATTGAAGTTATGGTTGATGATTTTCAGGCAACCACCCAATTTTCAACAGTTTTACTGTTTTTCTTTGGGGCTATAGGCTTTGGTGTAATTTCTCTTTTTATGAATCAGATCACTGGAGGGAGATTTCCATCTCCTTCAAAATTAAGTACCTATGAATGTGGTAATGATCCCCATGCAGATGCTGATATACCTTTTAATTTTCGATTTGCTGTTATTGCTGTTATCTTTCTTTTGTTTGAAATTGAATTGGTTTTTTTCCTGCCATGGGCTGTGAGTTTTAGGAATCTTCTTTTCACAACCGGTTGGCCAGCATTTTTTGAGATGATTACTTTTTTCTTTATTTTGATATTGGCTTTTGTTTATGTTTGGAGAAAAGGTGGTTTGGAATGGGACAGGAATTAGGAGTTTGAATTTATGAGTCAAGAACCTTACATGTTAGCAAAATTAGATGATTTACTCGGTTGGTGTAGAAAAAATAGCTTATGGCCTATGACTTTTGGCTTAGCTTGTTGCGCTATAGAGATGATGTCAATTGGAGATACAAAATATGATGTTGATAGACTTGGCGTTGTATTTAGAGCAAGCCCTAGACAGTCTGATGTAATGATTGTTTCTGGGACTGTGACTTACAAGATGGCCCCATTGCTCAAAAGACTTTATGACCAGATGCCTGAGCCAAAATATGTTATATCAATGGGTTCTTGTGCTAATTCTGGAGGCATTTACAAAGATGCTTACTCTGTTGTGAATGGAGTTGACCAGGTTGTACCTGTTGATGTTTATGTTCCTGGGTGCCCCCCTAGGCCAGAAGCTTTAATTTACGCCATAACAAGACTACAAGAAAAAATTGAAAAGGAGAAAATAATTTCCGATCGTGTTGCATAACAAAACGCTTTTCCTTAAAAAGTTGAAACCTTTTTTTGATCATTATGCTGAAATAAGAGGTCAGCTTATATTTGTTTTAGATAGATCAAAAATTTTGGAATGCTTGTCTTTTCTTAAGAATGATAAGGATCTAAAATTTAATATGCTACATGATTTGACTTGTAATCAAAAATCAAAGGGTTTGGAGATTGTTTACCAACTTCATAGTGTAGATAATTCTTATTGGATAACATTGAAGTCATTGATACCTTTTGAATCTTTGGTTGCTCCTTCGGCTACTTCTGTTTTCGTTGCTGCTGATTGGCATGAGAGAGAAGCTTTTGATATGTTTGGGTTAAAGTTTACTGATCATCCTGACTTGAGAAGGATATTGCTTCCTGACGATTGGGAAGGGCACCCTTTAAAGAAAGAGTATCCGTTAGGTGGCTTTAAAGATATAAAGCCGATTTGGGCCTATGAGGAAGCAGAAGACTTACAGAACCTTCCAGACAGAAATCTTTTGAACTCTTCAATTATTGATCCAGATTCAGATGATAAATTAAAGGTAATAGAAAGCTAATGAGCGATCCAACAGACTTTCTAACCACTCAAACAGGCACATTGCTTGAAAAAGAATCTGAAGATAGATTTTGGCTTAATATGGGTCCACAGCATCCCTCAACGCATGGTGTTTTTAGAATTTTGCTTGAAACTGAAGGTGAAATTGTTAAGAATGTTGTTCCAATAATTGGTTACCTACATAGAGGTGTCGAGAAGATATCAGAAAATAGAGAATGGATGGGTGCTTTGCCATTGACCGACAGAATGGATTACCTTGGTGCAATGTCAAACAATATGGCTTTAACTTTACCTGTTGAGGAATTGATGGAGTTAGAAGTCCCAAGAAGGGCGCAATGGTTAAGGGTTTTAGCTTTAGAGACAAATCGACTTGCTAGCCATTTGTTGTTTTATGGAACATTAGGTTTGGATCTTGGAGCTTTAACTCCTTTCTTTTTTGCCTTTAGGCAAAGAGAAATAGCACAATATTTATTGGAGCTTCTTTCTGGACAAAGGATTACTTTTAATTACATAAGATATGGTGGTGTTCGTTTAGATATAACAATCCCTATAGAAAGGGAATTCAGAAAATTTATTACAGGCTTCAGGCCTGCTTATGAGGAGATGTGGAATCTTGTGGAGGGCAATGAGATATTCCGTACAAGGATTATTGGTGTTGGAAAATCCACTCCTGAATTGTTAATTAAGCATGGTGTTACGGGTCCGATACTAAGGGCATCAGGAGTGAAAAGAGATTTGAGAAAAGACAGGCCTTTTGCTGCTTATGATGAATTTGATTTTGATGTTATTACACACGATAAGGGAGATACATATTCAAGATGGTACTGTAGATATAAAGAAATGGGTGAATCTTTGAAGATTATAGAGCAGTGTTTAGATGGCATGCCTGACGGTCCACATATTAAAAAGATGCCATTTTTCTTTAAGCCCCCTCCAGGAGAGATATATTCTGTTACTGACACCCCTAGAGGAGATTTGGGTGTTTATATAGTTTCAGATGGTAGCAGATTCCCTTATAGGGTCAGATACAGAGCCCCTTCCTTCTGCAATCTTTCTGTCCTTAAAGAGCTTTTGTATGGCACGGGAATTGGTGATGTTATTGCCATCCTAGGATCTTTTGATCCTGTTTTTGGAGAGGTTGACAGATGAAGCTTTTAGAGTGGCGAGTTAGAAGGGTGCCTGTTGGAAAGATATCTTTGATTTTAGGTATTCTTGCATTTGTGCTTTTTGCAACCTGGAAGATTTGGGCTTTAACTGGTTATTGGAGTCTGGAGCCTGCTTTTGATTCAATACGAAACTTTTTTCTAAATTTAAGGGATAAATTTGGTGGACCTGGTGAGCTTCCGATGGGTTTGTACAACACTATCATCATCACCCTTAAGCTTTTGGGGATTTTAGTCGTATTACTTTTGATTGGAGCATATTCGACATTAATGGAAAGAAAAATATTAGCTTTTATGCAGGACAGACTAGGTCCGACTAGAGTAGGTCCAAGAGGTATACTTCAGCCAATAGCAGATGGGCTTAAATTATTGCAAAAAGAATGTATTGTTCCATTGGGCGCTGATCGTAATTTTCATTATTTAGCACCAGTCATATGTTTTATACCTGCATTAATGGGTGCTGTTCTGATACCTTTTGGTAAAGGTTTGATACCTGTTGATTTAAATGTTGGAATTTTATATTTTTTCGCTTTAGGTGCTTTTGGGGAATTGGGTATATTTTTAGCTGCTTGGGGTTCAAATAATAAATATTCAGCGATTGCTGGTTTTCGTGCTGTAGCCCAGTTGGTTAGTTATGAAATACCTATGGCTTTCTGTATCATGTCTATAGTTTTACTTTCTGGTAGCTTGAAAATTGGAGATATTATTAATGCTCAAATAGAAGGAGCTACTGCTTATGGAGGTCTAGGTTTTCCGATTTGGTTTATAGTTCCTCAGTTTTTGGGATTTTTAATATTCTTCTTAAGCGCTGTAGCAGAAACAAATAGAACTCCTTTTGATTTAGCTGAGGCAGAATCAGAGCTGGTTAGTGGTTTTCATACTGAGTATACTGGTTTAAGATGGGCTTTTTTCTTTTTAGCTGAATATGTAAATATTTTCATTGGAGCAAGTATTATTACAGCTATGTATCTAGGTGGTTATGCCGGCCCTGAACTTCCATTCTTGGGGATTACGCTTTCTTCGGTTGTCTGGTTTTGTTTAAAAGTGTTTTTGATATTTTTCATAATTGTTTGGTTACGTGGAACTTTACCGCGTTTGAGGGTAGATCAATTGATGATGTTGTGTTGGAAGCGATTAATACCAATTGCAATGGCTAATTTTTTACTTACGGGAATTTTTGTTTTTGCAAATACAGTTAGGTTAACACCTCAGTTATGGCCTGTTCATTTGGAAAACAGTGCTTATACCTCAATTGCTGCAATAGTTTTTATATTGATTGCTATGTTCGGTTTAGCTTGGTTCTTTGCAAAAGATTTACTAAAACCAATTAAAGAGAGGGATGCTTAAATGCAATTAGAGAATATTAGTAACATTTCAGCAGTAATTACTGGTTTGATGTTTTGTGTATTGTTGGTTTTTGCTTTTCTTGTTGTTAGATCAGGTGCAACAGGTATAGTCTCAGGTTTGAGATTAGTTTTTGAGAAATTTTTGAGAAATTTTGAACAGAACGACACTCTTGAATACCCAGGTGAAGATAGAGAGATGGGCCATAGGTGGAAAGGTAGATTTGTTCAGATGATTGATGAAAAAGGCAGGATGCGTTGTGATGCCTGTCAACTCTGCGCCCAAGCCTGTCCAGACAATCTTATTGAAGTCTTACCTGAAGGAAAGGGCAGAGATAAAAGACCAAGAGTTTACACATTGAATTATGCTGCTTGCCACAATTGTGGTTTTTGTGTAGATATATGTCCAAGTGATGCGATAAGAATGTCTAGAGATTTTGAAACAGCTACATACGAAAGAACTGACGCTTTCAGTCATGACGACAATGAATCTTTGGTTTTTAATTTGGAAGATTTAGTTGCTTTTGAATCTTCAGTTTATCCTGAGCTTTTTGATTCAAGCTCACCTAGTGATTTTGCAGACAGTCTTGGTTATTTTAAAAATAAAAAAATATTTGAGGAAGATTCTTATTTAGATTACGAGCCAATGGATGAAGATGCATTGCATGTGGTTGAAGAAGAGGTTGAAGAAATCGATGATAAGGATTACGAGATACCAGAACTAGATGAATAATCTTGATTTAACTCCTTATGTGCCTTGGATTTGGTTTTCTTTCTTTGGCCTGTTCACTTTGGTGATGGCTCTTGGTGTAGTTTTTCATAGGAAGATTGTTTACAATGCTGTTTTCTTAGCGTTAAGTCTTGTTGGGACAGGTGCTCTTTATATAACTTTAAATGCTGATTTTCTGGGTATAGTTCAAATATTACTCTATGTTGGGGGAATCATTGTTTTGATATTGTTTTCAATTCTTCTTACAAGAGGTGAGGAGCGAGGTGTTGAGTATGTAAACAGGAATAAGCAAAGTTTTTGGGCTTTTTCGTTAATAATGGGTTTGTCTTTATGGATAGGTACTCAGTTTTGGAAAGTTCAATGGCCTGATGCTAACCGTAACCTAGCCGCTAATCATTGGGAGAGGTATTCTGAAATAGCAACAATTAAAACATTGCCGCAAATTTTGAACAGAACTGTTCCAGTTGAGGCAATAGGTGATGGCTTGATGAAACCGTATCTTTTAATTTTTGAATTGGCAAGTATTGTTTTGTTGGTTGCTATGGTTGGTGTTGTTATATATATGAAACCTGAAAAGGAAAGAGGCGCAGATGCTTAATTTCTTTTTGAATGATGTTTTTTCAGGACAGCAATGTACTATTGAGAATATAGGAAATTGTCATTTTTATGGCCCGGCTGTTCCTGTGAATGCCTATCTATTTTTGGCAATGATTCTTTTTGGCCTTGGTGCTTATGGAGTTGTTACTCGAAAACACTTGATAAGCATTCTTATGTGTATGGAGATAATGTTAAATGCAGTTAATCTCATGCTTGTTGCTTTTAGCAGACAATGGGGTTTGGCCTCAATGAGGCCTCCATTCGTTTCTACAGGCGATGATTTTTGGGTCTATGTCCCTGTTGGTCAGATTTTTGTAATATTCTCTTTAACAATTGCTGTTGCAGAAGCTGCTATAGGGCTAGCGCTTGTTTATCATATTTATAGATCTCTTGGTACAACTCAAGCAGAAGATTTTGATTTATTAAAAGGATGAATTATTTAATTTTAATTCCATTATTGCCTCTATTGGCATTTGCTTTAATAGCCCCTTTGACAAAGTTATGGAAAAGAAGATCTGCATTTATTGCAACCATAGCAATAATATCTTCTTCTGTTTTTTCCTTGCTTCTTTTCTTTGAAGCAGTCAAAAAAGGTGGCCCAATTAAAGATCAAGATGGTTCATTCTGGACAGCAAATCATCATCCAGTTTCATTTAATTGGAGTTTGCCAAATTGGCTTCCATTAGGAGGTGGCGACTCCATTGATTTAAGTTTTTCTGCTGATGGTTTTGCTTTAATGATGTTGCTGGTTGTAACTTTGGTTAGCGTATGTGTTCATATTTATTCTTTTGGTTACATGGATTATGCTGGAAAGTATTACCAACATGAGGAAAAAAATCTTCCTAGATATTATGGTTATTTGTCAATTTTTACTGCGGCAATGCTAATTATGGTTTTAGCGAATAATTTAATTTTAGCTTTTATTGGATGGGAATTAATGGGTCTTGCCAGTTATCTTTTGATAGGTTTTTGGTTTGATAAAGAAAGTGCTGCTGTTGCCGCTAAAAAAGCTTTCCTTACTACAAAAGTTGGAGACCTTTCGCTTTTTCTTGGGGTTTTGACTCTTTATGGAGCCACGGGAACTTTTAATATTCCAAAGATACTCGAATTTGCTTCAACACATGACACAAATGGCATAATTGGAGTGGCTGCTTTGCTTATTTTTGGTGGTGCAATGGGTAAAAGTGCTCAGTTTTTCTTGCATGTTTGGCTTCCAGATGCTATGGAGGGTCCAACACCTGCTTCTTCTTTGATTCACGCTGCAACAATGGTAGCAGCAGGTGTTTACCTGATAGCAAGATTACATCCTATCTACTCAGGAGATATGGCTTCTTCGGTCGTTTCCCATATTGGAGCTTTTACTGCTCTTTTTGCAGCTTCTATAGCTATTGCAAGATGGGATATTAAAAGGGTTTTAGCGTATTCAACAATAAGTCAACTTGGATTCATGGTTGCTGGCCTTGGAACAGGAAGTGTTGCAGCTGGGATATTCCATCTTTTCACACATGCTTTCTTTAAAGCGCTGCTTTTCCAAGCTGCTGGATCTGTCATTCATGGCGTTCATACAAACGACATGAGAGAGATGGGGAATTTGAAAAAGTATATGCCAAAAACTTTCATGGTGTTTCTTATAGGAACATTAGCGCTTTCTGGAATTCCTCCATTTTCTGGATTTTTTAGCAAGGATGAAATTCTTTTGACAGCATATTATTACGGGGAACATGGAAATGGCTGGCTTCCTTATGTAATGTTGTCTATAGCTGCTTTCTTTACTGCTTTCTATATGTTTAGAGTTGTTTATTTAACTTTTTTTGGAAAATACAGAGGGCATGGCCACCCTCATGAATCGCCCTCAGTGATGACTGGACCAATGATTTTCTTAGCAAGTATGTGTTTAATACCTTCTTTTGTGGGTGTTCCTGGAAAGCATGGCTCTTGGGCAGCCTTATTTATAGATCCTCATCCACATCATGGATTGAATTTGCAAGTAGCATTAACCTCTACTATTTTGGCTATTTTCGCTATACTGCTTGCGAAAAAGATGTTCTTGAGCAAATCAAATATGCCAAAGATTGAACTTGGTTTTTTTGAAGAGAAAAATCCAGTTTTATGGAGGGCTTTGTCGAAAAGGCTTTATGTAGACGAGGTTTTGCAATGGTCTTTTGTAAAGCCAGGAGCGTATTTAGCGGAACAGATTGCCTGGTTCGATAAAAATATTATTGATGGTTTTGTTAACCGTGTAGCTGGTTTTGGGAACAAGATGTCCTCAGCTTCTGCATTTATTGATAAATATATTATTGATGGTATTGTTAATCTTTTTGGTAGCTTAACAAAAGCTGGTCATAAATTTGTGAAAATGTATCAAACTGGTTTTATTTCCGGTTATCTTTTTATGATTTTAATTATGCTAGCTTTAATTTTATTAACCCAAGGCTATTGGGTTTCTTAGGAGATGTCTTATGACTTTTTTAAATAATTTTATTCTTTTGTCATTTTGGAGCCAACCTTTGAACATTCTGTTGTTCTTACCTTTACTTGGTGCTCTTGTTGCATGTTTTGTTAAGGGTGAAAGCAAATTACGTATGGTAATGATAGGAACAGCATCGGTTACTTTTTTATGGTCTTTGCGTGTTTGGAATCTTTTTTCATCATCAAATGCTGAAAAGTTCATTGCTGAACTTGGAGAATCTTTTCCTGACCCTTTTGGATTTAAGTTGGGATATTTGGCACCTTGGTTTCCTGAGATAGGAATGGGCAATGGCCCAGGTGTAGCATGGTACATGGGTATAGATGGCATATCTTTAGCCTTGATTGTTTTGACTACTTTTGTTTCTATATCTGCTGCAATTTCAAGCAACTCAATAAAAGAGAGGTTGCAATTGTACGTTGTTCTTTTTCTGTTACTTGAAACTTCACTTTTAGGAGTTTTGGTTGCAAGGGACTTTTTTATGTTTTTTGTGTTTTGGGAATTAATGCTCCTCCCAATGTATTTTTTAATTGGTATATGGGGTGGAAAAAACAGAATATATGCAGCTATTAAACTTTTCCTTTATACATTAGCTGGTTCTGTCGCTGTTCTGATAGGTATACTTGTTATGTTTTGGGCTTCTCCAGTTAGATCTTTTGGGATATCAGAGCTAACAACATTTTTTGCAAATAACATTCCAGTGGATGGCCCCGGCCTAGTTACACAGACTTCATTATTTTTGCTGTTTTTCATTGGGTTCGGAATAAAGGTTCCTATAGTTCCATTTCATACCTGGCTTCCTGACGCTCACGTTCAGGCTCCAACGCCAATTTCAATGATGCTTGCTGCTGTTCTGCTGAAAATGGGAACTTATGGTTTTATAAGGATTTTGCTCCCTGCTACTAATGGTGCTATTCATGATACTGATGGAATTGCTGTTCCTTTAATGGCAATTGTTGGTGTTGTAAGTATGGTTTATGCAGCTTTGGCAGCCATGGCTCAAAAAGATTGGAAAAGCATGGTTGCATATTCTTCTATATCGCATATGGGTTACTTGATCTTTGCCTTTTCAACAGCTTCTGAACTTGGGTTGTCAGCAGGTATGTTCATAATGGTAAGCCATGGTTTGATAAGTGCTTGCATGTTCCATATGGTCGGTGTTGTTTATGAGCGTACCCACAATAGAGATTTAATGGCTTATGGTGGACTTGGAAGTATTGTTCCAAAATACTTCACTATTTGGATTTTTGTCGGTATGGCAAATTTAGGTCTCCCCGGTCTTTCAGGATTCTGGGGAGAATTCATGGCTTTTGTCGCTGCTTTTAGCAAGTTTGATTGGATTGTTTCTTCAGGGATGTTTGAAGGTATGAATTTCTTTAGAGTTCTAGCAGGTTTTGGTGTTGTGACAATTGTTATTACAGCTGCATATATGCTTTTAATGATTCAAAGAATATTCATGGGTCCTTTGAATGAAAAATGGAAAGATTTGCAGGATATGAAAAAATGGGAAGTTTGGGCAATAGCCCCTGTTATGTTTTTTATACTCTATTATGGATTAAATCCAAAAGCCATGGTTGACATTTATGGCCCTGCAACTGCTAGACTTGCAGAAAGCTTATCTTATTTAACCTCTATTGTTCCGTAGATTTTCGGGAATAATCATTAGTATTATTCCGGTTACTACAGCAGCATCAGCGATATTGAAAACTGGCCAGTCTCCTATTGAGATGAAATCTATAACAAAACCTCTAGTCATCCTATCCACCAAATTACCTAAAGCACCACCCAATATCAAGCCTGCTGGAAGTATCAAATAAGTTTTTTTGTTAAGAAAATCTTCTTCAGTTAAGAAGTTATAAAGGCTATAGACAGCAAATGCCATTACAAATACAACAAACGCTTGATTTTCTGAAAGAAATCCAAGCATCAGGCCCTCATTTTTTACAATAACAAAATTAAAATCCGAATTCTCTTTGAATGGGTAGCTCATACCATGTGGGGTGAATTGTCTCCATGCAAATTGCTTTGTTAAAGTGTCAATTACAAAAGTTGTAAAACATAAAAGCCACATTTTTTTCATAATTTGAATAGTCTATTAGCATTTTCGGTTGTTATCAAGGAGATATCATCCAAAGTTTTATTTTTTATTAACGATATGTGTTTTGCAATGTCGAGAAGATTAGCAGGCTGGTTAACTTGCCCTCTTTTGTTTTGTGGAGGAAGGTAGGGAGAGTCAGTTTCAAGTATGAATCTTTCCATTGGCCCCTTTTTAATTGCACTTCTAAGTGCATCGTTACTTTTATAAGTAACCATTCCGCCTAAACCAACATAAAAATTTAGATCTATTATTTGTTTTAATTCTTTTTCTGAGTGATGAAAAGCATGGAAAACACCTGTTATACCAGGATATTTTTTAATAATTTCAATTAATTCAATAAAGCTTTCTCTTTCATGGAGAATAATTGGCATATTATTTTTAGTTGCTAATTCACATTGAAACTCAAGAGACTCAATTTGAACTTTTTTTCCTATAGGGCATTTGAAAAAATCTAAACCAGTTTCACCAATTGCAACTGCATCTTTTAAGCCATCAATAATTTTTTGTTTATTTTTAAGTGTTTCATTTGAATGGTAAGGGTGGGAACCTGTTGCTAAAAATACATTTTTTATTTTTACCTTTGGCAATCCAGGCTTAATTGCAGGTATTAAGATTTTTTTAACATTGTTTTTTTTCGCATTATCAACAACTTCATTTATTTTATTTTCGAATTGTTTCGCGTCTAAATGGCAATGTGTGTCAAAAAGCATAATAAAATTTTAATTCTGTTTTTTTAAATAAATGAAAATTAAAAGAAAATATTGGCAAAAAGTTCTTAATGGCGACTTGCCTTCAAGGTTGCAGATGGCTTTATCAGAACCGATTGCTTCAGATCTTATCTCTGTCGACACTGAAGAGTTAGCAAAAGTTCATAAGGGAATGCATGAATTATTAAATGAGCAGTATTCTTCTATATGGTCAGAAGGTTGGGATTATGATCTTAGGCCGGAATCAAATATTGTTTCTTTAAAATTAGAAATTCTTGAAAGGTGGTTTTCTCACAAAGGTTTAAATATTAATTCAGGCTGGGGTGTTTCATTTTTTGAAAAACCAACTAGGCATATTCTTATGTATGAATCTGAAAACAGAAACAAAGGTAATCCAGAAAATGAAATAACAGATTTTTATGATAAAGGTGCAGCCTGGATGGATGTTCAGGTTAATGACATTGAAAAATTTCCTAGTCTTTTGATGATTTTGAAAAAATTAGAAATAAACATTCCAATAAGGGCAGTTTGTAATTTAAACTGGGATCTGATAGCGATCTCTTTGATGACATGGTTGTTTGATGAGGTTGTGATTCATGGTGAATTTTGCAATAATCAAAAAGACAATTTTGATTGGCCTGGATCAAGAGAAGCAGAAATGCTCTCCCTGGCTGGAGAAAATGTGAATTTGGTTATATCCTTAACAGGAAGGCAGGATTCAGAATGGAAAAGGACTTTAGATGCTTGGAGTTTTAAGAATGGTGTCAATTTAATAATTAGAAAATGATTTTTTTATTAGCTCTGATTCCCTTCTCTCATCCTTTTTGGAGTTCGCTTCCAACTCCTTCTGTTCCGGATTGGAAAAAGATTGAAGAGCGATTGTCTATAGCTTCATATGCAAACATGGGAGACGGAGTTTATATGGATGGTGAGATTGCCTCTATTTCTGAGCCTTTTAGTTTTCATAAAAATGGATTCAAGGTTACTGGAGACATTTATTATCTTGGCGGTGGATTTATGGATTCTCCAATTGATTCTTGGCATGATTTTTGGGGTTTACCTGTAGGGGATCGGCCCAACATGCCAAAAAATCAAGTTTTAATGAGTTTTGAACATGACGGAGATGTTTTATGGGAGGTTCGTGATTCTGGTTTTGGAGTAAGTCCTTTAAGGGTTTCAAAAGATATGGAAAATGATTTAATCTTGAAGGCTGTTGTTTTTCCTGGTGTTGGACCCTTGGATTTATACTCAGGTCCAAGTTTGGCGGTTTATAAAAAATACAAGTACGGTAAATGGTTTGGAGAGTATGGTGGAGGGTGGTTTGGTGGACTTGACATCGAAACCCTTGAGGGAACTGGGTTTTTTGCTTTTTCAGCCTTTAGGGAAAAGAAGGTTTATGAAAATGTTTTGAATTTTGGAATTGTTTCATCTACAAATCTTTGGACAGGTCCTGTGAATAGCACTTTAGAAGGTCAGGTTACTGAATTGTATCTTTCTGCTAGATTCAGGATAAATGAATATTTTTTCAGAATTGGTTTTTCTGAAGATTTATCAGTAAACAGAGTTGCAGATTTTAATTTATTCCTTGAGTTCCTTCCTACTTCTGATTGATTTTTTGTAGTGTTGAAATGATAAAGATAAAAAAACCGCAACACTGACATCCCATATTGGATCAACATCTGGCCAGCCGTAATTCCAAAAAATGACAAAGAGTAACCAGTAGAGCCAAATTTTGTTTATCATTTTTTTATCTTATTTAAAACCTTTACTTTTTCGAGCCTGATTTCACAATTGTTTCCATACCCTTTTTCCTCTGTTAGATATTCTGAAAAAAAACCTTGGATATAAAAAGTGCACTTCGCTTCATAGCTGCTGATGCATTCTTGGCCTATTTTTTGACCTTCTTTATTGCTCATGGTGACTCTTGCATAAGCTTTTCCAGTCGGATCTTTTCCAACCCATTGTTGTTTTCCTTCAGGTAGAAATGTTAGGTCAAAGAAGAATAATGGAAGTTTGAATTTTTTACCTTTATTGTATTCTTCAACCAAATTAGGATTTGTTTTAATTTTTGTGCATATTTTCCCAACTGTTGTTTTTTCTGCAAGGCATGAGGTAATGCTGGCAAGCAAGATAGTTAAAAATATTTTTTTCATGCTCTTGAAGATACCGAAATAAAGTATATGGCAGTTTTGACAAATGCCAAAAGTGCGACAAAGATAGCTAATACTATTATTAAATATTTTTTAGTCAAATTTTTTATTCAAGCTCATCATCTTTTGTTGCCTGGTAGGCATGTTGGTCAGCTAAATCTTTAGTACTTGGCCCATCACTGCATTCCATCCATCTTTGTTTTACTTCTTTTTGTATCTTGGGTAAAGTTGTATATTCCATTTGGTCTGGTGGAAGTCTATGTGGTTCAAATGGTCCATGCATTCTCATGTAATCAGCAATATCATTTGCTTTCTGTCGAGCATTATCAAAACCAGGATCATTAAACATATCCCTTGGTCCTACAAGCATGCCTTCAGCAATTTGAAAACCAGCACCTATTACCCTTGGTGGACCATCAAATCTACTTGGATTTGAATCTTCAAAAGAGCATGGCATCATTGGCCCAGTGTGAGATCCTCTCATCCACCCAGGCACCAAGTGTGGAAAAGCGAATGGATTTGTGACTTCTCCAACTGCTGGCAAACCAGATTGACATCTAACAATCATTGCAGGGTCATCTTTTCCAATGTATTTACCTGCCAGAAGTGAAAGTTTATCTGTTGACATTGTCGCAGATGGCATTTTGTCACCTCTCCTTCTTATGTTTTTTATCACGTATGTTTCAACAGCGCCTATAAAAGCAAGTATCTTGTATGACTCTTCAGGGGCTTTTAAAGTTATTATTTTGTTATTTTTTACATCCATTATGTCAAATTCAAATCCAGCATGCATATTCTCATCAATAACTAAACCAGGAGTGTTAAACGGATCCGCAAACATTTTGTAAGCGGGGAAGTTCCATGCTCCAGGGCTAGTTTTATCTGCAAGAAAAACAATAAAAGGCTCACTGGTCCTTTCTTCAAATTCCATTTCAGCACATCCAGGACCCATCCCTTTGATGTTTCCTGAAAATCCTTCAGACAAAAGATCTTGTCCTGCACCATAAAGCTTTAGTTTTTTTGCAACCTTTGTACCTTCTACAAAAGTGTCCCAACCAAGCTTGTGAATCTCTTTTGAGTTTTCACCTTTGTCATGTGTCATTACTAAGGCCATGTCATCTCCTACCCATAGAACTCTAAAATCTTTAATTTGACCTTTGTCTTTTGAGGATTGAAGCTCCTCTTCTGCTTTTACTATTAAATCTGGATGAATTGCAGAATGCCCTACAAAACCTCCTATGTCTGCTTTTATTACTGTTAAGGTTGTTTTAGTCATGAGACCTCCATATTATTTATTTAACGCTTATTGTTCATTCTATAATTTTTTTATAAAAAATTAAAAACCATCTTTTTTGATTTATTTTCTCTTATTTTGATATACGATTGAAAGGTTTACTAAACGGAGGTAACATTATGAAAAAATTCATTAAATCAACATTTTGTGTAATTCTTTTCTCAATCATATTTTCTGCCTGTAGTGGTGGAGACAGTCAAGAGGTTGGATCGCCTGCTTTTACAACAGGTGCTTTAGAACCTGGACAGGTTGATGAATCTTACAGTATGGTTCTGCAGGCTAATGGCGGTAGTGGTGATCTTGATATTTCTTTATTGAATCAAGAACAGCTCCCTAATGGTTTGGAGTTTGATCCAGGAACAGGGACTCTTTTCGGCATTCCAGTAATTGGTACAACTGTCGAACTTGAGTTTGAGGTTAGGGATGAAAGAGGTAAAAAAGGTTACACACGTCTTGTTTTAAGAATTAATCAAGGTCCAGAAGTTACAGTTGCTCCGTTTGCATACATTCTGGATGAAGAGGGGAACAAGGTTCAGGTTGGAAGTATTGATTCAAGATGTACTGAAGAAAATGATGAAACGTGTTCTTTTGTTACAGATTCGACTACATCGATTGATCACTCCGTTATAGATCTTTATGTTGAGTTCCAAGAATCTGATGCTGATGATAATGTTGTTGTTGAATGGACTCAGGTTAGCCCAAGTCAATGTCGTGGAACTGTAACAACAAATGAGGGTCAAGTTTTATTAGAACCTTTTTATCCTTTAACTCCAGCCACAAATTTACAGGATGAAGAAGGTCAAATAATATCAAATCAGTATTACAGCCATGCCGTTTGGCATGCTCCAAATCTTGACGAGGATGCAGGATGTGCACAAACAGATATTCC
The DNA here is from genome assembly GCA_002716355.1 of bacterium. Lineage (GTDB taxonomy): Bacteria > UBP7 > UBA6624 > UBA6624 > UBA6624 > UBA6624. Next base: position 328,685 of record PBAU01000003.1, on the reverse strand, counting down.
TGTAACTTTAAGAGTACGTATGTCAGATGATAAAGGTGGTTACACTGAGTCAGATATTAATTTGACTGTAAATTATGTAGCTGAATTTAATAGCCCTGCAACAGTAACTGCTTTTGAATGGGAGGATGAGAAAAACGATCCTAGAAATAGTGAAATCATAGAACCAGGCGCTTCTTCTGGCGGCTCTTTTAATTCTGATGACATCAGTGATGATGGTTCTGGAGGTTCTAATGACAATAATTACGTTTGGCTGGCTGCTGAATTCCAGAATGGAAATGTTTCTGAATCAGAAAACATAAGTTTGGTTAGCTGGAATGTTGACTTGATAGGTGAAAATCTTCCTTTCGAAGGCAGTATCGAAATTGGAATGCCTTCAAATAGCAGGGTGGGAGATGTTTCAAACGATCCTTCAAGTGGTCTTCTTTGTACTAATCAACCTGGACAACAACCAGTTTTTTGTGGTCGATTCCGCCCTTTGACTGATAGAGATGTTCAGTTAACAAGTGATCAATATGAAATTACTGTTACAGCTCAAGATATTTTTGGTGGAGTCGGAAGCACTACTTGGCTTATTACTGTATCAGACAGTGGTACTTCAAGCGGTGGGGGTGGAGGAGGCCCTGCGTTTAAGAACTCAATTCCTGTTATAACAGGAAGCAACCCTCAAGCTCAAATTACGATGGAGGTTAGTGAAACAACTGGCTCCACAAGACAGGTTACTGTAAGTGCAGATGACTCCAATTCAGACATAATTAGATACTGGTGGTCTCTTGATGTTAACAATCCTAATGCTACCCCTCAAAGCTGTGTTACCGACTCTGTCAATCTTTGGGGTTCTGATAATTGGTCATGGAGTCCGGATGCCGGCTTCAATTCTTTAGTTGACAATGGTGGTAATGGTGTAATTCTTTCAAATAGCGTTGTTAGGAATCCAGATTTCAATATTGATAATTCAATTTTGAAGGTTTTGGATACTGTTAATTCATCAGCAGCAATTTCCAGTGTTGGCTTTAGTTTCGGACAGGGTCAATGTGGTGGAGCTGCTGCAGGAACAACCTGTATAAGAGTAGATAATATATTGGCTTTTGGTGGAGTAAATCCAAATACAAATATACCTATTAGGCTTAGCGACGATGCTGGAACAGAATATACAGACACTTTCATACTGTCGATTACAGCTGATCCTGATCCTCTTAATGCTCCTGCTGGAAATCTTGAAATATCAACAACTCTTAATGAGGATTATGCTATTTCAAATAATGCAAGGGTGAGCATAAGGTGCGCAATGCCTATTTCGGTTTCCGTCGCTGATCAGATAGCAATGCAGGGATTCCTTGACAATGGTGATGGTACAAGCAAAAATGTAATTGAAGATACTGATGTTCTTCAAGATTTCAGCAGAATTTGTGGCAGCAGTAATGTTGTCGGAAATCCTTTGTGTGACTGGGGTCACTTTGTGGTTGTTTTCCCTGATTCAAGTGAATCATGTTCGCCTTACGCTGAACCAGACTGGAATACAGATGGATGTTACCAGAGAGCCCAAATAACTTCGGTTGATGTTCAGGCAGGGACTCTGGGCCTAGATAGGTTTTTGACTCTTGATACAAATGATCAATACCAAATCTTAGGATGTGATTTAGGTGGTGTCTTTACTCCTAGTGACTCTAGTGATGATTGTGAGAGTTCGGATGAGTCAATTGTTACGGTTGTTTATAGTTCTCCAAATGTTAATGATCCCCCTCAGATAACTTCTGGACCAAGCATTGCTGATGATCCAATATTTGAATCACCTCTAAATAGTGCCGCTTCAGATGCTTCAAAAACAACTGTTTCTGTTTCTATTGAGGATGCTGACGGTCCAGGTAATTGTGCCCCTACATGGACAGACCCATGTGGTACAACTAAATACTATTGGACTGATTGGAAAGGTTCCAACAATAATGCAAACACCAGAGCTTACCTGACGACTGATGCTTTTTCAACAAGTAGTACTGTTTCCGTTCAAGGTTCATGTAACCGTCATAATCAGTATAGGCCTATAAGGATTAGTGACAGTAGTGATCCAACTGGTTTTGATACAACGATAGTTGAATGTACTGAATCAGGTAATTTTGGTAATTTTGTTGCAACGATTACTTTGGCTGACACGTTGACTAATAATTACCTTACAAGCAACAATGCCATTCTTGAACATAGGCAATGGGGTTCTTATGGTCCTTCTGCAAGTATTGAAAGCAACGATGGGATTTGGGCAAAATCAGGGGTAAGTGGAATTGTTTGGACTGCTCCTTCTGCAGAGCTGAATGGTGTTGATCTATGGACTGGTGAGGCTGATTTCAGAATTAGAGTTGTTGCTGTTGATGGAACATGTCGTTATCCAGGCATTCTTGATTTCCCTGAAGCACAGCTTTGTGATTCTGCAAGTGCCTCTGTCGGCGTTATTAACAACGTTGCGCCTTCAGCAAATCTTTCTTTTGAGATACTCGATGACACTCCAACTAACTTGAGAGTTGAATTTGATGCTTCATCTAGTTTTGATTTGGATTCAGGACCTGATGCTCTTCAGTATCAATGGGATTTTGATACAGATGGGACTAATGATTTAACAACTTTGAATTCAACATATATACATACATATACAGCAAATGCTCCTTTCTATGATGCGACATTAACTGTAACTGATGGTATATCAACTGATTCTGAGGTTGTTAGGGTACAGGTTAATCAGGCTCCAGAGGTTCCTAAGATATGGGTTTATGGTGTTGATGAAGATCCTGCCAATTGTGCCACATGTGAACAGGGTGCCTTTACTGCAGGTTTGGATGATTTCACCGTTTTGAACCCTATTGGGACAAACCCAACAGAGTTCTTCAATCCTGCACCAGGTAAATTTATTGGTTTTGGTGTAGGTGTCTGTGATGATGATGCCCTTCAAACTCTTGAATGGGATCTTGATTACGACGGTGTTTCTTTCTTTGCTGATGTTATAGAGTCGGATGTTGCAAATATTGATGTTGCAGATCCTAATTTCATACCTGTAAACGATCCTGCAAACATATGTGCAAACTCAACTGAACAGAACTTCTACCAATGGGAGCTTAATTCAACAAATGGTATAGATGGATTGGGGACTCAGATGAATTTTGGTAGTGATTACAGAATCGCTGTTCGAGTTGTAGATGAGGAAGGCGCAACAAGTAATCTGATGTGTTTGAATGTATACAGTGGATCATGGGATGCAAAACTCTGTAGAGAGGGGGACCCGCAGAGCAATTCTGAAATCCCTTTGACTGTTGGGAACGATGAGATGATCAGTGGTGATATTGGTGAATTTGATGCTTATCCTTTCCTTCCAGCTGAAGGAACTGACAGCAGTTGGTCTCAAGGACAGCATAATATACATTTCACTCAAACAGGCCCGGATGAAGGTGTGCTACATACAATTTGGATGTCATCTTCATTAGAAGAGTGCCTTGGAGGTCAGACTCAAATAAGGTATAGAAAGGGTGCTTATCTTAATGGAAACGTCAGTTGGGAGGAGGCTCAAAATATATCTCACCAGCAAGGCACTCCAGTATGTTCCAGTAATTCTGAGACTCCAAATATGGTGATAGATCCTGTAAATAGTGATCACATTATCGTTTTCTTTGGCGATGATGCAACTGGTGACTTAGATATTTATTGGGTTGAAAGTATAGATGCAGGTGCTACTTGGTCTTCAAGAAACTCTATGCCTGGCTTGGCAAACAGTGATTTGAGAGCATCTGGACAAGGTGCGCAGACTCAACCTTCATTAACTATAGAGCCTGCAACAGGAGGTCCTTTTGATGGTTTCTGGCATTTAAGTTTTGTTGAGGCTTCAAGCGGTCGTGCGAAAATGTTCCATATGATGAGTTCTGATCAAGGAGCAACTTGGATTGATGGAAACTCTTTCACTCAGAGAGTTAACAATGCTCCTCAGGTTCATATAAGAGATCTTTCAGGAAGTATAAGTACAGGGATGGCAACAAATGAATTTGGTCCCGAATTGGAATGTTGGGTTAGTGACTACGAGGATGACGGTGGTTTTTCTGCTCCTCAACCTGCTGTTTGTGAGTGGAATGCAAATTATGACACAAACATCACAAGGACAGGTGGTTTTGGAAATTCTAATTTTGTTGAAGCAAATAGCTGTGAAAATGACAATGATTGGACCAGTCCTGGAACCAATACATTCACTAATTATTCATATGCCACAACAGGATTAAAGAGAGTTGGTGCAAGGTACACTGATAATGATGGGGCTGTTGGTTGTGGTGTGATATGGGTTCCTGTCAATAACAATCAGGATCGCCCACCTGTTTCTGTCATGAGGCTTAGAAATGCTTCAAACAGTAATAGGGCTGTTGGTGAGCTAGATGAAACAGGCAACCTTGCAGTTGAAGCTCAATGTGCATGGAGAGTAAGCGCTTTTGGAGATAACAACAGGGGTTCTTATGATCCTGATGGTACAAGCTTCACATGTGAATTTGTTCAGGATTGGGATGGATCTTCTTCAAGTTGGACTCCAGACCATACAGTTAACTGTAATCCAAACGTTAATCCTGCAGCTGGTACAAATTGTGCTGTTGATTTGAATTATTCAAATTCTGTTTTTGATGCAGGAGACAACAGAACTAGAGTTGGAATGAGAGCATGTAGCGGTGGGCCAAACCCAGGTGAATGTTCACCAATTATTTGGAGTTACCTCTACGTGGATGACTACCAGAACCAAGCACCAGTGGTTCTTTTGAGGTTAAGAGAAGACCAAAACGAATCTTGTCCTATGGCTTCTGCAGGTGTTCTTGACCATAATCTTGCAACACCTTCTTTCAGTGTTTGCTTGGATGCAAAAGCTTCTTTTGACAGAGAGGATGAAATAGTCAACTTTGGAAATGGAAGTTTGGATTGTGATTCCAGTTCAATTGCTAGTGCAGGTAGTGAGCCGATACTAAGCGACAATGGTGATGGTACTGGAAAATGTACCTTCAGGGAAGTTGGTGATTATGTTGTGACCTATGACCTTATTGATAATAATGGAGAGACAGGTTCAAGAAGCTTGACTATTTCCGTTGGTTATGGTGATGATCCAAGTTCAGATGGCTACCAGCATGACATCAATGCTGGAAACAGTGTTCCGCAGGCTGTTGCGATAGTCAAGCCTTTTGTTGATTCTGTACGTAATGTTTCAGAATATGACAATGTTGGAAATGCATCAGTCTATCTTGATGGAAGAAGGTCAGTTGATGCTGATGGTGAGGTTGTTGCTTGGGATTGGGATCTTAATTATGACGGCATAACATTTAATGTTGATGTAAGCGGAAATGAATTAAATTCATCAGTTGATTTAACATTCGGAAATGATGTTCCTGGTGCTAATTACAGAGAAGGAACAATTGCTTTGAGAGCAACTGATAATCTTGGTGGAACAAATATTCATGCTGTGACATATAGAGTCATGCCGAATGAGAATGAAGCACCACAGGGTGCTATTTCTGCAAGTCCTTTCCTTGCTGGTTTTGCTCCTTTGAGCGTTGATTTCAGTGCTGTAGCTATTGATACAGATGATGCGACATGGACAGACCCAACAGATTGTGATGGTTGTACTTATGAATGGGATTTTGATGTTCTTGGTGGTGTGTTTACGGTTGATTCAACAAACGAAAGCGAAAATGTAACTTTCTCAGAAGAAAAAGACTACACTGTGGGTTTAAGGATTACAGATGCTGATGGAGGTCTTTCTACAGTCATCACTACAGTTATACATGTTGGAGATTGTCCAAATGATGGAACGCCATGTGATACGAGCTTGAAAAACAGGCAGCCGCAGGCTTATTTCTTCATAAGCGGTGCGAGCGGCTCTCTTGGAACATACGATCCTTCCGGTTCATATTTTGTAGATTTTGATGGTTCAAGATCAGACGATCTTGATGGAAACATTAATGAATATCAGCCAACTTGTAACGGAGGAACACTTTCTGAATGGAGTGGAACTTCTGATCCTACATGGAGATGTTCTTATGATGAGGTGAATGATGGAACAGGTGTCAAAACAGTGACTTTGACAGTTACAGACGATGGTGGCTTGAGAGATGATTCAGGAGATGCAAACACAATATTGCCTACTGATTCTGTTCGTTCCCATACCGTGAATTTAGATGTTTATGTTTCTGACATGAACCAAGATCCAATGGGAAGTATAAAAGTTACAGGTGTTTATTACAACCATGATTCACAACAGCCAGTTCCATGGAATACAGCTCTTTCATTAGATGCTGATACAAACATGAGTGCTGGTTCCGGAATCTCCTCTAGAGAAATTGACTGTAACTGGGTGCATAATCTTGCTTTTGATAACCCAGGAATGACTCAAGAGTCTGGTAGCTGTTCTGTTGCAATAGATGGAATGGTTACTGGAGCAAACCTTCTTACTGTAAAGGTCCTTGATGATGAAAGTTTCCCTTCTGAAGATGTGAGAACAGTTGTTGTTTATGTTGATGAAGCAGGACCTGGCCAGCAAAGGCCAGTTGCACTTGCTGATTACACAGGTTCTTTGACTGTTGGATCAAGTTCAACAACCCATAATGTTGAGATAGATTTGAATAATTCATGGGATCCTGATAATGATTCTCTTGAATATCGAATTGATTGTGGTGCAGGTCAGATATTTGATTTTGCTGTGGGGACGTGTAGTTTCCCAAACCCTGTTGGCGGTCCTGTTTTCGAGATCGTTGAGTATTCAGTTTGTGATAATGGAACTGTTGGCGGATGTGGTTTTTCTGTTGAACCCTTGATTAGGGATCATATTGAATTTACAGATTATGTAATAGTTGCAGATGGGGTTTGTGCCACAGGGGTTTTTGCTGACAATGTTGGCGTAAGAGTTTCGAACCAGATTGGGGATTCAGACGACAGGACTGTTGAGGTTGGTGGATGTGATCCAACAGACCCTATAACAGATGTAGTTTCGAATGCTCAAATAAATTCAACAAGTGTTGACATTCCGGACGGAGAATGTGTTGCTCAACAGTTCCGTATAGGGAACCCAATACGTATTGAGGATGACAATATGTTTGGTGCTGGACCTACAACAACAACAGTTACCAACTGTACCCCTGGCAGTCCAGATGTTCTTGAATTTGCTGACCCATTGCTTGAAACCGTTCAGGCTGGAGACAATGCAAGGCTTATCAGCCTTTTGGATACTGTAAGAGTTGACGGAGGTATTCTTGGTGGTGGCATGTCTCCTGCATACCTTGTGGATGACGGTGCTCAAATTGAAGAGGTTCGTGAGGGGAATATCGGTTCTGCTGCTACAGCTGGAGACAATCAGTTACAGCTTGATACTGGAGCTTGTGCTGATGTTGAGCTGAATCTAGTTAGAGGAAGGCAAGGGTTAGTTAAGGAAGCTGGTTCAGTGACTTCAACTTTCACTATAGACACATGTGGTGTTGTTGGTCCTGACATCATCACCTTCCCTGAACCTTTAAGAGATGATTATTCAACCAATGGAATTATTGACATGAATGACAATATCGATATTGAGTATTTGATATTTGAAATTTGGGAAAACAGGGCTCCTATTGTTGTTGCCCATGAGGAAAACACTGACTGGGTTGTTCCTGTTGGAGGAGTCACTAGCTGGCATTCAAGGGCTCAAGGTGAAGATCCTCTTTATCTTTCCTGGGACCCTGATGGTGATTCTTTGCAGTACTCTTGGGAGTGTGATGGAACTGCAGCAGGAAATGCTTCTGCTCAGGATTGTGAATTTGAAACAGTAGGAAGACCTGCTGTATCTCTTGTTGTTAGTGATGGTGATTTGTCCGGACAGGATAACCATAATATTGCAAGGGCAACAAATACAACACCAATGCCTATTCTTTATGTTGATCCTCAAACTGACTTCTTGCCTGTTGTGGATAATTTGTTGACATCAAATAATATTGTTTTAGTCGGAAATTCAACAATAGATTTAGAAAATCAATTAAGCAATCCTCCTTGGTCTACAACTTTTGAATGGGATTGTGGAGATGCAAATGCTCCAAACATAAGTCCTCCATTCTCTCCCGGTCCATTTACTTATGACCTTTGTTCTTATGCGGCTTCCAACACTCCATTGATACCATACAGTGTTGGCCCAATCGAACTTGTAGTAAATGATCCTCATGTTTCTCCTGGATGTTCGGATTACTTCTGTCTTCCTGGCTCAACCTCTTTGAGTCAAATTCCTGTTAGAAACATGTTGAATAGAGCTCCAAGAGCTGCTATTTCAGGTCCTGAGAATTGGGATCCGAATACCAATCCAACAAATCCCTGGATTGAAGATCATTTGAACTGGGTTGGAACTTTTGATGTTTCAATAAGTTCAGCACCTAATTTCAATGGACAGTTCTCTGTTGATTTATCAGCTCATAATTCAATTGATCCTGATGATCAAGTTCTTACATACACATGGGATTGTGGTAATGGAACTGGTGGTGTTGGATCAACACATACATGCACTTATGACGATAATCAAGCCAATCCTCAAGTTAGAGACGGTTTGACTGATTTGAATAATGATTCAAATGGAGACATGTGGATAGTAACATTAACAGTTGAAGACACAATGGGGCTTACTGACACAGACACAGTAAATGTTAGAGTTATAGAGCAATTAGGACCTCAGAGTGCTGTATTCCCAAGTGATGCCGACAGTCAGGTTAACTTCTGGGAAGCTGATGCAGATCCAGGTTTAGTAGACCTTAAATCTCCAGATGCAGACTTGTTAGATGTTTTTGCAGATGGAACATACATGTTCCCTAAGCCTTTGAATGCATTTGCAGGAGTTAACCCTGGAGGATGTCCTTTTGCAGAATTGCCAAATTGTAATCCTGTAGATATTCTTTTTGACTCCATTGTTCATTTAGATGCATCAAGAAGTCTTGATCCTTATGGAAGAAATGTTTTCGTGCAGGTTGATTGTGATTGGGATAATGATCCAAATAACTTCTCTGTAGACATGAGTGGTTCCACTTTGAGCGCAGATCCAGTTGCTGAGCCAGCTTGGTTCGAGCATGTTTGTAGGGACCAGGTTTCAGGTGCTGCTTTATGGAATGGTACAGATGAGCCAAATTCAGGCGACTCTTCAACCTATACCGCTAAGAGAAACATTTCTATAAGGGTGTGTGAAACAGAATCTATTGCAAGTTGTGCTTCAGCAAGAGAGGATATTTCATCATTTGATATGACTGTATGGAGAAATAGGATTCCTTTGGCACACATGACAATACAAGATCCTGTATTCTCAGGTGACAGTTCTAGGGATGTTGATTATTCAGCACGTTCTTCATGGGATCCAGACGGAGACCCAATTCTGTTTGGTGATGGTGCAGGAACTATAGATAAAGATGGTATTGCTAATTATTCTGGAATTGGTGATGATATATGTCCTGATGGAACAACATTCTGTGACGATAAGGATCAGGTTCCACAATGGAGATGTGATGATTCGGGTTCTTGGCCTTATCAAACAGGTTTTGGTAACAATAAGGCTATATGGAATGCGAATCAAGGTCACAGGATAGGTGTTGCTAATGGTGATTCTGACTTAGGGGATCAAGGCATAAATGGTTCTGATTCATTTAGGTGTCTTGTTTCGGGGCAAGGTGTTACATTCAGGCCAAGTCTTTATCTTTCAGATGGAGATCCTTCAGATGAAGGTTACAGTTTGGAGTCTTGTATCGAATATTCTGATGGTGGAGCTACAGCATCAACATTAGATGAAAATGTTTGTGCGAATGGCAGCCCTATACATTTGGGTGGTGTAGGTAATGGTTTGACTGTTAATAATCCGCCTGTAGCTTGGATAATACAGCAAACAGATGGTGACCTTTTTGGAATAACACCATTTACTATTAGCCTTTCTGCTGATCATTATGATCCAGACGGAGATACATTGTCAGCTGATTTCAACAGCAATACTGGTTTTGAATGGGATTTCCATTATTCAAGATCTTGGTACTGGGGAGGTAATGATGATGATGTTTTGAATATCAATGATTTTAATTACCAAGCCGATGATGTTTCTGATTTTGATATTGATAGTGCAGGTGTATGGAATTTTGCAGTCAGGGCAACAACTCAAGGAACACATACAGCTCTAGTCCAAAGTGATGGATCTGGTGCTCAATGTTTCGATGAAGACAACATGTTTGCAGCATATCCATGTGACACAGGATTGCTTGATTTACCTCAAAGTTTCTGGGATAATGGAAACCTTGCAATCGGAAGTGGTGATTGTAAGTTTGGTATCCAAGATCAGCTTTCTGGAGAATGGGTGGCAGAAGGCGGTGTTTTCTTGCTTAAGGATGAAGATGCTGCTATGTACAATATTGGACAGCCTGTAGAGGTATTTGCAGGTGGTCAGGTGTTTGTTCAGGGAAGTGTTTGTGATGTGATTGATATTCCAACTAGCTTCCAAGGCTTAGATGGAGATCTTTCTAGAGTTTATGTTAATTGGAGTGGAGCTCTTTTCCAGCCAATGCCAGTTGGTGAAACCTTTATAAGGAATACGGATAACACGCTTACTGGAACTGAGGAACTGAAAACATTTACTGTTGTTACTGATGGTTATATTGGTAACCTTCAGATTCCAACAAGGCATTCACAGTCAGGAAATATTCTTTCAAGTGGTGGTTCTGTTGGAACTGTTGGAGATACACAGAATGACTTCCATGCTTCAGCTCTTGGACAATGGGCTGCATGGTCAGTGATTGATTCTGAGGACCAGAGGCCTGATTCAACTGTTGTTGGCCAATCTGATAATGAACCTTTCGGACAATATTCATTATTCTTTGACTCAAGTCCACCAAACAACCCTGAACACACTGTTATGTTCAATAGGTTTGTTCACACTTCAGATGATCCTGCTATCAAGGGTGCTACTAGCCAGTATGGTGGTTGGTTTAATATGAATTATGAAGATCAATTTGTAGGCAGCACTCAAGGTGGTACTAATATTGCTAATCTTGATTCATTTGGTTTTGGTGTTGCTATTGATTCTGCTGCGTGTAGTTCAGATGCACTTACTGGTGTTTGTAGGAATGTTACAACAATTAATACAGGTCTTTATCCGAGTTTAGCGGATGTTTCAAAAACTTCAAATACAGCTTCTCCAGATATGTTTGTTGCGTTTAGTACAGCTAACCAAACATTAACCAAGAAAACAACAGACAGAGGTAGGAATTGGTCAGGTGCTTCTCAGGTAAACAATAGCGGTTCAGGCGCTTCTCCTCTCTATTTGAGAGTAAGTGCTGATATTTCTGATGACATATTCGCTATATCTTGGGCAGACACAGCAGTTAACTCAACTGAAAGAGTTACTCTTGGCTGTACTGATAATATGGATCCAATATGGCAGCTTTCTGATTATTCAATTGGCGACCCTATACAGAGCCCAGATGTTCAACATAGTCCTTCCATAGAGATTTTTGGAGATAAGATATTTACACTTTGGACAGATAACAGAAGGGGAGGCCAGAGCAGCGAGGAGATATTCTTCAGTATATTTGATGGTTCTGATTCATTAGGCAATCCAACTTCTTGCTACCAATAGGAGATAAATGAAATATTGGGGAGTGCAGCATTGCACTCCCTATAAATCTTATTCAATTTCTGTTTTTTTTGATGGTCTCTGCAGTAAGTTTTTTACTGCATCTTTTACAGTGTACTGTTTATGAATAACATTATTTACTGCATGGGCTAAAGGAATGTCTATGTTTGTTTCTTCTGATAGTTCAATAAGCCCTTTTAATGTTCTTATGCCTTCGCTTTCTCCTGTTAGCTTACTTAAAGCATCTTCAAGATTTAAACCTTTTGCAATCTGGTTTCCTAATTGCCAATTCTTACTGTCTTTTCCTGTTGCTGTAAGTATTAGATCTCCAAGTCCAGCAAGACCCCATAAAGTTTCTTTGTTAGCGTTGAAGTGTTCAAAAACTCTTGACATTTCAACTAGTGCTCTTGATATCATTGCAGCTCTTGCACTTTTTCCTAAACTCGCACCATCAACCATGCCTGAACCTATAGCATAAACATTTTTCAATATGCCACCTAGACTTACACCAAGAATATCATTGGAGTAATAAGCTCTCAAGGAACTTGTTTTTAATATTTTTTCTATTGATTCAGGTCTTTTTTCTCCAGCAATTACAGTTGCTGCTGGTAGACCATGGATGATTTCAGTAGCAAAATTAGGACCAGAGAGAATGTAAATGTCGTTTTTTAGGTAATGATTAAGCCAATTGCCAATTGGGTTAAAGCCCTCAGGAGATAACCCTTTTGACAAAACAAGGATATCTACATCTGAGTATTTTTTTACAAAATCTTTATTCAGCCATTGTTCAGTGAATTTTGTTGGTACAGCCCAAACTAAAAGATCAGGTTTTTTTAGATATTGATCTTTATCTATTGCTTGTATATTTTTATGCAATGTTAATTCTTTAAATAAAGGATGTGATCTTGTGGCGTTGAAATTCTGAGGATTTTCAAAACCTGTTGTAAGTATTTTTACGTCAGCATTTTGTTTTGCTAAAAGGTTTGAGAAAGCTATTCCCCATGATCCAAATCCAGCTACATGAATTTTCATTTTATCTGGCTCTCACTTCCTTCTTTGAGCCTTTTGATATTTTCCCTATGTAGAAACATAACTAAAATGATTATAGGTAATGTTTGAATAAGTATGTATGAAGTATAGTCATTAGATTCAAGGTAATAATTTCCATTTTTATGGATGATTTTTAAGTTTTCCTCAAGATAAAGATAAGAAGTTAATGGAAGCAAACATGTTGAAATAATAGATCCAAGTGAAACAAATTTTGATTTTTTTATTGTTATTAGGTAAGCAGAAAGACAAATCAGCATGTATTCAAAGTTAAAAAAAATAAATGATCCAAATGTTGTTGCAACCCCTTTTCCTCCTTTCCATTTCATAAATGGAGAATAAGCATGACCTAAAACTGCAAAAAGAGGCAGGAATGAGATTATTAGGTTAACATGCTCTACTTGAGGGTTTTCTAATGATATATATTTTGAAGTTAGCAAATTATATGAAATTAAAACACCAATATAACCTTTTAGCATATCTAGAAAAAGTGTTATGTATCCATATTTTGAGCCAAAAGTTCTTCCAACATTTGTAGATCCGATGTTTTTTGAACCATATTGTCGTACGTCTTTTTTGAATAATATTTTCGTTAAAAGATATCCTGAAGGTATCGATCCAAGTATAAAAGCTGGCAAAATATAGAACCAATAATTAAAAATTGAATTATCCATTGTTTTTAATATTAATTTAAATCTTCTAGAATTTGTATAAGTATGTTAGACAAAGTTCAAAAAATAATAAATGATTCAAATTTGGATATTGTTGTTTTCTCAGATCCCGTTCATCTTTTGTGGCTTGCGGGTTTTTCAGGTTCGACAGGTGTTCTGTTAGTTAGCGATTCCGGAGCTGTATTAGGTGTTGATTTTAGATATCATGAGATAGCCGAAGATTTAAAAGTTGAAAACCTTGATGTTTATTGTGCTCCAACCGGTAATCTTTTGAAAAATACTTTGGATTATTTTTTTAAAAAAAAGGTTGAACGTGTTGGCTATCTTGCTTCAAGAAATTCACAAAATCAAAAAGAATCTTTGCAGAAGGTCTTAAATGCTGAACTGGTTGCCATCGATCATGAGATTAATTTTGCAAGGTCTCAAAAAAACAAAAGTGAAATTGTCGGCTTGGTGGAAAGCTCAAAGCTTAATGCTGATCTTTTTAATCATATTAGGGAGATGGTTAAGCCGGGCATATCAGAAAGGGATCTGGCTGCTGAGATTATTTCATATGCAGTCAAGAAAGGTGCCTCTAAAATGGCTTTTGATCCAATAGTAGCTTCAGGAAAAAATGCATCTAGACCCCATGCATCATTTACGGATAAGATTCTTGAGCCAGGAGAACCACTAACGTTGGACCTAGGTGTTTGTTTGGATGGATGGTCAAGTGATATGACAAGAACATGGGCTGTTCCTGGAAAAAAGCCAACTGAGGGCTTATTGAAAATTTTTGACATTGTGAATAGTGCAAAAAAAGAAGCTGAGTCGCATTTGGCTATTGGCGCTTCTGGCCATGATCTTGATGTATCAGCAAGAGATGTTATAAAAAAATTCGGATATGGTGATTTTTTTGGACATTCGTTGGGTCATGGGATAGGAAGAGAGGTTCATGAAGAGCCACGCTTAGCTCAAAATTCAAAAGATATCATGCTTGATGGAATGGCGGTAACAATAGAGCCTGGAATTTATATAAAAGATAAATATGGAGTAAGAATTGAAGATTCATACCTTATCGTTGATAAAAAGGTTATCAATTTGGGGATTGATGTCTTTTCTGATTTTTTCTAAAATATAATACTCCCTTATGCTGGGTGTAATTCGTAGAAAGTTTGTTATTGAATACAGAAGGCTTTCGGAGCTTCAAGATTTTCAGTTTTCAGGCGTTATATACGAGGAGGATGGAAAACTGTTTTTTAAACATAGGGATATTTTCGCAAAAATGTCGAAAAAAGAATTAAATCAAAATGGTCTAAAATCTTTAGACGATGTTATAAAAAGAAAGTTCGGCCCTCTTGTAAATAGGAACACAGCAATTTCTGCTGTTGGCTCCTTAGATGAGATTTTCGATCAATACTTAGCTGTTGCTTTATTGAGAGAAAAGAAAAGCAGAGTTTCAAATAGATAGGTGAATTCCAATAATCCATCTCCATGGAGAATAAAGGCGGTTGAGCCTATACCTAACCCATCTCCAGAAGAAAGAAAAAAAGCTTTAGTTGATTCAGGCTATAACCTTTTTAATGTTTCATCTTCTCTTGTGACAATTGATCTTTTAACTGACTCTGGAACAGGTTCGATGAGCCATAACCAGTGGGCTGCTATTCTTTCTGGCGATGAATCTTATGCAGGTAGCCAATCTTTTTATGCTTTGCAAAAAAGTGTAAAAGATTTATTTGGATATAAGGTTGTTATACCAACTCACCAAGGAAGAGCAGCAGAAGATATTTTGTTTTCAGCATTTGGCCAAGATAAAAAAGGTGTAGTCAGTAATCATCTTTTTGATACAACTACAGCACATGCTCTTGAGTCGGGAATGAATATTTTTTCATGCCTTGATAAACAAGATGATACCTTTGGTGGAAATTTTGATCTTGGCTTGCTTGAAGATTTTTTAAAAAATGAGGATATTGACCTTATTGTTGCAACGGTGACTTGCAATAGCGCTGGTGGCTTGCCTGTCAGTTTAAATAATTTGAAGAAAGTTAAAAAAATTGCTGATTCGTATGGTGTAAAAATGTGGATTGACATGGCAAGAATTGCTGAAAATAGTTATTTTCAATATTTACAGGGAGAGGGTGAGAGTCCGCAGGAATGTGCATTTCAAACTTGTGCATTAAGTGATGGAGCCTGGATGAGTTCAAAAAAAGATGGACTTGTTAATATTGGTGGATTTATTGCACTGAACGATAAAAGCGACAAGGAAAGGTATGAAAAACTGGTTGAACTTGAGATTTTAAAAGAAGGCTTCATAACATATGGAGGTTTGGCTGGTAGGGATATGAATGCTTTGTCTGTTGGTTTACGAGAGGCTTTAGATCCCAGATACTTGAAACATCGAATTGGTGAGATCAGGTTTCTTTATGACCTTTTGACAGGTGTTGGTATTCCTTGCGTTAATCCAGGAGGACATGCAGTTTATATAGATGCTGGCAAGTGGTTAAAACATTTGAAAAATGATGATTTCCCAGCTCAGTCTCTTTCATTGGCACTCTATTTAGTTGCTGGAATAAGAACATCTGAAATAGGAAGTTTATGTGCTGGCAGAGACAATCAAGGGCAGCAAATTTCTTGCCCAGGAGAGTATTTGAGATTAGCAATTCCACGTAGAACTTATACTAGTGATCATTTTTTATACATAAAACAAGCTTTTGAAATAATTTCTGAAAATAAGGACTCCCTGCCTGCTGTAAAATTTAAAAAGGAGGCAAAAAAGTTAAGACATTTTCAGTCACTTTTTGAAGATTTTTTATGGACACCGTCAAAATATCTAAATTTATAGATTGTGATTCACTGAAAGCGATAGAGCTTTCAATGAATCCTGAAATCCTTGCTAAGCAAATGCCAGGAGTAAAATCGGTTAAGATTTTAAAGAAGAAAGAAAAGAATGGCCTTATTGTGCAAACGGTTGCTTGGGATGGGGTGCTTGAAGCAGGGCCAATTAAAAAAGATTTAAGTTGGATTGAAGAGGATTCATGGGATATCGAAAACAAAAAATGTCAATTTGTTCAAACCGAAGGTTCATTCAAGATCTATAACGGAGCTTGGATGTTTGAGGATGTTCAAAATGGTTGTGAATCCTCTATTTCTTTAGAGTATGATGCAGGGGTTCCTTTAGTTGGCCCCCTTATAGATAAGCTTATAAAAAAGGTTGTTATTGAAAATCTTGAAGCTTTACTCAGTGCTCTTGAAAAAGTCGCTAAAGATAATTAAAGTTTTTTGAATGAAGGAAACAGATGTCATAAAACTGATAAAGAAGGCATTTCCTTTAACTGGAGATGATTCCTATTGGGAAAAAGATGGCATTGCCATGTCTGTAGACTCCTCAATACAAGGAAGGCATTTTCTTTTAGATAGAGAGAATTGGATTGAGGAAGGCATTTGGAATTCTGTTGCAGGAGCTATAACTGATGTTGCAGCTGTTGGATCGAATCCAAAATTAATCATGGCTTCATTTTGTTTCCCTAGCAGGACTGATGAATCAGTTATAAAAAAAGCTGTAAAAGCTTTAAGTGATGTTTCAAAATATTTTAATTTAAGTGTTGTTGGAGGGGATCTTTCACAAACCTCTAGTGATATTGTTTTCTCAATCTCCGTTATAGGTTTTAATGCTGTCGGTCCTGGTTTGTCTTCAGCAAAGAAAGGGGATTTGATAGGTGTTACTGGATGGATAGGGAGTAGGCCTTTAGGTTGGTATTTAGCCATCAATAAAATTGAAGGATACCGTGATTTTGTAAAACAGGCTTTAAAGCCTTGTCCTAATATTAAATTTCCAATAATGGCTGCAAGATATGCTTCAGCAATGACTGACATAACTGACGGTATCGGCTTTGATCTTGCTAACATTTGCCGTAAATCAAATTTGAAACCAAATATTTTTTCTGAAATTCCATATTCTGATTCCATGAAAAATATTTTTTCTGAGTTGAATTTAGATCCTGAAATGTTTTATAAACAGGGAGGAGATTACGAGTTTCTTTTAACCTTTGAGGAAAAGAACAAAAAAAAAGTAAAAGATATTGCTAAAAGTTTAGATTTGCCTTTTTCAATTATTGGAAAAATGGAAAAAGGCAATGTTCCTGACTGGTATGGCAAGGGAAGTGAGATAGTTTGGCGATAGTAAGCAAAAGCGTTAATGAAACACATCAGGCAGCAGAGAAGATTCTTAAAGGCCTGAAGAAAGGTGATGTTGTATTTCTTAATGGTGATCTTGGAGTAGGGAAGACAGAGATGGTTAAAGGGTTTGTCAAAGCTTTAGGTGGCTCTGTAGACGATGTTCAATCCCCAACTTATTTAAGTGCTCTAAGTTACTTGATTCCTAATAGCTTTGTTGTTCATGTTGATTTTTATAAATATAAAAAAAGTAAAAGTTTTATGCAATCATTCATCATTGAATATCTAGAGCAAGATCCTCATTTAATATTTGTTGAATGGGGTCATGAAATATCCAGTGGTTTTGTGGTGATTAATATTAATGAGATCAATGGCAAAAGGCATATTTCGGTTTTAAAAAATGAAAGATAAAGGCACTTGGCTCATAATAGATCCAACAGGTCCTTTTTCAGGTTTTTCAATTGCTGAAAAAGATTCAATTATTGCCTCTAAGGTTTTTCAATCAAATTTTCTTTTCGAAAATTTATTAAAAATTAATGACTTTTTTAATTCTTTCAATAGGGTTCTGGGTAATGTGAAAGGTGTTATTCTTGTAAATGGTCCAGGTTCAATCATGGGTTTAAGGATAGCTTTCTCATGGATAAAAGGCTTTTCTCAAGGAAGAGAATTGAAATTTAAAACAGTTTCAAGCTTAGATGCTATTTATTTTTCAAATGGGAGCAACAAACCTTGTTGGACAATTATGAACTCAATTAGAGACGATATGTTTTATTCGTTCAATGGAGGCAAGCCTAATGTTGCTAATAAATTTGATCTTTTAGAGATGATTAAGAAAAAGCCAGGATTGTGTATCGGTGATTATTTTGATGAAATTTCAACTTTAAAAAATGTTAATTTTGAAAAAGTTATGCTCCCTCAGTTCGAGGCAATATGGATTCATTCTGATTGTGTAGAAGAAAGCAATTTATCAAAATCAGAACCTTTGATAATGTATTCATTTCCAATTAAAAATATAGAATAAGCATCATGGAAAATCAAGTTGTAGACAAGATTAGAAATTTAACTTCAAAATTAAGTGAAACATTACTAAAACCTGGGTTGATTGAAGCGGATGAAAACGAATTGTTCAGAAAGGATATTTTTACTGAATTGGCTTCAAAGGGCATCATGGGCTTAAGTCTCCCTAGGGAATTTGGCGGATCAGGATTGCCTCCTTCTGCTTTTTTGGCAGCAATTCAAGAGTTATCTTATTTCGATCCTGGAATGGCTGTAACAATCTCCGTGCATTCTGGGCTTTGTGGAGGTGTGATTTTTAGGAATGCTTCTGAAGAGTTAAAAAAAGAATGGTTGCCAAAAATAGCGAAAGGAAGTGTTATAGGGGCTTATTCTTTAACTGAGAATCATGCTGGAAGTGACCCCTCTTCAATGAAGACAACTGCAACTTGGGATAATGGAGGCTGGATAGTTGATGGAGAGAAAATGTGGATCACATCTGGTTCTGTTGCTGATTTTAGTATTCTTTATGCAAACACTATTAAAAATGGTGAGAATTTAGGCATTTCTGCTTTTTTGGTTCCCCATGACTTAAAAGGTGTTTCAAGTGAGAAAATTAATGGAAAACTTGGCATGAGGACTAGTGATTCTTCGATTTTAGTTTTTGACAAGGTTGTCATTCATGAATCAATGATGATAGGGAGTCCAGGCAAAGGACTCTCGATTGCCTTAGAGGGTCTTGATTATGGTAGATTGGGAATCTCCGCTGTTTCTCTAGGTATACATAAGGCAGCATTTGATTCAATGGTTAAATACGCAAAAGAAAGAGAACAGTTTGGAAAAGCAATTGCATCTTTTCAGCTTATACAGGAAATGATTACAGATGTTGCTGTGAATCTAGAATCAGGCTTGCTTCTTTTTGAAAAAGCAGTAAAAAAGCTAGAGGATTCAAAAAAGTTCACAAAAGAAGCAGCAATAGCAAAGCTTTTTACTAGCGAATCAGCTGTTACAGCTTCTGACAGATGTGTTCAGGTTCATGGAGGTTATGGCTATTCAAACGAATTTCCAGCTGAAAGATTTTATAGAGATTCTAGAGTTTTAACAATCTTTGAAGGAACAACAGAAGTACACAAGCTTTTGATAGGTCGATTGCTAACTGGAATGGATGCTTTTAGGAATTAAGGAGTTACAATAGAGGAATGGTAAAACCAATTGGTGCTTTAAATAAAAGGGCTAGACAGGCTCTGGAAAGAAGAGATTTAAATAGACAGCATAGATCTAAATTAAGATCTGCTTTGAGAAAGGCTCAAGAGGCTATTGATTCAAAGTCAGACAGTTCTTCAGATTTTGTGAGAGAGGCTGTTTCTTTAGCTGCACATTCAGCATCTAAAGGGGTTATACATAGAAATAAGGCCTCAAGGATATCTTCTAGGTTAATGAAGAAGCTGAATCTTTCTGGTTTGGCAAAACCAACCGCAAAAAAGAAAGCGACAAAAGCCAAGGCGACAAAAGCCAAGGCAACAAAAGCCAAGGCAACAAAAGCTAAATAAACCATGCCTAACCTTTCAGAGGTTATATCTTTTTGTACAAGAAAGGGTTTCATAAACCAAAGTAGTGAAATTTACGGCGGTTTGTCAGGTTGTTATGACTATGGTCCAAATGGGGCTCAATTAAAAAGAAGAATTGAGAATATTTGGTGGAATGAAAATGTTGAAAATCAAGAAAATATAATTGGCTTTGATTCTTCAATATTGATGAGAAATGAAGTCTGGCAAGCTAGTGGGCATGTTTCTGGCTTTCATGACCCTATGGTTGATTGCAAAAGTTGTAAATCAAGATATAGAGAAGATCAGATTGACATAAATCAAAATTGTCCTGATTGCGGAGAGAAGAATTGGACTGATATTCGTCAATTCAATCTTATGCTTTCTACAAAAATTGGAGCAATGGAAGATTCTGCAAAACAGGTTTATTTAAGGCCAGAAACAGCTCAAGGTATTTTTGTTAATGCTATTAATGTTGCAAGAAACTCAAGAATGAATGCTCCTTTTGGGATAGCTCAAATTGGTAAATCTTTTAGAAATGAAATAACTCCTAGAAATTTTCTTTTTAGGGTTCGTGAATTTACTCAAATGGAAATTGAATTTTTTTGCCATCCTGATGATGCTCCTGATTTTTTTGAAGAATGGTGTTCAAGAAGGATGTCCTTCTACACTGAATCTTTAGGTATGGATAGTGCAAAATTGCATTTCAGAGATCATGGAAAGGAAGAGCTTGCTCACTATGCTGCTTCGTGCAGGGATGTTGAATATGATTTCCCTTTTGGTTTAAAAGAGTTAGAAGGTATAGCAAATAGAGGTTCTTTTGATCTGGAGCAACATATGAAGCATAGTAAAAAGAATTTAACTCTTTCAGATCCTCAAAAAGGTAAATTTGTACCATCTGTAATTGAATCTTCAGCGGGGGTCGACAGAACATTATTAGCAGTTATTTGTGATTCTCTTGATGTTTCAGATCCAAATCATATTATCCTTAAAATCAATCCAAAGCTTGCAAATATTCAGGTTGCTATACTTCCATTAGTTAAGAAAGATGGAATGCCTGAAAAAGCCATTGAAATTAAAGATAGGCTACATAGCTCATACAGGAAAAAAATCGAAATCTCAGGCTCGATTGGAAAGCGATATTATAGAGAGGATGAAATCGGGACACCCATATGTATTACTGTTGATGGCGATACAAATAATGACGATTCTGTAACTGTTAGGTATAGAGATACTGGAAAGCAAGACAGAATCAAAATTGATTCCCTTAATGAGTTGTTAGAAAAAGTTTTTAAATAGTAGAATTGAAGTTTAGGTTCTAAAAAAAAGGAGATTTTAAAAATGGAAATCATAAATAACTATGTAGATAATGTACCTGCTTATGCCCTTTATATTGGTATTTTTGCAATTTGTTTTGCTTTATCTCAGTCTAAAAAAGTTAAATCAGTAAAAGTTGATAATAAAAAAATGGAAGAAATCGCTGGTCATATAAGAGATGGCGCAATGATGTTCCTAAAAAGAGAATATAGCTTGCTTATTTGGTTTGTTTTAATTGTTGGTGCAAGCTTGGCGTTTATATACAATGGTCTGAATGAAGGTGACTGGAAAATTGTCATTCCTTTTGTTTTTGGTGCTTTTTGTTCTGCGATAGCTGGTTATTTAGGTATGAGAGTTGCTACTGACGCTAATTACAGGACAGCTTATTCTGCTCAAAAGGGTTTAAATAAAGCTCTTTCAGTTGCTTTTTCTGGTGGATCTGTTATGGGGATGAATGTTGTTGGTATAGCATTATTTGGAATTGCAGTTCTTTACGGCTGGCTCAAAGGCGTTTATTCAGGTGATATACAGCAAGCTGTAAATATATTAATTGGCTTTTCGTTAGGGGCTTCTTCAATTGCTTTATTTGCAAGAGTTGGCGGTGGGATTTATACAAAAGCTGCTGATGTAGGTGCTGATTTGGTTGGAAAGGTTGAAATGGATATCCCAGAAGATGATCCTAGAAACCCTGCAACTATTGCCGACAATGTTGGAGACAATGTTGGAGATGTTGCTGGAATGGGAGCCGATCTTTTTGAATCTTATGTAGGTGCGATCATAGGTGCTATGATTCTTGCTTTTGGTATTCAAAATTACACTTTAGGTCATGTCATGCTGCCATTGGCATTTGCTTCAATAGGTATTATTTGTAGCGTTATTGGAACATTCATGGTTAAAACAGAAGAGGGTGGAAATCCTCAACATGCTTTAGATAAAGGTTCCATGACTGCCGGTATTTTATTTATTGCTAGCTCTTACTTTTTAACACATAAATGGATTCCAACAAATGATGGTCAAAATATATTTTGGACAGTTGTTTCTGGTTTAGCCGTAGGTATAGCTGTTGGAAAATTAACTGAGTATTACACAAGTGATGAAACAAAACCTTCCCAAGGAATTGCAAAAGATTCTTTAACCGGAAGTGCAACAAATATAATCTCAGGTTTATCTGTTGGTATGGTTAGTACAGCATATCCAGTGATTGCAATATGCGCAGGAATAATAACAGCTAATTCATTGATGGGATTATATGGAATTGCTATAGCTGCTGTTGGTATGCTTGCAACACTTGGTATCCAACTAGCTGTAGATGCTTATGGGCCTATAGCTGATAATGCTGGAGGTATAGCAGAAATGGCTGGTTTACCAAAAGAGGTTAGAGAAAGAACTGACAAATTAGATGCTGTTGGAAACACGACTGCTGCTGTAGGGAAAGGTTTTGCGATAGGTTCTGCTGCATTGACAAGTTTAGCATTGTTCGCAGGCTTTATGGCTGCTGCAAAATTGAATGTTTTGGATGTTGCAAACCCACAAACATTAGCAGGAATGCTTCTTGGTGGAATGTTGCCATTTTTGTTTTCCTCAATGGCTATGACAGCTGTGGGTAAAGCTGCATACGACATGGTAGAAGAGGTTAGAAGACAATTTAAAGAAATTCCAGGGTTGCTAAAAGGAGAAGCTCAAGCAGATTATGCTAGTTGTGTTGATATTTCAACACAAGGAGCTTTAAGGCAAATGGTTGCCCCAGGCTTGCTTGCTATATTGTCTCCAATTCTTGTTGGAAAACTTGGAGGAGCTGAAATGTTAGGAGGATTACTTGCTGGTTCTTTAACCAGTGGTGTGATGATGGCTATATTTATGGCTAATTCAGGTGGAGCTTGGGATAATGCAAAAAAATATATAGAAAAAGGTGCACATGGAGGAAAAGGTTCAGAAGCTCACAAGGCTGCTGTTGTCGGTGATACCGTTGGAGATCCCTTTAAGGATACTGCGGGTCCAAGTTTGAATATTTTATTGAAGTTAATGGCAGTTGTAAGTTTGGTTATAGCTCCTTTTATTGGTTGATTTGAGAGGTTTAGTAAGTTCTAAAGATTTAGATAAGGATAAATTAGATTTTTTATTTTCTTTGGCTTTACACCTAAAGAATACTGGTAAAAACAAATTGTTACGGGGTTTGAAATCCGATCATTCTGTTGGTACTGTAGCATTGATATTTCAAGAACCGTCAACAAGAACAAAAACATCTTTTAATGAAGCGATTTTTGCATTGGGTGGCAGGGCAATTGATTTCAATATTAAAAACTCTTCTTTGACCAAAGGTGAATCTTTAGAAGAAACTGTCTTGAATTTAAACTCTTTAGAATTGGATGGTATTGTTCTAAGATCATCTCAAGAATCTTTGCCATCTAAGCTTAAAGCTTTAAACGATATCGACATGTGGATAGTTAATGCAGGAGATGGTAAAGGTGAACATCCAACACAAGTGGTTGGAGATACTTTCTGTTTAATGAATTCAATAGGTTTAAATGGTAAGAAAATAACAATTATTGGGGATGTTGAGCATAGCAGAGTAGCTCATTCTTTGATTAACTTATGGCCATCTTTAGGTGTTGATTTGTCTTTATTGCCAACATCAAATTATGAAAGCAAATTAAATTCTTTTAAAACTCTTCAGGAGGCACAAAATCATTCTGATGTTTTATATGTTTTGAGACCTCAGTCTGAAAGATGGGATCCTGGAGATTCTGAAATTTTAAAATCTTATTCTGATATTACAGTAAAGTCTTTAAATGAAAATCAGTATCTGATGGCTCCAGGTCCTGTTATGCCTGGTGTTGATATATCTTCAGATCTTTTGAAGCATGAAAGATCCTTGATTTTTGATCAGGTAAATTGGGGCTTGTATGGAAGAGCGGCAATAATAAAATACCTAAGCGAAGGAGGGCATTTTGGATAAAGCTTTTTTAACACTTGATGATGGTTCTGTTTATGAAGGTTTAGCCATAGGTAAAAAAGGAACTGTTTTAGGTGAAATCGTATTTACAACTAATATGACTGGTTATCAAGAGGTTTTGACTGATCCTTCGTATGCTGGTCAGATTGTCACTTTTACATATCCTATGATTGGTAA
This sequence comes from bacterium, assembly GCA_002716355.1. GTDB lineage: Bacteria > UBP7 > UBA6624 > UBA6624 > UBA6624 > UBA6624. Next base: position 304,223 of record PBAU01000003.1, on the reverse strand, counting down.
TTATGGAGTGTCAGAAGAGTTTAACGAATCTGACTGCAAAGCTGCCAAAGGTTTGATAATCAAAGAATTTCATGGCTTGGAAACTGAAAAAAGAGAAGGTTTAGATAAGTGGCTAAAAGACAAAAACATCACAGGTATATCTGAAATAGATACAAGATCTTTAACTCAAAAAATAAGATCAAAAGGTGTTGTTCCTGGTGGAATCTCATCAATTCAAGATGGTGATAAGCTTTTGAGCCTTGTAAAAGATTCACCACCTATTGAAAGTTTAAATTTGGTTCATGATGTTAGCACTAAAAAGAAGATTGTGCACAAGGGTAAAGGTCCTACTGTGGCTCTTTTGGATCTTGGAGTTAAAAAATCAATTATTAATTATCTTTTAGATGAAGGTTTTAATGTTGTTCAGTATCCTTATTCAACATCAGCAGAGGATATTCTTAATGATAATCCTGACGGAATTGTTGTGAGTCCCGGTCCAGGTGACCCAAAGGCAATTGGGAGTATTTTAAAAACCGTAAAGATTCTTGCCGAGTCAAAACCTTATTTAGGAATTTGTTTAGGGCATCAGCTTCTTGCTTTAGCTTTTGGAGGAAACACATTTAAGTTAAAATTTGGTCATAGAGGTGGAAATCATCCTGTCTGTGAGAGTGCAACTGGTAAGGCTGTTATAACAACTCAAAACCATGGATATTCTGTTGATCCAGACAGCTTGAAAGACACTGATCTTTATGTAACACATACAGCTTTAAATGATAATACTGTTGAGGGAATAGCTCATAAAAATCTACCAGCAATGGCAATTCAATTTCATCCTGAAGCAAGTCCGGGACCGTTGGATAGCTTGGATATTTTTTCTAAATTCAGAAAGATGATTGGCTAGTTGTTTGTAAATTTATCCATTTTTGTAGTTTTTTAAGATTTTTACCCCTATGGGACACAGTGTCTTTTTGCTCAGGAGAAACATTGCCAAAACTTTTGTTTAGGGATTTGCTGAAAAATATAGGATCATAGCCAAAGCCTTTATTTCCGCAAGGTTTTTTTAATATTGAACCTTCGCATGTTGATCTCCAAATAATGTTTGGTTCCCCATGCTGCACTATCGCGAAGACAGAAACATATCTAGCTGCTCGCTTGCATTCTGGAACATCCTTCAGCTCTTTAAGCATTTTTAGATTTGCTTCTTTATCATTTTTTGCATATCTTGCAGAATGTACCCCAGGTTTTCCATTCATAGCATCAACTTCTATTCCAGCGTCTTCCGCAACAATTACAAATGAATGGTCAATTTTATCTTGCCAATAATTTGCTTTAATAAGCGCATTTTCTTCAAATGTTTTTCCATTTTCTTCAGGAATATCTTTCAAATCTAAATCACTCAAAGAGAAAATTTTACAATTTTTAATGAACCTTTGAAATTCTTCTGTTTTACCTTTTGAATGTGTTGCGAAAAGTATTTTTTTCAATCTAGTTTTCTTTCAGTATGAAGATTTTATCTTTTTCTTTAAGTTTGAATTCAGGAGATGGGTTGAGATGTGTTTTGCCCTTTCTTCTTATGGCAAGAATTATTCCTTTTTCTTTTTCTCTTATATTGCTTTCGAATATTGTTTTATTGTTAAGGTAATTTGAACCAACTTCTAATTCATGTATTGGATTTTTGGAACTTGAATTAGTGATTATCTCTAAGAAATCGTGTTTTTCTGGATTTTTAACAGCTCTTGCTAACCATGGTCCGATAAGCTCAAATGGAGATATAACCTTGTTTGCACCAGCTTGATTAAGCCTTGCAACAGCATCTTTTGAAAAAGCTCTAGCAACTATCGATATTTTTGGGGATAGGTTCCTTGCTGCAAGTGTTAGGAAAACATTTTCTGAATCAGATCCAAGGCATGCTATTAACCCACTAGCTTTTTCCACACCTGCCTTAATTAAAACTTCATCAATTGTTGCATCACCTAAAACATATAGAGTGTTTTGGTTTTCGAGACTCTCTACTGTTTTTTGATCTTTTTCAACAATGACAAATTTTTTATTTGATTTTTGGAGCTCGTCCATCACTTTTGAACCCATTCTTCCTAGTCCGCATATTATGACGTGTTTGGATGTTTTTTTTATTGTTTGTTCCATTTTTCCTCTCCTGTAGATTTTCTGAAAATGTCCATCTGAAATTGCTTTTGTCGTCTCTATAACAACAAGTGAAAAAACAGAAAGACCACTCATTATCAAAAGCATTCCTATGAGTTTTCCTGGGTTTGTTTCAGGTCCAGCAACATTGCCGACAGTGCTTATCGTTGTTACAGTTAGGTAAAGTGCATCTGCTGTTTCTAGTCCCTCCCACTTTTTGAAAGCTTCAGTTCCAATGAATATTATTAAAAGAAGAGCTCCTAGAAGTTTGCTTATTTTTTTTCTATTCATTCTTTAAGCCCCTTCTTCCTCCTGCTTCTTTTAATAAAGGTTTCCACCAGTCTTGATTTTCAATATACCATTTAACCGTATCTTCAATACCTTGTAAAAAATCAATTTTTGGCTTCCAGCCTAGATTTGTTTTTATTTTTTTATCATTAACTTCGTATCTCCAGTCATGACCGGGTCTGTCTTTTACAAATTGAATATTCTTTTCATCTTTTTCTAAAAGATATAATACTTTTTTTGCTATTTCCAAGTTTCTTTTCGGAGAATCTCCTCCAATGTTGTAAATCTCTCCAGCAGATCCGTTTTGCCAAATTTTTTCTATAGCTTCTACGTGATCATCAACATGAATCCAATCTCTAATATTTTTTCCATCTCCATATATAGGTACCTTTTCATTGTTTAATATTTTTTTGATAAGTACAGGTATTAATTTTTCCGGATATTGATATGGGCCATAATTGTTTGAGCATCGAGTAATGCATACATGCATTCCAAATGTTTCATGATATGAAAGACAAAGAAGATCTGATGATGCTTTTGATGCAGAGTAGGGCGATCTTGGTTGAAGTTTGTCGTTTTCTGTACTAGCTTTATCTGATTCTGAAAGAGATCCATAGACTTCATCAGTGCTTATTGCAATAAATTTAGCAACATTATTTCTTTTTGACTCTTCAAGAAGACAATGTGTTCCAAGTATGTTTGTTTTTATGAATTCATCAGAATTGTCTATAGATCTATCAACATGAGATTCAGCAGCGAAATGAATAACAGAATCAATATTTTTAAAAATTTTTTTTAATTTTTTTTTATCCCTTATGTCGCCATGTATGAATCTGTAATTATTGAACTTTTTTATTTTTTCAACATTTTTTTTGTTTCCGGCATATGTTAATAAGTCTAGGTTTATAAAGTTTGTATTTTTGTATTTTGGTACAAATTTTCTTAAAAAAGCACTGCCGATAAAGCCGCAACCGCCGGTAATCAGAACATTTTTATGCATTTTTAATAGCGATATTCTTCTGATTTGTATGGACCTTCAATCGGAACTTGTATATACTCTCCTTGAATTTCAGTTAGTTCTGTGAGATTTGCATTAAAGTGTTTCATATGTAGTCGTGCAACTTTTTCATCTAATTTTTTGCTTAATGTTGTTACTTCTATTTTATGCTTATTGTTAAATAAGTCAATTTGAGCTAAAACCTGATTGGCAAATGAGCATGACATAACTAACGAGGGATGCCCTGTAGCACAAGACAGATTAACAAGCCTTCCTTCAGCGAGTATTATTATTGAAGTTTTTTCTTCTTCAAAGCTCCACAGGTGAACATTTTCTTTTATTTCTTCTTTTTTTGCCTTTTTTTCTTTTAGCATTTTTTCAAGTCCAGCCATATCTATTTCATTGTCAAAATGACCTATATTGCAGACTATTGAATTGGTTTTCATTTTTCTCATATGTTCAACATTGATAATATCCTTGTTACCTGTAGCTGTTACAAATATATCGAAATTTTCTTTTACAGCTTCTTCAACAGTCATTACTCTTAGGCCCTTCATACAGGCTTGTAGTGCACATATTGGATCTATTTCAGCAACTGCAACAATAGCATTTTGACCTAATAATGATTCACATGAACCTTTTCCAACATCGCCATATCCACAAACAAGAGCTTTTTTTCCGCTTATTAAATTATCCGTTGCTCTGTTTAATGAATCAACTAGTGAGTGCCTACATCCGTATATATTGTCAAATTTACTTTTAGTTACCGAATCATTCACATTAATTGCGGGGAACAGGAGGGTTCCAGAATTATGCATTTGATTCAATCTTAAAACACCCGTAGTTGTTTCCTCACTGACTCCTTTAATTGATTTTGAAATTTGATGCCAATATTTATTACCATATTCATTATGAACTTTTTTAAGTAAATCATTTATTGTTTTTTGATCTAGGCTGGTCTCATTTTCAAGTTTTCCATTTTTCTCAAATTCAACTCCTTGATGTATTAGCAGTGTTACATCCCCTCCATCATCAACAATAAGATCAGGACCTTTTCCTTGCCAGTTTAATGATTGGAATACACACCACCAATATTCTTCTAAAGTCTCACCCTTCCATGCAAATACAGGGATATTTTTTGAGGCAATATATGAAGCTGCATGATCTTGTGTTGAAAAAATATTGCATGAAGACCATCTTATATCAGCTCCTAAATCAACTAGCGTTTCAATAAGTATCGCTGTTTGAACTGTCATATGTAAACAACCTGTTATACGTGCTCCCTTAAGGGGTTGTTTTTTTTTGTACTCTTTTGAAAGTTCTGTCAATCCAGGCATTTCTCTTTTTGAGATTCTTATATCTTTCTCTCCAAGCTTAATCATCTCTTCGCAATCTGAAGCAATAAGGTTTCCTATATTAGCTTTAATAGATTGTTTAATTATGTTTTTATTGCAATTTATTTTCTTCATTTTTGATCTAGCCATCCTTTTTTTAGATATAAATTGTATTCAATTTCTATTTTTAATTGAGTGATTGGGCCATGTCCAGGCAGCAAATCATATCCCTTGGGAGTCTTGTCTAAAAATTTTTTTAAAGATTTCTTCATTTGCTTCTCGTTACCTCCAGGAAGATCCATTCTCCCTATAGAGTTTTGAAAAATTAAGTCTCCACATATAACATAGCCATCTCCAGTAAATGTCAGATGTCCAGGACAATGACCAGGGGTCTCTAAAACTTGTAAAGTTTTTTTTGTTGAAATTTGAATTTGATTTAAATTAATTTTTTTTATATTTTTTGGAATAGGTAGATTGAATAATCCAAACATTTTTCCTGAATCAGGATTGATAAGGTTGAAGTCTTTTTCGTGAAGGTGAATATCACATTCAAAAAAATCTTGTATTTTTTTTGAACCAATCCAATGATCTAAATGCCCATGTGTTAAATATATATCTTTTATTCTTAGTCCTTCTTCTTTTGCTTTGTTGATTATTTCGTCTGGATTACCACTTGGATCAAAAACAATAGCTTCTTTTTTGTTTTCAATGGTTAGAAGATAAGTGTTTGTCCCAAAGGGAGGTTGTTCAAATTTTCTTATTGTTATATCTTTGTATTTTTTCATTTTTATAATTCGAAAGAGTAGATAACTGGACCATCTACAGTATTTTCTATTTGCATGTGTTCACCAAAGAAGCCTGTGAAAACTTTGAATTTTTCGTTTTTTAGCTTTTCGCAAACGTTTCTGAAAATGGTATTTGCCTTAACGCCTTTCATGGAGTTTGAAAAATCTGGTATTTTTCCTTTCTTGATTTCTCCAGCAAGTGTGAAATTTGGAACAACAAGAATGTTTGTGTTTTTCTTAGGGCTTATTTTTATTTTATTTTCATGATCATTAAATATTGCTGTTTTTTTTACGAGCTTGGAAAGTTTTATACTTTTCTCATTTGTGTCATTTTTTTCTATGCCTAATATAAGAATGAGACCTTTTGAAAATGAATGATTTTTTTTATTTGCTGTTATTTTTATATTTTTTGCTCTCATGAGTATACATTTCATTATGAAACAGACCTTCTTGCCTCTATTACACACTCAGCTTTTCTTAGATTTTTTAATACGTTGTTTAACACAGATAAATTTTCTACTTCTATCATGCATTTTACATAACCAACTTCAGGTTTAATTGGTTTAACTTCTGTAACAGAATTCAATATGTTTATATTTAGCTTTTTTAACGTTTGTAAAACTTCAAAAAGCGAACCTTTTCTATTTAGCAAGGTCAGTATTATTTCAGACTGATATATATATTTTTCTTTTTTGTTCCATTTCACCTTTATGTGTTCTGTTAATTTTTGATTTAATTTTCTTTGGATGATTAAATTTTGATTTTTTAAAATTCCAATAATGTTGTCGCCTGGTATTGGTCTTGTTTTTTCACATATTGATATTTTTTTGTATTTTATTTTTTTAAATATAAATCTTTTTTCATTTAATGTAGGATCTTTTTTGCGTGTTGGGATTTTGCCTTTTTTTATTTTTTCATGCTTTTCGGAAAGGAGTTTTTCCAATAATTCTTCTGGATCTATAGCCTCAACTCCAATCTTGTAAAAAAGATCATTTTTGTCTTGGATCAAAAGATCATTAAAAATTTTACTATCTTTTAAGTTATCTCTATTTGTGAGGTGCAGATGATACAGGCCTTTTTCTTTGATTATTTCATTTAGTTTCATTTTCCCAGATTTTTCAATCATTGTCTTATTGATTTTTTTAAGATGATTTTTAATCTCTCTTTTTGCTTGAGATGTAATTGTTTTGAATATCCAATTTGGCTTAATTGAAGTTTTTGAATTTTTAATTATTTCAACTTCATCTCCAATTTTTAATTTTTTATGAAGCTTTTCTATTTTTCCGTTGATTTTTATTTTTTTTGTTTTGGATCCCAACTCTGAATGAACTGCAAAAGCAAAATCTAAGGCAGTTGAATTTTTTGGAAGACTGATTTTGTCACCTTTTGGAGTGTATACAAATATTCTTTCCTGAAAGAAATTATTTTTTAACTCATCAACAAAACCTTTAGTTTCGTCTTTTTTTATTCCAAATTTGAAATTGACCCTTGCTTTTTGCATCTTGTTCAGATTTTTTTCTATAGATGGATTCATTGCATCTTTTTTATATATCCAATGTGCAGCTTCACCCCATTCGCAGATTTCATTCATTTCTGTTGTTCTTATTTGAACTTCAATGAAAGGCATTATCTTTGTTGTTATCACAGTATGTATTGATCTGTAGCCATTATTTTTTGGCGCAGCTATATAGTCGTGAAAAAAACCTTGCAGTGGTTCATATTGAGAATGTACTGATCCTAAAATTTTATAGCAGTCATTTTTTGTTTTGGCAATTATTCTTATTGCGTAAATATCTCTAATTTCTTCAAAATTTAAGTTTTGTTCAATTTTTTTTCTCCATATGCTATGGATACTTTTTTTTCGATTTTTTATTTTGAATTCACATTTTGGAAAATCTTTTTTAATTTTATTTTGTATTTTTTTTGAAACAACAGAAAGAGCTCTTTTTTTCCTAGGGGCTATATTTTTAATTGTTTTGTAAGTTTCATCGTATTCTTCTTGATTTAATATTTTAAATATCTGATCATCAAGTGATTGTTTTAAGTTGTTTAATCCAAATCTAGAAGAAAGAGGGGAGTAAAAATTAGAACTTTCTCTAACTATTCTTTCGATTCTTTTTGGTTCTTTTATCCCATCTAATGTGCTTAAGTTGTGTATCCTGTCAGAAATTTTAATCATTAATGTTCTTGGGTCAGAAAATGTTAATAAAAATATTTTTTTCAGATTTTCTTCTCTTAATGTTGAAGATTCATTGATTATGTTTGTCATTTTTGTAACATTGTTAACCAGCATTGAAGTTGGTTCACCAAAATAAGAATTTATTTGACTTCTTGTTATCTTGGTGTCTTCTAAAACATCATGCAGAAGGGCAGCGCATACGGTTTCATTATCAACATAAACTTCTTCGGTCATTATTTTTGCAACAGCTAAAGGATGACTGATGTAATTGTCACCATTTTCTCTTTTTTGATCCCTGTGTGCAAAAAGAGATAAACTGAATGCGTCTTTCAATAATGGCGTGTTTACTTTTTTTGGATATTTTTTATTAATTTTCTTCAGCCAATTTGAAAAGTCTTTTTTCTCTTTTGAAAAGTCTTTACTTTTTATTTTCGGTATTGGGAATATTTTTTCATCATTCATGAATTTTAGGTTTTTTGAAAGCCGAACCAAAAGGTTCGTATTCTTTTATGATATTTAAAGCTTCCTCTAATGGAAGACCATTTAAATCTATGCTTTGGTAAATCTCTTTATTAAATTTTATTTTTAAACTTTCTATAATTTTTTTTGCTTCCTTGTAGTCAGACTCCTTTATTGTTAAGCCAAATGCTTGCGGATGTCCGCCTATGTCTATTGCAATTTCACCTAAAGCCTCAATGACTAAATCTCTTATTTCACATCCATCAGGACTTCGTGCGGAGCCTCTTAGGCATCCATCGTTTGATTTTGCAAAAATTACAGAAGGTAAATTTTCTTTAAAAGATATCCTGCTTGCAATTTGACTAACGTACATTGCTGAAAAGCCTTCTTTGTAAAAAACGTTTATGCAGTCTTTTTTTAAAGATTGCCCCTCCATCAGGGAGGTCATTTTTTTTGCTTCATTTATTCGTTTTGAATTATATTTTTTGATTTTTTCAACTATGCTGATTGCTTTTTTTTCATCCTTGCAGAATATTGATTCAACTGTTGTATAAGGGTCATCATATCTAGGACAAGAATTTAAAGGAGAGACAGCTTTTTTTCTTATATTATGGAAATTTTTTCCGATATCGTTTTTATTTTCTGAATGTAATATTTTAAATACTGGAAGATCTGTTTTGAACCATTCTTGGATTCCACATATGACTATTGCTCTATTGTCCTCCCTTAATTGAACATGATCTGCTATCGTTGCAAGCATGCATCCAATAAGATGGTTTTTGATCTTGGTTTTATCTTGTTTTATTTTTTGCAACTCTAATGATATTCGAAAAGCTAATCCAGCTGCACAGTAGTATTTAAAATGCTCTCCTTCAAAAGTACAGTTTACACATTGTTCTTTGATTCCGAATTGATAAGGGTGATGATCTATTGTCCATAAATCTACATTTTTTTTTGCAAGCTGATCAACTGCTTCTTTGTCCCTTACGGAACAATCTATTGTTATTACGATGTCAATATTTTTTAAATTTCCTTTTATATGTTTCATCCTGATTCCAGGTCCATCATTATGATGATGTTTAGCAAATATTACCTTTGCATTGCATCCAATGTTTTGAATTGAGTCTAAAAGTATTGCTGCACTCATGCAGCCATCAAGATCATTATCACCAAAAATAAGTATATTTTCTTTTTTCTGAGAGGCTTTCACCATTCTTTGGACGAATTTTTTTGTATTTGGTGGAATTTTTTTTGTTAATGTTGAAAGGGAAGGAACTCTTGTTTGTTCATCTTCTTCTTCTTTTATATTCCAATATTTTAGTAATTTTTTTCTGAATTCTTGCTGTTTTTTAGACATTCATTTTTGTTTCGAATTTACATAAGGTGTTGCAATAAAGATTGAAGAATATGTTCCTGCTATAAATCCAACTATCAAAGCCGTTGTGAAGGGTTTAAGCGTGGCTCCTCCAAATATTTGTATAGCCATTATTGCAAGAAGTGTTGTTGTAGTGGTGTTTATTGTTCTTGAAAGCGTTTGCCAGAGGCTTGTTTCACATATTTTAGAAAATTTCTCATTTTTGAGTTTATTCATGTTTTCTCTTATCCTGTCAAAAACAACTATAGTATCATTGATTGAATAACCAAGAATTGTCAGAATTGCTGCCACGAATGGCAAGCCTATTTCAACTTTGAATATTGCAAAATAACTCAGAACAAAAAGTATATCGTGAACAAGTGCTACTAATGCTCCTTGTGCAAAGATGAAACTAAATCTGATGCTGATGTAAAGCAAGATAACCAACATTCCTATAAATGTTGCTAGGTAAGCACGCTTTGCAAGCTCTTGAGAAAATAAAGGCCCTATTCTTTCTGAAGAAACATCTTCGTCCTTGTTGAAATTTTTGTATTTTGATTCTAGTAAAAGATAAATTTCATCAGGGTTTGATATAAATTCAGTTCTTATAATGTAAACATCGCCGCTTTTTTGGATTTGAGGGTTTTTGGTAAGGCTCTCAGAAAGTAATTCTCGTAATTCTGTAGTGGACGATTCTTCCCCTAGGTTAACCTCAAAAACGCTTCCTCCCGTAAATTCAATACCTAGATTTAAAGGCAGAGAGGATATTGTCCCATCTGCTTTTTCCATTTTGAATGTCTTTGTGTTTTGGATCATTGAAAATATACCCATGGTTAAAATTAACAAACTTACCCAAACTGTAATTTTGCTCATTTTTAAAAAATTTAGTTCTTTATTCATTATTTTCCCATGTCTCCATAATGGCTCTAGTTACAACCAGGGCAGCAAAAACAGAAACCATTATGCCTATTAAAAGGGTTACTGCAAAACCTCTAACAGGTCCAGTTGCAAGAGCGTACAGCACAAGACCAATTAGGAATGTTGTGACATTTGCATCAGTTATTACTGATAATGCATTTGAAAAACCTTCCTCTAGTGCCAAAAGTCCACTTTTTCCAGATCTCTCCTCTTCTTTTATTCTTTCAAAAATAATAACATTTGCATCAACAGCCATTCCTATTGAAAGAATTAAACCTGCTATTCCCGGAAGTGTTAAAGTTATATTGAGGCTGCTAAATAAGCTAAAAAGAATACTTGAAAATATTACTAAAGAGAAGACTGCAGCAACACCTCTTCTTTTGTAGCATCCAAGCATATATATGGCAACAAGGATGAGACCTATCCATGCTGCTTTGATGCTTTTTTCTAAAGAGTCTTTGCCTAAGGCAGCTCCAACAGAAGAAAGTTTTAATATGTCTATATCTGCATCCAGCCTTCCAGCATTCAAAAGCAAGGCAAGTTCGTTTGCTTCTTCTATACTGAAGCTTCCACTGATGCTTCCATTGCCAAAAATTGCAGAATTGATTATTGGACTTGACACAACATTAGCATCAAGAACTATTGTTAAATATTGAGATATATGTGAAGCTGTGTGTCTTGCAAAAGCATTTGACCCTGATTCACTAAGTTCAAAATCAACTTGCCAACCACCATTTGGGTTTGGTGAAACTGTTGCTCTTTTAAGGTCTCCACCTTCTATAACAACTTGATCTTTAGTGTATACAAGATCGCAATTTTCATAACTTTGACCATCGTTTCTGCAGGCTTTTGATCCTGCTAGATATGACACAAAACCGGTATCAACCAACTCGAGATGAGCAGATTGCTCTATAAGTCTTCGCACTCTTTCCGGGCTTTCCCCAGATGAAGATGGAACCTGTATATTTATCCTGTCTTCGGATACTTGCTGTACTGATATTGATAAAACTCCTTGTGGGTCTAGTCTTTTCGACATGACATCAACTACACCAGGAACAATTTCATCCAGATTTTCTTCAGGTGGAGGTATTACTTTTATCAATATGTCCACACCTCCAGATAAATCCAAACCTAAGCTAAGAGGGTTTTTGTTATCTGCAATTTTTAAAATAGGAGCAATGCTGAATACTGAAATAACACCTATTATCCAAATCCATCTTTTTATAAGCAATGACATAAGATAGAAATTGTAAAATAAAATTCCGCATTAACGAACATTTAAACATCTAGAGCTTTTAAAACATCTTCACTGTGCAAAACCCCAACAATTTTCATTTCTTCTAGGTTATTTACTACGGGGAGATGTGATATGTTGATTCCGGATACGCGCATTTTATGAGCTGTGTCAATTACAAGATCATTTTCTTTTATTATTAATATTTCCTCTATAGAAGATTTCCATCTTCCAACTTTATCGTTTAGGTGTTCTTTGTTTATCTTCCCATGCAAATCTGCTTCAAGAGCATGTAAAACATTTGCTCTTGTTATTATTCCATTCAGTCTCTCATTTTTTAAAACAGGAAAATATGTTTGTTTTTTCGTTCTTGTTAAATACAAAACATCTTTTATTTTTTGATCTGAATTAACAGTTTCAGGCTTTTTTTCCATTATTTCTTTAATGGTTTTTTGATTTTTTTTATTTGTTTTTTTTGAAAGAAGATCGATTAAAGGTGATTCGTAAAGGTTTCTTACGTTGAAAAAATCTCTTACAAGTATAGCTGCAACTACACAGATAGTTACCGGGATAAAAACATCACTACTATCTGTCATCTCCCATGTGAGTATTATTAAGGCAAGAGGGGCATGTGTTATTGATGCACAAAGAGCTGCTGCGCCAGCGATAGCAAGAGACGCGCTTATGTATGAAAATTTTGCACCAAAAATTAAGCCAAGCGCAATCCCTATTGAAAATATTGGTCCAAAATGGCCTCCAGCCCAGCCAGAATTAATACAAAGAATTGTTATTAACGCTTTCCCTAGTGCATAAACAAGCATTTCATTGATGGTTGAGTTTGATTGGATCATTGATGAAGCTTGTTCGTAACCTCCTCCTGTTAAATCCGGAAGATAGATTAGTAAGGCAAAAATTCCGAAACCAGCAATCAATGGGGAGAATTTTTTTTCATATAATTTTTTTGAAGCTATATTTGAAGCGTGCGAATACAGTGCTCCAAACATACCACTTAAGATACCTAGAATTGCAAATATGTATAAATCTTTTCCTGCCACATGGGTCCATGTATTTATGTCTATCACAGGGTCTAATCCATAACTTTTAACAATCAGGCTAGCGCTTAGCGAGGCAACAATCATAGGAGCAAGAGAAACATGCACCTCTTCAGCTAAAAGTTCTATTGCAAATAATATACCTGCAATAGGGGCTCCATACGTTGCAGCTATTGCTGCAGCTGCTGATGAAACAATAAGCCTAACTGTTTTTTTTGAGTTAAGGTGAAAGACTCTTCCAAGCCATGAGCCAAAACCACCTGAGCATTGTGCTATCATTGATTCTCTTCCAACAGATCCTTTTCCGATTATCGACAAAAGCGATAACCCAAGCTTTTTGAATGAGTTATTAAGGCTAAGATGGCCATGAGTTTTAAAAACAGCCTTAAGTATGCTTGAAAAACCTCTAGCACCCCAAAAGGCTGTATTTGCATAAATGGCGACAAATATAATTGAAACAAAAATAGGTATATAAATACTCAAGTCTGCAAAAGAAAAATTTCCAATTTTTTGACTGGATTCAAATAAGTACGTCCCAAAATTAGCTGCTTTTCTAAAGATGATTGAAAGATAGCCGGCAAACATTCCAAGCAGAGAAGAGAGCAAGAGTATAAACAGCTTGGACTCCTTAAAGGGTCTGAGCCTGCTTACTAAAACATTCTCTCTTAAGCTTTTTTTAACAGTTTTCAATTAATAAATGTTAGCATTAAGAGTTGAAATATGAGTAATAAAAGCCTTTCAAATGGACTTTTTAGCAACAATGCTAGTAAAGATTTATTTTTAAACAAAGATGAAAAAGGCTGGTATAGCTCTTTCCAGGATTTTAGATTGAGCGTTTTTTCAAAAATTTTATCTAGAAAATTTGATAAAAAAGTTTTAATCTCTCCTGTTTCAAGCAGAACTTCTGCTTTCCCTCATCAGATATCTACTTGTGAAACTGTTATCAACAGGATGAGCGGAAGAGCCATATTGGCTGATGAGGTTGGGTTGGGGAAAACGATTGAAGCCGGAATGATATTAACTGAGTATATCTTGCGAAAAGAGGCTAGTAATGTATTGATCGTTGTTCCATCTGGTTTAACAGAGCAATGGAAAGAAGAGCTTTTAGATAAATTCAATATAACCATTCCGGTTGTTGATGGGAGGGTTGGCTATTCGTTGAATGAATTTTTGAAAAATAATTCCATGGTTGTAACCTCTTTAGCTTACGCTAAGAGAGAAGGTTACAGGGATTCTTTTTTTGAAAAGCAATGGGATATTGTTATTGTTGATGAGGCTCATCATTTGAAAAATGTAAACACGATGAATTACAAGTTCGTTAAGTCTTTAAAAGCAAAAAAAATATTACTTTTAACTGCTACTCCTTTACAAAATTCACTTACTGAACTTTTCAATTTAGTAAATTTAGTTTCTCCTCACGCTATAAATATAGCGGAAATGGGCAAAAGGTTTGCTAAAAATTTTAATAAAAAAACCATTAATTCATTGAAGTCAATTTTAAAAAGCCTTATGGTTCGGTCAAGACGATCTGATATAAGAGGTGTTGATGAGCTTCCGCCAAGAAAAGCAGAAACGCTTGGTGTTTCGTTAAGTGAAGATTATTTGAAACTTTATGACAGGGTGAGCAGATATGCCATTAATGGATATAAGAAAAGTGTCACAAATAATAATTCTTCTTATATTTTTTATCTTATGACTCTTCAAAGAATGTTAACTAGCAGTAAAGGTTCTTTTGTTTCAAGTTTGAGAAAAAGAAAAACAAGATTGCTTGAGATTAAATCCAATTTAAATACTTTTAATCCAAAGGAAGTGTTGGACTTTTTGCCAATATCTAAGAAAAAAAATAACAAAAAAACGCTAGAGAAAGAATTGAATTTGGAGATTGATTCAATATCTGAAATATTGAAAGAATGTCAAAGCGTTTCTGATGTGAATAAAATGGATGTTTTGTTAAGGTTTTTAAGAAAGCTGTACAAAAAGGACAAAACATCCAAGATTTTAATTTTTACAGAATTTTTAAAAACCCAAGATACGATATGTGAAATTTTAAAAAAATCAGGTTTTGATGTTCAAATTTACAGAGGCGGAATGTCTGTTCATGAAAAAAATGAAATAATTGAAAATTTTCAAAAAGGTCAAATATTGGTAAGCACAGAGGCAGGAAGCGAGGGTCGTAATTTGCAATTTGCTAATGTTGTTGTTAATTATGACCTTCCATGGAACCCAATGAAAATTGAGCAAAGAATAGGAAGGGTGCATAGATTGGGACAGAAGAAAGAAGTTCTTATAGTAAATCTGATTGCTAAAAAAACGATAGAGGATCACTTGGTTAAAATTTTAGAAAAAAAATTAGATTTATTCAAAAATACTATTGGGGAGCTGGAAACAATTTTAGGCTATATGGCATCAGAGAACGATCCTGAATCAGTGGTGATGGAAGCTTTTGTTGATTCTTATGGTAGTAAAAGAAAATTAAAAAAATTAGACTCTTCATTGGATTCTTCAATAAAAAAAGTAGACAAATCATTAGAGTCATCGTTTGCAAAGAGTGGTATTGACTTGAGGCCAGAAAACTTAAACAATTTAGAAAATATAAAGTTTTTTAATGATGGTGAAATAGTTGAACTTGCTTTTTCTGAGTTTTTGGATAAATACAATTGCCTTAAGGACTCAGATGATTTTGAATTGAAGTTTTCAATACCTCACTTTTTAAAAGAAGGTTCATTGCGTTTCTTTCCAGAGTTAATCAGAGGAACTTTTTCAAAAGACATTGCACTGTCAAGAACTTGGATTGATTATCTAACAATTAACCATCCATTCTTAACCTCATCTATAAAAGATGTCACTGAGTCTCCTTTGTCATTTTCAGTTTTCAAAAGAAGCGATTTGAAAGAAATAGGTTTTGATACATTATCTAATTGCTGTGTGGCTTTTTTTTCAAAAATAAGATGGAGCTATAAGAAAGAGAATTTTGAGGATGTTTTTGTCATTCTGACAGATTCGAATGACTTTTTGATTCTCGATAAAATCCCTGATAGTTTATTATGGCCAGCTGAAATACCATGCAGAATTTCTGATGATTTTTCTCTTGAGCCATTTTTTAATAAAATAGATTCGATCGAAGATACTTTTTTAAGCAAAAAAAAGAATGCCTTTAAACACTTAGTTGAATTAGAGGATTTTAGATTCAATAATTTAAAGTCAAGAATTTCTGATGCAATTGATGATTACAAGATGGAATTTAATAAGATTCATATCAAAGTCATGAGCCTTTCTAAAAACCATGATTTAAACGAAGATCAAAAGAACGAATTAATTAAATTAAAAAAAGAAAGAACCAGCATATTGACTAAGAGTTCAAAATTAAAAAAGGATTTGGCAAAGCTTGAAAATGTAAGGAGCTCTAGAAGGGATTTTTCTGTTTCTGTTGATCTTGATGTTTTTGCGGTTTTGAAAATGCATATTATTTAATGTTTGATGTTGTTGTTGTAGGGATGGGTCCGAATGGGCTTTCGGTTTTGTATCAATTGAGCAAATATTCATTAAAGGTTGTAGGTCTTGATAAAGGTGATACTTGTAACCATATAAGAAGTTACCCTAAAGATATGATTTTCTTTTCAACTTCAGAGAAGTTAACTTTAGATGGATTTGAAATGAAGTCCAAGAATGGTTCTAATCCAACCCTGAAAGAAGCTTGTGATTATTATGAATCTTTTGCAGCTAGGCATAATTTAAATATTTTAAATTTTTCAGAAGTGGAAAGCGTTTCTGGCGAAGACAATGATTTTACTTTATCACTTAAAGATGGTCAAAAAATCCATGCAAGAAAAGTTGTTTTGACAACTGGGATATATTCAAATCCAAATTATTTAAACGTTCCTGGTGAGGATAGCTCCAATGTGAGTCACTATTTTTCAGGATCAAGCTTGATTAAAAATAAAAATGTATTAATAGTTGGCGCAGGCAATTCTGCAGTAGAGGCAGCTTTAGATTTGAGCAAAAATAACAATGTATTGTTAAGTTGCAGGCGGTCAAGTCCAAACCCTTCAAGAATTAAAAAATGGATATATCCTGATTTTTTGAATTCAATAAACTCAAAAAAAATAACTTTATTGGGTGATTCAAGGTTGACTTCATTAGAAAACTCCTATGCTTCATTCAAAGTTCAAAATTCATTAATTTTTAATTTTGATTTTGACCATTGTTTTTTGCTAACAGGATATAGGCCAGATAAAAAATTTCTAATAAACGGTTGTGGTTTAAGGTTGGAAGGAGATCTTCAGATTCCAAAACACAACATTAAAACTTATGAAACTGAATTAAAGGGCATTTATGTTGGTGGAGCTTTGGTTGAAGGCATGAACAACCATAGAGTTTTTATAGAAAATGGAAGACTGCACGGAAAGCCAATTGCAGAGGATATTTATGCAAAAATTTAATTTAAAAGATTTTTGGTTAAGTTTAGGGCTTGTTGCAATTCAACACTTCCCCTTTTTTTTCAACAGGTACCCATTAAATGGTGACGATCTTGAGTTTGGATTGGCCTTCACAAGGGTTTTTTATCAGCAGGTAGAAAGTTTTTCTTGGGGTGTAAGTTCTTTAAATGGTTCATTTCCATTGATTGCCGAAGGTCAAATTGGCTTCTTCCATCCTTTACGTTGGTTGGTTTACCTGTTGCCTCCATGGCCAGACTCAAGTGATGTTTTGGCTATCGCTGGCGAATATGTTTTTTTGTTAATTCTTGCAAATTTAATCATGTGCTATGGAATGATGAGCCTTTTGCGTTTGAAAGGTTGCAGAGGTTGGGCTGTTTGGATTCCAACTTTAATTTTTTGCAATTATGGATTTCACCAATCGCAATCTACAAATATTAATTTGGTTTTATCTAGCGCCATTCTCCCATGGATAATCATTCTTATTGATGAAATTTTTGAGAATATATCAAAAAGAAAATTCCCAAAAAAGGAAATTTTTTGGTTGGTTTTGGCTTTTGTTTCTTCATTTTTAGCAGGTCAGATTCAAGGTAGCGTAATAATAATCTTTATTGCTTTTGTGTATTTATTTGGTTTTAGAGGGCCTTTTTTTAAAAGACTTTTTTTAATCTTTTCCTCTTGCATTTTTATTTCCTTCCTTATAGCAATACCTCAAATTTTTGCGACTTTTTCGTTATCGGGCACTTCAGTAAGGGAGAATTTTTTTTGGGGAACTCAAGGCGGAATTGATTTAAAAACAATTTTAAATGGGTTTTTTCCTTTGCTTGGCTTGGATGATATTGCTTCTTATGATCCGGTTGCTTCATCTTACCTCTCTATTCTGTTTCCAATATTTTTACTTTATTTATTTTTTAGTTTCAAATCAAGTTCAATAAGGAATATTTATCTGTTCGGGATTTTGCTCTCTTTGTTCTTTTCTTGGGGTCCGGGCTATGGAATGCTTGTAAAGATTATTCCTTTTTTAGGTTTGTTTAGAGATTTTCATAGGTTTATGCTTGGAGTTTTATTCTTTTTTTGCTTGTATATTGCTGAACTTCTTAAGAAGAATCATTTCAAATTTAATCCCAAACAGGCAATTTTTTCTTTTTTTTTCTTTTTTCTTATCTTTATTTTCATGCAAGGTTCAGAGGATGTCCAGAATTTATTTTTTGATTGGTCGAGATTTACATTTTTTAAATTTAGTTTAAATTTGGTTCTGCCATTGATCTTTTTGTTAATATTGGTAATGAAAAATAAACAGAAAAATCTTCATCTTTACTTAGGTGTTTTTTTAATCCTGGAAACATTTATAGGTATATTTTGGCGTTGGAATGTTAGGTTTTATGAATATTTTCCTGAGAATGAGATTAGTTTCATTTCGAATAGTGATTGCCCTGAAGTCGGTACATCAGTTTGGTTTATTGATACATATTCAGAAAACCTGAAGCAAGAAAGTATAGACATGAAAAAACCTTTTGCTGCTTATGTTGGCAGCCCCAATGGATACTTATGGGACGATCCAATTTTTTCTAATTGCGCGCATAAACCTGTTAGGTTTCAGCTAAATTCACCATTGCAATCTGTTTGGGCTGTTGAATTTCAAGACTTTTTCATACCTTCGACAGGCTTAGAGAATCCAACAATTTCGGACTTGATCAAACTTAGCGAGATTTGGTCTAGGACAAAATTAGATATTGATTTTTCTCCAGAGGAACATTTTATTGCGGGAGAAATTTTTTATAGATATAAAAGAGAAATACTAGAACCGAAAGAGACGTTTTTCTTCTCTGAAGATAAGTTGATCCAGTCATCAGAAGACAATAGGGTCATTTTGCTCTCTAAGCTTTTTACTAGCAATCTAAACGATTTTATAGACATAAGTCATGATGGTTTTTCTGAAGGTATAGTTTTTAATTCAATTTGGTGGTATCCCGGCTGGAGCTCTAATCCAGCAGGGAAAGAATTGCCAAGGGTAGGGCATGCTTTTTTGGGACTACCAAAATCACTTGGAACGTATGAGTATGTGTTGCCTGGTTATCCTTATGTTTTTTATTTAAGCCTTTCTACATTGTTGTTATTTTGTCTTTTTCTGTTTTTTAAGATTTAGAATAAGACTAAGATTGATTTATTTGGAGGTTTTATGAGTTCTATAGATATTGAAAATGCTGTTACAAAAGATATGACGATTTCAGCTATTATTGACAAATTCCCTTATGCTGCAGATGCTTTGAAATCCAAGGGCATTAATTGTGTTGGATGTGGTGTTTCAAGTTATGAAACCTTAGAGCAAGGAGTTTTAGGCCATGGCAGAAAAAAAGAGGAACTTGATGAAATTTTAGAAGAAATTAATTTGATGATATCAGAAATGAAAGATGCGGTTTTTGTTGTTACTGAAAGAGCTGCTAAAGTTATTTTGGAAACTATGAGCGAAGAGGATCCCGAATATCTTGGATTGCAGATTGAAGTAAGCGTTAACTGTAATTGCAGTTTTGAGTATCATTTTAAATTTGTTAAAGATTTTTCTAATGATGCTCATTTAGTGGAGCAACATGGTTTAAGGATAGGGATAGGCCCAGATTCTTTACCGAAGATAAAAGGCACAAGGATGGATTATGTAATGAGTGTTCAAGGTGCCGGTTTGAAGCTTTCGAATCCAAATAGTGCTAAAAGTGGTGGTTGCGGCTGCGGTAGCGGAAGCTCCTTTTCATAATGCCCCATGTCATTGCTGAACCCTGTATAGGAGAGAAGGATAGAGCCTGTATTGATGCTTGCCCTGTTGACTGTATACATCCAAGGGAAGAGGATGATGAGGGTGAGAATCAATGTTATATCGATCCTGATACATGTATTGATTGTGGTGCTTGCGTTTCTGTCTGCCCAGTTGAAGCTATTTTTCCTGAAGAGGACCTCCCTGATGAATGGAGCGGTTATATAGAGATAAATAGAAAGTATTTTGAGTAATTGATGAGTTTGGATTGGAATCAGTTGTCAACAAACGGTGGACGTATTTTATTTTTTGTTATTGATGGAGTTGGAGATATTCCTGATAAGAATTTCAAAACTCCATTAACAGAAGCAAAAACTCCATATCTTGATTCGATTTCACCAAAAAGCTCTATGGGCATGCATCTTCCAATTGATGAAGGCATTACTCCAGGTTCTGAAATGGCACATATGGCTCTTTTTGGTTTCGACCCTTTGAGGAACCCTGTAGGACGTGGAGTTTTTGAGGCCCTTGGTTTAGGTTTCAACCTTTCTCCAGGCGATTTAGCTGTTAGAGGGAATCTAGCTTTTTCTGAAAATGGAAAAATTATTGATAGAAGGGCTGGAAGAATAGGAACAAGTGAAGCTTCAGGGATTTTGAATAAAATTTCAAAAATTCAAGTAGAAGGTTGCTCTGTTGAGGTTGTTCAAGGAAAAGGACATAGGTTTTCTGTGGTTTTTAAAGGAGAGGGCTTGAACGGTCCTTTGCCAGGAAATGACTCCGGAGAAACAAATGTAGAACCTTTTTTCCCTTCAGTGGAAAGCAGCTTAAGAAGATCAAGGTTAGTCATGTCTGCTTGGGTAGAGTTTGCTAATGATTTAATAAAGAATGAAAAAAAAGCAAATTGTGTTTTGTTGAGAGGAGCGGATGTTTTAAGGCCAGTTACGACACTGGAGAGAAAGCATTTGCTCACCTGTAAGGCCGTAGCAAACTATCCTTGTTATATTGGTGTTGCAAAATATTTAGGAATGGATGCAAAAAAATACCCAAATGATATAGATAAAAGAATTGAAGAAACCATAAATGCTAAAGATGATTTTGTTTTCTTTCATTATAAAGATACTGATGCCGCCGGTGAAGATGGTGATTTTAAAAGAAAAACTTTATGTGTAGAAGAAGCTGATTCAATTATTAGAAAAATTATGGATAATTCTAATTTCGATGTTTTGGTTGTAACTGGAGACCATTGCACTCCATGTTCATATAAAGGTCATTCATGGCACAGAGTTCCAATTCTGATACATGGAGGAAAGGTTCAAGGAGATAGCCTTTTGAGATTTAATGAAATTGAAGCAAAAAAAGGTTCTATTGGTTCAATTTACGCAAAGGATATTATGCCTTTGGTCCTTGCTAATGCCTCCAGGTTGAAAACTTATTTAAGCTAATGGAGTCTTCATCAAATATTGCTTTATGGCAAGTTCAAAATCTATTTTCTCTTTTGTGGCTTTGTTTTGTTTTTTATAGGTTTTCTTATGTGAAAAAAATTCAAAAAGATGATTTTGAAAAAGCCAGAAGGCTCGAAGGGCCAATGAGACGTTGTGAAATATTTTTAATGACAGTTGTTCCTGTTTTGGCCTCAATAATACTTTTTTTTGAGAACCCAGTTTTTATTTCTTATGTAATTACTTCTTCAGCAATAAAAATCAAATTGCTTGTCGTTATTATTGCGATATTGATTGAAGCTGCAAGTTTGAAATTTTGTACCAAAATTTCTTATGAAATAGAAAATAAAATTAAAGGTGTTGAGGCAAGTAAAAAAAATTGTTTAAGATGTGATTTTGTTTTGATTCCGCTCATTTTAACCGTTATATTAGTTCCTATTTCATTCACTTTGGAAATTTTAAATTTTTATTTTTCTTGATTGACGGAATATCCTATTGCTGGATTAAAGCTCCAATCATTTGACCAAAAGCCAGCAGCCAATATGCCAGCTGATCCTTTTGATTTGAATTTGTTATTTATTATCATGAAATCAGGAACTGTTACACCTGATGAAAATGGAAATATTTCAAAGGTGTTTGAAAAACCTTTTTCATCAATTCCACCTATTATCAATGCTAATGTTTTATTATTTTTATATTCTGAAAATGTTAAAAATTGAAAGCCTGTTCCTGGATCACCAAAGATGCCAGCTTCATTTATTTTTATTGTATTTTTTTGATGCTCGTAAGATATAAAAGAGTTATTTTGTATAAATATATTTGAAACAAGATTAGTTTTTGGTCCACCCAAAAGTATTAAATTTTTATTTTGTAAATTCAAATTCATTATTTCTTTATCTGAGTAAATTTCAACAGAACCTCTACCTCTTAAAAACCAATCATTTGCAATAAAGACTGCTCTTTCCATTCTGTTTTTCGTTTGCTCCTGACTTCCAGCTGATCCGTATACTATAACAAAATCTTTTTCAAGTATTTGTCTTGCAGGACCCATGTTTTCTGGCATCCTTTCATGCTTGGATTCGATTTCTTTTTTCGTACATTCATACCAGGTTTTCAATTGTTCTGATTTGCAAAAATAAGATTCCCCTTCTATGGAGAAATTTTCTCCATCAATATTAATTTGACTTATTCTTTCTGTGTAGATGTTTTTTTCTCTTGGTAGTATTTTTAAGCTCTTTATGTTTGTAGTTTCTAAATAATGTATTTCTTTCTCTATATTAACTTGCACTTTTCCAATCCTGTAAGGTGTATTTAATTGCAAAGGTTTTATACCTCCCTTGGATTCAAAAGATGAAGTATTTAAAACTGTAATGGAGAATTTGTTTGTTGTTTGAGGTTTGGACAGAATATGAGAATTAAAAAAAATATTCATTTCTTCATCATCTACAACTCCTCCCCACCAATGGCCTTTTCCAGGTATTTCAGAAACACTTGAATCAACTTCTTCTTCTAATAGCATCCTGGACATTCTTCTTAAATGCCATGGAGGAACGGATTCATCATCTCCGCCAACTCTTGCAAGCACAGGAATGCCTTTCATGTTTGAGACATATAAATCATTATTATGTTCCGATATTGATGTTTCTAGAATTCCCTTTAATATCGGATCTATATAACTGTCTCCAGGTCTAAGGAAATAAGAAACATAATGCTGGAACTTGATCCATCCGGCAGCAGGAGCAGAAGCAATCGCTCTATCAGGATAGCGCAGAGAAAGGCTCCAGGCGCCATGCCCTCCCATTGAATGACCTGTAAAGATAACCCTGTAAGGGTCATGCTTCCTTTTGGTTAATGCTTCGATATGTGTTGGCAATGCGTTTAATGCCTTCATTGCGTTAATTCTTCCAGGGCCTTCCCAATCATATCCAAATCTTCTTCTTCCTGTAGGCGCTAAAATCCAAGCATTTTCTTTTGAAGAGTATGCCTCTGCTTGGCTTTCTGCTTTTACGCCAGCTCCGTGTGTGGTGAGTATTACAGGGCATGAAAATTTAAGAATTTGATCATTCATATAGTCTTCTTCACATTCTTTAAGTGGAGCTCTTGCGGATGCGTATTGAACGCTTCCATCTTGACCTATAAACGTATATCGAAAAGATTGCTCTATTTTTCTACATCTTATATGGAAATTGTGATCTTGCTGATCTTCATTGTTTGTTGAAATTTTAATTGTTGATTCTAAAGGGCAGTATCCTGAATGGTTAGCTGTCTCTTTTAATGTGATTACGATTGGATAAACTTGACCAGGAGCTATTTTCACCTTTAAAGTGTTGCTTTTTGCTTCTAGTGGTTTTTTTATATCTATTTTTATTTCATTTATCCAATTATTAGAGGTGTTTATGATTGGTACTGATAAATAACTTGAAACAAGTTCACCTTCAAGAAAATCAGGAACAATGGTGTCTCCGGGTAATATAAAAAAATTATCATTTGCTTTTTTGAAATGGCACTTAAAAGAATCTGATTCAAAGCCACTTAAAGGCACCTTTATTGAATGTTTTCCTTGTTTCAGGTCAACAAGAAACCATCCATACCCATCTGCATAAATGTCGCCATTGATAATTCGATTGTCAATTAAAAATTTAGATGTCGATAGGCATTGTGCTAGGTATTTTCCCGATTCTTCAACAAAAAAATTACCCATTGCCCATCCTTTAAATAGTATTCCAGCCCATCCATGATGATCCTGAAGTGGTTCCCATCTTGTATTTGGGAACGAGACATTAACCCAACCATCATTTTTTGATTTAATTTTTCTCCAGGATATCATGCCTCCGTCTGCCAGTTCGCTGGGGTAGGTTTTTGTAAAGTCAAATTCTTCTTTATATATATCATCGAAGGATAAAAAAGGATCCATGCCAAGCTCTCTCGATCCGCTTGGAAATGGGCCAATTACATCCCATTCATCTACCCATATTATCCCATCTATCCCTCTCGGCTCATTGATGATTTTTTCTTTGGAAAGAGTAACAGTATAGCAATTTTTTTTCATATTCCACTTTGCACCGGTGGTTCCAATTTTCACACAAGGATCTTTCAGGAACAGAGAGGGTAAGAAAAATAATATTATTAGTGTTTTTATTAGCATAGACTTTGTATTATGATTTTTTTATCAACAAGAGGTATTTTATATGTATTCAATTTTTCTTTATTTTCTTTTTTTGTTTGAAATGGACAAACAGCAAGTTTCAATAATTCCTCAACCGAACAATATAACAATGACTGACCAGATTTTTTATTTTGATGAGGATGTTCAATTTCTTCATTCTTTATCTAGGGAAAATTCACATGAGCTTTTGAATCAATTTTTGACAATGGTGAACGCTGACAGTGAAGCAAATTTTCATTTTGTGCAAAGTCACCTCAAAAAAGATAAGATTGCAAATTTTTTAAATTTTGATAATAGTAAAAAGTATGTTTATATTGCAGACGACCTTGATGATCCATTGCTCGGAGAAGAAGGATATTTACTTGATGTAAGTTCAAAACATGTGAAAATTTTAGCTAATTCTGTAAAGGGAATTTTTTATGCTTTTCAAACCATTAAACAACTTTTGCCCTTTTCTGATTCTGAAAAGTCAGAGTTCTGTTCTTTTTCTAGCTGTTATTTGCCAGGTTTAATTATTGAAGATTATCCAAGATTTAAATGGAGAGGAATGCATCTTGATGTAGGTAGACATTTTTTTACTGTTGAAGAAGTTAAAAAATTCTTAGATCTTTTGGCCTTATATAAATTTAATAATTTTCATTGGCATTTAACTGAAGATCAGGGTTGGAGAATTCAGATTAAGAAATGGCCAAGGTTGACTAGCTTTGGAAGCTGTAGAGCTGAATCCCCACAAAGGGGAAACAGAAATGTTGGAGATGGAATTGAGTATTGTGGTTTTTACACTCAGGATGAAATTAAAGAGGTTGTCAAGTACGCAGAAAAAATGTTTATTAATATTGTTCCCGAAATAGAAATCCCCGGACATTCTTCTGCTGCAATTGCATCTTATCCACAGCTTGGAAATCCTAATGGGCCAACTGAAGTGTTGACCAGATGGGGTGTTTCTGATGGGGTTTACAACATAAAAGAAGAGACTTTTCTTTTTCTAGAAGATGTTCTTTCTGAGGTTATGGAACTTTTTCCCTCAGAATTTATACATATTGGAGGAGATGAAGCTCCTAAGGGTCCATGGAAAAACAACCCTGAAATTCAAGAGTTTATTCAAAAAGAAGGATTGATTGATGAGCATGGCTTGCAAAGCTGGTATATTTCAAAAATAGAATCATTTTTAAATAAGAATAATCGACGTTTGATTGGTTGGGATGAAATTCAAGAGGGAGGCTTGGCTCCAAATGCTGCAATGATGGTTTGGAGAAATTGGCAATACGGAATAGATGCAGCAAACAAAGGTCATGATATTGTTATGTCTCCAACTTCTCATTCGTATTTTGATTACTATCAAGGCGTTTCTGAGAATGAACCTGAAGCAATTGGTGGATACCTTCCATTAAAAAAAGTTTATTCATTTGATCCCATCCCCAAAGAATTGGATAAAAGCAAGTTTGATAGAGTTTTGGGAGCTCAAGGCAATTTATGGACTGAATATATTTATGATTGGGACAAGCTTATGTATATGGCTTTTCCTAGATCTGCAGCAATGGCTGAAGTAGTTTGGACTTTGCCAGAATTTAAAAACTATGATAGCTTTTTGAAGAGATGGCAAGCTGGCTTGAAAAGACTTGATTCATTAGGTGTTAACTACAGGATTCTTTCTGATGATGATTTTTAGTTTAGTTGTTAAACACTTGGGTAAATTTAGAATTAAATCATTATGCCTGATTTTTTGAACGTAAAGATATCTAAAATTTTATCTAGATTAGCTGAAGCAAAAGAGTTAACAGGAAGCAATCCTTTCAAAGTTTCAGCAATACGAAAAGCTTCAAATGTTTTAGCTAATTTAAATGATTCAATTCAGCTTATAGATGATTATCAGAAAATTCCAGGAATTGGCCCTTCAATAGCAAAAAAAATATCAGAAATAAAAAAAACAGGAAGACTTGAAGAGCTTGATGAGTTGGATGACAAAATACCAACTGCTTTTTGGGAGTTGTCAAAAATTCGAGGCATAGGTCTTGGGTCTATGAAAAAATTATTTAAAGAAAAAATATTTAGTTACGAAAGGCTGAAAGAAAATATTTTTAAAAATGATTTGGCTTTTTTTTCCAAATCTCAAAATGAAAACATAAGAAGAGGGATTAAATTTTATGAAAACTATAAAGGCAAATTTTTATTACCAGAAGGGCAGAATATTTTTGAACAAATACAAGATAAATACAGGAATATTAATTTTAGAGCAACTGGTGGATTGAGAAGATGTGATGAGATTTTAGATTGTGTTGAATTAATTCATGTTTGTGATTCTGATTTCAACATTAGTAATCTTGCTTCCATTTTTAAAGGTAGAGCTCAAGGTCAAGAGGTTGAGTTTTCGCATAATGGCAGATTGGTAAAAATTTCAATCTCGAGAAAGAACGATTTTGGCAAGAGGTGGCTTGAAACAACGTCCACAAAAGAACATTTAGACAATTTAAAGCTGCATGAAGTCGAATCCGAAGAGGAAATCTACAAGCTTAATGGATATCCTTATATTCCGCCTGAGTTAAGAATATGGAGCCCTCTTGAATTTAAAAAAGGCGTTCCTAGACTTTTGGATGTTGATGATATAAATTTGGATATGCATATGCATACCAATTGGAGTGATGGGTTTGATTCAATAGACGATATGGTGTGTGCATCTCATGCAAAAGGTTACTCTAGGATAGCTATTACCGACCATAGCAAAAGTGCTTCTTATGCAGGAGGGTTGAAAGAAGAAAGTTTATTTGAGCAGTTGTCTTACATAAAAAATAAAAATTGGGATATGGAAGTTTTTGCTGGAACTGAATGTGATATTTTAAATGACGGATCTCTTGACTATGATGATTCTGTTTTAGAGAAGCTTGATTGGGTTGTTGCAAGCATTCATCAGAATTTAAATGGAGATCAAACCGAAAGAATATTGAAGGCTCTTGAAAATCCACATGTTAATGTTTTAGGTCATTCAACAGGAAGAAAATTATTAACCAGAGAAGGTTATTATGTTGATTGGGATAAAGTCTTTCCAAGGCTTCTAGAAAAAGATGTTGCTCTTGAGATTAATGGAAACCCTGAAAGATTGGATGTTGATTCAAGCATTGCTAAAAATGCAAGTAAAGCAGGTGTAAAGTTATCTTTGAACACAGATGCTCATTCGATAAAGCAGTTAGATTTTATGAAAATGGCTGTAAATCAAGCAAGAAGGGCTGGTCTAGATGGTTCATCTGTATTGAATTTCAATTATCAAATCTAAAATAATAATTAATGAAATCGCATGAAATAAGAAGTAGATTTTTGAAATATTTCAAAAATCATGGACATTCTGTTGTTGAAAGCGCTCCTTTGCCAATAAGTGGAGATCCAACACTTTTATTCAACGCAGCTGGCATGGCTCCATTAAAACCTTATTTTTTAGGTGAAGAAGAACCTTCAAATAAAAGATTGGCAAGTTGTCAGAAATGCATAAGAACAATTGATATAGATTCTGTTGGCAAAACTCCTAGGCATTGTACTTTTTTTGAAATGCTGGGAAATTTTTCTATTGGCGATTATTTTAAAAAACAAGCCATTGAGTTTTCTTGGGATTTTCTTTTAAGAGAGTTAAATTTGAATCCTTGTAATTTATGGGCAACCGTTTATAAGGATGATTTTGAAGCAGCAGATATATGGATAAAAGAAATTGGATTCCCCAAGGAAAGATTACTTTTTTTGGATGATGATAATTTTTGGTCAATGGGTTCAGTTGGCCCTTGTGGCCCGTGTTCAGAAATATTTTATGATTTTGGAGAAGAGTTTGATCCAGGAAAAACTCCAGCTGATAATTCTGAAAGGTTTATGGAGATATGGAATTTAGTTTTCATGTCAGAAAATAAATTGAAAGATGGCACGATTGAAAAACTTCCTTCTCAAAATATAGATACAGGAATGGGGCTTGAAAGAATTACGGCTGCAATCCAGGGAAAAAGCAGTGTTTTTGATACTGACATATTTAAAGATTCTTTTGATTTTTTAAATTCTCTAGCTTTAAGTGAAAATGAAGAAAGTAGAAGGATTATTGCAGACCATTTGAAAAGTTCTGTATTTCTTGTAGCAGATGGAGTCCTGCCTTCCAATATAGGAAAAGGTTATGTTTTAAGGAGAATTTTAAGAAGAGCCATAAGGGCTGGAAGAACATTAGGGATAGGCAAACCTTTTCTTAAAGACATGCTTCCTTCTATATCTTTTTATGAAAATGTTTATCACGGTCTTAAAGAAAAAAAAGATTTTATTTCTAGTGTAATCGAAGGAGAGGAGTTGCTTTTTAGAAAAACCGTTGGCAGGGGTGAAAAGGAATTTGAACTAAGGTTGATAGATTTAAAAGGCGGAAAAGTTCCAGGTTCAGTTCTTTTTGAAATGTATGATACTTATGGCCTCCCATTAGAAATCTGTGAAGATATAGCTTCATTGAAGGGTTTTGAAATAGATTACCAAGGTTTTGAGGAAGGAATGAAGAGTCAAAGAGAAAGGTCTAAGTCCGATAGGGCAAAAAAGAATGATGCTTGGGTTTACAAGGGAGAAAATTATCAAACCTCTAGAGAAAAAGGCCATATTTTGAAGTCTGAAGTTAAAAGTTATTCTTTTAAAAAAGGTGTAACCAGGATGATTGTAGATAAAACTTGTTTTTATCCAGAGGGTGGAGGGCAGATTGGAGACAAAGGTAAATTTTTAGATCAATCTGGCAAATTAGTTCTAGATGTAAAAAAAACTTTTTGGGATAGGGGTAAGTTGATTCATGAAGGCAGTGCTGATAGAGAATTTAAAATAGGTGATTTTTTAAAGATAGAAATTGATAAGGGTCATAGATATGGCTGTGAAAGGGCTCACACAGCAACTCACTTGCTTCATGCTGCATTGAGATTGCTTTATGGAGACTCGGTTACACAAGCAGGCAGCCTTGTAGAAAATGATAGATTGAGATTTGATGTTACCTTGAATGAAAATGTATCAGATTCTGATATTGCCAAGATTGAAAAGATGGTTTCTGGATGGATAACCTCTAATTGCAATGTGAACATTTCATTTTCTTCTTTAAAGGAAGCACGTTCTGTTGGTGCTATGGCTTTGTTTGGTGAGAAGTATGACGCTGAAAAAGTAAGAGTTGTGACTATAGGTGATGAATCAGGCGAGAACTTCAGCATTGAGCTGTGTGGCGGGACACATGTTGAAAAAACTAGTCAAATTGGATCTTTCATCATTTCAAATTTTTCATCTATTGCACAAGGTGTTAAGAGGTTCGAAGCTTTCACTGGTTCCTTGTCTCAAGATCTAGCTACAAATTCTCACAGCATAGTAAAAAGAATTTCAAACAAATGGAGCATAAATAAAGATAAATTTGAAAACAAGGTTTTGCTGCTTGAAAAAGAATTAAAGGATTTGAGAAAAATAAATAAAAATTTAATCGAGTTAAAAATTAAGAAAAATCATGATGAATTAATGATATCTTCACAAGATGTAAAAGATGTTGCCTTTATTGTTGATAAAAATGTGGACAAGGATATCCTTATTGATTTAGGTAAGTCTTTTTCAAATAGCAAAAAGCCTGTTTTGGCATTTCTAACCACAAGAGAAGAGAGTTTTAATTATTGTATTTCTGTTTCAAAATCATTGATAGAGCAAGGGTTGAATGCATCTGAAATTTTAAAAAATGTTTCACCATTTTTAAATGGAGGAGGAGGAGGAAGGGATAGCTTTTCTCAAGGTGGTGGTAAAAACAGAAAAGGTATAGATCAAGCGATTACATTTATTAAAGAAAATATAAAGTGAAAAAAATCATTTCTTGTGATGTTGGTACAAAGTTTCATGGTTTTGCTTTGTCTGATTCAAGTCAAAAATTTGTAGTAAAAAGTTGGACAAAAAGAATATTAGATTCTTCTTCTGATCTTATATGTAGCGAAGCTGTTGATAATGATGTTAGCTTGATTGCAATTGGTTTGCCTATGAGGATGAGCGGTGGTGATTCGGATATGTCGATACATGTTAAGTCAATAGCTAAAAAGTTAAAAAAGAGAGGTTTTGAAGTTTTTTTTGTTGATGAAAGGCTGACTACTGATAGGAGTCTTGA
Organism: bacterium; assembly: GCA_002716355.1. Taxonomy (GTDB): domain Bacteria; phylum UBP7; class UBA6624; order UBA6624; family UBA6624; genus UBA6624. Next base: position 273,603 of record PBAU01000003.1, on the reverse strand, counting down.
CACTGATGAAAGGAATAAAAAATCAGCCGAATTGATACTTGAAATTGCTTTAAAGAAAAAGGAATATCAGGATCGCTTATTAGACTAAATTTTTAACCTGAGTAAGAAAAGATAATCCATAAGAACATACAGAATGAAAGGCTTGCAATAATTTTTTTATTTTTTTTATTCTGGGTTGTTCCAAAAATGTAAATAATTGTTCCAAGTATTGCCCACCATGCCATTTTTTCATTATTTGAAATATGAAGATTTCCCGAAATCGTAGAAAAAGGCATTGCAACTAATGGATTAATAATATTTGATCCAATTAAATTTCCAGATATGATAGCTAGATTGTTTTTTTTAACAGCAGCAAAAGTTACTGTTAGCTCTGGTAGGCTTGTTCCAAAACCAAGGATTAAACCTGAGAAAACTTCAGACCAGCCAAATTTTTGAGAAAGATCTATTGCTCCACTTACAGCCATATCTCCACCTTTCCAAAGTAAAAAAATAGATATTGCTATTTGAGCAAATATTTTCAAACCCATTGTTCCTTTTTGATTAGTTTTTGTTTTTTTACCAGGAAATAATGTTTTTGAAAACAGTATGTATGTTAAAAGCAAAATAAAAGATTCAATTTGGCTTATTTCTGCATTTAAGCAAAACACGTATAGCAATAGTGGAGCCCCAATTGCAAGATAGTTGCTAATTTTTTTATATTCTTTTTCATGTGTGCCAAAAAATAATGCTATTGCGCCTATTAGAAGTGCATTAGAAGCATTGCTTCCATAAACATTTCCTAAAGCTATATCTCCTTCTTTTTGCATACCGCTTGCAATGTTTGTGAAGACTTCTGGAAGACTGGTCATGATTGCAATTAAAGATAGACCAATTGTTAGGTTTGATATTCCAAATTTTTTAGAAATTTTATCTGCAGCATTGATAGCTATGTCTCCACCGAAAACAAGAAGGATTATTCCAGTAATAACTTCTATCATCAAGCGTTTAGCTCCTTTGTTGCATATTCCAGAGCGTCTTTTTGATTGGTAATTTCATCATTGATTTGAAGATGTTTTATTTTATTTAGTGTCTGTCCTATTAAAGGGCCTTCGGGATAACCTATACCTATAAGATCTGAGCCGTTAAGCAGTGGCTCCGGCAAAATTTCATTTTTTTTGAGGAAAAATGCATCAAAAAGAATATCATGAATTTTTAAATGTTCTTTTGTCAATATTTGTTTTTTTATTTTTTCTGGATAGGCATTTGCGTCAGAAAAATCTAGCAATATCATGAAAATAGAATTTTCTTTGAAAGTTTTGAAAAATCTATTCATTGCTTTTTTTGTTGGATTTTGATTATTGTTTGAAATTTGTGAAACTCTCAAATGTCCAGATATAGTTTGCTCTATTCCTTTTTTTTCCTCATTTGAAAACCTTAGCTCTTGAAGGTTTTTCTCTATTAAAGAAAAACCAATTTGAGCATGTTTTGGATATGTGATTTTTTGCTCTTCAGTAATTGCTGTTTTTGGTTTTCCAACATCATGCAACAAGACTGAAAAATAAAACCACCACTCACATTTTTTTTCATTCTTTATGTGCCTTGACCATTTTGGATAATAAGAATCTAAATTAAGTACAACTTCTTGAAATTTTTTTAAAGTTTTTAGTGAATGCTCTTCAACAGTCATTTTTGAATCTTGATTAGCTTTGCAGTTTTTTGTGTATTGCCATTCTTCGAAGATGATTTCTAAAATATTTGTTTTTATTATCAGCTCTGCAAATCTATGAGGGTTTAACTCAAATCCTTTTTTTATTTCATGATGGATTCTTTCCCCAGCGCATTTTTTTAATAAATATTTATATTTTTTTATTTCATTTTGCAAGCTAACACTTAACGAAAAATTGTTTTTTGTTGCAAATCTTAAGGATCTAAGGATTCGAATCGGATCATCTTTTATTGAGCTAGGTGTGCAGCTTGAAATTTTTTTATTTTTTATATCATTCAATCCGTTTAAGGGATCATAAAAACCTTTTTTACTATTCCATGCAATTGCATTCATCTTGAAATCCCTTCTTAACAGGTCATCTTTTATTGATTGGTCAAAATAAGTAATATCAATATTAATTTCATTGTTTTGAAACCTTATAGTTTTTAATTTTTTATTAATTTTGTAAAAGTTGCCATATTTTTTTCGAAATATTTTTTCTAGTTTTTCTTTATTTTTTAGCCTTGAGGCTATATCAATTTCTGTTATGACATTTTTTTTATCTGATATAGCTTCCCTTATTGCACCACCAACAACCCAAACATCATCAAGTTCAAATATTTTTTCAGGTATATGTTTTTTGATTTCTTTTTTAAGCATTTTTCAATCTAGGGAAAAAAATGAAATCTCTGTTTTTTCATCGGTGATTTTCACTTCATAAACCCAATTATTTTTAATATCTATTATCCAGCCTGGTAAGTTTTTATCAAATCTAGATATCGCATCTTCTATAGTTCCCTCTATTGAGCTTTCTCCTAATGTTCCATTGTCCCAGATGCCATGGGGGATCGACTTGCTTAACAAATTTCCTCCAAATGATTTTAGATCCTGGAGCCTAGCGTTGTTTTTATTTTTTTCAAATCTCCATATTTTTTCTATCTTTCCTAAAAATCTAGCAAAAGATTGACCCAATGGAATTTTTTCCCATTGTTGTCTTTCTGGCTTTTCGAAAAGTTTTTCTTTTTCTGAGAAATAACTAATTGTTTTTGTTTTGTTGCTTTTAAATATTCCCCATTTTGAAACCCCAGCGCCTTCGATTGGTTTTGACTTTAAATTTTTGCAACCAAGGGTTTGACCTGTGTTATTTTTCAATGTAATAAAAAAGGCAGGAGATTTCCTAAGCTCCTCACAGTTCACTGGAGGTTTGCCTTCAAACTCAATATAAGCTTCTATTAAAGGCTTTAACACCAGAGAGGACTCTTCTTTTGGGGCTATTGTAAAAAGCAAAAAATATAATCCAAAAAATAATTTCATTAAGGTTTTTTTGGAGGGTTCCAGTCAATTGTTGTTGTTGGGAAGGCGAATTCAAGATTTAGATTATTAAATTCTTTAAGTATTGTCATGTTTACTTCATGCCTAACTTTTCTTAAATCACCTCCCGATTTTTTTCTAATCCAGTAAACAACTTCAAGGTTTAGTGAAGAGTCACCAAACTCTAAAAGATTAACCCAGCACTTATCTTGTGTTTCAGGGTGTTTTTTTATTATCGTTTCAAGTGTTTGCTTTGCTTTGTCTATAAGCTCAAATGATGTGTTGTAAACAAGACCCAAGACAACCTCTTGTCTAAATCCTGACCTTCTGCTTCTATTGGTTATTGTTGCAGATGAGACTGTTGCATTTGGTATTATTATTGCAGTTTTATCTAAGCCTCTTAGTTTAGTTGACCTTAATCCTATTTCTTCAACATCCCCTCTAACTCCATCTATCTCAACTGAATCTCCAACTTCGAAAGGTCTATCCATGAACAAGACTATGCCTCCAAAAGCTTGAGAAAGCGTGTCTTTTGCTGCAAGTGCAAATGCAAGACCTCCTATACCAAGCCCAGCAACAAGACCCATAACATCATAGCCAAGACCACTGATGATGACAACAATCGCTACTATCCAAACTAATCCACCAGAAGAATTTTTTAAAACTGCAATAATTTGATCGTCAATTTTTCCTTTACTCTTCTCAGCAATAGGCTCAAGAACGGATGCAAAAATGAAATCAACGATATGTTTTGTTGAGCTGGCAACGGCTATTGCTATAAGTATAAAGAATATCTTGTCTACTGTTTCAGCGAATTCAGTGAGCTGTAATGAATCTTGTTGGTCACTCCAGCCTTTTTCTGTTGCAAGAATGATGATTAATGAGGATAAGGGTTTTTCTATAGCATGTACAGTTTTTTCAGCTTCTTTTTTACCTTTTTTACTGAGGTAAGATACTAATTTTTTATGAAAAAGACCTAGCAGTATTACACCTATGAACCATCCTGCAAATGGGTAAATAATAAAATTTCCCCATTTTGGATTTGTCAGCATTAACAAAGAAATTAAAGACATTTTTTTTACTCCTGTTCTATTTGATTTTAATTCAATTCTAAAACCTAATCTCTATTACTGGTTGGTATGATTTGTCTAGATGGCAAGAGTTTTGATATTGGGAGCAGGAAGGCAGGGAAGGGCAATTGCTTATAACCTGTCTTTCGATCATGAAATAATTATTGCAGATAATGATTCAGAAAAAATTTCTGATTTTATTAATTTCTCTAATAGATACCTGCCTGAAAGTGCGAGTATACAGTTTCAAACATTAGATGCATCTAGTCCAGGGGATTGGGTTTTAATGTATAAACCTGATGCTATAGTTAATTCAGCTTCATATATGTTTTCTCAAAAATTAACAAAGTATGCAATATCAAACAAAATGCACTATGTCGATCTTGGAGGGAATCCTGATATTGTTGCATTGCAGCATGACATGAACCAGGAAGCATTAGATAAGGGTGTCGCTGTAATTCCTGATTGTGGATTAGCACCTGGGCTAGGGCAACTCCTTGCTTCTTACGGTTTGTCTAGATTAAAGCATGCACAAGATGTAAGTATTTTTTGTGGAGGTTTGCCGAAAAAGCCATTAAAAAATAAATTTAAACATTATCTTTTTTTTGCTGCTGAAGGACTTCTTAATGAGTATTCTGGATATGAGACCATTCTTGAGGAAGGTGAATTAAGGGTCAGGGAATGCTTGGACGGAAAAGAGAAAGTTGAAATAGATGAGATAGGCAAGCTCGAGGCATCACTTACAAGAGGTGGAATAAGCACTTCGGCAGATACTTTTCAGGGTGTTTTAAATAGTTACAAATATAAAACATTAAGGTGGCCTGGTCATTGGGATTTGATGTTCAAATGGAAAGAAGAAGGTTTTTTTGAAACAAACTGGCAAGAAGATGCTTTATTTTTTGCAGAAGAAAAACTTGGAGAAAGGATTCCAACTTCAAAAGAAGATATGGTTATTCTTCTTGTTAAAGTAAGCGGAAATGAATCAAAAATGGAAATTTTGTTGATAGATGAGAATGACTCAGAAACAGGTTTAACATCCATGGAAAGAACCACTGGCTTTCCTGCTGCGGAGATAGCAAGGTTAGCAATGCAGGGCAAGTTGAAATCAGGTGTGTTGAAGCATGAAGTTGACCTTCCTTCAAAAGATATATTGAGAAGGCTTGAAAAGTGTGGTCTTGTTTTTAAAATTAAATAAAAGTATTCTTTTTTCTTAATTTTTTATGATGTCGTAAAGCAACCCTATGAGCATCATTTCTTATTTGGATTAACAGGTTGTGAGCCGATGAGTTTTTTTTGATTTTTACTTCCTTTAGCGTGTCTCCTGAATAAACTTTTTCAAATTTTTTTGCAAGACTTACTACAGGTATATTTAAAAAATGTTCTTTAAGCGTTTTTACTGTTGCTTTTAGTTGGGTGATCCCTCCATCGACAAGTATTAAATCCGGTTGTTTTCCATTGTTGATAATTTGTTTGCATCTTCTAGATATCACTTCAGCAATCATTCGCGGATCATCTATGTTTTTGATTGATTTAATTGTGTAATTTCTTGTTAATTTGCTTTCATATTTGCCGTTTTTGTAACAGATTTGGCTTGCTACTGCATTTTCCCCCATGATATTTGATACATCAAAACCCTCAATATATTTTGGAGGGTATCCAATATTTATTTTCTCAGCCAGCTCATTTAGTGATTTTTTGTTATTTTTATTTGATCGGTTTTTTTTGATTAGTGTATTTTTGTAAAGTTCATTCATTTTTTCTTTTTCCCATTTGAAAAAAGGAACTCTAATCTTTGTTTTTGAAAATATAGATATCTTTTTCAAAGTTTGAATATTTTTTGAATCCATTCCGATAATTATTTTTTTTGGAATATTGTTTTGTGAATAATATTGTTCTATCACTTCGATGAAAACGTTTTCATAGCTTTTTGATATTGGATTTTTAACTGTATATTTTAAGGGGTCAAACACTCTTCCATTTCTAATTTTAAGTATGCTAAATAAAATGCTTGAATCATTTTCGATTAATGAAATCAAATCAGAATTTATATTTGTTCCAAGGCTGTCTCTTCTTGCTTTTACAACTGATTTTAAATTAATAATTCTGTCTCTAAACTGTGCTGCTAATTCATAATTTTTTAGGCTTGAAGCTTCTTTCATTTGTCTTTCAAGAATTTTAAAAATATTATTTTTTTTACCATTTATAAAATTTACTGCTGATTTAACGGTTGCTTGGTATGATTTTTTATCTATTTTTTTTTCACATGGAGCAGGGCACTGTTGCATTTGATAGTAAATACAAGATTTTATTGATTTTTTTTCAAGATCATATCTGCAAGGTCTTATTCCAAAATTTCTCTCTAGAAATGAAATAGTTTTTCTTACTGATTTAACGTTGGAGAAAGGCCCAATCTGTGTATTTTTTTTATTTATTTTTCTGGAAATTTTTAAATATGGATACGAATCATCAACTATGCTTATATACGGATATGTTTTGTCGTCCTTTAGGAGAATATTGAATTTAGGTTTATGCAATTTGATCTCTTGAGATTCAAGAATCAGTGCAGAGTTTTCATTTTTTGTAATTGTGAATTCAATTTGGTTGATTGATGATACTAATAGTTTTTCTTTTTTGCTTTCTTTTTTTTTATGTATCCAATTTTTGATTCTTTTTTTAAGGTTTTTTGCTTTTCCTATGTATAAGATTTCATTTTTATTAGATATGAATTTATAAATTCCAGGAAGATTAGGAATGTTTGAAATGTTTTTTTTCATTTTTTTGACAATCTCCGCTTCACCATTTTTTTACTTCTTTTGATGTAAGCGTGTTTGCCCTTTTTAAAGCATTAAGATCTCCTTCAAATACAATTTCTCCTCCTTTTTTTCCACCCTCTTTACCCATTTCAATAACCCAATCTGCATAAGAAAGAATTTGTAAATTGTGTTCTATCACCATAAGAGTGTTACCTTGATCTACAAGTTCATCAAATACATTTATAAGCTTCTTTATATCATTTGGATGAAGCCCTGTTGTTGGTTCGTCTAAAAGTATTAACGATTTGCCTTTTCTTTTTTTTCCAAGGTGTTTGGATAATTTCAGTCTTTGAGCTTCTCCTCCAGATAAAGTTGTGGCTGGGTGACCTAGGGATATGTATCCAAGTCCGACTTTTGATAGTGTTTCAAGTCTTTTTTTAAGTATCGAAACATCTGAAAAGAAATCTTTTGCCTCATCAACTGAAAGGTTTAATATTTGAGATATGTTTAGTCCTTTGTGCTTTACTGAAAGTCCTTCATCTCCATATCTTTCACCATTGCAAGAAGGGCACTTTATAGATACATCAGCTAAAAAATGCATTTCTACTTCTTGATAACCGCTACCTTTGCAATGTTCACATCTTCCACCAGGTACATTAAACGAGAAAAAACCAGAACTGTAACCTTGACTTTGGGATTCATGTGTTTTTGAAAAAATATTTCTTATTATTGTGAATATGTCAGTATATGTGGCAGGATTGCTTCTAGGCGTTCTACCTATTGGGGATTGGTCTATCAATTCAACTTTTTCATAAATGTCTATTGAGTCAATGGTTTCAGCAATTTCACTTGATAGTTTTTTTTGAGATTTGATTTCTTTGTATCCGTTGTTTATAACACCTTCAAGTAGGCTGCTTTTTCCTGACCCTGAAGGGCCACACAAGGCAATCATTCCTCCAGAAGGTATTGAGATTGATATATTTTTTAAATTGTTAACTTTAGCTTTTTTTATCCTTATCCCAGCTTTAAGCTTTCGTTTTTTCTTTTTTACTTGAAGTTGTTTGTTGAGCCAAGGCCCTATAAGGCTATTTTTATCCTTCGTAGCATCTTGCGGTGTGCCTTGATAAATGATGTGGCCGCCAAAAATTCCAGCTCCAGGACCTATTTCAATTAACTCATCAGATTTTTTGATTGTTTCGGGATCATGCTCTACAACAATCACAGTATTTCCTAGGTCAACCAAAGATTTTAATGATCTTATTAATTTTGATGTGTCATTAGGGTGCAAGCCGATTGTCGGTTCGTCAAGCACATAAAGAACGCCTGACATCTTGCCTCCAATTTGTTTTGCTAACTTTATTCTTTTTGACTCTCCGCCGGATAAGGTTGAAGAAAGCCTGTCTATTTCTAGGTAGCCAACACCAACTTCGATTAAAAAATCAAGACGATTTTTGATTTCTTTCAATATCGGTTCAGCAATTTGCTTTTGACTTTTTTGAATTTTTATTTTTTTAACCCATGAGTGCATTTGCTTTAATGACATCTGTGATATTTCAGAGAAGCTCGTTTTGGAAAAACGTGCAGCTAAAGCGGTCTTTTTTAGTCTTTGTCCTTCACATTCAGGACATACTTTTTGAAATATATATTTTTGCACTCTTTTTTTAATGCTTGGGCTTTTTGTGTTTGACATTTTTTTCCAAAGTGCTGCTGATATTCCTTTGACAGCGTGATTGAAATGATACTTTTTACCCCTTCTTGAATTCATAATATAAGAAATTTTTTCTTCACCAGATCCAAAAATAATAATATTTAAAATCTTTTCATCCACATCTTTTAGTTTTTTGCTTGGGTCTTCCCCGAAAGACTCCATGATGCCTCTTGCAGAAGCTTGATGCCATCTGTCCAAAAGTCTTTCTTTTAAGGCTTTGATACCACCATTGATTAAGCTTGCATTCCAATTTATTAATGCATCAATATCAACCTGCTCAACAATACCAATACCTTTGCATTTTTTACAAGCTCCTTCTGGTGAGTTAAAAGAAAAAAATCTTGGATTTAATGGTGGTATGGTTTCTCCGGTTTCTGGTGATATGAATAATTCACTGTAAGTTTTTTCTTGTTTTTTTGATAAATTTTCAATAATTATTTGACCTTTTCCTTTTTCTAGAGCGGTTTTTATTGATCTTGATATTCTTTTTTTATCACCTCCTGCAACTAGTCTGTCTATTACAAGATCTATATCATGTCTTTTGTTTTTTTCTATTTTTATTTCCTGATCAAGCCTATAGATGTTTTTGTCAATTCTTAATCTTGAATAACCCTCAGTTTTTAAAGCTGTTATGAGATTTTGAAATTCACCTTTTTTTGATCTTGCAATTGGTGCATAGATTATGTATTTTGTTCCTTTTTCGTAGCTTAAAAGTTTTTTCAATATTGATTCTGAACTTTGGGATATGGCTTTTTTATTTGATTTTGGGCAGTAGGGCACTCCAGCTCTGCCATATAACAATCTTAAAAAATCTAATAATTCTGTTGCTGTTCCAACTGTCGATCTTGGATTCTTAGATAGAGGTGCTTGATTTATTGCTATTGCTGGAGATATGCCTTCTATATTGTCTACATTTGATTTTTTTAAATCGCCTAAAAATTGTTTTGCATAAGTTGAAAGACTGTCAAGGTAAAGCCTTCTTCCTTCTGAGTAAAGCGTATCGAATGCCAGTGAGGATTTTCCAGAGCCACTTAAACCAGAGATAACAGTTAGTTTATTAGATAGTATTTCAACATTTATGTTTTTTAAATTATGTATTTTTGCACCTTGTATAAATATATTTTTAGACATTTCGGTTAAGTTTTATTTTGGATTTGACAAGGCTACTGGAATAATTTCTTTAACTTTATTCCAAAATCCTATTTCTTTTCCGGTTTGTTTAAAGGAAAAATCATTAATCAAAGGGTAAGAATCATCCCTTAAGATGAAATTAACCGTGGCAATCTTTCCTCCTTTTTTTTCTTTTTCCCCTTTCGGGAGGAGGGTTATTTTTATTTTTCCTATTTTTGAAGCATCTATGATCGAATACCAATCTTCATGATCTTTTTTTTCCAAACCATTAAAGACAATATTTTTTAATTTTATTTTTTCAGAAGGGTAATTAATCTGAATGTTGGACATGCTAAAGGAATCGATATTGATTGTTTTTAGAAAAATTTTATATTCTTCACCATGTTTTTCTTTTTCAGGTTTTTTCTCTTCAAGAAAAAGATTTTTTTTCGTAAGTTTTAATTCAAGATTTTCTTCTTTGTAACCATCTGAATCCTTTACTGTGACTTTTATGTTTATTTTTTCAGAACCTTCATCAGCTTTCCATTTTACAAAAGGGGTGTTTTTACCTTCCAGGATTTTTCCGCCTGTAATTTCCCATAGAAAATCCAATCTGTCAAAATCTGGATCCGAAGCTATTGCTCTTGTTGTTGCTTCACCTGAAAAAGAAACAAATTTTGGACTTGTTTCTAGACTTTCGATAACTGGAGGTCTATTTTTTGTGCTTGTTGCAGCCGATGGAACTCTAGCGCTAGTTGGCTGAGAGCCTGAACAGGAACTAAGAGCTAATAGAAGGAATATTCCTATTTCTTTATTCAATTATTTTCCTTCCTTTTCTTTCTTTTCTCGTTTTTTAGCTTTTTTTATAAGATAAAAAATAACTAAAAATATAGCAATTTCAGTTATTGGCAAACCAGAATCAGTATTATTTGATGAGAGTTTGTTAGGAGCTATTGCTTCAAATGTAACAGGTATAGAGTTTAGATGTATTTTGTCTGTTATCTCCAAGCTTTCAAGGTCTGCCCCGAATATAAAAGGAGCTTTGACTGTAGCCCAAACTTTTCCATTAACCACTCTTAAATTTGTTGGAGCCATATCAAATTTTATTTTTCCAATAATTTCTCCTGATTCAGTTTTTGCGATATGAACAAATCTTGTTCTCATGTCAGCAGCTAAAACTAATTTTCCATCATCTGAAAATGTTACTGCTCTTGGAGCATCACCTACAGGTATGGAGAATATTAAATCTTCTGCATTTTGGTCATATATTTGAACTGTGTCAGTCTGCGTTAAAGCCAGAGCAATATATTTCCCATCTGGACTTACAGCCATTGCTGCAGGAGAATTAGACAAAACTTTTTCTTTTCTTATTGTTTTTTTAGTTGTGTCAACCAGAAATAGCATTGCAGTATTTGCCCTTGTGGCATAAAGAGTTTTTCCATCAGGATGTATTTCTATATTGTTTATTGTGTTTCCTATCGGTATTGATTCAATAAAAGATGAAGAGCTAACAGAAAAAACACTTACTTCATTTGCTTGAAGTGTTTCCGGGTTTGCTATAGTTGCATAAACTTTTTCTCCAGAAGGAGGACTGGTTAAATGTAAAGGGAAGCCATTTGTGGGTATTTCACTTTCTAATGTCCCCATGTTTAAATCAACAACAGATATTACACCGCCATGTTGATTTGCTATAAACCCTATTCCTTGATCTGGAACAAGAGTTAAATCATTCAAGCCCTCTCCAGCCATGAATCTGTTGATAACCTTTTGATCAGATGTGTCAACTATAACAACTTCATCTGGCCTTTCATTGACAAGATAGAGCAGGGTGTGTTCGTTATTGACTTTCCCGCATGAAGAGAAAATCAAAGATGTAAAAATAATTATTAATGTTTTTTTCATTTATGTTATTCCTTAATTTTAAAATAATTAAAACCTGTCCAGGGACTTGTCTCGTTTTTTTCTGTCATTTTCAATACCAATAAACCTATTGCAATTATTAAGAAGGATGCTATTTGGGTCAATGTGAAAATAGAAAAGCCAATTTCTTGATTTTCAAACACTTTCCAGTATATGGGATTGTTTCTAAAAGGCTCCTCTAGTACTGATCTTAACAAGGAATACCATATTAACCATTGGCCAGTTAACCACCCTTCATGCCTAGGAATCCTTGTTCCTATCCATAGTATTAAAAAAAGTATCAATCCAACAAGCATGCCGTAAACTTGAGAAAGGTGAACTGGACCCCTGACAAGTTCAGTTGAGCATGTAGCAATAGTTTCTTGAATGTTAGGACAAAAGCTTGAAAAGCCATATGCTTTTTCTGGCCATGTATAACCTATAGGCAAATCTGTCAGCCTGCCCGCTGCATCATCTCCATTCATAAGGTTGCCAATTCTTCCAAAAATAATACCTATTGCTGAAGGGTAGGCCAGTAAGTCTAATATCCTGCATAGTTTTATATTTCTTTTTTTTGCCCATAACGACCAATAAAAAATACCAAAAGCAATTGCTCCATGAAATGACAATCCTCCTTTCCATATCTGCATTGCTTCAGTTAGATTTTGATATTGGGGTAGGTTGGTTAAAACATAAACTAGCCTTGCTCCAAATATCCCCCACACAACAGCCCAAAATAAACCATCTTCAAATTCTTTTTTATCTAAACCGGATTTTTTGTTGTTCTCTATCCATTTGTTGGACCACCACCAGGATATAAATACAGTAGAGGCCATGCATAAGCCGTACCATCTTATTGTGAGATCGCCTAAAGATAAAAAATCAGGATCCATTTTTAAAAGACCCCAAATTGGTACATTTAATTATTTGTGCTTTGATTGCTTTCCTCACAAATCAACTACCCATCCTTTTTTCCCTGCTGATGTATTTGGGTCTTGATGAACCCAATTTAATTGCTCCATTATCATCATCATTCTCGATGCTTTATTGTATCCAATACCAAAAAGTCTTTGAAGCTGACTCACGCTTATTGCATCTTCATCTTTGATTCTTTGTCTAATATCATTGATTAGTTGACGATCGGTGCTTGACATACCATCTAAAATGTCGTCATTAATTTCATCTATTGGTGTGATCACTTCACCTTCAACTGATTTGTCATACTCAGCTTCACCATAATTTTTAATTAGATAATTAAGCACTTTTTCTATCTCTTCTGTTTCTACCAATGGAGCCTGACACCTTATTAACTCAGGGTGTGTTGGACTATCGAAATAAAGGTCTCCTCTGCCTAGAAGATTTTCCGCTCCACCTTTGCCAAAAACTGTTATTGAGTCAGATCTTGTCCCTAATCTGAAGCTAACTTTCCCAGGGAGGTTAGCTTTAACAGACCCATCTAGCTTTTTTGAATCGGGTCTTTGCATTGTTGCAATTAAATGAACTCCTGCTGCTCTTGCTCTTTCTGAAAGGTCAGACAAGGACTCTATTACTCTGTTTTTGGATGTTATTAAAAGTGCTGAAAGCTCTTCTAAGACTATAACTATGTATGGAAGTTTGTTTTTAGTTTTTTTGTTGTATTCTTCTAAATTTTTTGTTTTGGATTCTTCTAGCAGCTCGTATCTGCGATCAACTTCCATTCTTGCCCAATCTAATGCATTTAATGCTGGATCTGGGGTTGAAACAATCGGGACTAAAAGGTGAGGAATATCTTTATAGAGGGTTAGTTCAACTTTTTTCATATCGGCAAGTATTAGCTTCAGTTCTTTTGGGCTTTTGTTGTATATTAAATTTAACAATAATGTATTTACAAAAACTGATTTTCCCGATTGTGTTGCCCCTGCGATTAGCATATGCGGTAATGCCGCTAAATCTACATTAAATAGACTTCCATCTACCTGGGCTCCCATTATGAAGTTTAAACCATTAGCGTTTTTTTGATTTTTTATAACTTCGCTTAATCTCAGAATCGATTTATTTCTTTGAGGTATTTCTACAGCTATGGTGCTTTTGCCAATAACAGGCGCTTCTATTCTGACTTTTCCTACGCTTGCAATAGCTACTGCAATATTTTCTGCAGAACTTCTTATTTTTGATAAATTTGCCGATGGAGAAACTCTGAATTCAAACCTTACAACAGAACGTCCTTGAGCACAGCTTTCATAAAAGGTTTCAGATCCAGCACAATCTTTTAAGGTTTTTATAATCGTCTCAGCCATATCTTTGACTTCCTGCACCCCCATTTCTATTACTGGCTCTGGTTTATGTAAAAGTTCTATTGGTATATGGTAGCCTTTTGTTACTGGCTTGCCTTCGTGCTTTTTAGTAGTTTTTTTATCATTTTTTTGGATTTTTATTTTTTGAGTAATTTTCTTTTTTGTATCTTTCTTCACTAGGGTGCTTGTTGTTATTTTAGATTTTTTCAATGATTCATAATCTTTTTCAAAATTGCCAGAATTGAAATCTTTCTCAAAGCTATTTTTTTTATGCAAATCTTGAAAAGCATTTTTTACATGTTCGTGTAAATTAAAGTAAATAATACCAATTGAAATGAAGGCAAATATATTTAGCATTATTATTCCTTCATTGTCAATTATGCTCCGGACAAAAGAATAAATGTTTTTTCCCCATATGCCAGAATCACTTCCAGATCCAAGAAGTAAAAATAGCCAGGGAACCAAAAGAAGTCTAATGAATTTTTTTTCATTGATTGAATTTAGGATGGGATAAACAAGAATTAAAGGATAAATCCATGATTTTTTACCCCATAAAGAAATAAATAACTCTCTATAGTTTTCTGATAGTGGATCGAGTATTTGTGTCGTTGTTGCAATTGTGTGATACATGACAAACAAAATCAAAAAAGTTTCTAGGTTGATTTTTAGTCTCATCTGCTTACCACCAATATTGAAAGGAATCCTAATATCAAGCAATATATAGCAAATGGTTCAAGTTTATTTTTTTTGACATAATTTAACATGAATTTCATTGCCCATATTCCGAATGTAAAAGCAGTCAAAAATCCCAATATTGCAGGTCCTGGATTAGCAGTAATGTACGATTCTATATTTTCCAGTTTTATCAAAGTAGCTCCTAGTATCACTGGTATTGATAGCATAAATGAGAATTTAACTGAATCATATCTATTCATGCCAATAAGTAATCCTCCAGCTATTGTCGCTCCAGATCTACTGACCCCAGGTATGATTGCAACTGCCTGCAAGAAACCTATTGCAATCCAGTCTAAAAAGGTCGTATGTCTCAGGTTTTTAAATGATTTTGATTTTCTTAATTCTGCGTAAACTAAAATAAATGCAGTGAAAACTAAACCTATCGCAACGCTTCCTGCATCCTGGAAGCTTGATTCGAATAAATTTTGAAAAGATAAGTAGAAAATTAAAGTTGCAAGTGTTGTTATGAATATTGCATGGAACTCAATATTGCGAAATGGATGTTTAGATAATATCATTTTAGTTAAATTTTTGCCTTCAACAACAAGCAGGCTTGAAAGTGTTCCAAGATGTAATATGGTTAAAATAGCAGAATTTGATTCTGGGTTTATTCCAAAAAAGTTTCTTATAAGCACAAGATGGCCAGTAGATGAAATTGGTAGAAATTCTGTAATCCCCTGAATCAAACCAAGTATTAAATGTTCAATCCATTCAGAATTCAAAAATTTTTCTCCCCAGTCTTATGATGTTTGAACCTTCAGATATTGCTATTTTCCAATCTTGAGTCGTTCCCATGGATAATAATGGTTTTTTGAAATTTTCATACCCCAATTTTTTTACCTCTCTAAACCACATTCTATTTTCTTCTGGATTTGTTGTATAAGGAGGCATTGTCATTAGGCCTTTGATTGGTAGTTTTGGATTTTCCTCCTTTGTCATGTCTAATAAAGGCTTTAGTTCTGTTGGCTTGATTCCTGATTTTGAATCATCACCTAGATTTACTTGAATCAAGCATATTGGATATGGTGGTCCTAATTTTGATATTTGTTTAATTTCTGAAAATCTAGATATTGAATGTATGAACTTGAATTCTTTAGATATTTTTTTAATTTTATTCGTTTGAATTCTTCCAATGAAATGCCAATGTATATTTTTATTTTTAATTGTTTCGGATCTATTTAAATGTTCTTGTAATCTGTTTTCTCCAAAATTATTTATACCTTTTGAATAGATTCTTTCTAACTCTAAGTCGTTTCTGTTTTTTACAGCTGCAACAATTTTTACACTTGGAGGTATTATCATTTTATGCAATTCTCTGTTTGCTACTTAGCATCAGGTGTATTTCGACCATTTTTTGATTCATTGTATTTATTGATATGTTAACTTTTCCTTGTTTTCCATTAATGGAAGGGGATAGTCTTGAGGATATGCTTTCCACTATTTCTTGATGCAGGCAAGCACTAATTGGAGGGCCATTTATCCAGCATAAAGCCCTACGGGGAGGTTTGTTTATTGGCAATGGTCTTAACAACGCCCCCTCAAATGATTCTTCAATAGCCATATGTATCATTGTTTCTTCTTTTGATTTTCCTTGTCCGAAATGTATTTGCCCTGCATTTCTAAAAAACTCCAGTATGTTTGCCTTGTCTAGATTTATGGTGTTGTAATTATTTTTAATAATTAAGTCAATAATTTCCATAAGGCAAGAATCAGCTTTATGCAAGGCATCTTCTAATGTTCCTTGAAAATTTGAATAGAGTTTATCGTTTGATATCATCAAGTAGGAATCAAGTTTTTCATTTGAATGCTTCAAAGAGTCGTCAATTATTTCTAAAGAGTCAGGGTTTTCATTTATTGCAGGTTGGATAAAAAAACCTAGTTTGATTGTTTTTCTTCCAAGTTGGTCCAATGATTCTTCTAGCTGTTCAAGCGCCCATGGAAGAATTGCTGACCCACTGCCATAGCCCAAGCAGGATATAAAAATTATTAAATCAATATTTTCTGTTTTTTCAATTTTTATATTTTCCATCCTGTCTTCAACGAGGTATTCTTTTAATCCATAATAATCACAATCAGTACCTTTTCCTCCATATCTATCTGTTGCTACGTTGTATTTTTTGATATCTTCTGAAAGATTGTTTAAGCTTGATATTGATGTGTCTATTGCATCCTTTTGAATGTTTTTATGCAATCTGCTATTAATCCTTTTTAATATTTTGCATCCTGCACCTCCTAAAGCAATAATTTTTACATTTATGTCTAGTTTGTTTTTTTCTTGTTTTCCAAATAAGTTATCATTCATGTTTGAAATGTCCTATTTTTTCGACTTCAGCAGTTAGCCTTATTCCTGTTTTTGAAAATACATTTTTTTTGATAAGCTCTATCATTTCAAATACATCTTCAGCTTTTGATTTTCCTTGATTTATTATGAAGTTTCCATGTGTTTTTGAAATTTGTAAATTTTTCATTTTAAACCCTTTAAGGCCACATGAATCTATTATCTTTCCAGCTGATTTACCTTTAGGGTTTTTGAATATACAACCTACAGAACTTCCTTTAGGCTGTGTTGACAATCTGTACTTCATATATTTTTTATTTTTTTGTTTTATTTCTTCTTTTTGTTTGTTCCTCAATTTGAAGTTGACATTGATTATTCCGTATTGATTTTTTAGCGAACAGTATCTGTAACTATAGTCAAAATCTTTTTTCCGAAGTGTTTTTATCCGAAGTGTTTTTTTATTTATGACTGTAACTGATTCCAGTATATCGATAATGTTCATTTCTTTTGGGCCGCAGTTTGTTGCTATCCATCCGCCAACGGTTCCCGGCAGTCCTGAAAATGGTTCTATTCCAGATAGGGATTGATTTTCAGCATATTTAACTACTGCTGATCCAAATGCTCCGCCACCACAGGATATTAGGTTTTTATGATGTGTAATTTTTAAAAAATCTCCTTTAAGCTTTATTGCCCCATCTAGCCCTTTGTCTGACATTAAAATATTGCTTCCAGCACCTAAAATCAGCCATTTTTTTTCATTTGAAAGAATTTGAATTGCTTCTTTTAGTTCTTTTATATTTGATGCAATAAGGAGTTTTCCGATCTTTCCACCAATTTTGAAGGTGGTTAGATTTTTACCATCAAAGTTTTTAAATTTTTGTAGCATTAGTTAATTTGACAAAGTTTAAATGTTTGATGAGCAATTTTATGTATGCTTCCTGCTCCTAAAAATACGACTATATCATTTTCACCATTTTCAAGATTTTCAATTATGTCTTCTTGTTTTACCAATTGGCAGTCAGGATTTTTTCTTACAAGCAGTTCACTGCTTATTCCATCAATTTTTTTCTCTCCTGCTGTATAAATTGGCAATATTAGTTTTTGATTGAATTTAAAAGAGTTTAAAACATTTGAAAATTGTTCATGTGTTTTTTGCAATCTTGTGTACCTATGTGGCTCAAAAACGATTCCAATTTTTTTATTTTTATATTTATTTTTAATACTTTTTAGTGTTTCTCTAAGAGCTGTAGGATGATGTGCATAATCTGAAAAAATTTCACCTATAACAGTATCGCCAATTTTTTCCATTCTTTTGCCTACACCCTTAAAAGACCTTAAGCCTTCATAAATTTCATTTTCATCCATCCCTAATGTCAAGCATGCACCAATTGCTGAAAGAACATTTCTTGCATTATGCTTTCCTGAAAGAGGTAAAAAGAATTCACCTAATGGAAGGCCATAATACAAAACTCTCATTAGCATCCCTCTTTCACCTTCGCTGATTATTTTTCCCTCCAGCAACGCTCTGTCAGCCATGCTTCCTTGACCAAGTTCTTTGTCGTCTTCGATTAAAGCTGTTGTGATGATGCTGCCCGGTCTAATTGAACTATTTTCAAGTATTCTTGACATTCCTAATCCTTTTTCTCTAGGCATTACGAAATTGCATTTTTCATCACGGCTTGTTATGTAATCCGTAATGTATCTTTCAAGATTTTCCATTGTTCTGTATGTGTCCATGTGATCGCAATCTAGATTGTTTAGAACAAGTGTTGTTGGATCAAGATTTACAAATTCAGGATTACTTTCATCTGCCTCAACAACAAAATAGTTATTTCTTCCAACTTTATAGCCAGCATTCCAGTTAAGCATTTCTCCACCAATGAGAACATTAGGATCCCTTCCGGACTTATACACAATCCACGATATCAAAGAGCTTGTTGTTGTTTTCCCATGAGTTCCAGTTACAGCTATTCTTTTTTCTGCTTTGTTAAATTGTTTTGCAAGAAATATTGGTCTATGTAATCTTGTTATGTTTCTTTGCTTTGCCTCTTGAACCTCTATATTGTTTTCTGGTATTGCGTTGGAATAAACAACAAGATTGCAATCGCTCGGAATATTATCTTCAGAGTGTTTAAGCTTGCAGTTGAAACCAAGTTTATTTAGTTTTTTTACTGATTTTTCTGAAATATCAGAACCTGAAACTTTATATCCTTTTTCTGCGCACCATCTTGCAAGAGGCTCCATTCCGCTTCCCCCCATTGCTATAAAGTGTATGTTTTTTTGACTATCCATAATCAACCTCCTTTTATTTTTTCGATAAAGTACATTCCTCTTTGTGCGTAGCCTGTAAACTCGTCAAAACTTGCTGTTCCTGGCGATAGCAGTATGGTTTTTCCTTTTCCGTTATTTTTTGCTTTTTGAATTGCTTTTTCTAATGAATTACATGGTTTTGATGAATCTACTGAAAGCTTGCTTGCTTCTTTGTGTAATGCATGGGATATACCACCAAATGGTATTAATTTCATTTTTTTATTTTTTATTTTCTTTAATGTTTTTTTGTAGTCAAGGTCTTTGTCACTTCCACCCATTAGGACTATTGATCCAACAGGAGTTCTCTCTATAGCAGTTAATGTAGCAAGAGGGGTTGTTGCTTTTGAATCATTAATCCAATGGATCCCATCATTTGTAGTTATTTTTTGATACCTATGCATTAACGTCTTAAAATTAATGATTGACTGCTTGGCTATTTCGTGATTCAGGTTTAACTCTTTTATGCATAAGCCAACAGTAGACAAGGTGTCTTCATGAATATCTTTTCTTAAATTTGAAAATTCATTTTTCTTTATTTCTTTTTCTTTTGCTTTGCCTTTGATGTATTTTTTTTCAAGATCAGAATTTACTATTCTCAAATCATCAGCATCTTGGTTCTTGAAGATTGTTCCTTTGCAAATTTTGTAATCTTCAATCGTTTCATGCCAATCAAGATGGTTTTGAGAAAGATTTAAATAAATGCCTATGTTTGGTTTTAAAAAGGCGAGTCTTTTTGATTGAAAACTTGAAACTTCTATGACCCAGTATTCGTAATTGCTTTTCAGTATATCCAATGGGGAAAGACCATAGTTCCCTAATGCTATTGATTTTTTTCCATTTGCATTTAAAACATCGACAAGTAGGCTGACAAGTGTTGTCTTTCCAGCAGTGCCAGTTACAGAAATTATTTTTGGTAGTTTCTTCTCAAAAGATGCAAGACCAATGTCGCAATGTATTGGTATGTTCAGATTTTGAGCTTTTTTTAAAATCGTATTCGTAGAAGGTATCCCAGGAGAAGCCACTATTGTTTTTATCCCAGAAAGATCTTGATTCCAATTGGTGTATTTTTTTGATTTTTTGTTATCGTCATAAACAACAAAATCTTCCCTTTTTCTTTTTAAGTGCTCAGCAGTGGATTTGCCACTTATACCCATGCCATAAACAAGCGTTTTCATTAGTAGGTAACACTCCCTATTAGAGAAACAGTTAAAAGCAATTGAAAAAAGAAAGCTGAGTAGGCTATTTTGTTTTCACTCCATCCTTTTTTTTCAAGATGATGATGAAATGGAGCCATCAGAAATACCCTTATGCCAAATTTTTTATAAAAGAAAACCTGAATTACAACAGTTGCAATTTGGAAAATCGGTACAGAGAGCAGCAGAAAAGTAATTATCGGTTCGCTTTGTAGTGAATATATTGCAACGAAGCCTACTATTGCTCCAATTGTGTAGGAGCCAGTTTCACCCATGAATAATTTAGCAGGATATTTATTGAAAGGAATCCATGAGAGCATTAGTAAACCCAATAAAACAAAAACAAACTTAGAGCTTACGATAGGAAAACCTATTCCCATGGTTTGAGAGATGGCATAAAGTATTAAAAGCCCAATTGGTGTTGCAAGGATAACTGCCGCCAGAAGACCATCAGATCCATCGGTAAAATTAATACCATTGACGGCAGTACCAAACAATAAGAAACCAACAGCTATGTTGGTATATAAATCCCAAGGTAGGAAGTAATACCCTAAAAGAGAGCCAACTAAAAATTGAGCTAAAAGCCTATATCTTGCAAGAAGACCCTCCTTTGTTCCTTTTATTTTGTAAAGATCATCCATTAGTCCAGTCAGGAACATCACCGTTATTGCTAGCAGGGGTACCCATAAAATATTTTTATTCATTAGAAAATTGGGTAAGAGAATACAAAGTGGGACAATTGACATCACAAAAAATATCCATCCTGCCGCTGTTGGCGTGCCTGTTTTTTTCAAGTGTGTTTTTAATCCTTCCCGTCTTACGTATTGGCCCCAGCCTTTTCTGCCTGCAACTTTTAAGTATGAATTAAATGAAAATATTGCGAGTATGAATATCCCGATTAAGAGATTTTGGTAATTTAGCTTAGGAAAATTGTCGCTTATATAAATACTGTTATGTGGATTTTGGTCAAGTATGAAATTGAAAATTATCAAAAAGCACAATGTATAAAAAAAAGAGTGCTTGTTGAAAAAGTTCATTTCTTACGTAGAAAAAATCTCCCTAATTTTTTTTGTAATTTTTTCAAGCCGTATTGATCTTGAACCTTTTACAAGTATGACCTTTGCTGAAAAATCATATTTTTTTAAATCATTCAGAAGATCATCAATTTTCTGATAATGTGAACCATCTATACCTGATTCCTTTAATGCATGTTTTGCTAAATTTCCAACTGTTAATAATTGAGAATATTGATTATCTTTAATTATTTTTCCGATTTCTTTATGCATTTTTATTTCATTATTGCCAGTTTCTAGAATGTCACCCAGTATCATTACTTTTGGCCGTTTAACAGATATTGAAGAAGCCCATCTAATGCTTTCTTTTGTTGATTTTGCACCTGCGTTATAGCAATCATCTAATAAAATTCCATCATTCCTAATTTCATGTATTTCTTTCCTGTGTGGAAGAGGTTTGACTTTCTCTATTCTTGTTATGGCGTTATTTAAATCAACATTGAAATTAATAGCTGCAGATAATGCTGCTAAAGAATTTCCAACCTGGAAAGAACCCGGCAAACTCAAGTTAACTTTATATGTTTTGTTTTTGTATTTAATTTTGAAACTAGGAATTCCATATTTGTCCAATTTGATTTCTTCAGAATCGATTTGTTCTCCAGGTCCCCATTTGATTATTTTTGCACCAGATGAAAGTTTTGATATTTCTCTGTGATGATTGTTTTTTGACGATATCACTAAGCTTTTATCCTCCTTCCAGCCAGAAACTAATGACCCCTTTTCTTTTATTACTCCTTGTATGCCGCCTAGATATTCTGCGTGGCTGTTGCATATGAAAGAATAGATTGCACAGTTTGGTTCTGCAATTTTTTTTAAATAGTTGATGTCTCCAGGGTTTTTTGCACCCATTTCAAGGACCATGTATTTTTCTGTGCCTTTTGCATTAAGTATTGAATAAGGAAGCCCAATTTCATTATTAAAAGAGTAGGGTGAAGCGGCAACATCTTCATTTGTCCCAAGCGCTGCTGCAGTCAGATCCTTAATTGTTGATTTTCCTATAGAGCCTGTTATCCCGATAACATTCCCACCCCATTCTTTTCTTGCTGTGTTTGCTATTTTTCCATATGCAGTCTGTGGGTCTTTGTGGTTTAATACCCATATCTTTTTCCCAAGGTTTAGTTTTTCATTTGAAATTATTGCTGAAGCACCTTTTTGTATTGCTTGTTTGATAAATTTTTTACCATTTGTTTTTTTGCCATTCATTGCAACAAATAAAGAATTTTCTTTTACTTTTCTTGAATCATTTGTGATGTAAAGATTGCTAGGCGGTATCCGTCCGCTCCCCTTTTTACCTAGAGCTTTTATTATGTTTTGGGGTGTTAAGCGCAACTTGCAAGTACCTCCTTAGCAAAAAGTAGATCATTATGAGGTTTTTTTGTTTCGCCTATTATTTGGTACTCTTCATGACCTTTTCCTGCAATAAGAACAACATCATCTTTTTTTGCTGATTGAATTGCATTTTTAATCGCTTTTTTCCTGTTTTTCTCAATCTCAATTCCTTTTGGTTGTTTGCATTGGCTTAACATATCTTTAATTATTGAATCTGGATTTTCTGTTCTTGGGTTATCTGATGTAATGAATAATTTATCTGCATTCATGCCTGCTTTCATCATTTCAGGCCTCTTTCCCTTGTCTCTGTCTCCACCACATCCAAATACAGCAAAAACTCTTCCTTTGCATACAGTTTTCAACGATTTAATTGAATTTTTTATTGCGTTTGGTGTATGAGCATAATCAATAAATACATTTGTTTTTTCATTTTTTATTTTTTGCATTCTTCCTGGTACGTTTTTGAGTTTATATATTCCATTTATGATTTCGGATTCAGAAAATCCAAGGCTATGGCATAAAGATATGGATGCAAGGATGTTTTCTATTTGGAAATCACCTACAAGGCTTGTTTCTACTTCAATATTTTTCCTTTCAGGAAGATTTATCTGAATAATTGATCTTGTTAATGTTTTGGAAATTATCCTTCCAACCACATCCCCTTTTTCTTTACCCCATGTTATCCAATTCAATTTTGGATATTTTTTTTGCAAAGCTTCAAGCCATGGAGAGCTTGAATTGATTATTGCAGGTGATCCATTATTCAGTTTTGAAAAAATTAGAGATTTTGCTTTAAAGTAGTATTTTTGATTGCCGTGGAAATCCAAATGATCTCTTGTTACTCTGTTGATTGCAGCAGCTTCTAATTTGATTGGGTCTATCCTGTCTTGAAACAAGCCATGTGATGAGCATTCAAGAGTTGCATATTTGTATTTTTTTTGGTATAGCTTATTTAAAGTATTTAGTAAATCAGAAGCTTGAGGAGTGGTGAGTTGTGTTTTGATGTCTATATCATTGCCTCTTACCCCCAACGTGCCTATAGAGGCTGATCTTTTTGATTGATTGATGATGCTATTTGTGAGCAGTGAGGTTGTTGTTTTTCCGTCTGTACCAGTTATTCCAATAATTTTCATATTGTTGATTGCTTCTTTGTAGACTTTTTTCATTAAGTCTTTTTTCAATTTTGCTGTGTCTCCAATTATCTGATTTACCTTTAGGTTTTTGAAGAATATTGGAGTGAGTACTGTTGATGCACCTTTTCTTTGTGCTTCTATTGCGTGTGCGCGTATGCCCGCATGCGTTATAAATATATCTTTCTTTTGTACTTTTTTGGAATCTTCTTTTATTTTTGAAATTTGACTATCCAGATCCCCTTGATACAGACAATCAATCGTGGAGATTAATTCTTTTACATTCAATTAAATTAAAGCCTCCATGATTGACCCTGCTAGGAAAAGAATCCCGCTCGCAACAATAGTGCTAATAGCTATTGTTACAGCCCATTTTGGTATATCTTTCACCATTTAAACAACTAGTGTTGAAACAATGAAGTAACCAGTTAGTATTACTAAAAAAAATACAGGAACTAGTAGCTCGAAAAAGAAATCTAACGTTCCTGGTTTTCTGTTATTGTTCATAATGCCTCCTTTTTAGCATAATTTTTTATTCAACATGGCCTTCAAAAGGTATTTCAGCCAATTCAACTCTTTGTTCGTAGCTAAGAGATTTCAATAAATGTTCTCTTTCCTCTACAAGTTGTTTCCATATTG
Source organism: bacterium (assembly GCA_002716355.1). GTDB lineage: Bacteria > UBP7 > UBA6624 > UBA6624 > UBA6624 > UBA6624. The sequence continues at coordinate 249,108 of PBAU01000003.1, read as the reverse complement.
GAGGAGAATAAAGCGCAATTCTTTGCACTCCTCCAATGTACGCGATATCTTTAATCCCTGCTAATCCAAGAATCTCTAAAGGCAGTGACATCCTTCCAGACGGATCTATTCTTCTAACAATAGCATTTTCTTCATACATTGAAACAACCCTTAAGCTCTCTGCCTTTGTCAACCTTTCTCCAGATTTTGTCAAAAAGCCTTTGGATGCAAGGCTTCTTAGATGATTTAAATGAGTTAAATGGCTTTTTCCAGAATAAATTAAAACTCTTCGTCTTATTTCATCTGCATCATCCAGAACGATAACGATATTTCTTGAATTGTCAAAAATTCTTCTTTTATCAGAGGGGACGACAAATCTTCCATTTTTGTCGATTGTGATTTGTGTGCCAATAATTGCCATTTTCTTCAAATTTCACCCACTAGTATATAACGTCATAATTACCCCTGTCAAGTATTTAGAGTGTTTTTTATTCCATTTTTAGTTAGGAAAAATATATAAAAGTTAATCAAGCCTGTCTAAAATAGGAAGTAGTAATTAATGAAAAAAACTGGATTAATGGAAATTTTTTATTCTTTCTTGAGGGAATCTCTACGAAGGCACTATGGGAAAAAGCCAATAAGACTTTCTTCTAAGGTCATTAGTATCGGATCTGTTCAAGCAGGCGGGGCAGGCAAAACACCAATTTCAATACTGATTTCAAGATATTTAGTAGAAAAGTATAAAAATGTGGGGATTGTACTTTTAGGTTATGGTGGTAAGAGGAAATGGGATAATAAAATTTTTGGCCCTGGACAGGATTTTTGTGATATTGAAGTTGGAGATGAAGCAAGCTTGATAAAAAAAGAGGTTCCTGGTTTGATTATTGCAATTGGAAAAGATAAGGATTATCTTTGTGAAGAGTTGTCAAAAATTGGATGTGACGTAGTTATTTTAGAAGATGGTTTTCAGTGGGCATCAATAGAAGTTGACCTGAATATAGTTTCTATTTCAGGCAATAAGGCATCGATACCTTTCCCAAAAGGCTTATTGAGAGAATGGGGAAGCTCTTACTCTCGTGCTGATTGTTTGCTGTCCATGCCAAATGCAGATTTTTCAGAAGTTAAAAGATGGGCACCTTCTATTAAAAAATTTAAAATTAAATCAAATGGTAATGATTGGTTAGATGAAAAATGGGAACCGACAGATCCTCCATCAACAAGGCTGCCTTTAGCTGCCGGCATAGCAAATTCTAAAAGTTTGGAAGAGGAATTGAAGAGTGAAGGTATTGATTGTTTTAATCTTAATATACCCGATCATGCCATTTCTCCTAAATGGAAGAATCTTGTTATTATGAATGCTAGATCTTACGGTGGTGTAATTATTACAAAAAAAGATGCCTCAAGATGGCAATTAAAAGGTTTTCCTTGTTGGATAAGGGTTAGGAAAATTGAGCTTCCAAATGATTTTTTAAAATTTTTAAATGAAAATATGATGTAATGAAAATGTATTCTTTGAAAAATGGATGTGACCTTCTTGAATCTCTTCTTGATTTTGCAAAAAATAAAAAAATTAAATCATGTTGGATCTTAGGTATAGGTGCTTTGAAACAGGCAAATATAGCTTGGTATAACCAAAAAAAAGAGAGATATGAAGAAATTTTTATAGAGGAGGATTTAGAAATCGTTTCTTTGTCGGGGAACATATCATTAAAATCTGATTCAAATACTGAAGATGCTATTTTTCCACATTTTCATATAAGTTTATCTGATAAAAAAGGTCAAACTTACGGAGGGCATGTCCTGAAAGGCTGCGAGGTGTTTGTTTGTGAATTCATGGTTATGAAGTCTTCAAATCAGAAGGTTAGATTTTTTGATCAAGAAAGAGGGTTGTGGCTTTGGCATGATTAGCTATCATCCTTCTGCAATGACTGTGGAAATTAAACAGTTTGTTGATTCTTTGATTTGTGATTCTGGTTACTTGAATGAACGTTCATTGAGGGTTGTTGATGCTACTTTGGGGGATGGAGGGCATTCTGAAGTTTTTTTGAAATGTGGATGTTCTGTTCTTGGTTTAGACATGGATAAAGAGTCAATTGAAAGAGCCCAAAAAAGACTTAATAAAATTTTCAAAAATATAGATTCGCCACAAGACAGTTTAAATAAGTTTGAATTTCAATGTTTTCAATCAAGACACAGTCAGATAAAAAAAATTATGAAAAAAATAGGTTGGAAGAAATGTGATATTGTTTTTGCTGACCTTGGAGCTAGATTAGACCAGCTTTATAGAGAAGATATGTCATTTCATGGAGTTGAAGAAGCTGATATGAGGTTTGACAAAAGTGAAAATACTCTAACAGCATCTGAAATACTAAATTCATACTCTGAAGCTCAATTAAATAAGATTTTCAAAGAAAGTGGCATTAAGGGTTATAAAAAAATTACAAATGAGATTGTAAGAAACAGGCATATTTCTTCAATGCCATGTAAACATCTTTCAGAAGTTCTTTTTGAGAATGGCGTTAAAAGAATCCATCCTTCTACAAAGATTTTCATGGCTTTAAGGAGAGAAGTTAACAGGGAATCACAAGAGCTTGATCTATTGCTTAATTCAATTTTAGAAATAATCAGGGCGGGTGGCATTGGTGTTTTTTTAACGTGGCATAGTGCTGAAGACAGACAGGTGAAGACTTTTTATAAAAAAATGGAAAGAATGGGTTTTGGAGAGATTGTTACAAAGAAACCGATTCAACCTAATGAGTCAGAGTTAGCGAGAATGCCTCAAGTCAGATCTGCAAAGTTGCGAGTTTTTAAATTCAACAAAATTTGATTTTGCTGCCTGTGTAAATTAAAACAAGAATAGTATTTCTGAGTATTTTGGAATAGGCCATAGGTCATCTGGAATAATTCCTTCTAACTCATCACTACAACTTCTGATTTTATCCATTAAAGGTATTATGGAATTTTTTATATCAGAAGGGGAGAGGTGTTTTTTTTCTTGCTGTATCAACCTTTGAACAAGATCCAAGGATTCCTCAATGATGTTTGTTAGGTTGTTTAATTTTGCTTGCTGGATTTTAGTTTTATTTTTCGAGGCCAGTGCTGATGATACAGTGTTGAGGTTCTTTGCAAGTTCAAATTGGTATACTTCAGCAGCAGGAATGATTTGAGTACTCATCATTGAAATCAGAGTCCTTGCTTCTATTTCTTTGTTTGTAACATACTGTTCTTCAAGAATTTCTACTCTTGCTTTAAGTTCAACATTTGTTAACACATCATATTTTTCAAAAACATCTAATGCTTTTTTTGACTTTAAACAAGGTAGTGCGTCAGCGCAAGTCTTTAGGTTTGGCAAACCTCTACCTATTGCTTCTTTTTCCCAATTTTGACTGTATCCATCACCATCAAAGCATACTTTCTTATGTTTTGTAATGACTTCTTTTAAGACTTTGTAAACAGCTTTTTCTAAATTTAAAGATTTCATTTCTAGTTCAATTTTTGTAGCAATTTCATCTATTGATTCTGCGATTATTGTATTTAGAACTGTATTTGGCCATGCTATTGAGCAAGCTGAACCGGGTGCTCGGAATTCAAATTTATTGCCAGTAAATGCAAATGGGCTTGTTCTATTTCTATCACCACTATGTCTAGATATTTCTGCAATAGTTGTTGAGCCAAGATTCATGATGCCACCTTTTTTCGTTGAGCTTACTTTGCCTTTTTCTATTTGTTCTAGTATGTCTGTAAGCATTTCTCCTAGAAATATTGATATTATTGCAGGTGGAGCTTCATTTCCGCCAAGCCTAAGGTCATTGCCAGCTGAAGCGATTGATGCTCTGAGAAGATCAGCATGTTTGTCAACAGCTTGAATTATGGAACAAAGGAATGTTAAAAACTGAATGTTTTCATGTGTTTTTTCCGTTGGGTCAAGAAGGTTCAATCCAGTATCTGTAGATATTGACCAGTTGTTATGTTTTCCAGATCCGTTAATTCTTGCAAATGGTTTTTCATGAAGAAGGCAGCAAAAGCCATGGTCTTTTGCAGTTTTCTTTAAAACATGCATGGTTATCATTTGATGGTCTGTTGCAACATTTGCATTTTCGAATGTAGGAGCCAGTTCAAATTGGGCTGGGGCAACCTCATTATGTCTTGTTTTGAAAGGAACACCGAGGTCTAGTAATTGATATTCAACGTCATGGTAATAAGCCAAAACCCTTTCTTTCATTGTTCCGAAATAATGATCATCTAATTGATGACCTTTTGGAGCTTCTTTACCAATTAAAGTGGTTCCACATAGAAGCAAATCTTCTCTTTCTTCAACAAAAGATTCATCAATTAGAAAAAACTCTTGTTCGCATCCTAGTGTTGTTATGGTTTTTTTAACCCCTTTGTCATTTCCAAATATTTTAAGCATTCGCATCGCTTGAATATTTACAGCATTTATTGATCTCAATAAAGGTGTTTTTTTATCCAAGGCTTCACCTGTCCAAGAGACAAAAGCTGTGGGTATGCATAAGGTTGCCCCTGTTTCATTTCTGTTTATAAAAGCAGGGCTTGAAGTATCCCAAGCTGTGTATCCTCTTGCCTCATAAGTGTCTCTGATTCCTCCTGAAGGAAATGAGCTTGCATCCGGTTCACCTCTAACAAGAAGTTTTCCTGAGAAGTTTGTAATTAAATTTTCATTATTGTCAGGATCGTAAAAAGAATCATGTTTTTCAGCAGTGCTTCCTGTTAGAGGTTGAAACCAATGGCAGTAATGAGTGCATTCATTTTCGATAGCCCATGTTTTCATTGCTTCAGCGACTTCGTTAGCAGTTTTTGAATCCATTGCATTTTCACCCTCTAATATTTTTAACATTTTTTTATAAGTATTTTTTTGCATATAGTTTTTCATTGCTTTTTTATTGAATGTTAAGCTTCCAAAATTAGTTGAATAGTCCATAATTTATATAACCCCTTAAATAAATATACGGTTATCATTTCATAAAAAATAAAAAATATGAATTTTTAGACCTATAAAGATAAATAAATTTAAAAATAAAAAATATTTTGATAAAAAATTATAAAAAAATATATATTTTCGATAAAAAAATTATTTATAAAATGTTATTTTTTTATTTTCTTCTTTTGCAAATCCTGAAGTTGGTTCTTCATCATGTTCGAAAAATAATCTTACATTTTTATTAATGAATTCAGGATAAATTTTTTTTCTTGTTTCAAGCGTTTTTAATGGTTCTAAATCATAGGACATTATCCATGGAATTGGCAAATGTTTTGCGGTCGGCACAAGATCGGCAAGATAATACATTTCTTTTTGTCCATTTTTGATTTTTATTATCCTGTGGCCAGGAGTGTGGCCTGGAGCATTTATGAAAAATATATTTTTAATAATTTCTTTATTTCCAGAAATTAATTGAACCTTCCCTTCTTCCAAAAGTGGTAAAAAGGTTTCAGGGTAGTATGAAGCCTTTTCTCTTTCATTTGGATTGCTTGCTCTTTGCCATTCGGTTTTGTCTATCCAGTAGGTAGCGTTTTTGAATCTTGGAATCCATTTTTTACCATTAAACATTGTTGCTCCGCCAGCATGATCGAAGTGAAGATGCGTTAATACAACGTGGTCGATCTCATCTTCAGATATACCTAGTTTTTCAAATGGATTTTTATTTTTTATGTTGTATATATTTTTCAGTTTGGTGTTATTTATCCCCAAGCAACCAGTATCTATCAAAGTGTTCTGACTGTCATCTTGTATCAATAGAAGATTCATGCCGAGTTTTATTCTGTTTTGTTCATCGCATGGATAGACTTTGCTCCATAGGTTCTTTGGAACAACTCCAAACATTGCACCGCCATCTAAAGAAATTGTTCCAGATGAAAAATGTGTTAATGAAAGGTTGTCAAAATTGTATTTTTTCATTTTTGATTATCGAATCAGAAACATTCATGAGTTCTTTAACGTGATCTAGACTGTTGCCCCAAAGGTTTTTTTCTTTTTCCGAAAGAGAAACTTCTATTATTTTTTTGACCCCATTCGAACCAAGAATTGCAGGGACTCCCATGAATATGCCAGACTCTCCATATTCGCCATTGAGTTGTGTGCATGTTGGAATTATCTTATTTTCATCTAATATGATCGCTTTCACCATACTTGCAACAGATATGCCAGGAGCATAGTACGCACTACCTGTTTTTAAGAGTGCAACAATCTCTCCTCCACCTTTTTGGGTTCTTTCAACAATTTCATCTAGACGTTTATCGTTTATAAGTTCTTTAGCTGGTATTCCCGATATTGATGCTGAGCTAACAAGTGGAACCATTGCATCACCATGGCTCCCAAGGACCATTGCTTGTATATCGTCTGAAGAAACTCCTGTTTCCATTGAAAGAAATGTTCTAAATCTTGCACTATCTAAAGCTCCAGCCATGCCAATAACTTTACATGTTCCTTCTAAAAATTTTTGTGCAACATAAACTATTGCATCTAATGGGTTTGTAACCATTATCACAATGCTTCCTGGAGCATATTTTTTAATGCCATTACATACTTCTTTTGTTATGAGTATGTTGGTTTTAAGAAGATCATCTCTGCTCATTCCAGGCTTTCTTGGAATCCCTGCCGTTACTACAATTACATCTGAACCCTGTAGTAGCTTATAGTCACTACCGCCGATTGCGTTTTTAGCTGTTTTGAGTATTGGAGCAGCTTCTGTTAAATCTAAAGCTTTTCCTTTTGCCATATCTCCAGCTATATCAACAAGTGCTACATTCGCAATACCTTCAGACATTACTTGCCTTGCAGCTTCTGCTCCTACAAAACCTGCCCCAACAAAACCAACTTTTTTACTCATTATTTATTCTTTCTCCTTTTTTCTTTTGAAAATGTTAAACGTATTCCATCTTGTATTCTAGTTTTAGACTCCCAAAAAAAACTTTTTTTTGCTTTTGATGAATCTAAAACACTTCTTTCTATTTCTCCATCTCTTGCTTTTTGATAAGTTGCTTTTTCTTGAGGTTTCAATATTTGAAATAGTTCATTTGTAGACGTTCCAACACCTGTGCCAATATTGAAAATTCCTTCTTTATTGATTGATAAAAGATTTGCATTTGCAACATCTTCTACATATATATAATCTCTTACTGAGTTGCCATCTCCATATATGATGCATGGTTTTTTTTCAAGTATGTTTTTCATCCATATTGCTATAACTCCAGATTCACCATGAGGGTCTTGACCTGGACCATAAACATTTGAATATCTAAGTATTGTTGCTTTTGTTTTGTTTTGCTTGGCCCACATGGTAACTATTTTTTCTCCAGTCATTTTGTTTAACGCATATGGTGATTTTGGATTTTTTGCATGTTTTTCTGTTGCTATTTTTTTTATATTGCCGTATATCGCTCCACCTGTGCTTGCAAATATGATTTGATTCACTTTCCCTTTCATGCTTTCAAGTAAAGATATTGTTCCAAACACATTGTTCCTTGCATCAATTAAAGGATTTTTAACAGAGAAAGTTACACTTGTTTGAGCTGCATGATGGCTTAAAAGGTCAAATGATCCTAATTTTTTTATAATTTCTGAATCACATATATCACCAAATATAAAATTAGCACCATCTGGTATATTTTCTTTTTTCCCTGTTGAAAGATTGTCTAGTATTGTTACGTCGTAACCTTTTTCAATATATTTTTTAGATATTGTGTGCCCAATGAATCCAGCACCACCAGTAACCAGGACTTTCAAATTTGTTTAGCTGGATGCCAAAGCAAGCAGTCCAAAAAGCCAAAATACATATTTTGATTCAAGCGCTGTTGACCCATCTGCATTTTTTTTATCGTAATCTGACATTCTTGTTTCAAGGTCAGCTAATCTAAGGCTCATTTCATCAAGCATTAATTTTGTTTCTTCCTGTATGGATCGATTCTCTAACCCTTGTCGTAATGATTCCAAGTCACTTTCGAATTTAGCTAGCTTTTCATCAACTTCAATTTTGATTGCTAGAAAATCATCAACAACTTTAGACTGCTCGTTTTCCAGAAGTTTGATTCTTTGCTCAAAAGCGTAAAGCTTGTCATCAATTCTTATGATGTTTGTTTTGAATTCTTCTGCCAATAAACGTATAGCATCAGCTTCTTGGGCTGTTGGATTTTTCTCACCGGAAGAAACATGTTTGAGTATTTTGTCAACTAACATTGCTACCTCAAGTCTAGTTATAGACTCCTCACCTCTGAATTCATCACCGTCAAAAGTGCTTAAAAAACCTTCTTCGATAAGGTATATTACGGTGTTGTATGCAGGGTGATCTTCAGATAGATCTCTTACATCTAGTCCTTTTAGGTTTGCAATGTTCATTATTGATAATATCAATAGCAAGGTTATTTTTTTCATTCCCATATCTCCTCTAATGTTTGACATTCACTTGTCTTATTAATGTTAATACAATTTTTTATTCGATTCCAGTTTTTTTCATGATTTCCAGAATGAAATACTCTAAAAAGACCAACTAAAGGCGGTAATTCATCTCCATTGCCTGAAATTAAAACTTCAACTATATTTTCATGGCATTTTGTTTCAACGGTATATCCATGTTTTTCTATACCTCCATTTCCAGCAAATAAGCATTTTCCGGGAAGCTCCCATTGGCCCCAAAAAGTTGAAAATGGCTTCATTTTCACTGCCGTTACGAGAGAGTTGGAAAAATTTCTTTGTATTGACTTTATTCTCATATGTTGGTTGAGAGAAGGTATATCAAATTCAATTTTTTTAGATGTTCTTTCTTCATTCTTATGGTTCAAAATCCAATTTAATGAAGCTGATCCTGATGACTCAGGAGCAATTGAGACAAGCCATGAAAAAGTTTTTTTCCCTTTTGGGGGAATGCTATCGAAATCAATTTTTAAATCTGATGAAATTGATAATTTTTGACTTGTTTGGATTTCTATACTTCCTTTTTCAGAGTTGCTTTCTCCAGAATTTTCAATAGTTAAGCTTGCATAAAATTTTGTAGGGTCATGTCGTATGCCGGAAATTGATGATATTGTTGGTTTTTGCATAAGCTTCATTTCTAAATTGGCAGGCTTTGATATTTTCACTTTGTTTGTTGTTGTGCATTCAAAACCTTCAGGCGACTCTATTTTTAAAGTATAGGTAGCATTGTTTTTATTTATTCCAGGGTTGAAAATTTTGAATGAATGGTATCCGTTTGGGTATTCTTGAAGATTTATTGCTTTTTCTGGATTTATCACCTTTAAGCCATCATCAGAGTAAACTTTTAGAGTTGCTTCTTTTGGTTGTACAGGATAATCTTTATCAGTTGTCCAGTTTCCAAAAAAAGATTTTTCTTCATTGCTTCCTATCTCAAAAGGTTTGCCGCTTATGTATGCAGATAGAGGTTTGCATTCTGGAGGAGCTGGGGCATCTGCTATTCCATATGTAGTATGAAATTCTTGCGTTTTGTTGTTAACGATGATTGAGTCCCAAATTATAGCAACAGCAGTGTCTTTTTCATCTTCAAATTCTCCATCTCTTACAAAACTTGCCCCTGGCTGACACTCTATATCCCAATTTGTTTTTGCAAGCTTGCCCCAATTTGCTAACACTAGCTTTCTTGGGTTTTCTTTATTTTTGATCTTTAGCCTGCCTTCAGCTTTGATTGTTGCTTGATCTTCAGTGTCCCAAGCTTGCCAAAATTCTGGTAATTCGGACTTTTCAAAACATATTTCTGACTCAATGAGCCCCTGTGCTCCTTCTGCCCTTAGTGGCGCTCCGTCATTTTCTCCAAGCATAGTGTCAAGGATTAATGTAATTCCAACACTATGTTCTTTTTCGTCAGTTGATTTTGCAATATAGCTAATACCCATTGCATCTTTAAGGTTTGTGGAGTAGCCTTTTTCAAAAGATAGAATTTGACTAATCTCAACTCCAGAAAATTCCCAAATTGAAATTATTTTTTCATCTTCAATATAGGGTTCGGATATTTTTTTGCCGGTTGGCAGGTTCGCAAAAGAATTTTTTCTATCACTTCTTGAAGGCCCACCAAAAATGAATGTTTTTTCATCTATTTTTATTATCGCAAAGCTAGACCATGGCATTTTTGCTCCGTATATTAATTTCTTTCCATCATCATTAGGTTCTTCTGGGTTTCCTTGCGTGGTGTCAAGTCCAAACCTGGCTTCCTCGTATGGGCCCGGGTTTACTCTTATTTGTATAAATTGATTTTCAATAGAGATCGGATTAAGGATCAGGCTTAAGAAAAGAGATAAAATCATGAGGCACCTGGAAAATAGAATTGAATTCTCAGGATGCCACCGTTTTCCATTTGGTGCCGATTGAAGCTGTCTTTAAATGTTGTTTTCTTCATCCAGGCTATTGCTCTTTTGTCGAGTGATTCATATCCGCTTGTCAAAATTATCTTTGGTTCTGATTGGGCTTCTCCGTTTTCTGAAAATTCCATTTCAATTACTACAGATGTGCCTTTAGCAAGCCCATCACCATCAGTAAGATTTTTTGGAATATTTAATGGTGATGAAGAGGTTCCAAATTCAGCTCTCCCCATTAATTTACCGTTGTTGTCTTTTATTGGCTGCTTGAACCAACCGCCAACATTCTCATATCCAGCTAATTTTGTAACAAGAGGTTTTGGCCTTTCTTTGTCTAATGGCCAGCAGCTTTCATCATAAGGTTGATCAGCAGCGCAAGGGTCTATCTCAACTGTCTCCTCAACTGTCTCCTCAACTGTCTCCTCAACTGCGTTTTCTGTTGTTTTTAAAATTGTTTCTATAAGATCCTCTTCAGTTATTTCTTTTGAGTTTTTTTCTTCTTGTTTTGTTTTGCATGGCCCAGGTTCTTTTCTTCCTGCTCCTGGTATCATCAATCTATCTCCCGGTTTAATTATCAGTGATGGATTGTTACCAAGATCGCATGGGTTGAATTTTTTCATATCTTGAATGCTGACTCCAGCCTCTGAAGCAATCTTTCCAACACTGTCACCAGATTTCACTATGTATATTTGGCCTTGTGTTGGTTTTTTGTTTGTTGCTTTTTTGCTTTCTGTGTTTAATTCTTTCGAACCATGGCCTTGTGAATCCTCTTGTTCTTTCTCAGGTTCGTTATTTTCTTTTTCTTTTTCGTTTTCTGTTGTTTGCTCTTCTGATATTTTCAAAATTAATGGAGGGGGTTCAGGCAATGGAAATTTTATAAAAGCTAGAAAAGAAATCAATATAACATGAAGGAAAATAGAAATCCTAAGAGGTGTCCTTAATGATTTTGGAATTATATTTTTTTCTATTTCAGTTAGTTTTTTCAATTTCTGTTAGGTTCAACTGCGAGTATTACATTCATATATTTTTCTTTTCTTAAATTGTCAAGCACAATGATAACTTTTTCATAAGGGACATTTTTGTTAGCTCTTATTTCCCATGGTTGATCTTTCTCAAAACGATTTAGCTCATTTAGAAAATCAGAAATTGAAAGGGGTGTATCTTGATTGTTTATGTATATTCTTCCTAATTCATCCACATAGATTATCTGGCTATTGTTTTGCTGTGTTCCTGAGCCAGCGTTTGGTAATTCCATATTCATTCCAGCTTCTTTTGAGGCCCATGTTGTTGTGACGGCGAAAAAAAGAAGTAGTATAAAAACCATATCAATCAAAGGGGTCCAGGCTATTTTTAGCTCTGTATTTTCAGATTTGTTTTTGAATCTAGTTTTCAATTATTTGAATTCTCCATTCCGTCATTTGTTTTTTTTTGAAAAAATGACGGATGTGAAACCACATCTGAAACACAATTTTCAATATTCATTGAAATGTCTTCGATTTTTGATTTGTAAGATCTGAGTATTATTCCAAAGAATATTGCAACTATAAGACCTGCGGCTGTTGTTATAAGGGCGGTCGATATACCTCCTGCAAGTTCTTCATGGTGTCCTAACCCACCTTCAGAGATGCTCCCAAAAATCTTCATTAAACCTACAATTGTTCCAAGCAGACCTATAAGTGGTGAAAATTCAACAATTGTTGCAAGGCTTGCCAGGTTTCTTTCAAGATCAGATGAAATTTTGAGAAATGTTTTTGAAATGTTTTCCTCAAATATGGCCTTGCTGCATTCCCTTGATTCAAGAACAGTTTTTAGCATTCTAGAATAAACATCTTTTCTTGAGGATGTTTGCACCTTTGCTTCAGCTATATCATTTATCTCCAAAGCGCTAATTATTCGCCTTACGACATCTTTGCCGCCACCTTTGGGTATTTTTGCAAATGTTTTTCTTCTTTCGAAAACTATTGCAAGGCCGTAGACTGAAAGAAGGATTATTACTAGAAGGATGATTGATCCACCTAGACCTCCTGATGTTAAGAAATTATTTAAAAATAAAGAAATTGGATTAATCATAATGATTACATTTTATGTATTAAAAATGGGTAAATGTATTTTTTTAAAACTAAAATCATATAAAAATGTACAAAATTAAATTGTTTTCTGGAAAATTTTATTTTTTTGCCAATTTGAATGGAGCTTGATTCATGTCTGGCAAATTGCGTAATTCAATTCTTTTAGCAGCTTTGGAAAAGATATTAGGTTACAAGAGCATTCAAAGAAAAAGAAGATTTATACTCAAATATCATCCTGGTGAAATTGCTAGTGTTTTTCCGCTATTGGAAAAAGAAAATAGGCAGAAGCTATTTGATTTAATTTTAAAAACTCCTAGACCGCAGTTGATACTTGAAAAAGTGGATGAGGATGTTTTGGCACAGCAGATTTCAAGATTGAAAACAGATCATTCTATGAAAATTTTACGCAAATTACCAGCTGATATAGCAACTGCTGTTATCCGATTTCTTCCGGATGTTACAAAGGAAGAGATAACCTCAAAACTTAAAAAGCAGAATCATTTAATAAGTGATCTTTTGAATTTTGATGAAGATACTGCAGCTGGAAGGATGGATGTTTTGCCAGCGTTTGTAAATATAAAAGATAATGTGAAAGATGCATTGGAAAAGCTTGTTGGCTTTGATGATGATTTTTCAAATATTGTTTATGTTGTAGATGACGATAGGAAGCTTTTAGGCTTCGCAACCCTCAAAAAACTTAGTGATTCAGATGAAAGTCTTCCTATTTCTGATGTTTTTATAGACGAAATTGTTTCAGTTTCAATTTCTTCAGATAAAGAAGAGGCGATTAAGGTATTTGAACAGTATGGTCTTTTGATGGTTCCTGTAACCGATGAAGAAGGGACACTTTGTGGTGCTTTGAGTCCAGATGATATTGTTGACATGGTTCAAGAGGAAGCAACTGAAGATGTGTTTTTGCTAGCTGGTCTCTCCGAGGAGGAGCTGACTGTGAACCAAACAACTTGGAGGATTGCTTTAAGAAGGATGTCATGGCTTTTTTTGACTCTGGTCGGAAGTTTCTTAACAGGAAGAATTTTAGAGACGAAAGGTCATTCGATTGAGAATTTTGTTTTGCTTATTGCGTTTTTGCCATTGATAATGGCTTTGGGAGGTGCAATTGGAAATCAGTCTTCGGTAATAGTTGTTCGAGCTCTTGCCACAAATAGGCTTTCAGCCGAAAAGCCATGGAGGTTTGTTTTAAAGCAGTTAAAAGTTGGCTTTGCTATGGCTTTGTGCTGTGCTTTCTTTGTCTTCACTATCTCTTATTTTTTTTCAAATCAGTCTCTTGAGCTCAATCAGCTTAAGGTGGTCGGCTTAAGCCTTGTAGCTGCAATAATGACTGGCAGTATAGTTGGGACAGGGACACCATTATTGATGTCTTTGAGGAGAATTGACCCTGCTATTGCGAGCGCACCATTAATTTCAACTATTTGTGATATAACCGGAGTAACCATTTATACATCGTTGATTATTGGATTGTTATGATTGAAAAAATTGCGAAAGAAATCCTTGATGGGTCTTGTGTTGAAGCAGCTTATCTTTTGGAGGAAAATGATTCGCTCTTGTCTGTAATCCTTTTTTCAGATCAATGGATTGAACTCAAGGATTTAAACAATTTCACAAAACGTTTTGAAAAAGATGTTTCTGGAAACAGGCATGTTTTTTTGATTGACGCAACCAGGGTTTCTAATTCTTATATCTCTGAAATTCTTGTGAGAGGGAGATGGATTTATGGCGAGAAAAATTTGCCAGCCAGCACTTGGTGACAAGTTTGACGATTTATTTCTACCCTTCTTCTCCTTCCTTCATTTTGAAACAATATTTCCTCTAAATCTTGCAAGATTTGCTTTTGCTAATAAGAGATTCTTTTTTGTTGTAAGCAAGGACATCCTTGCAGACATTAATGAATTTTCTAAAGTGAAAAGTTCAAGGTTTGTTGTTAGTCCAACTTCCCATCTTGCTTTAGTTCCTTCGTAAGCTTTTTCTGCAGCTTTTACTCCTGATTCAGAAGCTGTAACAAGTTTTTCTATAGAGATGATTTGGTTAACTAGGCTTCTTTCTGTAAGAAGTGCATTGTCCATTGTTCTCTCCAGAAAGAGATTGAGGTTCTCGAAATTTATCTCTGATTCTTTTTGGTTGTAGTTTTTGTTCCCTAATCTTTTTGACCATGTCAATCCAATATTCCAGTTTGGGTTCTCCAGATCGCTAAAGCTTGTTTGGGTTGTTGAATTAGCATTCAAGCCATAACTTAACGAGAGATCAAAATCAGCCATATCCTGAGAATATGAATTTTCTAGATTGATTTTTCCAACTTTCAGATCGATTTCACTTTTCTCAACATCCGTTGTTTTGTATGCCTTTTCAGGATATGAAATGTCTTCTTGAAAATCAATTGATTTCACTAGTTCAAACCATTCTTTAGGAACCTCCCTCCCAAAAAGAAGGTTTGCTTGTTCATTGCATTCTTGTAATCTTATTTCTGCATCAATTACTGAAGCTTCTTGCTGGAGTGTTCTGTTTATGTAACTGTAGATTTCACTTTCAGCAAGTGTGCCAGTGTTTATTCTTGCTTCTATTTGAGATTGTTGTTGCTGGCTTTCTTTTAATGAAAGCCTTGTCAGAGCTAAGTTTTCTTCAAGAATCAAGCAATCCCAAAATCTTGAAATTACATCATATGCTGATTGGTTTAGGGTCGCTTGGTAGTCTATATGAGTTTTCAGAGTGTTGAATGCTGATATGTCTGTATTGCTTAATCTTAATTTTCTTTTTTCAGAAAAAAGAGGATAGCTAAGCGAGAAACCTGAAGAAAGTGAATAGTTGTCAGTTATTCCACCTATTGAACTATCATAGACAGATTCATTATTGCGCAATGAAAAACTGAGCGAATAACCTCTTCTTGTGAGCCATGAAATTGAAGCATTAAGGCTGCTTGATTCACTTGTATCAAAATTTACACTGCTTTCATTGTTGCTGTGAGACCCACTTGTTGATAAAAGAGGTGAAAATGTTTGATATTCAGATTGTGCAAAATTCAATTCTGATAATTCAACATTTTTTTTTGCAGTGATAACGGAAGGGTGTAACTGAAGAGCCTCTTGTAACTGCATTGGCAGCAACAAAAGAATAAAAAATTTAAACAAGCTCTCCTCCAAGGAACGTTGATCCTGTTTTTGTGATTTTTACTTTAACATATTTGCCTATTGGATTTGTGTTTGAATCAAAATGAACAAGATGGAAGCCTTCCGATCTGCCTGTCCATCTATTTTCGCTTTTGCCTTCTTTGTTTTCCACTAAAACTTCAACTGTTTTTCCTAGGTATTTTTTATTTTTTTCAAACCAGATTGAATTTAAAACTTTTGTTACCTCGGAAAGCCTTTTAACTTTTTCTTTATGAGGTATTGGATCCCCTAGAGGGAATGCTTTAGTTTGAGGTCTCGGTGAATATAGGAAAGAGTATGCAAAATCATACTGAACCTCTTCAAGCAGGGAAATTGTTTCTTTGTGGTTTTTTTCTGTTTCGGTCGGAAAGCCAACAATGATATCAGTGGAAAGAGTCGCATCTTTCCAGATCTCTCTTACCCATTGTGATTTTTCAATAACAGTTTGCCTTGTGGTTATTCTCCTCATTGCCTTTAGAACAGTATCGCTTCCAGATTGAAATGGCAAATGGAGATATCTTGCAACACGCGGAAGGGAATTCATTGTTTGCAGAAAGTTTTTTGTTAAGTCGTGAGGATGGCTTGTTAGGAACCTTATTCTTTTAAGCTCAGGAAATGAATCATGCACGGTAGATATCATTTCTTCTGGAGATGTTTTTTTTGAAAGGTCTCTGCCATAGGAAAGAAAATTTTGACCTAGTAGGTATATTTCTTTTGAACCTTTTTCAATAGATAGCTCGACATCTTTTAGTATTTCTTTTAAAGGTATTGATCTTTGCAGGCCTCTTGTTCTTGGAACAATACAGTAGGAGCACATATAAGAGCATCCTCTGATTACAGGTATCATTCCTGAATTCTCACCACTTCTATGTAAGCCAAAAGAATCCTGAGTGGTTTCGTATTCGTCTGGAAGAATTTTCATTACTGCTTCTTTCATTTTCTCAAGATTTTTCCCATCTTGCACAATGTCAATCCATTCTTCTTTTTCTAATTTTTCTTTTAAGCTTTCCGCAGCGCAGCCAAGTATTCCTATTTTTACTTCAGGATTGCTTTCTTTTCGTATCCTTACGCTACCAAGTTCAGACCTCATTCTTTGTTCAGCTTTCTCTCTGACAGCACAGGTGTTATAAAGAACTATATCTGCTTTTTCTTCTGTTGATTTTTCAAATCCAAAATCATCAAGCATTCCTGCAATTGAATCTGAATCGGCTGTATTCATCTGGCATCCAAAAGTTCGTATGTGATATTTTTTATTCAAAATAATTTATTGTTTAGGTTTCCTATTATTTTATTTCTTTCTTCATCTTCTGCAAGAGCCATTTCCTCATTTCCAGCCTCCCTAAAGAGTGAGGATATCTGGAAGGATATGTTTAAATTTTGCCCACGAAAGTCTTTAGCTTCTGCAATTAGGCTAATTGCTTTTTCTTGATTTCCGACTTCGAGCTCTATTCTTGCTGCTAGTAAGATGTTGTATGGGTCAAAAGGGGCTAGCTCTAAAAGATTTGTTGAGCATAATTGGGATTGAGTCAAAGAAGCTTGATCTGTTTCTGTTTCTGACATTTTGCTTTTTAGCAAAAAGCTCCATGCGCATAATGCAAGATACTCATTCCTAGCATTTTCTTCTTTTGAGCTTTCTAAGCTTTTGGCTCCAGATGAGTCATAATCACCAAGCAAAAGGTCTTTGTAGATTGAATAAATTTTGTCATTGATGATGATGTCATGAGACAAGGTTATTTTGTTTTTTATATCGCTGTAAAATTCATTTAGTGGTGCTGAAACTTGTATGCTTTGGATACGAACTGCTTCATAATCTTTTGAGTAATCTGCTTCCACGGCAATTTGCTCAAGGTTGACTTCTTTATTTTTTTGATCTTTTTTTGATTTAACAAAATCTTCATAGTCTTTACCAGAAGCTTCCCTGTATTCAAGGCCTTTGGAGAAAATTGTTTCATTGCCTGATTGATATTTTGCTATTTTTTCTTGGTTCAATTCCTCAAAAGGAATCATTAAGGAATCTGCTTCAGATCTTGTTAGCCATCTGCTTGCTATTGTCCTTATTCCTAGCCTTCCGTTTAGCTCAAGAGATATTTCAGTAAGATCTTTTCCTTCATCTAGCATGTTTTGAATCATGCTTTCAGCATCTTTTTTGTATGTTTCTGATTCAGATTGTGCTGTCATAGATATTGAAACTTCAATCTCTTCAATCATTAAATCTTCTTTGATTAAGTTTAAGTAATCGGTTTCAGACATCCCTAATGATGAAATTCTGTTGAAAAATGCTTTTTTTGCCTCTTTTCTATTTTTGAATTTTTCGAAAAAATTACCTTCTTGATCTTTCTCTATGAAAAAACTTTCTAGGTCTCTCTCTTTCCTTTCGGAGATAGAGCTATCTTTAATTTTTATTTTTTGGATTTTTGCCTCATTCAAAAGAACTTTTCTTTCGATTATCTCATCAATGCTTTCTACCCTAAATTGAATCATATCCATGATGCCAGGAGCAGAAGACGGATTTTGCATTCTCCATTGTTGAACTTTTGCACCAACAAGACGGCTTACTGAATTTTCATCAACAGCCTCTCCGTCAACCACCGATGGAGCAATTTCTAATTGTTGCTGAAGTGCCTCGTCACTGATTTTTGTTGATTTTGTAAATGTTGTACCGTAATTCCAAAAAATAGAAACTATAAAAATTAAACCTGTTGTTATAAAGAAAGGTCTTGAGTACTTTCTTATTGTTCCCACCAGGGTAATTTTCTTTTCAATATGTTTGAATTTTTTGCCCATAAAGGTTATCTAACTATTATCTTTTACTGTTGAAGAAAGGCCTTTTTTCTTAATTGTTCTAAGTGTTTTATTTGAAACTCTTAATATGACGTAATGCCCCTTTTCTTCATCCCAAACTCTTTTTTTAATTAAGTTTATTGAAAATCTTCTTTTAGACTTTCTGTGTGAGTGACTTACGATATTCCCACTTTTACCTTGTTTTCCGGTTATTTGATCTTTTCTTGACATAAGGAGATAATTATACTATTAGATTATGAGAAAGATTAAAAAATATTTAAAGATACATGGTGGAGAGCTAAATTCAAGAAAGGTGTTTTTTTATCAACGATCAAGTTTAAGGCCTTTGACTGGTAGGTGGAGACAGGTGATATCCGATAAGTTTAATAATCTTGATGGAAAAAATGTTGCTGATTTGTTTGCTGGTAGTGGCATATGGGGTATAAGCATGCTGAGCAATAGGGCAAAACATGTTGTTTTTTTTGAAAAAGATACTGCTAGCCAGCGTGTTATTCGTGAAAATTTAATTAATCTGAAGGTTTCACAGGATAGGTACAGCATGGTTTACGGTTCGTTACCCAAGTCCTTAGAAGAGTCTGGCTTGTCTTTTGATCTCATTTGTTGCGATCCGCCCTTTAAAAATTTAGATTTAGGCAGTGAGGTTTTAAAGTCATCTCAAAATCTTGTTAAAAAACAGACAACGCTTGTATGCAGATGGCCAAATAAAATATCATTGCCTAAGCTTTACAATTTAGACCTAGTGCAAAAAATAGAACATGGAAATGAAAGTTTGAATTTTTTTAATTTTAAAAATGGCTAAAGAGGTAGTGTATTCAGGAACTTTTGACCCTGTAACAAGGGGTCATTTAAACATTTTAAAAAGAAGTGTTTCTTGTTTTGATGTTGTTCATGTATTGATTGCAAAAAATCCTGCAAAAAAATGTTGGTTCTCCTCTGAAGAAAGAAAGAAAATGATATTATCTGCTGCTTGTGAGGAGCTTTCAGGAAATGATTTTGACAGGGTTAAAGTCCATGTTGTTGACGGCTTGATAACTGACTGGATGAGAAAAAATGAAATCAGTGTGATAGTCAGGGGATTGAGAGCTGTTAGCGATTATGAGTATGAATTGCAAATGAGTTTAATGAATAGTCAATTGCTAAAGGGGTGCGAAACCATATTCATGGTTGCAGATTCAAAATGGTCATTCGTTTCTTCAAGGCTTATTAAAGAAGTTGCTTTGCTGGGGGGAGATTTTTCAAAACAGGTTCCTGCTTCTATTCTTGAAAACATTAAAAAAAGGATCCAAGAGAAAGATTGATTTATTTTTTTTTGTTTTTGGACACCTTGATTAAAGGTTATGGCAATGTTTCTATGGCTGCCGATGGATCATTTATTGCATCATGTGAAAACAATAGCCAGATTCAAATAATCAGAAATGATTTTGAAGCACAGTCTTGTTATGTTTCATCAGACGGAAAAGGTTTTTTTGCTTTTTCTGAAGGCTTAAATGGCACTTATAAAGATGAATATTTTTTTTCAGCCCCGGAAGGAAGTTTTTTGAAGTCAAGAATGGTAATGGAAAAGGGTGTTGATGTCAATGCTTCTTTTTTTAATTTTCACTCATATGGCAAGGCGGTTTTTGACAAGTCAGGAAAAATTACATTAGAAGGCCCTTTTGAACAAGCAAGTTATTTGGATCATGCATTAAATGCAGAAAAAATTATCATTGAAGATTCAAATGTTTTTTTGTATGGTTCACCAAGCTTGAAAGGTGATTTTTTTTCCTTTCAATCAAAAGCCCCTCTTTATTATTGGAATTATGAATCGAATGACATTGTTTCTTCATCTGATTTAGAGTATTTTCAGTATGTTTTCAAGGATGATGTTCTTGACATTCAAGGTGATGATTTTTTCATGTATATAGATGATAAGAATTCATTTTTGAGAATCTCTGGGTTCACTTTGTATTTTAAGGATCTGATGGTTTCCTCTAAAAATGCTTCAGTTAAGATTTTTGAAAATTTTTTTAACATTTCTGCAATAGAGGGAGATCTGCTGATAAAATCAGATGATTTTTCTGGTTATGCCAAAAACATTTATGTTTTTAGTGATTTAAGCTGGAAGGCTGATGGCGGTGTGAGGGTTGTTTTTTAATTTATGAAAATTTTTGAATATACAGAGCTTTTGAAAAATTTAACCCTTAGAGACCTTCGTTTAAGGTATAGGAATACTGGCTTGGGTTTTTTATGGTCTCTTGTACAGCCTTTGACAATGTTTTTTGTTTATTATGCTGTTTTTGGGGTTCTGCTTACTGACAAATTTGGAATGGGGGGAACAACTTATCCATTTCTTTTGATCATCGGTTTATTTGCTTTCAATTTCTTTTCTGGAGGTGTTACAAAATCAACACCTTCAATAGTTCAAGCAGGAGGATTGTTGAAGCAGGTTGCCTTCCCAAGGATTGTTTTGCCTTTGGCTTCTGTATTAGCTGAAGCTGTTCATTTTTTGATGATGTTGGCGATTTTGATTTTGGCATGTTTGCTTAAATGGTGGCCAGATCATGGTTCCGGTCTTGAGCTTTTGCCGCTTTTTTATTTGCCAGTTATACTTTTACTGCATCTCATGATAACACTTGGTGTTGGCTTGTTGCTATCTACAATGAATGTTTTTTATAGAGATACAGAGCAGCTTGCAAATACATTCATGACTGTTCTTTTTTTCGGAACCCCAGTTCTTTATGCTCCTCCCACATTAGAGAAATTTCAGAGTTTAGGTTTTCTGAATGAAAGAAGCGCTGAAATCATCCATCAAATTTATTACCTTAACCCAATGACGCATGTTATCAAAGGATATAGAGACGTTCTTTTGGATTTATCTAACCCTAATCCTGGATCACTTGCAATGGCTTTTGGTCTAGGCTTGGTTTTGTTGGTTTGGGGTTATTGTGTTTTTATGAAATCTGAATCTAGATTTGCTGAGGAAATATGAAATGGCTAGCGTGAAAAAAACGAAAATAGAACAAGGGGAGATAAAGGTCTCAAATCTTGTAAAAACTTTTTCACAAGGCTCAAAGAGGAGTTTTCGAGACAAGCTTGCTGGAATCAAGAGTAAAAAAACTTCCTTTAAAGTTCTTGATGATCTCTCTTTAAGCATCAAGCCAGGAGAGATTATTGGCTTAATTGGTAGAAATGGAGCTGGAAAATCAACATTATTAAAGCTTTTGGCAGGCATTTATGCATCTGATTCTGGCTCTATTGAAATTGGAGGAAAAGTTGCAAGTTTACTAGAGCTTGGTGCTGGTTTTCATCCAGAGTTAACTGGTCGAGAAAATATTCATCTAAATGCTTCCTTGCTAGGAATGAGTGGGAAGGATATCAAAGAAAAAGAAGATTCTATTTTTAAATTTGCTGAATTGGAAAAATTTGCCGATGCTCAAATAAAAACATATTCAATGGGTATGGTTTTGCGTTTGGCTTTCTCAATAGCCATAGCACTTGATCCCGATGTTTTTTTATTGGATGAAGTTATAGGGGTTGGTGATTTGTCTTTTCAGCAAAAATGCTTTACGAAACTAAATGAACTTAAAGCAGAAGGGAAAACTATAGTTTTTGTAAGTCATAACTTAACCATAATTAGATATTTTTCAGAAAGATTGTTATGGCTAGAGGATGGGAAGATAGAAGGCCTTGGAGACAAGCACCAAATATTGGATAGGTACAGGGAAAGATTGGCTGTTTCTGGTGGAGATTTGACTAGGACCAAGGAAGGGATACAAAGATGGGGAGATGGCCCTATTGCAATTGATAATGTGAAATTTTTAGATGCAACAGGAAGTGAAACTCATCTCTTCAGGCATGGAGAGCCGATGGAACTAGTTATAGAGCTTGGATCAAGAGCTCCAATCAAAGATAGCACAGCAGTTATAGCCATTCAGTTTCATGGAGATTATGGACAATCGTTAATAGGCCCTATATTACACACAGTTTCAATACCTGGAGATGGTCCTTGGAAGTATAAATACAGAATACAAAAATTACCTTTCCTAAGAAGGGAATTCTTTTTGTCTGTAGGTGTTTTTGAAGAGGGGAATTTAATGCAGCCTAGTGACCAAAGGGAAAAAGGTTATAGGTTTACTGTTCTTGATGGAGGGGAGAGGATGACCATGGGTTTAATCGATCCTGGAGGTTCCTGGGAGGGCCCTTTTTAAACTTGAGAAAGGTTCTTGTTACTGGTGGTGCAGGCTATATTGGAAGCTCTTTGGTGCCTTTGCTTTTGAAGAAAGGTTTTTCTGTTACTATCCTTGATGATTTATCTTATGGAGACTATGGAATTAGAAAACATCTTAGCAAGATTGATTTAATTGAGGGTGATGTTGGAGATTTAGAACTTTTAAAAAAAAGTGCAATAGGCTCTGATTCAGTTGTTCACCTTGCTGGCACAAGTGGGGACCCTAGCTGTGATCTTGATCCAAAAAAATGCGCTCAAGACAATTATGAATCTACAAAAAATATAGTTAAGATTTGCAAGGAATTTGGAATAAGCAGGCTTGCTTTTGCAAGTTCCTGTTCTGTTTATGGAGCTCAAGACGGAATGGTGGATGAAGATTCGAAACCAAACCCTTTAACACTTTATGCGAGAACCAAGCTTGATTCTGAAGATGATGTTTTGTCTCTTGAGGGAGGGTGCGCTTTGAGGTTAAGCACTTTGTTTGGAGCTTCAGGCAGGACAAGATGTGATCTTGTTGTTAACCTGTTAACCTGCCATGCTTTTCAAAATGGAAAAGTAATGCTGTTTGGTGGAGACCAATGGAGGCCGCTTCTTGATGTGAAGGATGCAGCCAGGGCATTTTTCATGGCTATAACCCTCGATAAGAACAAGGTGAATGGTGTTTTCAATGTTGGCTCAACTGCTCAAAACTTAAAAGTAAAGCAGATTGCTTATTTACTTGGAGAGGAGATAGAAGGTGTTGACATAAATATTCATCCCGTAGATAGAGATGCAAGAAGTTATAAGGTTTCTTTTGAGAAGATTAAAAAAAATTGGAATTACGAATCAAGGTATTCCATTCCTGATGGGATCAAAGAGATAAAAAGATGCTTAAAAGATGGTTCAATTAAAAATTGGAAAGATCCAATTTATTCAACAAGGGGAAGAATATTGTGAAGAATTTTGATATTAGCAATTTGCCAGCACCGTTTCCGGGTTGGAACAGGTATTCTGAAGAGAAAAAAAAGGTCTCGCTTTTGGAAAGGTGGAAAAGTCATGAATGGGATTTCTTTCTAGATGCAAAAGAGAAACCAAGGTTTCTTTGTGGTAGACGTTCTGTAAATGGCACTGATTCCATTCATTTTTGGGGAGGGCAAGATTTAACACAATTTGAACTTGAAGAAGCATGGAGTATGCTTAATCCAGACAGGAAATGTTGGATAACTTGTGCGGCTCCTGCTCCAAGAATGCATAATGTTGTAGACAATTTGATTGATGTTGGGGATGTTTGTGAATTTGTATTTGATTTCACAGACACACTTTTTCCAATTAGCGCTAGCTCTTCTGTCTCTTCTTTGGATATTGGAGATTTTGAAGCAGTTTATTCTTTGGCAAATTTACAAAATATAAGGTCAAGAGAAAAAAGAGCAGGCTTAAAAGAGGAAAAAGAAACTTTTTTTAATTACTGGTCTAAGCTTTGTGATTCTCATGTTGCTCCCGTAGGGGCATATAGAAATAATAAGCTAGTTGGCTTGCTGCATATTTCTTTATGGTCTGAAGGTATTAAATTATGGAATACAAACCTATGCGCCATCCATCCGGAAGAAGAAGGTAATTTTTCAATTATTCAAGATATGTTATTGGCCTTTGAAGGCAGGCTTGGAAAAAAAATAGATGCATTAAAGGTGGGCCTTCCGATAGAATCTTCTTCAGCGCTGTCTTCCTTTATGAAGGCAGAGCCTTCAAGTATTTGGGTAAGAAAAATATTTTTGGTTGAGGATTAAGTTTTTTAAGGAGTTTTTGGTTATGACAGTTTTTGGAAAAGAGTCTCACAAGAATCATGACGGTGTGCATTTTTTTAATGATGAGGCGACTGGCCTTAGGGCTATTATTGCAATTCATGATACTTTATTGGGTCCAGCCCTTGGAGGGACTAGATTATGGACCTACCAAAATGAGGATGAAGCTTTGACTGATGTCTTGAGATTGAGTAGAGGTATGACTTACAAAGCTGCATGCGCAGGCCTTTCTTTAGGGGGCGGCAAAACAGTAATTTTAGGTCCTGCTCCAACTGATCAAGAAAAAAGAAAGCAAATGTTTTCTGCTTTTGGAAAGGCGGTTGAATCTTTAAGTGGCTCTTATATTACAGCTGAGGATGTTGGAACTTCTGTTGATGATATGGTTGCTGTCAAAAAAGAGACAAGTCATGTAACTGGTCTTCCAATCGAGATTGGTGGATCCGGAGACCCTTCACCTTTTACAGCTCAGGGTGTTTTTTTAGGCTTGCAAGTGGCAGTCAAGCATCAACTGAAAAGAAAGACTCTAGATGATGTTAAAGTTCTTGTGCAGGGTATTGGGCATGTTGGCTGGAGCTTGATTCAAAAGTTAAGGAATGCTGGTGCAAGTGTTGTAGTTACAGACATAAACAAAGAAATGGTTGAAAAAGCGGTTTCTGAACTTGGGTGTAAAGCTTGCAATGCAGATGAATGGATGCTTCAAGATATAGATGTTTATGCCCCTTGTGCTCTAGGTGGAACCTTAAATAGCCACACGATACCTTTGCTTAAATGCAAGGTTGTTGCAGGTGCAGCTAACAATCAGCTTGCAAAGAAAGAAGACGCTCTTAGCTTGAAGAGGAACGGAATACTTTACTCTCCTGATTATGTTATTAATGCAGGTGGTTTGATAAATGTTGATTTGGAGAGGAATGGATCATGGAATGAGAATTTGGCATTAGAAAAAGTTGGCAAAATAGCCGAAAGCCTAGATGAGATTTTTTCAAGAGTTGAAGCAGATGATAAACTGACTACTAGACAGGCTAGTGCAGAATTGGCAAGAGAGAGATTAAGAGCTGCTGCTATCAGACAAGACTCAAACAAAAATGATTGGTGATTTTTCTAAGGAAGAGCTGATTCGTTACAGTCGCCAAATGGCGATTCCTGAAATATCCAAACAAGGTCAGGAAAAATTAAAAAATGCATCCGTTTTGATTATTGGTCTAGGTGGGCTTGGCAGCCCTGCTTCAATATATTTGGCTTCTGCTGGAATAGGAAAGTTGGGAATATGTGATTTTGACAAAGTTGACCTTTCCAACGTGCATAGGCAAGTTATGTACAGTGTTAAAGATTTGGGATTCAAGAAAACAGAAGCAGCAAAAAAACATCTTGAAAACCTTAATCCCAATGTTGATGTTGAGGTACACGACTTGAAGCTAGACTCTTCTAATGCAAAAGAAATTATTGGTTGTTATGACATTATCCTGGATGGTTCGGATAATTTTCCAACAAGGTATTTAGTTAATGACGCTTGCAGATTAACAAATAAATTAAATGTACATGCATCTGTTTTTCGTTTTGACGCGCAAGTCTCAGTTTTTTGCCATGATGAGGGTCCTTGTTATAGGTGCATGTTTCCAGAACCACCAAAACCAGGAGAGGTTCCAAGTTGTGCTGACGCTGGGGTTATGGGTGCACATGTTGGAATAATAGGAAGCATACAGGCTCTAGAGGCAATAAAAATAATAACCGGAGTAGGGGAGCCGCTTGTAGGAAAAGTCGCTATATTTGACTCTTTGACAATGGAGATGAAGCATTTGAAGCTGGGAAAAGATGAAAACTGTAAATTATGTGGATCAAATCCATCTATAAAAGATCTAATAGATTATGAGTTTTTTTGTGGTTCTCCTTTAGGGTTTGAACTCAATGCTGTCAATGAGATTACAGTAAGTGATCTTTTTGCTTACAGGGAAAACAAAAAAGAGCATGTTCTTTTAGATGTTAGGGAAAAAGAGGAGGTAGCCATTGCTAAAATAGAAAATTCGCATTGGATCCCCATGAATGAAATTCCAAAAAGGTTAAACGAGATTGATCCATCAAAGAGAATTGTTGTTTATTGCAAGTCTGGAATGAGGTCTGCCAATGTCGTAAATTTTTTGAAGAGTGCAGGTTTTTTAGATGTTAATAATCTAAAAGGCGGGATTCTTGCTTGGTCTAGAGAGATAGATTCAGAGATTCCTGAATATTAATTTTTAGCTAATGCTTTTTCGTAAAGATCAAGATAGTTTTTTATTATCTTTTCTTTGCTGAAGAATTTTGCTCTTTGTCTGGCTTGAAACCTTCCTTTTCCGATTACAGAGAGTGCCAACCTAGCTATTTCTTTTGGATTCTTGCTTGATGTTGTTTTGAAGAAATCTCCTTTTTGGCCTAATACTTCTTGCACTCCTCCAACTTTTGTTGCAACAACAGGAACCCCACATGACAAAGATTCAAGGATTGTTAAGCCAAAAGATTCAATGGTGCTAAGATTGAGCAAAACATCTGCATGAGGATAAACAGTTTCTATGTTTTTGATTTCACCCAATGTTTCGACATGGTTTTTTATACCTGTTTTCTTTGCAAGGTCTATACATTTCTCTAATTCAGGACCAGAACCTGCCAATATTAATTTTGATGGAGTCAACGCTGCAATTTCAGTAAATGTTTTTATTACAAGTTGAGGATTTTTTGCTTTTCTGAAATTGCTAATATGCAAAACAACCTTTTCTCCTCTTGACTTTGCGGCAGCAATGGCTGGATGAGATTTTCTGTTTGGTGTGAATCTTTCAGTGTCTACAAAATTATTTATAACTTTTATTTTTTTATCTAAATCAAATGTTGCATAGCTTTCCAGTGCGAGAGATTCACTAACTGCAGTAATTGAATCTGACATTTCCAAAGAATCTTTGATTATCTGACCGTAAGCAGGGTCTGTTCCTAAAAGGTTCGTATCAGACCCATGAAGGGTAACGATGTTTCTCGTTGGTATGTTTCTTCTTAGGAGTATTTTTTGAACTAGATGGTTGACAAGAGCAAAAGGAAAAGCGTAATGAGCATGCAGTATGTCTGGTGGAGATTTTTCAGCAGCTGAAAGAAGGCTTTGAACAAGTGTCATTGCATATGGATGATGTTCTTTGAATAATGGATAGTTGAGATCTTTTGGCTTATGAACAGTGACACTTGAATCCTCTAGAGATGAAAACCTAAAAGGTTCACCATAAGAGAAAAGATGGGTGTTTGCCCCGTTTGCAGCAAGGTTTGCAGCAAGTTCAGTTGCGATGATTCCTGATCCACCCGCAGTTGGATGGCAGGTGATGAATACTGTAGGTTTCTTTACCAAGGAGCGTTTAAAAAAGTTTCAACAGGGTCATTTAATGGTATTTCACCCTTGCATGTTATTGGTTCTGCGTACTCCTTTCCTATCTTTTGACCCCAATATCTGGATCTTTGATGCATCCAGGATTCAAACTTCGGGTCAGAAAGCAAGGTTTCAGGATCAGGTGAATCCTCATTGAAGAATTGGCTTTTGTGTGCAAAAACAGCTTTTAGTTTTTGGTTGAAATATTCTGTAATATCAACAATTGCACTTGGGTGTTTGTTGTGCCAACCTCCAAAAAACAAAACCCTGTCAGGTCTCCATTCTGGAGGTGCCTGCTCATCTTCATTTAGGTATTTTTTCAATCCTGAAAGCATACATGTTCTTTCGACAACTTTGCTTGCACCAATATGATCTGGATGCCTACAGTTCCAGTGATGTGTAATGACTAGCTTAGGTCTAAGAATCCTTATGACATAGGCGAGCTCTTTTCTGTTTTTTTCGGTATCATGTATTGAAGCATCAGGCCATTCCATGTTTAATCTAATTTTCAAGTTGAGAATTTTTGCTGCTTCATCACATTCTTTTTGACGAATTTCTTTATTTCCCCTTGTTCCTTTTTCCCCTCTCGTTAAATCAAGCACGCCTGTACTGTGTCCAAGTTTGGCTGATTTAGCCAAAATGCCGCCGCAGGAGAGTTCAATATCGTCTGGATGCGCTCCAATCGCCAAAAGATCCAATCCTGGCTCTAATGGATTTAACGGTAGATTATCAATTTTCGGTCTTTGCATTTTTCAAATTTCTCCAATAGTTCATATTCTTTCATGCTTTTGCTGAAAAGGTATTCGATTGCCGGTAGGCTTAGCATCCTTTCTTGCGATTTTCCTTCCGGCCACATTATTTTCCTCAATTCATTTATTTGGTTGAATGCATGAGGTTCAATCTCCCTGAATGTTTGACCTTTCAGCTTGTCCAACGGGGAGGATATCTGCTTGGAAACCCTTTCAGACAATGGTTTTATCGATGGTATCTTCTTGGATAAATCTTCAAGGAATGGTTTTGATTTTTGATTCATGTCATCCTGGAACTGATTGAAGCTTTCAAAAAGCTCTTTGTTTTTTTCAATTCCATATTTCTCAACTGCTTTCTTTGGGTCTTTTTTAATCAGTTCGAAATCATTGATTATCTCAATGAGTTCTGAGTATTTTTCTGGAACTATTGATGCTGAGTATCTTGGTATGATGATCGGTCTTGTGACCCCTAGGATATCGTAAACTTCCTGAAAAAGAGACCTGTATGCTATTTCCCCTGGCCCTACAACAACTGCAATTCCATTGAACACGTAATCTTTTATAAGTGTTCTGGAAACAACGTTAGGACCGAATGAACCTGGATGTTTTTCTATATCTTTACCCAATTCATCCAGTCTCCATTTTTTGCCAGACTCGCTAACAGCAAAGTCTCCCTCTATGTTTATCCTGTATCTTTTTCCCTGTCCAAGCTCAAAGACATTCAGTTTTGATGGATTGCTTTTGAAGGATATGTCAAAACCAAGCCCTTTCATCTTTTTATGTGATTTGATGATTGAGTCGGTTATCTGCTTATGTTTATTAACAAACTCTGCGAGGATTCTTGATCCGGATTCCTTTATGCTTTCCAGGCTTGAAGGGACAAAGCTCATTTCAAGCTCTTTCAGATAGTTCTCTGTAAGGTATTTCTCATTTGCAGAAACAAAGCTTTTGCCTTCAAAGGATTCTTTCATGTTCTTGATGAAAGGTCTTGACCATGTGCAATCATGGTCATGATTCAAGATTTCTGAAAGTGAATCTGAAGGTTCACTGTAGCTGTATTGGTTCATCATCCTTTTTTCTTTTGACCCTTTAAGGCTTGTTTTTATTAATTGAAGATCTCTTGAGAGCCATCTTGATTTTCTCAACTCATCCCAATCGTCATCCTCGTTTTCTGACCAGAAAATGCTTCCGGCCTCGATTCCCCATTTTTTCAATTTCCTTTTTATGCCAAGGGTGGTCAGGCATTTGTAATAAAGGAAAACAGGTCCGCAAAGAAGCCTGATCTGTTGCCCGCAGTGTATCTTGAATTTTGTTTTTGAGGGGGTTTCCAGTTGTATTTTGGAATTCAAATTGTCTGCATCTGTCCAGTCGATTCTTGACTCTTCACCTTGAAGCTCTTTCGCCTTTCTTGCCCAATCATCTTTGTTGCTAGGGTTTGAATCAAAAATTGATGACAGTTCATTGTTGATATAGGCTTCCACCAATGCATTATTGATTGGCTTGTATGTATACTTATCATTCATGACTAAGGATACAGATTCTAATTTGATATTCTCCGCAGGAGAAAAGGTCAGTAATGAGGAATTGAGGCTAGATGTGCTCATATCTAAGACAACCGGCTCTTCAAGATCGTGGTCCAAAGAGCAAATAAAGGGCGGCAAGGTCACAGTGAATGGAAATAAAGTTCTCAAGCCAAGCTCCAAAGTAAATGTTGGAGACGTGTTTTCATGGCCTGAACTTAACAACGAGCCACAAGAGAGGGAAATAGGCCATGTTGATTTCGAGGTTGTTTATGAGGATGATTTCTTGGCTATTGTTGAAAAGCCGTGGGGTGTTGTCTGCCATTCTGGAGCAGGGACAAGAGGCTTGACACTGGCAGAAGGACTGAAGCACAGGTTTGGCGAATTGCCGGGAGAAAAATACAGAGAAGGGCTGGTTCACAGGCTTGACAGGGGAACACATGGCTTAATGGTTGTTTCAAAGAGAGAGAAGACGCATCATGACTTGCAGGAGATGATCAGAAATAGGAAAGTGAAAAGGACATATTTTGCGATTGTCGCAGGTGAATCAGTCAACTTGCCGAAAACCATATCTACAAAAATAGCAAGGCATCCGAAGAATCGCAAGAAATTCACAACAAGGGTGGAAGAGGGAAGGGATGCTGTCACGCATGTAAGCTCAACCAATGAGGGAAATGGCTTTTCATTGGTTGAATTGAACCTGGAAACCGGGCGGACCCATCAAATCCGTGTCCATCTTTCTGAATCAGGTTTCCCGATAGTCAATGATGACCTTTATTCAGGAAGGAAAGCCAAAAGGGAATCAGCAGGGATTGATTGGGATGGGTTTGCGCTTGTTGCAAAAAGGCTTCAGTTTGTGCATCCAGAAACAGGCAAGGATTGCATCTTTGAGGCAAGCGTTCCAAAACAGCTGTCTGCCTTTGCTGAAAAAGTAGGATTGCCCTTATGAAAAAATATGACGTCATAGGGGTTGGAAATGCATTGATGGATGTCTTGATAGAGCTTCCCGACAGCAGCCTTCTTGAAAGCTTTGGGATGAAGGATGGCGATTGGTCGGTTGTTGACAACAGCCAATGGGAGAAGGTCTTTGAGGCTGCAAAAACATATGGCATGAAAACCGATAGCGGAGGTTCTGTGGCAAACACCATTGCAACTGTTGGCTTGCTGGGAGGCAATGCCCTTTACAACGGCACTGTCGGCAACGATGAGTTCGGCAAGATGTACTCTTCAGGATTCGACAAGCTTTGCGGAGCCCATGACATCAAAACATCAGAGCAGGGCTCCACGGGAAAATGCCTATGCCTCATAACTCCGCCACTGGCTGAAAGGACGCTTGTCGTGCATTATGGTGTGGCAGACCAGCCTTACCAAATGGAAAATTTCATGAAACAATGCTCAAACACCAAGATAGGCCATTTTGGAGGCTACACGGTTATGAACAAGCCAAACGAAAATGCAGTAAAGGATGCAATGTCTGAAGTGAAAAGGAATGGCGGCCTTGTGTCCTTTGATCTTTCAGACAAGATAGTGATTGATTCAACTGGTGATACATTATGGGAATTGGTTTCTGGCCATGCAGACATAATCTTCTTGAATGAGGATGAGTCAAACGCTTTCTTTTCCAAGTTCGGAATCGATTCTGTTGAGAGTCTTATGCAAAGGGCAAGCCTTGAGACGGTTGTGATGAAGAAGGGCAACAAGGGATCACAGGTTTTCCACAAGGGTGAAATTGTTTCTGTTGGCATAAAGGAGGTTGAGGCTGTGGACACAACAGGTGCAGGTGATGCGTATGCTGGTGGTTTCCTTTATGGCTTGACGCAAGGTCTTGGGATCGAGCAGTGCTGCAATATCGCAAAGAACATTTCCGGATTGACCGTTTCGCAAATTGGCGGTGTTTATAAAGAAAAAGTTAAGATAGGAGAATGGTTATGAAAGTTAGAAATATTTATTTGTTTGTTGTTTTGTTTTTGATGGGTTTTGAAAACCTGAATTTCCCAGGAGATGTTCCTGAAGGAAGTGAGAGAACATCAAAGACATTGATCGTTAATGGTGATTTTGAACAGCCCCATTGGCAATACGCTTATGGTCAGCCATGGCGTGACGAGATGAAAAGCACTGGCATGTATGCAGTTCCAGGTGAAAAGATCATGGTCACTGTTCCAGTGGATGTGCTTAACAAAGGAGTGAAGGTTCTTATAGGTGTCCATCTTGATGATCTTTCAAGAAAGGAAAACCCTAAAAGGGATCCGATTGTTACGGCCAGAAAGGAATTGGTTAAGGAGGATGTCAGGAAGATTTCCAGGAACATGGCTTCAATTGAATTCCACAATAAATATGGAGGTTTGATATACATGCTTATCCCAACAGGAAGCACTCTTGGCGATTTTGAGGTGACTGTCTCAAACGCAGTGAAAGCTCCCCATTTTGTCTTGGGTGAGATGACAAATGAGGAATGGATTGAAGAGCACAGCAAGAACCCTGCACCTTGGGCTGAATTGGAGACAAGCAAGATGATATTGACGCTTCGCTCAACACATGTGAGGAATATGGAAGACCCAATCCGGCTGATGGAGTTTTGGGATAGGGTGCTTGATGCCGATGCCGACCTTGCTGGATTTGATAGAGAGAGTAGGGCGAGAGCTGAAAGGATAGCGATAGATGATGAGATATCCATGGGATGGATGCATTCCGGGTACCCGATGATGGCCTATACGGAAGGCGTTGCTGCAAACCTTGTCAATTATGAAAGGCTTTCAACACAAGGCGATTGGGGTTTTTTCCATGAGTTGGGCCACAACCACCAATGGATGGATTGGGTGCTTGACGGAACGACTGAAACATCCTGCAACCTCTTCAGCATTTATGTCCTGGAGAAAGTTGTTGGCATGGAAGATGGCGGCCATAGTGCGATAAGCCCTGAGGCCAGAGAAGAGAGGAGAAGGAAGCATTTTGAGAATGGAGCAAAGCTTGAAAACTGGAATGTCTGGGTTGCGCTTGAAACGATGCTGATGGTCAAGGAGGCTTTTGGATGGGAACCATACACAAGGATGTTCCAAAGGTATATGACATTCACGACAAGGCCAAAGGACAACTTTGAGAAGATTGACTGGTTCGTCAAATACCTTTCAATGGAAACAGAGCATAATCTTGCCCCATTCTTTGAATATTGGGGAGTTCCTGTTTCTGATTCAGTAGAAAATGAACTAAAAGATTATCCTGTATTTGAGAATTATTTTTTTAGCCAGTGAGTAAATTAACCCATATAGGCCTTTTTGCTGGTTGCGGCGGTTTGGATCTAGGTATTGAACAAGCTGGATTCAAGACAAAAATATCCCAGATGAAATTTCAGGTGTTAAATTTAATCTTGATGTTACAGCATTTCCTGTGCTTAATAGACAGAGGGTTATTGAAGAGAGTTCAGATATGAACTTTTTCTTACCAGAAAATTATTAGTTTTCCTTTGTTATTTCTTCAATTTTTTCAATTACTGAATCAGCCCAAATCTGGTATCCTTTTTCGGTAAGGTGAACGAAGTCGTGCATGATTTCAGATGATATTGTCAATCCGTCATCTTCCATGAAGTTCTTTCCGATGTCAAGGTAGTGTACCATTTTGCCATCAGCCAATTTGAGAATCTCTGCATTTGTGGCCTCATTCACCTTCCTTGGCTGCGTCCCCTTCTCAAGCCAGTCAAAATCCGGATTGTAGTCTGGCTTCTCTCCACATGGGAATATCCCCAAAAGCAATATTTTCATATCCGGGAACATGTCTCTAAGGGTTCTGACAATCTTTTCTATCCCATCACGGATCAATTCAGGGCCATGTCCGCCATGTGAATTGTTTGTTCCGATCATGATCACTGAAAGCTTTGGGTTGAGTCCCATCATCTCGCCATTTTGGATCCTCCAAAGCAGATGCTCTGTCCTATCGCCCGAAAAGCCGATGTTGTACGGCTTGTATTCGGAAAAGGCCTCTTGCCATATGTCATTGATGCCGGGGTTTTCCCAGCCATGGGTGATTGAGTCACCCATGAAAACAAGCTCCCTGTCGCTGTTTGCCTGGATGTACTGGAGTTTCTCTATATGCCTCAATGGCCACCAGGGCTGGGCCCATTGGTCCTCTTGCGGGATCGGTGTTGTCGCGCCATGCTTGTCGATAAGCGGCTTGATCCTGATGTTCCTGTACCAGACGTTGTCGCCATGGTCCTGGAAGTCGATGTGACCGCAATCCCTTTTTCCGTAATCTGCCATTGAGTTGAACTTGCTTTCGGAAACCAGCTTGTTCCAGCTTTCCGAATGCAGTTCATATTCTACGATTTTCATGCCGTTCATCCAATGTTCAACATGATTGCCTTTCGCAATGATCTTTGCCTGGTTCCATTCACCAACCGGTTTTGTCATGTCCATTACAGGCTTGTGCAGGGCATAGTTTGAACCTGCTGACGTGTATTCGCTCTTTCCGTCCCAGTGTCCCGTGTTGTCAAGGATCTGGTATTCTGGAGCTGTCTGCCAAGGGACGCCATAATCTTCCGTGGAACGGAAGAATATTCCGCTGTTTCCGTTCTTTGATATCTTCCATTCGACTTCGAGTTCAAAGTCGCAGAACTTGTCGACAGTGATGATGTCTCCACCCTCTATGCCTGGCGTGAAATGTATTGCGCCATCCTCAACAGTCCATCCTTTGGGGACATCATCTCTCCCGAAGCCTCTCCATCCGTTCATGGTTTCACCATCGAATAGGGTTATCCATGGTTCTGCCAGTAAAGCTATAAGCAATAAGTTAATCATTTTTTTTCTCCTTGTTTTATAAGTGGCATGTTGTTGAGCGTGTACCAAGACTCTGTTGTCCAGAGCCTCTCGCCATCATTGTTTTTAATGTGGCTGTTGAGCTTGAAGTAGACCACATGGCCTTCCTTAAGCCCTTCAATCTGCAAGAATGCTTTTGTCCTTGATTCGTCAATTGTCACTGATTTGACCTCAATGTCTTCAAGATCCATTTTTGGCCCCCCGTATTTTTCGGTTGGCTTGTACCAGAATTGCTGTATTGCATAATCTTCAGGATTGTTTCCTGAAGTTTCCGAAAGCGGTTCGGTG
This sequence comes from bacterium, assembly GCA_002716355.1. GTDB lineage: Bacteria > UBP7 > UBA6624 > UBA6624 > UBA6624 > UBA6624. The sequence goes on along the minus strand of PBAU01000003.1, from coordinate 214,063 downwards.
AACTCAATTTCCATTCCGTTGTTCTTGATTCTTATTGCAAGCATCTCGAATGTTGTTTTGCCGTTGTATTTGAGCCTTTGCAAGCCAAACCATTTCTTTCCTGCCTGCCCCCAGTTTCCGCCATTGCCGATTCCGCCTATGTAGATTCCTCCGTCCGGACCGATTGTGAGCCTGTTTACTCCTGCCTCCAAACCTTGCGTGAACCTGAATAGGGCACCTTGGTACTCACCGTTCACCTTTTCCACAAAGACCCTTTTGAGCCCTCCATGCGTCACTTCACCATGCATCATCTGTCCCGCATAAGGCCCATCATTGAGTATGCTTGGGGTGCTTGGTGAATTTCCAATTTCGTTTTGGGGAAGCCAAACCAAGGGTGGTTTCTCTTCAAGATTAATATCTATTTCAGGTCTCACGCTCCTGTTTCCAAGGAATGCACCTTCGCTTATGTGGACTATCTTTGATGATGGCAGCCAGTCACCTTGATTGTCTGCAACGAATATTTCACCATCAACACCAAGACCGATTCCATTTGGTGTCCTCAAGCCTCTTGCTATGAATTCATAATCCCCATCCATTGATATCTTGACGACAGTTCCCCTGTCATGGTTTTGGGGTTGCGTGCTTGCCCCTCCAGGATTTATGGCTGTTGCAAGTGTTCCGTAGAAATACCCATCCTTATAGACAAGCCCAAATGCAAATTCATGGAAGTTCGATGTTACTCCCCAGCCATTTGCAACTGTCTTGTATTCATCGATTAGTTCATCACCATCATGGTCTATCAATTCGGTCAGCTCTTGCTTTTGTAGAATGAATATTCTTCCATCAACAACCTTGACACCTAACGGCTCTGCCAATCCTGCCGCTATTCTTTTGACAGTTATCTTTTCTCTATCATCGCCCTGTATGCCATCAAGAATATAGACTCCACCATCAGGTTCCCAATTGCAGATGATCAGCCTTCCGTCAGGAAGCCAGTCCATTCCGCCAACCTTTGGCTCAAAGGTTTCAGGTCTAGCTGTAAACAGGTCATAGCTTGGATGGACATCAGTCAGAATGCTACCATCTCCAGGAATGGCTTTCTTCACTCCAGTGCTTATGGGGCTTTTTATTATTACATCCTTGATCTCATCATCTGTTTCCATGATGCTGTCACTTCTCACAAGCAGATTTTCTTTTGTAATCGTTTCAAATTCTGATGAGTTGGGTTTCTTCCACTCTAATAAAAGAGCTTCCCCACCAGTGTTTTCAAAATGTTCGATGAATATTTCATGCATACCTATATCAAGAGTGACCTTTCCGTTTTTTGGAGTTGGGCCTTGAAGATCGTCATTTTCTATTAGTAGTTCATTGTTTATGTGAAGCTTTGACCCATCATCGCTTGTTATCCTGAATTCGTATTCGCCTTTCTCTTGAATGTTAACAAAAGCTTTGGCATTAATCACAAAGCTGTCATCAATCCCATGAAAACTTCCTCTTTTAGCAAGATGATCTAAGCTAGGCATTATTTTTGATATGTTTGGATTTTGGTTTTCAGCTATTTCAGGAACATTCGAAAGCGATACGCCAACCTTGTACATATTTACAAGTATGCCTTTTGCGAAACCTTCAGCATTTGTTTCTATTGAATTGTTTTTTGGATCAACTAGCTTTATTGATGCAAATGATGCAGGATTTTCGAAAAGGTCATTTGATACTGATTTCCAAGAGTATTTAGAGCTCGTGCTTGAACCAACATTGTTGAGATGTGTTGAAAACCCCATTTTCATCCCATCGAAAGGACTTACGTTTAGGTCAGACCATGGGATTGACGACTCAACAACATACCCTTCATCATTTTGCCTCACGATAACCTTTGCATTGGTTTTTGTGTTGGAGACATCAAGCTTTGCCAAATCTTCCATTATTAGAGAGTAGTATGAATCATTTGAGTCATACTCAGACCCTCTTTCTCTTCTTGAGTCGATGAAAAAGTCAACACCATCAAGCTCGGTTACATTATCATCTGTTATTTTGTGAAGTATGTACAAGAATTCATTGTCCCATAGCATCTTAAAGGCACCTTCGATTTCGTTTTCTCCATATATAAGATTATCTATCTTTAGGTATTCTTCAGACTGCCATGATTCGTCAACCTGACCGTCTATATTTATTTTCTTATTTGAAAAGTTGATGTTTGCCTGTGGGTCTAAAGGCACTGTTTTTTTGACTTCTTCTTTTGCAGCTCCTTCTTCTCCAACCCTAAGGTCGAAGAAAGTGGTTACTGTTGTTCTCTTGTTTTTATTCAGTTGTATTTTTGCAATGTAGTTTATTTTTTCTCCCCATTCATATGAGGATGTGGATGTTTGCTCTAGCGTATAAGGGGAGTTTATGCTTAAGCCATTTGCGTCCAAGGTTGACTGGATTGGTGTTTCAAGTTCAACTTTTATATCTTGAGCACCTTGAACCTCAAAAATTCTCTTTAATGCAAGTGATCCTGATTTTGTAATCACCACTTCAGGCCTTTCCAAAATCTTTATAACTTCAGATTCAGAACTGCTGATTTCGTAACTTAGCACAACAGCATCATCAAGGAATGAGTAACCCTTAAAGGAAAAATCTTTATCTTCAATTTCTTGACCATTTAAATACCAAACACTGCTGTCTTCCAATCCATTTATGTAAGAAGAACCTTGGCTGGTAGGCTGGGGGCCATGAGATGTTGTGTATACAGCTCCATTGAAATTCACGCCACCATACCAAGCCTTGTAGATGCTTCCATACTTGGTGTCGTATGCCACCCATAGTCTTTCATTCAAGGCAATTGTTATCATTCTTGGTTTTTCGTTCAGGACAGACCTGAAAACCCATGGATCTCTAGGCCTGTCTGTTGCTTCTGCAGCTTTTGCAAGTGATGCAAGTTGGTTTTCATCTGTTGTGTTTTGGTTTTTGCAGTTGGTAAATATAAGTAAAAATGCAGTTAGCCCAATAAGTATTTTTTTATTCATCTCTTTCTCCTTTCTCTAGGCTTGGGAAAGGTTTAGATTCCCAGCCCCATTCAGGTTTTATAGTTATGCCCAAGTGGCGAAAAACAGTTGGTGCAACAGCTGTCATGCCAGGCCCTTTGTCAAATGTTTTTATAGGCAGCCCGGCTCCAGAGCTAATGAAAAATATAGTTCTCTCATCAATCGATTGCCCTCCATGTCCGTAATTTATTCCTCCATGGTCAGTCGTAACAACAATTAACCAATCCTCTTTTTCCTTTTTTCTGATTTCATCTAATACAAAACCAATCAGTTTGTCTGTTTTTTCAATTGATGCTATATATTCAGGATAATCATTACCGTATCTGTAAGCATGTCCAGCATGATCCACATCATCAAAATGCAAGAAAACAACATCTGACTTGCCGGTCTTGATGCTTTTTGCTCCCATTTCAGAGACATACTCATCACTGCCGTTGCCAAATTCGTCAGCGTCTGAAAGGATATGTGTATGTATTGGTGTCCATTGCACAAATGAAACTAGGTATAAATTTGGATCAAAATCTTTTATTCTTTTGAAAAAATGCGGATACTCTTTGTAGTTTTGATTTTTAAAGCTGTTGTCTGTAACGCCATGTTTGTTGGTCCATACTCCAGTCAATATTGAGGACCAGCCAGGACCACTTGATGTAACCTGTTCAGTTTCGGTTCCAAGATTGCCACCAGCATAAGCATTAAAAGAGACAGACCCATTATCTATAAGGAAATCTATATTGGGGGTTTTTGCGTGAGTCATTGAGTCTGGACGTAAGCCATCTATACCGATCACAAGGGCTTTTTTTTCTTTGGGCAAGTCATATGAAAAGTATTTTTCTAAACTTGGCGCCACAAATAAAAATAATACAAACAATAGATTCATGATGACACCACCTTCTTCTTTCTTTGAAAGAAATCATAACCATATATTGTTATGATTCTGGTTATGGAATATCGTAATTTAGGTCAATCGGGTTTAAAGGTCTCTGCTGTTTCTTTAGGTGGTTGGCTTACTCAAGGCGGTTCTGTTGATGATAAAACAGCAATTGAATGTGTTCATTTTGCATTTGAAAATGGTATCAATTTTTTTGACACTGCTGATGTTTACTCTCAAGGAAAATCAGAAATTGTCTTAGGGAAGGCTATAACTGAAATGAAAAGAAGTGACCTTGTGATATCTAGCAAGGTTTTTGGAACCATGTCTGAAAACGTAAACGATAGGGGGCTCAGCAGGAAGCACATTATTGAATCTTGTGAAAAGTCACTTGAGCGATTGGGTACAGATTATTTGGATATTTATTTTTGTCACCGTTATGACGATGAGACTCCGCTTGAAGAAACAGTTAGAGCGATGAGTGATCTTGTAAGCAACGGAATGATTCATTATTGGGGCACCAGCGTTTGGGCTTCTGAACAGATGAGAAATGCATGTGCTTTTGCAGAAAAATTTAATGGGTATTCGCCACAGGTTGAGCAGCCTCATTACAACATGTTGGAAAGAGGCATAGAAGAAGATCAGATGTTAACTGCTTCAAGTCTTGGTATGGGTTTGACAGTGTGGAGCCCATTGGCTGGCGGTATGCTGACTGGAAAATATAATTCAGGATCAATTCCAAAAGGAACAAGGGCAGAGTCCACTGAGTTTTTAAATCCATACATGAATGAAGAAACTTTTCAAAAAATAGAGAAGCTTGAATTGATTGCAAAGGATGTTGGTTGCACCTTGCCACAGCTAGCTCTCTCTTGGATATTACGAAAGAAAGAAGTAAGCAGTGCTATCATTGGTGTAACCAATCTTGAACAGCTTAAGGAAAACATTTCTAATGTTGATTTCGACATGTCAAAAGATTTGATTGGAAAAATCACTTCTATTCTCGGTAAATAGATTCCTTGGTATTTATGCTTGTTTAAAAGATTAGAATTAACCTTTCATAAAGCCATTCAGGTTTCGTGAGGTTTTTGTATTTTGAAAAATTGGAAAGAGACATTGATATTGCCGGAAACGGATTTCCCTATGCGCGCAGGTTTATCGAAGCAGGAGCCGGGCTGGCTTGATTTTTGGAAAGGTATAAATCTTTATTCAAGAAGGCAGGAGTTAAGAAAAGATTCACCATCTTTTGTTTTGCATGATGGTCCTCCGTATGCAAATGGAGACATTCATGTGGGTACGGCCATGAATAAGATATTGAAGGATATAGTGATGAGGTATAAGTGGATTCAGGGTTACTCGGTTCCATTTGTTCCTGGATGGGATTGTCATGGTCTTCCTGTGGAACATAAAGTCATAAAGAATCTTGGTGGAAGAATCCCTGAAGAGATGACGATTTCAAAATTCAGGATGAAGTGCTATTACCTTGCTATGAAATACATGGAGAGACAGAAAGGTCAATTTGAAAGGTTGGGTGTCTTGGGTGATTGGGAGAATCCTTATTTGACAACTGATCCAGAGTATGAGGCTGGTGTTTTAGAAACTTTCAGATTGATGTTGTCAAAAGGTTTGATTGAAAGATCTTCAAAGCCAGTTCATTGGAGTTGGGCTGCTGAGTCTGCCTTGGCTGAAGCGGAACTTGAATATGAAGATAGGGAAGACCATTCGATCGTAGTCGCCTTTAAAGTTTTGGACCCAAGTATTCCATCTCCACTGAAAAAGAAATTATCTGGGAGCTTGAACTTATTGATTTGGACAACAACACCTTGGACACTGCCTAGTAATGTTGCTGTAGCCGTCAATGAAAATGAAGATTATGGAGTTTACCCCTATGGCAAGGATTTTGTTATTTTGGCATCTAAGCTTGAAGCAAATTGGAAAGAGAAGGTTGAGTTAGGGGAAGCTGTAATGATGGTTAAGGGAAAAGATTTGCTTTCCTTTAGTTATGAGTTGCCATTTGCTGATTCTGAAGGCAAGGTTGTTGCAATGGATTATGTCAGCATGGAAGATGGGACTGGCTTGGTTCATACTGCTCCAGGTCATGGCCCTGATGATTTTTTGGCAGCTTTAAAATGGAAACTCAGGATAGTTTGCCCTGTTGATTCAAAAGGTAATTATTTTAAAAAGGAAGCTTTTCAGGAAGAGTTGGGAGTTAAAGAGCTAAGCAAAGATCTTTTGGACTTATGTGGTGTTAATATTTTTGATGCACAGGAAAAGATTCTTGCTTCTTTAAAGAAAAGCAAAACCTTGCTTTGGTCAGGAACAATTTCACATAGCGTTGCTCATTGTTGGAGAACAAAGAAACCCATTATTTTTAGGGCCACTCCACAATGGTTTGTAAAGATGGACAATGACCTTTCAGACGAGAGTTTAAGGGGGAAGGTTCTTGATTTGGTTTCAAAAGGTAAATGGGTTCCAGAATGGGGTCAGACAAGAATGAACAAAATGATTGAGGGTAGACCTGATTGGTGTATCAGCAGGCAGAGAAAATGGGGAATAGCGATTCCTGCATTTGAAGATCCTGAAACCGGTGATGTTTTGTGTACCCCTAAAGTAGTTGAGCATATTGTTGATTTGGTTTCTGAAAAGGGCAGTGGTATATGGTTTGATGATGAGTATGATTGTGAAAAACTTGCTCCAAACAGCTTAAGGCCAAAAAAATTCCAAGGTAAAAAGCTAGAAAAGCTTAATGATATATTTGATGTATGGTTTGAATCTGGTTCAAGTCATAGATCTGTTGTTATGGAAAGAGGTTTAAGCTATCCAGCAGATTTGTATCTAGAAGGAGATGACCAATACAGAGGTTGGTTTCAGCTCTCCATAATACCTGCAGTTTCAGGGACAGGCTCGTTGCCGTTTAAGGATTGCCTTACCCATGCTTTTGTTGTTGATGAAAAAGGCTTGAAAATGAGCAAAAGTGTAGGCAACGTTGTTGACCCAATTAAAGTTTGTAATGATTTAGGTGCAGATATACTCAGACTTTGGTCAGTAAGTGCTGATTTTTCATCACCTGTTAAAGCCGGAAAGGATGTTTTGGTTAAAGTGAGTGGAAGGTATAGGAAGATCAGAAACACTATTAGGTTTCTTTTGGGTATCCTGAATGATTTCAAACACTCAGACGATGTTTCTTTAAACAATTATGACAAATGGGCCTTGGCAACCTTTTTTGAGAGGGAAGATAAATGGTCTGAATTGCTAGACAATTATGACCTTCATGGCTTTTCAGAGGATTTTGGATTGTTCATAGGTGAGCTTTCTTCCGGTTATTTAAATGCGATTAAAGACAGGGTTTATGCTGATAAAGATGAGAGCAACTCTAGAAAATCTGCACTTACCGTCAGTTCTATCTTGTTACGCAGGATATTAATTTGGATATCTCCAATTTTGCCATTTACGACAGAAGAGTCATGGCACTCATGGAAAAATAAACCATCATCTGAGTCTTCCATTCATTTTGTAGACCTTGATCCAAGTGATAAGTATTTTGCTAAATTTAATTCAGGCACATATATTAATGATGCAGTATTTAAAATAGCAAAAGAGGTCCAAAAAGCAATTGAAATTGCTAAAGAAAAAGAAGTTATATCGCAACCTTTAGAGTCTTGGATAACGTGTTATGTCAACGAAGATGAAAAAGATGCCCTTGTCGCAAGCAAGCCTTACTTGAATGGGATATTCAACGTCAGTGGTGTGGATATTAATTTGCTAGATGATTACCGTGAGGAGATTCATCCCTTTTCAAGCAAGCAGGAAGATATAGTTATTTCCGTTTCGAAATCTCATTTTGAAAAATGTCCCAGATGCTGGCTTTTTGTCAAAGAAAATGAGTCTAATGAAATTTGCAATCGGTGCATTAAGGCTATTTAATCTATAAAAACCGATTTTCATTACCGTTTGAATTAAAACTTGTAATATAATGGGAAATTGTGTACACATTTTTTGGAGGTAGGTTATGCCGACTATTAGTCAGCTAGTTAGAAAAGATAGAAAGAGATTAAAGAGACGTTCTGGAGCTCCTTTGTTAGGTGGAAATCCTTTCAAGAGAGGAGTTGTTCTGCGTGTTATGACAGTTACTCCAAAGAAGCCTAATTCTGCTTTAAGAAAAGTTTGCAGAGTTAGGCTTTCAAACGGTGCAGAGCTAACAGCTTACATACCTGGAGAAGGCCATAACCTACAAGAACACCACATAGTTCTCGTAAGGGGTGGAAGACCAAAGGATTTACCTGGAGTTAGATATAAAGTTATAAGAGGAACAAGAGACACTGAAGGTGTTGCTAAGAGAAAAAGCAGTAGAAGTCTTTATGGAGCAAAGAAAGAATCATGAGGAAGAATAAAGCTGTTATAAGAGACGTTCCATTGGATACTGTTTATCAGAACCGTGATGTATCCAGAATTATTAGGAAGGTAATGAAGGGCGGAAAGATGTCTGTTGCTGAAAAGCTTGTTTATGGGGCATTGAATAAAGTTCAGAAAGTAACAGAACAAGATCCTATGAATGTTTTGATCAAGGCAATCAAGAATATAACTCCTGAAGTTGAAGTTAAGAGTAAAAGGATCGGAGGTGCTAATCTGCAAGTTCCTGTTGAAGTTAGACCAAGAAGGCAGAAGTCATTGGCTATAAGATGGCTAGTTACTTATGCTAGATCCAGGAGAGAAAGAGGTTTTGCTGAAAAACTTGCGCAGGAGATTGTTGATGCATATCATGAGCGTGGTGGGGCGTACAAGAAGAAAACTGATGTTTTGAGGATGGCTGAAGCAAACAGAACGTTTGCTAGCTTTGGTTAATTATGGTTGTTAAAGGAGAAAATTCATTGAAATTGGTTTTAAGATCTTATGACTATAGGCTTTTAGATCATTGGGCAGGTGAGCTTGCACGAATGGCTAAAACTAAAAACATAACCGTTAGTGGCCCTGTTCCATTCCCCACAAGGAAGAAGATTTTCACAATATGCAGAAGTGTGCATGTCGACAAAGATTCAAGAGAGCAGTTTGAATTAAGGATTCACAAAAGATTAGTTATATTTAGTGATTATGTACAAGATGATTTATCAGAAATAGTTAATATGCGTTTCCCAGAAGGGATACATGTGAGTGTGAAGAGATGAAAACCTCAAGATTGTTTGTCGTTGGAAGAAAAATGGGCATGACCACTATAAATACAGATTCTGGCTCAAGGCATGGAGTTACACTATTGGAAATATTGCCTTCAAGGATTATTTCAAAAAAGACAATTGATTCAGATGGTTACGAGGCAGTTCAGGTTGGTTATGAACCTTGCCCTTCATCTAAATTAAGCAAGCCTGCTTTTGGGCATCAGAAAAAAGCCATCAATGATTCAGAGATTGCTTATAAGAATTTGAACGAAGTAAAAGTCGAAGATTCATCATCTTTTGAATTAGGGCAAGAAATTTCTAGCTATTTGCATATAGGAGAAAAAGTTACGGTTGTCGGAAGGTCAAAAGGTAAAGGGTTTACTGGAGTTATGAAAAGGCATAATTTTAAAGGTGGAGCAAGCTCTCACGGTGCAAGAGGGGTTTCAAGAAGGCCTTTATCAGCTGGTGCTATGGGTCCTGCTAGAATTTTCCCAGGACAGAAAATGCCTGGGAGGCATGGTAGCTCTGTTAACGTCCAAAGGAATTCTGAGATTATCGATTGGGATATCGATAATGGCATAGTTGCTATAGAGGGATCTGTTCCTGGTGGAAGGGGTTCTTTGGTTAGGATATACCCCCAACAAGAATTGCCATCTGATATAGAGGATCCAACTTTAAAAAAAGAAGATGTTAAGACAGAAGATGTTAATACAACAGAAAATATAGATACACCAGAGGTTAAAGAACAAGAAAAGGAGAAGAAAGATGCCAGTTAAATCAGGACTGTATGACAAAGCTGGCAAAGAGTTAAAGAAAATCACTCTTCCAAAAGGCATTTTTGATGTTGAATGGAATCCTTCTCTTGTCAGCTTGGCTTATCGTGTCCAGGTTAATAATGGAAAAGATTTAGCTGGTTCCTCAAAAAATAGATCTGACGTAAGAGCTTCAACAAGAAAGCTTTACAGGCAAAAAGGTACAGGTAACGCTAGAGCTGGAGCTAGAACTGCAGGTCAGAGAGTAGGTGGAGGAGCTATACATGGCCCTCAATCTCGAAATCCAGTATTAAAAATAAACAAAAAAGCAGGAAGGAAGGCGCTGATGTCCGCTTTAAGCAAGAAGCTTTCCGACGGTGAGGTTAAATTTGTTGAAATTCCAAAATGGAAAAATGCATCTGTTAAGAATGCGATTTCTCTTTTGGACAAAAATGGACTAGAAGGTAAAACTTTGGTTTTGCATAATGAAAAACAGGATACTGCAAGCTGTTCTTTCAGAAACGTAAAGAATGTTAGGTTTTATGGTGGTGAAAGGGTTAATATTGGAGATTTGTTAAGGTACAAAAATGTACTTATATCTTCTGAAGCATTGAAGAAAATTGAGGAGATTTGGAAATGATAGCTTTATCAGACGTTTTAATCAAGCCCATAATTTCAGAAAAAACAATGGATCTGGCAATGAATGAAAATGCTTATACTTTTCAAATATCAGCAAGAGCAACAAAAACAGATGTAAGAGATGCTGTGAAAAAAGAATTAAAGATAAAAAAAGTTCTTTCTGTTAGGATTTTAAAAAATCCTGGTAAAAAAAGAGCAAGAAGAACATCTAAAGGAGGGGTTACTTACGGTCAGACTTCCAGAAGAATCAAGGCTATTGTCAGGATTGCTTCTGATGAAGATTTGATGAGTCACTTTCAACCCGGATAATTATGGCTATAAAAAGATATAAACCAACAACACCTTCTCTTAGGTCTATCGTTCGAATAGACAAGAGTCATCTTGCTGATAAGCCAGGTGGTGGTTCTCTTGTTAAGGGTAAGAAGAAAAATAGTGGCAGGAATAACCTTGGAAGAATTACAACAAGGCATAGAGGCGGTGGGAATAAGAACAAGTACAGAATGATAGATTTTAGAAGAAAGAAAAAAGATGTTCCAGCCAAAGTTGTTCAAATTGAATACGACCCAAATAGAACTGCTTTCATAGCTTTGATCTGTTATACAGATGGTGAGAAAAGTTATATTTTGGCACCCACAGGACTAGAGGCCGGACAAATGGTTGTTTCTGCTGATAAAGCTCCAAATAGGCCTGGAAACACAATGCCTTTATCATCAATAAGAACGGGTTCATTTATTCATTCTGTTGAATTGAGACCCGGGCAAGGTGGCTTGCTGGCAAGAAGCGCTGGCAGTTTTGCAATATTGAAAAACAAAGAAGCTGGTTGGGGTTTTATAGAACTCCCAAGTGGAGAGTTGAGAAAGGTACCTTTGACTTGTTGTGCAACAATTGGAAGACTTTCTAATGTTGAACACAATTTGGAAAAATGGGGAAATGCAGGAAGAAAGAGACATAAGGGCTGGAGGCCGTCAGTAAGAGGAATGATTATGAATCCTTGTGATCATCCAAACGGTGGTGGTGAAGGTCGACAAAAAGGAAAAATTTTAAGAACACCTTGGGGTAAGGTTGCTAGAGGTCCAAAAACAAGAAGAAGCAGACCGAGCGATAAGCACATCTTAAGGTCTAGAAGGAAAAAATAATGGCTAAAAAATCACCTTATATTGAACCAAGCTTGGTTAAGAAAATTGTTAAAGCCAAGGCAAGTGGATCTAGAGACCCTATAAGAACTTGGTCTAGAAGATCTACCATACATCCAGAAATGGTTGGCTTAACGTTTGAGGTTCATAACGGAAGAAGATTTGACAAGGTTTATGTTAGCGAATCAATGGTTGGACATAAATTGGGTGAATTTGCATTAACAAGAAGATTCGGTGGTCATAAAAAGAAGAAGGATGCAGAATGATGAGCAGTAAAGTAATGCCAAGATCAAAAGGTTTGAATTTGCGCTGTAAGCCACAAATGATAAATCGTGCTGCTCACAGAGTAAGAGGTATGGCTGTTTCTGATGCAATATTGAGGCTTACAAGTCAAAACGATAAAGCAAGCAGGTTATTGCTGAAGCTTTTAAATGAAGCCATTGCAAATGCTGAACATAATTTAGAGCTTCCAAGTGCAAGCCTTTTTGTTTCTTGTATAAACGTTGGTAAAGGTGTTGCAATGAAAAGATTCAGACCGGTCATGAGAGGCATGGCTCATAAATACAAAAAAAGAACTACAAATGTTGAAATTATTTTAGGTACAGGTGAAGCTAATGGGTAATAAGATAAATGCTAATGGTTTTAGAGTAGGTGTTTACCATAAGGCTACTAAAACTGGTAGAGGCTGGAATGCCACTTGGTTCCCTCAGAAAAATAAAGATTATGCTAAATTGATTGAAGCTGATGCTGTGATAAGAAGGGTTATTGCCAAGAGGCATAAGGACTCTGCTATTCAAAAGGTTGAAATAATCAGAACTGTTGCTCCAAGGGGTTCTGATGTTGTAGAAATTGCAGTACACACTGCTAGACCAGGAGCCCTTATTGGAAAAAAAGGGGCTTCGATAGATGCGACTGTAACACATCTCAAAGGTCTTTTGCCAGATCAGAGAATAACAATAAAAGCAGTTGAGATAAGAGAGCCTGACATATATGCAAATGTTGTTGCTGACTCTGTTAGAAGACAGCTTGAAGCTAGAAAGTCAACTAGACGAATTATGAAACAGGTTGTTGATGCTGCTATTGCTGCAGGAGCAAAAGGTTGTAAGCTTGAGATTGCAGGAAGAGTTGATGGTGCTGAGATAGCAAGAACTATGAAGTATTCTGAAGGTTCAATACCTAGACACACCTTGAGAGCAAATGTTGATTTTGGTTTTGCTGAAGCTTGGACTAAATATGGAATATTAGGTGTAAAAGTATGGATACATCGGGAGGATGAGGACTAATGCCTTTACTTCAACCAAAAAGATGGAAATATTTAAAAGCCTTCAGGGGAAGGAATAGAGGTAAGTCAATCAGAGGAAACAAGCTTGCTTTTGGTGAGTTTGGAGTCAGAGCTAATGGTAATGGAAGAATGACATCTAGACAGATAGAGGCTATTCGTGTTTTGATAAGGAGACGTGTGGGAGATAAGGCAAAAATGTGGACAAGGGTTTTTCCTGATTTGCCTATAACTAAGCATCCTTTAGAAGCAAGAATGGGTAAAGGTAAAGGTGCTGTTGAAAGATATGAAGCAAGAATCAAGAGGGGACAGGTTCTTTTTGAAGTTGCAGGCGTTCCTAGCCAACAAGCAAAAAATGCTTTGTCAAAAGTTAGACACAAGATAAGTATTCCTGTTAGTGTAATCACCTTAAAAAGCGGAGAAGGTAAACCATGGCAATAAAGAAAAAAGAGTTCGATAAGCTTTCTTCAATGAAGAATTCAAAATTAGTGGAAGAGATAAGGAAAGCAAAAAAGGAATTAATGGAGATTAGATTTGACTCAGCTAGATCAGGTACTGCTCCAGCTGGAAAAATTAGATCTTTAAAAAAGAAAATAGCTAGAGCTAGAACTTTAATTGGGAGAAATTCAAAATGACACAGCAAAAATTGCAGGGTAAAGTTATAAAGCTGAGCGGAGAGAAGAGTGTTAAAGTTTTAGTTACAAGACAAACTGTTCATCCAAAATTTAAAAAAAGATTATTGAGATCTAAAAAATATTTAGTTCATGATGAAAAAGGAAGCTCAAAGATAGGTGATTTTGTTGAAATCATCTCATGTCTTCCTGTTTCTAAAAGAAAAAGTTTCAAAATTAATAAAATTTTAGAGGGAAAGAAGTGATTCAGCAAGAAAGTATTTTGAATTGTGCCGATAATTCTGGTGCAAGAAGGCTCCAATGCATACGTGTTCTTGGAGGAACTAGAAAAAGATACGCTCATATTGGTGATGTTGTTGTTTGTTCCATCAAATCAGCTTTGCCAGAAGGCATGGTTAAGAAGAAACAAATTGTTAGAGCTGTTGTTGTTAGAACTGTTTCTAAGACAAAAAGAAAAGATGGAAGCAATATTAGATTTGACGATAATGCATGTGTGTTATTGAATGAAGATGGCACACCTAGAGGCACAAGAATATTTGGTCCCGTTGGAAGGGAACTTAGACAAAAACTTTTTGCAAAAATTATTTCGTTAGCACCGGAGGTTCTTTAATGGTAAAGAGGATAAAGGTAGGAGATAAAGTTAAAGTAATTGCTGGAAATGATTCTGGACAGGAAGGTGAAGTGGCTTTGATAAAGGGCAAAAGAGCAATTGTTAAGGGTTTAGGTTTGCTTGTAAGGCACAGAAAAAAGAGCGGAGAAGAAGGCTCAGAGGGTTCAAAAGATGAAATATCTAGACCAATACATGTGTCAAATTTAATGCCAATCGACTCAAAAGGCAAAGCAACAAGAGTATCGGTAAAAATTGGAAAAGATGGAACAAAAAATAGATTATCTAAAAAATCAGGAGTGACTTTCTAATGAGGTTAACAGAAGATTTAATAGATCAGCTAAAAGAAAAGTTAGGAAGAGAGAATGTTATGTCTCTTCCAGCTTTAGAAAAAGTTGTTGTTAATGTTGGTGTTGGGGACGCTTCTGCAGATAAAAAACTTTTGAATCCTGTTGTTGAGCATTTGGAGATGGTGACTGGCCAAAAGGCAGTTATAACAAAAGCAAGAAAGTCTGTTGCTGGTTTCAAGCTAAGGGAAGGTCAGCCAATAGGCGCAAAGGTAACATTGCGTGGTGTAAAAATGAATGATTTCGTCACAAGGCTTATCTCTGTTGTGATTCCAAGGGTTAGAGATTTTCGTGGCTTAGAAAGAAACATGGATGGTCATGGAAATCTTACAGTAGCATTAAAAGAGCAATCTGTATTTCCTGAAATACCTTTTGACAAAATAGGAAACAGAGTAAGGGGTTTTTCTATAACCTTTGTAACAACTTCTGATAAAGATGAGGACGGGGAGGCTCTTCTTGAGTCAATAGGCCTTCCATTCAAGGAGAAGGAAGAATAATGGCAAAAAAATCAATGATTGCTAAACAAAAGAGAAAACAAAAATACTCGGTTAGAGCTTATAACAGATGCAGCATATGTGGTAGACCCAGAGGTTACATGAGAATGTTTGGGATCTGCAGGATTTGCTTTAGAGAAATGGCTCACAATGGTGAAATTCCAGGAGTAAGGAAGGCAAGCTGGTGACACATTCAGACCCTATATCAGATTTATTAATAAGAATAAAGAACGCTGGAAACAGAAGTCACAGCTCAACAAGGATTCCCCATTTTAATTTTGGAGAAGACATTTTGAAGGTCCTTGCTTCTGAAGGTTGGATTAATGGGTATGAAACAATAGGCGAAAAACATCCTGGTAAATTTTTGGTTGTTAGCTTGAAGTACACTATTTCAGATTCTGGAGACAGGATACCATTGATTCAGAATCTAAAAAGAGTAAGCAAACCAAGTCGAAGGGTTTACCTGAAAAGAGATGAAGTTAAAAGAGTTATAAATGGCTTGGGAACTGGCTTGATTTCAACCTCGCAAGGTCTTTTACCTGACAGAGAAGCAAAAAAGAAAGGCTTGGGTGGCGAGTATGTGGCGGTGATAATATGAGCAGAATAGGTAGAAAAGCAATATTGCTCCCAATGGGCGTAGAGGTCACTGACTCTTCTTCTTTCGTAGAGGTGAAAGGGCCTAAAGGTGTTTTGAAGGTTAATACATTCAAGAACGTTTCTTTCAAAAAGGAAGGAAATAAAATTATCGTTGAAAGCAAGGCACAAAAGAAGTTTCATGGTACTTTTAGATCTTTATTAGAAAATGCTGTTATTGGAGTTTCTAAAGGTTTTAGCTACTCTCTTATTGCAGATGGTCCTGGTTATAGGGTTTCTGTATCTGGAAAAAAACTAACAATAAAAGCTGGTTATTCACATGATGTGATTTTGGAAATTCCTGAGTTTGTAGATGTTGAGGTTGTGAAAGGTGAAGTAAAAATTTCTGGAATCTGCAAACAAGATGTTGGAGGCTTTTGCGATAAGGTTATGCAGGTCAGGCCTGTTGAGCCTTACAAGCTTCAAGGCATCAAGAGAAAAGATTTAACTTACAACAAAAAGAAGAGAAGAGTTGTTGAGGCGGCTTAAAGATGAAAGATTTTAGAAGACTGAAAAGAATTGCAAGACATAAGAGGATAAGAAGATCTTTGCATGGGACTGCATCACATCCTAGGCTGACTATCTTTAGAAGCCATAAAGAGATTTATGCTCAAATAATAGATGATACCAGCAGAACTACATTATGTTCTGCTTCAACGATTGATAAAGAATTAAGAAAAAAATGTAATAGTGTTAAGCCTTTAGAGGCAGCTAAATTAGTAGGTGAAACAATTGCAAAAAGGGCTGTTAAAAAAGGTGTCAAAAATGTTGTTTTTGATAGAGGCGGCTATAAATATCATGGGAGGGTTGCTTCTTTAGCTGATGCAGTTAGAGAAGTTATTAATTTTTAATGAATTTTAAACCAGAAAAAAAAGAAAAAGAGTTTCAGGAAAAAGTTATTCAGATAAGAAGAGTAAGTAAAACTGTGGCTGGAGGTAAGAGGTTTAGGTTCTCTGCTCTTGTTGTTGTTGGTGATGGAAAAGGAAGATCTGGAATAGGTTTAGGAACTGCTGTTCAAACTCCTCAAGCTATAAGAAAAGCTGCAGCTTCTGCAGAGAAGAATCTTTACAAATTACCGCTTGTTAATGGAACAATCGCCCATGAAGTTAAAGGAAAACAAGGTGCAAGTACAGTACATTTGATACCTGCTCCACCTGGAACCGGTGTTATTGCTGGTGCTACAGTCAGGGCTTTATGTGAGGTTGCTGGTATTAAAAATATATACACCAAAATTAGAGGTGCAGCAACTCCTCTTAATGCCGCTAAAGCAACAATGAATGGTTTCAAATCTTTACGAGATCCAAAAAAATTGGCTGCTTTGAGAGGTGTTGATGTTAGCTCTATTTGGTTTATGAAGGAGATGCCTGAATAATGGATTATAAAGATTTAGTAAAAGTCAAAAAAGATCGTGTCAGGGTTGCACGTGGTAAAGCTGCAAGAAGAGGCAAGACTGCTGGTAGAGGTATGAAGGGGACCAAGTCAAGAAGTGGAGGAAAGTTGCCAACAATGTTTTCAGGTGACAGTTTGCCCTATTACAGAAAAGCAAGAAGTTTAGGTGGTTTCAAAAATCGAAATTCAACTGTCTATCAGGTTGTTAATCTTTCAGATATAAATGCCGCTTTTGATGATGGTAAAAAAGTTACCATTAAGCAATTGTTGAAAAAAGGACTTATTAGAAAGAATAACTTGGTTAAATTGCTTGGAAATGGAAAAATTGAAAAGAAAATTGAATTAACTGTAAATGCTGCAAGCAAAACTGCTATTCAAAAAATTGAAAAAGCAGGTGGGAAAGTAACTATAAAATGAAAAAGCAGGCTCAGGCTGCAGTCAATGATGCATTGGCAAGTCCAGAATTAAAGAAGCGAATTTCTTTTGTCGCTTTGGGCTTGTTGATATTTTCTGCTGGAGGACACGTTCCTCTTCCAGGAATAAACAATGACGCATTGCAGAATTTATTTAATTCTGGTGGAGTTTTGGGTTTGTTGGATCTTTTTAGCGGTGGTTCACTCAAAAGGTTTTCTATTTTTGCTTTAGGGATAATGCCTTATATTAACGCTAGCATAATGATGCAGGTTATGACATTTTGCTTTCCTGCTTTAGAAGAGATTCAAAAAGAAAGAGGCATGGAAGGAAGGATACTTATTGGTAAATGGACTAAATATCTGACAATATTTATTGCTTTTATTCAGTCTTATAGTTTTTTGGCATTGTTTAAAGCTCAAAAGATTCTTGTTAGAGAAAATCCTTTAGATTTGTTTGTCATCATGATTACATTGGTTGCAGGAACCTCTTTTCTGATGTGGTTGGGAGATGAGATGACTGAAAGAGGTATTGGTAACGGTGTCTCTCTTTTGATTTTTGCAGGGATAGTTATGAGTTTGCCAACAGCTCTTGCTCAGCAATTTAAAATTGCTCAGCAAAATGTTGCTCAGGTTGGCCCATTCTTGCTTTTTGGCATTTTTGTTCTTTTGATGATTGGTGTAATAGTTTATATGCAACTTGCAGAGAGGAGGATACCTATTAGGTATTCAACAAGAACTGTCGGCCAGCGTGTTATTGGCGGTCAAGTTTCTTATCTGCCGGTAAGGGTAGATATTGCTGGTGTTATACCTATAATTTTTGCGATTTCAGCACTTTTGATACCGCAAACTATAGCTAACTTCCTTCCTCAGGATCACCCATTTGCAATTAGCATTGGACAGTTTCTTTCAAACTGGGGTTATTATGCTACATTGGCGATATTAACTTTCTTTTTTACCTTTCTGTATTCTTCAATAAGCTTCAAGCCTGAAGACATAGCTAAGAATTTAAAAAAAGGTGGTGGCTTTATACCAGGAATAAGACCTGGAAAGCAAACTCAAGAATACATTCAACAGATCCAGGAAAAAATTACTTTTCTAGGTGGTGTATGGCTTGCCCTTATAGCTGTTTTGCCAATATTAATTGCTAATGCTGCAGGGGTTTCATCATTTGCTATAGGTGGGACCGGATTGTTGATTGTTGTTGGTGTTAGCCTTGACACCATGAGACAGCTTGAAGCACATGTTGTAAGCAGGCAATATAAAGGCTTTATGAAAACAAGATAATGAGTGACTTGAAAAATATGAATTTGATATTACTAGGTGCTCCTGGTGCTGGCAAAGGCACGCAGGCTAAAAGGATTATAAAAAATTATGGTTTGATACACATTTCAACTGGCGACATTATACGAAATGAGATTAACTCTAAGTCTGAATTGGGGAAAGAGGTCCAGGAAGTAGTTTCAAACGGTAATTTAGTTTCTGATGATTTGGTTTTTAAGTTGCTTAAAAGCAAAATAGAAACATCTGAAAACGGCTGTCTTTTTGATGGTTTCCCTAGGACTTTAAACCAAGCAAGTATGTTAAATTTAGAAGTTGAAATTAATAAAGTATTGTTTATAGATGTTGATGATGATGTGGTTATGGAAAGAATAACTGGCAGGAGGCTTGATCCTGAGACAGGAAATATTTATCATCTTGAGTTTAACCCACCATCTGAAGAAATCAAAGAAAGACTTATTCATAGGAAAGATGATACATATGAGGTTGCAGAAAGCAGGTTGAATGTTTACAGAGAAGAGACTGAACCTTTGATTGACCTGTATGCTTCTAAAGGCATGCTGGTAAAAGTTGATGGCAATGGCACTCCTTCTGAAGTAGAGCAAAAAATTGCTGATGAGCTATTCAATGGAGTCAAGGTTTAATGAAGTCTGAAAACAAAATAGAGATAAAAGGAAAGGTTATTAAGGCCCTTCCTGGAGGTAGGTTTTTGGTTGAGGTAAATGGCAAGCATAAAGTTACTTCCCATATCGCAGGCAGAATAAGAAAATTTTTTATTCAGGTAATGGCGGGAGATATGGTTAAATTAGAGATATCTCCTTATGACCCAACCAAAGGAAGGATTATTTATAGGTATTATGACGAAAATGAATCAATTGAAGAGGATTTAAAGGAGAAGGAAGATGAAAGTTAGAAGTTCAGTGAAACGCATATGTGACAAATGCAGAACAGTAAAAAGAAAAGGAGTCCTTCATGTTGTATGTCCAAATAGAAGATGTAGGCAGAGGCAGGGATAAGGAGTATTTATGGCAAGAATAGCAGGTTTTGAAATCCCAGACAACAAGGTTGCATGGATAGGTTTAACTTCAATTTATGGAATTGGCCCTACAACCGCCAAGAAAATCTTAAAAAAATCTAGCATCTCTTCTGAGACACGAATTAAAGATCTTAGTGATTCAGATTTGGTTAATATAAGAGGTGTTATAGAAAAAGATTGTCTTATAGGGGCTGAGCTCAGAGAGAAACTTCAGAAAGATGTTCAAAGGCTCATTGATATTAAGTGTTATAGGGGAAACAGAAGAATAAAAGGTTTGCCGTGCAGAGGTCAAAAAACTCAAAAGAATGCTAGATCGCATAAGGGATCTAGAAGAAGTGCTATAAGGAGAAAGTAATGGCAAAAGGTAAAAAAGTAAAAGCGAAAGTTAAAAAGAAGAAAAAGCTTAGCGTACCGGTAGGTAGATTATTTGTAACATCAACTTACAACAACACTGTTATAACTTTGACTGATGTAGACGGGAACGTTCTTTCTTGGTCTTCAGGTGGCCATATTGGCTACAAAGGGTCAAGGAAAGCAACTGCTTTCTCAGCTCAGCAAGCTGCAGAAAAATTGATTGATTTGGCTTTAAGCCAATTTCAGATGAAGAAGTTATCGATTATGAGCAAAGGCCCAGGTTTGGGCAGGGAGCCTGTGATCAGGTCATTTCAAGGTTCTCCAATTGAAGTGACTTCAATAAAGGATGTAACTCCTAGGCCGCATAACGGCACTAGAGATCGTAGTATAAAGAGGAAATAAAAAATGATTGAATTTGAACCAATAAAAATAAATTTAGTTGAAGAAAGCGAAGATGCTTCTTCTGCTGTAGTTGAATTATGGCCCTTGGTTAGAGGCTGGGGAGAGACTGTAGGTACTGCATATCGCAGGGTTTTGATGTCAAGCGTATCAGGAACCTCTGCGACCTTTATCTATTTTAAAGATTGTGAACATGAGAAAAAATCTTTTCATGTTTATCATGAATATCAAAATCTCCCTGGTGTTAGAGAGGCGGTGATTGAGATAACTCAGAACATTAGAGCTGCAAGTTTTGTGCTTGATGAGGAAACTGAAATGGTTACAGTTGAGCTAACGGCAAATAAGCCAGGTCCTGTGACTGCTGGAATGATATCTGCTCATCCAGGTTTTAAAGTTGTAAATCCTGATGAAGTTTTATTTCATTTGGAAGAAGAGACTGCGGTTACTTTAAAGATTGGAATGAAGAAAAATCGTGGATTCATTCCTGCAACGCAATTAAGACCTTCTGATGTTAGCAAGGATTGGAAGTCAAGATCAAGCTTTCCTGCTGGCGTTATTCGTATTGACTGCTCTCATAGTCCAGTTATTAATGTTTTTCCTGAAACTGTTCAGGAGAGAGTTGGTGAAGATGGCTCTTATCAAAGATTGAGACTTTCAATGTCTGTGAAAGATGGTTATAGATGTGAAGATGCTTTCAAAGAAGCAACAGAGATGCTTAAAACTCATTTTGAAAGAATATCATTTGATGATTGGCATGTTGACTTTGATCTTTATTCCAAAAAGGATGAGGATGAGGTTAAGACATTTAGGCCTCTGTCTGAGCTTGGCCTGAGACCAAGAACTGAAAATGCTTTAAGGAATAATGGTATTGATACTATAGATAGCTTGGAAATGGTAACAAGAAAAGGTTTGAAATCTTTAAGCAGGGTAGGAGAAGTTGCCCAGAGAGAGGTTTTGGACAAGATGGCAAAAGTAGGACTGAGCTTAAGGGAAGAGTAAGATGAGACATTTGTTACATAAAAGAAAATTAGGGTTTGGAAAAAACAGATCGAAAGGTGCACGCAACTCTCTTTTAAGAAATTTTGCAGCATCTTTAATTCTTGAAGGAAAAATTGAAACGACTTTCGCAAAGGCTAAGGTTATTAACTCTTATGTTGATTCAATTGCATCAAGAGCTAAAAAATCAAATGATAAAAATAACATAAGATATATCTTGAAAAAACTACCTTCAGGTCAGCTTGGGGAAAAAGCATCAAGAAGATTGTTCTCTATAGTTTCTAAACTTTCAAGATCTACTGGTTTTTTCAGAATCGTGAAAACCAAAACCAGATTAGGTGATTCTTCTCAGATGGCTATAGTTACATGGGTGGATAACATCGATGAGGGTGTTAGCGCTTCAGATTCAGAATCAACAAAAAAAGAAGAGGTGAACGATAATGATAAATAAAGGAACCAAAACATCTCATCTAAAAGTTGAAGAAGAAAGAAAGTGGTTTGTTTTGAATGTTGATAATAAAATTTTGGGCAAAGCAGCTACAAAGATAGCAGCATTACTTATTGGATCTGACAAAAAAGACAGGTCTCCCCATATAGACAATGGTTCGTTTGTTGTAGTTTTGAATGCTGAAAAAGTTGCCCTTACGGGAAATAAGGAAGAAGATAAAGTTTATTACAGGCATTCAGGAACGCCTGGAGGCCTTAAGATGGAATCAGTTTCATCTTTAAGGAAAAGAAAACCTCAGGCTTTAATAAGGAATGCAGTTAACGGAATGTTGCCAAAATCTGTTAATCGTAAGGAAAGGTTAGCGAGGTTGAAGGTTTATGCTGGTGATATGCATCCGCATAAAGCTCAAAATCCACAGGAGGTTGACTTAACATGAGTAGAGTGTATTCCGCTGTTGGTAGGAGAAAAAGCTCTGTAGCTGTAGCTGTTTTGAGAGATGGTGTTGGCAGAGAGGGTTTAAGGGTTAATGGGAAACCTCTTGAGAAATACTTTACAAGAAGAGAATTACAAGAAGAGATGTTAACTCCTTTAAAGATAGCACAAGAGAAATATTCAGAAGGAGAATTGGCTATTTCAATAACTGTAAAAGGTGGAGGTCAAAGGGGTCAGGCTGGAGCTTCAAAATTAGCTATCGCTAGGGTTTTGTGTGAGGTCGATCCTAGTTTGAGAACAACATTAAGAGATTCCGGATGCTTAACAAGAGATTCTCGATCAAAAGAAAGAAAGAAGTATGGTTTAAAGAAAGCCAGAAAGGCACCGCAATTCTCTAAACGTTAGAGGATTTGTTGTAAACTTTATACATGCTGTTTAAAACCATCGTTGAGACGTTGTTTGTAACAGTTCTCTTTTATACCGTTTTGCGACCATTGAGGAGCAAGAAGTTCTTGAGGGTAGCATGGTCTATTATTGCCGTTGTGCTTCTTGCCAGAGCGTTAGAAGCAATGGGTTTTTTGGCTATATCATGGATTGTCGAAAGAGCCGGAATGCTGCTTCCAATTCTTTTTGTGGTCTTGTTTCAGACTGAAATAAGAAGAAGCCTAGAAGGGATATCTGTTAAGGGTTGGTTTAAGGGTTCGGTTTTAGGAAATTCTGAAGATGCTAGCGCTTTGGTGTCAACAGTTATGGGCTCTTTAAGGGAATTCAAGAGAAGCAGATTAGGAGCTTTGATTGTTTTTGAGGGAAGTGACAGGTTGGAAAATATATTAGGTGAGCTTGGTGGGGTTGAGTTAGATTCAAAAGTCACTGTAGGTCTTCTTAAATCCATATTTCAAACACAAAGTCCATTACATGATGGAGCGGTTGTTGTTAGGTCAGGAAGGGTAAGAAAAGCCCAGGTTATTATCCCATTACCCCCAGGAGGAGCTGAGTATAAAGGTTATGGCACAAGGCACAGAGCCGCACAAAGTGCTACTGGTGGAACAGGAGCATTATCAATTGTTGTATCAGAGGAGAATCAATCAGTTTCACTTTCAGAGGGGGGACAATTAAAACAAAATTTAAGTTTCGAAATGATTGAAGAAGAGCTAACTAAGTTTATTGAGAGAACAATATGAAGATACCTAAAATAAAATGGCTTCCAAAAGATGCAAATGAGTGGTCTTTATTTATTTTGTGTTTTATTCTTGCAGTGCTTCTTGAAGTCCAGGTGGTTACTGGCAATCCAAATGCAAGAGAAACTTATGTTTTTGAGGCTGTGCCCGTCAATCTTCCTTCGGAATACAGAGTTGACTCTAGGGATTTGGAATTTGAAATAGAACTGTCTGGCGGCAGGACAAGACTTAATAACCTTCTTCTTGATACAGTAGCTGTAGAGGCTAGATTTGATAAGTATCCTGAAGGGAGTGGGCTTGCTGAAGCAACAATTCTGGTCAGGCCCCCAAAAGGTCAAGGTATAAAACATGTAGGTGGTTCAAAAAAAGTAAGCATACAGGTTGAAAAATGGCTTGAAAAGGAGTCTCCAGTCGAGGTTTACAAGAGGGGAGAGGCTCCTAATGGTGTTCAGATAGTTGATTGGCGATTGGATCCATCTTTCGTTGTTGTTAGCGGTCCTTTGGATCTTATGAATAATTTGAAAAACATAGAGGTTGAACTGAACTTAGGTACTATAGTTGAATCTGAGAGTAAAAATTTAAAACCTGTTGCAAGAGATGAAAATGGACGCCTCATACAGGGTTTAACTTTTGAGCCAGAAGAGGTAAGAGTTGAAGTTGTCGCACAGACTGTTAGAGACAAAAGGGTTGTTTCGATTCAGCCTGATTTTAGCGGCCAGCTTGAAAGTGGTTTTTTTATAAGCTCTATTGCAGTGGACCCTTCAACCATAATTATTGAAGGTCCTGTAAAAATTATTAGAAATTTAAATTCAGTTTCAACAAATCCAATTTCTCTTGATGGAAGAAGTGAAACATTTGAATTAATGATTGATGTTTTTTCTCCAGCTGAAACAACATCAAACCCTAAAAAAGTCATTGTTGCAGTTGAGGTATCTCAGATAATTAGTGATCTGGAAATATCATCACTTATTCCTGTGAAAGTTATAGGTGGCGGGTATATCGCTTCTCCTTCAAATATAAGCTTAGTGATAAGAGGTCCAGTTAACCAGATAGCAAAATGGATAGGAAGAGAGGCAGCTCTTTTGGAATCAATTCATGTTGAGGTTAGCGCCTGTAATGATGTTGATTCATGCGAAAGAGAAATAGTTGTAGCTCTTCCATCTGGGCTTGCAACAAAAACCATCAGCCCTAAGTATGTAACTTTAAAGAAGAAGTAGTTTATGTCAAAAGTTTTCGGAGTAGGCGTTGATCTGGTTTACGAAAAAGAAATTGCTCATTGGCTTGATTGGAGTGAGGAAAGGTTAAAAAAAACTTTACATTCAAAAGAGCTAGAGGATTTAAGATCTTCAAAATGGTCAGCTGAAAAATTAGCCTCAAGGATAGCTGCGAAGGAAGCATTTTATAAAGCTTCTGGAATCTCATTTAAACCTAATGATCTAGGTGTTTTGAGCAACCCAAAAGGAAAACCATTTTTTTGTTTTTCAGAAAAAATTAAATCAAAAATGAAAAATAAAAAAAGTCATTTATCAATTTCTCATAGCTTAGGTTGTTCAATTGCATTTGTGGTGATTGAAAATGATTGATGTTTTAATCCCAAGCATGCTAGGGGGAGAAAATCTTAACTTATTGATCTCTCAACTTGTCCGTCAGGGTTTCGATAAAGAAAAGATTTTTATAATAAAAGATGGGCACCACCCTTTATGGAAAGATGTACCTTCATCGCTAAACATCATTCAGACAAAAAAAAGATTAGGTTTTGCTGGAGCGTGTGATTTTGGGATAAGAAACAGTAATTCCGATCATGTTCTTTTGTTAAATGATGATTTAAGCGTCTCTGAAGGTTTTTTTGATTCATTAAACAGGTACAAAAGCTTTGAACCTTTTGTTGGCTTCAGGATATTAAATAAAAAAGGAACTCATGTTGAGTTTGATGGTGGAGGGATGAATGTTTTCGGGTATGGGCTCTCTTTGAATTGCGGAAAAAAGCTATTTTCAAAAGATAATTCAGAAACTTTATTTGCTTGTGGAGCATGCTCTTTAATGGATCGAAAATCTTATGAAAAAGCCGGTGGCTTTTGCACTGATTTTTTTTGTTATTTTGAAGATACAGAATTTGGATGGAGGGCAAATAGGCTTGGTTTTAAAACTTTTTTTGTTAGAGATAATGACATTTCAATATGCCACGCAGGTCAACATACGAGTGGAAGGGAATCTGGCTTTAGAGAAAGGATGATGGAGAGGAATAGTTTTTTATCTTTACTTTTAAATATACCATCTAACATTCTTTCTGAATATTTATCTTTAGCGTGGAGCTTTTCAAAAGTACGAGAATCAGAATCTCAAAAAATGGGTTTTAGTGAGATTGCGAATGGCTGTTGGCATTCAAGAAGAAATATTTCTCGTTATGTTGAAAAAATATCAGAATTAAGAAATTTTTCAGATTTGAATGAATATTCATTCAAAAAAACTAGACATTTGCTTGAAGATCCAGTTAATCCAGCTTTTCCAAAGATGATTTCAAAAAAGCTATTAGAGCGAGTTTATCAATTATGGTTTTAAAAGCCGAAGACAGGAGACAATTGCAGCTATCTGAATTGTTAAATGATGATTCTTTTGTTGTAGGCCCCCCAAGATTGTTAATGTCAAATAAAGAAATATGGGATGGAAAACCTTGGATTGTTGATTTTTTAACACCAATTTGTCAAGAGAATTACTACAGGTTTCCAGATGATATTCATATTCAGGAAAGTAGTGCAATGTTAGAAAAGATCGCACTTCTTCTTGGTTCTCATTTTATTTTTGCACATGATATGCAATTTGAATTAAGAAAAAACATGTACCCAGATATTGTTGATGAATTTTCAAAAAAAGATTTTTCTGTAATACCTCCAGTTCCAGCAAATTTCTCTTTTTCTCCAAAAAATAATCTTTATTTGATTTGGGGTGGTGGCGGCTGGGATTGGCTTGATCCTAAAACGTTTGTTGAGGCTGTGAGTATTGCTGATACAAAATACAAGGGTGTTATTTTTTCAGACAGATACAATGGTGCATTTTTTAGAAATGCCGCCATGAAGGGTTTGAGTTCTGAGAAAGTAGAGATAAACAGGTTTACAGCCAAGAAAGAGTATCTGGATTATGTGAATAATGCACTTGCTTGGGTGTCTCTGCACAGTAAGGAAAGCATCGAGGCCCCTATTGCATATAGGACACGTTTACTGGACGCAATGATTTGCAGCAAACCTGTCATCGTTACGCAAGGAGAGCATTTAGGAGATTTTATTGTTGAGAATGGCGGTGGGTGGTTTGTAGACCATGAAGATCCAGAACATTTAGCTTCAATTATTGAAAAATTAAAACTTTCTGAAGTCAATAAAAGAGGATTGATTTCGAATTCTCTTTTGAAAAAAATGAAACACCAAGGCTTGAAGGGTAATATTGTTACTGGCAAACCATCAGTTTCTAAAGCCAGGGAGCTATATTTAAGATTAAAAAAATCTAGATTGATTTTAAATAGTTTCTCCTGGAGGTTTAAGAGTAAAATCTTAGGACAAAGATAGATTTAGAATCATATTTATTGTTTATGAATTATCAAAAGTTGTCATTGGATATTGCTTGCTGGATTAAGGATTATTGTTCTGATAATGAAATTCAATCTTTAGTTGTCGGGGTTTCTGGAGGTGTTGATTCAGCTGTCGCTTCAACCCTAGCTGCAGCAACAGGTATTTCAACTTATGCATTGTCGATTCCGATTAGGCAAAATCAGAAACAACTATCATTGGCAAAAATTCATCTTGAATGGCTTTCTGAAAAATATCCAAATGTTCAAGTGATGGAGCTTGATCTAACTGCTCCATTCGAATCTTTTATTGCCTCTTTGAGCCCTGATCCAATAGGAAAATTTTCAAACCTGCATGCTGAAGCCAATACAAGATCCAGGCTGAGAATGACATGTTTGTATCATATTGCTGCAATTAAAAGTGGTATTGTGGTTGGAACAGGTAATAAAATTGAAGATTACGGTATTGGCTTTTATACAAAATATGGAGATGGTGGAGTTGATATTGCTCCCATTGCAGATCTTTACAAATCTGAAGTATGGGATCTTGCTAAGTTTTTTGGCATCAATCAATCCATAATTGATGCACCTCCAACTGATGGCTTATGGGATGATTCAAGAACTGATGAAGATCAGATAGGAGCATCTTATAAAGATCTTGAATGGGTGATGAAGACAGGTTTAAAGAAGTACGAAAGCAACAAGAGTTCCCTTGCTGCAAAAGAGATTAAGCTTATTGAAAAGTATCTTGATTTCAATTTTAAAAATTCACATAAAATGAAAAATATACCAGTTTACAAAAATAAAGGTGCCTTTAAGGAGAAAGATTAATGAAGATAGATTTTTTATCAGAAGCTAAAAATATAGAGGAGTGGGTTGTTTCCATTAGGCGAGAGATTCATAAGTATCCAGAAACAATGTATGAGGAGTTTAAAACCAGTCAGCTTATAAGGGAAAAATTAGATGAGCTTAATGTTGAATACGAGCATCCAATTGCAGAGACCGGTGTTTTAGCTCAAATTGGGACAGGTGAAGAGCCATGTGTTGCTTTAAGAGCAGACATGGATGCATTGCCAATACAGGAAGAGAACGATCTTGATTTTAAAAGCACTATTGATGGGAAGATGCATGCTTGTGGCCATGATTGTCATGTTGCAATGCTTTTAGGTGCGGTTAAGATTTTTAAAAAACATGAAGAGAAGATAAAAGGAACAATTAAGTTTTTATTTCAGCCAGCAGAAGAAGGTGGAGCGGGTGGGTTGAAAATGAGAGAAGAGGGAGCTTTAGACAATCCAAAAGTAAGCAAGGTTTTTGGATTGCATGTTTGGCCGACCTTGCCAACAGGGTCTATAGGTTCAAGGTCAGGAACATTTCTTGCATCTGCAGGTTTTTTTGAGGTTGAAATAAGAGGCAAAGGTGGGCATGCAGCAATGCCACATTTTTCAATAGATCCAATCACAACAACATCTCAAATAATTTCTTCTTTACAGAGCATAATAAGTAGGGAAACAGATCCTTTGGAGCCAGCTGTTCTGAGTGTAACCTATGTTAATGGAGGCGATGCACATAACGTTATTCCTGAATCTATACGTTTTGGAGGCACCATAAGGTCTCTCACAATGGATGGACAGATGAGAGTTCAAAAAAGGCTCAAAGAAGTGGTTGAAGGTGTATCAATATCAAATGGGTGTAGCGCAAGAGTTCTTTTTCCAGGTAAGGTATACCCTCCAACTGTTAATGATCCAGATTGCTGGAAGGATATTAAAAGTTACTCTAAAAATATTTTTGGAAAAAACATTGTAGAGATGGACCCTGTAATGGGCGGTGAAGATTTTGCCTATTATACAGAAGTTTGTCCAGGTTGCTTTATTGCACTTGGGATTGGGAATGAAGAAAAAGGAACAACTGTAAGCGTCCATAATCCAAATTTTAAAGCTGATGAAGATGCTCTGCATCTTGGCGTGGCATTGCATGTCATGATGGCTACAGAGGCTTTGAATGAATTTTGATTACAGGAATTCTTATAGATACCCAGGAAAAGGCAATTGGTTTGATTTCTGGAACTGCAGGGTTGTCATCCCTGCGGAGAAAAAATGGTTTTTTGTTATGCCTTATGTGATTTCTACAGATATTGGTTTAAGAAAATTTTTCTATTTTTGTTCTTCTTTTTCAGATGTTGAATGTTTTGAGATATTTGATGATTTAAAGATGAGCCAGGATAATGCTAATATTGAATGGCAGGATAATCTTTTTTCTTCAGATTTGATTTCTATATCTGAAAAAGACAAGAGTTGGAATTTTTCAATTGACTCAGTGTGTTCTGATGGAACAGAAAAAGGCTCTGACCTTAGAGCTTTTAATGTTAGGGAAAAGTTGCATTTGAGGTCTTTACCTTTTATACATAGGGTTCCAACCATGAAAGGTTTTGCGAACGGTTCTATAGTTTTTTCGGGAGAGAAGTTTGATTTAAAGGATGCGATTGTTTATCAGGCAAAAAATCATGGACCGGATTTTCCTGATTCTTGGAATTGGCTGCATGCAAATATTATCCCGCAATTTACTAATTCCGCTTTTGAGATAGGTTTAATGCCTACAGCCAAGGGTGATGAAGGTATTTTTAGATGGGCGAACAAAGAAAAAACCAATGTTTATGCTACTTTTCTTGGACATGATATTTATTTTGAAAACAAGGGTGATTCTTTTGATTTCTTTGTAAGGGATCAAAATAAAAAAATAATAATAGAAGGACAGGCGAAACATGGCTCAAAAAGGGATATTGTTTTTCCTAGCCCTGAAGTGAGTGATCAGGTTTTTTCAAATCCAGAATCTTTTGATGGCTATGTTAGCGGTAATTATTTAGGTGAATTTTTTGAATCAAATTTTCCTGCGTTGGGTTCTGGATTAAAAAGCCATCATAACAATTGGTTGCCTTAGAATATGTATTCGTGAACAGAGAAAAACATTTTATTCCTGATGAATTTTATGATTTTATAGTCATAGGAGGCGGCCCAGCTGGTGCTGTTTTTGCAACACTTGTAGCAAAGGAAGGCTATAAAGTTATAGTTTTAGAGGGATCTAAATTTCCAAGATTTTGTGTTGGTGAGATAATCGCCCCAACGGCTATTTGGAGAATCTGGCATCGATTAGGTGTTACGAAAGAAATGATGGACCCTTTGTTTATCCAAAAATGGGGTGCTGGCTGGATAACTCCAAATGGTACTCAGTTTAATTTTGACCAAGATGTTCATCCTGAAGATTCAAGATGCCATGCCCATGTTTACCAATTAGACCGTTCTGTTTATGATGAATTTTTATTAAACCATGCACGAAACAATGGCGTTACAGCTCTTGAGGAAGCAAGAGTTGAAGAGCTTTTTTATGACGAAAATGGGAGAATGAATGGAGTTTCTTTTGAACGTCATGGAAAAACTTTTGAAGTGAGGTCAAAGCTTGTTGTTGATGCCAGTGGGAGAACTAATTTCATACCTAGAAAGTTAGGCATCAGGATGGAGATTGAAGAATTGCATTCGTTTGCTTGTTTTGCACATTGGGAAGACTGTAAAAAAGATCAAGGTAAAAATGCTGGAGATGTTAGGTTGCTGTTTACCGAAAATGACCTTTGGTACTGGTGGGCACCGCTTAAGGATCCAAAATCTTCTATAGGTGTTGTTGCCAACAAGCATGTACATTGGGATGAATATTCAAAAGACCCTGAGGCATTTTATGAAAAATGGGTTTGGAATCACCCTTTTATAAAAAAAAGAATAGAGAATGCAACAAGGATTACTGGCTTTGATGCAGTTAAAACAAAAATCAACCAATCCTCAAAAGATTCTGCTCTTTTGACAAATTTTCATGCAAAATCATCCAAAGCTGTAGGTGATGGCTGGGTTTTAATAGGGGACACTTTAGGCTTTGTTGATCCTGTGTTTTCTGCTGGCTTGCATGTTGTTCATGGCTCAGGAATGATTCTTGCTGATGCAGTGATGAAGGGAATGGAAGAAGACAATCTGTCTGAAGGCTTTCTTGAAAAAGAGTATCATGCAAAATATAAAGAAGAATTCCAGGATGTTCTTTTTCACATTCAGGGATGGGCTCAGCTTTATTACAATCCAAAATTTGTTGATATGTTTTTGAAATGGGGTAATCGTTATCCAAAGATTAGAGATATGTATATACGAACCTTTATTGCTTTTGAAAAAAAAGCTATTAAGGAATTTAGTAAATTCTTTTTGAAGATTTTTAAAAATGTATCTCATAAGAGTGGATTGAAGCTCTCTATCAAAAAATGAATCAAAAAAAACGATTTTTCTATAATCCTTATTTAGAAAATTTATATTCTCCAATCATGAGGTTTTTGATCATCATCAAACCTTTGTTTGTTCTGTTTGGAATTTTTTACTCTATTAAAAATTCTAGTAATGTAACCACTATGTGGACTCTTTCTTTGATTATTTGTTTTTTTATGATTGTCTTGGGTACAGATATTGGATTGCATAGGTATGACGCTCACAGGTCTTTCAAAACATCAAAAATAAAAAGGATATTTTTGCTATTTTGGTCTATTCCATGTATGAGTGGAAGCCCTTTGCATTGGGCGGTTGTACATAGAAAACATCATGCCGAATGTGACAGTGAAGATGACCCGCATTCTCCTCATTCAATACCATGGTGGAAGGTTTGGTTTTACCTGCATCCAGCATATGAGTTTGTGCCACTTGAAAATAAAAAATATTTTAAAGGTCTAATTTCAGACAAGATTTATCAGTTCACACATGCTTATTATTTTTTACTTGTTTCTTTGTATGTTTTTTCATTGTGGTATTTTCTTGGTTTTGAGTGGCTGCTTTTTGGAATGTTGATTCCATCAGCAATAGTTGATTGTCAGATGGCTTTTGTGAATGTTATTTGTCATATGTATGGGTATGAAAATTACAAAACCGGAAAACAGTGCCAGTCAAAGAATAATTGGCTTGTTCATTTTTTGACCTTTTTTTCTTTTGGGCTTCACAACAACCATCATTGGGATCCAGGAAATCATAGAACATCTAAAAAGAAGGGAGAAATTGACCTTTCTGCTTGGATCATTGAGGTGTTTTTTTTAGAGAAGTCAAGAAAGGTTGATTCAGCAGGATAGCTTTTCGTAACCTTCAATCATTTTCTCAACAAACAATTGAGGGTTTTTTGTAAAAGGGGCATGCCTGGATTCAAATTCGAAAAGCAAGCTTTTTCTCGCAGTCTTGTTTACCCATTTAGCTTGGCTTAAAGGGTTTATCTTGTCATAAATTCCATGCATTAAAAGTATAGGTGTTGGGAAGTTTTTTATCATTTTCCCAAAATCTGTTTCAAACATATCCCATCTTAGGTTCTCTAAAAGGGTTTTGTCTGAGTTTTTACAAGATTTTATTATTGATTTTATGTCATCCTGAGACCAATGTTCTTTCATTTCGTTTAAGGTTGGTTTGATGTGCCTTATTGGATCAGAAAAATAGTTGTCAAGCTTTTGCTGAAGAGCCTCCTTTGAGGTTTTTGATTTTTTTTCTGCTGGAGATCCATTTATAAAGGATGCAACTTTTATATTCATTTTTCCGTATTTGTTGATTGTGTTTTGAAGTAAAAAGGAACCCATTGACCAGCCTGCTACTATGTCAGGTTTTTTCTTCTTGATTTGTTGCTTGAGCCAAAAGCTGAGCTCTTTTAGATTTTTTACTTGCAGGTCTTGAGAGCCATGGCCGGGTAGGGTTGGGTTGAAAATTACCCAATTTTTGGGAAAATGACTCATTAAAGCCGACCAAGTTTTGTCGCTCATTCCAGAACCATGCAATAGCAAGCATTTAACTTTTTTCATGCCTTTATCCTAGAGTCTAAGTCTAGAATTAGAACATGTTAAAAAGAACTCCTTTGTTTAATGTTCATTGCGAATCAAAAGCAAGATTTGGACCCTTTGGTGATTGGGAAATGCCTTTATGGTTTGAAGAAGGTATCAAGAGCGAAGTTAAATCAGTCAGAGAGGATGCTGGCGTTTTTGATGTTAGTCATATGGGTGAATTTTTAATATCTGGAAAAAAGTCACTTGATTTTTTGCAGTCATTGCTTACAAATGATATTAGAAAAATTGAAATTAATCAGGCCCAGTACAACCTTATGTTGAATGAAAAGGGAGGGGTTATAGACGATCTTATCGTCTACAGGCTTAGTTTAGAGGATTGGAGACTGGTAGTTAATGCTTCAAATACAGAAGCAGGAAAAAAATGGATATCTTCAAGGTTGATTGAGGGTGTTTCTTTTAGGGATGAAACTGATGAATGGAGCCTGATCGCATTGCAAGGTCCCAAAAGCAGTTTTTACTTAAAAGAGGTTGGTTTCGATGTTGAATCTTTAGGTAAATTCAAAATTAAAAAAGGTGAGATTGACGATATTAAAGTAGAGATTGCTAGAACAGGTTACACAGGAGAGGATGGATTTGAAATTTTTGTTAGGCCAATGGAGGCAGAATCTATTTATAGAAAATTCTTAAATATCGGCGCTGCTCCTATTGGCTTGGGGGCAAGGGATGCTTTGAGGCTTGAGGTTTGTTACCCTCTTCATGGTCACGAGATAAGCTTAAGCATAAATCCAATTGAAGCTAATCTCAACTGGGCTGTAAAGTTTGAAAAAGGGGATTTTTCAGGTAGAAAAGAATTACTTTCTTATATTGATAAAAAAAAGAAAAGAAAAATATTTGCTTTACTTCCTGAGGTTCCAGTGAGGGAAGGCTCTAGTGTTTATTTCGATAATCTTTTAGTTGGGAAGGTTACAAGTGGACTTTATTCTCCAACTTTAAAAAAACCAATCGCATTGGCTTTGTTGGAGGATTTTGATGAAAACAACAAAGAAGTCTTAATTAAAAAAGGAAAAAGGTTTAAGATTGCTACATTGTGCAAAAAACCTTTTTATAGGAGATAAATTTATGCTTTATTCAAAAACACATGAATGGTTCGATGAGGATACTAGCAAGATAGGAATAACTGACCATGCGCAGAATGCTTTAGGGGATTTAACTTACATTGAAATCCTTGTTGAAGAAGGGGACGAAGTGTCTGTAGGTGATGAAATTGCTGAGATAGACAGTGTTAAAACTAGTGAGGTTGTTTACTCTCCTGTTTCTGGTATAGTTGAAAATGTAAATGAAGAACTTGAAGACAGCCCTCAGTTGGTAAATGCTTCTGCTGAAGATAAAGGTTGGCTTATTTCTTTTTCCAGTTTTGATAAAAATCAAGATTTGATGAACTCTGCGGCTTATGAGGTTCACAAGCAAGAAGAACATTAATGGCTTTTGTTGAAAGGCATATCGGAACTACAGACTCTCAAAGAGAGGAAATGCTTAAATATTTAGGTTTTTCATCTATGGATGAATTGTCTAGAAAAGCTATTCCTGATTCTATTTTTTTAAATAAAGATTTAGACGTTGGAGATCCTTTTAGCGAAGATCAAGCAGAGAAGCTTATATTTGATATTTTAGATAAAAATAATATTTTTAAATCTTTTATAGGAATGGGTTATTATGCAACACGCCTTCCAAATGTTGTTAAAAGAAATATACTTGAGAATCCCGGTTGGTACACTCAATACACTCCCTATCAGGCAGAAATTTCTCAAGGTAGACTGGAGATGCTTTTCAATTTCCAAACCATGATTGCTGATTTAACAGGCTTAGAGGTGTCCAATTCCTCTCTTCTTGATGAATCTACTGCAGCAGCTGAAGCTATGATAATGAGCTTTAATATTCAGAAGAAAAAACATAAAAAAAGATATCTTGTTCATGATAAATGTCATCCACAAACAATAGAGCTTTTGAAAACGAGAGCTGAACCTTTAGGGATTTTGATTGACGAGTTTGGTTTTGATGTCGATTCCCAAGAGGTCCCTGGTGATGTTTTTGGATTAATTTTACAAACTCCTGATACTGAAGGAACGATATTAAAAGATTGTTCGGGATTAGTGAAAGCTGTTAAGGCTGAGAAAGGTATAGTCACGGTGGCAACAGATTTAATGGCGCTTGTTCTTTTCAAGCCTCCTTCTGACTATGGTGTTGACATCGTTGTTGGAAATGCGCAAAGATTTGGGGTTCCTTTAGGTTATGGAGGGCCTCACGCTGCATTTTTTGCTACAAGGGAAAAGTATAAAAGAAAGATACCTGGAAGAGTTGTTGGCCTTTCAGTTGATTCTGAAGGAGGTCCAGCATACAGATTGTCCCTTCAAAGTAGAGAACAGCACATAAGGAGAGAGCGAGCCACAAGCAATATTTGCACAAGTCAGGTTTTATTGGCTGTTATTTCTGCTGCATATGCAATGTACCATGGACCAAAAGGTCTTAAGGGTATTGCAAAAAAAATTCATTTCCTGATGGATCTTTTACATGGAAATTTAAAAAAATCAGGATTTAAAACTGAATCTTCAATTGTTTTTGACACATTAAAGGTTTATTGTGACGCAGAAAAAATTCATAAAATGGCAGCTCGTCGAAAAATAAATCTTAGAAAGTTTGATAAATTTGCAATTGGAATTTCATTTGATGAACTTACTGAAATTAAAGATGTGCATGAGGTTTTAAGTATTTTTGGCATATCTGCTGATTTTGACGACCTAAAGAAAGATTTTGTTGAAAGAGCAACGACAAAAAGCATTGAAATTGCTGGAAGGTCAAGTATTTATTTAAGCAATCCTGTTTTTAATACCTTGCATAGTGAGCATAATATGCTTAGATATTTAAAAAGGCTTGAAAATAAAGATTTGAGCCTTACCTCATCAATGATACCTTTAGGCTCCTGCACGATGAAGCTTAATCCGACTTCATGCATGTACCCGGTAACATTGGCTAAAAATTCAAACATACATCCATTTGCTCCTGAATCACAGACAAAAGGATACAAAGAATTAATCTGCTGGCTTGAGAGGGACCTTTGTGCTTTGACGGGCCTTGATGGATGTTCACTTCAGCCAAATGCTGGTTCACAGGGAGAGTATGCTGGCCTTTTATGCATAAGGGATTATCATTTGAGCAATGGTAATCGTCATAAGAAAGTTTGCTTGATACCTAGTTCTGCTCATGGAACAAATCCTGCCAGTGCGGTCATGGCGGGCTTCAAGGTAAAAGTAGTTGCTTGTGACAAGCATGGAAATGTTGATTTTGAAGACCTTCAGGATAAATGTAAAAAATATGGTGATGAAATTGGAGCATTAATGGTTACCTATCCTTCAACTCATGGTGTTTTTGAGCACAAAATTAAAGATATTGCTGATTTGATTCATTCTGTTGGTGGTCAGGTTTATATGGATGGTGCAAATATGAATGCTCAAGTTGGTTTATGTAGGCCTGGTGATTATGGAATGGATGTTTGTCATTTGAATCTTCATAAAACTTTCTGTATACCGCATGGTGGTGGTGGTCCAGGGGTTGGTCCAATTTGCGTTGCAAAACATCTTAAAGCTTTTTTACCTAGTCACTCAGTAATAAAAACAGGACACAAGGGTAAGCAGGTTTCTTCTGCCCCTTGGGGAAGTGCATCTATACTTTGTATTCCTTTTTTGTACATAAGGATGATGGGTTTTTCAGGTTTGAAAAAAGCAACCCAAACGGCAATACTCAATGCAAACTATCTAATGAAAAAAACTCAAAAAGCATACAAGGTTCTTTTTAAGGGAAAAACTGGAAATGTTGCACATGAGTTTATCCTTGATTTACGTGATATCGAAAACGACACAGGTGTTAATGTAACTGATATAGCTAAAAGATTAATGGATTATGGCTTTCATGCTCCTACTGTTTCATTCCCAGTTCCAGGCACAGTGATGATTGAGCCAACCGAAAGTGAAGACAAAGCTGAGCTAGACAGGTTTGCAGAAGCTTTGATTTCAATAAGAAAAGAAATTGATGAAATTAATGCAGGCATCATGCCAAAGGAGAATAATGTTTTGAAGAACTCCCCACATACTGCAGCATCAATAGCGAATTCCAATTGGGATCGTCCTTACACTAGAGAAAAAGCTTTTTTCCCTTTAGGGTGGGTTAAAGAGAGGAAATTTTATCCTTCTGTATCCAGGATAGATGAAACTTTTGGAGATAGGAATTTTATTTGCACCTGCCCACCGGTTGAGAGTTTTGATGTCGAAGATTAATTATCTTGATTACTCCGCAGCAAATCAGAATCTTAATTTGAGGATTGAGGAGTTTCTTCTTGAAGACGTCAAGTTGAATCCAGATAATGTTTGGTTGAGGTTTTGGAAAGGTGATGATTCTGTTATTTTAGGCAAGTCGCAAAAAATAGAAGAAGTTTGCAATATTGAAAACTGCATTAAGGACAATGTTGGTGTTTACAGGAGATTCAGTGGAGGTGGTGCCGTTTTTCACGATAGAGGTAATCTTAATATAGCTATAGCGCTTGATAGAAAAAGGTGGAAGCTGCCGCTTGATCCAAAAAAGTCTTTCGAATGGCTTTCATTAATAATACAAAATTTTTTAAATCAAAATGGATTGAATAGCTCAACTGGAAGGATAAGTGACATACTTGCTGCAAAATCGAATGACTTTAAAAAAGTTTCAGGAACAGCTCAGGCTAGAAGGGGCAATGCCCTTCTTTGGCATGGCACATTGCTTATTGATACGCCGATTGAGAAAATAAAAAGATATTTGCCAATACCTCCTGATAGACCAGGTATACCGCATGAAGATTATGTTTCAAATTTGAAAATGTTAGACATTTGCTTAGATGCTAAGTCTATAAAAAAGCAAATATTACAAATAGCAAAAGATTTTTTTCAAATTCCATGTCTTGAATTTGATTTTGATAATCAGATCAAGGAAAGGTTGCCAGAAACAAAATATGTGAATATTTTGAAAAAAGGCAAGCTCGATTAGCTCTCTTTTTCCTTTTTTTGTTTTTTTGATTTTGAAAAATCAATGTACATCTGTGCTGTAACCAAAGGACCCAACGGTCCTATTGCTGCTCCTAAAAGAATACTCATTGTTTCATTTGCCAATGATCCAATTGCGGAAAGGATAGATTGTGTAATGCTGATTGAAATCCCAGTTACAGTCAAGGTGAAAAATATGTACCACATCTTTCCTTTTGAAATGCTTATGCTTTCTGCAATTGGTGTGAACCCGGATTTTTTGTTTTCCACCACTGAAGCTATCCAAAAAATAGAAGAGATTGAAAACCACGCGAGGGCAGGGGCAATTATTATGAAGGCAAGGCCAACAGTGGCAGCGCCAATCATTATTGCGGAACCAACTATCAAAATGAGAACCATAGCAGTCAAAAAGAATCTAGGAAAAGCTTCTACTGCTTGGTTTAGACATTCTTTTACTGATATGTTAGCATTTTTTGCCTTTTTTAAAGATATTGTTGTGAGTAAGACCTGACAGAGCAAGATGAACACAAGCGTAATGATACCTGTAGTGGTGCTAAAGAATTTAAAGATAGCAGCCTCTATTATTTTTTGTGCAGCTGGAGTTGCTATTGTTGTTGGATTCACTCCACTTCCTCTATAGATAAGTATGGTTGGAATAGCTGTTAAAAGCCAGACTGGGATAAAGAAATTCAAATCTAAAAATTTTTCAAATGATTTTGTTAATTGTTTCATTGGGAAAGTCTTCCTGGGTCCATTATTTCTTTTAGCTCTTCTTTGGAAATATTTGTCATTTCCGATGCAACATCAAGGATGCTTCTTTTTTCATTATAGGCTTTTTGCGCTATTTTCGATGCTTTTTTATAACCTATTCTCGAGTTTAGTGCAGTTACTAGTATTGGGTTTTTCCAAAGTCTTTCCTGAATAAGATCTTTGTTGAACTCAATGCTGTTGATTCCTTTTTCGGAAAGTGCAATCATTGAGTTTGATAACAGTTCAATTGATTCAAGTAGATTTTTTGAAATAAGTGGATACGTGACATTCAGTTGGAAGGATCCAGAAGAAACTGCATTCGTTACAACGTTGTCATTTCCTTGAACTTGAAAACAAGCTTGACACACTGCCTCAGGTATAACTGGATTAACTTTACCGGGCATTATGGATGATCCTGGTTGAAGTTTGGGCAGCTTGATCTCTGACAAACCCGCAAGTGGCCCTGAATTCATCCATCTTAAATCATTTGAAATCTTGTAAAGACACGATGACAGGTTTTTTAAACGAGATGAAGCAATCAGCAAGGGAAGGGGAATTGACATGCCTAAAAATGGAGATTTAATTTGTTTTAGTTGTAATGATGTTTTTTCAGACATTATGTTTAAACATTCCAGGGTGGCTTTCCTTGATGAGTTTGCACCAGATCCGACAGCTGTTCCGCCTAAAGGAATTTCAGATAATTTTTTTAAACAGTCGCTAATTTCTTCAAGGCAATATTCAAGACCATATTTCCAAGCTTTAATTTCATCCTCAAGCTTGATTGGCAGTGCATCCATAAGATGGGTCCTGCCAGTTTTTATCAAGCCGGATGACCTTTGCGCAAGGGCTTCTGTTTCGTTTATTAGGTTTTTAAGTGATGGAATTAGATGATTTTTAATTGCTAGGGCAGCTGCAATCTGTATTGATGAAGGTATGACATCATTCGATGACTGTCCTATGTTTAAATCATCATGAGCATCAATTTTTGTACTTGATAGTTCAGAGCTTCTTTTTGCAACCACTTCATTGACATTCATGTGCGTGCTTGTTCCAGAACCTGTCTGAAAGACATCTATCGGAAACTGTTCAAGCCATTTTCCGTCCATAACCTCCTGACTTGCCTTCTGTATTGGTTCAAGTTTGCTTTTTTCAAGTAGTTTAAATTTGCTGTTAGCTTTAGCCATAGAGTATTTGATTAAAGCAATGGCTGAAATTACATGTTGGGAAATCTTCTGTGAAGATATTTTGAAATTGTCTATTGCAAGCTGTGTTTCTTTTCCGTAAAGCTTATTCATCTAAAAGTTAATTCTATATCTATTATTTTTTTGACTTAGCATTAATTCGAAAAAAAATATAGAATTTGGTAAGAGGTTTTTTAAGGTGGAAAAAGTAATTGTATATATTGATGCACATAATCTTTATAGATCGCACATGGATTATGGAATCGCAAGAGTTGATGTTAAAAGGCTTGTGCAAAATATTGTTGGCAGCGATAAAAGGCTAATAAGAGCTTATTACTACGTTGCTTTGCCAGATAGAAGTTTAGACCCAATAGCATACGATCGCAAATCTAAATTTGTGGAATTTATCAATAGGCAAGAAAGGATGGAGGTTAAGCTAGGCAAGCTAAAGGTTGAGACAAGGAAAGTTTCTAAAAACATTCTGGAAACAATAAAGAAGGCATGTCAGGATAAAACCTTGCCAAGAGAGGCGATTGCTAAATTGGCAAGTTTGGAATCCTCTCTAAGAAGTTTTTTGATAGATGATGCAATTGAAATCAAAGAGAAGGGCATAGATGTTCAGATAGCTGTAGATATGATTAAAGATGCAAATAGAGAGATATCAGATGTTCAGATACTCGTTTCAGGTGATGCAGACTTTATTCATCTTTTAAAGAATTTAAAGGAAATTGGACAAGTTGTTGGTGTCGTTTCATCCAGGGGTAATGTATCTTCTGAATTGATCAACCATGCTGATTTTCATAAACTTTTAGATAGGCAAGACTTCAGGAAGCTTTCCTTGAAGTAAATCGATTATGGATATTTCTGTTTTTTTAGGCATCTGCGCAATAGTGCTTCTTGTTTTTGATCTTGTTGCTTACGAAAGGGTCGGGGCGGGTTTGTGGTTTTTGTTAATTGCTTTTGGTGCACTTAGTCCTTCAGAAGGTCTCGCTGTCATTGTTGATCCGGCTGTTGTTACGATTTCTGCACTATATGTACTTGGCTTTGCAATCCAAAAAAGCGGAGCTTTCAACCTGATAGGAAGATTTTTGGTTGGAAGTGAAGGCGAGCCAAGGTCTGTAACGAGATTTAGAGTTGGTTTTTTCTTTTTTGTGATTGCAGTTCTTTCAATGTTTCTTAACAATACTGCTGTTGTGATAATTCTTATACCCGTTGCATTAGAGCTTGGAAGAAGAAGCGGCATTTCTACAAGTAAGCTTCTTATACCAATATCTTATGTTGCAATCTTAGGCGGAGCGATGACCCTCATTGGAACCTCGACCAATTTGCTTGTTGCTCAGTCTTATTCGGAACTTATAGCGTCAAATGGTTTAGATTTTCGAAAAATAGAGATGTTTTCTTTTATCATTCCGGGCTTTGCTGCTGCTGTTGCAGGTGGGGTCTGGTTGACTTTTTTTGGAAGAAAGTTGCTTCCTGACACTCATATCCGCGAAAATTTGACTGAAAATTATGAATTAAATAGCTTTATGGTTGCTTTTCGAATACAAGAAAATTCAATATTGGTAGGTAAAAATCTTGAGGATTCAGGATTTCTTTTTGAGTCAGGGGTTGAGCTTGTAGAGATACATAGAAAAGACCACAATATGGTTATGGCTCCCCATAGAGATACTTTATTTGTTGAAGGGGATGAATTTTTAGTTAGAGTTGATCCTGATAGATGTGGTTACCTTTCTGAAAGGTATGAGATACAAATGATTGGACCAGAACAAGAGCTTCAATCTGCCGCAGAGGAAGGGTTAAAGTTGGGGCAAGCTTTAGTTGTTCCTGGTTCTCAAATGGCAGGTAGGACAATTGGAGAGCTTTCCTTTCGTGATCATTTTGGCCTGACTGTCCTTAGCATAAGGCATGGGTCAAAGCCTGTAAAAGGTTCATTGATGAATTATCGTTTGCGTGTAGGTGACACATTGCTTCTTCACGGCACTTCAACGAATTTTGAGAAAATTAATGAGCCTTATTCAGACTTGGTAATCGTTTCTGAAAATAAATACAATTTTTTTCACAGAAAACATGCTAATGTTGCAATATTGGCATTATTTGTATTTATATTTTTAGCCTATAGGGGTTTTTCATTAGATCTTGTATCAATTGTTGTTGTAGGTGGAATGTTGATTTTCAATACCGTAAAGATAGAAGAGGCTATAGAGGCTGTTGACCATAAGGTTGTTGTTCTTCTTGTTGGCCTTCTTGCTTGGAGTAACGCAATGTATGAAAAGGGTATTTTTGACAACTTTGTTCAAGATCTTCAAGGTGGTCTTCAAAACACTTCTTCATCTTCAGCATTGATTGTTATTTATTTATTAGTTGCAATAGCGACAAGTTTTTTGTCTAATGCAGCGACTGCAATCACATTCGTTCCATTGGTTTTAACTTTGTGTACTTCAATGAATTGGGACCCTTATCCTTTCATGCTTGCTGTTGCAATAGCAGCTTCAGCATCTTTTGCAACACCTATTGGATACCAGACAAATACTCTTGTATTCAGCTTAGGCCAGTACAAGTTTAAAGATTTTATAAAAATTGGAATCCCAATGACTTTGATAACCGGTGCTGCAGCGTGTTGGACAATTATTTATTATTATCTTTAGTCAATGATTTCTAGGTTGCCAATCCTGTTTTTGTTTTTGTTTTCTGTTATTTTTTTTTCAGCAAATTCTAATATGTTTGTAATTACTTTTTGCCAAATATCATTTTGTAAATTTTTAGGATCTGACAGGTAGGGGCTGCCTGATTCGCATGTTTGTGCTATCAATGGGTCAAAAGGTATTTCACCAATTATTTTTAAGTTATTTTTTGAAGCGAATGAATTGATTGCATTAGGGAA
Source organism: bacterium (assembly GCA_002716355.1). Taxonomy (GTDB): domain Bacteria; phylum UBP7; class UBA6624; order UBA6624; family UBA6624; genus UBA6624. The sequence continues at coordinate 171,346 of PBAU01000003.1, read as the reverse complement.
AAGAGGCAATATTTTGTCTTGTGATTTATCAAAGTATCCACTCATGTTTGTAACAATCCCTATGATTTCACAATTCAGTTTATCAAAAGCGCTCTTTGACCTTAAAGCATCATTGATTGATGTGTTTTGAGGGGTTGTCACAAGCACGCTGCCTGATGGCTTTAGTATATTCGTTAGTGATATCAAGGGATCTCCGGTTCCTGGAGGTATATCAGCAATAAGAATGTCAATTTCCCCCCATTCCACATCTTTAGTTAATTGTTCTAAAGCCCTATGCACAACTGGACCTCTCCAAATCAATGGTTTGTCTTTGCTGACTATTGAGCCCATTGAAAGTATTTTTATGCCATGTTTTTCATGCGGGATTATCGATCCTTTTTCTGTTGCTCCTGTTCTTTCTGGAAGATTAAAAAAATGAGACTGGCTAGGACCATATATATCCGCATCAAGCAATCCAACCTTTAGACCTCTTGAGGCAAGCCCTAGTGCCACATTTGCAGAAACCATTGATTTTCCAACTCCACCTTTGCCTGATCCGATAAGTATGGATGTATTTATTTTGTTCTTATTGCTTGTTTTGGTTTTCACTAAAGTATAGTTTAATTACTAAAGATGTTTTTTGGTTCAAATTCAAAATTATTTGGCGACTCAAATGTATTCCATGAAAGGGTAGGTGCGGAAAGTCTCATGAACATATTAAACATTAGCGCTGGGTAATTGCCTCCACTTAATTTTCCACCACCTTGCCTTGATCCAATCCATATTCCAGTGCATAAATCAGGGATACATCCAATATACCAGCCATCTCTATTGTTTTGGCTTGTGCCACTTTTTCCAAATATGACATGTTTTTTTGGCCCAATTGTTTTGCTTGTAGAGGGAAACCATTCTTGAATGCACTCTCCAGCTAGTTTTGGAATTTCTCTCTCTAGTCCGTTGCACATTATTGATGCAGATGCAGTGCTTTTTTCATGCTGTATTGCTTCCCCAAGTATATAAATAGTTTTTTTCGCTGTTTGTGCTTCGAATATTTTTTTAGAGCTGTTGTTTTTTTTAAAAATTATTTCACCATTTTGAGTAGCGCCAGATTCAAAAAACTTAAAATTTCTTTTTTCCCCATATGAGGCAATTGTGGAAAAGAGCGCAGTTACTTCAAGAAGATTCATTTCTATTGACCCAAGAGCTGCTGAAAGGTAATCCTCCCAGGGTTTCTCAAAGTTCATTTTTTGCCAATATTCGGATATCTCTTCACTCCCTATTGTGTCTAAGAGTGAAACAAAGGGAACATTTGAAGAGTTTGCAAAAGCATTAACCCAATTTGATATTTTCAGATATTCGCCATCGTGATTTTGAGGAGCATATACACTTGAGTCGTCTTCGTTCCAGAATAAAGTTTCTCTATCTGCTATTTCTTGATTCAAATCCATTCCGTTCTCTAATGCAACCGTAAAGATGAAAGGCTTAATTGCTGAACCAGGACTCCTGAAGGATTTTGAAAAATCATACCAGTTTCCTTTAGAGGTTGGTTCTTTATTCTCAAGGCAGCCCAGCTCGTCTCCAATTTCATAATTTTCTTTTTTTGCTTTTATTTCGTGTTGTGATGTTACAAAAGCTCTAATGGCTCCTGTTTTTGGGTCTATAGAGATTAAAGAAACACCTTCTATTCCCCCAAGCTCTTTATCAATCTTTTGACCCTTTAGCCTTTCCATGAAAAAGCAAATAGAAGCATAAGCGTTATTTTGAAGCTTCTTGTCTAATGTCGTATTGATTAAAGGGTAGTCGGAAAGGTCAAGATCTGCGTTCTCCTTTAAGGAGTTGATGAAACCTGTTGCGTAAAATGTTTTTTCTAGTGGTTTTAGTTTAACTTCAGCATTTATGCTTTCTTGATATTCTTTTTCATTTATGAAATTTAATTCAAGCATTCTTTTCAGAACGCTTTCTTTTCTTTTGTTTGCATTGTTGATGTATGTAAGGGGGTCGTATCTTGTTGGACTTTGAGCTAATCCGATAACTAATGCCATCTCGTGTGTTTTTAGCTCCCATGGTTTTTTTGAAAATAAAGATTCAGAAGCATTTAGCAATCCTGGGTTTGACGGAACAAAACTGATCCATGTATACCAGTTTTCAAGTATCTCTTCTTTTGTCATTTCTTTTTCTATTAGCATTGCCGCAAAAACTTCACGTAATTTTCTTATGTATGTTTTGTCTTCACCAACAACATTTTTGAAAGCTGTCCTTGCTAGCTGTTGAGTTATAGTTGATCCGCCTTCGACGATCTGTTTGTTTTTTTGATTTGCTAAGAATGCTCTTGCGATTGCAGATCCGTCAACACCGCCATGCGAAAAAAATCTTTTGTCTTCTGCTGCAATTGCTGTGAGCATTAGCATCCTGCTTGAAACCTCTCTTTGAATGTCCAGTTCTGGGATTCCTGTTTTTGAATCATTAAATTTGAATCGTTTAAAGCCATCTTGGTAATATATCTGACTTCCATACCTGTCTAGGTAAATTGGAGAAGTGGGAATTTCGGCAAGTTTCTGCCTTATATCTCCCATTTCTTTTCTTACTGAAAATGAAATATAGGCTATAAAAATTAAAGAAATTGAGACAAGCGTTCTCAAAAATGCTCTAATTATTTTTAATAACATCCTGATTCTCATGGTTCTTTTAGTAGATTTTATTTATTACTTTCTATAATTGAGTGTTTAAATGAAGGATAATTTGAATTCCATAGATTTTTTATTAAGGTGCGCTGACACTGTTGTCAGTAAGGATGAGCTTCAAAAAAGAATTTCAAGCAAGAAGAAATTGAACCTTAAGCTAGGGGTTGACCCAACAGCTCCGGAGCTTCATTTAGGGCATATGGTGATTCTTAAAGTTTTGAGAAGGTTTCAGGATCATGGACATAATGTGCAAATAGTTATAGGGGGTTTTACGGCGTTGGTTGGTGATCCAAGTGGCAAGAAAACGACAAGGCCAGTCTTAAGTGCTGTCGAAATTGAAAAAAATACCAAACGCTATAAGGAACAGGCTTTATTGATTCTTGATTCTAGAAAAACAGATTTTCTTAACAATAATGACTGGTTAGGCAATCTATCTGCTGCAGAAATATTAGGAATATGCCAAGCGAGAAGCCTTAACAGGATTATTGAAAGAGATGATTTTAGAGGTCGTTTAAACAGGGGCGAAAGCATTAGGGTCCATGAGGTTCTTTATCCAATATTTCAAGCTCATGATTCTGTTGTCATGTGTCCAGACGTAGAAATGGGCGGAACTGATCAAATACCAAATTTCATGACAACAAGACAAGCAATGAAGGAAAGCGGCCAAGATCCTGAGATAGTCATCACCATGCCTCTTCTTGTGGGCCTTGATGGAAAAAAGAAAATGAGCAAATCTTATGAAAATCACATATCCCTTGAAGAGAATGCAAAAGATATGTATGGAAAATTAATGAGCCTCCCTGATGCGCCAATGAAAGATTATTTTCATTTGCTGACAGATATTGAAGAGTTGAAGATTTCTGAGATTTTAAGTATGCATCCAATGGATTCAAAAAAAATTCTTGCTTTCGAGATAACCTCTTTTTTGAAAGGTGAAGAATCTGCGCTGTCTGCAAGATCACATTTTGAAAATACGATACAAAAAAAGACAATACCCGATGATAGAAAAACTTTCACATACTCCAGTGATGTTAATTTGTTAGATGTAATTCACAAAACTGGCAATTTTTCTAGCAAAAATGAGGTTAAAAGGCTTATTTCTGGAGGTGGTGTAAAGGTGGATGGAGATACAATCAACGATTGGCAATTTATATTTAAGCCAAAATTCAAAGGTACGGTAAAGGCTGGAAAAAGGTTTTGGTTTGACTTGGAGGTATTGTGACAAAAATTACTATGCAAGATGGGGAATTGTGCGTTCCGGACAATCCAACAATTCCTTTTATAGAGGGCGATGGAATAGGTCCAGATATATGGCAGGCAAGCGTACGAGTTTTTGACGCATCTGTCGAAAAGGCATATTCTGGAAGTAGAAAAATTGAATGGCTTGAGGTTTTGGCAGGAGAGAAAGCTTACAGGGAGACTGGTGATTGGCTTCCTGATGCAACCATAGAAGCTTTTAAGAATTATTTAGTAGGCATAAAAGGACCTTTGACCACTCCTGTTGGTGGAGGAATGAGGAGTTTGAATGTTGCTTTGAGGCAAATTTTGGATCTTTATGTTTGTTTAAGACCTGTTAGGTGGTTCAAGGGTGTTCCTAGCCCTGTTAAAGACCCTCAGAAAGTTGATATGGTAATCTTTAGAGAGAATACTGAGGATATTTATGCAGGTATTGAGTATGCTTTTGATTCTGAAGATACAAAGAAGTTTTTGAATTGGATGTCTGATGAATTTCCTGAAAAGTATAAGAAGATAAGATTCCCTGGCTCTTGCGGAATAGGGATTAAGCCAGTTTCAAAAGAGGGCACTTCTAGGCTTGTTGGGTCTGCTTTTGATTTTATGTTTAAAAACAATAGAAAGAATTTGACGCTTGTTCATAAAGGAAACATAATGAAATTCACAGAAGGCGCTTTTAGAGATTGGGGATATGAAGTTGCAGATTCTAGAGGTGCAAAAGTTTTACAGGAAGGCCCTTGGAGGGTTTTTGAAACTGGAGAAGTTGTTAAGGATGTTATTGCTGATGCATTTTTGCAGCAAATACTAACAAGGCCAGATGAATATGATGTCATAGCGACACTTAACCTTAATGGCGATTACATTTCAGATGCGCTTGCTGCTCAGGTTGGAGGTATTGGTATTGCTCCGGGAGGTAACCTTAATTACCAATCCGGTCATGCTATCTTTGAGGCAACACATGGAACTGCACCTAAGTATGCAGGACAGGACAAGGTTAACCCAGGTTCAGTTATACTTTCAGGCGAATTGATGCTAAGGCATCTTGGCTGGACTGAGGCAGCTGATTTAATAATAAAAGGAATAGAAGATTCAATTGCTGACAGGCAGGTTACTTATGATTTTGCTCGTTTGATTGGTGGGGTTGAGCCAGTTAGCTGTTCTGCTTTTGGGGATTCTATTATTGAGAGGATGTAATGGATTTTAAAGAATATCAAGGAAAAAAAGTTTTATCTGAAAGATTTGAAAATGTAGCTTTAGGTCTTGTGACTTCAAATGTGCATGATGCCATCAGTTACGCTTCTGAAGTTGGCTTCCCAGTGGTTATCAAAGCACAGGTTCTTATAGGAGGAAGAGGTAAGGCTGGCGGTGTAAAGCTAGCATTCAACAAAGAAGAGGCTGAAAGCATTTCAAGTGCTATATTAGGAATGGACATAAAGGGCCACAAGGTCGAAGAGATACTTGTTGCAAAAGCTGTTGATATAAAAGAAGAATGGTACATGAGTATAACTTTTGATAGGGCGAACCGATCAATGACGCTTATCTTTTCTGTAGAGGGTGGTGTTGACATAGAGCAGGTTGCTCATGATTCACCAGAAAAGGTTCTCAAAATGCCAATCAACCCATTAAAGGCATTAGAGATTTCTGAATTAGAGAAAAAACTGCTTGAATCAGGCTTGAACAAAAGTTACGTTGATGAGGTTGTGAAAATAATTATTTCTTCTTATGGCATGGTTGTAGATAAAGATTTGACCCTTTTGGAGGTTAATCCTCTTGTTTTGACTGAAGATGAAGAGGTTGTGATTCTTGATTGTAAGATGAGTGTTGATGACACTGCTGAATTTAGACAATCATCATTGTTTGAAATGAATTCAGGGGATGATAGCTCTAGAGAAAAGATAGCAAAAAAACAAGGCTTTTCTTATGTTCACTTGGAGGGAGATGTAGGTATTATTGGTAATGGAGCAGGTTTGGTTATGGCAACCATGGATGCTGTCAAGAATGCAGGCGGAGAGCCTGCTAATTTTTTGGATATAGGAGGGGGAGCAAAAGCAGAAGTTGTAAATAACGCTTTAAAGCTAGTTGAAGGAAATCCAAAAGTTAAATCAATATTCATTAATGTTTTTGGAGGAATTACGAGAGGGGACGAGGTTGCTAGGGGTATAGCTGATGTTGTAAATGAATCTTCTCCTAGGGTTCCAATAGTGATAAGGCTTACTGGAACTAGAGCGGAAGAAGGTTTGGAAATTTTAAAAAATGAAACGGATTTAAGCGTTACGGATGTTATGGATGAGGCTGCAGAGCTTGCCGTTAGGTTAAGGGATGAATCATGAGCGTTTGGTTAAATGATAAAACAAAAGTTATAGTTCAAGGAATGACAGGAAGAGAGGGCACCTTTCATACTAGCAACATGATCAAGTACGGAACCAATGTTGTTGCTGGTGTAACTCCTGGAAAAGGAGGCGAATCGCATTTGGGTTTGCCTGTTTTTGACAATTGCTCAAATGCAGTCAAGGATACTGGAGCTACTGCTTCTGTTATTTTCGTGCCAGCAAGATTTTGCTTGGCTGCTGTAAAAGATGCTGTTGAATCAGGTGTTAAGTTTTTGGTTGTTATCACTGAAGGCATACCTTTGCATGATGAAATAAAAATTGGAGCACTTGTCAGAAGGGAAGGAGTTATTATGGTTGGTCCAAATTGTCCTGGCATTTTTTCTGTAGGGCAAGCTTCAATGGGTATCATGCCTTCCAGTATTTTCAAAAAGGGCAATATTGGCCTCGTTTCAAGATCAGGAACATTGACTTACGAGCTTGTTGATTTGATAAGCAGGGCAGGTTTAGGTATTTCAACAGCTGTTGGAATAGGTGGAGACAGAGTGATAGGGGCTAGATTTATAGAAACCCTGAAGGCTTTTGATCATGATGAGGACACTCTTGCTGTTGCCATGGTAGGTGAAATAGGTGGTTCAGATGAAGAGGAAGCTGCTGAAATGATTCCTTCATTGTCTAGAATTTCAAACAAGATAGTAGGCTTTATAGGTGGAAGGACAGCTCCTCCAGGAAAGGCTATGGGGCATGCAGGTGCTATTGTTGAAGGAAACAAGGGGACACCACAAAGCAAGGTAGAAGCCTTAGAGTCAGTTGGGGTTCCTGTTCCTGAAAGATTATCAGAAATGCCAGACATTTTAAAAGGGTTTATTTCTTAGCCTGGATTTTTTTTATCTTAAAGAATTGTGTTATTTCTTTTTCTTTGATTATTGCAAGATAAAGAATTATTGTTGCTGGGAGTGATGCCTCTATGCCAATCGACCCTCCTGTTATCAGGTCATTGCCTTCTTTGTATATTGCACCAAATTCTTTTCCTATATCTGTTCCGGATACAGATATGCCTAGTATTGGGCCTTGAATAAAATTCCATGAAAAATGCCACCACCATGCATACCAAAGATTGCCTGTTCTTATGATTAATTTTGCCATAATCCAACCTGCTAAAAAAACATTTATTCTGAATAGCCATTGAAGCGTGTCCCCTTCGCCTGTGAGAACAGCCTGATTCCAGTGAACGTAAGAGAAGATGAAAGAAGAGAGTGTTAAGGGTATCCAAGCTGGACAGGTGTATGTTAGTGTTCGAAAAATATAACCCCTAAAAAGAACTTCTTCAAAAAGTGCTGCGATAATTAAAATTCCAAACATTTCACCAAGAAGGCTGGGGTTTAGTCTGCCAGGCATGTTTGTGAAGGGGTCAATTGAGCCTGTTAGAAGTGAGGGGAGGAGGCAGGCGATGAATATCACTGCACCATAATTTAAACCCTCGACACCTTCCAGCAGCCTTTTTTTTGAAATACTCAGACCCAAGGTTCCCTTTTTGTCAAAGAAGTTAAAGAAAAATTCTGATATGAATATTAATACAAGCATTGCAAGTATTGGGCCCACTGACGGAAATTCCGGTATAGATTGTTGCACAATGTCTAAACTGCTTACAACTACAAAAGACCCAAAGATTAACCCAATCAAATAAAGTATTATTCTTAGGTTTGTTCTTAAGATTCCTGATTCACACTTTAATAGGGTTCCGCCATGCTTTTTCATGACAGAGGCATTAAAGCAAAATGAACTTACTAAATAAACAATAAAAAATGTTGCGAGGGTTACACTCATTTGTAAGAGTTCATTATCTCTAAAAGTGTTTCTTCTGTAGGTCTTATTGTTTCCTCTTGAAGGGATGCTAATGGAGTTTCACAGAGTCTCATTTCTTGATATATGTTCTTTTTGGCATTATCAAGGTAAAGAAGGCCTGTTAGATGTTCGCCTTTAGCCATTGATTCATTAATTGCGGCGATAGCTGCATTTCTATCATGAACATCGTAATCTTCTTTTGTCCCCGTAAGCCTTATTGTCGAACCATCATGCATTTCAACATCTGTTGATTCGCCTTGTGGTATGTCAATTTCATCAATAGGTGTAAAACTGGGAATGTAGTCTAAAGTTTGAAGCTCTATGTCATGATCTTTAACATAGTTGTAGCTTCTTGTGCTGCCTTCGTGGTTGTTGAAAGTTACACAGGGTGATATTACATCTATTACCGCTGTCCCTTGGTAACTCAATGCTGCTTGTATTAATGGGGTCAGTTGTTTTGGTGCCCCTGAAAAGCTTTTTCCAACAAAGCCACATCCCAATTGGATTGCTAAACTGGTTAAGTCAATGGGCGGGATCTCATTCGGAACCCCTCTTTTTGATTTAGACCCTTCATCTGCTGTTGCTGAAAATTGACCTTTTGTTAAGCCGTATACACCATTATTTTCAACAATATAAACCATAGGGGCATTCCTTCTTACGCAATGCACAAATTGACCTATTCCTATACTGGCTGTATCGCCATCACCAGACACACCCAAAACGGTAAGTTGTCTATTTGCTAAAGCGGCACCAGTAGACACTGAAGGCATTCTTCCATGAACCGTATTGAAGCCATGTGATTTGGATAAAAAATACGCAGGAGTTTTAGAGCTGCAGCCTATTCCAGACATTTTTGCTACCATATGGGGTTTTATTCCATTGTTGAAACATGCCTTGATGATTTTGTCAGTTATTGAATCGTGTCCACATCCAGCACATAAGGTTGACTTTCCACCCTTGTACTCTTGTATTGGTAATCCAAGTATGTTTTCTTTGCTCATGATTTTTTGTTTATTTTGATTTGTGTTTTTTCAGTTATATTAGCTGATATTTTTGATGCCGCCATTGGCATTCCGTCTGAATAAGCGCATGATTTGATTTTTTTAATATTTGATGAGTCCAACTCTTCTTTTATCAAGTTGAACATCTGAGCGTCTCTGTTTTGCTCTATGATGAAAATTTCTTCATGTGAATCTATAAATTCATTAACTTTTGGAGATAAGGGCAGGGCCCTAATCCTAAGGTAATTAATTTCTACGTTTTTTTCTTTCAGAATGTCTATTGTCTCTTCTATGGCTGTATGAACGGTTCCATAGGATATTAAACCTATTTTTGACTTGCCTGATGAATGCTCTATTTTTGGCTGAGGCATTTTAGCCCTAAGGCCTTCGTGTTTTTTAGCTAGCCTTTTCATGTTTCGCTCATAAACTTCAGGGTCTTCTGAATATGTTGCATCTTCGTCATGTCCGCTGCCTCTGGTGAAATAAGAAGAGTCTGGATGTGGGTTTCCTGGAAGTGTTCGATAAGGTATGCCGTCTCCATCAACGTCCCTGTACCTCCCCCAAGATTCAACCTTGTTTAAATCTTCTTCTTTCAATACTTTTCCTCTGTCGAAAGGTTTGTTGGGGTATTCGAAATCATCACTAATCCAAGGGTTCATTCCTAGATCTAAATCAGAAAGTACAAAGGTTGGAGTTTGGAATCTTTCTGCAATATCAAAAGATCTCCATCCAAACTCAAAACATTCCTTGGGGGTTGCTGGCAGCAATACGGGGTGTGTTGAGTCGCCATGACCAAGCTTATAGCAAAAATTTATATCTGATTGTTGTGTTCTTGTTGGGAGGCCTGTGGATGGTCCTACTCTTTGAATATTCCAAAAAACACCTGGAACCTCTGCGTAATAGCCCAAACCAATAAATTCCGTCATTAGCGATATTCCTGCTCCACTTGTTGTAGTCATCGATCTGGATCCAGCCCAACCTGCACCAAAAACCATTCCAGCTGCTGCTAGCTCATCTTCTGCCTGAACCACTGCATAAGTTTTTGAACCATCAACATACTCTCTGTGTTGTTTCAGGTATCCAATTAAGCTTTCTGCTAAAGAGCTTGAGGGTGTAATGGGGTACCATGCAAGAAAAGTGACACCTCCAAAAAGAGAGCCTAAAGCTCCAGCCTGATTTCCATCAACTATCATTTTCCCTTGCGTTAAATCTCTTCTCTCAACCTTCCAGGGTTGATTCTTTTTATGATTTTCTTTTATGTAGTTTCTACCTTCGTCAATTGCTTTTAGATTTAATTCAATTGCTTTTTGTTTATTGTTAAATTGATGCTTTAAAGCTTCAACGATTGCTTCTTGTTCTATCCCTATGATTTCAGATAAGGCTCCAACATAAACTGTATTTGTTATGAGTTTGGCAAGCTTTGAATCAATGCCTCTAGCTATTTTTGAACAAGGAATGTCGTAAAGAATTAAATCGTCTCTTTCTACCGGCATACGGGTATCACTGTTGTATATAGCTACTGAACCTTTTTTCAATTTGCTTAAATCTTTTTCCCATGTGTCTGGGTTCATAAGAATTGCTATATTGGTGTCATCAGCTGGAGCAGGGTAACCCTGTTCCGTCACCCTTATCAAGAACCAAGTTGGCAATCCAGCTATATTTGATGGGAACAAATTTTTTCCTGAAACTGGTAGCCCCATTTTAAATAAAGCTCTATGTATTATCAGGTTTGCACTTTGTGATCCAGAACCGTTAGCAGTCCCTACAGAAACCATTAAATTGTTAATTATTGTTTTCACTACAAAAGTGCGATTCTATATTACGTTCCTTAGAACGTAACGATAGTGTTAGGATAAAAGTTGTAATTTATGAAAAATGAATTTTTTGGTAGCAAAAAGGATTGCCTTCTTTCTGCTTCTCAGTGTGATTTTGGCTTTGGGCCTAAAGACATAAACAAAATTAAACCAATAGGCGATCGAATAATAGGGCAAGAAAGAGCTGTTGAGTCTATTCAATTTGGCTTAAGAATGAAAAAGCCAGGTTACAACATTTTTGTTTCAGGGATATCTGGTTCTGGGAGAAATTCAACAGTTCAAAAATATGTAGATCACCTATCTTCAAAAGCAACAGTTCCAAATGATTGGTGCTATGTGCATAATTTTTCGCAACCAGATGAGCCGTTGGCGTTAAGCTTGAGTCCAGGAAGAGGTAGGAAATTTTCTGAAGATCTGGAAAATTTAATGAATAGATTAAAGGATGAAATACCAAATGCTTTTGAAGGCGGCGAATACAAAGAAGAATTAGACAAGTTGCGGAAAAAAGGTTCTGAAATGAAAAAAGGAATAATTAAGGAGATGGAAGAGATTACATCTTCTCATAATTTCTTGCTTAAAAAAACAAGCATGGGGATAATCACCATACCAATTTGGGAAGGAGAACCGATAGACGAAAGAAAGTTTAGAGCTCTTCCTGAAGAGGTCAAGGAGCAAATGCAGGAAACTCAGGACAAGCTCCAAGAAGAGCTCAATGATCATTTGGAGCAGATTCAAAAGATAGATGATGAGATACAGAAAGAAGTGAACGATCTCGATAGAAGGCTTATTCTTTTTTCCGTTGGAAGGCATATGAGAAGGCTTCAAGAAGATTACAGAGATATGAAAAATGTTTCAGATTGGCTTATAGAGCTTCAAGAAGATGTGTTAAAAAATGCAGATTCTTTTCGAAGGAAAAATGAACCTCCAGGACAAGCCCAGGTTCCGGTTTTAGCTATGCCAATGCCTTCTGGGCCCAACCTTAGGAAATACAGTGTTAATTTGATTGTTGATATGTCAAAAGAAGAAGGTTCCCCCGTTGTCCTTGAAAAAAATGCAACCTTTGCAAACCTTGTTGGAAAAATGGAAAGAAGAGTAGAGATGGGAATGATGACAACTGACTTCACAATGATCAAAGCAGGAGCCTTGCATCGAGCAAATGGAGGATACATCGTTTTAGAGGCAATTGATGTTTTGAAGCATCCAGTTGCATGGGACGGCCTCAAAAGGGCATTAACTGATGGTCAGGTACTGATAGAGGATATTGCAGATCATGCTGGATATGCAACTACAACAACAATGAAGCCAAAAGCTATTCCAGTGGACCTGAAGGTTGTCATGATTGGAAGCCCTTGGGTTTACCATTTGCTTGCTTCTAATGATGAGGATTTCAAAGAACTTTTCAAGGTTCGAGCAGATTTTGACAGCAGTTACAGTTCAGAGGATGGATCTTTTGAGGATTATTGCTCTTTTGTGAAAGAAAGAGTTAATGAGGAAGATTTGCTTGATTTTGACCTTTCTGCAATTCAGAGCCTGTACAGGCATGGGGTTAGGCTCGCGGGAGACAGGAGTAAGGTTTCAACAAAATTCAGCGTTATAACTGACCTGATGAGGGAGTCTAGTCAGATGGCATCAGACAAAAACCAAAACTCTGTTAATTCCTTAGATGTTGAGGAAACTCTTGAATTCAGGAAAAGAAGAAATAGTTTAATTCCAGACCGTATGCAAGAAATGCTTGAAAGAGAGCATATTCTTGTTGAGACAAGCGATTCTAAAGTTGGTTCAATAAATGGTTTAGCAGTTTTTACCATCTCGGATGAATCTTTCGGAAAGCCTAGCAGGATAACTGTTAATACATTCCAAGGTAAAGGCGGAATTGTTAATATAGAGCGCCAAGCCGATCTTTCTGGAAGTATACATAATAAAGGTGTAATGATTCTTTCAGGTTGGCTGCATGAAAAATTCGGAAAATACAACTCTTTATCTGTTTCAGCTTCAATTGCATTTGAGCAGTCTTACGGAATGGTTGATGGCGATTCAGCCTCTTCGACAGAGCTTTATGCTATTCTTTCTAGTATTTCTGAAATTCCAATAAACCAAGGAATTGCTGTAACTGGCTCGGTTAATCAAAAAGGTGAAATTCAGCCAATTGGTGGAGTTAACGAAAAAGTGGAAGGTTTTTACGATCTTTGCAAGGCAAGAGGCTTAACTGGTGGGCAAGGAGTCATGATTCCTCATCAGAATGTAGAGAATTTAATTCTTTCAAAAGAGGTTATTGAATCTATAGAAAAAGGCGATTTCAATGTATGGGCAGTTAAAACAATTGAAGAAGGCATTGAGATACTTACGGGTAAAAAAGCTGGTGAATGGAATGATGCAAAAAAAACATGGTCAGAAGGGTCTATTTTTGCTGAAGTTGAGAAAAGGTTGCAAGATTACAGAGAGTCTCCAAGGCTTGAGCTTGAAGCCTGGAATGAAAAGGTAGAAAAAAAGAAAAAGAAAAAGAGTCCAAAGAAAAGCAAAGCAAAAAAGCCTTCAGCAAAGAAAAAGTGATTTGATGAAGAGGCAATCTTTAAATAATTAGTCGTGTATTAGCACTTCTTTATAATCATCGCTTATAACTGTTTTCAAGCCTATAGACTGGGAAACTAGGCCAATAATCTCGTAAACCTTCATGTCGACAACAAGTGTAAATCTTTCATTCATGCTTGCCAAAGCCTCTTCAGAAATATCCAAATTGATTTCAAAGTTTGAATTTGTTTTTATCTCCTCTAAAAGCTCAAGGATTGTTCCATCATGATTGATTGAGACATGATCATATACATTCCACAAGCCATCCAGCTCTTCTTTGCTTTCTTGAACTTCTAGAGTTTTATCTTCAGTTGTACTTGTTTTGTTGAAAATATCTAAATTTGCAAGCGTTAGGCCTATTAAAAGAACACTTATTAAAATTATCCATTTTTTCATCGCAACTTAATCCTATAATCTAAATTTAGGTTATGAAGAAAATAGTTGTTATAAGCCTCGATGGCGTACCTTTAACGGTTTTAGAGAATTTTTTGGAAAGAGGGTTGATGCCAAATTTGAAAAAGGTGATTGCTGAAAGTGGTTTTAATCCAGTGGAGATCAAATCGGTTCATCCTTGTGAATCTGCAACTGCTTGGACTAGCTACATGACTGGAAACAACCCCGGAAAACATAACATTTATGGCTTTGTTGACAGGCATATCGCTAACGAGAAGGAGGGAATGTATATAGTTAACTCTAGCTATAGGGATGGGGATAGTTTGTGGAAAATTCTGTCTGATAATAATTTAAGACCCGTTGCAATTAATGTGCCCCTCAATTTCCCTCCAGAAAATATAAATGGAGTGATTGTAGGTGGTTTTCTTTCCCCGCCTGGAAACAAAGGGATTGTCCATCCTTCTCGTTATGAAAGTTATTTAAATGAAATTGGTTATAAGCCAGACCCAGATAACAGCCTTGTAAGAAAGGATTTGCATGCATGGTATGAGGATCTTCTTAGGGTTGAAAGTGTAAGGATTGCTTTTGCAAAGAAAATCTTCCAAGAAGAGGATTGGGATTTTTTTCATCTGCATGTAATGGGAACTGATAGATTACATCATTTCTTATGGGAAAAATGGGAAAAAAATGATCCTTTTTGGCGAAAAAAATTTGAAGATTTTTATTCTGAAATAGATTCGCAAATTTCTTGGTTTTTTGAAGAGGGTAAGGATTGTACCTTTGTGATGCTTTCAGATCATGGTTTTTGTAATACCAGATATGAGCTTGACCTGAATGCATGGCTTGTCGAAAAATCATTATTGAAATTAAAAGAGGGTTCATCATCTTTTGAACCTTTGATGCTTCCTGAAACTAAAGCTTTTTCATTGCTTCCAGGAAGAATTTATTTAAATCTGAAGGGCAGAGAGAGTTTTGGAAGTGTCTCTAAAAAGGATTATGAGGAGACAAGGGAAAAAATTCGTCTTGATCTTTTGAAAATCAATGACCCTTCTGGAAAAAAGGTTTTCAGAGATGTTTATGTTAGAGAGGATGTTTATTTTGATGATTTTTCAAATGAGGATTTTTTTCTCAGCCCAGACAAGGAGAGTGTTACAAAATATGATCTAGCGCCTGACTTGATTTGTTTTCCTGAGGATGGCATTGATTTGAAAGCAAGTTTCGATCCAGGAGCAGAAGTTTTTTCACATTCTTTGATTACGGGAATGCATACTTTTGACAATGCTTTCCTATGGGTTTCAGACAAACAGCCCAAAGAGGGTTCCATCCTTGATATAGCCCCATCTGTACTGAAGAGAATGAAGATTAAATTTAGAATGGATGGGAAGGTTATATTTTGATAAAAAAAATTAGAAATTTTGCAATAGTTGCACATGTTGATCATGGAAAATCAACACTTGCAGACCGAATCCTGGAAATGACAGGAACTGTTGACTCCAGGAAGATGAGAAATCAATTTTTAGACAAAATGGACATAGAGAGGGAAAGAGGCATAACCATAAAGAGCCAAACTGTAACTGTTTTTCATGATCATAATGGTGAAAACTATCAACTTAATCTTATTGACACACCTGGACATGTTGATTTTACCTATGAGGTTTCAAGGGCTCTTGCTGCTTGCGAGGGAGTAGTTCTTTTGATAGATGCATCACAGGGTATAGAAGCCCAAACGGTTGCTCACTTCGAGCATGCAAAGAAGTTAAATTTGAAAATAATTCCATGTTTAAACAAATGTGATTTACCTGACCTGGATATGAATGATGCCATCATTGATGCTGCGGATTATTTGGATGTTGATCCAGATGACATTATGCAAATCAGCGCAAAAAGTGGCTTAGGGGTCAAAGATCTTCTTGAGCAGATCATCTTAAAAGTTTCTGCTCCCAAGACGACATCAGAATATTTTAGAGGATTGGTTTTTGATTCAGAGTATGACAGTTATCGTGGCGTCATAGCGCATATAAGAATTGTTGATGGGGAGATTCGGAAGAATGAAAAACTCAATCTTATAGGCACGAATACAAATCTAGACGCTTTGGAAATAGGTTATTTCAGAGATTCAAAAGTTCCAAAAGAGGTTCTTTCATGCGGCGAGGTTGGTTATATTGTTACAAATTTAAAAAACATCAGTGAGTGTCGTGTTGGTGACACTGTTGCTTTGAAAAAAAATGTGGAAAAAGTTGAAGCTTTAGGTGGTTATGAGCCAGCAAACCAGATGGTTTTTTCAAGTTTTTATCCTGTAGATGGAAAAGATTTTGAAAAATTGAGAACCAGTGTTGAAAAATTATCTTTAAATGACGCTTCTATAACATGGGATGTTGAAAATAGTCCATCTTTTGGTTTTGGTTTAAGGATGGGTTTCCTTGGCCCTCTCCATAAAGAAGTTATACAAGAAAGAATAGAAAGGGAGTTTAACCTTGACATAATATCAACTGCTCCAACTGTATCTTATAAACTTGTTACAGCAGACAAAAGTTCACACCATATAAAAAGAATCAGAGACATCCCTTACGACAAGAACATACGTGAATGGATGGAGCCAATAGTTGATGCAACTATTTCTTTCCCAAAAGACTATCTAGGCAAGGTTATGGATCTGGTACAGAAGAAAAGAGGCTCCTTTTCTTCAATGGAAAATAATGGTTATAGAGTTTTTGCAAAATATGAAATACCTTTGGCTGAAGTTGTGAATAACTTTTTTTCAAATTTGAAATCAGCGACTCAAGGTTATGCTGGACTGGATTATAAATTTTCAGGATGGAGGAGTTCTGACCTGCAGGTTGTAGAGATACATGTAGCT
This sequence comes from bacterium, assembly GCA_002716355.1. GTDB lineage: Bacteria > UBP7 > UBA6624 > UBA6624 > UBA6624 > UBA6624. The sequence goes on along the minus strand of PBAU01000003.1, from coordinate 154,648 downwards.
GGAAACTCAGTTGAAGCCTTGGGTGGGATAATTCCAAAAGATGATGTTTACACCTTCTCAAGGTCGCTTGTAGACAAGTTGGCTAAGGAGATCCCAAGACATCAGTTCAAAGTGCCTGTACAAGCTTTTTCTGGAGGAAGGATAGTCGCTGCCAAAACTATTCCTCCTTACAGGAAGGATGTTATAGCGAAGTGTTATGGTGGTGACATAACGAGAAAAAGAAAGCTTTTAGAAAAGCAGAAGGAAGGAAAGAAACGACTCAAGCAGGTTGGGACAGTGGCAATACCACAATCAGCCTTGCTTTCAATTTTAGATCTATGAAGCCCGGTTTTTTGCTTGTTGATAAGCCTTCAGAGCATACAAGCCATGATGTTGTTGCAAGGATCAGAAAAAAGATTCAAATAAAGAAAATTGGACACTGTGGAACTTTAGACCCTTCAGTTACAGGCTTGCTGGTTTTGGCAATAGGCAGAGAGGCAACAAAGCAAAGTGCTTATGTGACTGGCTTGGAGAAGGTTTATTTTGGACAGGGCAAGTTGGGTATCGAGACCCCTAGCCAGGATCTTGACACTGAGCCGATATCAATTAAGGATACGAGTCATGTGACTATGGAAAAGTTAATTAGCTCTGCTGCCAGTTTTGAGGGACTGATAATGCAAAGACCTCCAATGTTTTCTGCTGTTAAGAAGAATGGTATTCCCTTGTATAAGCTTGCTAGGAAAGGTTTGGATGTTGATAGGGAAGAAAAAGAAAGAAATGTTTATTTCTTCAAGGTCAAAAATTTAAAATTACCTTATTTTGACTTTGAAACAAAGGTGTCAAAGGGAACTTATATAAGAACATTGGTAAATGATGTAGGTTTGAATTTAGGTTGCGGTGCAGCTTTGTCTCAGTTAAGAAGGGTTGCTTGCGGCCCTTTTCACATAAGTGACTCTCATACATTAGATTATTTGCTTTCTGCTGAAAAAAAACAAATAGAGTCGTTGATTATCTCATCACAGATTAAGATGTAATATATATTGTGAATTTTGTAAGATTGTTTTTTTTGCTTTTAGTTTTTAATTCGTGTGCAAAGACAGTGACTGCTGGACAGGGAAGCGTTACTCTGATAGATTTGGAAATGGGCTTTAGAGGGAATGTCAACCCGTATAGTTATTTTTATTATTTTGCCTTTATGCTTGAGGAGAATGTTGAAGCGGTCAAGGAGCTTGCTTTGGTTGGGCAGAATATGCTTGTTTTAAAAAAGCAAGATGGTTCTTTTTTCGATTGTGCTAATGATGATTGCACCCAAATGCTTGCAAATCTTCCTGTAAAGGTGATTCACCCTAGCATTTCGGACTTCACGTCTGTAATCACAGACATAGACATTCTTGCCTCAACAATTACATTAGAGGATTCTTTTACAGAGCAGATTCCGATAGATGCCTTGGTTTATCTGGGTTTGGGCGACAGCTTAGCTCCAGCAGCTAGTGTTTTAACTCCAAATCGTGGAGAGTATTGGACAAGATACCTCCTTTATGTGGCTGATTCGGATCTTACTGGTGGCCAACCAAAATTTCTACATGGAACAGGAGGCAAGAAGATAGAAGGGGCTGAAGAGGTTGATTATATTTACCAACCGCCTTCTGACCTTGACTTCTTGACTGATTGGTACCAATCAGCTGAGGTGTATGGGCTTGACCATTATGAGGCAGAAAACAATTCTTCAAACGCTATTAGATTTACATTAAGGCTTGATGAGTGGCTTGGTGATGTTGATACTTTTAAATTTCAGATTCTAGTTAGTTTAGGCGGGGGGGTTGATTTCGTGACCAATGAGCCAGGAAATGAAACAGGTTTTAATATTGATTGGCTAGATCCGTATGTGATTGAACTGCCTTCACCCTTGGTTAAAGGTTTTGAGTATAGTGAGGACTTGAATGGCATTGAAAATTCATACGATACAAGCCAATCAGCAGCTGATTTAATATGGTGGAGGGTTTACGTTAGATGAAAAACTTTTTTGCAGACTGGTTAACATTTACTTTTATTATTGCAGTTATCTGGTTTGGAGGAAGAGGTTTAGGTTATATTAAAACTGAAAAAACATTTGAAGAAAAAGTCAGGATTGCAGCCATGGCTCAAATAGAGCCAGAGCAGATAGAGGTTTTAAAAATTGAGGGCATGTTCCATGACCCCCCTAGGCTAGAAAGCTTTGAGCTAAAAGCACCTAATGCAAATCTAGGCAGAATAAAAATAAGAAATCTGCATATCAATATAAAGAAAATGACCTTTTCGGAAGACGTATTAGGTGTTAATAATTATTCGTTAAGCCAATTAGTGCCTAAGGAAGCAGAGGAAGGAAGGGCAAGTTTTGATTTGCTTTGGTCTGACTTGGAAGCCAGTATATCTAAGATTATTAGCGATGCAGTGCCGAAAGTTTTCTTCAACAAGGAAGTAGGTCTTGAAAACATATCGGGACAATTGCAATTAGTGATTGGCAGTGCTGATGATACAGACATGATACCTGTTGAGCTGATTGTAGAAAAAGAGGGTTTTATAAGGCTTAAAATTTATCCAAATGGATGGCTTTTAAACGAGCTGCCAGAATCTTTTAGGGATCAGGTTTTAGCTGAAATGCCTGGACATAAAGGCTTAGGCTGGAAATGGAGTGAAGAATATCTTGAAGATTCGATTGTTTTTACAGGGTTAATTTCAAATTGATTTTTTCTTTTGGGTAAATGGATATAAAAGATTATGGAAAATGTCCCAATCAAAAAGAGATGATTGCTTATATTGATCTTTTTGAATCTAATTTAGACTCATGGAAAAGAAAGAAAATAATTACACAAGATATTGATTATGTTTTAAATTTTTCAGCAAAGATTTTTAAAATCCTAAGAAGGGAGAGGGTTGCAAGCTTCTCTTCTCATCATAAAATTATAGATTCAAGTTTAGCGTATTTTTGCTGGCCAAATGATCTTATCTTGGATACATTAGGGCCAATTGGCTTTGCCGATGATACATTTCTTTTGTGCTTTGTTTTTTTGAATATCTTTAAGCCTTCAGGAAAGGTTTCAGATAGTTTTAATTTTATTGTCGATAAGTGTAATTTAATTGTTGATAATTCCAGCTCTTATCTGGGTTTTGGTATAAAAAAACAGCTTGAAACCTATGTTTTACAATCTCTTGACGAACAGGAATAGAATAGTAGCACTAATGTCAGAAACATACAAAAGAATCGAGGAGGCATTCAAATCTTCAAGATTGAAGAGAGATCATTTTTCAATCCAGACTTTCAATATGCTTAGAGCTCAGATAAAAAATGCAAGAATTGAAAAAATGGCTGACCTAAATGAAGAGGATGTGCTGAAGGTTGTTAAGAAGGAATGCAAACAGCTTAATGAATCAATGGAAGCATTCAAGCTCAGCGGTTCAGAGGAAGGCTACGAGGAATCTTTGAAAAGGTACAAGCTCATCGAACCGTTTCTCCCTGAGGAGGTTTCTGAAGATATGATTGTTTCTATTGTTGACGAAGTGCTTTCTTCAATTCAGGATAAAAGTAACTTTGGTCCAATAATGGGACAGGTTATGGCTAGGCTTAAAGGTCAAAATGTAGATGGAAAAAAGGTTCGGGAGATACTTCAAAGGAGAATTTGATGAAAAATTTGTTTTTTGTTTTAATTGTTTTTTTTAGCTTTGCTTGCTCAAACGAGAAGGGCATTGTTTCTAATGATGGTTCGATGCAGAGCTCCGATAGTGGAAAGCCTGCACATGTAAATTTTGAGGATATAACTTATTCAGATGAAAAAGTTGTTTATTTTTCAAGCAATTGGGAAAACAAAAGTGGAAGTGAGGCTTTTAATAAATTAATCATGCCTTTAATTCAAGAGGGTATTGATGTTGTTCTTGATTTTGTAACTGTTTACGAAAGTGATGAGAAAATCATGGAGGCATCAATGTGTTTAGACTCTGCTAAAAAACAAAATGAATACAAAACTAATGCTCTTGCTTCTTATGACACTTGGAGCTCTCTTGAAGGGGATGTTGTAAATCTTGAATCACTTTTGGCTATAGCTGCAGAAAGCGATAGAGACTCTTTAGCGTCGTGTCTTGAAAGTGGTGTTAATGCTGATGCTGCAAAACTTGAAAGGGAAAGGATTGTCAATGGAATCATTGGAGGAAGCGATTTAGAGATCGCCACTTCAAATGGTTCAATCAGAACTAGGATGTTGCCATTTTTAATGGTCGGTCCTTATATGCTTGGTTCAAATATTGATGCTTCACAGGTTTTAGAGCTCCTTGAAGGTTTTGATAACAGTTCTGAGTCTAAAAAGTCTAAGATTATTGTTGTTGAGGGTGATTGCGATGGCTGCAGAATTCAAAATTTTGTAAATAAGATAGCAGGAGCTTTTGGGGTTGAGTATATTGAATGGAGGGTGTCTGGAGATCCTGTAGGGGATCAATACCTTGATGCTTATGATTCAGATGTTCTTCCATTGATAATGCTTGACAATGTGAGTGTTCCAAGAAATGTTGAAGAGTTTATTGAAAGGCATGGGTCTTTTTCAATTCTTTCAGGAACATTGTATGAAGGTGTTTACAAGGTTAAAGGTTTGAGTGAAATAGAAGGTGGACACCTTGAAGGTTCTCCTGATGCTCCAACTTTACATATTTTTGAGGATTTTGAGTGCCCAGGTTGTGCAGCGTTTAATATTAGAGAGTACCCTGCATTAAAAAAATCTTTTATAGACACTGGCCTTATATCTCATTCTTTCCATCATTATCCATTGCCAATGCATCAAAATGCTTATGAAGCAGCAATTGCTTCTGAATGTGCATATGAGCAAGGTAAATTTTGGGAGTACAAGGATAAGCTTTTTGCGAATCAAAAAGCTCTTTCTGGTAGTGATTTGGTTAGGTATGCAACAGAGCTTGGCTTAAATATAGAGGAATTTAGATCTTGCAAGAGTGGAACTCAAGCAAAAGAGAGGGTCAACAAGGATAAAGAGATTGGCCAGTCTTTAGCTTTGCCAGGCACTCCAGCATTTATTTTCCCCCCTTACAAGCTTGATTCAGGTTCATTAGGCTATTTGCCATTTTTAATTGATCTTGTTTCTGAGGAAAAATGAAAAACTTAATAAGTTTATCTTTCCTGCTTGTCCTTGCGTTTGGAAAAGGTGATGCAACATTCCCTCAAACTCCATTTTGGCCAATGGAAGTAGGCAACAAGTGGGTTTATGAATTCAAAGGCAATCTTACAGGCAGGCAGACCAGTTCTTTATTTGAGGTTGAAGTTGTAGACAGGGTTATCAAGGATGGTTATACATATTGGGTTGTTGCTGGATACCCCGGTACCTTAGGGCCTGTCCAGTCTCAAACATTTCACGTTAGATACAACTCAAAATTAAAAGGTTATTTTTACAGAACCCCCTCAGGAGAAGAGCTGCCATTTTTATATGGTGATCCAGAGGCGGCAAGAACATATGCAGTTTCTTCAGGGAACGCAGGAGGGTGGGATTTAGAAAATTCAATGAAGTATCATGCATGCAAAGGTTGCAAAAACCAAATGAATGATGAATGGAATCTAAAAGATGGCTTAGGTGTGATAAGTAGAAATTGGTACAGTCCAAATGGATCCTGGGGAAGCTATGTTTTAAGAGAGGCTCACATTAATGGCGAGGTCTTTTACCCAGGTTATCAGAAGGATGGTTTAAATATTGAGCTAAGAGCCAATCCCGACAGAACAAAAGTTAGATTTGAAATGATAATAAGGAACCTTTCAGAAGAAGCAAAATTTTTAAATTATCCTTCAGCACAAAAGTTTGACTTTGTTGTATATGACAAAAACCAAAGTAAGGTTTTATGGAAATGGTCTTCAGGACAGTTTTTTTTAGAATCCCTACAAAAAGATACGATTCTCCCTGGGAAAGAGATCAAGATAGAAAGAACTTGGAATTATTTTGATAGAAGCTCGAACCTTGTTAAGGCGGGAACTCTTCTTGTCGAAGGGGTCTTGCCCATTGTTGATAATGAGTTAAAGATAGGGCCTATTGCTTTTGAAGCTGGTTCTGGGTTTACCCTCGAGGGCTCGAACGCTATTGCTGAAGAAATTCTTGAGGTGCCTGCATTGGAGATAGTTGTAGATTATTCGAAAAGTCTTTTAGATAATATTAATGCTTCAAGCGGGAGGAACACAAAGCACAAAGTAGTTTTAAATGGCTTGGAGAACTTGTTTCTGCAGGGAGGATTGGAAGAGGAGCTTGTTGCGCTTAGGGTTTTTGGAAGTAATGAAAATTCTGACTGCAATCTTACAAGTCTCGTTCACCCATTAGAGTCTTTCAAACCCTACAAGGCACTAATCTCTTTGGAGGATATGGTTCCATCAGGAGCATCTGCTTTGACTAGAGCATTAAAGTCAGCATATCTTGACTTAAAGAACCATCCTGGTCCTAAATCAATATTTTTAATTACTGATGGAGGTGATTCATGTGGTGAAAGTCCTTGGGATATAGCAAGGGCTTTAAATAAAAACTCTCCTGACTTTACTTTAGAGGTTTTCGGTTTTAATTTGAGCTCTAAAATGCAATCTGCTTATAAGAATTTAACAAAAGAAACTGGAGGGTCTTTTTATCCTTTTGTAACCTTGGTTGAGTTAAGTTCTTTATTGGAAGATTTGGCTAAAGTCAACATGAATGGTGGTCAGTTAGAGATTGTTTCTGATGAGCAAAAGGGTGAAGGGTTTGTCGTTCTTGACTCTTATGGATCAATAGTTGCATCTAGTTCCGTTGGGAAGCCAGTGAGGCTTTTGGAAGGCACTTACTCAATAAGGGTTCTTGGCTCAGAAACCATTCAGGTTCCATCTATAGAGATTTCAAAAGGCAGAAGAACAATTCTTTTTCTTGAAGAGAGGCTTAGAGAATTGGATGAGCTTGAAGCTATAGACTTAAAGGTTTCTGAAATGAATAAAGAAGTAGAGAAGGAATCGGATGAAGAAGGTTCGGAAAAAGGTGGAAGAAGAGGCATTAGATAACTTTAAATGTTAGATTTTCTTTGGGAAAATAAAGGTTGTGTTCTTTTTGTGGCTTTTATTGTTTTTGTTGTACTGTATGTTGTTGGACGTCCAGGCAACTTCCAAAGCTTGATAACAAAATCAAATGACAACTTGATCGTCACCGAAGTAAATGTTATTGATGTCTTGAGAGTCGATCCTCATGATGTCAATGCCACTATAGAAAAAATGGCAAACAAGATTTCAAAAATATCAAAACTTGAAACAAAAAAAGCAGAGGATTTGGTTGTTGAGGGGCCTTTGATCGGCGAATTCAAAGGCGGCTTGGCTTATGTTGAAGTATTAGGCTCTCAGGTTGATTGGCTTTCCCCTGGTGATAAGCTCTTAGTTTTTACTTGTTCTGTCTATTACTATCCAGCGCAATCTAGAGATTGCTTTGAGATACCTGACCAAGATACACTTTATATGGACTATCCCCCGAATGTAAGGGGTGTAATTGATGGTAGAGGGAATTTCAGACAGTTAGACTCATCAGACTTGTCAAAAGATTCAAACTTTGAAGGAATGATCTTGGTTGCAGATGTCTCTTTGCGTGAGGCAGGATTCTTAGATCCTGAATTTGAGAAAAAATGAAATTTGGCAAAAAGATAATCAACAAATGGCACATTGATCCAGAAATTGCATTTTTAAATCATGGGTCTTACGGAGCCTGCCCCATTTCTGTTCTTCAAAAACAAAATGAGATAAGGGAAAGGATGGAAAAGCAGCCTTGCAGATTTTTAGGAAGAGAAGTTTGGGAAGGCTTGGTTGAAGAGTCCCTTGAGAAGGCTGGCTCTTTTGTTTCTGCAAGCGGAAAGGATATGGCTTTTGTTGACAATGCAACAACAGGTGCAAATTCTGTTTTAAGATCTCTTGAATTCAAGCCTGGAGATGAACTTGTTACAACAAGTCATGTATATGGTGCAGTTAGGGCAACTATGGATTTTGTAGCCTTGAATTCAGGAGCGATTGTAAAAGAGGCAATTGTTCCTTTTCCAGCAAAGAGTGAAAATGAAATTGTTGATTCAATTGAATCAGCACTAACAAGCAAGACAAGATTTTTATTGGTTGACCATATTGCATCTGCATCTGCAACAATCTTTCCAGTAAAGAAAATTGTTGATATGGCTCACGATAAAGGCATAAAAGTTTTTGTAGATGGGGCCCATGCAATTGGTCAGATTGAACTTGATATTCCAAGCCTTGGTGCTGATTGGTATGTTACAAACGCGCACAAATGGCTTTATGCACCAAAAGGTTGCGCTCTTTTGTGGACATCACCCGAGATGCAAGAAAAGACACATCCAACCGTTATTTCTTGGGGTTACCACGGAAAAGAAGGCTACAGCACCGAGTTTCTCTGGCAAGGCACAAGAGACTTTTCACCATGGCTGTCTGTGAATTCCGCAATTGATTTTTATGAGTCTTTTGGTAGTGGTGATGTGAAAGAATATATGCACAATCTTGCATGGGATTCAGCTCAAATGTTGGCAAAAGAATGGAATGTTGACCTTAATCTTGAAAGGAAGATGTTTGCGAGTATGGTTCCAATCCCTATACCTGGAAGCATTTCTGGCGGAGATGATGAAAGGGTGTCCATTGTTAAGCGCTTATGGGAAAAGCATAAGGTTGAGGTTGCTGTTACAGACCCAAGCGATCGTTTGTGGATAAGGATATCGGCTCAAATCTACAATGAGAAATCTGATTATCGTAGATTATCCGTTGCGGTTAAAGAAGAATTTCTGTAATTGTTATCTAGAATATACCCTTTTGGAGGGTGAAATGAAAAAAGAATCTGATTCAAAAAGTTTAGTTGAAATGGTTGTATTGGTGATGTTTTTGTTTTTTGCATCACTTGATTTGAATGATTTAAGCAGGAGTGATGATCCTGAAATAAAAACATCAGAACTTCCAACCCCATCTAAAAACCTAAGTGGCGATTCGGGAGAACCAAAAGAGCTTAAGGAGACCAGGATGATTGCTGACTTCAAAACAGAAGATTCATCTCTTTTTTGGAGCGTCGTGAATGATGGTGTCATGGGAGGCATATCACGTGGAGATGTTTATGTCACAAATGAATCCTGTTTGTTTTTTACTGGTTCGATATCTCTTGAGAATAATGGTGGTTTTTCGTCAATAAGGAGCTTTGGTGAGAATTTTGATCTTGCAGATTGGAAAGGGATAGAGCTGAAGGTTAGGGGGGATGGAAGGAAGTATTATTTCACCTCTAGGTCAGGCAGATTCGATTTTTGGCACCCATTGGAAACAAAAAAGGATGAATGGGTTACGGTGAGAATCCCCTTTAAAAGTTTTTACGCAACCACATTTGGACGAAGGATACCAGGGATAAGGTTGAACCCAAAGAGTCTATCAAGCTTTGGAATCATGCTTTTTGACAAGAAAGATGGCCCTTTTACGATTGAGCTTGATTACATAAAGGCATACAACTAAATAAAGAATCTTTTTCTAGGGTTATAATTTTTTGGAGGATACGTTATGAAAAGAGGATTTACCCTTATTGAACTTTTAGTTGTGATAACCATATTAGGAATACTTGTTTCGCTTGCTTTGCCTAATTTCGTCAAGGCCAAAGACAAGGCAAAAGAAACCGAGGTCAAGAATAACCTCAGGATAATCCAGTCAGCCCTTCATAGGTTTGCTGCAGACTATGATGGGTATTATCCAGGATACATATGGGGCGGTACACCTAATTCCTGGGGGTACAGCGGAACCAGCGCTGCACATCCAGATATTGCTGGTCACGAGCATGGAAGCTGGTCGGCATTGGATCCATTGTTGAGATTTGGATATATCGACCAGTATCCGAAGAATCCTTTTGTGCAGGATGGAAGAGGCATGTGCACGATGGCTGCTGAAGATCCAAGGTTCGGATGTATGGATGATCATCTTTTAGACGACATGGGGCTTTCTGAGGTGCCATTGAGGGCTGGAAGCTTTATGGGCAATGTTCTTCATGATCCAAATTTTCCATCCTCATGCTGGTCTGCATTGGACCATACCACAAATGACTGTCAATCCCCAGGAACTTATTTTGTAGGTGATGGAGATGCCAAAACAATTGACTTCATCCCAGGGCTTTTCATATACAGGTCATTGGTTTCAGGCAGGTTTGCACCTTATGTAGAGCAAGGTGAAGCCAATCCGTCAAGTGAAACAAGAGCTGTTTCCCAAGGTTGGGTCTTGGCTGCATTTGGATCCACTAGAGGAATAGGCAAAGATTACCTTTGCTCTCCAGGCTATCAGCTCAATGGCTCCATTGAATCAAGAGGCGATAGGGCGTGCATGCCTGGCATAGGCGCTAATGGCGAGCAGCCATACAGCGGTGACAGCATTTATGGTGATGGTGTCCCTAATGTGCTTATGAGCGATGCCTGGGATCCGGACAATGATGGAGTTGTCAGTGACTCAAGCGGATTCAGGGGAGTTCCCGGAAACCCAGATTCGTTGTTTGACGGAATCATCATGGTTGTTGATACTGACGGCAATGTCAGATAAAGGAGTTTTAATATGAAAAATTTTTTTGTTTTGTTTTCTATAGTTTTTTTATATGCCTGTGGCGGAGGAGGCTCAGGTCCTGTTACTGATGTCGATCCTCCTCATACTGTCTTGCTTGATCCCCCATCAGGCTATCATGGATCTGCCACTCTGAGTTTTTCGTTTCAGGCTGATGAAGATAACTGCACGTTCGAATGCAGGCTTTGTCCAAATACCAATTGTCAAAACTCAACTGTGTCTTGGCAGTCTTGTATAAGCCCTGTTAACTATACGGTCCTTTCTGATGGATCTCAGAACTTTGAAGTCAAGGCAACTGATTCAGCTGGGAACGAGGAACCACATAATCCACCGCATGGAGGAATAAACTGGACACTTACTGTTGATTTAACTGATCCTGAAGTAACAATATCAGAATCTCCAGACTATATTTCTGGAGAGATTGTTGGTTTTGCGCCTTTTACTGCAAATTTTGCGTATGATGGAACTGACAACTATTTTGTTGCTGAGTATTGGTGTAGGCTTACAGGGTTGCAAAATCCAGTCTGGGAAATATGTAATGGAGGAGCCATTTCATACCCCGACCTGCCGTTTGGTGACTATGAATTTGAGGTTAATGTAAAGGATGGAGCTGGGAATACTTCAGATAATGCTTCCTTTGAGTTTGTTGTCAACCAGGTCTTCCAGTGATTGATCCGGTGTTGCACTCAGTCAAATCACCACATCGATAAGTTTGCTGCCAGTACGTCTTTTGCAGACACTCGCCGTCAAATAGAACTTCTTTCCATCAAGCCCTAGGGTGACAGGCCCTGTACGTCATGAGCAGGTCAGGGAAAGCCAAATGCGTGTAGATCTGTGTCGTGCTTATCCTCTTGTGCCCAAGCAATGACTGCACTATCCTGATGTCACAGCCATTCTGAAGCATATGTGTCGCAAAGGCATGCCTCAATGCATGCGGGGATATGCCTGAACCCAATCCGGCACTCTTGACAGCCTCATAGAACCTGTTCCTCAATTGCCTTGTCGTTATGGGTGTCCCCTTCTTGCTGATGAAAAGGAAAGGGCATTCATTGCTGTCCCATTCCTTTCTCGGGCCTTCAATCCATTTTTCAAGCTTTTCCTTCGACCTTGGGCCAAGGAGGCAAACCCTTTCACGGCTTCCCTTTCCCGTGACTATAAATTCTGTCCTTGACTGGCTCAAGTCTTCAAGCTTGATCTTCAGGGCCTCACTGCCACGAAGCCCTGCGTCATAGATCATCTGGAACATTGTTGCATCCCTTATGCCGATTTCAGATTCTTGGTCACATGATTCGATTATGTCTTCAACCTGCTGCTGGACAAGGAATGTCGGCAAGTGTATCTTTCTTTTCGGGTTGACGATAAGCCTTGCGATATCCTCTTTCTCATATCCATGCTCAACCAAGAATCTTCCCCACCTTCTCAATGAAGAGGCATGCCTCGAAATGGTCCTGGAGGCCTTTCCCCGTATTCCCAATGAAGCTATATGGTCAGCCATTTCATCAGGTGTGCTATTGTTTTTCTCAAGCCAACCTTTGACATCTTTCATATAGGCTTCAATAGTCAAATCAGACTTGCCTTCACTTATCAGGAACAAAGAGAACTTCTCTAGCAAATCAGTGTATTTTTTTTGATTCGTTAGATTCATGATGTATAAATGATACTTGTGAAACTCAATCTTTCAAGCCTTAATGATGACCAATTAAAGGTTGTGACTGCAGAAAAGGGCAAGCATCTTGTCTTGGCTGGAGCAGGCACGGGCAAGACCAGAACGCTTACATACAGGACTGCATACCTTATAGAAAAAGGCATGAGTCCAGAGAATATGCTTTTGCTGACATTCACCAATAAAGCCGCAAGAAACATGATGTTCCAGGCTTCATCATTGATTTCTGGCAACCGAGGAAGAATCAATGGGGGAACATTCCATTCAATTGCAAATAGGTATTTGAGGACACATGGAAAGTTGATTGGGCTGGATAACAATTTTTCCATTATTGACTCAGAAGACCAAAGAGACCTTGTCAAGGCAACCGTTGCTGAAACTTTAGGCAAATTGGATCATTACTTTCCCACACCAAGGGTTTTGATAGAAATGTTTTCAAATTCAATTAACAAAAATCAAGATCTTGAAGACGTTGTTGTGCAAAACTCACCTCAATCATTTGAATACATGAAAGAAATATTTGATGTTTATGCCGCTTACACAAAGAGAAAATGGAATGCAAATTGTTTGGACTATGACGATCTTTTAATTTGCTGGCATAGGCTTTTGGCAGATTTTTCAGAAGAAAGCAAAGAGCTTTTTTTTCATGAGGATATTCTCGTAGATGAATTTCAGGATACAAATAAGATACAGGGTGAAATAGTTGATTTGTTAGCAAATGTTAATGGGGGCAAGCTGACTGTCGTTGGTGATGATTGCCAAAGCATATTTGCATTTAGAGGAGCAGTTTATGAGAACATACTTGAGTTTAAAGACAGGCATGAGGATGTAAAGATACATTATTTGAAAAGAAACTACAGGTCAACGAGCCAGGTGCTGAATCTTGCAAACGATATCATCAAGAACAATAAAAAGCAATTTTACAAAGAGTTGGTTCCGGCAAGCAAGAGTGTAGGGCCAAGGCCCAGAATAATGCCTTTGCCAAATGTCAATGCTGAAGCAACATGGGTTGCTAAGAAGATCGCTGAAAGATTTCAAGATGGTTTTCGTCTTTCTGAAATGGCTGTTCTTTATAGGAATCATAGCCATAGTGCTTTCTTGCAGGCAGAGCTTGTTAAGAGAAACATACCTTATCAAATAAGGAGTGGTGTTAGGTTTCTTGAACAGGCTCATATTAAAGATGTCGTTGCACATTTGAAAATACTTATAAATAGCAAAGATGAGATTGCATGGACTCGAGTTATAGGGATGTGTCCTGGTATCGGGGCTGTTAGGTCCAGGAAACTGATAAAAGAAATTTTAAAATCAAAAAACATTGCAGACCTTGGTCAAGATTTTGGCAAAGATTTACTTCCAGAAAAAGCTTATAGGAATTGGGTAATATTTTTTAACGAGATACTCTCTTTGAGCAGCTTGAACCATCAAGAGCATTCAACAGCTAAAGATCTTATAGTGAAAATTATGGAGAGCTCTTATTCTGACTATTTGCAAGTTAAGTACAAGAACGCAAGCAACAGGGAGGATGACATCAATCAGCTGGCACAGTTGTCTGATTCGTACAAGTCTCTTAAGTCTTTCATTTCTGATTTTGTTTTATTGGGGGAGATGTTTGGCTCTGATGTTGTTGCAGGCACCGATAAAGGTGAGAGACTGATCCTTTCCACCATTCATCAATCTAAAGGCTTGGAATGGGATATGATTTGGATTATCAGGGCTTGCGATTCTTCTTTTTGCGGTCCAAGAACAGTCAGCAACGATGACATAGAGGAAGAAAGAAGAGTTTTTTATGTTGCTGTTACAAGAGCTAAAAGATTTCTGACTTTTACTTATCCGATTATTGCAAATGAATGGGGCGGAGCAAATACTAAGTTCCAAGGCTCCGACATGAATAAACCATGTAGGTTTTTGCTTGAAGGAAATGACAGTTTGGATAAGCCTTTTAGAAGCAGTTTTATTTATTGATTAATTATTGAAAACGACAGTGTAATCCAATGTGATTTCCTGATTTGGGTTTATGTTGATTTTTGACTCATACCAGTTGTTTCCTATGTTTTTAAACATGTCTGAAGGCTTGATTTGGACATCTCCCCACAATCTTGCTTTATAAGAAACAGTAACAATTGTGTCTTTTCGATTTCGAATTGAAAGTTGGTATTTTTTTTCTGTTTTGTTTCCCTCTAGGTTCCTTGTGGATAATTCTTTAAAATCGCTAACGATATCAAAAGCTTCCCCAGCATTCAGGCTTATCTTTTCGTTTTTTGGAGTATGTGAAACTCTGTCTTCTCCTACAAATTGATTATTTCCATTGCTATCTGTAGCAAACATTCTTATTAAACCTTTGGGTAGAGGTATGCCTAAGCCATTTTTGTCTGAATTTAAAAATTCAACTGATACTTTCACAGGAATCTTGTTGACGCTTTGATAGCTGTAGCCATGATTTTCTATTGTGTATTTTCTTTGTAGTTCAATATTGCTGCTAGATACGAATTTAACTTGTTTGATGCTCTTGTCAGGAAGGTCAGTTTTATTTGGTAATGTATACATATGGTATTCAAATAAAGATTCAGATTGAACCGAATCAGCCTCGGTGTAAACTTTTTGCATCCTTAGATTTTCAACAGGTTGTTTAGCTCTGTTTATCTCTCCGGCTACCAAGCTGATGTTTGAATCTGTAAAAGATGTTCCAGAATTATTGTTCAATGTAACCCAACCAACAAAGCTTCCATCATTTACGTTAAGTGAATAATCTGAACTCCAAGGTGTTCCGCTCATTAGGTAAGAGAGATGTAAGTCTTGTTTGGTTTTTTTTGAATTTGATATTTTCCATTTCAAGCTAGGTTTAATTGCAAGGCCGTCTGGAAGATCTGGAAGAATAATTCTTCCTGGTGCGCCAATATATATTTCATTATCTATCTTATAGACCCCCTCTCCAATGTTTGAAAGGAGGAGCCCTTTCTTGTTTGTAATTCTGCCTGTAGATATATTAGTTATTGCGAATTTGATCTCTTTCCCAAGATACTTTTCAAGTATTTTTGATTTGTTTACAAGGTCATATTCAAAGTTTTGTTCATGTATTTTGAATGAGTCATTTGATGCTGAAAAAAGCCTTACACTGGTGGCCTCCAAACTTGCTGCAAGGTTGTCAAGTTTCCAGTCAACAAATTCTCCAATTGGTAATTCTGTTTTTATTGTTTGATTAACATATCCAGTACCATCGTTGTATAAAGTAAGATTTGTTGATTCGATAGTTGAATTGTTTAATGCAAAAAGAAATAGGATATAAAGTAATGGTTTTTGTTTCATGAAACAAGTTTATAACAATTTTGAACAGTTTATAAGAACTCTATCTTTATTTTTTCTTTTTTTGGTTTGTGCTTTTGCAAGCAGTGAGGATGTAAAAGTTGTTGACAAGGTCGTTTACTCAAAAGAAAAAAAACAAGAGATAAGATGGGATATTTATATTGACTTGCCAGAATCTTGGAAAGTTAACGCTAATGAGCCTCTTGACCCTTATTTAATACCGACTGAATTTATACCATCAGAAGGCAAGGGGGTTAAATGGAAAGATGTTTTTTACCCTGAGCCAGAAAGTATTTTTTTAGACTGGTCAGATGAAGAGCTTCTTGTTTATGAATATCAAGTTGTTTTGAGTGTTAAAGCTTTTCTTGAGAGTTCTGTTGATCACATTCAAGGTAAATTAACCTATCAGGTTTGTACCGATAAAATCTGTTACCCACAGGAAACCGTTGAAATAAAGTCAAACATCAACCAAGACAAACTCCTCAAGGAGGAGCCTGTGGCTGTTGAGGAGGAGCCTGTGGCTGTTGAGGATTCTGAAAAAGCTTTAACTTCTCCTATTGACAACACCAATCAAAACTCTTTAGGATTTTGGGTTCTTTTGCTTGCTGGCCTTGGCCTTGCCTTCTCTCCATGTGTTTTTCCAATCATGCCTATAGTTGTTCTTTCTGTTGCTGATGGAGAGAGGGGCCTGAAAGCCTTTTTTAACTCTCTGCCTTTTGTTTTTGGCTTGGTTTTGACGTATTCGGTTTGCGGTGCAGCTTTCGCATTACTCGGAAAAGGTAGCGGTGCAGCTTTACAAAGTTCTTTTTTTGGTTGGTTTTTGTCTGTTCTTTTTATTGTCATGGGTATATTCATGCTTTCTGGATACACCATTCCAACATCTTCAAAAATTTCAAAGTTTACAGATTTCTTAAGGACAAAAGGAAAGATTGGGCTTGGTGCAGCTTTAGGTATAGCTGCAACCCCTTGCACGGCTCCTGTTTTAGCCTCTGCTTCAGCAACTGTTTTGCAGACTGGGAGCTTGCTAGAAGGGTTTAAGCTTTTCGGAACTCTTGGTCTTGGCATGGCTATACCTTTTATATGTTTTTCAACATTGGGTGCACAGATTCCTAAAGGCGGAAAATGGCTGATAACGATTAAAAAAGCAATGGGTTTAGCTTTAGTTGCATATGGATTGTTTTTGGCTTGGTCAAGGTTTGACTCTGGAGATGGATCAGTTCAATCCGGAGCAGAAGAAAAAAATCAAATTTATTACTTCACTGCTAAATGGTGTATTCCATGTAGGGCTGTAGACAAAAATGTTTGGCAGGACGAAGAGGTGATAGCTTTTTTTGAAAATTCAAATTGGGAATTTATAAAAGTTGACCTTACAGAAGAGAGTGAAGAGGAATTTCAATTTAGGAATGAACATAATATCTCAGGACCACCTTCCCTTATTTTGATGTTTAGTCAAGACGGGCTTGATGACACTGTTGTGCATATAGGAGAATTTACAAAAGAAGAATTTTTTGATCTTGTTAGTTCTTTTTAAATAAAATAGTAGGGCTTATGAATAAAAAACAAAAAAACAATCTTCCAGAACACATAAAAAGAAACATCTTGAGAGGCTTGCTTTCTCTGATACCAATTATTTTGGTTTTCAAGGTAGCTGAACTCACCTATGTTGCGATTGATAAAAATGTGATGGGTTTAATTGAACCTTTAATACAGTTCGAAATTCCTGGTCTTGGACTTCTTGTTCTCGTAATCTTTTTATATTTTGTAGGAGTTCTTATAAACAATATTTTTGGAAAGAGCATTTTGGCTCTTTTTGAGTCATGGGTTTCTAAAATCCCAATCGTTGGCCAAACAATGAGTGTTGGAAAGCAGTTGGCAGAGTCATTATCTCCTGAAGAGAGAAAGGCTTTTGATAAGCCTGTTTTGGTTCCTTATCTTAAGGATGGACAATGGACAGTTGCTTTTATTTGTGGAGACATACATGACGAAAAGAATAAAAAAGATCTAGTGAAGTGTTTCATTCCAATTCCTCCAAACCCTGCAACAGGGTGGGTTGTTTTTGTGGAGAAGAACAAAATAAGAGAAACTGGCTGGACAAATGAAGAGGCAATGAAAGCAGTTATTTCTCTTGGTATAGTTACTCCAGAAAAAATCAAAAAATAATGGAATTTGCTGCTGGTTTTTTCCTGGGTGCTTTTTTGCTTTATCTTTGGCAAGACAAAAGGTATAGAGTAGAAATCGAAAAGATTAAAAACGTAGAAGAGTCTGAACTTGAAGAAAGAAAAAAAGATCTAGAAGATTTTTCAGATTCGCTTTTGGAAAAAAGCAAAAATCAATTTAATGAAAAATTACAAAACACACTCAAAGAGCATATAGGCACACTGAAGGATCGAACAATTGAACTTAGCACCAAATTAGAGACACAGGCAGAAAACCTAACAAGCTTAGAAAAATCAACCAAGACTCTTCGGGAGGCAATGGGTGGTAATACGAGAATCTCTGGAGACCTAGGCGAATTGGCTCTTGAAGCCTTGTTGAACAGTGAAGACCTACAAAGAGGTGTTCATTATGAAGTCCAACAAACAGTTGGCAGTGGTCGACCAGATATTATCCTGAACCTTGACCAAGAGAGAAAAGTTATTATTGATTCAAAATTTATTACAAAAAATTGGTTGAAATTTATAGAGACTAAAGATCCATCAGACCTTAAAAAACATACAAAAAGTCTAAGGGACACTATAACAACATTGGGCAGGAAAAACTACCAACAACTAAAAAACTCTTATAGCTATGTTCTTATGTATATCCCAATAGATGCCGCTTTACTTGTTGCACAAGAGCATGATAAAGATTTGTCCCAGCATGCAAAAGCTAATAAAGTAATGCTTGCTTCTCCTTTGCTTATCATGCCTATTTTAAGGACTATACATAAGATGTGGATACAAAGGCAAATGAATGAAAATTCTCAAAAACTGATTGAGGTTTTGAAAAAAGTATATGAAAAATATGTAGGCTTTGATGCAGACATGACCAAATTTGAAAACGCCTTCAAGCATGTTCATGCGAAATTAAAGGGAACGGGGGGGCTTGAGTCTTTGTTAAGAAGTGCAAAAAAACTTGGACTTGATACAAAAAAACAACTAAAAGAGGAAAATCAAGAAGATTAAAAATGTCTCTAACCCCTTCGTACATGACTCCTTTAGGCACTGAAATGCCAACTTTTTCATTGAGCAATGTTGTTGATGGAAGATTAATAAATTCAAATTCTTTAAATCAAGATAGGTTGACTTTAGTAATGTTTATATGTGCGCATTGCCCTTATGTTGTACATATTGAAAAAGAGTTAGTCTTGTTCTCTAGTGATTACAAAGATAAATTAGACATAATTGCTATTTCAAGCAATGATTCGATTGCTTACCCTCAAGACTCTTTAGGAAATCTGAAAAAACAGGCAAAGAGCAATAATTTCAGTTTCCCTTACTGTTTTGATGAAGACCAGTCTGTTGCTAAAGCTTTTAAGGCACAATGCACTCCTGATTTTTTTCTTTTTGATCAAAGCGATAGGCTAATTTATAGAGGCCAGCTTGATCAAAGCAGGCCAGGAAATGATATCCCATGCAATGGAGAAAGCTTAAGAGCTGCTGTAGATTTATTTTTGGAAAAAAAAGAAATAATTAAACATCAATTTCCAAGTATAGGATGCAATATTAAATGGAAAAGCAATGAGAGTTAACGATCTTGTCGGTAATACTCCTCTTGTTGAGTTGAAAAGGCTTTCACCTAAAGGAAGAAGGGTTTTTGGAAAAGCTGAATATTTAAATCCTGGAGGTTCTGTGAAGGACAGAATTGGTTTTTTTATGATCGAAAAAGCTTTAGAGCGAGGGGAGCTTGAGAAAGGGCAGGCAGTTATAGAGCCTACTGCTGGGAATACTGGCATTGCATTAGCTTTGGCCTGTTGCTTTTATGGCATGGAGATGATTGCAGTTATGCCAGGCAGATTTTCAAAAGAGAAAGAAAAGATCATTGTTGCCTTGGGTGGAAAGGTTGTCAGGACCGCTACAAGCGAGGGGATAGAGGGTGCTATAGAGAAGGCATATCAGCTAAAGAAAGAGCTTAATGGATGGGTCCCTTTGCAATTTTCAAATCCCGATAATGCTCAGGCTCATTTTGAAACAACTGCTCCAGAAATAAATTCCCAATTGGAAAATGTAGATGCTTTTGTTGCTGGAATTGGTTCAGCAGGAACCTTTGTAGGTGTTTCAAAGTTTTTAAAGAAAATTAATAAAAATATAAAATGCATTGCAGTTCAGCCTGAAGGATCTGTTTTGCTTGGTGATGACCCAGGGCCACATAAGGTCGAAGGCATAGGTGTAGACGACATGACCACTATAAAACTTTGGGAAAAGGATTTGTGTGACGAAATAGTTACCGTCTCTGATAAGGATGCTCACTTTATAACAAAAAGATTGGCAAGAGAAGAAGGTCTTTTGGTAGGGGCATCTTCTGGAGCTTTGGTTTTTGCTGCTTTGAATGTTGCAAAAATGCTGCCTGAAGGAGCTAATGTGGTGACATTGTTATGCGATTCTTCAGAAAGATACATATCTAAAAATATTTATTCAAGATTTGAGGATTGGAAAAAATGAAAAGTAAAAAATTTGATACAAAATGTATTCACAACAAAAAAGGAATAGAAAAGCATACTGGAAGTGTAATGCCACCAATAAATCTTTCATCCACTTATGCTCAATCTAGCCCAGGCAAGCCTTTGGGCTCTTATGAATATATACGAAGCGACAACCCAACTAGATCTGTTCTTGAAAGCTTTTTGGCATCTTTGGAAAATGGTAAATATGCAATAAGTTTCTCTAGCGGAATGGCTGCTGTCGCCAGTATAACAAAATTACTTCAAAAAGGACAGACTTTAATCGCGGGAGATGATCTCTATGGTGGAACTGGAAGATTTATGAATGATTTTTTAAAACCCGAAGGTTATGAGGTTCTCTATGCAGACACGACAGACCCCGAAGGTTTTCAGCATTGGGATAAAGCAAGTTTAATATGGGTAGAAACACCAACAAACCCTCTTCTAAAAATTACGGATATAGCAAAAGTAAAGAGTTTAGCCCCAAATGCAATATTGATTGTTGACAATACTTTTATGAGTCCAAAGTTTCAAAATCCATTGGACTATGGCGCAGATATAGTTATGCATTCATCCACTAAATATATTGGAGGTCATTCTGATGTTTTGGGTGGCGCAGCAATAACCAATAGCAATCAAATTAATGAAAAATTGAGAAAAGTTCAAAATGACTTAGGGTCTGTCCCTAGCCCTTTTGATTGTTATATGCTAACAAGGGGAATAAAAACACTTTCTTTGAGAATGGAAAAACATGAAGAGAATGCGTCTTTTATAGCCAACAAGTTAAAAGATCATGATGCTGTTGAAGTGGTTTATTGGCCAGGCTTAAAGAATCATCATGGACATATGGTTCACAAATCTCAATCAAGTGGGTATGGTGGAATGGTTAGCTTTAAAGTCACTGGAGATATTGATTTTGACAAACTTGTCTCCAAAAGAAAATATTGGACACTTGCTGAATCTTTAGGTGGGGTTGAAAGCTTGCTTTGTGTTCCTTCAAAAATGACACATGCAAGCATTGACCGAAAAAAAAGACTGGAAAAAGGCATTACCGATAATCTTATTAGGCTTTCCTGTGGTGTGGAGGATCGGGAAGATCTTTGGGAAGATTTAGAAGAGGGGTTGGGTTTTTAATTGAAAAAGATAGCAAAGTTTATTTTTATGGTTCACCCACCTGAGGAAAAAGATTTATTCAGGATTCCTCAACTTAGGTTTCTAAAGCATTTGCCGAAAGGCATTCCTGAAAGGTTAGTGGGTGGCTTGGGCCCTTTTCCTCTCTTTAAAATAAAAGGGATAGAAACAACTGATGGCAAAAAAGCTGAAGGTTGGGTTTTAGGTTTGCTTTCAACTCCAAAATTAATGCTTCAAAAGAAGCCAGAAAAAACATATAAGCTTTTAGTTAAAGCTTCTAAATGGGGTCAAAAATATGGAGCCAAGATAATGGGACTTGGAGCTTTTACTAGTGTTGTTGGCGATGCTGGAATAACAGTTTCTGAACGTAGTCCGATATCGGTAACAACAGGAAATTCATTAACTGTTGCAGCTACTATTCAAAGTGTAGAAAGAATATTGGAATTGGCCAAAAAGGAAATCAGCAATGAAAAAATAGCAATAGTTGGCGCTTCAGGCTCAATAGGCAAGGCAGTTGCAAGGTTGCTCGCCAAGAAGAATGCAAAATTGATACTTATTTCAAAAACAAAAAAGAAATTAAAAATGCTCGCAGAAGAGCTAGGTGGAAGTGTTGTTTCTTTTGGTACGGATTCAGATTTGCTTAAAGATTCAAAATTAATCATTGGAGCAACAAGCTCAGCAGGAAAAGCGATTCCTGTAGATAAGTTGAATTCGGGTTCTGTGGTTATTGACATAGCATTACCCCCTGATTTAAGCAAGGAGGAAGCCGCAAAAAGAATTGACTGTTTGGTTTTGGAAAGTGGTGAGATACTCTTGCCAGGAAATCCTGAATTTTCTTATGATTGGCCATTGCCGAAAAATATCGCTTATGCATGTGAAGCTGAAACTATATTGATATCTCTTACTGATTCTTTTGAGTTATCCACATTGGGAAGAGAGATAGACATAACCAAGGTTGAGCAAATTTGGAAGCTGGCTGAAAAGAATGGTTTTAAATGGGCTGGATTTAGATCTTTCAGTCAAGATTTATCAGAAGAAAATGTTTTAAATTTTTTATCCAAAAATGATTTTTAATAATTGATTTACAGATGTATGGTAGAATAATCAGGTACGAGTGTTGTTTTTTTTAACTTTAAGCGTAACTTAATTATGTGGAATAAATTTCATAGCGATTCAAAAAGGGTAATAATAAAAGCTCAAAAAATAGCAAAACAGCAAAAATCTGAAGCCCTTGAGCCAACACACCTTTTGATATCAATTCTTAAAAGCCCAAATTCAAATGCTTACAGAATATTAGAAAACATGGGTGCGAAAACAACCGAGCTCTTAAGTAAGGTTGAATCCATTATTACAGATGAAGGGAATTCTGATTATGCTGTTTCTTTTTCAAGCGATACTAAAAGGGTTTTTGAGCTCGCTTATGACGAAAGTAGGCAAATGAAAAAAGCTCAAATAGCAAGCGAACACATACTTTCAGCAATCTTCAAACATGGAGGCTCAGCAGGCAAAGCGTTGAGGGAAAGTGGACTTTTTATTGGAGAGCTTCAAGCAGAAGTGTCATCTTTTTATGAAGTGGAGGAAGATTCCCCACCTTCAGGAAAGAAAGAAAAAAACAAGCTTCAAACTCTTGAAAAATTTGCTGAGAATTTAACTTCTTTAGCCAGTGAAGGAAAGTTGGATCCCACCATAGGAAGAAAAACTGAGATAGAAAGAATGATTCACATTTTGAATAAAAGAATCAAAAATAATCCCTTGCTTATAGGTGAGCCTGGAGTAGGTAAAACTGCAATTGTTGAAGGTTTAGCGCAAAAAATAGTTAACGAAGAGGTTCCTGATAGGCTTAAGGGCAAGAAAGTTTTTTCTTTAGATTTGGCAAGTGTAGTCGCTGGAACCAAGTATAGGGGTGAATTTGAAAACAGGATAAAAAAAATATTAGCAGAAGTGAAAGATTCTGATGGAAATATTATTCTTTTTATAGATGAAGTTCATACATTGGTTGGAACGGGTGCTGCAGAAGGTGCAATAGATGCTTCCAATATTTTGAAACCAGCTTTAGCCAGAGGGGAGCTTCATTGCATTGGTGCAACTACATTTGGCGAATATAGAAAACATATTGAGAAAAACCCTGCACTGGATAGAAGGTTTCAAATAGTGCAAGTCAGCGAACCAAGCATAGATGAATCAATTCAAATCCTCAAAGGGCTAAGGTCAAGATATGAAGAATATCATGGTGTTGAAATAAGCGACAATGCTCTTGATGCAGCTGTTCAGCTGAGCAGTAGATTCATCACAGATAGATTTTTGCCAGATAAAGCTATAGACCTTATAGACGAAGCTTCATCCAAGGTGAGACTAAACCTCTCCACAAGCTCTCCGGAGATGGAAAAAATCAAATCTAAAATTGATAACAAGAGAAAAGACCTGCTTAATGTTGGAAGCGAGATCAAAACTTTAATTGAAGATCTTGAATCAGAAAAAAGAGAAGCAGTGCTTTCTAAAGATCTTGAAAAAGCATCAATTTTAAGAGAGAGAATAACTGCTCAAAGAGAAAAACTAGAAATAGAAAACAAAAAAACTTTAAAAATTAAAGAAGAGATAAACCTACTTGAAGACTCTCTTGAAAAAGAAGAAGAAAATGTTAGGGCTTTGCAGGAAGCATTTGTTGATGATGAGACTGTAGCAGAGGTTGTTCATATCTGGACAGGTGTCCCTGTTGCTCGAATAAGCAAATCAGAATCTGAAAGAATCTTGGATATAGACAAATTTATTTCTGAAAGAATTATTGGCCAGAAGCATGTTGTCTCAAAGGTTTCTTCTATATTGAGAAAATCAAAAGCAGGTCTAACTGATAGGTCAAGACCACAAGGAAGCTTTTTGTTTCTTGGACCAACAGGTGTAGGAAAGACAGAGCTTGCTAAAACTGTTGCAGAATTTTTACTAGGTGACAGAAAGAAAATTACAAGGTTAGATATGTCTGAGTACATGGAGAAGCATACTGTAAGCAGGTTGCTTGGAGCTCCTCCTGGTTATGTTGGTTATGACGAAGGCGGACAGCTTTCTGAAGCTGTAAGAAGACAGCCTTATTCAGTTGTTCTTTTTGATGAAATCGAAAAGGCTCACCCAGATATATTTAATATCCTCTTGCAGATATTAGAAGAAGGTGAGCTGACAGATTCACTTGGTCATAAAGTTAATTTTAGAAATACTGTAATAATACTGACAAGCAATACTGGCACTGAGGGATTATTCGACACTCCTGATTTAGGTTTTGGAGTGCCAGGCGAACAGGTTAATTTTGACCATGAGATATTAAAGAAAAGATTAGAAGATGAAGCCAGGAAGAGATTTAGGCCTGAACTTTTGGGAAGGTTAGACGAGATAGCAGTTTTTGATTCATTAGGCAAGAGTGAGATAATCAACATTATCGATATATTATTGGCAAACTTAGAAGCAAAATTAAAAGAAAAAGATCTAAGTTTGCTTGTTGGAGATGAAGCCAAAGATTTATTAGCTGCTAATGGTTACAGCCCTAGAGAGGGAGCAAGAAAACTTAGAAGACAGGTTGAAGTTGATTTAGAAGAACCAATGGCTGAGATAATCTTAAAGGGAGACATTGAAAAGCAAGACACGATTGTTGTTTCTACAAATGGAGATGAATTTACATTTGATGTAATCAAATCCATAGAAAAGAAAAAGAAGAAAAAGGAGAAAAAATCATGAGTTTTGATTCAAGCAGTTTTGAAATCGGCATGGGGGTTGTCCATCCGGTTCATGGAGCAGGAGTTATAAAGAACATAGAGGAGATGAGAGTGCCAGGTGGAAAAATTAGAAAATACTTACAAGTGAGTTTATTTCAAAAAGGACTTACTATAAAAATACCCGCAGAAGGAGAGTTGGCTATTAGACATTTAGCAAATGACCATCATTTGGAAGAGTGCTTAAGAGTTTTAAAAAGCCCTCCAACTGCATTAAAACAAAGATGGAATAGAGACCATTCTGAAAACTTGAAAAAAATTAAAAGTGGTGATTTGTCTTTAGTTGCTGAGGTTGCTAGGGACTTGTTAGCAAGACATAATGATGATCATAGCCGTTTGTCAATACTTGATCAAAAGCTTTTATCTGATGTTTGTGAACAGATAAGAGGGGAGGTTGAATGCTACATGGGCATCCGCGGAGAGAAGAAAGCAAAAATTGAATCTAATATGCAGGATGTTTGTGAGAAAATCATGGAGATGATTGATTTTTCATAGCTTTATTAAGTGAGCTATTTTTTTGCTTACCTTGATATTAAGGTTTTTGTTTAGCTATTTGTTTTGAAAAGGCTTTCTATTTTCTTTTATTTGCTTGTAGGGCTGATGATAGGTGTAAAAGCAGCACCTTACCTTTTAAGCTCTTTCGGTTTAAATCAAACGATCGCTTTAAAAAATGCGATTATTGTTTCTGTAGCAATTCTCTTTGGCTACCTTTCTGCCCCGCTTACATCTGCATTTAGAAAATTCAATAGTGATTTTATTGCACAGATATCATCAAGAAGGCCCTCAGAGGTTGTTTCCGGTATAGTTGGCCTAGTTGCAGGGTTGGTTATTTTTTATTTGCTTTTATCCTCGCTACATCTTTCAGCACCATGGTTGTTGAGCGGAGAGAATTCGAGCATGCAGATAACATACCTTGGTGGTTTTTTAATACTTTATTTATGTGTTTTGACAATGGTTGCTGCAGATCCTTTGTCAAGCTTGATAAAAAGTGGCCCAAAGCAATTTGGCAAAGCGAAAATTCTTGACTCGAATGTTTTAATCGACAGGAGGATACATATGGTTTTAAGTTCAGGATTTTTAGAAGGACCAATCCTTATTCCTAATTCTGTAATCAATGAGATTCATCTACTTGCAGATAGTACAAATCCTGAAAAGAGAATGAGGGGAAAAAGAGGCCTTGAATGCCTTAATGACCTGCTTAACGACAAACAGCTTTATGTTAGAGTCTTAGAAGAAAAAATTAAAATGACATCAGATACAGATTCGCATTTAGTTTTTTTAGCTGATACTATAAAAGCAGATTTGATTACAAATGATTTAAATTTGAATCATGTAGCGAAAATGAAAGGTGTGAGAGTTTTAAATTTAAATGAGCTTACATTATCCTTAAGGCCTCATTTCACTGCTGGTGAGAAATTTGAACTCAGTATAACAAGAGAGGGGAACGAGAAGAATCAAGGAGTTGGACATTTGCCTGATGGTACTATGGTGGTTGTTGAAGGTGGGCTTAAGTATATGGGTAAGAAAATAGATGTAACGGCAAAATCTGTCCTTCAAACGGAGGCTGGGCAAATTGTCTTTGCAAGACCAGCTTGATATTGATCTCGTAATAGTTGCTGCTGGAAGCGGTGAAAGGCTTGGATCCAGAAAAGCCTTATTGACAGTACGCGGAAAAAGCTTGATAGATAGGTCAATTAATTTTTTTGGCAATAGTTGGAGTAGTACTACGGTAGTCTCTCATGCCGATGATCTTTCAAAGTTAACAGAAAAGGTTAATAAAAAAATACAAATAATAAGCGGAGGAGCTTCAAGAGCTGATTCGGTTAAAAAGGGGATAATGCAGGGGTCTAGCAAATTTGTTATAGTGCATGATGTTGCTAGACCTTTTATTCCATCTGACGCTGTTGAAAAGCTTGTTGACGCTGTCAAAGAGGGCTACAAAGCTGCAACATTAGTTAGAGCCGTATCGAGCTCTGTATGTCGGATTGGTGAAAAAATTGAAAATGTATCCAGGGATGGCCTTGTTGAAATACAAACTCCGCAAATATTTGATAGATCCTTGTTGTTAAGCCTGATGGGTAATGATGTGACTGAGGAAACTTCACTTTTTATTGATGCTGGTTATCGCGTGAAGATGATTCATACCAATTCACCTAATCCAAAAATAACATGGAAAGAGGATTTGGATTTGATAAATGCTTGATTCCACTATTCGCATCGGTCATGGTTGGGATAGGCACCAATTAGAGAAAGGCAGGGCTTTGGTGTTAATGGGGATTGTTATAGATTCTGAACATGGTCCTGTGGCACACAGTGATGGAGATGTTGTTTCTCATGTGGTAAGTGATGCAATACTAGGAGCTCTTTCATGCGGTGATATAGGTAAGGTTTTTCCTGATGATAAGAGTTGGACAAAGGATATTAGTGGTACAGAACTTCTTCAAAAAACGTTAGAGCATGTTAGAAAAACAAATAAAGTAAAGGTTATCCAGGCTGATGTCATTGTCAGACTTGAAGAACCAAGGCTCTCTTCCTATCTTGGGGTTATAGAAGAAAGGCTTTCCTTAATTCTGGAAACTGAAAATATCAGAGTTACGGCAAGGCACGGTGAAGGCATAGGCGCGATTGGCAGGAAAGAATGTATAGATGCAACTTCCGTAGTTCTTGTCCAAATAGAGGGTTGATCTTTGGTTTATAAAATAGTAAAAACAACAACAGATAGCAAATCTACATATGAAAAAATATCAAAAGAAATTATTGCAAAAGGTTTTTCTCCATGTGTCCAGATTGCTAATATTGATGGATGTGAATCAAAATATCTCTGGAAGGGAAAGGTGGAAACAGAAAAAGAATTTGTTCTAGAGATAAAAACAACTTCTAGATTTTTAAAAAACGTAATTCATGTCATAAAAAAATACCACAATTACGACATTCCTGAAATTATTTCTTATGATTTTGAAATACTTTCCGAGAAATATGAAAAATGGTTTCATGAAAATCTAGAATAGAAATTATGAGAATAACCGAAAAGCAGCTGGGATACATTAAAGGTTTATTAAAGCAAACAAAGCTGTCAATGGATGAGATTTTAAATGGAAAGAAGCTTGAGGATTTAAACATCAAAGAAGCAAGCTTGGTTATTGAAACACTTTTGGAATCGAGCCCGAAAGCTAAAAGCAAAAAAAATAAAAATACAGATGGCACATTGGAGCCAACAAGGATACATTTTGACGGGGGATCATCCCCAAACCCTGGTCACGGCGCTTCAGCCGCAGTTTTTATAGTTGATGATAAAGTAATCGACACGGAAGTAGAGTATCTAGGAGACGGTATTACAAATAACTTTGCAGAGCTTACAGCGATGAAATTAGCATTCAGTCTTTATAAAAAACATATTCAAGATTATGAAAAAATAACTATTTATAGTGATTCAACTTATGCTATTGGCTGTGTTGATGGAAGTTATAAAAAAATAAAAAAGAACAAAGAGATTATTTTTGACCTGAAGCTTTCTTTTTCAGAAATTAAGACTGATTTAATCCATGTTTTAAGAGATAAAAACACTATAGCTGATGAGCTTGTCAATAAAACGAGAGATGAACAATTAAATGAAAATTAAATTTCCTTTTTTTATTTTTTTATTCTTGCTTCTTTTAAATTCTTGTGCAAAAAAAATTAGTGTTGTTGATATTGTTGATGGTGTTGGCAAGGCTATAGAGGTGGCAGAAAAAAAAGAAGAGCCAAAAAGAATTTTGGTCTTTTCCAAAACAGCTGGTTACAGACATGGTGCTATAGAGGGTGCTATAGAAGCTTTACCATCTTTTTTCAAGCCTGAGAGTTGGGATTTGGAATTCACTGAAGACTCTTCAGTCTTCAACAAAGATCTTTCGAGTAATTTTGATGTTGTTTTTTTCTTAAATACAACGGGTGATGTTTTGAATGATTTAGAACAGGAATATTTTAAAAATTATATTAACAATGGTGGAGCTTATCTTGGTATTCACTCAGCTGCAGATACTGAATATGACTGGGAATGGTATGGAAAGCTTGTTGGAGCATATTTTGCTGGTCATGAAGAAATAAAAGAAGGAACTGTTTCCATTTTAGACAAATCTCATCCATCAACCAGGCATCTAGACGAAAGATGGAAGAAGGTCGATGAATGGTATGACTATGATCACAATCCAAGAGGTGAGGTTCATGTTCTTGCTGTTGTTGATCAAGGGAAAATGGGGCCAGATCATCCAATAACATGGTGTCATAACTATGATGGAGGGCGTTCTTTTTATACTGGAATGGGCCACACTGAAGAAACTTATACAAATCAAGAATTTCAAAAACTTCTTTTAGGTGCTGCAGAATGGCTTGTAGGTTTAAAGGATGGTGATTGCGATGCAGGCTTGGCAGTTAATTACACAAGAGAGATAATTGCAACCGATATTGAAGGAGCAACAGAGTTAGATGTTGCATCAAATGGTGATGTGTACTTTATAGAAAGATTTGGTAAATTAAAAAAAGTAAATTCTGATTCTGGTGAAATTGATGAATTGGGTACTATTGATGTTTTTACAGGTATAGACAATGGTCTTGAGTATGGTTTGTTGGGAATGGCACTTTCTCCAGATTTTGACTCAACAGGAAGGATTTATGTTTATTATTCACATCCAACAGAAAACCATCAAACTTTATCTAGGTTTAATATTGTTGACAATAAGCTCGAAATCAGTTCTGAAGTTTCAATACTTAAGGTTGAAAGCCAAAGGGAAACTTGTTGCCATGCTGGTGGCTCCATTGAGTTTGATAAAAATGGCAATATATTTATTTCAACTGGTGATGACACCAATCCTTTTGCCTCAGACGGTTTTAGCCCGATTGACGAAACTGACGGAAGAAAGCCATGGGATGCTGCAAGGTCTTCAGGCAACGTAAATGACTTAAGAGGAAAAATATTGAGAATAAAGCCTTTGGAAGATGGAAGTTATGAGATTCCAGAAGGAAATCTTTTTTCATCAAATTCTGGAAGGCCTGAAATATATGTAATGGGCAACAGGAACCCTTACAGGATATCAATTGACCAAAAAAATAATTGGCTTTACTGGGGGGAGATTGGTCCAGATGCTAGTGAGGATGATGACAGTAGGGGGCCGATGGGCTATGACGAGATCAACCAGGCAAGAACAGCAGGCAATTATGGCTGGCCTTTTTGTATTGCCAACAATAAACCTTACAGAAGCTATGATTTTGAAAACAAAATATCTTCTGATTATTTTGATTGTGAAAACTTAAAAAATAATTCAATAAACAATACAGGGTCAATTAACATACCTGCTGCAAATGAAGCTTTTATCTGGTACCCTTACTCTCAATCTGAAGAGTTTCCTTTATTTTCAGGCGGTGGGAGGTCCGCAATGGCTGGACCTGTCTACCGTTACAAGGGACAAGGTTTTCCTGAGTATTATGAAAATGTACTTTTTATTTATGAATGGTCTAGGTTTTGGATCAGAGAGGTCCACCTAGATTCAAAAGGTGAAATCCTTCACATAAATGATTTTTTACCAAATGAAGATTTTTTGCGTCCTGTTGATATGGTTTTTGACAAACAGGGAAATCTTTACATCCTTGAATACGGTCAAAGTTGGTATGGTTATGAGGATTCAAAAATATCAAAGATAACCTATAAAGAGTAGGGTGAGTCTGTAAGCCGGATTCTGTATTTGTGTGATTATCTATCTGCGGTTACTGTTACCAGTAACCTCTCGCGGTCTTCTTGCTGAATCAAAGGCAGAGCTTCCTCATCAGCACCTTGCTCCAGGCAGGGTTTACCTCAGCCAAATTGTCACCAACTTGCTGGTGAGCTCTTACCTCACCGTTTCATCCTTACCATCAAATGGCGGTTTCGTTTCTGTGGCACTTTCCCGCAGGTTGCCCTGGGTGGGTGTTACCCACTACCATGCTCTTAGGAGTCCGGACTTTCCTCAGGCTTTCGCCCGCAATCACCCAACTCACCCATACTTTTATTATATAAAAGTATTTTTTGTATATGATTAGTGGTGCTGACATGAATAAACTATTTAATTTTCTGTTTATCTTTTTATGCTTGATTGGATCTAAATCTACTGCAGAGCATGGTTCAGAAGAATGGCAACAATCAAGGATGTACGTCCATATCGAGGAATCGCAAAGAGACCAATTTTTAAATTGGCTTGAGGGTAATGGAGAAATTGAATGGCAAGGCAACAGCATCTCTTGGGTTTACAGGATAATTGTTAATAGTTCAGATAGATTAAGCATATTAGATGATGTGAAAGGCAAATCTTTTACCAAGTATGCTGTTATTTATGAAGATACAGTGAGGAGAATCTTAGACACCGAGCCAAATGATGAATACTACGATCACATGTTTGGGGATGGTTATTATGTTTGGCCTCATAAAAACCATGAGGATCCTGTAGGTGCTGGTTCAGGTGGTGGGTATGACATGGACTCTCCACAGGGTTGGGACATATCAACTGACGGAAGCGGTGTGATTGTTTTGGTTCATGACCAAGGTTTCAGGGAGTCACATGAAGACCTGCTTGACAACCTTTGGCAAAACACAGCTGAGATAAATGGAAGCCCTGGTGTTGATGATGACAATAATGGCTGTATAGATGATTTTCATGGATGTTTTATAAACCTTCATGGGGATCATGGAACAGGTGTTGGTGGTGCTGTTGCAGCAAGAGGAAACAATAGTGTTGGTTCTGTTGGTGCTGCATGGACAGCTCAGCTTTCACATTATTCTGAAGCTGTCTGGTGTGACGGAGCATGGCAATGCATAGGCGGAATGACCGAAGCCATTGATTATGCAAATGCTATTGGAGCAAAAATATTCAATGCAAGCTATGGGCATTACGGGTGTACATTTAGTCCTGGCAATGTTGATATGGCTTGTGTTGAGGCAGAAGAAGCAATAATAGATTCTTTCAATGGCCTTTTTGTTGCTGCTGCTGGAAATGAAACAAGGGACAATGACCAATGGTGGAGCTTGCCAGCAAGTGCGAGGAACGACCATGTGGTTGCCGTAGGTGCTCTTGACCAGGCAGGTGATAACGAATTCAATTACGGTTCAAGCAGTGTTGATGTTCATGGTTTTGCTAGCTTTGATATTGGATGTGGAATATTGCCGTATTGCAGTGCTGACAGTTCTGGGTCTGATGACTGTTATGCTCTTTTTGGTGGCACATCTTGTGCAACACCTCAAACAGCAGGGCTTCTTGCATTAAGATGGACCCAGTGTCCAGATGATACAAGGATTGAAGTAAAACAAGCTTTAATCGATGCTGCAGCTGACATATCATCTCTTCAGGGATTGTCTGTTTCCGAGGGAATGAACAACATGTTCAATCTTTTAAATTCACCTTGTGCTTCAACAGCGCCTATTTCGTTAACATTCAAAGGCAACCCTCCTAGTGATGTTGAAGAAGGAGATCTTTCGAATAAAGATAATGATGTAAGGGTATATTTTGAAACAAATTACCCAGAAAGTGAGATTTCTTATTCTTGTCAATACATGATGTCTGGCTTCAATGCCTGCAATAGTGTTGATGAGAATGGAAGCTATTGGGAGTCAGGTGCGCTTGCTGATGGAGGGCAGTCATTAACCGTAAGGGCAACACATGATAATGGACAGTTTGTTGATGAGACGATTACTTGGACGTTGGACTCAAATCCTCCAGATACAGTGATAATATCAGGTCCGCCAAACCCATCCAGTGAAAATTCTGCCACTTTTGAATTTGAAAATACAAATTCAGGAGAAAACAGCACCACAACATTTGAATGCAGACTTGATTGGAACGCTTTCAATGATGCTCCATGGGAGACATGCACAAGTCCAAAAACTTATACAAACCTTAGCGAAGGAACACATAATTTTGAGGTTAGAGCAATCGATCAAGCAGGCAATGTAGATCCCACTCCGCCATGGTTTGAATGGAATATAGACATAGCCCCAATAACAACAATAGATTCTGGTCCAAGTGACCCAAGCGCCAGCCCTGATGCAACTTTTACATTCAGCTCAAGTGATGAACCGAATGTAATATTTGAATGCAAGCTAGATAGTGAAAATTGGGAAGCAGGCAATTGCACAAGCCCAAGAGTGTACATAGGTCTTGATGAAGGGCAGCATGTTTTTGAAGTACGAGCAATTGAGGCTACAGGAGAGGGCGATGTTGGCGAGCCTGCAATTTGGGAATGGACAATTGACTTTGCTCCTTCCGTCACGATAAATTCAGGACCAGATAATCCAACAAATCAAACTAATGCCATTTTTGAATTTGAGTCAGATGATCCAATGGCAACATTTACCTGCAGCTTGAATGGAAGCAGTGCGATTAATTGCACTTCTCCATATACTTACAATTCTCTTGGTGAGGATAATTATTCTTTTGTTGTTGTCGCAGAAGATGAATCTGGAAACACAGGGAGTGATACCCACAATTGGGAAATTGACCTTACTCAACCTGTTGTTTCAGTTAGTGGACCTGAGGGAAAAATAAACGTATCAACAGTTTCATACAGCTTTTCAAGCAATGAGGAAGATTCTTCATATGAATGCAGTAAAGAACTTGAACCTTGGAGCGCTTGCACAAGCCCTAAAGAATATTCAGGACTTGCTGAAGAAAGCCATACATTCCATTTCAGGACAATAGATCCTGCAGGAAACATTTCGGAAAGCAGTTCAAAAACAATCACTATTGACCTTACCCTTCCTGTAACAACAATAGACTCTGGGCCAGAAGGTTATTGGGCAAGCAGTACAGTGACATATGAATTTTCAGCTGATGAGCCTTCAACGACTGAATGCAATATGGATTCTTCAGGATGGGAAACGTGCACAAGTCCACAAACTTACGTAGAACTTAGCGAAGGCGCCCATGTTTTTGAGGTAAGAGCAATCGACGAAGCTGGAAATGTTGGACTAGCTGAATTAAGAAATATAACCGTTGATACTGTGGCTCCAACAGTTGACATAACAAATGGCCCTTCAGATCCTTCAAATTCAGCTGAAGCAACATTTGAATTTGAAAGCAATGAATCTGTCAGCTTCGAATGCAAATTAGATGACAATCAATGGGAATCATGTACAAGCCCCAAAGTATACAGCAATCTTCCAGATGGTTCTCATGTTTTCAAGGTTCAGGCAACTGATCAAGCTGGAAACATAAGTGATGATCCATCTTGGTCCTGGAATATAGATCAAACAGGGCCAAACACTACAATCATCTCAGGACCAGACAATCCAACAAATGAAACTTCAGCAACATTCGTTTTTGAATCCAACGATTCAAATGCTACTTTCAAATGCAGTCTTGATCAGGGTAATTGGATACCTTGTACCTCAGGCTCATTATTTTCTGGTTTAGCTGAAGGTCTACATAACTTCCTTGTAAAGGCAATCGATGAGGCAGGTAACGAAGATAGCACCCCTGCTGAATGGAATTGGACAATAGACACAGATAGCCCTGAAACAACAATAACGAATGACCCTCCCGATCTCACAAATAGCCAATCGATAGTGTTTGATTTCGAGAGCAGTGAGCCAAACAGCACATTCGAATGTGAGAAAACAGCTGATGGTCACTGGTTTTCGTGCACAAGCCCTTATGAGATAAACAACCTTTCCGAGGGTTGGCACATCTTCAAGGTCAGGGCAACAGATGAAGCCGGAAACACTGATCAAAGCCCTGCAGCCCATGATTGGACTGTTGATACAGTTAGACCTGAAACAACAATCAATGATCCAAAACCGGGCAATCCAACAACAGATATTACTGCAACTTTCCATTTTGAAAGCAGTGAGCCAAATAGCACATTTGAATGCAGAAGGGATGAGCTTAGCTGGGAGTCTTGTACAAGTCCTGAAACTTATGCAGACCTTACTGTAGGAACCCACACTTTTGAGGTGAGGGCAACTGATCTTGCTGGCAACCAGGATGAATCTGCTGACTCATATACATGGACAATAGAAACCGAAACGGCTGATGTAACAATAATCAGTGGACCTCAAGAAGGTGAGGAAATCCATAATTCTTCTACATTGTTTACTTTTAATAGTTCAAATACAAATGCAAACTTTGAATGCCAGGACAGCAATAATACAGATTGGGTTTCATGCAATGGAGATACTCTTTCTGATGGAGAAGGCTCACACACAATATCAGCCATGGAAGATGGCAGCAACAGCTTTACAGTAAGAGCTCTGATAAATGGGAATATTGGTGGTAGCGAAACAAGAAACTTTATAGTTGATGCTATATATGACATTTCTATAAAGCATGAAAATCCTGTTCCAGCTATTACTTTAGATTTCGAGCCTTCAGGAATCCAGCAACCTGTCTTTAGGTTCTCTTACATTAAAACTGATGGTCCGATAACTGGGCAAAACCAATTAAACGAAATAACTTTAAGAGCATCTGGAACAGGGAATGACAAACTCGATATAGGCTTAGTTGAAATTTGGCTTGACATGAACTCTGATGGTATTCCTGACAGCGAAAGCAATCTTGGCGAAGAAGAATTTAATGCAGATAATGGCACTGTAACAATAACACTTGACGATGAACAAGGCATTGACAATGGGGTAAATGAAATAATCTATCTTATTACATATGATTTTACTGGTGATTCATCTCTTGCTTCTATGCCTTTTGATATTGAATTGATTTTTGCTCTTGCATTCATGAGTTTAGCGGTAATTAAGAAAAGGAGAATCGCAGGTGTTTTTGCAATCCTTCTCTTTGTAACCTCTTGTGGTGGTGGTGGAGGAGATAGCAATCCTTCTGTAAGCAAAACTTACAACATCAGCATTCAGAACTATTCTGACATTGTGCCAAACGAGAATCCAAGTGTTGTGCAACTTGAAACGACACCTACTGTAAGCAATTACATAACCGTCATTCAATAATGTTTAAATTAATCAGGCTGTTAACCTTGTTTGCTTTTTTTATTTCATGCGACTCAGATAATGTTTTGTATGTTCCATTAAGCGATGAGGAAGCCAGCCTCCCATACTACTCGGAAGAAGAAGAGATAATATCACATACAGCTTACACGTTAAGCTATAGTGAAGAGCATGAACAAGCATTATGGGTTGCTTACACATTAACCTCTGAACAGGCATCTTCCGATATGGAAAGAACGGATGACTATAGGGAAGATCCAGCAGTTGAAAATGGTTCAGCATCATTGAGTGACTATAGTGGCTCTGGGTACGATAGGGGCCATTTGGCTCCGGCAGGAGATATGGAATGGGATCATACAGCAATGAGTGAATCCTTTTTTCTTTCAAACATGTCTCCTCAGCTTGCAGGATTTAACCGCTACATTTGGAAAGATCTTGAGGCGGATGTAAGGGATGCTGCAAAAACAAATGACAAGATTCATATAGTTACAGGTCCTGTTTTTGGCGATGGTTATCCAATATTAGACACGATAGGGGGGAACAACGTTTCTGTTCCATCCCATTATTACAAGGTGGTTTTAGACTACACTCAACCAGAAATCAAAGCAATAGGTTTTATATTGGCTAACGAAAGCTCAGACCAACCTCTTTCCAGTTTTGCAAAATCAGTAGACGAAGTAGAGCAAGAGACTGGAATTGATTTCTTTCATATGCTGCCTGACTCAATAGAAGACAGTATTGAATCAACAATAAATCTAGATGATTGGTTTGGTTATCTTTTTGAATGATTTTTTTTAAATACATTTATATATATAAATGTATACAATAACTCTAGGTTTTATAGGTTTTAGGTGCACTTTATGAAAAAAATTAATTTTATATTTATAGCTTTTGCTTTTATCTTTGTCGCTTGTGGTGGCGGTGGAGGAGGGGGTGATACAGGGCCATCTGCTCCAAATACATCAATTGACGACAACTCAATGGGCATTAGTTCTGAAGGTGTAACTAATCAAAAAACAGCGACATTCAGCTTCAGCACATCATCAACTGAAGCAGTTGGTTTCCAATGTAGCCTCAATGGAGCAGGGTGGCAAGGTTGCCCAGGCGGAACCAAGACTTACCCAAACCTTGAAGATGCCCAGTACACTTTCCAGGTTAAAGCTTACCTTCTTGACGACAACCAAAAAGAAGACAAGACTCCTGCCTCTTTCACATGGACGGTTGATACAACTGGGCCAACAATAAACCTAGAGACAGTTCCCAATGACCCAACAAATGCTACAAGTGGTCAAATTTCTTTTACCCATGATGGAGTTAGTGCATCTTGTGTACTAGATGGAGTTACAACAGATCCGTGTGTTAGTCCATTTTCTTACGGTTCACCTACAGCTCTAACAGAAGGTGAACATGACTTTAGGGTTGATAGCTTGGATGACTTGGAGAACTCTGCATCCAAATCTCATGAATGGACAATTGATATAACAGGCCCTTCCATAACGCACAAGACAAGAGATCCAGATAGTGCCGAAATCGTTTTTGAAGATCAAATTACTTTTGAATTTGGAAATGACTCTGAAGATGGTGACTCTAATGATATTGATACGGCTTACTATCAAATGTTCATATTCAGAGCAGAAGATGGTTCAGTTGTATCTTTTGAGGGCTCATGGCAGCTAGCATCTGATGGTGGACAGTTTTACAATGCGGTTTATACTAACTTGCCGGTTCTTGAATCAAGCCTTGACGAATATTTCATTCAATACAAGGTGGTTGATTCTCTTGGGAATGAAACGATAGATGGTGATGATGCTGATGAACGCGATTATTTTGCTGTTATAGAGCATCAACCTTTAGAGCTTCGCTTTAAGGCAAACCCTCCTAGTGATATTGAAGAAGGAGATTTCTCAAATGAAGTTACAGGCTTGAAGATATATTTTGAAGAAATGAATCACCCTGAAGAAAAGGTTTCTTTTGAGTGCAATCTGAACAATTCAAGTTGGTTTGACTGCAATGACAAAGATACTGATGGACATTATTGGCTTGCTTCTGGCCTGCCTGAAGGTTCTCAGAATTTAATAGTTAAAGCTCATCATATTGAGATAGCTGAAATTGCAGATGTTGAAAAAACTTTAAGCTGGACAGTTGATACTGTTAAGCCAGAAGTCTCTGTGGATTCTGGTCCTAACGACCCAACAAACGAAACAACTGTTGCATTCACTTACTCAAGCAATGAAGATACACTTCCTGCTGGGTGGTTTGAATGCAAGCTTAGTGGTGGCATTAATGTAGATTGGGAATCTTGTCCTGGAACAGGTTGGCAGTATTCTGGTTTGAATCAAGAAGGCGCATATGTTTTTGAGGTAAGGGCAACTGATCTTGCAGGAAATATAAGTGATCCTGATTCATATTCATTCACCATAGATACCACCGATCCAAATACAACAATTGACTCAGGCCCTTCATCCTTGTCCGGTTCTGATGAGGCAACTTTTGAATTTACTTCAAACGAGACAGGTAGTATTTTCGAATGCAAGCTGGATGACGGTGAATGGGAGGAATCATGCACAAGTCCAAAAACTTATTCTGGCATGTCTGGGGGAGAACATACTTTTTATGTCAAGTCACAAGATGTTGCAGGAAACATTGATAGCAGCCCTGCAAGTTACACCTGGACAATAGACCTTTCAATACCAGATACAGCAATAACTTCAGGCCCTAGCGGAATAACAAATGTAAATAATGCTACCTTCACCTTTACAAACCCTGAAGGAGATAGTATTTTTGAATGTATGTTGAGTCCTGATGAAACTGTTTACACTTCTTGTAATGGCATAAATGGTTCGGGTTCAAAAGCTTATGTTGACCTGACAGAAGGAATTAAGACATTTTATGTTCGGGCCTTAAATGATGTAGGCACAGCCGATCCGACACCTGCTGAAAGAGAATGGACAATAGACCAAACTCCACCTGAGACAAACATAACCATAGAGCCTGCTATATACACAAATGAAGACATCATAGCTTGGCATTTCTCTGCAGATGAAGAAGCTCCTTTCTTCCAATGCAAATTCTCATCAGCGAGTTCATGGAATTTCTGCACAAGTCCAAAAGAATATGAGCTTCTAGCTGAAGGAACACATACATTTATGGTTAGGGCTTGGGATGCAGCAAACAACATTGATGCAACGCCAGCAGAAAGCACAACAAATGTAGACAGAGCTGCTCCTGTAACCACAATAACAAGTTCACCTTCTGACCCGTCTAATGAAACAGACGGGACTTTTGAAGTCAGTGTTCAGGATCAACCATGGGAAACACTTCCTGGCTTAACTTCAGTTTTTTATTGCATTTCAAATGATGGAACATGCCAGGCAAATGAAATGACAGACCAAGGAGACGGATCTTATTCTGCAGATTACTCTTCATTGGCTGAAGGGCAGTGGGTATTTAAGGCTTGGAGTGTGGATCTTGCAGGAAACATTGAAGTGCAAGGTGCAAACGCTGAACACACTTGGAATATTGACACCACAGGTGCTCAAACTGAAATAACGAATGGTCCTGACGATCCTACAAATGCAACTATTCCAGCATTCGAATTCAAAGAGTCTTCTGATGACCCAGAAGCAACTTTTGAATGTAGGTTATCACCAGTTCTTCCTGATTGGGAATCATGCACTAGCCCAAAAGCTTACCCCTCTCAAACAGACGGTGAATTCACATTTGAAGTTAGAGCTTTTGACTCTCTTGGAAATGAAGATGTATCTCCAGCAGTATGGACCTGGACAATAGACACAGTTTCTCCAACTACCCAAATTGATTCAACTCCAACAGACCCAACAACATCCACTGAAGCGATATTTACATTCTCAAGCCCCTCAGACACAGATGCAATTTTTGAATGTAAGTTGGATGATGGAGAATGGGAAGCTTGCCAAAGCGGAATAGCTTACATCGAATTAACAGACGGAAGCCATACATTTTCAACAAGGGCACAAGACCTTGCTGGAAACATTGATCCAACTCCTTCTGAATACAACTGGTTGATAGATATAACAGGACCGGTAACATCAATAACTTCCGCACCTATGGATCCAACCAACTCCATAGATGCTGTGTTTGAATGGTCTACAGATGAAACTTCAACATCTGAGTGTAAATTGGATGATGGCGAATGGGAATCCTGTGAAAGCCCAAAAACTTATTTGAACTTAGAGCAAAATACAAATCATGTGTTTGAAGTTCGATCAACTGACGACTTAGGGAACTTAGGTGCTGCAGATGCTTGGACATGGAGCATAGACACCATCAATCCAACTACAGTGATTCTCACAGGGCCTTCCAACCCTTCAAACAACACCGCTCCAACTTTCACATATGAAAGTCCTGAAAATCCAAATGCTACATTCCAATGTGAGTTGGATGGTGGTGATTTGACTGAGTGCAACACCGGATCAATCACCTTTAGTGATTTAGCGGAAGGGAGCCATGTTTTCAAGGTTTATGCTACTGATCAAGCTGGAAACACTGATACAACAGGGGATTCATGGTCTTGGGATATAGACACAACACCTTCAGAAACATATATTGATTCTGGACCAAATGACCCAACAGCTTCAACCTCAGCTTCTTTTGTGTATCGTGATGATGAACCGACAGATTACTTTATGTGCAGGCTTGACGCTGTTTCAGGAGATGATATTGAATGGGAAGAATGCAATGGAGGGACAAAAACTTATTCAGACCTTCTTGAAGATGTCTATACGTTTGAGGTTAAATCAATTGATGAAGCTGGCAATGAAGATTTAACACCAGCTTCATGGACTTGGAGAATAGACCAAACTGAGCCAGAAACAACAATAACAGATGGTCCTCCTGATCCAACACCAGACTCTTCAGCAACTTTCATTTTTGAAAGTAATGAAGCAAACAGCACTTTTGAATGCAAGATTGACAATGGCGTATGGGAATCATGCATAAGCCCTCAAGATTATTCTGGATTCTTAGATGGAGCTCATACTTTTGAAGTTATGGCAATTGACGCTGCTGGAAATGTTGATTTAACTCCTGCTGTTTGGAATTGGAATGTTGATTCAAGCATTTTGCCTCCAGATACTTTTATAAACAGCTCTCCACCTTCAAAAACCTTTTTCAACACAGCTGATTTCACATTTAGTTCAGATGATCCAGAGGCAACTTTTGAATGTTCATTGAATCAAGAATCCTGGGAGTCATGTACAAGTCCAAAAAATTACTCTTTCGATTTGCCTTACGGAGAAAACAACTTCAGAGTAAGGGCAACAAATTCTGGCGGTTTAACTGATCCGTCTCCTGCGTCTTATGACTGGGTTATTATTACCGATTTAATTGGCATGTTTCTTTCTGGCCCAAACATGGAGGGATCTTTCTTTACCTCTTTAGCTGTAACAGATGTTGAGCTTGAGTGGGAAGATAACTATTGGGATTATGAATTGTCGCACTGCAATCCTGTAGATTCCTCAAATGGAGAATGTGAATATTTGATTTACACTCATGCATTAAGCAATTCCTCAAATGGAAATAAATCAGAATGTCCAGCAATTGATAGCGGCTCTTATGACAGCACATCAGAAACCATTAGCTGCTCTGATGGAAAATGCGGAACTGTTTTAAGCAACCTGAATTTAAATTCAAAATATTGCTATGGTATCCAAGCTGTTGCAGATGATGGGTCAACAGGAACTGCAGCAGGGCCAGAAACATCTCTGACATATCCAACTTATATGTATGATAATTTTGAGGGAGATGTTCTTTATGACGAAGTAGCTGGTACTGGAAATTGGGTTTCAACTTCTTTTGGAAACACTGAAACTTCCTATTTCCAAGTTTGGTCAAGCTCGGTAGCAAATGCTTCATATTCTGGCCAATCCTGGATAGCTGGCTGGAATCCAGATACCCAACAATACGATAACGATGAAGATCCTATTTTTATAACCCAAAAAGCTTTAGATCTTTCATTAACAAGCAATCCTGCTTTGGTTTTGGCACATCAGCTAAATAGGCCGGCTGAAGATTTTGAAGACATTCGTCTTTGGGTTAATACAGATATAGGTAATTCAGATAATTGTTTTGTTGGAGAATGGAGACAGTATACCCCTATAGTAAATGAGCTTGTCAATGTTGATACTGGAGTTACGAATCCATCTCTTGATACAAATGACTGGACATACCTTTATCTTGACATTAGCGAATTTGCAGGAAATTCAAATGTTTGCATAGGGTTAGCTCAAAGAACTAATGCTGAAGATGTTGATACAGGATTTATTTTTGACAATATACAGCTTGTAGAACAACCTGATTTCACCAAGACTCTCTTTTACGAGCCTTTCCCTGGTGATGGGTCTAGCTGTACAGATCAACATACATGGACTGAAATGGGCTACTGGATAGATGACAGTCAATGGTGGAGGGTTATACCTGGTGACGATGGAAATCTTGACTGCAAGATGTGGATGACTGGAACCAACACTAATACTGGTAATTACCTAGATGGATGGACATATGACGACACAGCTCTACAGATAACTTACCCATACCCTTCAGGTGATTCAACCGGTGCTAATGGTTATTACGTGTCAGAGGGAGGCTGGACAAGGTTGTTGTTTAACGAGCTTTACGAAACTCCCAGCCCAAGCACATTTGGCATAGTTGTAAGGTGGAGCGATACACAAATAGATGATTGTTACATGGGTGGAAACGTATGGCTTTACAGCAATAGCATTGGTGATACTTTTGCAAATGCAG
Source organism: bacterium (assembly GCA_002716355.1). GTDB lineage: Bacteria > UBP7 > UBA6624 > UBA6624 > UBA6624 > UBA6624. The sequence goes on along the minus strand of PBAU01000003.1, from coordinate 111,868 downwards.
GAGGAAGTTCGATTGGAAACAAAAGAACAATTGACCTTAGTCCATTTAGAGGCAAATACGTTTGCTTTATCTTCTGGGGGGAAGATGATCAAACTTTAGATGGAGATGGAAATGCTGATGGTGTGGTTGGTGCAGGTTGGCAAATTGACGAGGTTATTGTTGACACGAAATAGAAGGTGATATTATGAAGAAAAGAATTTATATTTTTGTTTTAATTTTTTTAGTAGCTGCTTTTTCTTACAGAGCGCAGTTAAATTTTAAATATGAAAAAAATGGTCAAGTTATGAATCTTCAAGATCTTGAACAAAGGCCTGGTGGCGAGAGCACAGCAACACTTGGAAGATAGAATAAACAAATGCGCCTTCCGATTTGCTGGTTAAAGGAGTTCATACAATGCAGCTATTCAACACAAGAGATAGCTGACATATTCACTGAAATAGGGTTTGAATGTGAAGAAATACTTGAAGTTGAAGGCGAGAAAGTTTTAGATTTAAGCACACCTAGCAACAGAACTGATGTCCTTTCAATCTATGGTTTGGCAAGAGAATTTGCAACTGCAAAAAACCTAGAAATAAAAAAATTGGAATTGAAAGATTTCCCAATAGACAACAAATACCCAATAAAAATAGAAAGTAAAAATTGCCAGTCTTATTTAGGCGTACATTTGAAAATTAAACCTGAAGCAAATGCTCATATTGAAAAAATGCTTAAGCTTATGGGCAGAAACCCCATAAACCCACTTGTCGACCTAACAAATTATGTACTTTTTGAAACAGGTCAGCCTTTACATCTTTTTCCATTCAATGTGATGAATGATGGGGTAAAAATTTCATTAGCCAACAAAAAGATCAAATTTAATGCCCTTGATGATAAATCTTATGAAATTGAAGCTGGAGACCTTCTTGTCCAAAATAAATCAAATGAGCCTTTGGCCTTAGCTGGAATAATTGGATCAAAAAAAGGTTCTTCTGATGTCTCGGATTCTGAATTTTTGCTAGAAGCTGCCTGTTTTAAAAATTCATCAACCAGACAAAGCGCAAACAGGTTAAACCTTTCAACAGATTCATCTTACAGATTTCAAAGAATAGTTGATCCAAAAGGCTTTCTTTTAGGTGCAAAAAGGTATTTATGGTGGCTTGATAATTTGGGTTGGACAAATCAAGTTTATTCTGCAAGCTCAGTAGAAGAAACTTTAGAAAATCATTCAATATCAATTAAGGCTTCTGAGATAAATAAAAGATTAGGGATGAATATACCTGAAGAGAGAGTGGTTCAAATTTTAGAAAGCTTAGGCATTAGGCAGATATCGAAGGACAGAGAGGGGAATTGGAATGATTCCTGGAAGATAAAAAGAAAAAAGGGCTTAAGGAAGGGTGAGTGGCTGATTCCATCACATAGAACTGACTTGTCCATTCCTGAAGACCTTATCGAAGAGGTTATAAGGGTTTATGGCTACACGGGCCTAAAAGAAACACTTCCAAAAATTCAAATTAAAACTTCAAAAATGGATGACATCTTTCAGCTGGAAGAATTTCTCATAGATACTCTTTTGTCCTTTGGGGGCAGGCAAGAAATAAGATCAAGTCTTGTCTCTGAAGGTCTAACATTATTTGGAAAATCAGTTTTAGAAAATAAGCCAGTAAAATTATTAAACCCTCGTTCAAAAGAAAAAGCTTTTCTTAGGAATTCCATATCAGCATGCTTGCTGAAGGGCCATGAAGATTCAAGAAAAAAAGATTTTCAGTCTACTTGGAGTTTTGAGGTTGGAAAAGTTTTTAAAGAAAATGAAGAAAGCTTACATTTAGGCCTTCTCATCCCTGAGGAAGATGGCGGATCAAGACTCATCAAAACGATACTTGAAAGTATTGCTCAAAAATGGAACTCAGAAGTCTTTTATTTTGACGTAAAAAACAATTACTTTCTAGACTCTTCGGCATTAAAGATAGAAGCGAAAGTGTTTCAAGGCCTGTTAGGAGCTATTGAAATAGAGATAGGGAGCAAAAAGGAGCTAGTGTGGTCTTGCGAGCTTGAATTAAAAATTTTATGGCCGATGCCAAAACAAAAAGCAAAAGAGCTACCAAGTCATAAATTTTCACACAGAGATTTAACAGTTAATACAAAAAGTTCAGATGAAGTCAAGAAAGTAACCTCAGTTATTGCAAAAATAAAACTAGATTTGATTCATGAAATTTACCTATTTGATGTTTACAAAAAAAAGGAAAATTGGAATCTAACCTGGAGGCTTGTTATTGGAGATGGTAAAAAATCATATAAAGATTCTGAAATAAATCAAGCATTTGAGCTTTTCAAAAAAGAGCTTAAAAAAAACGGGATTTAAAAATTGAAATTTCGAAAAAAAGATAAAGAATTTATGCTTGAGGCAATAAAGATTGCCAAAAAAGGAAGAGGCAGAACGAAAACAAATCCTCTTGTTGGTTGTGTACTGACTAAAAATGATGAAATTATCGCCAAGGGCTATCATTCATCATATGGCCAAAAACATGCTGAGATAGATGCTTTAGACAAAACAGAAGAAGAAGGCTTAACGCTATATGTAAACCTTGAGCCATGTTCGCATTATGGCAAAACACCTCCCTGTGTAAAGCAGATAATAGAAAGAAAGGTTAAAACAGTATTCGTCGGGATGAAAGACCCTAATAAGAAAGTTAATGGAAAAGGTTTAAGAATACTTAAACAAGCAGGAGTAAAAGTCTATCAAGGCTGTCTTGAAAATGAATCAAAATTATTAAATTACAGCTATTTAACTGGAATTAAAAAAAACAGAGCTTCAGTAACAATAAAAGTCGCATTGTCTCTAGATGGGAAAATAGCCGCTTGTGATGGCACATCTCAATGGATAACCTCTAAAGAATCAAGGCATGATGGTAAGAAATTAAGAAATAAAAATGATGCTATTCTTGTTGGATCAGGAACTGCATTAAAAGACAACCCTGTTTTAAACAGGAGCCTGAGGGTTAAAAACTGGAAAAAAGTTTTGGTAGATAGAAAAAACAAAGTAGCGGAAAGCGCCAAAATGTTTAAAGATGGAAAGATTTACATTTGGGGCAAGAGAAAAAATGGGTTAGATAAAAAACCTAAATACCTCAAGGCAAAAAATTTAAAGAATCTTTTAGAGTTGTTAAGAAAAGAAGGAATTCAGTCAGTCTTGTGCGAAGGAGGAATGCTTTCATCTGAATTGATCAAAGAAAATCTTGCAGACAAAATAGTGGCTTATATTTCTCCAAAATTAATCGGGAGTCAAGGTTTAGGGTTTTCACCCTCGGAGTGGAAAACTTTATCAGATTCAAAAAAACTTTGCGATATCAATATTAAAAAAATCGGCAAAGATGTAAAAATAGAAGGATACCTAACGGATGTTTACAGGGATAATTAAAGACAAAGGGACAATCATGGAGGTTGAATCAATTGGAGAATCCATTATTCTTCATGTCAAACTTAATGATTTTAAAAACCCAATAATTGGAGAATCTATCGCAATTGACGGAGTATGCTTAACCTTAAATCAATACAAAGAAAACATTGCATCTTTTAACCTTTCTAAAGAAACAATTCTGAAAACAGCTTTTAACACCAAGTGTAAGGGGAAAATTGTTAATTGGGAAAGAGCTTTAAAGCTGGGTGAAGCCATGGGGGGGCACATAGTTTTAGGTCATATTGACGGGGTTGGGGCTGTTTCCAAGATTGAAAGAATTGACAAATTAAGTTCTATTTGGACAATAAAATACCCTTCTAACCTAGACTGCTTTATCTCGAAAAAAGGAAGCATTTCAATTTCTGGGATAAGTTTAACAATTGCTGCAAAAGAAAAACAAAAAATAAAAATTTACCTAATTGAAGAAACCCTAAAGAGAACAAATATAGAATCTATGAAAGCTGGAGACCTTGTCAATTTAGAAATTGACGTAATTTCCAGATACTCATTAGGAAAATGGCAATAATGAAAAGTATTGAAGAAGCAATAAAGATGCTCCAGAGCGGGGGTATGGTTGTTGTTGCGGATAGTGAAGACAGAGAGAATGAAGGCGACCTCATATGCGCCGCAATACATGCAAGCCCAAAGAATATAAACTTCATGACAAAAGAGGCAAGAGGTCTTATATGTGTGCCAATGACTGGAGAAAGGCTTGATCAATTAGGGTTAACCGCCATGACGAGAAACAACATGGACCCTCATGGTACAGCATTTACCATTTCTGTCGATGCAATAGAAGGAATAACTACTGGAATAAGCTCTTTTGAAAGATCGAAAACAATCATGCAGCTAATCGATCCTTTAAAAGGCCCAAGTGACTTTAGGCAACCAGGTCACATATTCCCACTAAGAGCCAGAGATGGTGGCGTTCTCTCAAGGGCAGGACATACTGAGGCGTCTATAGACCTTTGTGAGCTTGCAGGCCTGCCAAAAGCAGGTGTTATATGTGAAATACTCGAAGACGATGGTGAAATGATGAGAATGCCTTCCCTTAAGAAGTTTGCAAAAAAGCATAATATACCCCTAATCACAATAGCTGATTTAATTTCTTATCTGTTGAAAAAAAGACCAAACATCTTTCTTAAAAGCAAAATCAAATTGCCCGATCAAAGCAATATGCAAATGTTTATTTTTAAATCTAAAAATACAAATGAAACACATTTTGCATTTGTGAAAGGAGATATCTCAAGCGAAAAAGAAACGCTTGTGAGAGTTCATTCAGAAAAAGACACTAGTTCAAATTCTGAAAAAAGATTGAATCTAGCAATGGAAATGATATGCAATGCAGAAAGAGGAATTCTTGTTCTTCTTGGCTCAAACACAAACCAATCGAAAGAAGAAAATGAGATGGATTTTAGATCTTATGGGATAGGTGCCCAGATACTCAAAGCCTGCGGTGTTGGGGAAATGAAAATAATTACAAACAACAAGAGGAACATCATTGCATTAGAAGGTTTTGATTTACAAATCGAATCAACAAAAGAAATAAAAATATGAAAATAATAATCATTCAATCAAGCTTCAACAAAGATATCACCGATTCTCTTTTCCAAGGTGCAAAAAGCATTCTTGACTCAAGAAATAAAAAATTTAGCCATTTTGAAGTTTTTGGGTCTTGGGAAATACTTTCCCTTGCTTCAAAAATTTTGGAAGATGCAAGCTTTCCTGAAGATGTTTCCATAATAACAATTGGAGCTATAGTGAAAGGGGAAACTGACCATTACGATTTCCTCTGTAGCTCAATATTTAATGGATTGGCAAGTCTTCAAGTTCGTCATGGAGCTCTGATAAGCATGGGGATATTGACAACAAAGAATATCGAACAGGCAAAAGATAGAGCCGGAGGAAAAAAAGGCAACAAAGGATCTGAAGCAGCCCTTGCTCTGCTGAACCTCTTGGAACAAAATTGTGATTTTTGACCAAGTGCGCGGTTATGAAGTTACAAAAGAGGATAAACTTCTTTTTCAGCAAATTTTTGGATCAGAAGATGGTCTCTTGGAACTTGACAAGGTCCTAAACGAGGGAAAGATTTCAAAATCAAATTTTTACAAGAGCCTTGAATATTTTGAAAAGCTAGGGTTCAAGTCAACAATAAAACAAAACAAATACATCCAAACATTCAAATCGAAATCAAGATTAACACCAATTGATTTTTTTGACTTTTGCCCGAGGAGATTCATAAAAGATTATCATTATTTCACAACTGTTAATTCAACACATGAATATGCAAACAGGCTAATTAAAACAAAAGCTGTTGAGCAAGCTTTGATTTTAGCTGAATATCAATCCTCAGGTAGAGGCAGAACAGGGAGAAAATGGTTTTCTAAACTGGGAAAAGGAATACTTGCAAGTGTGATTTTAAACATCAGCCATATGAAGAACTCAAATCTCAACATGCTCCCTATAGCAATATCTTTATCCGCAGCAGAAATTAGCAATGCAAAAATATCCTGGCCCAATGATATTGTTTGTAATGGTAAAAAAATAGGAGGAACTTTAGTGAGCTTAAGCATTAAAGGTGAAGAGAAGTATGCAGTGTTTAGTCTTGGCTTGAATGTTTTTGGTGATAAAAATACAATCCCAGCCAGTATAAAAAATGCCACTACAATGGAGAATGAAAAATTAATAGATTCAAAATGGCAAAACCCCAGAGCACATATTCTAAAAAAATGGCTTGAATCATTAGAGCAAAAAATTAAAGATATAAACGATTCAGATAATATTTTTGAATCTTGGAACAAAATGCTTATTGACAAAGGTAGAAAGATATTCTGGATAAATTCAAAAGGCCAAAAGGTACATGGCAGGTTTGTCAACGGGTGTGAGAATGGAAATGCGCTTGTCGAAAACGAAAAACACCAAAAGTTTGAAATAACCGCTGAAGAAACTCCGTTTTATTGCTTTAAATAATAAAATAAGTTGTTATTGGGCCATTAGCTCAGCTGGCTAGAGCGCGCCCCTGATAAGGGCGAGGTCCGTGGTTCAAGTCCACGATGGCCCACCATAAAAACCACTATGAAAATAACAATCAGACGAGGTGTAAAGAAAGACTTACCATTAGTTTTAAAACTAATAAAAGAATTAGCAGATTATGAAAAATCACTTGACGAAGTAACTATCACATTGCAGGACCTGGAGAATGATGGTTTTGGCGATCGCCCATACTACCAATTTTTAATTGCTGAAGATGAAAAAAAGATTATTGGATTGTCTTTTTACTTTATACGATATTCAACATGGAAAGGAAAAATTTTACACTTGGAAGATTTTGTCATAACTGAGGAATACAGAAACAAAGGGGTGGGGAGCTTACTGTTCAAAAAAACAGTTGCTATATGCAAAAAACTAAACTTAAACGCTATGACTTGGCAAGTTTTAGACTGGAATGAGCCTGCAATAAATTTTTATAAAAAACATAAAGCAGATTTTGAAACATGGCTACATGGGATGCTTACAAAAGAGCAGATTCAAAAAATGAATCATTCCGAAAAAAAGTAAAGATAGGATGGTCGGGGACGCGGGATTTGAACCCACGACCTACTGTTCCCAAAACAGTCGCGCTACCAGGCTGCGCTAGTCCCCGACACTTCTAGTTATTTTATTTTTATTTTTTGTAAAAATGGACAAAGAATCCATCAAATCAGCAAACTCGTCAAATGTTAAGCTTTGTTCAGAGTCAGATAAGGCCTTTCTTGGTTCAGGATGAACTTCAACCATTACACCATTAAGGCCAGCGGCAGATGCAGCTAAACATAATGGCTTAACAAGGTTTGATTTTCCTGTAGCATGAGATGGATCTATTATTACAGGGAATTTTGAATTTTCTTTAAGCAAGATGGCTCCAGCTAAATCCAAAGTAAACCTTAAAGAGTCATCAAAACACCTTATACCTCTTTCACATAAAACTATATTCTGATTGCCTTCTTTTGCGATGTGTTCTGCTGCAAGAAGGGTTTCTTCTATAGTCGCCATATATCCACGTTTTAAAATTACTGGCACCTTTGTCTTTCCAATTTCTTTTAAAAGTGGTGTATTATGCATGTTTCTGCTACCAATTTGCAACATGTCTACATTTTTTGACAAATAAGAAACTTTATCAATCGACATGACCTCTGTGACAGTTGGCAAAGAAGCTTTTATTGAAGCTTTTTTTAAATATTCAACACCCTTGTCTCCCAAACCTGAAAATGTATAAGGACTTTTTCTATACTTGTAGGTGCCACCTCTTAAAATAGAGGCTCCAAGCATTGAAACAGTTTCAGCTGTTTTTAATATCTGCTCTTCAGTTTCAACAGAACAAGGGCCAGCAACAACAGTAAAAGAATCTTTTGAAAAAGATACATTTCCTACTGAAACATCAACTTTTTCACCCTTGTATGAACTTAATGGATATCCTGTCATAATAAAAAAGTGCGGACAAAACCGGCTGGCCGAGGGCCTTGCCGGTCGCGCCTTGTCCGCACAGCATAATTGTAATTGAAGGAATCAAAAATCAACTATTGATTTCTTTTCTTGGTATCCTTCCTCTGGAAAATACCAATAATTAATCTTGGATTCAGGATAAATCCAAGTTATAAAAACATCATCCTTCCCTCTCTTTGCCGGAAAATCAACAATTCCTTCATCAAGAGATCTTAATAATATTCCAACTTTATGAAAATTATTTTCAATAATTCCACAAAAATCTAAAAAATCCTGAGGCAATGACCCTGTGCCATTAGGGGAACAACCTTCTCGAAAAGTCCCATAGACAATATCAAATCCAATATCATCTAATTTTTTTTTAAGTTCAACAATTTCTTCAAAATCTTTTTTTAAACCTGGGATTAAGGCTTCAGCTTCTTTTATGCTATATTTTTTTTCTTGAAAATCACTCATCTTTTAATCATACAGGGTTAGGTATATCAACAAAAACAGATTCAATATTTAATTTTTCATTTAAATACTTGCTCAGCATCTTTATTCCAATCCTTTCAGTTGCGTAATGCCCACAGGCAAAAACATTTACGTTAAACTCAATTGCTTCATGCATTGTCCACTCTTCAGCCTCCCCGGTGATCAGCAAGTCAATATTGGCTTTGTATGCTTCTTCCAAAAAAGAAGCTCCAGCACCAGAGACAATAGCTATTTTTTTTATAAATTTTTTACTGCAATTTAAATGAACAACATCATGATCATAAAAAAGTTCAGCTTTCTTTTTAGCGTCCTCAACTCTAATGGCTTTATGCAATTCAAAACTTGCTCCAATGAAAGAATCTCCAAGAGAACCAAAAGGCTTGATTTTTGTACCATTGAACTCACTTGCATATTCCCTACAGGCAGGATAGTTGTTGCCTAAAGTTTTATGTGCATCAAGAGGGAGATGGTATGCAATTAAAGAAATATTATTCTCTAGAAGAAGCTTAAGCCTTTGCTTATTTACATGATTTAAAGGGTAGCTTCTTTCCCCCCAGAAAAGACCATGATGAACTATTATCGAGTCGAAATTTTCATTAATTGCTTTTGAGATTAGCTCCATGGACACAGAAACACTAGTTAGAATCTTTCTCACATCTGGTTTTCCAAAGACCTGAACCCCATTTAAGCATCCGTCATCAAATTTATCTTGTTTCAAAAGTTTATCTAGATGTGTAGCAATTTGAAGAAGCTTCATAATATTAAAATGTTTTTTTGAACATTGACATTCTAAATAAGATTACAATCTAAATCATGAATAATAAATTACCGTTACTAACCGTTCTTTTCTTAAGCATTTTTGCTTGTGAAAAATCCGGGTCAAAAGAACCTATTGATGCAAGCAATACAAACAACGAAAAAGGCGTTGAAGCAATAGCCCCTGTTGAAGAGATTGAAGAAACTACATTGAATGATAAATCTGAAAGCTTGCAAACAGCAGACACAGAAGCTCTGGAAGAAACTGAAACTGATATTTTAAGCAATGAAGGCTTAGAGGAAGATTTGCTTTCTGCTGCTCAAGAGGAAGATGATAATAGGTATTTTTTACACTGGGAACCTTGCTCTGGTAAATTATCTTTTGAAGTGTCGAAAGATTCAAAAGATGAACTTTTAAGCAATCCACTTGTTCAATTATTCAGATCAAAAAATGAAAATAGTAATTTTGTAGAAATCATGCGCAATGACGGATACTCTCCAGTTGGAACAATCAGTTTTCCCCAGTCAGATAATGATTCTGGGACTTTTGAAATAGAGGGCTCTTCTGGAAGTATGACACGATACGGAAATAAAATAATATTCTCCTCTGATAAAGAAGATTCGGAAAAATCCATTGAATGCGGATTAGATGGTGTTGAAAAAATAACAACAAATAACAATCTAACCGAAATCGACAATAACAATTGGGGGCATATTGACGGTGATATTGAAATGGTTTTTCAATATGGCTGGAAACCACTTGGTGATGGCGAGTTTGTTCCAATACTTGCAAAAGTTGACATATTGGGCACTGAGGATGGAGACATAGCAGTAGCCATGTTGAATTATGGAGCTCCAGAAGGAATGTGTCCTGTTTTAAGTTGTGAAGGAGATATTCATACCTTTAAAATTATGGACAAATATAGAAAGGTTTTAAGAACATATAAATTTGATTTTCCCTATGAGGATGATTTGGACTTAAGGAAAGGTGGAAAGGTTCAAGCTGTTCTTCTAGATGCCTTTGATAGGCCTAAAGTTACATATTACATATCCTATGAAGAATACAGATCAATAATATCTAGCTGGACGCAACCATCGGTTTGGTCAAATGAAGTTTTTGTCAAATAGGCCAATAAGCTCTTTGTAACTTTTTACTTCGTAATCGCTAACTTCAAGCTTGTTCCTTGGTTTCATATTCGCATAATGTTCAGACTTAAACCTAACAGTATTCATTTTTAATTTATTTCCAATATAAATATCTGCATCAGGCCTGTCTCCAATTACAAATATTTCTTGAGGCTGAAGGTTCCATCTCTCCATAATGCTTTTAAATTCAGCTTCTTTTGAATTTGATATTTCAACAATTGCAACATGATCAAAATGTTTTTTAATGTTTAATTTATTTATTTTTTGAAGTTGAGTTGATTTGTTCCCTTTTGTAACAAGTGCAATTTTTAAAAAAGAACATAAATTTAAAAAGTCTTGAGCAAGTGGAAAAAGAGTTAATTTACCTATGTCACGACTATAGTATGCATCAAAACCAGCATTAATAATTTTTTGAGAACAGCAAAAGCCCTCAATAAGCATTTCTTCAAATGTTTTTGAAAAATTATTAGCTATTGTTTGCTCTAATATTTTTATCCTTTTTTTAAAAACTTCATCAACAGGCATGTCAAGACCTGCTTCAACCATTGCTTTAGACGCATCCCGATGAGCAAGAAAGACTAGATCTGAAAAAGTGTTACAAAGAGTGTCGTCAAGGTCAATAATCAAGCACTTTATACGCATTATCAATTCATTTTATTCTGAATAATGGTCAAAAATAAAATTTACACTTAAGATGACTCAAACAAGATCAACTACATAGATTTTCATAAATTTCAAAATTGACTCTATTTTTGGAGTCATATTGAGGCCTGCCTTCTTGGCTCCTTCAACAATTGATTTTGAAGTAAGATAAATTGCATTTATCAAACTTTGATTTTTTGGCTCTGTCAAAAGTTCTTTTTCAAAATTATTACTCATCAAGTTTAAATCTCGCAGTGATACAAGTTTTGGCATTCCTTCAGGTATATCATTACTTGAATTTACACCTCCTGGAGGAAACAGGATCCAACCTTCTAAAACTTGATATCCATTAGAAAGCCTTGCACCCCTTTTGCCTCTTTTTTCCCATGTTTCAACTTCTATATTTTCTAAATCGAAAAAAAAATAATTTTCATCAGGTTGAAATAATTTTAAAGACCCATCCCTTTCAATTACTTTCAGGCCGGCAAAAGAGAGCTTTTTAGCTTTGTTTTCCAAGATAAAGCTATTTTATTATCATAAAATCAAACCATTATGAAAGATATAGCAAAAAAACTAGCAAAAGTTCTTGTAAATTATTCATTAAATGTTCAAGAAGGCTGGAGAGTGGCAGTAAACACAACTCCTTTGGCAGAACCATTGGTGAAAGAGATAATAAAAGAAATTTTAAAAACTGGAGCTCACCCAAAAACAAATATACATTTAGACTCATGTACTCCTGTTTTTATCAGAAACGCAAACGACAAACAATTGAGCTATGTTCATGAAACCTCATTGCTGGAAGCAAAAACACTTGATGCAAGAATAGGCATAAATGCAACTAGCGATACTAGGCTTTTGTCCAAAGTTGATACAAAAAAAATATCAATGTTCTACAAATCAACTGAAGAGATAAGAGATATAACTTTGAAAAGATCTGCTGATGGTGATTTTCACTGGGTTGGGACGCTATGGCCAACTGAAGCGTTTGCCAAAGAAGCTGAAATGAGCTATGAGGATTTTTTTAATTTTGTCTACAAGGCAGGAAATCTCCATCTTGACGATCCTTCTGTTTTTTGGAAAGAGTTTGAAGTGGAGCAAGATAAACTTGCCTCAATCCTCAATAAAGGAAAAAGATTAAGGGTACTCTCAAAAGAAACTGATTTAAAAATGGAAATAGAGGGCAGAAAATGGATTCCATGTTCTGGAAAGCTAAACTTTCCAGATGGAGAAGTTTTTACAGCGCCCGTGGAAGGCTCTGTAGAGGGTAGGGTAAGGTACAGATGGCCAACTGTTTACCAAGGTGTTTTAGTTCAAGATATTAATCTGATTTTTAAAAATGGCGAAGTGGCTGATGCTTCAGCTAAAATTGGGGAAGAGCATCTTCTCTCGCTTATAAACTTAGACAAAGGGGCAAAAGTTCCAGGAGAGGTTGCAATTGGAACCAATTACTCTATTGACAGGCATATAAAAAATATACTTTTTGATGAAAAGATTGGTGGAACTTTCCATATGGCTTTAGGAAAAGGCTATCCTGAAAGTGGCTCAAAAAATAATAGTGCACTTCATTGGGACATGATTCTTGATCTTAGAGAGGAAGGAAAGATACTTCTTGATGATGAAGTGATACAAGAAAAAGGAAAGTTTACTGATCCGGATCTTAATTTTGAAAAAATATTCAAGAAATAACAAAAAAGCTAACCAAAGCTTATTGTAAAAAATATATGCTTAGTCTAAAAATGCCTAAACTAAAATTGAGGGAGTTTTTCAATGAACCCACCCAGGCATTGACTCTCCCTCAACCTCGCCAATGAAATACATTAAAAAAACCAAATCAAACCTGCTTCCCTTTTTGATTGTTGTTATTGCTGCCTTGGCCATACTTCCAAAAGCAACAAAAACACAAAACCCTAAAGAGTCAAGTGCAAGCCCAAAAACAAATGAAAAACCTGTTTACCTTGAGCTTGGAGACCCTGAATTACAAGAAGAAGTGAAATCAGAAGATACAGTTTTCAATGACCACTCTGATGAAAAGAAGGATGATAATTTTGATATACATGTTGTTAAATCTGGAGAAAACCTAACATCAATAGCGAGAGACTGGGGTGTCACAATAAAATCAATAATCGAATTAAATGAAATAAAGAATCCAGACAAGCTAAAACTTGGAGAGGAATTGAAGATACCACTCAGAGATCAATGGAATTCTGATTATCCAGAAGATGATGGTTTATACAGGATAAAAAAAGGTGACACATTAGAAGGTATAGCAAAATTTCTAAACACAACAATTGATGTTCTACTGGATTTAAACCCAGGTATAGATCCTGCAAAATTAAAAATTGGAACAATGATTAACGTTCCTAAAAAATAAACTGAGAGCAGCTTTAAGGCTAACCAGCATCATCAAACTGATTCAAAATTTCATACAAAACAGCACTTGCACACAAAGCAACATTTAAACTATTCGTTATACCTCTTATCGGCAGTTCAATAACTTCATCATTATTTTCAATAAAACAATCACTTACATCTTTTATCTCATGTCCAAAAACGAGCAATAGATTATATTTTTTTAATTTAACCGGCCATTTACTTGAGCCTTTAGCCTGTTCGTAACAAATAATATGCAAACCTTTCCTCTTAGCCTCATTCAAAGCATCTAAAGCCTTGTCAAAATGCTTCCAGGGAACTGTTTCAACACTGCCTCCTACACCTGTTTTATTAATTTGATTTGTAGCATGCTCTGTGAACCCAGGATAAGGAGTTATCCCACACATCCACACCTCTTTAACATTAACACAATCAGCTAAGCGGAAAATCAAACCAACATTTCTTGCACTTCTAACATTATCTAAAAGGATTGTTACTGAAATTTTCTTTTCGTTCCTTTCTTTTTCTGTTGGCCTTGAGATTATTAGATCTGATGTTGATTTTCTTTTTACCTTAGCCATCAATATCCAACATACGAACTATAGCCTTCTTGGCTTTGCTCTTTAAAGGCTCTTCAACTTTCACCTCATGTTTCTCGTCTCTTAAAGACAGATAGAGTTTTTCTAGCGTAACCATTTTCATATATTGACAAACCATACTGTCTGACGCAGGTATAAATTCTTTTTTTGGCAAAGATTTTTTCAAAGGATGCAAGATGCCAGTTTCTGTAGCCACAACAAATGTTTCAGCATTGCTTTTTTCTGCATGCTTAACCATTCCTGCTGTAGAAAGAATATGTGGTTTTTTTTCAAGCTTGCCCACTGAGCCTAGATACATACACGAGGTTGAACATCCACATTCAGGATGTATCAAGAAATCAGCATCAGAGTGAACTTTCATCAAATCTTGAATTCTCTCTGGGGGAAGCGAAGCATGGACATGACATTCACCAGGCCATATATGCATTTTTCTTCCAGTTACCTCCTGTACCCAAGCTCCCAAAAACATATCTGGCAAAAACAAGATGTCTTTATCTTCTGGTATCGATCTGACAACATTTAAAGCGTTTCCAGAAGTACAACAATAATCACTTTCCGCCTTAACCTCAGCAGACGTATTCACATAACTAACAACAATAGCGTCTGGATGTTCTTTTTTCCATTCTTTTAACTGACTGCCTGTTATTGTTTCTGAAAGAGAGCACCCTGCATTTAAATCAGGACATAGTATTCTTTGCCTTCTCTTGGCAAGAACACTAGCTGTTTCAGCCATGAAATGAACAGCACAAAAAACAATCAACTCGTTATCTGTTTCAGCTGATTTTCTAGACAAGCCAAGAGAGTCCCCAACATAATCAGCTAAATCTTGAATTTCACCTTTGACATAATTATGCGCAAGGATCAAAGCATTCTTTTCATTTTTTAGACGCTTAATTTCACTTATTAATTCTTTACTATCCATGAAGAGGATATTTTAAAATAAGTTTTGATGGAATTAATAGATTGGGTAATAATTATATTTAGTGGCATCTTTTCACTATTAAGCTTTTTTCCAATAATACCGTGTATTGAACTTTTATTATTTATGACATTCTTAGCATGGACAAATAGCGATAAATCCAATGGTTTTTTACCTTTGATAATAGGGGTTACAGTATGGATTTTAAATAGTGTTATTGAGCACATGATAAGGACAGGTGTTTTAAAGAAATACAAATCATCAAAGGGAACTCCTTGGGCATGTTTAGCTGGAATAATCCTATTTGCTGCAATCATTCCACCTTGGGGTATTTTTATAGGCGCATTCTTGGGTTCATTCTTATGGGAAATGAAAGCTCACGGGTCAAAAGATAAAAGTTTAAAAGTTGCAAAAGGAGCCTTGTTGGGAGTCTTAGCAAGCGGTTTTGGCAGATTTATTTTTTCTTTAGTCTACTTAGCGCAAATAGTTCTAATAACGTTTAAGTAGCATTGAAATATCAAAATCTTTGCTTGGATTGGTCAAAGACCCAGCAGATATAAAATCAGGCTTCAAAAGACAATATGAATCAAGGTTTGATAAATTTATCCCTCCAGACAGTTCTACATCTTTATTTTTTTCCTTTGCAAGCTTTATCCCTTCACTTATCTCTTCATACTTCCAGTTATCAAAAATAACTCTGTCAAAATTTAATTTGCAAATTTCCTGAAGCTGCTTCATGTTTTCAACCTCAACAACAACAGTTTTAAATTTATTATTTTTTTGTATTTTTTGAATTGCGGATTTTAAATCCTTGAAAAAAATCAAATGATTCTCCTTTATCAAAACCTCATCTGCTAAATTAAATCGATGATTTCCTCCCCCTCCAATAAACACAGAATGCTTATCGAAATAACGATTGCCAGGAGCAGTTTTACGTGTATCCAGAAGCTTTACCTTGTAGGGATCCATAATCCTCTTCCAATTCTTAACTTCAGTACATATTGATGAGCATCTAGCAATTAAATTTAAAACAATTCGTTCAATTTTCAGGGCATCAGGAGCACTTGTAACAAATGAAAAAAACATATCATTTTTTGAAACGGGATCGCCATCCTTAAGCTCATGAACAATACTGCAATTAAGGTTAAGGTAATTGAAAAAAGATTTAACAATCGAAATACCTGAAACAAAACCATCTGTTCTAGATGTAATTTCAGAGACAGATTTTTCATTTATTTCTAAATAATCAGTAGTAACATCTTGAAAGATTTTATCTTCTGCTATTAAATTATCAAAAGAAATTTGTATTTCGCTCTTAAAGCTTGAAAAAAAATCAACCATCAATATCCTCCATAAGCTTTGAAATATAAGCTCTTGAGTCAATAGCGGGATGGGGCAGTGTTAACCTTTTTGAGACTATTTTAAAATCATCAAAAATTATTAAATCAATATCTATTATGCGAGGGCCTTTTTTTGGCACGTCAACTCTGTCTCTTCCCATTTTGTTTTCAGTAATCTCTATTAGGTCAATAATGCTCAAAGGGTTTAAGAAACTTTTAATTTTTACCACCTGGTTCAAAAAATTATCTTGATTTCTTACAGGTCCACATGGTTCCGTCTCTAGAATTTTTGAAACTTTTACAACCTTGGTTCTTGGCCATTTTTTAATTTCCTTTATTGCGTTTTTTAAATGAAGCTCACAATTGCCAATATTTGAGCCTATACATAAATAAGCTACGTGTAGAGGGGGAATTTTTGACAAAGTTCAAGTACCTCATTTTTAATTTTTTTAGGATCAGCCTTCTCTTTCAAAACCTTGACTATAAAATCAGAAATATGTTTCATTTCTGCTTCCCGCATTCCTCTTGTTGTAACTGCTGGGGTTCCAATTCTCACACCACTAGTTACAAAAGGGCTTTGAGGGTCGTTAGGGATTGTATTTTTATTAACAGTTATACCTGCGTCCCCAAGCAAAGCCTCAGCTTCTTTTCCTGTAAGTTTCCAATTTCTCAGATCACACGAAAATAAATGATTATCAGTTCCTCCAGAAACTATCCTCAAGCCATTTTCTGATAAGCAACGAGAAAGACATTTTGCATTTTTTAAAACTTGATTTATATACTCTTTAAAAGAAGGTTTTGCTGCTTCCCCGAAAGCAACAGCCTTAGCTGCAATAACATGCATCAATGGTCCACCTTGCATCCCTGGAAAAACAGCTTTATCAATTTTTTCAGAAATATCACGATCTGAACTTAAAATCATCCCACCTCTTGGACCCCTTAGTGTTTTATGTGTTGTGGTTGTAGCAATATGACAATAAGGAAAGGGGGAGGGGTGTTTGGCGGCTGCGACAATTCCAGAAATATGAGCAATATCCCCCAAAAGATAAGCACCTACCTGGTCTGCAATATCTCTAAAAGAAGAAAAATCAATTTTTCTTGAATAATTACTGTATCCACAAATTATCAATTTTGGCTTTACCTCAAAAGCAACTTTTTTAACTTTGTCAAAATCAATAAGTTCTGTTTTTTCATTCAATGAATAATTCGAGATTTTAAAAATTTTACCAACCTGGGTTACAAAATGCCCATGCGAAAGGTGGCCACCATCAGAAAGAGATAGCGATAATATTGTGTCTCCTGGTTCAAGCAAAGCTGAATAAACTGCTTGATTTGCCTGTGACCCAGAATGAGGTTGAACATTTGCATAAGAGCAATTAAATATACTTTTAGCTCTTGCTATTGCTAAATTTTCAACCTTATCGACCTCTTCGCAACCGCCGTAATATCTTTTTGAAGGATACCCTTCGGCATATTTATTTGTAAGAGGGCTTCCTTGAGCAAGCATTACATTTTTACTTGCAACATTTTCACTTGCAATAAGCTCTAAACCTTCTTCTAGTCTAGATATTTCTGAATGTACTATATTTTCAACCTCTTTGTCTTCACCAAAAAAATAACTCATAATCTCATCAACACCCCAGTAATCAAATCCAATAAATAAAAAGCAATAATAGGGGAAAAGTCTATACCTCCCATTCTTGGGAAGATAGGCCTAACAAATCTTAAAATTGGCTCAGTTACATCAGCAATCCAAAAAAAATACTGACTTCTCCAATCAACACTAAACCAACTCAAAAGAATCCTTGCAAATAAAACCAATTTGTAAAATTGTATAAATCCGACAACAACCACCATAATTAAACTATTTTCCCTTTGACTCTAAACTCTGTTATTTTAGCGTTTTTTATAAATTTCCTGAAAGCCATTCGTCCCATAAAACCTTTAATTCAGAAAGTGACAGCCTGGTAAGCAGTTGCTCGAACAGAAAGTCAGGTTTTTCATCAGTGATGTCATACTCTAAAAACTGCATGCTTAAGCCAACTCCAGATCTTGAACGAATTCCAGAAATATCAACTATTATCTTTTCTCCAACCACAGGTAAATTTTGATGATTAATCATAAATATTAAACTTTTACCGTTGTTTTTCAATATCAACCTTCCAGCATTTGAAACTTTCTTTTTTGGTGAAATTGAACCATCTTTTCTATGTATCCTATAGACAAGACCATCGAAAACAGACCATTCATCCAGAGGTATACTGAATTCAACATATGCAATATGCTCTCGAGGCAAATTCCCTGGAGGAGGTATTATTTCAATAATTTTAGGAATTTCATTTTGAGCTTTTGAGTCAGCAACATAAACAACAAAAGCATAAAGTGAAATGATAGACAATATTGTAAGAAGAAACTTTCCAATAAAAGATCCAAATGAAAACTCGCCAGGAACATGCCTGGTTAAATTTTTATCAAACTGCTGGTTAAGCATCTTCAATAAGCCTTAATTGAATTCTGAAAGTTGAACTTACATTAAAAGGCTCTAAAAGATAGTCGAAAACCATCTCTGTTTTTTTTATCTTTTCGTTCTCATAGATATAAAAAACATCAAATGTTAAACTTTTTTTAGTCGGTATCAACCCTTTGCTATTTTCTATTTTTAAATCTCCAGCTAAGACAACACCTTTTTTTTCTTTTTTAGGAATGTACCTTAGTTGCCAACCATGCTTAACGTCATCCTTTGTGAAATTACCTTCATATAAATTTTCTTTCATTTCTTGAACCTTGTCGTAAGGGTAAAGTTGGTATGGCCCAAAACCTAAATACCTTGGAAGTGTAGGTGTTTTTTTGTCAAGATTGATTTTTATCTCAGGAAGACAAACCTCTTTCAAAAGATTAATCTGAATTTCGTTAAATTTAGAATCTTTATTTCTAGGCTGACAGATAATACTAACCTCAACAGTGCTATCGTCATTCTCCTCAATAACACTCAGGTAATAAACTACCTTGGACTCAACCTCTTGTTTAGATTCGTAAAAAACTTTATCACGAAACAAAACGCCTTCATAAGTATAAACTTTTCCAACTGTTAACCAATCTAGAAAAAATAAAAAATAAATCAATCAATTACCCCAATGAAATTTTTCTTTTACGACTGTCCAGAAATCTGAAGATTGCTGACTTCTTATTAGCTTAAAAAACAAATCACTTATTCTCACTTCCAATGATTCAAGGTTTGAAAAATCAACTGCATGCTGTCCATCTACAGAAAGTGAATATTTTTTTGACTTTATTGCCGATATAAGAACTTTTTTATTTGATATAACCATTGGCCTAACTCCAATAAGATGAGCACAAATAGGAGTTAAAAGCATACATGACATCTCTGGATCAACAACAGGACCACCTGCAGAAAGATTGTACGCTGTAGATCCAGTGGAAGTAGACACAACAAGACCATCTCCTTTATACTTCAAGACAGATTGGTCTATTTGAATCTCAAAAGGAGAAACTGAAGAGTGCCCATGATGAGAAACAACCAAATCATTCACAGATAAAAAACATTTTTCTTTAATTAAACCTTCAAGCAAAGGTCTCTTTTCAAGGATAAATTTTCCTTCAATTACAGACTTGAAAGTTTCTCTAAAGCCATCAACATCAGTGCTTGTTAAAAAGCCAAAAGAGCCTACAGAGACTCCTAATATAGGAACTTGGTTAATGGCAGACATTCGCCCAGCATTTAAAATAGTGCCATCGCCTCCTAAAACAATCAGTAAATCAAGATCTTCTTCAAGGTATTTCTCCTTCTGAACATACATTCCTTTTTGTTCAGCATCTTCATTTAATATTATGGGTTTTACTGAAAAATATTTTAAATCTTTTACTATTTTGGGCAAAAAGGAATCAACCCTTTTATCAACCGGGTTCACCCTTAATCCTATTTTTTTCATCAACCTATGCTGGCTGGAACTTGATAACCTCTACAGGACATGCATCAGCAGCATCAACAATATCTTGAACGAGTTCTAAATTTGGATCATCACGAATAACACAACTCTCTTCCTGAACATCAAAAACATCAGGGCATATCTCTTCACAAGCATTGCAAACAATACAGCCTGGTGCAATCCAAACCTTTCCAATTTTTAAATTTGACAAATCTATTTCTATCTCTTCCTCAACAATCTCCTCAACACCAAAACCGAAAAGCTTTGAAACTGATTGTGGAATACTGCCCATAAAACCAGGTTCAGGTTTTATAAATTTTGTTTTAATCAAATCTATATACCACCACCATCTTTCAAAAGGTACATCGGCTCTAGGCAAATTAACAAAATCTTTAGACCTCAAATTACCTAAACGTTTCTTTAGGACAACTCTATCAGCCTCAAAAAGCCTAGCTGTCATTTCCTCTTTTTCTTCAGATTCTTCCATTTCTGAAATCAAAAATTCAGCTCTCTCTCTGTAGCCAACCCAAAACCTAACTATCTTTCCTGGGTCAGCATAATTCCAATAAGCTAAATTGAAATTAGCATAAGAGTTTAAACAGGTGATTATTAATTCCCTAGGTTGTGCTTGTACTATCATTTAAAAAACAGCCTCCATTTGCAACAATTCACGCTTATTTTATATTAATAATTAGGGTAAAGTGCAAAAAAATTATGATTCAATAAATCAAATTTACCAAGAAGATTAAATATGTCTGCAAAAGGATCGAGCTCCGGTGTAATCATGTAAGTCTCACACTGAGCCTCTTCTCCTATCTCTAAACACAAATTATCTAAAGCCTCCCTGTAGCTGTAAACAACTGAATCAGTAAGACCGTTTTCAACAGCCTTGTTTCCAGAGTATACCCAACCGTTTGCAAGCTTCCTTACATCCTCCACACTCAAGTCCTTTCTTCCATTAGCAACGTCATTAACAAAAACATCATAAGATTCATCAATCATTTCCTGCATAACTTTCTTGCCTTCATCACTCATAGTTTTAAACGAACTGCCTAGGTCCTTATACTCTCCAGCTGTAAAAGTCTGATCCTCAATTCCTATCTTCTCCATCATCTTGACAAAGTTAAAATTTGAAAATATAACACCTATTGAACCAACTAGAGAAGAGGGTAGGGAGGAAATGTGATTTGCTGCGCTAGCAGCATAGTAACCGCCGGAAGCTCCAAGCTCACCAATATAAGCATGAATAATTTTTTTTGAAGTCAACATCTCACCATTATCTTCTAAATAGGAATAATCAGAATCTCTAAATTTCATCAAAGCCCAATATATCTCTTGTGAGCCTCCAACAGTGCCTCCCGGGCTATTTATATCAAGAAAAATAGCTCTTACCTCGCTGTTTTCAGCTGCTTTTAATACTGCATTAGCTATATCCCTGCTACCTGCAGAAATACCGGATGACTCCTGCATGATCGGGCCTTTAATCTCTAGTAGGGCAATATGAGATCCCATATTTTGATCTAAGTTAACATCATCAACAAAAAAACTTAATAGCAAAACAACAACTATAAATATCCAACCTTTATTTTTCATTTCATCCTCCTAGAAAAGATTTGAAGCCAAAAATCAGGATCAAAACCAGAATCATCTGGCAAAACCGTTTTTAAAATTTCAAAAGCTTCTTTTAGCAAGAGCTCTGACTCTTCAATACATTTTTCAATTATCTGTTCGTCATTCATTAAACAAGTTATCTCATCAATGTTTTCATCGGCCCACGCTTTCCATTTCTTAATGTCATGCTTTTGAGGATGTTCACCAAAATTAAAACCTTTTTCTCTAAGCCTTACAAGGGGCCTGTTGACAAATCCTTCCAGAAGATCATGGCCAGTTGGCTTGCCGACTATAGATTCTCCCCCAGTCCAATCCAAGCAATCATCAATGAATTGGAAGCTTTCTCCAATCAATTCACCAGCAAATGCAAGGGATTTAACTTTACTGTCATTTAAACCTGCTATCCTTCCGGCAGTTTCTGCCGAAAGCCTAAAAAGAGAACCTGTTTTTTCTTGGGCTATTCTTGACAAAAGATCATCTGAAACATTGAAATTGTATCTTGCTTCATGCTCTAAAAGAATGCCTCTCGATAAAGCTCTAGATGCTCTTGCGAAATCCTTCATAACCTCTTTGTTGGGATCGTTAGAAAGGACCTCAAGAACCCTGCCTAACAAAAAATCTCCTAAAAGAATGGCAGTTTTGGAGCCCCAGCCTAGATTCACACTTATTTCAGACCGTCTTTTTGGAGCATCGTCAACAACATCATCATGCAAAAGACTAACCTGGTGGAGAGTTTCAACAAGCGCACCGAGCTTTATACATCTATCATCAATTTTGTAATTTAAAAAATTTAACAAAACTAATAAAAACTTAGGCCTTACTCTTTTCCCTCCTGTTTTTGCAACATGAGAAAGAACTTCGTCATACCATTCTCCATCAGGTTCGCCAGAAAGCTTATCGCATTCTTTGTCAAGCTTTAAGACAACACTTTGATCTAGACCTAACCAAAGAGAAGAAAAATCACTCATCGCGAACCTCTGCCAATATATTCCATTCATCCAATATCTCATTTAATGCCTCTTCTGCAACACTCTCCTCAAAAGGGCCCCACGTTACAACCATGGCTTTACTGCCTTTTGTCACTTTGACATAAGGAGGAGGATAATTGTTTGAATATTTCTGATTACCCCATTTGGTGAAATCAACCAAGAAAGAAGTCATGGCTTGCGTATCAGAAAAAGAACCAACGTAAATTTGAACACGGCTAGTTTTTTTATCAAAAAATTGAAAAACATCCTTGTCTTTATAAGAGCTAATCATTAGATACATGGAAAAAAGAAAAACAAAAGCAGGATAAATATAATTTGAATGTTTCTTGAGTTCAAACTTCATTTTACTTTTCTTCTCTTTAGCATTTTCAAAATTTTAGATGCAAGATACAAAGATCCAAACACAATGCAATCTTCATCAGCAAGAATCCATTCTAATATTTCTGAATCAGTTTTCAAGTGAGTCCAATGATCTAATGGAGCATCTGAACGCCAAGGTTCAGGCAGATCGCACCAGGCTATCTTTTCAAAACCAAATTTATCTATAACATACCTGCAATCTTTCAGCTTGCCATTCTTCATCCCCAATAATGCTTTTCTAATTTTAAATTTTTCCACATGCTCGCATAAGTAATGCAAGCCTTCTGGGTTATGCGCTCCATCTAAAATCAATAATGGCTTTTTTCTAAGAACCTGAAGTCTCCCTTTTATAGTTTGGTTTGATTTTTTTCGCTGAAGCCCCAAGTGTTCAGCAGCATTCTCTGCTAAATTTTTATTTTTAGATAAAAACTCAGAACCACAATCAGAAACCTCTACATATTTAACATTTTTAGAATTCAGATAACCATACTTCTTATTTTCAGCAAAAGTTATTATCTGTGTGTCTTCAACATCAAGCAACTTAGACTCAAGTATTTGCTCTTTTGTATCGCCTAAAAAACTTTGATGATCAAGGCCTATTGAGGTGAGCACTAATAAATCAAAATCAACTGCAGCTGTTGCATCTTTTGGTCCGCCTAGACCAGCCTCAAGAATTAAATAATCAGCATTATTTTCAACATTCACAAACAGGCAGATTAAAAAAACTGCTTCAAAATACGTAAATTTCCTTTCGCATCTTTGATCTTCATATAGTGATATTCTTTGCTCGTAATAAAAAAAATCTTCCATGGGTAAATTAGCACCATTTAACAAGATTCTTTCATTTGGTGCATGTATATGTGGCGATGTAAAACAAATTGAACTCAAGTTGTTTTTTCTTACAATCGAATCAAGGAAAAAACAAGTAGAAGTTTTTCCATTTGTACCCCTTGTTAAAATAACTTTATTTTTGGGTTTTAATCTTAAATCTCTTATAGCATCCTTTACAAAAGACAAATCAAATAAAGCTGTAGGTTCACCCCTGTAAGATAATGGGTCAAAATTGTTCAATAAATCTAGATCCACCTTCGAGCAACAATCTAATATCTCTTATATCATGCCTAAGCATAGTCAACCTGTCAACCCCCATGCCAAAAGCCAAACCCTTCCACTTAAGCGGGTCTATACCGGCCATCTGGAGAACATTCGGATGCACCATTCCGCACCCACCAATCTCAATCCAATTTTCATTTTTTTTACCCTTGTAGGCAATTGCTACCTCAGCTGAAGGTTCCGTAAAAGGGAAATAGTCTGGTCTGAATCTAACAGTAACCTCTCCAAAAAACTCTTTACAGAATTCAGCCAGAAGCCCCTTTAAATCAGAAAACTTTATATCCTCATCGACCAAAAGTCCTTCTATCTGATGGAAAACACTCGCATGAGTGCTGTCATCATTCTCTCTTCTGTAAACTCTACCAGGGCATATTACCCTAATTGGAAGATCATTAGATTGCATAATTCTTGATTGCACAGAAGATGTATGAGTCCTTAAAAGGGAATCGCCACTAATCCAAAAAGTATCTGTTTCATCCCTGGCAGGATGATCTTTAGGTATATTCAACAAAGAAAAATTATTACTTTCAGACTCAATTTCAGATCCATCTACAACAGAAAAACCCATGGTTTTGAAAATGCCAATAGCCTCTCTTTTAACACGCTCTAAAGGATGCATTTTTCCAGAAGCAACCTTGGCTGCGGGTAAGAATTTGCTTTTTGAATGCATTTTGCTTAAATTGGAAGTTTTTTTATTTTTTATGGATTCCAAAACATCTTGATAATGCTTAAGAATTGCTTTTTTTGCAAAATTAACCTCAGAGCCAAGTTTTTTCTTGCCAGCAGAGTCTAAATCCTTCATCAATTTCAAGCTTGAAGTAACCTCATCTAAATATCTAGACCTTACTCTTGAAACTTCGTTAATTTCTTTTTTAGAAGACATTAACTCACAGCATTCATCAACAAGCTTCTTTATGTCTTTCATTGCTAGCTTTTTCTACCTTTTGGCTTCGGTCCACAAACATAACCATTTTCTGATTTATTTGCTATTTTAAGGATTAAATCTTGATCAAGTGAACTCAAAGGCGTATCGCTTTCGCCTTCTGTATGTTTCTGACAGCTTTTAAAATCTTCAGCTAAATCAGCTGTTGATATTTTATTCATCCAGCTTAAAAGTTTAGGGAAATCTTTAGCATGAAGGCTTATTTCTTCTCGATTTAAATTAAGGTTGCTCAAAAGCGCTAACCTTTCAACAATTTTTTCATAATTCTTGTTTGTAGCCATCGAGTCAATTATAAGCATTCGGATTTTAGAATCAAAGATGAAAATGGAATGGATTGATAATACAAAAAAATACAGAACAGATAAATGGCTTGAGATTGCACTTTACCATCCAGAAAAAGGCTACTACAGGAAAAGAGAGAAAGAGCCTGGTGGATCTGGTGATTTCTATACCCCAATACACCTGAGCGATATCTTGGCAAAGATGATTGCTTTAAAATTTGAAAAAAAGAAACACGATAAAGTTTTTGAATTTGGAGGTGGTGATGGTTACTTTGCGGGACAGTTTCAAAATTTGAAAAAAAATACAGATTACACAATAATAGACTGGGTTGATTCAAAAAATACCAAAACGATAAATCCAAACAAGCACCTTGAAAGCAAAAAGGCTTACAGGAACTGCCTAATTGTTGGAATAGAAATTCTAGATGCCTTTCCTGCAAGAAGGTTTCTATTCTCAAAAGGCGATTGGCATGAAGAGCATTGGGTTTTCAAAGATGAAAAATGGACAAACCAATGGGAAAAAATAAAAAAAAATAATACTTTTTTGAAAAATATAAAAAAACCAGATGGAGATAAAATCTTAGAATATCAACCAAATTTAAAAAGATTCCTTTCAGGTTTGAAAAATAAATTTAAAAAATCAAGTTTCATTTTTATTGATTACGGTATTTATGAACCTTATGGAGACACGCTTAGAGGCTTTGAGGGTCATAAACAATTGAAACCGTTTTCCAGTCCTGGTAAAACAGATTGGACAACTGATGTAAGGTGGAACTTTTTTGAGGATGAATGTTCAAAAAATGATTTTAAAAACATCAAAAT
This sequence comes from bacterium, assembly GCA_002716355.1. Taxonomy (GTDB): domain Bacteria; phylum UBP7; class UBA6624; order UBA6624; family UBA6624; genus UBA6624. The sequence continues at coordinate 85,641 of PBAU01000003.1, read as the reverse complement.
AAAAACATTAACTAATTTTTCATTACCCCTTTTAGAGGAAATTGTCAAACCTGATATGTCCTATAAAGATAAAATGGCTCTAAAAGAGCTGATTTCTCCATTTGGAATGGGTGAGTCTTTTCAAGTTGCAACTGGAGATATTTGATAATTATTTATCTAGAATTAAATAAATGAAAAAAATCTTCTTACATATTGGAAAAAGCATACAGGATCAAAGTTCTGACCTGGGTAAAAGTGCTTTTAAGAATATAGGTAATTTTGTTTCCTCGATATGGGAGGGTTTTCATCCTCCATACAAATATTATTTTTCCGAGTTTGTTTACTTTTCCTCCAGCTCTGGGGTTAACGCATTCGGAATAGTTGCGATAACCAGCGCAGTAGCCGGAGTGACCTCCTCATACCTAATAGCAGAGGAGGTTCGAAGAGCAGGCGTAGGTGCTGAGTTTATGGGTGGTGGAGTGACACAGATGCTTGTAACTCAACTTGTTCCAATACTTGTTGGTCTTGTGGTCGCAGGAAGGACTGGAAGCGCCATAACTGCATCAATAGGATCTATGAAAATAACAGAACAGGTAGAAGCGCTTAAGAGCATTTCAACAGACCCGATACAGTTTCTTTTTTTTCCAAGACTGCTTGGACTCATGACAGTTTTACCTTGCTTAACCATCCTTGGATGCATAATGGGGAATATTGCTGGATATCTTGCAGCCGAAAGGGTGCTTCATTTGTCTTGGAGCACATGGACATTCTCCATATTAGACCTTTTCGAAATAGAAAAGCTTTATCATTCAATTTATAAAAGTATAGTATTTGGAGCAATAATCACCATTGTTAGTTTTTATCAAGGCTGGACGGTTCATCAGAGCTCAGAAGAGCTTTCTAGAAGGATACAAGTAGGAGTTGTAGGTTCTATGACATTTATACTCATAGCAAATTTAATTATGACTGTACTTGTTTTTTAATTATGAAGATAGAAATTGAAAATATATCTTTTGGACACAATATTGACGAGCGCATACTTGACAAATTAAATTATTCAATATCTGATGGAGTGCTTGGCATACTTGGACAAAGCGGATGTGGAAAATCAACACTTTTACGAATAATTGGAGGTTTGCTTAGGCCAGATGAAGGTGATGTAAAAATAAATGGAGAATCAATATGGAAAAACACCATTGTAAGGAAAAAAGCCATTTCTGAAAAAATAGGCATGGTCTTTCAGGCAGGAGCTCTTTTTGACTTTTTGAATGTTGAAGGCAACCTTAAATTTGCAATGGAAGCAACAGGCGTGCCAAGAAAACAATGGGACTCCACAATAGACAGGATGCTTGGCTCAGTTGGTCTTGATGATATTGGAAACATTAGAAAAAGATTTGTTAGCCAGCTGTCTGGAGGGCAAGCAAGAAGGGTTGGGTTAGCTAGAACGCTGGTGACAAGTCCAGAGATAATACTATTCGATGAACCTACAACCGGGCTAGATCCACAAAGATCAAGAAGCATAATCAAAATAATCAAATCATCTTTATCTGATTCCAAGATTTCAATAATAGTCAGCCATGATATGAATTTCATATCTGAAATCTGCACAAAAACCATACTGATTGAAAATGGAATTGTTTCAGCTTCTACAAACAAGGAAGGAATACAAAAAATTATCAAATCAAAAAAAACGGATTACAAAGATTCGAATTTAAATAAATTAAGCAAGTTTATAAAGGGGTTACCAACATGATGAATAAGGATTTTATAATTAAGAAAGATGAATAATCAATCACACTTAATAAGGCTTGGTTTTTTTGTATTTTTAACAATATCAATACTGGTTGGCTTGGTCTTCTGGTTCAGCTGGAACACAATCGAATCCAGGAAAGGCCTTGAGGTAAATGTTAAATTTAGAAATGTAAAGGGGCTTGTTAGAGGAGCTGATGTAAGGCAAAATGGAGTAAGAGTCGGAACAGTCAATAACGTAATTAGTGATCCTGAAATTGGAGGGGCACGTGTTTATTTAGGCTTATACAAAGGCATTAAAATTTCCAATAGAAGCTACTACACAATCAATACAGGAAGTCTGTTAGGGGATGCTTCTTTGGATATATACAGCTGTCCAACAGCTGCAAAAGAACTGCCGAAAGAACTTACAGGTGATGAAGAGTCAGGGTGTAATGAAAACGTACCTGGCGGATATCTGCAAAATGGAGCAACAGCTATAGGGATATATGAAGCAACGCCAAATCTTGATGATGCTGTAAAAGAATTAGAGGGAGTCATAAAGCAGCTAAGAACAACAACCCTTTTAGGTGTAAATAAAATTCTTGAAGAGATGAATGTAACCATGAAAGATATTGGCCCTAAACTAAGCTCAACAATTGGCAACATAGACCAGATGACAAAAGAATTAAGAGAGTCCGTAAAGGAAATCACAGAAAAAACAGACAGCGTTGTGGCGAATCTTGATAACACAAGTTCAAACATGGATCAAGCTACAGAGGGTCTTCCTGACCAAATAAAATCTATTGTTGAAAATGCAAATGAAACAATTTCTTCTTTGCAAAATGAAATTGAAGGCTTGTCAATGAATTCAAGACTAAACAACATAGAGAAAGAAATTAACAATGTCTTAGATAACATTGCAACAATCACCTCTGAACTTTCCAAAGAAAGCTTTCTTGAGGATGTTCAAGATATGGCAGAAAACATTAACAATGCTACATCTTCAATAAATGAGACATTTTCAAGCATAAACCAAATTGAAAGAAAATCGAATATAAGTATTTTCCATCTAGACAATGAAAGTACACAGTCAAAAAGTCTAGGAAGTGAACTTGAATTTCAATTCTTCAAAAATGATTGGTACCTTGGCCTTAATCAGGAATGGTGGAATGAATCTCAAACCAATTTTTTTGCTGGACTGAAAGGAAGAAAAGTTAATCTTGGAGCTGGAAGGTTCAGAGGTGAAACAGCTGCTGAAATATCGCTTAATCAAAATATAAATTTTAAAACGGTAGCATGGTGGCCAGAAAATCTAGACATGAACTTAAAAATAAAATTAGGTATACCTGTTTCTAAATCAACAAACATAGTCATCGGTCTTGAAAAAATTCAAAACTCTGAACAAACAATTTTTTCAGGAATTCAACATAATTTTTAATTATGGCTGGACACAGCAAATGGGCGAACATACAGCATAGAAAAGCAGCAGTTGATGCCAAAAGGGGGAAGGCTTTTGCCAAAGTTTCTAGAGAAATAATGGTTGCCGTCAAAGAGGGTGGCTCAGATCCGAATTTCAACTTCTCACTGCGGTCAGCAATAGAAAGAGCAAAAGAAATAAATTTCCCAAAAGAAAAAATAAAATCCTCAATAAAAGCAGCATTAAGCTCTGAAGCAAACTCTTTTGAAAAAGCTCTTTATGAGGCTTATGCTCCAGGCGGTGTTGGAATACTTATAGAAATAATGACAGATAATAAGAACAGAGCTGCTGCTGAAGTCAGGACAGTCCTGAACAAAAAAGGTGGAAGCCTTGCAAGCTCAGGAGCAGTTTCATACCTTTTCAAAAAATGCGGAATGATTAAAATTTTTAAAAAAATAAATGAAGAAAAAATCCTTGAGATGCTTATAGATTCAGGAATTGAAGATTATTTAAAAGTTGAAAATTTTCAAGATGAAACTATTGTCACCGTCCCATTAAGCCTAACATCCGAAGCTAACGAAGCTCTAAAAAAACAAACTGGCAGCGAGACAACAACAAGAATAATCTTTGATCCAGAAAACCTAATTGCAAACAGAGAAAAACAAAATTCAATTATTGAACTTCTAGAACAGCTTGAAGATCTTGATGATGTGAATTGTGTATGGACAAATTTAGACATTGATGAAGAAGTTTTAACGCTATGAGGATACGATTTACAATTCCTGGAAAACCTGTAGCCCAAGGTAGACCGAGATTTTACAGAAGGGGAAAATATGTATCTGCAGTTGATCCTCAAGCTAGCAGGGTTTATAAAGCTGACATTTCATACATAGCAAAAAAAGAACTTGAAAAAATAGGCTTTGAAAAACTAATGGAAGGCGCAATAGGGCTAAAAGTTAAAGCTTATTTTCCATGTCCGAAAAGCCAGTACAGAAAAACAAATCCGAGACCGGAAAGACATCATGCAAAAAGGCCTGACGCAGACAATATTGCAAAATCAGTAAAAGATGGCCTTAATGGAGTTCTTTATCATGATGACGGTCAAATTGCCGAATTGGTTATCAAGAAAAGGATAGCAGCACAAGGCGAGCCGCCAAGGTTAGAAGTTGAAATATATGCGCTTCCCGAAATTTCATGAACTTTTCTCGTTTGAGCTTGCTTATTGCGGTTTTCTTTTTAATCGCTTCGGCTTTTGCTTACCTTTTGGAAAATAACGGATTACAGCTTTTTAAGTTGCCTGGAGACATTTTTATTAAAAAAAACAACATAAGCATATACATTCCAATATCGTCAATGATAATTATTTCTTTGTTAGTCACGATTTTGTATAGACTTGGAATTGGAACCATAATAAAATAATTAGAATCAGTAACGATGATAGAGATCAAAAATATAAAAATGTCCTATGGTGACAATAATGTCCTAAAAGACATATCCCTTAAGGTGAATCCTGGAATGATACATGGCTATCTAGGTCCAAATGGTGCAGGGAAGTCAACTACGATCAAACTTCTTTTAGGGTTATTAAAGCCGGACTCTGGAACGGTAAAGATACATGGCATAAACCCATACAAAAACCCAATAGAGGCTAGAAAACTTGTAGGCTTTGTCCCGGAAGAGCTGACTATTTATGAACACCTAACACCACATGAATTCCTTCATGTCATTGGAGAGATTCATGAAATGTCTAGAGATGAAACCCAAAAGCGAATCGACGACCTATTGGACCTTTTTCAACTTGGACATGTAATTCATGAAAAAATGTCTTCTTTCTCCAGGGGCATGAAGCAAAAGATAATGATATCATCTTCAGTTATCCATAATCCAGAAGTTTTGCTTCTTGATGAACCTTTATCAGGAATGGATGTTAATGCAGTGTTGGTTTTCCGTGACCTTATACAAGACTTTTCAAAACAAGGCAAGACCATCATTTACTCAAGTCATATAGTAGAGGTTGTTGAAAGAGTTTGCGATAAAGTAACAATCCTCATCGACGGCCAAATAAAACACAACCTTGAACGTGAAGAAATTGAAAAAAACCCTGGGAAGTTAGAAAAATTATTCAGAAAAGAAGCTCAAGAAAAAAGCTATTTTGATCTCTCTCAAGAAATAATAGAAAGGCTTTGAAGGATAGATCTTCATTCAATGCACTCCTCAGAATGGAGCTTATATCATTCAGAAGAGGCATGTCAATAAAAATTGGAGGAACGTTAGAAAAGCTACTTCAATCAAAAACCATAGAAACGATAGGTTTTCTAATTCCTCTCTTGGCCCTCTCTGCAATAGGTTATGTTTTTTCGGTACTTTGGCAATATGGCTCAATGATAACAACTAACTTCGTCGCTCTCTCTCTTCTCTTCTTTGTGCTTTTAGGGTTTACAGCATTAAACATGGGACATTTGATACTTTCACATCAGGGAAATCTTCTCCTTAGAGCTTTACCTTTGTCTCCTAGTGACTTTGCTAAAGCAAAACTTTTTGTACTGTTTATATTTGGTGTGATATGGTCTGTGTTTTTTAATTTACCATCAGTTATTTTTTTACAAATAAAACCAATAATAAATTCTGGCTTAAATGGATCAGCTGTTTTTGAGATTATAAAATCCATAATTGGGCTCTGCTTGGTCTCAATATCTTTTACAGCATTCACGCAATCTTTTACTATACTTTTCTATTCGTCCCTATGGAGGTTAAAAATAATCAGACCTCATATATCTTGGATAACAAGCATGATGATGGTTTCTGTTTTAGGAGCATTCGTTATATGGTCGAGCACTGGACACACAGACTCTCTCGCTCTTAGATTGGATTTAGATCCTGGTGCAGCTACATGGTACCTACCTCCACTTTGGTTTTCAATAATGTTTGAATTCATAAACGGCTTACCATCATACGTTTCGCAATATGGACTGACAACATTAGGCGCAATAACATTATCAGCAGTGCTGCTGGTTCCAGCGATCAAATCATTTGATTTCTTACTAAGCAAAGAGATAGCAAAGAGAAAAATAAAGAGGTATTCCATCGCCAGACTCTGGCCAAAAATCTTTGGGAAAAGAGGAGCCGTTATGCATATACTCTTCAGGCATCTCCAATGGGAAGAAAGACTGAAACAAAACATACCCCCTTTGTACGTTCTCCTGGCCATACCTTTTTTAATTGCATGGTATAGGCCTGGAGAAATGTCACACATAATAAGCCCAGATAATCAAGTTACGTGGGGCAGGAGGCTTATGATTGGTTTTTCTGCATTGATACCTGCAATTGGTATATTAGGCTCAACAAGCTTTGTCCATCAGTTTAGGTACGCTAAACATGGTGATGGGGGGCTGAGGTTTCTCTCACTGCCAATAGATCCCCTTTTCATACATAGGTGCTCACTTTTTTTAACATGGCTAATATACCTAGGGCCAATAACTATCCTTTACGGCCTAACAGTTCATTTGCTCTTCCATGGGGTTAACGAGCCTCTTTTATTCAAATACACAATAACAATGATAGTTTCCCTTGTTCTTGATTGCCTTCTCGCTATAAAGCTTGACACAATATTAAACCCTGCATTGCCTCTCTCTAAAAAACTAGATTCTGCAGATAATTATCCAGCCTGGATATCAATCTTCCTTCCAGCTGTAGGCTTGGGATTGCTTTCTGGATCAACATACAAGTTGATGACAGAAAGCAGCAATTGGTGGATGCCTTTGGGCATAGGCCTGCCAGCATTAAAGCTAATAATATTACTTGCACTTACCTCGATTGAAAAGAAAAGACTGCTTAATTTAAGATAAATTCGACTTAACCTTTAACACTTCGGCCAAAATTGAAATTGAAATTTCAGAAGGGTTTTTGCCTCCTAGGTTCAAGCCGATAGGCGCATGGACCTTTTTAAGTGAATGGGGATTCAGACCTTCATTTTCAAGCTCTTTCCACATCTTGATTACTTTACTTTTGCTCCCAAGCATTCCAATATAGGCTTGCTTAACTTCAGCATAATTTTTAACAAGGATTTTATCAGTTGCATGACATCTAGTTAAAATCACTAAAAATGAAGCAGGATCAATTTCAGGTATGCCTTTTATCCATTTTGCATCTGTATGAACAAGATTGACATTTTCCCAATCACAAAAATCCTGCTTGTTTAAAAAAGCTTTTCTGTCATCAATCAAAAAAATATTAAAAATATCCAACTCAGAAGCAATTTTTGCTAACTTTGCCCCAATATGACCTGCTCCAAATATGAATAATTTTGGGGGAGGCTGCACTGCCTCAATCAACACGACAGCCTCACCAGAACAATACATCCCCAAGTCTTTAATGTTCAACTTATAAGTTTTTTGAATGATTTTCTTGCCTGAATTAATTAAATCAACTGCATCAGATATAACCTCAGCTTCAAAAGGGCCTCCACCAATCGTGAAATCAATACTTTTGTCGCTGTGCACAATCATAGCTGTCCCAGGTTTTTGAGGAGCATGTCCATTTACTAAGATTAATTTTGCAATTGCAAAATTATTACCTTTCTCCAATAAAGAAACAACCTTTTTTCTAAAATTAAAATTATTCATATTTGCCAACAGTGATAATAAAATTTATAATAGCACTATAGCACTTACTTATGACATATAGCACTTACTTATGACATTAATTCCATTTCCAAGCAAGAAAATTAGCAAGAAAATTGTTGAATTTAACATAAATAATGAAATTGTCGAATTGGCAATAAGGCCTAATGATTTGCTTTTAGATGTAATCAGGTACAAACTCAACCTTACAGGCACAAAAAGAGGGTGTGATATGGGTACATGTGGATGTTGTACAGTTATCATAGATGACAAACCCGTATTATCATGTTTAACGCTTGCTATGCAAGTACAAGATAAAAAAATCAAAACAATTGAATCTCTTCAAGAAAATGAAAACATGCATCCTATCCAGGAATGCTTTCATACAGAGGGAGGAAGCCAATGTGGTTTTTGCACACCTGGCTTCATAATGACAAGCTTTGCATTGCTCAAAGAAAATAAAAATCCAACAAAAGAAGAGATCAAAGAGGCTATTTCCGGCAATATGTGCAGATGCACTGGCTATATAAAAATTGTCGATTCTATAAAAAAAGCTTCAGAAAAAATAAGAGGCAAGAAGTCAGAGTGAGTCATACAGTCGGCAAAAAAACTCCATTGGTTGATGGAGCTCAAAAGGTAACTGGAAGAGCTGTTTATATTGATGATATCGTTTTGCCTGGCAAGGTTATGCTGATAGGAAAAATACTTAGAAGTCCATTTGCCCATGCCAAAATAAAAAAAATTGACTACTCTAAAGCAAAAAAGCTCAAAGGAGTTTATGCAATAGCAACTGCAGAAGACTCTGACAACAGATTTGGAGTACTCCCCATAACAAAAGATGAAACAGCTTTTGCGATCGATAAAGTTACATTTATAGGTGATCAAATTGCAGCTGTAGCAGCAACAGACGAAGAAACAGCAATCAAAGCTCTTGACTTGATACAGGTTGAATACGAAGAACTGCCTCCAATACTAAAACCTGAAAAATCATTAGCTCCAATAAGCCATCCTGATCAAAAAATACAACCTTGGTCAAAATATGAAGGCAATATATTCAAAACAGTTAACCAAAGCTTTGGAAATGTAGAAAAAGCCTTAAAAAAATCTTCAGTAGTGAAAAATGGCAAGTTTTCATTCAATGGTGTTACACATGCCTTTACAGAACCAATGGGAGTAATAGCAAGTTATGGATCGGACAAAAAACTTACTGTGTGGAGTTCGACTCAAGTTCCGCATTACCTCCATAGGGCTCTTGCTGAAGTTATGGAAATGCCAATGCATCGCATAAAAGTAATAAGGCCTTATGTTGGAGGTGGCTTTGGAGGAAAGAGTGATCCTTTTCCTCATGAAATGGCAGCAGCAATCCTCTCTAAAAAAACAGGAAAGCCTGTCAAAATACTATTCGATAGAGATGAAGTTTTTATAAGCAATCACGGCAGACATCCAACAAAAACAGAAATGCAAATGTCGGCAACAAAAGATGGAGAGTTTACATCTCTTGAAATTGATGCTTTGATTGATGGTGGAGCCTGGGGAAGCTTTGGTGTCATTACAACTTATTACAATGGGGTATTAAGTCTTGGCCCATACAAAATAAAAAATTTTAATTACAACGGAAATAGAGTTTACACAAACAAGCCTGCATCAGGAGCAATGAGAGGCCATGGAGCGGTAAACTCAAGATTTGCGGTAGAAACTCTAATAGATGAAATTGCTGAGGATATTGATTTTGATCCTTGTGACTTGAGGATCCAAAATGCATATGAGCCAAACTCAACAACCGCAAATGGCTTTCGTATAACCTCTTGCGGGATAAAAGAATGTATAGAAAAAGTCAAAATTGCTTCAGGTTGGGATAAAAAATTCAAACAAATGCCTTATGGCAAAGGCATAGGAATAGGTTGTGGATTTTATATTTCAGGCAGCGCTCTTCCTATTAATTGGGAAAGAATGCCTCAATCAACAGTACATGTAAAGATTGATTTTGACGGAGGGGTAACTGTCCATTCTCTAGCTGCAGAAATTGGACAAGGTTCTGATACGGTATTAGCCCAATGTGTAGGGGAAGTTCTTAAATGTGACATGTCAAGAATCAGAATATATTCAAAAAACACAGACACCGCTCCAATAGACCTTGGGTCATACTCGTCAAGAGTGACGTTTATGGCTGGACTTGCTGCAAAAAGAGCAGCTGAAAAAATAAAAAAACAAATACTGAATGCAGCTTCAAAAATAATGGCATCTCCAATTGAAAATCTTGAACTGAAAAACGATCGGATAACAGAGTTAAAAACTAAATCATCAATCAGTTTCAATGAGGCAGTTAGAGAAGCTTTACATGATTCTGGAGCACTACATGGTAAAGGTCATTACCAGGCTCCCAACCTTAATCCAGGCTTGCCTCGAGTTGATGAGCTAAGAGGAAAAGAATCTGAAAAAGGAGCTCCAATGGGAGGCTCTCACAAAGGTGCTGCAGCAGGGCTTTCTCCCTCTTATTCAATGGGGGCATATGTTTGCCAATTAGAAGTTGATGCCGAAACCGGATTGGTTAATGTTGAAAAAGTATGGGCTGCTCATGATTGTGGAAAAGCATTAAACCCACTTGCTGTTGAAGGTCAAATTGAAGGCTGTATTCATATGGGCCTAGGGCAAGCCTTGATGGAGTCTTTTGATTACAACAGGAACACAGGCAGAATAGAAAATCCAAATTTTCTAGACTACAGATGCATACCTCCAACTATGATGCCTGATGTTGATGTTTTTATGATTGAATCAGGGGATCCTGAAGGCCCATTTGGAGCAAAAGAAGCTGGTGAAGGTCCAATATTGCCAATACTGCCTGCTGTTGCAAATGCAATTTACGATGCAGTCGGAATCAGGCTTCGTAACCTTCCTATGACACCTGAAAAAATAATCTCAGCAATAGCTAAAAAGAAATGATATTACCACCTTTTGAACTGCACAATCCAAACTCTATCAAAGAGGCAATAGAAATAAGTCAAAAAGTTAAAAACGAGGGTTTTGATTATGTTTCTGGAGGAACAGACTTGCTTCAAAATTATAAAAATCGACTTAACGTTAAGCCTCATTTAATCAGCCTTAAAAACATAAAAGAAACTAGATCTATACAGAATTTTAATATTGGAGCAATGGTAACTCTTGACGAGATATCAAAAAACAAAACATTACAAAAAGATTTTACTGGCTTGGTTGAAGCCTGCAGTCAAGTTGGCAGCATTCTTGTCAGAAAAACTGCAACAATTGGCGGAAATGTACTTATAGATAATAGATGTTATTTCTACAACCAAACACCTTTCTGGAGAACCTCTTTAGGCGCTTGCCTAAAAGCAGAATCAGACACATGCAGGGTTATTCCTCAAAAAGAATATTGTGTTGCAACTTTCTCAAGCGATTCTGCACCAATGCTTGTTGCAGTTGATGCAAAATATGAACTAGAAGGGAAAAACGGCAAACGCATAGTTGAATCTAGTGACTTTTATACACATGATGGAATCAAAAGAAACTTCAAAGACGAATCTGAAATAATCACGAAGATAAAAATACCAAAAACAACTGCAAACTTAAAAACAGGGTATGAAAAAATTAGAGTTAGAGATACGTTTGACTATCCATTAGTTTCAGTTGCTGCAGCACTTAAAATCGACAAGGATAAAAAAATTGAAAATATAAATATTGTTTTAGGTGCAATAGGAACTTATCCAATAAAAAATGAAGATACAACAGATTTGTTCAAAGGTGAAAAAATTTCAAATTCAATGATCAAAGAAATTTCTGAAAAGATTCAAAAAAAAGCTCAGCCATACAATAATTTAACCATGCCTGTAAGCTATAGGAAAAAAATGGTTGGAGTCCTATGCAAAAGACTTTTGACAAGATTGACTGATTCGTAGTGGCAAAAATATCCGTAGTAATACTTTGTGCTGGAATGTCAACCAGAATGGGGGAGGATAAAACTTTTCTTGAATTCAATGGGGAAAAAGCAATCGAACTAATTTTAAGAAAAGCCAAAAAGTGCAAAATAGCAGACATGATAATTGTCGCTGGAAAAAATAAACAAAAAATAAAAGAAATAACAAATTTAGAAAAAATTGCAATAAATGAAAAAACGAAACTGAGATCCCTGTCTATAAAAAAGGGGCTGTCGTTAATTAAAGAAGGTAACGGATGTCTTATTTGGCCTATCGACTATCCATTAGTTAAAACTAAAACAATCAAAGCGATAACAAGTAAGCATATTCATGATCACGTTGTTTGTCCGAGGTCAAACAAAAAAGGAGGGCACCCAATTCTTATAGGCTCAAATTTGATAAACGATTTAAAAAAAATAAGCTCAGATGCTCCTTTAAACAATTGGGTAAGACGGCAGAAAAAAATTTCTTTAGAAGTTCAGGATGATTGGATCAATTATGAAATGAATAATCCTGATGAATATTTCAAAGCAAAAAAAATAAATGAATCAAGTTAAAGATTCATAAAGTGAGGCTTTTGCTTTGTGAAAATGGATAACCTCGTCATTAACAACCTCTAAATAAAAACTGTTTATGCCTTCAAACTTTCTCAAGCGTGTAGCACAACCTCTTATAACATCTTCAACAAAACAAGGGTTTTCGTAAGCTGAAATTGTCGCAATCCTTTCGTCCTGTCTTTTTAATATTGGATACGAAGGTGCAGAGAGGGACGATTGAGCAACCTCAATCAAAGCATCTATTGAAACATCTTGGCTCTCTGTGTTCTCAACCTCTATAAAAACATGGCCATGTTGAGAATGTGCGCCTCTGCCCTTTTTTATTTCTTCATCATAATCAGAAATCTCTTTCGAGCAAGGGCAGCATGTTTGACCTGTTACCGACACATATGTTTTCAGAGAAAAATTACCCTTTTGATCAAGCGAACTTTTATATCCAGCTGTAAAAGGAGCAATACCTGCAATTGAAGTCACTGGAGCCTCTATATTCTTAAAATAACTAAATTCAACATCAATATAAGAGCTTTCGCTGTCAAGATAATCTTTCATTTTTCTTGTTAAAAATTCGATTGATTCGAAATCTAAACATCCTTGACCTGAAATAAAATCATTTAACAGGACTGAAAACCTGCTCATGTGTGTACCTCTCTCTGATGCCTTAAGGCCAACAAACATACCAAATACACCGACAGTTTCACAAATAGACCCATCGTTTTTCCTAACCTTCAAAGGAACCTTTAATTCAGATATTCCAACTTTTTTTATAGGCACGCCCCTTGAGTCCTTTTGGCTCATAAGGTCAGGAAGGTTCTTGTTTTTTTGATTTGTCATAAAGAACGATTCTATTTTTTTTCTAGCTTTTCTTTCCAATTTGAAAGTATTTTTTTGCAACTTCTATCATATTTATCTTTAAGTCTAAATTTTTTATCACCAAAATCTATATAAACTTCAACATTTCCAGGCTTTAAAGTTTTGAGCACATCCTGCAAAGAACTCAAGTTTTCTTTTTTCAGCAAACCATGCATGTCCAGCACCACACTTTCTCTCAAGGGTTGATTGTCTATTAAATTTTCTTGAGGATGGTAACCTGACCCTTCAGGCCAAATATATTCTCCATAAAAATTTACCTGTCCGTCCTTCCCTTTTCTGGTGCGACCCCTTATAACTACAGTTCCATCTGCAAGATGGCTTGAGTCAATTTGATCTAAAAATCTTTCGTAAAAAAAGACAGGGAACCTAAAACCTTTATCCTGAATCACGCCCTCAGCAAACCTTTTTCCAGCATAAGTTTTCCTAATCTTGCAAGAAGAAAGATACCCAATCGCATCAACCTTTGATCCAGTTTTCAAATTGCTTAACTTCTTAATCCCCATTCCTAACAAAACATCATGCTTTTCTGAAATTGGCGAGGTTGTAACAAATGACTCTAATGCATTAAATTCAAGCTTAGAAACAGATGGAACCTCTGACATGTCAACATCTGCAATAGCAGGAATGCTAACTAATGTTTTTTCACCAAAAAGAGAACCTTGCCCTTTATACCTTGATAACCTTTCAACCTCTTTATAGATATTTTTTATAACTACCTGCAAGTGCCTTCTGTCAAGACCAAAAAGATCAAAAGCCCCTGCGGCCGCAAGAGTCTCACAAGCTCTAGTATTGACTATTTTCTGGCAACGAGTAACAAAATCTTGCAAATCCAAAAAATCTCCACCTTTTTTTCTTTCTGAAACTATGTCACTGGCAGCTGCCTCTCCAACATTTCTAATGCTTGCAAGTCCGTAAACTATTTGATTTTCTTTGTTCACACTAAAAAGATCCTCGCTGGTATTTATATCAGGTGGTAAAACATCTTTTCCCCAACTGATTAATCTTGACACGCAATCTCCAACCTTGTCAGCGTTACCTGCATAGCTTGAAAGCCAGGCTGCATGAAAAAAAGATGGGAAATGAGCTTTTAAAAAAGCACATTGAAAACCTATAACTGAATACGCAACAGAATGTGATTTTGGAAAACCATACTGTGCAAACTCTTCTATTTGAGCGAATATCTTTGAAGCTTCTGGCTTGCTAATCTTTCCAACCTTTTTTGCACCATCAATAAATCTTTTCTTTTGAGTCTTCATTAGCGATTCAATTTTTTTACCCATAGCTTTTCTAAGATCATCCGCTTCAATTAAGGAATAACCTGAAAGCTCTTGAGCTATCCTCATAACCTGCTCCTGATAAACCATAACACCTAAAGTTTCCTTCAAAACCTCTTTTAGAGCGGGGTGGGGAGGCGTTGGTTTTTCTTTTCCAAGTTTTCTCTTAACATAACTGTCAGCTAACCCAGAGTTAAGAGGACCAGGCCTATTTAAAGCATTTATCACAGCTAAATCTTCTATTGATTTAGGTTTAATTTTCTTCAAAAGGCTGACAGCTGTTGAAGATTCAAATTGAAAAACACCGTCTGTATGACCCTTTGCAAGTAATCGGTAAGTTTTTTTATCGTGCTCTTTATCATTGAGGTCATATATGTTGCACTCATGACCATTTGCCTGAATTTTTTTCTGCGCTTCATTTAAAAATGTTAAATTTCTTATGCCTAAAATGTCCATCTTGACCAAACCCATGCTTTCAAGATCTCCCATTTCATACTGACTCACGACCTCCCCATTTTTACCTTTTGCCAAAGGAACTAATCCAGAAAGATTTTCATTTGAAATCACTAATCCTGCTGCATGGACACCTTTGTTTCTTATCGTGTTTTCTATCAATGTTGCCTTCTGTAAAGCATCTTCGCAATCAGGATCCCTGTTAACAATATCTTTAATGATATTGTTTTCTGAAGCCTCCTGAAGGCTTTCCCCATCGGATAAAGCTTTTGCGACCAAGCTGAAACGTGGCTCTGGAATTCCTGATAATCTTGCTATATCCCTAAAAGCAAGTTTTCCCTTCAGCCTGTTGAAAGTGATAATTTGAGATACTTTTTTTGCTCCATTCTTCTCTCTAATATACTTAATAACATCATCTCTTCCCATTGTGCAAAAGTCCATATCTATATCAGGCAAAGATTTCCTTCCCTTGTTTAAAAACCTTTCAAAAATCAAACCATATTTAAGCGGGTCTATAGTCGTTATGTCTAAACAGTAAGCAACAAGACACCCAGCCCCAGATCCTCTCCCAGGTCCAACTGGAATATCATTATCTTTAGCATATTTGACATAATCCCTTACAGCTAAAAAATAATCAGGATAACCCAGTTCCTCTATTACATCCATCTCTTTCTCGAGTCGCAATCTTGCTTCTTCGATATTTCCCTTGTACCTCTCTTTCAAGCCTTCTTCGGCAAGATACCTCAGATAATCATTTGAATTATTATGGGATTTTGGAACCTGAACAACAGGAAATATCGGTTTTGCATTCGAGAAAATATCTGAAAAATCATCAATCATATCTGACACAAGGGCTGTATTTTCCACACATTCTTCATTGCCTTCAAAAAGCTTTAACATTTCAGCCTCTGTTGCAAGGTGCAAATTGGACCATTTTGCCTTAAATCTTGTTGGATCATCAATCAATTGATTGCTCCTTATTGCCAAAAGAAGATCCTGAACAACATGATCACCCTTTTTTAAAAAGTGGACATCATTTGTTGCTACAACTTTAATTTTTTTCTTTTTGCCATATTCAATAAGCTGTTTGGATATGACATCTTCTTCTTCGATCCCATGATTCATAATTTCAAGAAAAAACCTATCTCCAAAAATTTCTTTAAACCAATCAACACGATTTTCAGCATGTGTTAAATTGCCATCGATAATAGCCCTTGATAAGATACCTTGAATGCACCCAGAAAGGACTATTATCCCCTCATTCCTTTCTGCAAGCCAGCTGAGATTTATTCTAGGGTTTCTATAAAAGCCTTCAAGGTGAGCTTTTGTTATAAGTTTTGAAAGATTCGAATAACCTTTTTTATTCATTGCCAATAGTGTTATATGATTTGATTTCATGGTATCTCTACCTCTGTCATGAAATTCAAAATCATCGTAAATATAAGCTTCACATCCAACCAAAGGCTTTAAGCCTAAATCACGAGCCTCTCTTACAAAAGATGGAACCCCGTACATAACACCATGATCAGTAATTGCTATTGATTTCTGGCCACACTCTTTTGCATAGGTTAAAATTTCTTTTGGAGAGCATACGCCATCAAGAACTGAATATTCTGTGTGCAAATGCAAATGAGAGAAAGACATGGCTGATAATAGTATCATATCTATCATATGAAAAAAGAAATTTACATTCTGTTTTTAATGTGTGCAAGTACTTTTCAATCAGACAAGATAGAAAGTGAATATAAGCTAACTGGACCATGGGGGCAAGGTTTAGAAATTGAAGATTTAAACTGGCTTGATGATGAAAGTTTTATATTCCTTGAAGAAAACGCCTTTCCTCCGTTTGAAAAAATGGTTAAACATGTCGACATAAGCAAAAATGGTATTTCTTTTTCTAAGAAATCAATTGGAAAAATACTTTCAACAAACGGCAACAAGATACTTTGGATGGATGAAAAAATGCCAGGCTCAAGCCTTATATGGTATGGAGAAATAGGACAAGAAAAAATTATTGCAGAATCTCAAAACAAAATCACATCCAAAGAAGTTGCATGGGTGGGAGACAAAAAACTTTGGATCAGGGGCTGGCTCAATGAGGAAACCTATTTGCTCGATAACAAATCACAACCAGCAATCTCATCAAAGGATTCTGTCTACCATCTAAAAAACAACGTAATTAAAAAAACAACAGAAGAGGGTGCAGAAAATATATACTCAACAGAAGAGGGTGCAAAAATTTTAGACTTCACTAGTGACAAACATTCAAATCTAATTGTGCTAGAAACAAAAAATAATGAAAGTCAGCTAAAAATAATTGAAAATGACAAGAAAACAAGAACATTAGTTCCATGGACAGAAACTTATACCATTGGAATATATGGTGGAATGAATATTGGATGGAGGATGAATCCAAAAAAAAGCAATCAAACAAATCAAAAATTCTGCACCATCAAAGCATCTAGCAATCTTGAAACAATATGTTTTGAACCTGAAGAAGGCCACTTTATGCAAGTTTATCAATGGGCATTAGATGAACAAAACTGGATTAATTCGTCAATCAATATACAAACAAATCAAATACACCTTACAAAATGGAATATAGAAAATCAAAATTTTAAAACCGTAGCAAAAATGGACAAGTTAAAAAACATTCAAATTAGCCCAAACAGAAAAAAAATTGCAGTTATCGCAACCAGTCATAAGCAACACTGGAATTGGGATATATTTGTTTTGGATTTAAACTAAATCAATATATAATCTAGAAAATCATAGCACTTGCCCAAAAACAAGAGTTAGTGCGTCTCGGATTTTTATAAATATGGAAAATTTAAAAGAAAGCTTCTTACCACAACTTCAAGCAACTTATGGTTTTGATGATGTTTCAATACTTCCAGGATTGAGCACCTTGGATCCAAAAGACGTTGACACCTCTGTAAAAATCGGCAAATCAAAATTAAAAATCCCAATAATTGCAAGCGCCATGGATTCAGCTGTTGATGTTAATTTTGCTTCAAGGCTATCTAAAGTTGGCTCAATGGGCGTTTTAAACCTTGAAGGCTTACAGACAAAATACGAAAATCCAACTGAAGCTTTCAACAAAATAACCTCATGCAATTCACAAGAGGCCATAAAGGTGATTCAAAAATTTTATGCTGAACCCATAAAGGAAGAACTTGTTTCATTAAGGGTGCAAGAGCTAAAAAACAAAGGAATCGATGCAGCAGTTAGCGTAACACCAGCAAATGCAGAAAGGTTGGGTTTTTTAGCAAGAGATGCAGGTGCTGATGTTATTTTCATACAAGCAACAGTAATAAGCTCTAACCATAGAGGTAAAATCTCTTTGAACCTCAAAGACTTTATAGCAAGAATAGAAATTCCTGTTGTGCTAGGAAACTGTGTGACTCAGGATGTAGCTTATGAACTTATGCAAACAGGGCCTGCCGGAATATTAGTTGGTATAGGGCCTGGTGCAGCATGCACTACAAGAGCTGTCACTGGAGTAGGGGTTGGGCAAGTCACAGCAACAATGTCCTGCTGCAAAGCAAGAGATGTTCATTTTGAAAAAACAGGAAAATATGTATCCATAATCACTGATGGAGGCATGAGAAAAGGTGGGGAAATATCAAAAGCTATTGCTTCTGGTGCAGACGCTGTAATGTTAGGAAGCTGCTTTAGCGGTTTAAAAGAAACCCCAGGAGAAGGATACCATTGGGGAATGGCGACACAGGACCCCAATCTACCTAGAGGGACAAGAGTCTCTGTTAAAAACATGGTTGAACTTGAAAAATTATTCTTTGGCCCAAGCGATAGGGATGATGGCACATTAAACCTTATAGGCGGTTTGAAAAATTCGATGGGTATGGTGGGGGCTATAAATATTCAAGAAATGCAAAAAGCAACTGTGGTCCATTGTCCATCACTAAAAGATGAAGGCAAACATTATCAATTTGTAGATGGTGTCGGCCAGGCTAAGTGAAGATTCAGGACAAAAAACCAATTGACGATCTGGTTATCATCATTGACTTTGGGGCGCAGTATGCAAGACTGATAGCAAGAAGAATCAGAGAGCAAAATATATATTGTGAAATAAAACCACACACGATCTCCGCAAAAGAAATCACTGCAAGATCCCCAAAGGCCATAATACTCTCAGGAGGCCCTGACTCTGTCCATGAAAAGAATTCCCCAAAAATCGACAAAGATATCTGGAGTCTAAACATACCTATACTCGGAATATGCTATGGGATGCAACTTATGGCACAAGAAATGGGCGGGATTGTTGAGCCTGGAGAAAAAAGCGAATACGGAAGCACCCAGATCAATGTCACAAAAGAAAACAAACTCTTTGAGGGTCTTCAAGAAGATCTTGTATGCTGGATGAGCCATAAAGATCTTGTAAAAGGACTTCCTGAAGGTTTTGAAACATTAGCAAGGTCAAAAAACATACCTATTGCATCTTTTGAGAATAAAGAGAAAAAACTTTATGGAATTCAATTTCATGCAGAGGTAACACATACAGTCTGGGGAAAAGATCTGCTTGAAAATTTCACTTCAGAAGTTGCAGGATGTAAAAAAACATGGACTCCTGAATCAGTAAGCAAGATGGCAATCAGAAACATAAAGAAAGAAGTCCAAGATGAAAAAGTTTTATGCGCTCTTTCTGGTGGTGTGGACAGCGTGACAACAGCGGTGCTAATACATAAAGCAATTGGAGACAATCTAACATGTGTTTTTATAGATCATGGCCTGCTCAGAAAAAATGAAAGGCAAGAGGTCGAAAATGCATTTAAGTTTTTCAATATTGAATTAAATGTTATTGATGCATCAGAATTATTTCTATCTAAACTAAAAGGGATAACCAATCCAGAGGAAAAAAGAAAAATAATTGGAGAGTCATTTATAAGGGTGTTTGAGGATTTTTCAAAAGAAAGACAGGATATAAAATACCTTGCACAAGGAACGCTATATCCTGATGTAATTGAATCTTTTGACCCTAAAGGTGGACCAAGCTCAACAATAAAAACTCACCACAATGTTGGTGGGCTTCCAGAAGATATGAAGTTTAAATTAGTTGAACCTTTAAGGTATTTTTTCAAAGATGAGGTTAGAAAGGTTGCAATAGAGATAGGAATACCAGAAGAAATGGCATACAGGCAACCTTTTCCTGGCCCTGGCCTTGCAATAAGAATTATTGGCGAAATAACGAATGAAAAATTAAGAATCCTGCAAGAGGCTGATGAGATAGTAAGAAAAGAAATAGAAAGCACAATACTTGAAGAAGAAGTTTGGCAATACTTTGCAGTTCTTACAGACCTGAAAACAGTAGGCGTAATGGGTGATGGCAGAACATATGAACACTTATGCGCCATACGTGCCGTGACAAGCGTTGATGGTATGACATGTGACTTTCCAGAGCTTCCATGGAGCCTTATAAGAAAAATGTCAAGCAGAATAATGAATGAGGTAAACGGCATAAATCGCTGCGTATATGATGTGTCAACAAAACCACCATCAACTATCGAGTGGGAGTAAACAAGGCTTCCAAAATTTTATGATCGAACTTTTGAATACTTGCTAAGATGTGGCTTTATAGAAGTTTGAAGCTTTTATATGTAGAATATAGATACATCAAAAAAAATAAACACTACGTTTACCACCTTTAACACATAAAAAACCATGAATAAAATTGGCGAAGTTCTTTTTTCTGAAAGCGAGATACTAGAAAGAGTTAATGATATTGCTCAGGAGATAAATAATGATTACGTCAATAAAAACATATGCTTTATATCCATATTGAAGGGAAGCTTCATGTTTGCTTCAGATCTCATGAAGCAGATAAAACCTGACTGCGAAATGGATTTTTTATCAATTTCAGAATTTGAAGGCAAAAGCTCTACGGGCCAAGTTCAAATAAAAAAAGATATTGACATCTCCATAGAGGGGAAGCATGTAATCCTTCTAGAAAACATAACAAATACGGGCTTGACGCTAAATTACCTGAAAAAAATGCTACTTGCGAGAGGTCCAGCTTCGGTAAAAATTGCCTGTTTTCTTAAGAGATCCAGTATAGAAAAAGAGAATATAAAAATTGACTACCAAGGTTTTCAAATAAAGGATAATTACCTAGTTGGATATGGCCTTGATATCAATCAAAAATTTAGAAACCTAAAAGAAATAAGACATTTACAAAAAGTGAGGAAATGATATGGAAGAAAATTTCAATAAAGAAAAACTTGAATCAATGAAAGTCTCGGAACTAAAAGCCATTGCAGAGTCTAAAAATATAGAACATGACAAAAAAGCTACCAAGCTTGAATTGATCAAAGAAATAAACAAAAGCATGATAGTTAAAAAGGAAGAAAAGACTAAAAAGGAAGAAAAAAGAATTGAACCTTTGAAAAACAGAACTGGCATTGTTGATTTGACAGAAAGGCATGGTTTTATAAGAGTTAACAAATGGAATCAAGGCTCAGAAGACGTATTCATTCCTCAATTAATAAAAAATAAATTTAAACTAAAAACAGGTGACATTGTAGAAGTGAAAGTAACTCCTCCAAGAAGAGCGAAAAAAGAAAAACATGCTGCTGCAATTGATATAGTTTCTATAAATGGATCATCATCTCCATACCAATACATTAAAAACAGAAAAACATTCGAAAAACTTACACCTATCTATCCAAATGAAAGAATTCGACTCGAAACAACTCCTTTAAAAACTACAGCTAGGATCATTGACATTATTGCACCTATAGGCCTAGGGCAAAGAGCCTTAATAGTATCACCTCCAAAAGCTGGAAAAACAACAATACTTAAGGACATAGCTGATTCAATATCTCAAAATCATCCAAATGTAAAGCTTTTTGCATTACTTATTGACGAAAGACCTGAAGAGGTTACAGATTTTGAAAGATCGATAGATGGTGAAGTGATATCAAGCACATTTGACGAAAGGCCTGAAAACCATACCCATGTTGCTGAACTTGTAATAGAACACGCTAAAAGTCTTGCTGAACAGGACAAAGACGTTGTGATACTGCTTGATTCAATAACAAGACTAGCAAGAGCCTATAACCTAACAGTCAACTCAAGTGGAAGAACACTATCTGGTGGTTTGGATCCTGCAAGTCTTTACAAGCCAAAAAGATTTTTTGGCTCTGCAAGAAACATAGAAAACGGAGGATCTTTAACAATAATTGCAACAGCTCTTGTTGATACCGGCTCTAAACTCGACGACATAATATATGAAGAGTTTAAAGGAACTGGAAACCTTGAAGTTCATCTCGATAGAGGATTAGCGAACAGAAGGCTTTATCCAGCTGTTGACATCAACAAATCCTCAACAAGGCATGAAGAGTTGCTTTACCAAGATGAAGAATTAAGGAAAATATGGAAGCTGAGAAGAATGCTCTCATCCTTAGACGCAGTTGAAAGTTTAGAGGTAATGCTAAACGGTATAAATAGCCATAAAACAAATCTTGAATTTTTAGAAGGGGAAGAGCTTAACAGAAATAGTGGTAATATAACTTTTTAATGGACGATAGAGAAAAAATTCGTAATGAAGTTTCTATTGTTGACACAATAAGCGAATATACCAAACTAAAAAAAACAGGCTCTAGCTGGACTGGACTATGTCCATTCCATAATGATAAAAATCCTTCTTTCTCAGTAAGCGAGGATAAAGGTTTGTACAACTGCTTTGCATGTGGCGCCTCTGGTGATATATTCAAATTTATACAAGAAAAACAAAATCTTGACTTTAGTGAAGCTTTACATTATCTAGCTGAAAAACACAATATTCAACTAACGGGGAAAAGAGAAAAATCAAAAAAGTCATATTTTGAAGTTCTTGAAAATTTAAATGATTGGTTGATTAAGGTGTTCCAGGATTCAGATTATGGTAAACCCTTTAGAGACTATATGGAGAAAAGAGGTTTTGATCATCAGTGGTGTAAAGAATATGGAATTGGAGCCTTTCCTCCACAAGGGCAATTATTAAAAAGTTACATTCTTAAAAAAACAAACCTAGAAAAAAAAATATTCCTGGAAGTCGGCTTAATCTCAAAGGCAAAAAATAAATGGGAGCCACTTGCTGGAAGAATATCTTTTCCGATAAGAGATAATATTGGCAGGATACGTGGATTTTCCGCAAGAATATTAAACGATAAAAACAAAAAAATAGCAAAATACAAAAATTCAATTGAATCTGAAATATTTAAAAAAAGTCAACTTTTATACAACTGGCATAATGCCAAAAAAAGCAAAGGGCCATTGATACTATGTGAAGGCCAGTCTGATGTCTTGAGGTTTGAAAAAGAGGGAATAAAAGGCGCTGTTGCATCGATGGGAACAGCATTCTCTGAAGATCATGCCTACATGGTGAAGAGGGTCAAAGATAAAGCTGTAGTTGTTATGGATGGAGATGACAAAGGCCTGATTGCAGCAAGCAAAGCAATCGGAAGACTGCTCAAGGCTGGAATAGAGCCACTTGTGGTCATACCTCCACGAAAAAAAGATCCTGATGAATGGCTTAAAGAGGAGGGTAAAAAGGGATGGGATCTAGCAACAAAACAAGATGCATTGGATTTTTATTTAAACCAGATAATAGAAGAAGAAAACAATCTAAAAACTGAAATCTCGAAACAACGAGCAATTGAAAAAATAAAACCACTAATAAAGGATATGAACGAATCGATTTCAAAACAGCAAATAATAGAAAAAATCTCACAAAAATTCATGCTGCCAAAACATCTCGTAACAACAGAGATAGAAACATCAGCTAGCAATGACCAAAAAAACAAAACAGCAACAAAGAACAAATTCCTCGTAGAAGAGGAAGAAGTTTTTAGATACCTTTTCAAAAATCCAACAAAATGGAAGATAGTTTCTGAAATCTTTAAAAAATACAAAGTAAATGAATTCCAGAGCCAAAAAATAAAAAACATATATTTTGTAATGAATACAATTGACTCAGCAGATCCAGAGTTAATCATGAAACAATTTGAAGGAGAAGAAAAATCCTTTATAGCAGAATGCCTAATATCTGAAAGAGAAACAACTTTATATGATATGGAAGAGATCATCAAAATGATAATCCTAAAAAACCTAAAAGAGGAAAGAAGGATTGTTTCAATGTCAGCCAAGAAAGACAGGCTAAAAACAATCGATAAGATAAATAAAACAATTAACAATATTTCACAAGAGGGTGTTCCAGGCTGGAATGAATTGTAAAAATGTGCATATCGACAATCTTCATAAAAGATTTAGACAATTCGATATCAATAGCATTTAATCGAGAAGAGCTTGCCTCAAGAAGCTTTAAAGATCCTGATTTTTTTATACACAGAAATACAAAAATTATAGCTGGCATAGACAGCCTGAAAGGTGGTACATGGCTTGGCATAAATGAAAATAAAATTTTTTGCCTTGTGACAAACAGAGAGTCAAGTAAATCAAAAATAAAATCTAGAGGAACTTTAGTTTTAGAAATGCTTGCAAGAAAAAACATCACTGATTGCTTGAAGCACCTTGAGGAAGAAACAAAAAATAATACATATGGCGGATTTAATTTAATTGTTGGAAACCTAAAAGATGTTTTTTATAAAAACAATACAAGCGATAAGGTAACCATTTTAAAAAAGGGAAGGCATTTTCTTTCAAACAGTTTTATTAATGATAAAAAATCAAAAAGAATAAAGGCAATGTCCGAAAAATGCTCAAAGTTAACATCTTCAAACTTTGTTACAAAAATGAAAAAAAACCTCGATTTAAGCAGCCTTAAAAATAACTACATGCCGAAAAGCTCTTCGAGCATAATAAAAATCACAGAAGAAAAAATTCTTTGGCTTCATTCAAGTATCAACGATGACTTTGAAAACTGGCATGAGTTAGAAACAGCCAGGCTATTCAAATAAAACTTTTTCCAATCTTGAAAAAATCGAAGATATATTGTCTTTCTTCTCAGACTCGCAATAAAGCCTTAAAACAGGTTCAGTTCCACTTGCTCTTGCCATAACCCAATTAT
Source organism: bacterium (assembly GCA_002716355.1). Lineage (GTDB taxonomy): Bacteria > UBP7 > UBA6624 > UBA6624 > UBA6624 > UBA6624. Next base: position 60,788 of record PBAU01000003.1, on the reverse strand, counting down.
CATTTTTCAAATTTAACTTAATCCCATCTGAAGTGTTTATTTCTTTTTTTGAAACCCCAAATTCTTTTGAAAGTTTCGAAAGATATTGCTCAGGATCCTTCTTTATATTCTCGACAATAGAGTCACTAACTTTCATATCTTTTCTTTCATAATGAAAATCACCATGATTTGCTCTTAACTCTTTTCTTAAAGACCTCAATGTTTTTTTCTCTTTAGCCAAATATTCAATTATCTTCAAAGACGCTAAAAGACCATCTCTTTCAGGAATGTGAAAACTGAAACCAACTCCACCTGACTCCTCTCCAGCAATTAAAGCCTTTCCTGTGTCAAGATAGTCAGAAAGATATTTAAAACCAACAGGTGTCTCATAAATATCGACTTTATACTTTTTAGCTAACCTGTTCAGCCAGATAGAGGTTGGAAGGCTTTTTGCTATATTACCTTTTTCTTCCCTCATCAGAATATCAGCAACAATTGCAAATGTTTCCTGTGGCCATAAAACCTCACCTCTCTCATCACAAAAAGCAAATCTATCCCCATCACCATCAAAAGCTAAGCCAATTGACTCTTTTCTTGAAGCAAGAACAGAATCCGACAATACTTTTAAATTTGATGGAATTGGCTCTGGAGTGATATTACCAAAAGTTGAATCTAATGAATCTCTAAGATAGAAAATATTCATATTTCCCGAGTTTATAAAAATATTTTTAAATAAATCTATTTGAGCTCCATGCATAAAATCAACATAAATATTCTTTTTATCTTTTTTCAAAAAATCAAAATCAATTAAATTTTCTATTGTTTCCCTATATATTTGATTAAAGTCTTTTGGAACATGGGGCCTTAATCTTTTCTCTGGGTCTTCAAAGACTTCTGGTTCGATCTCAGACTCTATTTGAGAAACTATACCTGTCTGCAAAGGCCCTCCATTTGAGCCTTTCAGCTTGACTCCCAAATAAGTATGCGGGTTATGGCTCGCTGTAATCTGAACACCTAAATCTGCTTCAGTTTTTATAACAGCCAATGACAAACTTGGAGTGGGGCAAAAATTCTGAGACAGCAAAGCATGACATCCTTCCGAAATCAAACATTCCACAGCGATAGAGGCAAATTCCTTAGCCTGAAAACGAGTGTCATATCCAACACAGACATGAGCCCTTCCATCAACCATGTCATTGACTCTCTTCCCAACCGAATGCATTAACCTCTTTAGATTGTCCTCATTAAAACCAAAACCTATCTCGGCTCTCCACCCATCGGTTCCAAATCTAATATCAGTTGTCATGTTTTTATCCTAATAGAGATTATGATAAACAAATTATGGATATGATTTTTGAAAAAGCAAAAAACCTAGGTATAAACTTAGGTCAGTCTGAAGAAGCAAAAAGCATCAGGAGAGCACAAGATTCATTGTCGAAAGATGAGGACTTGAAAGCTTTACTAGGACAGATGCAAGCTCTTCAGGATCAGGCTGTTGGAATGAGGTCTAGAGGTACTGAAATACCGGAAGAATTGAAGAAAAAAATGGAAGCCGTTCAAATGAAAGTTGAAGCAAAGCCAATTTACCAGCAATTCATTGCTGCCCAAATGAACTTCGAAAAACTTATGCAAAAGGTAAACAAAAGCATAGAAGAAGGAATGAAAGAGGGTGGAGAGAGAAAAATTATCGTTCCCTAAAATGAGAAATAAACTATTTATTATTTTTATTTTAGCCTTGTCGTCATGCTCAAGCCCGTGGGAAAAAGGAGAAAGTTTTGATTTCTCTACACTTGAAAAAATACCTGTTGAAAACATCTCTTTAGAAAGAACAGTTGTTGCATATGGCTCAATCGAGCCACTTGTTCAAGTTGAAGTGAAGAGTGAAGCCTCTGGGCTTGTCTCAGAGGTTCTTGTTGAAAAAGGAGATAATGTTACAAAAGGCCAAGAGCTTATAAAACTTGACCAAAAACTTTTAAACTCAAGACTGAATCAAGCCTTGGCAACAAAAACCTCATCGGAAGCAAGTTTGGAATCCTCAAAATTAGAACTCGAATCAGCAAGGAGAAACCTGTCAAGAACAGAAGAATTAGTTGATAAGGGTTTTGGAACCGAAGAAGAGCTCCTTCAAGCTGAAGAGAGATTCAAGAGAGCAGGATTGTCTCTAAAGATCCAAGAAGCAAATTTGCAAGAAGTTCTAGAAAGGGTCAATGAAGCTCAGGAAGAACTAAACAACGCAACTATATATGCTCCAGTAGACGGAACCGTGCTTAATCTTCTTATAGAAGAAGGTTCTGCTGTATCATCTGCAACAGGTGGCATGGGCGGAGGAACAAGCTTATTGGTGATAGGAAACATGAAAACAATGAAATTTTTAGGCTTGGTTGATGAAACTGAAGTCAGCAGCGTTAAAGAAGACATGAAATGCAGCATACAGGTTCAAAGCCAATCAGATTCAACCTTTGATGGCTTTCTATACAGAATTTACCCTATGGGTGTTCAGTCTGGGGGCATAATTAATTATGAAATAGAAGTGAGAATAGACAATTCAGAAAAAAAGCTTCTTCCCAAGATGACTGGAGAAGCAAGATTTGTAGTTTCATCAGTTGAAGCAATTGGACTTCCCGACACTGCACTCATATTTGAAGGGTCTAAAACTTTTGTTTGGAAATATAACGAAGAGGGCATTGTTGAAAGAAAATCTGTCACTGTGGGAAAAATTGGTGATGAAAATGTTGAAATTTTATCTGGTTTGGAAATTGGTGACGAAGTCGTCAACAGGCCTCCCGCAGATTTAGAAATGAAAATGATTGGATCCGGAAGCAAAAGACGCGGACGTTAAAAGCAATGTCTCTAATTGAGCTTGAAGGAATATCAAAAACTTACAAAACAGGAAAAATATCTTTTGAAGCTCTTAGGGGTGTTGACCTAAAGATAGAAAAAGGTGAAAGCCTTTCCATCATAGGCCCTTCAGGATCTGGGAAAAGCACTTTAATGCACATAATAGGCCTTTTAGACAAGCCAACAAAAGGAAACTATCTTTTAGATGGAAAGAACATAAACAGACACAACAGCAACAAGCTAGCTGTTTTAAGGAATCAAAAAATTGGCTTTGTCTTTCAAAGCTTTCATCTCCTGCAGGGAAGCACGGCTTGGGAAAACGTCGCATTGCCTCTTGCTTATTCAAGGAAAAATAATAAGCAAAAAAAAGAGAAAGCAATGAAATACTTAGATTTAGTCGGGCTAAAAAGATGGGCAAGCCATAAAAGCAATGAATTATCCGGTGGACAGATGCAAAGAGTTGCAATAGCAAGATCTTTAGTTAATGATCCGGAAATAATACTTGCTGATGAGCCTACAGGTAACCTTGATAGCAAAACCGGTGAAGAGATATTAAAGATACTAGAAGAACAAAAACAAAGAGGCATTACTGTTATTCTTGTAACTCATGATCCTGAGATATCAAAAAGAACCGACAAAACAATAAAAATCTTAGATGGAAACATTGTTAAATGATTATTGAAAATTTAAAATTTGCAATACGAGCAATTTTTTCAAAACCACTTAGATCCGTTCTCACGCTAATAGGTGTTACTTTTGGTGTTGCTTCTGTTGTTATAGTCACTGGTGTAGGTGAAGGTTTTAAAAAGAACTTTGAAGACAGCATGGCCGGACTTGGAACTAATCTTTTGGTTGTATGGCCTGGAAGAAATTATGACAGCTCAATTGAAACCAGGAAGAAAGTACAACCCTTAACTATAGAAGATGCTGAGGAAATAGAAAAACTTCCTCATGTAAACTTTGCAGCGCCTGAGGTTGGTGCTCGAGAAATCGCAAGAGTTGGCAATAGAAATCTAAGCGTTGATGTGAGAGGGGTAACGCCAGCATACTCATCAGTCAGATCTTACGAAATAGACAAGGGCAGGTTTCTATCACCATTAGATGTCGAAGGCAAAAAAAGAGTTACTGTTATAGGTCCTGAATTATGGAAAAAATTACTACCTGGACAAGATCCAATAGGTGAAAAAATCATCTTAGGGGGCATATCTTTCGAAATAATCGGTGTCCTTAGCGCAAAAGAAGGGGGAGGGAGAGATGATGGAGGTTTCTCAAGTGCTGATGAAATATCTTTAATACCGATCACAACAGCAAAATCATTTTTCTCGGGAGGAAAAGGTGTAAACACGATAAATGTAGAAGCTAAATCGCTAAAAGATATAGCTCTTACAGAACAAGAAATCACCGAACTTCTAAGGAAAAGACACAATATAAAATTTTCTGAAGGAAATGATTTTGGAATATTCAATTCAGGAGAAATAGTGAATACAGTTAGCGGCTTCATCAACGGGTTCAATATGTTTCTTCTTGCAATTGGAAGCATATCTTTGTTGATAGGTGGTATTGGCATCATGAACATCATGCTTGTCACTGTCGCTGAAAGAACAAGTGAAATCGGACTTAGAAAAGCGTTGGGTGCATTAAATAGAGACATACAAATTCAATTCTTAATTGAATCGGTATCGCTAGCTTTCATGGGTGGGCTTTTAGGGATGCTTCTTGGCTATGCTGGGATAAACGGTATTTCCCGAATACCTAACTTTCCTGGAGAGCCAATATTCAATGTTCAAGTTTTTATCATATCGGCATCAGTTTCAATGGCTATAGGCTTGATATTTGGATTAATTCCAGCAAATCAAGCTTCTAAACTGGATCCAATCGTCGCTTTACGAAGAGATTAATTTGAAAAAAAAATTAGAAATAAGAACTTTTAAAAATTTTTTAGGAATATCATTTAGTAAAGCAACAGGATACATAAGAGATCTTCTTTTGGCCTCAAAATTTGGAAGTGACTCCATAATGGATGCTTGGGCTTTAAGTTTTCAAATATTAACATCATTAAAAACAGCTTTAGCAGAAACCCCTTTGGAGTCAATATCGATTCCGGCTATGTCAAAAATTGCTGCAGACAAAGAAAAGCACCAGTCTGCAAGCGGATCGCTTTTAACGAAAATTGTATTAGTGTTGGTTCCCACTCTCGTAATGCTTTCTCTCTTTTCTGGCAGCATTGCAACCTTTTTAACAGCCTATAAACCGTCAGATATTGAACTTGAAATGCTTTCAAGCCTTATAAAAGGACTTTTAGGATATATTTCTGGTGCAGTAATTAGCATATGGGCTAGCTGTGTTTTAAGAAGCCAGGGAAGGATGCTGGCTGCGTCATTAACCCCAATAATATTAAACTTATCAATAATTGCATGTGTTTTATTCTTGAAAAAAGATCCTATTGAAACATTAACATGGGGAGCAGGATGGGGCGCTTGGATAGGTGTTGTTTTTCAATTTTATGCATTTGGGCTTGGCAAAAGATGGCCTAAGATAAATTGGAAAAACAAGTACCAAGAACAATTTGACAAAAGATACCTTGAAGGTGTTGGTGTAGGCATCTTCCCAAGTCTAACTTTAATTGCAACACGCTATTATGCAACTTTATTAAGCTCAGGATCCATATCATGGCTATACTATTCAACAAGGCTAATACAGGTTCCTAACTCTCTTATTGGTGTCTGTATCGCACAAGCCTCACTTCCAGAACTTTCGATAATTTCAAAATCAAATTTTTCAAGAGAGCTAGAAAAGGCATTAAGGATAGGTTTTGTATTGGCAATACCGATGACAATATATTTTTTCTTTGAATCAAAATTCTTTACAGAGCTGCTTTTCCAATATGGAAAATTCACAAATAATGACACAGCTCAAGTTGCTGCGATATTTAAAATACTAGCAATATCCCTTCCTTTAGTCATATCTGAATCAATACTCACGAAAGCCTGCTATGCTAAAAACATACACAAAAAACTCATAAAAATCAAATTAATACAATTCTTAAGCTGTCTAGCTTTTCTTGCATTTTTTTTCTACGGAAATTTAGAGAATAAACTTTCTGCAGTTCCTCTCTCCTCTATAGTCTCAGTTTCAATTGGAGTGCTTCTGTTGAGAAAAGAATTCGAAATTAAAAACAAAAACATATTCAGCATTTCCAAAAAAACAAAAAAATACCTTATTGGCATTTTCTTTTTTTTCATTCTTTTTGAACAAGATTCATTCTTTTTGCCCTTCTTTTCCTTAGTGGCAGTTTCTTTTTTTGAAGACGCGAATTGGCTTAATACCTTATTGATGATGATAACAACCTTTCTATATTTGGGGAATGGCTTACACTGGATAAAAGCTGCAATATCTGCATGCTCAATTATTTATATGTGGAAAAACGAGGTCACAAAATAATCAAAACAAAAGTTCTTGTTTGCGGAGGCGGAACAATAGGCCATGTGACACCAGCTCTAGCAATTCTAGAAAATGTGGATCATGATCTTTTGTGGCTAGGCACAGACAGAATAGATTCCATTGTTTTAAAAAGCAAGAAAATAAAACACATCAATCAAAATTTAAAATCAGGAAGAAATTTCAAAAGTGCATTCTTTCATTTTCTAGCATTAACAAAAACTTTTAAGATAATTCGAGATTTCAACCCTGAAATAGTCATAGGGACTGGTGGCTATGCAAGCTTCCCAGGCTTGATAGCTGCAAAAATCATGAATAAAAAAATAATATTAATAGAACCTAATGCCAAGCCTGGCTGGGCAAATAAAATTTTGAAAAGAATCGCAAACAAAATATTCTGCTCAAAGAAACTTCAAAACTATTTTGGTAAAAAAGCAATAGGGATTAACGTTCCGGTTTATAAGAAATACAAACAGTTCAAAAAAGAAGAAATCAGAAAAAAGCTCAACATAAAAGAAAATATGTTTGTGCTATGTGTAACAGGAGGAAGTCAAGGTTCGCAAAAAATCAACAAAATGATAACAGAGTCCCTAAAGATGATAAATGAAACATTTTCTCAAATTTTCATTTTTTGGCAATGCGGATCAGGTTCAGAAGAAATAAAAAAATCTTTAGATAACCAAAAAATCCCCTACAAAGTAAACAAATTCACAGATAGTTTGGATGAATGGATGTGCGCTTCTGACATTGTAATCTGCAGAGCAGGGGCATGCACTCTCGCAGAAATAAAAGCACTTGGTAAAAAATCAATATTGATACCTTTAAAAACAAAAGACAATCATCAGTTTGCAAATGCCGAAGAGCATGCTGCAGAATATACGGCTGAAGTTCTTTCACAAGATGCAAGTTGCACATTATTTATAAAAACTTTGAAAAAAATAAAAAAACTAAAAAACCCTCAAAGTAAAGGCTTAAGAGCTGGTGAAAAAATTGCTAAATTAATTTTCAATTAGATCTTTTATTTTTTTAGAAAGAACCAGAGGGTCATTGTTTGAACCAAGAAGAAGGATTCGTTTTTCTAGATTAAAAAATTTTAATGGTATAAAAACAGCATTTAAACTTTCCCAATTCATTAATTGATTATTGGCAAAATTCAAATTTTCATCAGAATTAAAAAAATATATTTCAAAATCATCCTGAACAAAAACAATGCCCTCATCGCTTTTTAGCTCTCTTGAAACAGTTAGTCTTTTACCGTATTCAGCCTTTATCAAAGATGGTGTGCCTTGCAAGCCAACACCTTGATCAAGAAAAAAAGTAATCTTATCGGAATGGGTAAGTGCATATCCATAAACTAACGACAAGCATTCTTTAAAATCTTTTAAAAAACCAGAGTCAGAATAACCAAAATCACTCAGATGACAATTTGAAGTAGGGTTCTCAGCAATTAATGTCTTTTCATTTTCAGGATGTTCTAGAATTCCGGAAGAGACATCAATCACAAAAAACGACAAAACACAAATTAGAACAATAATTACATAAAACTTTTCAGACTTTACTTTCAAACTTTATTCAAAACCTTTCTTATCAAATTTAAAGCTTTAGCTATAACATCTTTTGAAACATCCAATACAGGTCTAAACCTCAAGGATCTATCTCCACAACCTAATATCAAAACCCCTTCCTCAACAAGGAGAGACCGTACAGTATCTCTAATTTCTTCGTTAGGTAGATCAAAAGCGCACATAAGGCCAGCACCTCTAACATTACTAACCAGGTCATCAAAATCTTTAGCCATATCTTTTAAACCCTGAAGTAAAAAGGCACCCACTTGACTGCAATTGTCAAGCAAATTTTCTTTTTCAATGATTTCTATATATTTTGTAACCCTAACCATGTCAACTAAATTTCCACCCCATGTTGAATTTATCCTGCTGCTTACCTTGAAACAATTATCAACATCATCAATCCGACTGCTAGCAGCTATTCCACAAACTTGAGATTTCTTTCCGAAAGAAAAAATATCCGGCTTAACGTCCGTACCTTGCCAAGCCCACCAATTACCAGTTATGCCCATTCCAACTTGAACCTCATCGAAAATAAGCAAAACATCATTTGAATCACACCAAGATCTAACTTTTGCTAAAAATTCATTTCGAAAATGATTGTCTCCACCTTCTCCCTGGATAGTCTCCATTAGAACAGCTGCTATTTGATTTGGGTGCTCTTTTTCAAAGGAGTCAAGCTTGTCTATGAAATCTTTCTCTTTTTCAATCAAAGAAGCCAGGGAGCTTTCTGTCTCTGGAAAAGTTCTAGAAGGGCAGGGTAGCCTAGGCCAGTCGAACTTAGGAAAAAACATTGTTTTTCTTGGATCTGCAGTGTTGGTTAAGCTTAAAGTGTATCCTGACCTGCCATGAAAGGATTTTTCCAAATGGGCAATTGAAAGAAGGTTTTCATGAACTTCTTTTTCTGATTCAAGATTCTTACGCATCTTCCAATCAAAAGCTACCTTCAAGGCATTTTCAACAGCCAAAGAACCTCCCTCTATGAAAAAAAGATGTGGATATTCATTTGTCACAACTCTCGACATAGCAGTTACAAAATCAGCATATGGTTGAGTGTAAACGTCTGAATTAACAGGCTTATGGGAACCAACAACACCTAACTTCAACAAAAAATCATCATCTAGAAAAGATTCATGATTAACACCAATTGGCTGACTCGCAAACATGCTAAAAAGATCTATGTACTCCTTGTTGTCTGAAGCGTCAACCAGGATCGAACCTTTGCTCTTTTCAAGATCTAAGACAAGATGGTAACCATCTACCAAAATGCTCTTTGACAAACTCTCTCTAACATTAGAAGCTCTAGTTTTCCACATTTTTTCCGCTACAGATTTCAATTTATTTTCCATTTTTCTTTACTCCCATTCCAGCTTGAACAAGATTGTGCAAATGAATAACACCTACTAAATTAGAACTCCCATCAACAACCGGCATTACAGTTATTGCATTTGATTCCATTTTTTCTAATGCTGAGCTGGCTAAATCATTTTTATTTATTATTTTTGGATTTTTGTTAGCAATATTTACTATCTTTTGAGACACCAAATTATCCAAAGAATCATTTCCTTCAAAAAGTCTTCTCAGGTCGCCATCTGTGAATATGCCCTCTACCTTGTCCCCTTTGACCAAAATTACAGCTCCAAGATTCCCAGCTGACATCCTTATAACACAAGACTGCAAAGTATCATCCGGATCAACTATTGGTAAATCATCCCTAACCATCCATTGATGAACCTTCGATAAAGCATTGCCGAGAGAGCCTCCAGGGTGATACATCGCAAAGTCTGATGGGGTAAAGTTTCTTTCTTCAGCTAAGGCTACAGCTAAAGCATCTCCTAAAGCCATCATTACGGTTGTAGATGAGGTTGGTGCTAGATCATGCTGATCAGCCTCCCTTGAAACAAAAGAGTTCAAAACAGCATCTGCTTCTCTTGCAAGTGTTGAACTTAAATTGCCTGTAAGTGCAATAATAGGTATTTTTCTCATTTTTAAAGAAGGTATCAAACCAAGAATTTCAGTTGTATTTCCAGAGTTTGAAATCAACATCGCTACATCATTTTCTGAAATTAGACCCAAATCACCATGCAAAGCTTCTCCAGCATGCATGAAAACACTAGGTGTTCCCAGGCTGGCAAGTGTAGATGATATCTTTCTGCCAATTAATCCTGATTTTCCTATACCTGAAATAACAAAACTCCCAGAAGATGCCATAACAATATTGAAAGCATCTTCAAAACCTTTGTCTAGAAGGTCAGCAGCAGAAAGGATTGCCTTTGACTCAGCCAACATAACCCTTTTAGCGGCCTCTTTAAAGCTACTCATAGTCAAGGCCTCTTAAAGAATTTGATTTTATAGAATTATCTGAATCTAGAATAACAATCCTCGCCTTATGATTTTTAATACAATGTTCACCCTGTAATTTATAACACAGAATAATGACCTTGTCACCTTTTTTAAAATAATGAGCCGCAGCTCCATTTAAAGTTATAGCCTTGTCTTCTTTTTCCTTGATAACATAAGTGTGAATCCTTTTTCCATTTGAAATGTTCAAAACCGATATCTTCTCAAAAGGAAGAATGCCTGAAGCTTCAAGCAAATCAGGACCAAGGCCACAAGAACCTTCGTAATCAAGATCGGAATTAGTTACATATCCTCCGTGAATTTTGCAATTAAGCATCTCTCTCATAAAGTCAACTCCTCATTATCTATCAATCTTGTTCCTTCAACCCAAGCCGCTACCAAAACTCTAGCATCCTGATTCAAGATGTCCAATTTTGGCAACAAAAAACTGGGCCTTACTTCTAAATAGTCAATTTTACTAATTTTTTCTGATAAAAAGTCAATACCAATTGCTTCTAGAGTCCTTACGTCTCTTAAACCTTCACTCCAGGCGGTTTTCACTTTCAATAAAGCTTCTGGAATGTATAAAGATTGACTATATCCGTCTTTAGACAGATAGGAATTCCTAGAAGACAGAGCAAGACCATTATTGTCTCTTTTTGTTTTAACGCTCATTATCTCAGGACCATTAAACATTTTTGAAAACTCTTTAACCAAAACTAGCTGTTGCCAATCTTTCTCACCAAAAATGGCAACATCAGGTTCAACAATCTGAAATAACTTTTTAACAACAGTTAGAACTCCGTCAAAAAAACCTGGCCTGAAAGAACCCTCTAGGATAGATCCGAGCTCACCAGAGCTCTCACTTATAAAAGGACCATCTGGGTAAATTTCATCCAAGGTAGGGAACCATACCTCTTTCGCTCCTGAAGAAATAGCATAAGCAAAATCATCCTCCTTCCTTCTCGGATAACTGTCAAAATCTTCATTTGCTCCAAATTGTGTTGGGTTAACAAATATGGAGACAATAACATCGCCAATTTTTGAACCTTCCTTTATTAGTGAAGCATGACCCTTATGCAATGCTCCCATAGTGGGCACGAAAATTTTCTTTTTCATTGTTCGAGATCTTCAATTAAGTCTTCTGAAATGGACCAAGATTCATCAGCACTTGGATAAGAGCCTTTTTTTACAGACTCTGAAAAAGAGCTTATAGCATTATTGATCTCTCTCGAGACGTCACCAAAAGGTTTTTTCAAAAATTTAAATTTCCCTTGATGCCATCCAATTAAATCATGGAATACAAGAATTTGACCATTGCAACAAGGACCACTCCCTATACCGACAGTTGGAACATTCGTATCTGAAGTTATCTTTTTCGCTAACTGCATAGGAACACACTCAAGAACAATCGAAAAAACACCTGAACTCTCCAAAGATCTCGCTTCTTTATAAATTCTTTTTGAGTCTTTTGCTGTCTTTCCTTGAACCAAATGCCCTCCAATCTGCTCTACTTTTTGCGGCGTTAAACCCACGTGACCCATAACAGGAACGCCATGCTTTGTTAGATGCTCAACTAGCTCTAGAACCTCCTCTCCACCTTCAATCTTTATTGCATTAGCTCCACATCTAATCAACTCACACGCATGTCCAGAAGCAACCTGTAAACCAGACTGAACTGAACCAAAAGGAAGATCGGCAACAATTAAACTGCTATTAATAAATTTAGAAACAGCAGTAACATGATAAGTCATTTCTTTCATGCCTATTGAGGTTGTATTTTCATTACCCAAAATAACATTAGAAAGAGAATCTCCAACCAAGACGATATCCACGCCCGCCTTGTCTGCAGAAATGGCAGAAGGCCTGTCATAAGCCGTCAAAGCAATCAATTTTTCATCTTTTGAAAAGTTTTTGATTTTTGGAACTGTTAGCATACTTGGAAATATTCTAATTTCTCAATCAGGAATATAAGTAATAGTTTTAAGATAAGCATTATGTTGCTAACTGTTAATAATTTAACTAAAAGCTTTTCAGGTAAAAAAATACTTGATAACTTGAATTTTAAAATTCCAAAAAGCAGTATTGTGGGCTTTCTCGGACCAAATGGAGCAGGAAAAACAACTACATTGCGAATCTTGTCTGGCTTTCTTAAGCAGGATAATGGTCAGATTCAATTTAAAGATAAAAATTATTCAGAATACAGCCATCTAATTAAGAATAAAATTGGATACCTGCCAGAAAAATTACCCCTTTACTCAAACATGACACCTCGTGAACAAATATCTCTAGCAATCAATCTACACTCAATAAAAAACCCTGAACAAGAATACGAAAGAGTTGCTGAATTGACAAAAATAAAAAAAATTTCTAATAGATTGAATAAATTTCTTTCAAGAGGTTTCAGGCAAAGAGTTGCATTGGCTTTATCATTAATAGGCAAGCCTGAAATAGTATTCCTAGATGAACCAACAACCGGACTAGACCCTGAACAAATTGTAAATTTTGAAAAAACTATCAAAGATATCAAGAATCAAGAAGGCACTTCTTTTGTGATGTCTAGCCATAGGTTAGAAATAATTCAGCAACTATGCTCTAGAGCGTTCATCCTTTCTGGTGGAAAAATAAAATTTGACTCAGAGATAAAAGACAAAAACCTTAAAAAAATTTACCTGAAAACAATAAAAGAAAAATGAACACAGTTAAAAAAATAATCACAAAAGAGCTGCAGGGCCACAACAAAGGGGTCAGTGTTTGGATTGGATTGATTGGCCTTCTGTTGATTCAGGGTTATTTTTTAACTCTAAACCTTATGAATTATTCAGATCCATTTTCCACACCTGGAAACTGGAATGATGGCCCAATGACAGTCCTTCTTCTTGACTCTTGTTTCCTAGGGGTTCTCTTCTCACCGTTCATAACAATATCAACAATATGCCTTGAAAGAAAAGAAAACACTCTTGAATTTCTTCTTTCACAACCGATTAAAGCATCTAGCATAATCCTTGGAAAGCTTATAGCTTCTACAATTTTAATTTTTGCTATTTTATCCCTCCCAACAATAGGAATTGTCTGGCTGGGCAAGTTTGGCGTCATTGATTATGGCCATTACCTAAGTGGCCTGATAGGTTTAATATTGCTTTCTTTTGCATTGTCAGGGCTTGGAGTATTCATATCTTCAATCACAGAGAATCTGACAGCTGCATTTTCAATATCCTTTCCAGTATTTCTTTCTTTTTGGTTTATTGGCTTCTTGGAAAACACAAATACCAACGCGCTCCTTCAGGGACTTGCAGAATTAGGCTTTCAGAAAAAATTAGCTAATTTTTCTGAAGGTATAGTAAACCCTGAAAATGTTCTTTACTTTATATTTTTTGGATTATTTTGGTTTCTTTTGACAAAAAAAACAATGGAGTTGAAAGGCTGGAAATGAAAAAAAATATTAAAAAAATAAAATTAACATCACTTTTTTTAGCCTTGTCAGGAATAGCTTTTGCAACAACAACCATGCTTGAAAAAAATCTTCAAGAACCTAAAGTTTTAATTTCTTTTTTTGCATTTGTTCTTGCATTGACAATAAAGGAACTAACAACAAAGAAAAAAGATAGCCTGAAAGATCATTTGCCCTCAATAATACTGACTCTTTTTGTATTTTCTGGACTCTTTATTTTTGCAAAAGTAAACCTTAAACCACTTGATTTGACAAGAAATAAAATCAGATCAATTTCAGAGGAAGCAAAAAAAATAACAAAAGAAATAAATGAAAAAACAGAAATATTTGCTTTCTTTGATGACCCTTATGAAAAAACAACAAAACAAATTGCGAATAAAGCAAATCTTGAAAGCATGTTTGAACAATTAAGCAAAGAAAATAAATTAATTACTTACAAATTCATAAATCCCAATAGGGAGCCATCTGCAGCATTAAGGTTCAATGCTAGAGAAAATCAAATATACATAGTGCAAGGCGACAAACAGATAATCATGAATACAAATGATGAAGAAGGTTTAGTTAATGCTCTTTATGGTTTCTCTAAAGATGTGAAAAATGTATGCTTTGTGCAAGGGCATGGAGAAAAAGAACTTTATGGAGAAGAAGGAATCACGGCAATAAAAAATTCACTGCTCAATCGAGCCTACAAAATAAAAACATTGAATCTTTATGAAGAAAACGAATCTGATTGTGAAATTGTTGCAATAGTTGGGGGCAGTGGGAATCTTTTAAATTCAGAAATAGAAAAGATATCAACAATCAAAAACCTTTTAGTAATATTTGAAGGATCCGAGCAGAGCGCTCTTTCTAAATGGCTTGAGGAAGAGGGGATAGAAATTAGTAAAAACTATATAAACGATTCATTTGAAGAAGATTTTGACCCATTGATAATACTTTCATCTCCAAACAACTTGACCTCACATCCAATAGTTGAAAACATAGATGAATTTATGCTTTTCTCAACTGCTAAATCAATAATATCCAAAAGTCCAAAATGGCTAGATTCAAATTTAGTATACAGTGGCATCCAAACCTGGATTGAAGAAAATGGAAATGAAAAAAAGGATGAATTTGAAAAGCATGGACCGTTTCTTATAGCTCTTGCTCAAGAAAATATTGAAGAAAACAAAAAAAGAGTTATTGTTTCGGATTCAGACATAGCAGATAATATAATTCAACAAGCATTACCGATTAGCAATAACTTCATATTAAATATTGTTAATTGGCTTTCGGATAGAGAAGAAATGATAGCTGTGCCTTCAAAGAACAGAGACCTGAATCCAATTTCAATCAATAAACAAGAAATTCTAAAAGTGGTCATGCTTTATCTTGGCTTGATCCTTGCTGTTTTGTCTCAGGTGATAGTAACTCAGGTGAAAAGAAAATCGAAATGAAAAATAATAAATTTTTAATATTTTTGACATTTCCAATACTTGCTTATTTCAGCATCCAATTCATGAAGCCAAAACCAAACACCCTAAAATGGATAAACAACCTGAAGCATCAAGAGTTGCTATTGCAAAAACAATCAGATGACCTAGAGGTTCATTTCATGAATTACACGGATAAGTGGGTCTTAAACTTCCCAAATGGATACAGTCCCGAAAAAACAAAACTAAATATAGCACTTAAGTCACTTAAAGAAATAAAAGCACTTGACTCTTTTGAACCGATTGAGAAATATGAAGAATATGGATTGGGCCCAAATGCAATCAAGATTACCGTGAGATCCAATTACAGGGAATCAATTTTTTATATCGGATCTCCAGAATCATCTGAGAAAGCTTATTTAAAGTTTCAAAATGACAAAACAATTCACCTCATTGACTTTGACATCTATCAATCCTTTGTTGGCAAGGTTGAGTCATGGGTTGACAAAAGGTTGACGAAAATAAAACCTGATGAGGTGGAAAGCATTTCTGCTCATGTGAACACAAAATATCTAAACATACCGGGCTTTAGTGATTTTGAGAAAATAGTTTTATGGGATCTAAAAAGAACAGAAGGCAATCAATGGCAAGATTTAAGCACAGACTTGCCTGTTTCGGGAAACAAGGTTCAAAAAATTATTGAAACAATTGGAACGACAGAGGGGGAAAGATTAAACTATAGAGACTTTCTAAGTGACCCGGCTGTCAAGATTTCAATAAAAAAATATGATGATGAAAAACCTCTCGAGATAATGCTAAACCCTTACGAAGATTACTGGGCTTCTTGGGGGGATTCATTTGGTGGCTTCTATATGGAAAAAGACTGGAAGCCAGATTTGATTTTGAAAACAAACGAAACCATTTATAGAAATGTTTTTTTGGAACTAGAAGATTCAAAACAATGTGATTTTGAAAAAAACGGAGAATCACTTTCTTCAGAAAGTCAAGAAAAATGGACTCAGGTGTTTTCTGAAACCTGGCCAGAAGGTGCAAGACCAGCCAATGTAACAAACTTAACAAAAAAGGTATCATTGGCTATCAGGTGTACTGAAAACAATTTTGAGCTTAATGTTATTTTTTATCCAAACGAATCAATTGTTCAATTTTCAAAATCTGGAATAATATGGAATTTTCCAGAGGAATGGTGGAATAGAAACATCCAAACAGTTAATGAGTAAAAAACTCATCCTTGCAGCAAATGACTTTGGATTGTTTGAAGCTATAGACAAAGGCATAATAAGAGCCTGCAAAGAAGGCATTCTCAAAAATGTAGCAATCATAAACACATCAAAAAAATCAAAATTCCTAAAAGCCTTAAAGAAAACAAAAACCGAATTGGGAATCCAGCTAAATGCAACAAAGGGCAAGCCGATTTTGCAAAGTGGAATCAATTCTTTAATCGACAATAAAGGTGATTTTTTAAGAAGCGGAAGGGAGCTGATGCTTAATGCTAAAACAAAAGAACTTGAAAAGGAATTTTATGCTCAGTTAAAAAAAGCGAAAGAGTCATTTGTTCCTAAATGGATATGTTGCTCAGATGAAATGGAAAATAATCCAAAAATTTTTGAAATTGCTTTAGATATTGCAAGATTAGAAAAAATTCCAATTAGAACCTTCTTCCCTTGGCAGAAAGATGCAGCTAAAGCACGAAGCGTAAACACACCTGACAACCTCTCTGAAGACTTTTATGACGAGCCATCAATCACGCTCCCAGGTTTTTTAAAAATTTTAAAAAATTTAAAAAATGGAATTACAGACATGCCTTGCAGGCCTGGATCGATAAATAAAAAAGTTATAGAGGGCTGTCAATACTCATGGCAAAGAGAAATTGAATTATCTACACTTATAAATGAAAAATTAAAAATGTTTTTCAAAGAAGATTCATCAATAAAATTGATAAAATTTAGCGAGATTAAAAATCATGAATAAATCAAACATACAAATACTTGATAAAAAATCATTAAACAAATCTAAGCAAAGCGCAAAAATAACTGGCGAAGTGCTGCTAGCATTAAAACAGTTTATAAAACCTGGAATAAAAACAATAGAGATTGAAAATATGGTTTTAGCAGAAATAAAAGAAAGAAACTCAAAACCTGCTTTTCAAGGCTACAACAACTACCCATTTGCTACATGCATAAGCGTCAATGAAGACTTTGTGCATGGTTTCCCTTCGGACAGAATACTTCTTGAGGGCGACATCGTTACAGTTGATTTTGGAGTCATTTTTGAAAAGATGTACTCTGATTCTGCATACACATATCCAGTTGGTCAAATATCTCAAAAAAACATGGACTTTCTAGACTGTGTGTGGGACTCTCTCTACAGCTCAATAGAACAAGCAAAACCTGGAAAAAAAACTGGCGATATAGGCTTTGCTACACAAGAAGTATTGTTAAGAAAAGGCTACAACCCTAGTGCAGAGCTTTTTGGACATGGTATAGGAACAATACTGCATGGAGAACCTCTTATTCCAAATTTTGGAACAAAAGGAACGGGAGAAACGCTGTCTAGCAATCAATGTATAGCAATAGAAATAATGGCATCTCAAGGAAACACAAAGACATATACAAAATCTGATGGATGGACTGTTGTAACTCAAGATCACTCTCTAACAGCGCATTATGAACATACTGTAGTTGTCAATGACCCCCCAATGATCCTTACGGATTGCGAATTGTGGTCAAAGAAACCTTCAATAATATTCAAATGAAGAAAATAATTGTCCTTGGAGGGGGCTGGTCTACCGAAAGAGATGTGAGCTTAAACTCAATGGCTCAAACTTACAAAGCAATAAAAAGCTTTCATTCTCGTACGGAAAAAAAAGATATAAAAATCGCAGACAATCTCCTTACCTTGCTTGAAGAGGATTTAAAAAACATACTGATTTTTCCATGCCTTCATGGGAGAGGAGGGGGTGAAGATGGTGCAATTCAAGCATTTTTAGAATTGCATGAAATCAAATACGTTGGATCCAAAGCAAAACAAAGCTCCCTTGCTTTAGATAAAGTAAAAACAAAAAAATTAATGACCTCAAAAGGAATTCCTGTTCTTCCACAAAAAATATATGACAAAAATAAAAAGCCTAAATTCAAGGACTTTGATAACAAGTTAATAGTCAAACCAATAAATGAAGGCTCCAGCATAGACACCACATTAGTTGAAACAGACGAAGATTGGGAAAATTTATCAGTATCAAAAAAATGCCTTGTTGAGCCATACATAAAAGGTAGGGAGCTAACAGTTGGCGTTATAGAAACAAATAAAAAAACAAAACCATTAGGCATTATAGAAATAAAGCCAAAAAAAGAATCTTTTTATAACTATAAATCAAAATATACATCTGGAGAAACGGAATATATAAAAAAACCAAAAAATTTAGAAACAGCAATTCGAAATAAAATAAAAAAGTATGCATTAGATGCTCATAAAGCACTTGGCTGCAGGTCTTTCTCGAGATCAGATTTCATAATCGATAATAAGAATATATGGTACCTTGAAACAAATACAATACCGGGAATGACAGATTTAAGCCTTTTGCCCTTAAGTGCGCAAAAAGCAGGCTTAGGTTTCGAAAAGTTTCTTATGATGGTACTTAGCAACTATGAATAAACACCCTTGGGATATCTTCACAATGAATGTCAATGACATGCTTTCGGAAATAAAGCCCGGAGAAAAACATGCTGCTTCATTAAGAAGAGAGGACAAGAGCCTAACATTTGTTTGCACCAATTCAATTCGATGGGGAGGCTCAAAAGAAAGTGATTTAAAAAAAATAAGAAAAACAAAACTTATCAAATCTGTAACCAATGAAAACAAATCACTCAAAATTGAACCAAACTATGAGGAACTTGCAGAAAGTATCTTTAACTTCTACTCAACAAATAAAAATGTTTTTGACCAAGAGAGAGATGAACAAAAATGGATTGTTGAATACTCTCAACCAAACACACACAAAGCATTCCATATAGGCCATTTTAGAAATGTTGTTACTGGCGATTTCATAGTTAGGATAGCAAGAAAATTTGGAATAAATGTTATTCCAGCAAACTATATAGGTGATATAGGAACCCATGTCCTTAAGGCTCTCTTAGGTTGGGAGCTAGCTGGAAAGCCAAAACCGCCAACACTAGAGCAAGAACCTAACCTTGATCTCTCCAGATGGCTTGGTGAATACTACTCACAATGGGCACAAAGAGAATCAGGATCGAGGGAAAATTTTATTAAAGAAGCATGGAGTGTAAAAGATCTACTTAATCAAGATTCAGATTTTG
Organism: bacterium; assembly: GCA_002716355.1. Classification (GTDB taxonomy): domain Bacteria; phylum UBP7; class UBA6624; order UBA6624; family UBA6624; genus UBA6624. Next base: position 41,431 of record PBAU01000003.1, on the reverse strand, counting down.
AAATAGGTGAAAAATTTAAAAAATTCAAAAAAAACAAATTTCTAATCAGCAAAATCTTGAAAAAATCAACTGATGGCCGCCTTCATTCAGAAAATTTTAAAAACCTAAATAAATCTGCAATCAACTGGAAAAAAGATTTGGATCTGCAGAATGAAATTGCAGAAAGGTGGAAAAACAAGGATCCAGAACTCGTAAAAGACTGGAAGAAAACAAAAAAATGGTGCATGGATGCCTTTGAAAAAATATACCGACTTCTCGATGTTGATTTTGAAAAAATATATTATGAATCAGATGTAGAGGAAGATGCAATTCGAATATCAAATAAACTTGTAAACAAAAACTTAGCTGAAAAAGAAGGCGGGTCTGTTTTGGTTGACTTTAAAAAAGAACCATACAACAGCAATAAATTAGATGTATTGCCACTGTTACGATCTGATGGATTGCCTCTGTACTCAGCAAAAGATCTTGCATTAGCAGAATTGAAACAAAACCAATACAAAACAAATAAGTCTTTTTATGTTGTAGGTGCTCCACAAAGCTTTTACTTCAAACAGATTTTTAAAATACTAGAACAAGATAAAAAGCTGTCAGAATTGATTCATATTGGATATGAAATGGTTGATTTGCCTGAGGGAAAAATGTCAAGTAGGTCAGGAAACATTGTTGCTTTTTCTGAATTATGGGAAGAAGCTAAAAAATTTACAAAATCAAAATCAAGTCAAAAAATTTCAAAAAAAGATCTTGAGAAAGTAACAACAGGAGCTTTAAAACATTTAATGTTCTCAAGAGACTTCAATAAAAGAATATCCTTCAAATGGGAAGAGGTACTGTCTAATGAGGGAAAAACAGGGTCTTATTTGCAATATGCTGCGGTTAGATGTAAAAGAGTCATAGAAAAAAGCGGAATACAGCCTAATCTTAAATTTGAAAAAACAAAAATGAATAAAGATGAAAAAACTCTTATTTTTAACATTTTTACTATCCAAAATGAATTAAAAAGATCTTTTGAAACCATAAGCCCAACTCCTTTGCTAGAGTCACTTCACAGGCTGTCAAAAGCATTTTCAAACTTTTACCATTCAAGCCCAATCATTAATAAAGATCCTGAATTAGAAAAATTTAGGATCAACTTGGCCTACTGCACATTAAAAACACTAGAAGAGACATTAAAAATCTTTGGGATATCAGTACCTTCAAGAATGTGAGCATATCTTTAAAAAATATTCAAAAAACTATAGAGGGAACACAAGCCTGTAAAAATGTTTCTCTAGACATAAAAAAAGGTGAAATTGTAGCTCTTCTTGGAGCTAATGGAGCAGGGAAAACAACAACAATAAGAACCTTAATAGGATTGCTTAAGCCAGATTCCGGAAAGATACTTTTAAACAACAAGGAAACAAGCTCATTAGAGCTTCGTCAATCTTTAGCTTATGTTCATGCGGATGCAGGCACATACAAAAGATTAACTGCAAAAGAGCATATATTGTTCTCATTACGAGCAGAGGGCCTCACTGAAAAAAAAGCAATCAACCAAACTGAAAAATACTTAAAAGCATTAAGTATTGAACAGTATGCAGAAAAAAGAATGGAAACACTCTCTACGGGAAATAAACAAAGAGTTCTTATCGCTAGAGCCCTTGCAAGAAATACTGATTATTTAATACTAGATGAACCTACTGCGACACTTGATCTAGTTGCAACAACTAAGATAATCCAAGATTTAAACCAAGCTAAGGCTGAAGGCAGAGGGATACTGATTTCAACTCATCAAGTTTGGATTGCTGAAAAAATAGCAGACTCAATAGTTGTTCTATCTGATGGCAAGTCTGTAGCAAGCTGGAAAAAAAACCAATGGCCTGAACAAAGTCTTTCAAAATCATTTTTAAAGATAGCTGGTGTGCAACAATGAGATGGAATCAAGTTAAAGCAATTTTCATCAAAGATGGGACAGAGCTGATACGTGATATTAGAACTATTATCGCAATGGTTATATTGCCTGCAGTATTTGTGCCACTTTTTTTACTTATAGCTGGGATACAAGAAGCACAAACATCAAACAAAAGGCTGGAAGAAAATTACACGATAGGCGTTACTGAAAGTTTTTCAAATGAGATTCCCTTTGAGTCTGAAGAAAATAATGTTGAATTCAAAAAAATCTCAAAATCAGATTTGCTAGATGCGCTCAAAAGCAAAAATATTGATGCGTATATTGAACTTAATAATGATGAATTTGAAATACATTTTGACGGGGCTAGAAGTGATGGAAGGTCTCAAAGAGCGAAAACCCTGCTTGAAGACTATGTAAAAAATTGGAATTTAGAAAAAATCAAAAACACACTGAAAGCGAACAATATCGCTGAAGAAATACTCAATCCTCCAGATATAAAGATTATCAATATAGCCCCTGAAGAAGAAATCTCAGGCTTTGAGCTTGCTCAATTCTTGCCACTTATAGTTTTATTAATGGTCATTAATCTTTTAGCTCACCCGGCAATAGACTCAATGACAGGTGAAAGAGAAAGAGGTACTGCAGAAAGCCTTTTAGCTCTCCCTATAACATCTAAAGAAATAATATTTGGAAAATTTCTTGTAATTGCATCTCTTGCAATATTTGCAATTGCATTAAATATAGGGCTCTTGATGCTTTCGATAAACATAATATCCCAAGGACAAATGGGTTTGAGTTTTTACTCTCATTTCCTACTTACGGTTTTAGGTTCGATACCAATGATAATATTTTTCAGTGGAGCTCTTCTTTACATTGCAGGATCTTCAAAATCTACAAAAGAAGCAAGCAGTTACCTTCATCCGTTTGTTTTGATTTTCATGATAGGAGCTTTTTTAAGCCTAAGCACAGACAGTCCGTCTAGTTGGATGAATTGGATACCAGGAATTGGAGCTGGGATATCCTTAAAATCATGGCTTACCGCATCAGGAACATTGATATCTTGGATATCCGCGGCATGGACAACTTTTCTTGGTTTTGTTTTTTTAAACTTAGCTGCAGAACAATTCAAATCTGAAAATACAATACTTGGTGTGGGCGGAATAAACTGGAAGCAATGGTGGAACAAACAGAGAAAAGGAGAAAGGTATGCAACGAGCTCTGAATCAATAATCTCATTTATATTGATATTTATAGCCTTTGCGATATTCAGTTTTGTATTTGAAGCCCGGTTAAGCCCGAGTATGTCAGAGGGGAAATCAATACTTTATGGAACCTTTCTTGCACAAATAACAGCACTTGTAATGCTTCCTCACTTTATAAACAAATTCTTAGGTTTAAAAAATGACTATATTACCTCTTTGAAAAGATTTCAACCCAAGCCATGGTTATTTTTTATAAGTATAGGTGCTTGGCTTTTCGGAATGCTTTTTGGATATATTGGAGAATCAATTTGGCCAATGGGTGAGGAGTTTACGAAAATAATGCAGATGATATTTGATGAAAACTCATTGATTTCCTTGTTATTTATAGTTGCAGTAATGCCAGGCATAGCTGAAGAGTTGGTTTTCAGAGGCTTTCTTCTACATGGATTTAAAAAACTTGGAAACAGTAGGGCAATACTAATAAGCTCATCTCTTTTTGCGCTTATGCATCTAGATCCTTCAAGGTTCCTGTACACCTTTGTTCTTGGGGTTATTTTTGCAATGATTACATTAAGAACTGGAACCATATGGTATAGCGCACTGATGCATTGTCTTGTAAATGCTATATCAATCATGCTTGCTAAAAATAATCTATTTGGAGATGTCTTATCGCCTGAAGCGCCAACAAACTTATTGCCATTTGCAATAATGGGCTTAATAGGATTTTTAATCATTAAATCGTTATGGAAAAAAATACCAATTCATGAAAATAAATGAAGATGTCCTGCTGAGCATACCTAACTTACTGCTAGGAGAACACATAAAAGTTTCATTAAATGCAACTGGTTATGAAGTTGAACATGTTGAACCAAAGGATGTTCCTGAAAGGATTTCAGAAAAAAAATGGGATTTCGTAATTGTCGACTTAGGGGCCCAAAATCCAAAATCCATTGACAAATTTCCTGACTTACCACAATCAATAAAAACAATTGGATTAGTAACACATAGAGATGCAAGAATAATCCCAGTGTGGAAGAAAAAAGGTTTTAATTGTGTGTTTAGAGCTGATTTCTTTAATGATCCAGGTAAATTTTTATTCCCGGAGGATGGATGAAGGGTGCATCATGGGAATCTCCAGAGATATCTCCTCCTTCAAAAATACTCAACATTCGCAAAAAAAGATTTGAAGAAGCTGAGGACATGCTTTTAAACTGGCTTGACGACCTGGATTTACATGAGATCAAAAAAGCAACAGTCATTCATGGGAAGAGTGGGGGGGTCTTGAGAGAAATGACCAAAAAAACACTTGAAAAAGACAAAAGGGTAACAGACATAAAAAACCATGACGAGAAAGGCAATGCTTCACTTGGAGCAATGTCTTTCATTATGAACTCAAAATGACCGATAGGGTTTCCAAGAAAACAAGATCCAAGATAATGTCTCGAATAAGAGGGAAAAATACCAAGCCTGAAATAACTCTAAGAAAAAATCTTTGGCATTCAGGATATAGAGGTTACAGGTTAAACTACATCAAAGCACCTGGAAAACCTGATATTTGCTATGTTGGCAAAAAAATATCAATTTTTGTTGATGGATGTTTTTGGCATGGGTGTCCATCCTGTTACAAAAAACCATCTTCAAATAAAAAATACTGGGATGAAAAGCTTAAGCAAAATAAAAAAAGAGATGCAGAAACGAACATAAGGCTTAAAAAAGAAGGATGGGTTGTTATGAGGTTTTGGGAATGCCAAATATCAAAAGAAATTGATAAAGTGTCTCAAAGAGTAAAAGAAAAAATAAAAAACCAATAAATCAAAAACCAGCTGTAAAGAATTTAACTTTCGAAGAGAACCCTTTTTCCATATCCTCAAAAAGCCTTTCCTCTAAAAAAGAAGGAACAATCTTTCCATCTTTTTCTATATCTTTTTTCGAAAACCATCCTGGCCAAAGATGTTCCTCTTCAGTCTTAGGATCCTTGCCAATTAATTTTTTTTTCAATTTTGCATAAAAATACAATTCAACACCATGCATTTTTTGATTAAAGTTAAAATCTTCAGGGTCCTCTTCAAGCCATGAATTCTCGCAAACATAAAGAAGATTCTGAACTTCAATATCCCACTCAAGCTCTTCTTTGAACTCTCGCACCAAACAATTTTTAACAGATTCTCCAAATTCAAGATGTCCTCCCATCAGTGAATAAACGCACGCTTTACCAGGAATCTCTTGCCTGTTAAAAAGTATCTTGTTTTCATGGCTGACTATAGCAGCAACTCTTATCTTGATATCCTTAATCATCTCTACCTTTAACTAAATAAAAAAGAAGGAAGGAGATTAAAGTTCCTGCTACAACCTCATGAATCATTTTAAAACTTGGCCAATTTGCAATAATATAAAATTTCCAGATCAAAACTGAAGAAAAGCCCGCAATAAGCGATACCCATGCTGCTTTGATTGGTACAGTTTTACTATAGAGAGAATGAATCAGAGAAGGAAGGAATGCCGCTCCAAAAACTGCTCCTGATAAAGTTGTTAATGCAATTATCTCTGCAGGATTATACAAAACCAAAAAAGCAGGAAGTATGCTTAAAACTACAACAATAACTCTTGTTGAAAACAATTCATTTCTTGTTTTGTTGTGAAAAAAGCCTCTCTGAACACTTCCTGAAACAGCAAGTAATATTGAATCTAAACTACTCATAGCAGCAGCAAGGAAGGCTGCAAGAAAAACATAACCCAAAAAAGGATGAACAACCTCTGGCATTGATAGTAATGTTGGAACAATTGCATCAAGATCACCCTCATAAGAATTTAAAAAACCTCTAGACAAAAACCCTACAGGCAGTATAAAAAGATAGGAAACTGCTAAAGTCCACAAAGCTATCTTCTCTCCTTTTTTTATTTCTTTATTATCTATTGCAAAAAATCTAGAAATCTGCCTCGGCTCAGACATCATCTTAAAGCCTCCTGCTAAACCAATCCCTATAACAGCTCCAAGCGGAGCCATCGCCCATATATCAGAAACAGCAACTCCTGCATCCAGAGAAGAAGATTGAACAAGATTCTGAATACCTCCATAAGACCTAAGCATTGAAAAGGGTAGGAACAAAGAAGCAATAAGCATTATGAACGCTTGAACCACATCAGTTTTTGCAACAGCATGAAAGCCACCAGCAACAGTGTAAACAACGATAATAAACCATGCCAAAGCCAAAGATGTCGTTGATGAGAGTCCCGTCATTTGTGAAACAACCAGCATCACACCCTTGAAGACAGCTTGCATGAACGGTATGCTTGCAAGCAATATAACCAAACAAGCTGCTCTTTCATAACTTTTACTCTTAAAAGCATATCCAAGGTAGTCCGATAGGGTTAGGGCGCCTAACTCTTCTGTGCGAAGCCTAAGCTTAGGTGCAATAAACCTCCATGAAACCCATGCAAAAATAATAAAGAGAATACCTGATCCCCATATAGAAAAACCCCAGGAGTGAGACCTTCCAGCCAGGCCAAGAAAAGAATTAGTGCTCATAAAAGAAGCATAAAAGGACAAACCTATAACAAAACCAGACAAACCTCTGCCAGCAACATTGAAATCAACAGAGTTTTTAATCTTTTTATTTCCTGTCCACGCATGAAAGAACATAAAAGAAACATAGACCAAAAAAACAATCAAACCTGTATCCATATACCCATTTTAAAAAAAATAATCAAAAAACAATATTTATGAAGCCAGCATCGCAAATGATCAAAAACGTCAAAAAAGGAAGGATTAGGGTAGTTTGATAAGTTTTTTTTTAGTTATTTTATTAACTGAAAATTAACTAGATATCTTTTTTACAGTTTGTTTTTTAACTGATTTGAAGCATTTTTTATGTTGTTATATATTGTTTAATAGTTATTTTATGTTAATATTTATGCGTATATGTTACCAGAAGGATCAAACAACGATTTTTTAACTGTAGAAGAAGTTGCAAAGCTACTTTCAGTTAAACCCTTTACAGTAAGAAAGTACTATAGGGAAGGTCAGATATCTGGGATAAAGAGAGGAAAGAGGATTTATTTTCACAAATCAAGCATTACAGAATTTATGTCTGAAACAAAATCAAAGCCTTCTGCGGTGCTTCAATACGAAGTCGAATCATCTCCAGACCCTATGACAAAAGGGGATCACAGGCTGCTGAATCTACCAATAGCAACAGTTGAAATAAGGTTAAAGCATGAGATTTTTGATTGATAAAGGCCCACTTGTTGCAACATTCATAAGATGTCCAGAGACAGATGAATGCAGGGAGCTTCTAAGTTCACTTAAAGGGGAGAGGTGTCAGTATGGTGACGTGCAGGGCATCATATCAGGCTACCATATAGGAGAGCTGTTTACAAAACTATCAAATCCATCCATAATATATCCTCCATTCAAACATAACCTCATGAATAGCATAGTGAAAGAACTTGAATCATTTGGCAACATGCGTATATTTCATATGTCAGCATACGAGTTAGATAAAGGTCTTGAAAAAATGGAAGAAGAAAGGTTCTATACATCTGATGTCGAAGAGGCTAACCTGTATTGGACCATTAAAAACAATGACATCAAAAGGATAGTCACTTTTAACAATCATAAATTCCGAGGTTTTCCTGACATTAAAAAACAAACACCAAAAGAATTCTTAAAAGATCTAAAAAACTTCACCTTTAGAAGTGCAGCTTTCTAACCGGTCTGCTTTCTAAAATTCACAAAAGCAATCAGGTAGTAAAAAAATAAATAAAAAGAAATAGGCAATATCCATAAGCCTTTCCCGAGCCAAAAGCTATCAAAAAGATTAGATGCAATAAAAGAGCATGCTATAGCGATTAAGCCATTCAGGCTGGCTAAGCCAAGTACTGGAGCACATAAAGCTAAAAGGAACTTCTTCATCATGCTAATAATAAAGGATTTAAAGCTTTAATAAAACAGCATTCCCTCTGTTTTATTAATTATGTAACATAATCTTGATTATCGGAAATACCTATATAGAGTTAAAAGTGCCCCACTCGTTAAACATCCTTTTCGCCCCAAGTGTCACCATAGGTGCCTTTTTGCATTATCCTGACGCAAACAACAAAGAGGATCAGAAAGATGCCAGCTAACGAATAGGTCGAAAGATTGACAAACTTAATCAAAAGGAAAGGGATGAACCAAAGGAATATCATTCCGCTTCTAGCTCCTGATAGGTAAGCGATGCATAGGCATGTCAGCACAAAGAATAGGTTATAGAGCATAAATCGCTATCAAACGTTAATGAAGGGCTTTGCTATTTCAGAAACCTTGGAAAGACCTTTAAAGCCTAAATCCAAAAGGTTGTCAAGATCCTCTTTCTCCATCGCCCTTCCCTCTGATGTGCCTTGAACCTCAATGCATTTTCCATTCAATGTCCCTACAAGGTTCAAGTCAACCTCAGCAGTCGAGTCTTCTTTATAGTTAAGATCAAGAACAGCGTCTTCACCAACTATCCCTAATGAAATCGCTATCACTGGCTCTGTTATGAGTTTGCTCACAGAAGCCAGAAGGCCTTTTTCAACCATTGATTCAGCTGCGATGCTTAAAGCTATCATTCCGCCTGTAATTGATGCAACACGCGTTCCTCCGTCTGCCTGAAGCACATCACAATCAACGGATATGGTCCATCCAGGTATCGCAGAAAGGTCACATGCACCTCTCAAGCTTCTTCCTATAAGCCTTTTTATCTCAGTGCCTCTGCTGTCTGGCTTCAGGCCAGGCCTTCTCTTCCTTGTGTCAGTCGAACCTGGGAGCATTCCGTAATCACCGGTAACCCACCCTTCATCCTTTTCCTTTTGCCACATGGGAGACCTGTATTCAACTGAGGCCGTGCACAAAACCCATGTCCTGCCCCACTTTATCAAAACGGAACCATCAGGGTTCTCTGTCCAGTTTGGAATGATCTCAATTGGCCTAAGCTCATCAAATTTTCGTCCATCAACTCTCATAGTGCTATTTTATTTCCTCTTAAAGCCTCCAGCCCTTGCATAACCGATCAATCCGAATCCTATCCATATCATTGCCAATACTGCAACTGCATTTTCATTTGGAGCCCCAAAAAGAGCGCCGAAAGTGACAATGAAAGCGAAAAGCGCCCACTTGAAGCCATTCGCAACAGGGTTGACCTTTTCTGGTTCAGTTTTCTCAGGACGGGCCTTCACATCTTCAACAACAATGTAAAACCAGAGTGGCGCAAATACAAACCAAAGTGACTCAAAAGCTGAAACAACCTCTCCAACAGGGCCTCCATGAAGCCTTGCAAAAAGATAGAGCGTGAGAGGCAGTGAAAATGCTGGCCTCTTCAGGAATGCAATCCAGTCTTTTCTTAGGTCTTTCCAGAAGAGAGCAATAAACACAGAAAGGTACAGGGGAATCATGGGCCACATCAAGAATATCCAACTCTTGAACACCCAGTACAGCAATGTCAGGAACAATGCAAAAAATATTTTATTCATCCTGAATACTATAACATCTAGCCCTAACTCTTTGCCCTTCCTTTCCTGTATGCAAAATACACAAGAAACAAAGGCAGGTTGCAACAATAGGAATCGCTATCCAAAAGAATACGATAATCAAGCCGGCCCCTCCCTGGTTCAGCAAGGGATATGGAAAATATTGCATCAGCGTCATTTTGTTGACTTTCAGTCTTTTATTCTAGGTTTGAGGTCAGTCGATTCCGCCCTCTTTATCATGTAGATGATCCCTGCAACCGAAGCGACAGAGCTTGCAGCCTCGATATAGTCCCAGGCATCCGAAACAAATCCGTTCCACATGAAATACAGGCAAGGCAAGAAGAATATGAGAAATGCAGGATTTCGCTTGCCCTTACTCCAATCCCTTATCAGGAAAGCCAGGAAGAAAAGCGGAAGCCCCAGCACGAAAAGGATGACAAAGGGATCAGTAATCATGGCTACACCTAAATAGATTTACCTGTAAAGGTGCCTGAAAGTTTCTAGGGTTCTATGATCTCAGGCTCTTCAGAATCTTTTGCCTTGGCGGGAATGAAGCTGCTGCCTATAAAGGAAGCCGGGATTATGAGAAAGACGGAAAGCCACATCCACCATGGATGCGGGATGTTCAAGAGTGTCAATATCGTGAAGAAAAGGTATATGTAGCCAATCATCTTTGCATGGAACACCTTATTCGTTGAGGACATGAGACTTGAAATGAAACCTCCGCTCATGGCTCCGAGAAACCACGAAATCAAAACCGAAAGCTTTGCTGGAAAGGACATCTTCTCAACCATTGACACATAAGCCTCTTTCATCTCATCAGGATCTTCAAACGCACTGATTTCCTCTATGAGATCCCTTGAGAATGCAAAATGACCCAATGATTCAAGTATCTGTGTGACAAAGACAGCAACTGCAATCGACACCATGATTACAAGGAACGAATTGATCTGCCTTTTTTTCATCAATGATGATTCTAACCAACTAGCAGGATTGGTGGAGGCGCCGGGAATTGAACCCGGGTCCGGTTGTCTTATTGAGACGAGTGTCTACAAGCTTAGATTGTTTTAAATGCTCAACCTACCCTAAACAATCAAACGGCAGGCCTCAAAGCAAAAACCCCGAATAACGGTCCGGGAGCCGTTCCATGATTTCTGAGCCCCTACCCTTTCTCACATGGACTTGAAAGGAGGAGCTTGCTTAAATTAAATTAAGCAAATGCGTAAGCGTTTTTGCCGTTTACTTTTTTTGTCACAATCAAGGGATATGACAAACCTGCTTGCAACCCGACTGTTCCAACTTCCGTCGAAGCCAGTCGCCCCCAAATCTATATCTTAGTAATCGCCTCCCCTCATGGCCCTCTTGACTGACTCTTTTGCATCTCTCCTGTCAAGTTCTTCAAGAATCCTTGACCTTTTGTCAGCCTTGGTCCTTCCTTTCCCAATGGCGATTTCCATCTTTATTCTACCTCGAGACTGGTAAGCTTTGAGCGGAACAACGGTCACACCTTTAGGTTCTATCTTCCTGTCAATGTCAAGTATCTGCTTTTTCTTGAGTAAAAGCTTCCTGTCTCTTGTTGAATTCTGACTTTCAGAAGATTGGGGAAGTGGAGCTATGTGTGACCCTATGATCCACAATTCTCCATCTTTGATTTTTGCATGAGCTTGATTTAGGTTCAGCCTACCCTCCCTTATGGAGCGGACCTCCCAACCTTCAAGAGAAACTCCAGCTTCAAACTTTTCTGAAATTTCATATAGATAATGTGCTTTCTTGTTTGTTGAGAAAACCTTCATCCTGGAATACCCAAAACCTGACAAGCATTTGGAATCCATGCAAGCTCAGGGAGGCCCTCAGAGTATTTTCTCAACTTAAGCAAACCTTCAGGAAAATTGGACACTGGCTTAAATCCAAGAAATTCCAATTCATCATTCGGAAGTGAAGAGTTGATGAATATATCACAGTGTCTTTGAGCCTCTTTTAGCCTCAAAACATTGTAAGCAGCGGGACTAAAGTCATCAATTATCTTCTGTCTCAAGACCTCAGCAGGATAAGCTGCCCATTTAAATATTTCTTTATTGCCAAAGCCTGATGAACATTCAGCAGAATAAAACAACGCGCCTCTTGGGCTAACTGTTTTATACCAAAACAAAATACCTTTCAGAGCTTCTGATAAAGTGTTATCAAAAGGAGCTCCACCTGCACTTGCTATTAAAACTTTACGCCTGGGAACAAGAGCTCTATAAAATCCCATTACAACTTTTGAGCCGTCCATATGGCAGTAGCTAAAATCACCACAAAAAACCCTTGCGATCTTTTTGTTTTCATCAAGCAAAATATTTATATTGAAATGTGGTTTCAGGTTTGCTGATATCTCTATCAAGTCTTCATAAATTATGTTTCCCTTTAATCTTGCAGCTGAACATCTTGGATTTCTAGTTTTATCCTTATTGAAAACAAGAGATCTATTTTTTGTAATTGTTTCTATACTGCATGTGTTTACAAGCGTCTCAGGCCCTCCAGAATAACCAACTAAATCATGAAAGTTTATCTGATCGATTGTAATTATTTTTGTAAAAGCATTTAGATACTTGTTCGTTTTTATACGAGTTCCTGCTTTTGTCTTTCCGCTAGAGTCAAACTTATCCTCAGGTGAATACTGTATGACTTTTTTGACACCATCCAATCCTTTAATGAACTTTATGTATTGATCCTCTACATAAAGTTCATTCATATCGGTTCCGACAATCATAAAAACAATGTCCTTGTTTATTTTTGATATTTTTCGAATGATGGAATTTAGCACGAGCTCGTATCTAAATTCTCTATTTGAATCAGGAACAATAATTAATATCTTGTCTTTTTTGTTAACTACCTTGTCAAGAGTCCTTGTTCCAACAGGCTGCTCAAGAGCATCTTCAAGAATGTCAAATTCATCCAGGACAAAAGGCCTTTCTTGAGGAAGCATTGTTTCAACATTCCAACCACGAGGCCATTCAAAATCAAATGATTGCTTACCGTAAAATCTAGATACCATTAATTAACCACGGTTACCCAGAGCATAAAAACCAAAGCAAGCTTGACGCCAAGCCAGATTGCAAACAAAAGAAGCAAAGCGCTAAACAGGCTCAAGCTCTTGCCTTTTAACTTTTCGGAATTTTTCATTTTTCTAAAAGAGGAACTGGTACGCTCCATATTCTCCCTGCATTTGTCAACCTGTCACCAGCAGACACCAAAAGCCTCCCACTGCTTTTATCAAAAAATAAATTTCTAGGTTTTTTAAAAGATGGATCATCTATTAAATTCTTATCTATCAGATTTAAATAAACACCCTCAGCATCAAATACATAAATTTTGTCAGCACTGTAATCAGAAACATAAACCCTACCCCAAGGGTCAGTAACAATGCCTCCAGGGTAAAGAAATTTTTCTGGACTTTCAGGCACAAACGAATCAACAATTTTACCTTTATCAAAAACCCATACCTTCTTAGCGATCTTGTCTGTCACATAAAGCATTCCATTTTTACCCATGGTCAAACCATTTGGCTCAAAATTAACATTGGAAGGCTTCCACTCGGCAACAACTTCTAAATTTGTATCAAGAACTAAAATTCTTTTATTTCCACGATCTGCAATGTAAATTAAGCTGTTTTCAAAATCAAAAAAACCATCTTTAGGATCGTTCACTCCATCATATGTTGACAAAGTAACAGAACCCTGAATAACCTTAACAGAGCCTCCTGAACCATTATCTACAAGAATTTGCTTTTTCCCGAAATCCAAAACCTGTGCAGGAAATTTTGCCACATGCCTCATTTCTTCATTTTCTTGTTTTGTTTGAATGTCATAAAAACGCACATAGCCTTTGCCTGAAGATCTATGAGGATCAGCAACAACAAGATAATCAGAATCCCTGTAAAAACCATAAGGTTCAGAAAGGTTTACATCGCCTAGCAAAACATAAGATTCACTTTGTGGAAGATAAGCGCCTGTCACAAAATCTTCACTGATGTCAATAGATTGATTTGATTTTTTAGGGGCTATTTCGGATCTAACCAAAGGCTTATCTGTTAAAACAACAATGAAACACGTCAAAACAAAAGAGCCAAATAGGCAAGTCACAAACCATGACCAGAAATCTCTATCCATTATTTAAATTCTAGATTGAAAAAAATTAGAATCTACATATATACTTGATAAAAAGCATGGAAAGAAAAAAAATTACATACAAAGACTCAGGCGTAAATATAGAAAAAGCTGAAGATTCCTTGAGGAAAATAAAATCCTTAGTGTCAGCAACACATGACAAAAGGTACGTTCCCAACAAAGCAGGTTATTCTGGAATAGTCAAAATATCGGACAGAAACCTTGCACTTTCATGCGATGGTGTGGGCACAAAAACATTGCTTCATCTAGAAATGGGTACTGAAAACTGGGCTGGTCAAGATTGTGTTGGCATGGTTTTAAATGACATATGTGCAAGCGGTGCTAAACCAGATGTTTTTTTGGACTATTACGCTACCGGGAAACTAAATACAGAAGTTTTTTACAAAGTTATAAAAGGCATTGCTGAATCCTGCTCCATTTCTGAAACTGTACTTTTAGGTGGAGAAACAGCAGAAATGCCTGGCTTTTACGAAAAAGGAGAAATTGACATAGTTGGATTTGGGCTTGGTTCATTTACAGACAAATACAAACTCTTAGATCCTCATGAGCAAATAGAGCCTGGAGATATAGTGATAGGTGTTTCCTCGTCTGGTTTTCACAGTAATGGATTTTCTCTTGTCAGAAAAATAATAGAAGAAATGCAAATAGACATTAAGCAACCTCGCAAAGGCTCATCCACACCTATAGGAGTTCAGTTATCGGAACCAACAAGACTTTACTGGCCATTAACAAAAAAGGTTTGCAATTCAATCAGCGGAATAAAAGGTTTTTCGCATGTCACTGGTGGAGGCATGGTTAGAAATTTCGAAAGAATAATACCTGAGAATGTAAACTGCTTAATAAAGCCATCTTCTTTCTCGAGGCCAACTATTGTCGATTGGCTTGTCTCCAGGTCTGGTATAAGTGATCAAGAAGCTTATAAAACATTCAATATGGGAATTGGTTTTGGGATAATCATTTCAAAAGAAAAAGAACAAGAATGCCTGAAGTGTTTATCTGAACTACCCTATCCTTCTTGGAAAATTGGTGAAATTTCAAATAACGGCAGTGGCAAAGTCATAATTGAAAACTAAAACAAGATCATCCATTGAAGTCATGGGCGTCATCAACATTACGCCAGATTCATTTTGGGTAAACAGCAGATATGAAAACGATAAAGCTGTGGATGAATGCATCGCAATGTCTGATCAAGGTGCAAAATGGATAGACGTAGGGGCAGAATCAACCAGACCTGGATCAATGCAATTAAGCCATGGTGAAGAATGGAAAAGGCTGGAGCCTTTTCTTATGAGCTTAGAAGGGAAGATAAATACAAAAAAAACAAAAATAAGCATAGATACATACCACTCTGAAAATATCAAGAAGATATCTAATTTTGAAATAAGCATGATCAACAATCCCTCTGGGATGCCTAACGAAAAAGCTTTAAAGATAATCTGTCAAAAAAAATTACATTTAATTGTCAGTCATGCTTTATGGCCTCCAAATAAAATGCAAGCAAAACCATTAAATAAAACTCAAGTTATGCTTAAGCTGATATCTTTTTTTCAAGAAGCATCTGAAAAGCTTCAGGATTTCAACATAGACAAATACTACCTTGACCCTGGTATAGGCTTTGGCAAAACTCAAAATGCCAATATAGAAATAATTAACAATCTTGAAATGCTAAAAAAAATAAACAAAAATATAGCAATTGGAGTGAGCAGAAAATCCCTTATTGGGGAGCTTTCAAAAAAAGATATTGAAGAAAGGCTTGAAGGCTCATTGTTTGTTGCGCTTTGGAGCATTTTGAATGGAGCTAGGCTGATTCGCGTACATGATGTAAAAGAAACTCTGTCTTTCATGAAATCTTGGGGAATAGATTGTTGAATAAATAGTACGATATGAAAAGATGAACAAATCAAAAAATTTAGGCGTGTCCTCAAGGGATGAAAATTTATCTCAATGGTACACTGATACAGTACTGAAGGCAGGACTTGTTGACTATGCTCCAGTTAGAGGATCAATGGTTATCAAACCTCATGGTTACGCCTTATGGGAACAAATACAAAAAGAACTTGATAGAAGGTTTAAAGAAACAGGTCATCAAAATGCCTATTTCCCATTATTGATACCAGAATCTTTTTTAAAAAAAGAAGCAGAACATGTTGAAGGTTTTGCTCCTGAAGTTGCATGGGTTGAGACAGCTGGTAGCGAACCCCTTGAAGAAAGGCTTGCAATTCGCCCGACGAGCGAAGCGATGATTTGTCACATGTACGCTAAATGGATAAATGGATATAGAGACCTTCCAATACTGATAAACCAATGGGCAAATGTAATGAGGTGGGAAAAGACAACAAGGCCTTTTTTACGCACTACTGAATTCCTGTGGCAGGAAGGACATACTGTCCATGCAACCAAAGAAGAAGCATTAAAAGAAACATTGTTGATGCTTGAAGTTTACAAAGATACAGTTCAAGACTTTCTTGCTGTGCCTTTGGTTTACGGTCAAAAATCTGAATCTGAAAAATTTGCTGGAGCGGTAGAGACTCACACTATAGAAACGATCTTGCCAGATGGGCAGGCGTTACAAATGGGCACAAGCCATTACCTTGGAACAAACTTTGCAAAAGCATTTGACATATGGTTTCAAGATAAAGACAAAACAAGAAAGCACCCTTTTCAAACATCATGGGGTGTTTCAACAAGGCTTATCGGAGGACTTGTTTTAACCCATGGTGACGACAAAGGCTTAATACTCCCTCCAAAAATCGCACCCATCCAGATAGTAATAGTTCCTATTGCTGCTGAGAAAAATCCTAAAGTTAATGAAGTTAGCTTAAAAATTAAAGACGATCTTGTTGAAAAAGGATTCAAGGTCACTTATGACAACAGGGAAAACTTAAGACCTGGATTCAAATTCAATGACTGGGAGCTAAAGGGTGTGCCTATACGAATCGAAATAGGACCAAGAGACCTGGAAGAAAATTCATGCATGGTAGCAAGAAGAGACAAGGGCTCTAAAGAAAAAATAAAAATTGAAAATATTTCTGAAACTTGTGAATTTTTAAAATCAGACATCCAGAAAAACCTTTTTGAAAGTGCAAAAAACAAAATGGAAAGCAGAATACTGGAGGGAAAAAAGACTGAAGAAATCAAAAAAGCAATCGACTCCAAAAAAGCAATATGGATTCCATGGAATCCAGAAAACAAAGATCTTGAAGCCGAAATTAAAGAAAAAACAAAAGCTACTATAAGATGCCTAAATCCTACAGATGAAAGCGTTGCTCAAGATGGCTCAAAAACAAAGATAAAAGCATTATTTTCAAGAGCTTGGTAATGATGAAAAAAGAACTAAAAAACTTTTCAATAAAAGATATAAGAAAAATAATCCACGTTTCGGACCCTGTTATTAACCCCAAGAAAAATAACGTATGTTATGTTTTAAAAAAAGCTCACAAGAATACTAAAAAAAATTGCTGGAAATCTGAAATTGCAATAACAGATTTGAAAACATTTAAAAGCAAAAGAATTTCTTCTGAGGAATTTGATGCATTTTCACCCAAATGGTCACCAAGCGGAAAAACACTTGCTTTTCTTTCGAAGAGGACAAAAGATGAACACTATCAAATTTATCTACTTGACATGGAGGGAGGAGAGGCAAGAAAATTCACAAAGCAAAAAAACGGAATTAACTCTTTTAAATTTTCACCAAATGGAAAATCGATAATATTTACATCTTTTGATGATCCAGAAAAATCTAAATACAAAGACTCTTTTGCAGATGATGTTGAAGTTATCGATTCAGCATTTTGGAGACTCAATGGGCAGGGTTCATTTTTGAGAAAAAGAAATCACTTATTTGTACAGAAGATCAAAAGCAAAAAATCCAAAAAAATAACATCTGGAAAATGGAGTGTTGGATCTTGGTATGCACAAGATGATAAAGTTCTGTATTCAAGAACTCCAAATCCTGAAAACGACATGGATCAAGCAATGTCATCAGAACTTTACTCAATATCTCTACAGGGCGGAAAGGAGAAAAAGATTACATCATTTGGCAAAAGACTGCATACCCCTATTGTCTCAGGAGGTCAAATTTATGTTATTGCAAATGATATGAAAAAATCCTGGGCATCCAATGACAGCCTTTATGAGGTTCAGAAAAACAAGAAATTAAAAAAAATAACAGGTGATTTTGAATTTGGAATAGGAGATTCAATGAATTGCGATACAAGGTTTCCATCAGGAAGTGATGTTTGGGTCTCAAGCAGCCTCAACAAAGCAAGATTTGTTGCAACCGTCAAGGAATCTCTACGACTTGTTGAACTAGATATCAAAAAACAAACTTGGAAATACATTTCTGATGCAGGACACTCTGTAATTGGTTACTCTCAATCAAAAGACGGAAAATCCCGAATTGAACTCAGAACCTCACCTATATCCTTTCCTGAATTATGGTTTGTTGATGACGATAAAAAAGCTATAAAGATAACAAAATACAATGACAATCTTGCAAGCAAGAGGAGATTCTTTAAGCCAGAAAAAATGACTTTTGAAGCTTCTGATAAAACTTTAGTGGATGCCTGGATCATAAAACCGAGACTAACACACAAGAAAAAAGTACCAGCAATATTGGAAATTCATGGAGGCCCAAAAACAGTTTATGGCAACGCAATTATGCTTGAATTCCAAATGCTTGCAGGAGAAGGTTTTGCAGTTATATACGGAAATCCTAGAGGCTCTGATGGATATGGTGTTGATTGGGCTCATAGTGTTTTCAAAAAGTATGGTGAAAGAGATTACGAAGATCTTATTGAGTCAGTTCAAGAAAGCCTCAAAAAGCACAAGCAAATTGATGAAAAAAGACTTGGCGTGTGTGGGGGCTCTTATGGGGGCTTTATGACAAATTGGATAATAGGACACACTGACATGTTTAAAGCTGCAGTTACACAAAGAGGTATATCAAACTTTACATCAATGTTTGGAACAAGTGATATTGGTTATTTTTTTGATATTGAACAAATCGGCAAAACACCTTGGGAAAATTCTAAAGTGTATCTGGAAAAAAGCCCTATAACCTATGTTGAAAACATGAAAGCTGCTACATTGATAATACACAGTGAACAAGATTTAAGATGTCCAATAGAGCAAGCAGAACAACTTTTTATTTCGCTAAAAATGCTAGGCCAAAAAGTTTCCTTTGCACGGTTTCCAAACGAAACACACGAATTGTCAAGATCTGGCTCTCCAAACAGAAAAATGGAAAGATTGAGATTGTTGATTAACTGGTTTAAAAACAACCTATGAAAATCAAAGTAAATGGTGAATTCGTAAGCTTTAAAGGCGGAACTGTAAATCATCTTTTAAGAGAACTGAAGATATCTCCAGATTTTGTTGCAGTAGCCTTAAACAGAGAGATAGTTCACCGTCACGAAAGAGACTGCATCGAATTAAAAGAAGGGGATACTCTAGAGTTTGTCAAAGCAGCCCCAGGAGGATAAATGTTAAATATAGGACCTTATAAATTTCATTCAAGACTTGTTCTGGGAACAGGAAAATATCAAGATTTTGAAACAATGAAAAAATCTTTAGAAGCTAGCGGCACTGACTTGGTAACAGTTGCAATTAGAAGAATTGATTTAAATGCCCCAAAGGGAGAGGGTCTTTTGGATTTTCTTGACCCTGAAAGATTCAGCTTGTTGCCAAATACAGCTGGATGCTTTAATGTCGAAGATGCAATACTGACAGCAAAACTTGCAAGAGAGGCATTAAAAACTAATCTTATCAAGCTAGAGGTTATTGGGGATAAATTCAGTTTATGGCCTGATATGGAGCAAACTATAGAAGCTGCAAAAATATTAATTCAAGACGACTTTGTTGTAATGCCATACTGCGGCCCTGACCCAGTAGGAGCCAGGAAGCTTCAAGAAATTGGCTGTCATGCAGTGATGCCACTTGCCTCACCTATAGGAAGTGGTCTTGGAATACAGGACAGAGAAACGTTGTCAATAGTCAGAAAAGCCATAAACAATGTGCCAATGATAGTTGATGCAGGTGTTGGAACGGCTAGCGATGCAGCTGTTGCGATGGAATTAGGTGCAGATGGTGTACTAATGAACACTGCTATAGCAGAAGCAAAAAAGCCAATTCAAATGGCTGAAGCAATGAAACATTCAGTTATTGCTGGAAAATTAGCATTTGATGCTGGCAGGATGCCGAGGAAATTTTCTGCAGACCCTTCAAGCCCGACAAAAGGCGTTCCTGGAAGTTGAAAATAATTGAAACAATTGGCATAACTCCATCTATCAAAAATGAAAAAAAAATTCTAAAAAAAATAGAAATTGCACTTGATCGCGGGATGGATGCTTTACAGGTGAGAGACAAAGAGATCAATCAAAAAAAACTTGTAGAAATTTCAAAAAAAATAAGAAAAGAATTTCCAAAATTATTCTTAATACTGAATGGCAAACCTCAAATAGCTGCAGATATTGGATTTGAAGGATTGCATATGCCTGACTTAGAGCCTTCAAAAGGATGGATTGAAAGCTATAGGGTTAACTCTGATTTGTTTCTTACTACATCCATACACAACACAAATTCATTGATTAAATTTAAAAACTTTAAATTTGATGCAGCTTTACTGTCTCCAGTCAAAAACACACCTTCAAAAGGAAATCAAGTCAAACCTTTGGGCTGGAAGGAGTTCAAAAGGTTAGCAAAAAAAATAAAAAAGCCAACTTATGCCTTGGGGGGAATGTCAATTTCAGATATGGAAGAAGCAAAGAAAAATGGCGCTCAAGGCTTAGCGATGATGGGTTATTTTTTTAATGGCTAATTTCCTAAAGGAACCCAAACATAAAGAGCTTTTAAAAAAGGTTTTTGCTTATCTGAATTTATCATGTCAACATAATCCTCAAGATCAGAGGGAGTGTCGCTTCCTTCCAGGATAACCAAAACACTGTCACCTTTTTCATCCTGCCTATCCACAGACCTTAACGAAAGATTATTTTTTGATGCATACCTTGTAATTCTGCTTATAGGATTTTTCCACTCTTTGATCCATTTGCCAAAAAGTTCTATTGAAGGATCATCTTTTTTCAAACTTACGACAACCTTTCTCCCAACTTTCCTATGAACAAGTATGCCAATTTCTTCCAACATCCTGAGTTCCCTTGAGACATTTGTGCTATGTCCATTAACTATAGCAGCAAGCTTTCTAACATGATAATCTTGCTCAGGATTTGAAAAAACCTCGAGAAGTATATCCGCTCTAAGCTTTGAACCAAATATCTTTTTTAACGACATAGGATATATTTTACTCTAAAAATACTAGATAGAGTGAATTTTATTCCAAGAAAAAAAAATAGAGTAACTTTCACTCTAATAAACGATCAATAAAAAAATCATTGGAAATTTTTAACAAAAACTAAATTAAGATAAAAATTCTTTAATCAAGGCAGACAGAGTAAAAGGAACCCTTTCAAGAATATCCGCCTTTAAAACTCTCTCTTCATGAGTTGCAGCTCCGTATCCCAGCGGCCCAATGTTCACATATGGTATATCCTGAACGCCTACACCCTTTGAAGACGTTAGCTTAAGAGGTTGCTGAGGAGTGAACTCTATCCAATAATCTCTACTTGCTGGAATTAGAGAAAGTTCAGAAACATCCTTATAGAAAGGCTGTTTCTCATATTCAATTTCAAACTTTTTAGCAGATTTCTTCAAAGCTTTGTCTAACGCTTTTTCAAAATCACTTTTTTTAGAGGTTTTCCAAGAGTAACCTGGGTAATAAGGAGGGATCATGGAAACAATACACCAAGGTGATTTAATCTTTTTGTAAAGGGCACTTGCAAGGAACTTATCCCTACATAACTCTCTTAAATTTTGACCTTTGGGAACTATGTAGGGTTTTTCAACAAGATCAAGAGTGTCAAGCATAGGAACATCAACTACATCAAATCCAAACTTTTTCGACCTCTCTAAAACTTTCTTTTCTATTACAGCAGCAACCTTCTCTTTGATAACTTCTAAAACCTCTTTTGGCTTTTTAAAAGTAGGAATATGCATGAAGCCCCAAAACTCACCAGGAACCTGAGTGTTGTATGAATCTTTCAAATCTCTAGCTGATAGAAATAAAGACTTGGGGGTTTTTACTCCATCTTTTTCCTCTATTAAATATTCTGCGCAATCCAATTCATTAACAATGTCTGAACCCATAGCTAACGCTGAAGGAAAACCATTATTTGATGAAATTGTTCCTGTAGGACCCCTATAATAAATGCAAACCAAAGCCTTGCCTAGAAGAGACATATGTACATCTCTGACAGAATTTTCAGCTGATGGTTCCCAAGCATCTGTTCCCACCATGCCAACAATACTCATTTTTCTTTTTCTGATCTCCTGGCCTAGCTTGGGAAGTGCATTCTTTATGCCTTCTGAGTCACCATGCCTGTCAGGACAGATAAGCAAAACCAAGCTTGCATCCTCATTCTCCCATGCAAGAATAGTTTCAATCAAGGCAGCCAGACTTCCCTTCATGTCTAAAGTTCCCCTGCCCCATATCCAATCCTTTGTCTTTACATGTTTTGTTGCAATCTCTGACAATGGAGCTCTATCATCCATTTGTCCAGCTTTAGCTGACTCTTTCACCTCAACACTTAAACTTTTAAGAAGCTTATCTGGACTAGTAGAGACGGGTTCAAGATATGAATAATCAGAAGTTCCTACAGTGTCAACATTAGCTACAAACAACACCGCCTTCTTGCTTTTTCCTTTTTTGACTAATGCAATGGATCTTTTTTCCTCTGTAAAACTCTCATTTTTTTCGATCTCATAACCATAAGATAATACATCTATACCGCCCTCAGATTTCCTTTTTACATAAGACTCTATGAAATCAAGAATGTCATCTTCTCCATAAGAACCAGTTGGACTTTTAATCTCAACAAGATCATTCATTAAATTAAGTATTTTGTTTGGGTCAGCTATTGGAATTGGCATAAGGTAGATTTTATGATGATATTTGCGAATGTGTTCCCCAAAATCGACCAAGTTCAGCGCAAATTTCACCAATCGTGCATTTTTTCTTAACAGCACTTAATATACAGGGCATTAAATTATCATTTCTTTTTTGACTTTTAGATAAAGCTTGCAAAGCTTCTTTAGCCAGATTATCATCTCTTGAATTTTTTATGTGGTTTAACTTTTTTATTTGATTCTCTCTAGTTTTTTCTGGTATCAACTGAGGGTCTGGAATCTCTGATGAATTTTCTTCAAAAGAATTCACCCCAATTATCAACCTTTCTTTGTTTTCAATTTCTTTTTGGTATTTGTGGCTTTCTTCATGTATCAAAGATGAGGTCAAGCCATTTTCAACAGACTTAATTGCACCTCCGGATTTTTTTATTAAATCAATAATTTGATTTGTTTCTTTTCTTATCCTGCATGTTTCATTTTCAATGAACTGGGAACCACCAAACGGATCAACCTCTCTTGAAAGCCCACTTTCATGGTAAAGAATCTGCTGGGTCCTCAAGGCAATAAGCGCGGATTCTTCAGTTGGCAAACCAATTGCTTCATCATATGCATTAGTATGCAATGACTGAGTTCCCCCTAATGTTGCTGCCAAAGCTTGCAATGCAACTCTTGCAACATTTAACAAAGGTTGGTTTCTTGTCAATGTTGAACCACAAGTTTGAGTATGAAATCTTAATTTTCTTGCATTCAAATCATTCACACCGTAGTCTTCAAGGATATCATTCCAAATCCATCTTGCAGCTCTAAACTTTGCTACTTCTTCAAAGATATCATTATGACAGCCGAAAAAGAAAGAAAACCTTTTGACAACTTTTTCAAAATCTAAATTTGTATTTTTTGCAACATCTAAATAAGCAATAGCATGAGAAAATGTTATACCAAGCTCGAGAGCCGCACTGGCACCTGCCTCCCTTATGTGGTACCCCGAAATGCTAATAGGGTTGAAGTTTGGAACATTTTCAACCATCTCAAAAGTATCTTTTGTTAATTTCATACTAGGCTCTGGCGGAAAGATGTACGTCCCTCTAGCAACGTATTCTTTCAATATATCATTCTGTATAGTTCCCCTTATATTTTTCCAAGAAACATTTTGCTCTTCGGCCACAACAAGCAACATTGCCCATATTATTGAAGCAGGAGAATTAATTGTCATAGATATACTTACCTTATCTAAAGGTATTCCATCCAACAATATCCTCATATCCTCAATTGTGTCTATTGCAACACCGGCTCGCCCCACCTCTCCAATTGATAAAGCGTTATCACTGTCAAGGCCCATCTGTGTAGGGAGATCAAAAGCAACAGACAATCCAGTCTGACCATTTTTTAATAAATTTTTAAATCTTTTGTTTGTTTGTTCTGCAGTGCTAAAGCCTGAATACTGCCTCATTGTCCATGGTTTTTTTTTATACATATCTTTATATATTCCCCTAACAAAAGGTGGAGATCCTGGATCAGACATGTTTTCACACATACCAATATCCTATCCTTTGTACAATTTATATATGCTTCAAATAATTTTGATATTTGCTCTAAGCTTTGAAAACAAATGGACCGAACTTGTTCAAAAAGCAGAAAAAACAGTTGTGCATATCGTCTCTTTAAAAAAAAATAATGAAAATCCATGGACGAATAATCATTCTGAAGGTTCAGGCTTTATGTTTAAAATCGAAGGCTCAGTAATAACCAATCACCATATTGTTGCAGATTCAGATCAAATAATCGTCTCTTCGGAAAATGGAACTGTTTTTTCTGCAGAATTAATAGGCAGTGATCCGATTTTAGATATCGCAATACTGAAAATACCAACTCAGTTTTGGCAAAAACCACTTGAGTTCAGAAATCTTAAAAACAAAAAACTATTGCCTGGCGAAGAAGTTATGGCTATAGGAAATCCTTTTGGACTTTCATCCTCTGTGTCGAAAGGGATTATCAGTGCAGTAGATAGGTTTTTGGACACCAAAAACCATCTTAAATGGGGCCTGATACAAACTGATGTGGCTACAAATCCTGGAAATTCAGGAGGCCCAATGTTTGACAGCCAAGGACACTTGATAGGCATGACCTCAGGGAAGCTTGCTGGAGAAGTTGAAAATATAAATTTTGCAATCCCAATAGATAAAATTATTTACTGGAGTGAAAAAATTCTAGAAAATAAAGCAATTCACCCAATGATTGGATTAGAAATTAAAGAAGACTACATCAATCAGGATATTGATTCGATGAAAAAAATTATAAAAATCACAAACATGTCTCAATCAGCAAAAAAACTAATCCAAAAAAATGACATCATTCTTGCAATAGATGGAAATCCTGTTAACTCTAAAAATAAAGCTTTTGAAATTGTTGACAACCTTGATTATCCAAATACTATTGAATTATTAATATTTCGCTATGGTGTTGGAGAGCTAAGGATATCTTTAAATCTTAAACCGAGAGCATTAGATGATCGTTACTTATGAAAAAAACACATTTAAAAATACTATCCATACTTCAAACAGACGGCAAAGCTTCCTATGCGGAAATAGGCAAGAAAGTAGGACTTTCAACATCAAGTGTTCAAAAAGCAATAAAAGAGATGGAGAGAGAGAATGTGGTAAAAGGTTACAAGGCTGATATAAACCTAGAAAAATTAGGCTTTGACCTTATTGCTCTTTTTCTAATAAAAGCAAATGGGCCACATATTAGACGAATTGTTAAATCTTTAAAAAAGGACAGATCTCTTGAGTTTGTTTATGAAATAACTGGCGAGTATGACATTGCTACCATGGGCAAATTCAGAAACAGAAAAACCATGAACAAAAAAATAAAAGAACTGCTGAATGATAGAAATATCGAAAGCACAAATACAAGCATAGTTTTATCGATAGAAAAAGAAGAAAGAAATTTAGATTTTCTAAAAGAGCAATAAGGCTTTTCTTCTGCCAAATTTAACTGCATCTTGTTTGCACATGAAGAAAATATCAACTTGATTCTTTTTTCTAGGATGCATCCTGTCTTCAATCTTTAAACGGAAAAAATCACCCTTTTCTTGAGACTCGGAACCAAGACAATCACCTTCTTGATTAATTTCACAAACAATAACAATTTCAATGAAAGAACCTAAAGGAAACCTAGACTCAAGATCCTTGCTAACAGCAACATAACCTTCTCTAACGATTTTTCCTGACGCAGCCTCAAAAGGTGTTGAGTCAGTTTGCTCAGGTAAAGGATTATATGCAGTCATTAAAACCTCTGTAAAAAAAGAAGAATTTTGACCAACCATATACTTCTCTTTTAGCCATTTGAGCAAAAGTTTATCGTTCTTAATGCTCTTCCTATAATTTTTATTTCTATAAAGAGGATAATACCTTCTCATCTCTCTCCAAAGGATATCTTTATTTTGAATATTTTCGACAAAGCCCAAATAAAGCATAACATCTTTTAGTTTAGAAAAATCAAAATTTCCTTCTAACAATCTGTTCTTCAGTATTGTCTCAAGCTCTCTCTTCTGCTCCGCGTCTCCTTTTTCCCATTTTTCATCAGAAGCTCTCTTCCAGAGAGTTTCAAGTAAAGAGTTTTCATTTGGCAAGCTTACCCCTTGCTTGTAAAGCTTAACCTCTACATCCTCTTCTACTGGCCTAACCTCATAAACAGCTTTCAAAATCTGATTGATAATGTCTTGATTTTGATTTTTTTCACCTCTATACAAATCACGTTTTTTAACATAAAAAGAATACAATTTTGAACGATATGAAAAACTTGAATCGATACCTAAAAGATCTAAAAACTCAACAACGGAATCAGGCTCTTCGAAATTTAAATATTCAACATTACCCAAAAGGGATCTAGAAAGTCTGTAATTCTGCTCCACAGAACCTTTGTAATCTTCCTCTCCGTAACGAAACTCTTTCCAGAGCTCTTGTCTTGCGCTAAAGCTTTGGTCCTTGTTGAAGAAGTCTAAAATATCTACTGGATCAATTTTTAAGTCACAAGGATTAATAGCCACTGACTCAAAAGCCGAAAAAGAAAAAAATAATAATGCAAAAAGGCTAATCTTCATCAGAAAGGTATTCAGATTCTAAAAAATTTACTATATTTTTCCATGGCCTGTCAGGGACATCTCTAACATTGTGTAGCAAAAGATGTAAAGCTGATTCAATATTATTTAAGTCTCCAGACAAAAACCTTTGATCAATTTTTTTTAATATTTTTGCAAAAATCTCATCATGATCTTTCATGCATTTTCACCTACCCTTTTTAACATCCAAAACAGGAAGTATCAAATTAAACTCAGTACCTTCATCAGAAGAAGAAGTTAAATAAACATCACCTTGATTCAATTCTACTAGCTGCTTTACAAGAGCCAAACCTAAACCTGTTCCAGATATAGCTGATCTATCGGTAGACTTCGCCCTGGTGAAAGCTTCAAAAATAGATGATTGCTCCTCTTCCGGTATCCCTAAACCAGTATCATGAACACTAACAGTCATAAACCTAGGATCTTCATTCGGGTAAATTTTAATGTCTACCTTCCCGCCATCTTTGTTATATTTAATTGAATTTCCTATCAAATTTGTCAATATTTGCCTTGCATGCCTAGGGTCAAACCACAACTCACCTGGTCCTTCAATTTCTGAAGATATTGCTATTTTTTGTTTGTCTGCTATAACCTCAAGTTCCTTTAATACACTTTCTAGAACTTCTCTTACTTGTATTTTTTCTGGATTTGATTTAGTTTTTCCAACCTCAGATCTTGAAAGATCTAAAATGTCATTAATCAAAGCCAACAAATGATTTGCACTTTCATTAATATTTTGAACAAACTCTTCTTGTCTTTCTTTAAGAGGCCCAAAACTTTTCTCTTTCAAAATTTCTGAAAAATTTATTATTGCATTCAATGGTGTTCTTAACTCATGGCTCATTGTTGATAAAAATCTAGATTTTGACTCATATGCAGATGAAACCTGCTCATTTAATGTTTCAAGTTCATTAACTTGGCTTTCTATCCTTTTATGCATTGAAAAAACAGAACGACCCAATATTGATATTTCATCTTTTGCCTTATTATTTATAGAAATATTCATATCCTTTCCTGGCTTCATATCCTCTACAGCATCTGCCAAAACTCTAATCGGCCTAGATATCGACCTTCCTAAAATTATTGCGATTATTACAGCTATTAAAACCGTAATAACGAGAAGCATTTGCATTCCTGCAAAAAGCTCCTCCCCTATAGATATGTCTTGTGACATATTGCTCACAATAACAACTGCACCTTTACTATCACCACTGTTTGGACCCACCAAAGGAAAACCCTGGACCGCATAAGGGTTGTCATAAGTTATTGCCCATTTACCATTTTGAACAATTTCTTCTTGAATAAATTCCGAAACAGAACCGGGACCCTCGCCTATAAGCTCCTCTATCTCAAAAGATTTAAAAGATTTTGGAGTTTCATTTTTATTAAAGTAAAGGATATCTTCGACAGTCAGATACTTAAAAGCTTCCGGAATCATGGTGCTCTTAACTCTTACGCCCAAAACCAAAGTACCTATTCTTTCTAGCTTTACCTTGTCCAAACCGCCTTCAAGCCATTCTTCATAATCTTTTTGAGACACGCCACCAGGGATATCAAAAACAGGAGCATAGCCTACTGCTACTGGCTCATCGCCTAACATGAAATAGTCCCAACCATAAACAGGCTGCTCTGAAAGGTCTGATATGAAAGTTTGATCCTTTTTTTCAAAACCTAACCAATCATTTTTTTCCCAAGAGGCGAAGGTGTTGTTTGAAAGATCATGAAAAACTACCAAGTCAAAATTTTCTTTTACAGTTTTAGTGCTCAGCCTTCCCCATCTTTCTAAAGGTTCCTCGGCCTGACCCATATCAGCAGCTATGGAAGCAGAGG
Source organism: bacterium (assembly GCA_002716355.1). Classification (GTDB taxonomy): domain Bacteria; phylum UBP7; class UBA6624; order UBA6624; family UBA6624; genus UBA6624. Next base: position 12,781 of record PBAU01000003.1, on the reverse strand, counting down.
AATCTTTTGTTTTGGATCCATAATTTCTAAAAAATCTTTTGAGCAGAAGTGTTTGAGAATTAATTGTTGTTTCTTGAGAACGAGCTATGTTGTCATTTATTTTTTTCAAAGTTATGCTTCCAGATATACCTATAACCAAAACAAAAAGCAAAGGGAAAAGTAATAACAAACGTGCTCTTATTGACATGCTTATGCTTATCCTAATCCAATGATTAGAATGATAAATATGCCAATGCCAAAAGCAGATATTCTTGTTGTTGACGACAATGAGATGAATGTAAGAGTATTAGAAGCCTTGTTGTTAAGCAGAGGGCATGATGTAAGAGTGGCAAGAGATGGAGAAGAAGCCCTTAAGCAAATTGGGGAGAAACATCCAGATTTAGTTCTTCTAGACATTATGATGCCAAAAATAGATGGCTTCCAAGTTCTAGAAGAAATCAGATCGAACAAGGAAACAGAGCTCATTCCAATAATACTACTAACAGCACTATCAGATATAGATAGTAATGTTAAAGGTATTGAGCTTGGTGCTGATGACTTTATAACAAAACCATTCAACAAATCATTACTTATGGCAAGAGTTAGAAATCTACTAAGGGGTAAAAATCTTTTAGATGAACTTGAAAGTGTTGATGCTGTAATAGCAATGACTGCAAAAATAATTGAGGCAAAAGACAAATATACAGAGGGTCATGTGGAAAGAGTTACAGAATATGCCGTAAAACTAGGAGAAGCTGCTGGTTTGGAGGAATGGGATTTAAGAAACCTGAAAAGGGGAGCCTTGCTTCATGATCTTGGAAAAATTGCTGTACCAGATGCAGTCTTAAACAAAGAAGGAAAATTATCTGAAGAGGAATGGAAGCATATACTTCTTCATCCATCAATAGGTGCAGATATTCTTCAAGATCTAAAATCACTTAAGGCTGTTGTAGATATAGTCCTTCATCATCATGAAAAACTGGATGGATCTGGGTATCCAGACAAGTTAAAAGGTGATGAGATAACTAAAGAATCACGGATAATGGCTATTGCAGACATATATGACGCTTTAACAACTACAAGAAGCTATAAGAAATCAATGAGTCCAGAAACGGCAATAAGAATACTTCAGGAAGAAGCTCAAGCAGGAAAACTTGACTCAGAACTAGTCATGCTTTTCTCTAGACTTGTCAAAGACGGAAAGTTTGATGCCATTTCAGAATAAATTATTTAAAAAATAATGTATCATTTCATTAATATGATAAAAAAAATTACACTTCTCACTCTTTTGTTCGGTTTCACATTAAATATTCTTGCTGATGAAGGATATGAGGAAAGAGAACGCATTTGTCCAGAGTTAGATAAGAACTATGCAAAAATAGAAGCTGGAAAATTCAAATCAGGTTCATCTCTTGAAGAAAAACAAAAAATAAAACCAAAGATTGCAGGTGTTCTGAATATTTTTGAAAGAGAACCTGACCTTCATGAAAAAGAAACTTTAGAGTTTGAAATAAGCAAAAAACTAGTGACTCAAGCAGAGTATAGATGGTTTGTAAGATGGACAGGACACAGATCTCCTTCAATAACAATGGAAGAATGGGAAAAACAAAAAAAGTTTTTTGAATTTGAAATATCACCAAATTTCACTTTTGACAAAGTTGAAAAATACATATGGCCTGGAGCCAGATTTCCTGAAAATCTCGGAGAACACCCTGTTGTATTAGTTAGCAAAAAAGATGCTGAAAAATATGCTGAATGGCTATCAAGTCAAGATGGTTGCAAATATCGATTACCGACAGCTGATGAATTAGAAAAAGCAACCAGAGGAAAAGATGGAAGGACTTATCCATGGGGAAACAAATGGGATGCAAGTTATTTAAATTCGGGAAATTGGAATGGAACCAGCAAGGTAGGAGAATATGAAAAAGATAAAAGCCCCTACCCTTACGGACTACTTGATGCAATGGGAAATGTGATGGAATGGACAGCAACAGAATCAGAAACAAATGACAAAAACATAATTTCAAAAACAATAACTAAAGGATGCTCATGGAATTCAATTCCTGAAACATGCAGAACTGCTTTTTTTAGAGAGTGGGATGAAAATACAAAACATATACTTATTGGATTCAGACTAATCAGAGAAATTCCAAAAAAAGAAATCATTGAACCGCCCAAAAGCTAAAAACTAGGTTAAACTTTTTAAAGAATCGATTCTCATTCTTGAATCTCTAAATTTTTCTTTCGTCTTTCTATGGAGCATTTTCAAATTTAGCTCTTTAGCATACTGCTCGTGACAAACAAGAACCATATCATTACCTGCGTTTAATGCCTCTAAAAACAGATCATTGATGCTAAATCTTTCTTTTAGCTTTTTGCTGTAAAGAGCTTTCATGCATAAGTCATCACTGACCAAAACACCTTTAAAGCCAAGACCATTTCGCAAAAGTCCCTTATTGATCCTTTTGCTTAATGTTGCTGGTCTGTCAGGATCGATTAAAGGGTAAAGAACATGTGAAGACATTATCATGCTGAAACCTTTATTGATAAAAGATGAAAAAGGCACAAGGTCACAGAACATCTTTTCTGGATGATCCAAAACCACAGGAAGCTCCAAATGACTGTCTTCATCAGTGCCTCCATGTCCTGGAAAATGCTTGCCACAAGCAATAATTCCAGAATCCATCAAACCTTTTGAATAACTTGCACTTAATAATGAAACAATTCTTTCATCCTCAGAAAAAGATCTTTCTAGTTGGTAAATTATCGGATTATTTTTATTTCTAGCAACGTCTAAAACGGGAGAAAAATTTATATCTACCCCAAGATCTTTTAACATCCTAGCTTTTTCTTTAGCCAAGTCATAAACATAATCTAACAAACCGTCCTTTTTAAACTTTTGTCCTAATGAATGAAATGAAGGAAAATCCATAAAACCACTTTTAAACCTTTGGACCTTGCCTCCCTCTTGGTCAACACCAATCAAAGGTTTGTCTATGCCATTATTCCTGTAAAGGGCTCTGATTGATCTCAATAGTTCCTTGAACTGTTTTGGAGAGTCCCAATTTCTTGAAAACACTATCAATGATCCTGCTTTGAAGTACATTAAATAATCTTTCAGTTCAGAATTCAATTCCAGACCTTCAAAACCTAAAAACAAATGTTTTCTAAAGCTCATGGTCAAAGAACCTCATCAAAAATCAAACCATCTTGATCGACCCAGACTATGTAACACTCAATACCTTTGTTGATATTTTTTTGTTTTAAAAAATCAGAAAGAATATCTTTATAGCCGTTAATCTGCAAAGAATATTGATCATTTTTTTCATCAGACTTTTGACCTGTTTTCCAATCGATAATAACAAATTTTTCTTTTAGCTCAATAAGTAGATCTATTTTCTGAAACTGTTTATTGCCTGATCCACATAAAGGATACTCTGTCCACATATTTAAAAAACCACTTGCAAAATCAAGCCATTTTTTATTATTTTGTAGGTTTTCTGAAAAGTTACGCACAAGATTGTCAAAATTATCTTTTTCTAGATTAAAAATTTGCCTTACATTGCTGCTTTGAACATTATTTAACCATGAATCCTCCATAGGAGGACCAAAAACATCAAGTACTTTATGAAGGGCATCTCCTCTTGCTGATTCATCAGTATGCGAAACAATTAATGGCACTTCCTTTTGTGATCTCTTATTCAAAATATAATTTTCTGAGTCAGGACTCAATAAACTTCTGTCTAAAATCCTATGTTTTTCTTGGAGCTTTCTTGAGTGAGGGAACAAATACTTAACACAAGAATCCTCCTTGTAGCCTTGCCCTTGGGTGTATTTTTCAGGAATCGAAACACTAACCTCATCTAAAGAAGAATTAGAGAAAGCTTCAAATGAGTTGTCAAAATCTTCTAAAATCAAACGGTAAATAACAGAAAAAAGATCTCCTCTTCTAGTCTTTTGAGGGTGGTACAAACCATTAGAAACTGCATGCAATGTCTTTTTGGCCCTAGTCATGGAGACATAATTCAAATTAACTTCCTCGTCATAAAATTCACCTGCATTTCTTTCCCATGATTCAATAAAAGATTCATTAGTCCAAATTTTATATTTTCCATTATCTCCCTTGCCTAAAGAGAACCACATTGAATCAATCTCACCGTCATCAGTCAGCATCAACTCAAAAGAATTATTTCCTTCCGAATAAGAGTCAGATGGAAGAATCTTTTCAAATTCAAGATCCTCAAAACAGCTTTTCAGCCATCTTTCATCTGGATTGACAACAACAACATGATCAGCAGAAAGCCCTTTTGCACCATAAACTGTCCTCAGGATAACAGGTTGTGGTGAAGAAAGCCCTGATGGTGGGGAGTGAATCCTAAAATAAACATCTATCCACTTTAAAACATCACTAAATTTATCAAAATTACCCTCTTTTTCATGAGATAACATAATTTTTAAAAATTCAAAAATTTTTAAAGTTCTTTCATGAGATCGTGAATCACCCTTGATTCCATACAAGTAACCAGTTTCATTTAAAAAATCTGTAAGTACTGCAGTGAATGAATCACCAGAATAAATCCTGGAAGAATAATCCCGAACTAAATCAATAGAATCTTTTAAGCTGCTGCTTGAACTCAAATCTTTCAAAGTGTGAGCAAAACAATTGCCTAGAAGCACCGAGTTCAAAAGCATCTGGTCATCAGGATTGACCAAGCACTTAATTATTTTTTTTAGATACACGATATCCTGATCGATATCATCATCATCAATCAAATTTGGGTTACCAGCAATTATCGCATTAACACCAGACGCATTAAGACTTTTTGCAATTCTGCCTAACTGAATCCAATTTCTAGCTAAAACCAAAATGCTTTCATCTGGATGTTTCTCTTGAATCCAGGAGACACAATCAATGGTTCTTTTTTCTATATTTTTTGACTTGCGCCCAGATCTACCACTTTTTTTCCATACCCCCCCGCCCCCTCTGGTAATCTCAGCATTTTCACAAGACCAGATTGTTAAAGGGCAACTTTGTTTACTTGAAAACATTGGTGATTTTTCATCTGAAAAAAGATGCCAATCATCAGAGTTTTCATAATATCTTTCAAAAAGCCAATTCGTTAAGGCTAAAACCGACTTGTTGGACCTGTATGATGAATTCAAATACTGCTTATGTTCTTGATCAACCTTGCTATCAAACTCAAAAAAAGCCTGTGAGCTTGCATCTCTGAATTTATATATTGCCTGCTTGTGGTCCCCAACAAAGGTAATATCAAATCCAAACTTATCCTTAAGCCTGCTAAGTATTTGGCTTTGAATTCGATTTGTGTCCTGGAATTCATCAACAAAAAGATGTTCACATTCAAAATCAAAATCATTTTTTTTCAAACTTTTTAAAATTGACCTTGATATAAACCCACTAGACATAAGCCTTTCTTTGCTTGTTTTTGATTTAAAAATTGAAATCAAACGAAGCAAATTTGAAGTTAAAACAGACTGTTCTTCATATTTAAAATCATTTTTTTCATAATTTCTTAATATTGTTTTAAATTTTGATATCTTTTTCATCAACTCAAGATTAAGTTCACTCCTTGAGCCAAAATATCTTTCAATTTTCTTTAATTCATCAATAATTTTCTTTGAATTAATTTCTGAAAAATCAAGATTCAAATATGCGTCATTAATTAATTTTATGTAATCTTTACTTTTTGGAGTAGGCTTAAACTCTCTAGGTAATGAATCTTTTATTTCAAGAAAAAGCTTCTTGATTTCTTGTTTCCTTGATTCTAAAAAAATGTCTAAATTTAAAAATTTAGAAGAATCAAAAAGGTTTTTTATCTCATCTAAACTATAAGGTTCCAGTTTTCTAACAACCTGTCTAAGCTTGCCATGCCATAAAGACTGCTCAAAACCATCTGCAGAGGCGATCCAATCCTTGTAAGAATTCTCATAAACCCTCTCAAAATCAAAATCGGTCATAACTCGATAAAAAATACTATTTGAGTTTTTTGAAAATAAGCTCAAGAAAAAACTATCCAATGTTTTTATTTCCAACAAGGGGATAAAAGAATGTTTATTTTCTGGAATCGAGATTGGTTTGAGCTCAAAAGATTTAAACAAACTTTCTAAATCTTCATCTGGAAATCGTAAATATTCAATAACCCTGTTTTTAAATTCATTAGTTGCAGCAATCGTGAATGTACAAGCAATAATTTTTTTTGGATCAGAGCTTTGCAAAAGCTTATACAAGTAGTAAATCACTAATCTTGTTGTTTTCCCTGTACCTGCGCTTGCATTAATAAACTGAGGTACAGCTGTCATTGATCAAGCCTCCAAAACTTACTCCTGCCAAATTTTTGACACCAATGACATGGCTTTGATGGGTCCTTGATCCAACAAGGAGTCATCTCCCCTTTCAATAACTCACCTTTCCAGACACTCAAGCTTTCCAAAATAGAAACCTCTTTTTCTTCTTTTTTTCTAAAATGCATCCAACTGACATCCTTTTCTTCTTTTTCCAAGATATACCTATAGACAAAATCCTGAAAACCAAAATCACCTTCTAAAAAATAAGGATAAAAAAATGCTTGTGCCCAATTGATTGAACCTTTTTTCCCTGTTTTGTAATCAATAATTTTCACCTTAGTCTTACCTGTCTGGGTTTGATAATGTTCAATCCTGTCTATCTTTGCTCTTATTTCAACATCTTCCAGATCTTGATAAGATCTCTTAACTAAAGGAATTTTTGACATAAAGAATTTATCCTTGCTGGAATACTCTTGTTGAGATTTTGAAAAATTGTCATCCTGCCAGCGTCCCAACTCTTCAACAATAAACATTCTCCATTTTTTAAATAAACCCTTTTTTACAAGTTCTTCTGTGAATGGGTACCACAAAGAAACTTCATTCATCACCCTTCGAGCTAAAAGTTCATAATCTTGATCATTCTTTTTAAAAATTTTTGCAAGAGACTCTAAACAATGGTGAATAAAAGAACCTTTGGTTAAACTGTCAGGATATATTGTGTCTGCACTTCTTTTTTCACGGAGTGTATTCTGCTTTGAAGCATAATAAGCAAAAAGACAAGGAGGACCATTAAAATTAAAATCACTGGCCCTTAAGGACACTTTCAAATTTTGAGGTCCGACATTCCATATCTTTTTAAAAGACACATCTCCGACTGATTCAGCATAAGAAAGCTCCACTTGATGCCTATATCTAAATTTGTTTATTGGCAAAAACACATCTTCAACACTTGAAGACTCAAAATGATTGAAGTGCTTCTTGTCAAAAAGAGAGCTGAAAAACTGCTCCTCTCCACGATTGTCTATATTATCCCAATAAATAGCACAACCTGAATCACCTCTATTCTCTACACACCAAGCCCTCCAGGATTCCTCTTCAATCCTCATTTGCAAATCAGGCATGCCTATACTCTCAAGTGCAAATTTATTTTCTTTACTATCTTGCCATTCAGGAGGTTCAAGCTTGCCGGGAAACCTGTTATCAACAACCCCTAAAAATGCAGTCTTTTTAGGGCTTATTACACCATTTTTCATATTGCTAACATTTTCAGTCTTAATTCTTCCATAATCATCAGGATCCTTTTCAAAACGCAAATCGCTCACATGAAAATTTTTCTCATCTTTAATTTCTGATATTAAGGTTTTTGATTCTGTTTGCCTTATCCTTGAAAAAGATGAATCACTTGATGCGATAAATATCTTTTCTTGATGTTCTTCAATCCATTTTTTTAATTTTTTAACATTAATTCCAACAGGTGGTTCAATCTTGGAGGCCATTGCTTTCTTCAGTCTTCTAAAATCCTTACGAATGTCAGAAACACCATATCTAGAAAGATTAAAATCAAAATTATAAATATCCTGATTATCCTCAAAGCAATTTAATGAATTCAAATTAAAGATCAAATCATTTAGATGCACATACTCACCCTGAACAAAATCATTATGAAACCTTAAAGCCCTTCCCATTGGAGATGAAGAAATACTCCTGCTGAAAAGAAAATCATCATCACTAAAACCTAATAAAGAATTCAAAAGAACAAGATCATCATGTACCATTTCAGGACAACTGAAATCTTCATAACCATCATGCCTAGCTGTATAAAAACAATTTAAAAAATCACCACATCTAATACTTTTTATCTTTGTTTTCGAGGCACCAAGATCAACAATTTCCTTACGTAGGTAAGAGTTTAATCTAGCTAGATAACCAGAAGCATGCAAAGAAAGATCTGGATTTGGCCCTGGTACATACCAGTCAAGGTCGTCCTTCAATGGTCTTAAAAAATCCTCCTGTGCAGTGTTCAAATTCGAAATACCCCAAACAGCAAACAAGGAGTCATTGCTCTTGGAAAAAAAATTACTATTAGCCGCAATGTTAATCTTTATCGGATAAGGAAGATATTTGGAAGAACTGTTTTCCCATACATCTTTCCATAAAAGTGTTAAATCAATCAATGAAGACTCTCCTTTGAGGGGGTTGGTTTCAGCAGGAAGGTATTCGCAAATCCTATTGACAGCTTTTCTTAATTCTTCCAATGAAAATTTTGACTCGTCATGCAAGAAATCGTTAAGGTTAGCATTGTTCAATTGCTTTAATGCTTGAGATAAATAAAACCTATCAATAAAGGCAGGGGGTTCTAGTTTAAAAAAATTATTAGCATGCAGTCTTTCTTCGACTATATCATTAAAAATAACCGGAAATACACCAGAGATGCTTCTTGAATTTAATTCACGATTTATCAGTTTTTTTTCATGGTTCGTAGGGACTAAAACCTTAATAACGCCTAAAGGATTGTCTTTTTTTGCTGACTCTACAGAAGACCAAAAAGATTCCCAAACAGAAAAAGCCGAACCTATATGAAGCGCACTCATAAAATTCCTAGTTCTTTTTTCAATCTAGAAATCTCCAAGGACTTCAGGCTTCTCCATTTTCCTTTTTGAAGTTTTTTATCTGAAATTGGACCTATTGCAATCCTCTCTAAAGATATTATTGGTTTTTTTATAAAACTAAACATTTTTCTTATCTCACGATTCTTGCCTTCAGTTAGCTTGATGGAAACAACAGTCCTTCCTTGGTGCGAGGCAACAACCGCTGCAGAATGCGCTTTCAATTTTTCTTTTCCGTAAGTCAAGCCTCTTGAGAATAATGCAATTTTTTGAGAAGACACCTTCCCTTTAGCCTCAACAAGATAATGTTTTATAAATTTATATCTCGGGTGAGAAATTTTTTGATATAGGTTTCCATCATTTGTCAAAATGATTAAACCTGACGTGTCTTTATCAAGCCTCCCTACAGGGGAAAGATGATGCATGCTCTTTGGAATTAAATCCATAATGCTCTTCCTTTTCATTGGATCATCTTTTGTGGTTATATAACCCCTGGGCTTGTTAAGCAATATATATTTATAAACTTTTGGCTTTACTTTCTCTCCATCAAAAAAAATCTCATCATGATCTTTCACAGCGAAAGAAAAACTATCAATCGGATTTAAACCATCTGGATTACGCCTAAAAGAAACACGACCTTCTTTAATGAATTCTTCAACTTTCCTTCTTGAGCCTAATCCACATAATGAAAGATATTTATTTATTCTCATTTGTAAATCAGATTGTATGATAATTCCCGTTCGAAAAAATTTACGGAGAAACAATAACATGAATAAAAAATTAACACTGGTTTTATTGACATTATTTACATATAACTTGAAAGCTCAAGAAGCAATCCTTCCAAGGCATCCTTCCCCATCCCCTGACGGTAGTCAAATTGCATTTAGTTGGCAGGGTGACATATGGACAGTCTCATCAAATGGAGGAGAGGCAAGAAGGCTAACTATACACCCAGCATATGATCATTCACCAATGTGGTCACCTGACGGAAGCAAGATCGCATTTGCTTCTGACAGGTGGGGCAATGATGACATTTACATAATGTCTTCAAACGGGGGAAAACCAGATCGATTAACCTATTGGTCCGGTTCAGACCTGATGTCAAGTTTTACACCAGACGGTAAAAACATCATATTTTCTAGTATGAGGTATGAAACCAGTTACAGAAATCCAGAAATGTATATGTTAAATATAGAAAAAAAAGACACCCCAAGAAGATTTACTGAATATCTCGGCTTTCAAGGAAGCTATTCTCCAGATGGTAAAAGCTTGGCTTTCATGAGGCGATCAGAAAGTACAAATAGAAAAGGATATAGAGGATCAGGTGATGCAGATATATGGGTCAAACATGATGGAATGTCTGCAAAACTAATGACAAAATTTGATGGAGCCGATCACTCTCCAATGTGGTCACCTGATGGCAAATCACTTTGGTATATATCAGAAAAAGATGGAACTTATAACCTCTATTCAATGAGCATGAAAATGAAAACCAAAAAACATACCTCCTTCGATAAAGATGGCCCCAGAAATGCAGCTATTTCAGCAGATGGCAGCATGATAGCAATGGAATTAGGTGGAAAAATCATACTTTTTGAAACTGGTCCAGAAAAAATATCAGAACTAAATATTATTGTTCCTGCTGACTCCTTAATAAATGATTTTGAATGGAAAACTGTCAGCTCTGGAGCATCGTCTTTTTCAATATCTCCATCAGATGAAAAATCAATGGTGATAATAGTAGACGGAGACATTTGGATTCAAGACCTTGAAAAGGAAGAATCTCACAGGGTTACAAACACTCCTGAACAAGAAATTTATGTTGAATGGATAGATAATGGTAACAAGATACTTTTTACATCAAACTCATGCTTTGAAAAAACAATTACAGAAATATGCAATACAGAACAAATATGGATAGCTGAACCAACAAAAGAAACAGAATTACCCACAAGAGAAATCGAAGACTGGACAACTTACCCTATAACAAAAGGTGACGAACCAAATCATCGTCCACAAATTTCCCCAAATGGAACAAAGATTGCGTTTGTAAGAGATTATGGAGAGCTTATTGTTGCAGATTTTGAAATCAATCCAAAAGAAGAAAATGAAATTATCTCTAATGAAATAACATTAAGAAATGGATGGGATTGGCCATCGATATCATGGAGTCCTGACTCCCAATGGATAGCATGGAGTGTAGAGGACATAGAGCATAATGCCGATGTCTGGATTGCAAAAACAGATGGATCAATTTCTCCAAAAAATATATCTTCCCATCCTGATATGGATATGTATCCTACATGGAGCGAGAATGGTCGAATACTAGCATTCTCCAGCACCAGAACAAGCTCTACCCCTAGAGGAAGTAGCACTTATTCTGACATATGGTATGTATTTTTAAGAGAGAATGACCAAGAGTTAACGCATAAAGAAAGAAAGGATTTATGGGAGGAGGAAGAATCAAAAAAGGAAAAAGAATCTTGGGTTGATATTGATTTAGAAGGTATTGAGTTCAGGCTAAATAGAGCAACAAGTTTTGACGGAAGCGAAACGGAAGTTCTTTTAAGCAAAGATGGTTCAAGGCTGATCTTTAAAGGCAGCCATGATGGAAGCGACCTTTACTCATCATCAATGACAGAATACGGAATTTTTGGTTCGCCTGTAAAGATAACAGAAGGTCACTACCCTTATGGAATAAGATGGAGCAAAGATCAAAAATCAATATATTATTCAAAATCAGGAGGAACCATCTATTCGACATCTCCCACAAAAAAATCTACCCAGAATAAGAAATTCAGTGTCAGATATAAGCTAGATAGAGTAAAGCAAAGACAGGTTGTTTTTGAAGAAGCATGGGCAACAATGTATAGAGGGTTCTATGACCCTGGCCTTCATGGAGCTGACTGGAACGATATCCATGACAGATACCTTCCATGGGCGGTTAGTGCATCACATCCGAGAGATTTTGACTTCATAATCGATTCAATGCTTGGTGAACTCAACGGCAGTCATCTTGGATACTATGGAAGAATTCCCTCTATCAATGAAAGCAAGGAATACAGTGGCTCAATGGGAATCCTTTTTGATTGGGAAAACGAAAAGGAAGGATTAGTAGTTAAGTCAATAATTGAAAATAGCCCTGCAGACAAATATACTCTTGACATAAAACCTGGTGACACCTTGAAAAAAATCAATAAAGTTGCTATTGAGAATCAAAACATACACAACTTGCTTATTGACACATCCTCAAAAGAAATCCCATTAACATTTGAAAGAGATGTCAAAGAGCAAAAAATTGAAAATGAAGTATGGTTTTCAAATATCAAGGATGGAGACAAAGTCTCCTCCCCTCTGTTTGTTGGCTTTGGAGTTTCAGGATTTGAGATAGAAATGGCAGGCTTGCAAACAAGCAAAAAAGGTCATTTTCATTTAATCATCAATGGTGAACCTTCCAAAAAAGGAGATGTCATACCTGCTGATGAAACACATATACATTACATGATGGGTGAAAAATATGGATATATTGAACTTGAACCAGGTGAACACACTTTGACACTGCAATTAGCAGATGGATTACATGAAATAATCGATGATAACCTTTACAAAACAATAAAAATTGAAGTTATTGAGGAAGGAAAAAATCTTCCTAAGGTTTTCTTCACTTACCCAAAAAACAATTCAAAAATAAAAGGAGCTTTTGAGCTTTCATTCAGCACTGTGATGGACCTTCCATTAAATGTACCTGTAGATCCCATGAAAGATGGACATGATCATAGCGGTCATGAAGGACACAATAGCCACAGCAACCATGAAGGACACAATAGCCACAGCAACCATGAAGGACACAATAGCCACAGCAACCATGAAGGACACAATAGCCACAGCAA
>PBAU01000002.1 GCA_002716355.1 bacterium | reverse complement strand
CGAGCATGGTCACGAGCATGGTCACGAGCATGGTCACGAGCATGGTCACGAGCATGGTCACGAGCATGGTCACGAGCAGAAAGATAAAGAATGTTCTGAATGCTAGTTCATTAAATTGAAAAAATAGTGTGTAACCACACTTCCTAAAACCGTAGGGGGGATGTAAGTGCCCCCCCTACAAATGTTAAACGTAGGGGGGGAGTAAGTGCCCCCCTCTGCCAACACTGGAGGATAAAAAATGAAAAACAAAATAATAGTTACGATTACAGCTATCACACTCATCTTATTTTTAGTCAACAATAAATCTAACAACGAGATCAACCAAGCCATTGAACCAAAAACAAAAACGGAAAAAGAAGAAGTAATTAACATTGCTTTTGAAATCAAAGATGACTACATGAATCCTGATGCAAATCCTGAAATATTAGCAAAATATCTTGAACAGGCTTTAGATATGCCAGTTGAAATTTACCCAATTACGAATCACAGTACAGCTATTGAGGCTTTGCATTACGGGCATGCCCACCTTGCTTTCCTTGATGGAGGAGCAGGATGGCTGGGCTGGAAAAAACATGGTTTTGAAGTAATTGCAGCTGACCTTAAATCAAATGGGCAGTCATACTACACAGCTCAGGCAATTGTGAAGAAAAATAGCGGAATCAAAACCTATGCTGATCTAAAAGGAAAAATATCCTGTCATACCGGATGGCTTAAGAGCGCTGGCATGATTATGCCTATTGGAACAATGATTGGACAAGGTGTTATTGATGTTATTGGTGATGAAAATGATATTGAAAGTCTTAGATACACAATTGAAGCATTTTTTGACAATGCCATAATTCCTGATTCTTCTGACATTTATGGTGGTTATTCAGGAGCATTGAGGTGTCTTTCTGATGGCATAGGCGATGTCGCTTTTGTCAAATCAACTACATGGGATGATTATTGCGGAAAAGGAGACGCTCCAGATTGGTGCATGCCCAAAAATAATTTCGAACAATTGGAAGCATTTGGTAATGTTCCAAGTCACCCAATTGTTATTAATCCAGAAAAAACTGATAAAAGAATGACAAAAATGCTTACCCGTGCTTTATTGTCTCTAAACAACAGTGAAGAAGGTTTGAAAATACTCAATGACATACTGGAAACTGATGGTATTGTTGCAACAAATACAAAAGATCATTTGGGAGAATATTCATTAGCGATGGACAACATTCCAGGGATGGTTGCTTATACAACCTCAAAAATAGAAAAATAAATTAGCATATCAACACTATAAACCTGGGGGAACACAAATACTTCCCAAAAAAAATAATTACCCCTATTTTTACTTTTTTTAAACAATTCAAAAGCATAAAAAAAATAAAATCCACACTTGGGAGGATCAATAAATCCTATTAAAGCAATAAGGGGGGTTTTCAAATATGAAAAAATTATTAATAATAGCAACAATCCTAGCAATAATGCCAGTAAATCTAAATGCAGCATCAACAAGCGGTGAAATATTCTTTCACATGGATGTGACTGATACTGGTATTGGTTGGAATCTGAACAGAGGAAGGATCAACATGAAAGGCAATGTTGGTGATGACACAAGTTTCAGGCTCACTTTTGATGGCAAGTTTTCTGATCGATCTTTAATGGATCCGTATGTGAAATATGCCTATGTTTCAACCAAAACAAACATAGGTAGATTGACGTTTGGCCAACTAAGAAAACCATGGAATGCTCTTGAAGAAAAATTCAACGGAAGAAGGTGGATATATAAAACAGCTCCTGATTCTGAAAAATGGATGGCTTCACAAGATACTGGAATTATGCTAGGAACTGATTGGGTGCTCAATAAAGGCATGAAAATCTATATGACAAGTGGAGAAGACGGAAGTTCCCCAGAAGGAGAAGATGGGGTGGTTGGCTTATTCATGCAGCATGAAATCTCAGATGCAATAACTTTCAGCCTATTGTCTGAAAGCGGTTCTCATGGCGCAAGTGATGATAACACTTCTCTCGTATTGGGACACCTTGCATACAGCGCAGGATCATTCACTTTTGGCTATGGTTTTGCTGATGGTGAAATTGACAACACAGATGCTGGCACGACAACCACGACAACAAGAGAAGGTAACTGGTTTGACTTTGCTGTTGCTATGACAGATGGGGTAAATTTATTTGTAAGAAATAAAGACACAACTGACAGCAATGAAACTAAAAACATGATTATGGGTATTCAAACAAAAATCAATGACACAGTTCACGCTGCATTAGCTTTCGAAACCGATGATACAGATGGCACAGAAACAGATACCTTGAGCTTGTGCTTCGCGCTTAAGTTCTAAAAGGCGTTTCTAAAAAAAGCAAAGGGGGCAATTGTCCCCCTTGCCAAACCTTATAATCAAACTAATCATGCTTTCAATATTGGTTATATTTTTTTTACTACTGCAACTACAAGCAGAATCCTATGAATATCAAAATATTGATGGTTACCTAAACCCATACAAAAATCTCTATAGATGCGATGGTGATTTCCCTAAAGAAGACGAAAGCAGTCAGGTTCTTAGGGAAGATTTTATAAGAAAGGACAAAGACGAAGACTGTTTCCTTTCCAAGAAAGAATTAAATGTTTTTGCTTTTGGTTTCAGTGAAATGGATGAGAACAAAGATAACAAAATATCCATAAATGAATTCTTATTTCAAAAAAATTTTAAAGATTGGCTTGATGAGGATCAAAATGGATTGATTTCATATAAGGAATGGAGAGCAGTTGAGCAATTTCTACCTGAAGCAATGACAATATTTGCAATTATTGATTTTGATATGGATGAAAATATCTCATTTTACGAATACGACATTAGCAAAACAGCAGAAAGCATCAATGATGACGCTCTTGCTTTCTTTCATGCTGACCTGATGTCCCTTTATCCAAATTTAATAAAGCCATCCTCAAGAAACCTGGAAGAATACGATAAAAATATGGATGGTGAGATCCAAGCTGAAGAATACTTGATGAAAGGTTCAAAATTAACAACAATGATCTTTAAAAGCATAATTGAATCGATCGGGCCTAATCCATTCGAAACCACAACGGCAGAGATGTTGCCTATATTGCTTGCTTTAGATAAAAATGGAGACAATGAAATCAGCAATTATGAATATAGCGATTTCGCAAAAAGGTTTTGCTTAGGAATAAACAGGCTTCCAGAAGAATCTTTTTTTATTCTTTTTGACAGCGATTATTCAAAAACATTAGATTTGTTTGAGGTTGGAGAACTTGAAGGCTTTCTTTTCATTTTTGAAACAATGGATGCAAACCAAAACTTTGAACTTGAATTTAATGAGGTCAAAAAACATTTTATGGATTTTACAAGATATGACAAATTCAAAGAAGGAAAATTGATCTTTTACTTTGCAAAGATGGATGAAGACAGCAACGATAAAATAACATTAATTGAAAGTGGTTTGTCTTTAGAAAATTTTAAAAAAATTGATACAAACAATGACATGTCACTATCACGAGGAGAAATATATGGTAAATAAAAAAATTATGCTCGTCGCTTTAGCATTCTTCTTGACATCAAAATTAGCTTCCATGGAGGAAAACATGATGAAAAATGATATTTCAAAAATCAAAGAAATGGCTTTTGGGGAAAATGATGCAATGAACAAGTTGGCTGAATTATGCCTAAGTATAGGGCATAGACTTTCAGGAAGCAAGGGTTTGGAGGAAGCAGTGGCATGGGGGAGAAAATCTTTTGAAGATGAAGGTATTGAGTCTTTTTTACAAGAAGTGATGGTTCCACATTGGGAAAGAAATGAGGAATCTTTATTTCTTGTGCAACCCTATCTAAAAAAGATGAGTTTTCTCTCTTTTGGCGGATCTGTAGCAACTTTAAACAATGAAGGTAAGGTTGAGCCTATAGTAGCTGATGTTGTTGTTGTTAACAACGTAGAAGAATTAAGTCCTGAGGTTGCAGGAAAAATAGTCCTGTTCAACATCCCAATGCCAGAAAACTCACTAGAGGGTTATGGTGCGGTTTCAAAGTTTAGATATTCAGGAGCCATCGAGGCAGCAAAACATGGCGCTGTTGGCGCTTTGTTAAGGTCCATTACCATCAATAGTCTAAACACTCCTCATACAGGTGGGATGGGCTATTCGAATGAATATAAAAAAATCCCATATGGAGCTGTGACGATTGAAGATGCTATGGCAATGGCAAAAATGCAAGAAATGAATATTCCAATAAGGGTCCAGATGAAACTTTCGGCAAAGACCTACCCTGATGCACTTTCACATAACGTCATTGGTGAAATAAAGGGAAGCAAATATCCTGATGAAGTTGTTATAGTTTCTGGACATCTGGATGCCTGGGATGTTGGCCATGGAGCCTTTGATGATGGTGCTGGAGTTGTACATGCAATGGAAACCTTAAGCATAATCAAAAGACTGGGCTTAAAACCAAAAAGAACCATTAGAGCAATACTTTGGACCAATGAAGAAAATGGCGCAAGGGGTGGAACTGAATACTCTAAAGAATATGGTGCAAATACATTTGCTGCAATTGAATCGGATCTTGGTGCTGAAAAACCAAATGGATGGGTTGCTGAAGGCAACAATGCACAAAAAGAAATGCTTGAAAGCATATTGGCTGGAACAGGTTTAGATCTAATCGGAGAAGGCAGTGGTGTTGACATAGGTCCAATGAGAGAGCATGGCGTTCTTCTGATTGGATTAAGAAACATTGGTGTAAGGTATTTCGACTACCATCATGCTCCTTCGGACACATTAGATAAAATTGATGAAAATGAATTCAAGGAAGGTTTGGCTCATATTGCAGCATTAACCTGGTCTCTTGCCAATGTTGAAACACCTGGAAGTTAAAAAAAAAATAAATATTTTTTTTAGAATATTCCTATTATGTCAAAAGAAACAAGAACAATCGCAGTTATAGGAAATCTTGGAGTTGGAAAGACTCTACTGATTGAATCAATGGCTTTTAAAGCTGGAGCAGTAACCAGACTTGGTGAATTGCAAAAGGGAACAAGCAGGATTGCTGTTCACCAGGAGGAAAAAAATAGAAAAATGAGCCTATTCCTCTGTCCAGCTTGCTTCGATTTCGGAAATTACAGATTCCAAATGATTGACACACCAGGAGCAAACGATTTTCGATGTGATAGAACTGCCGGCTTAGCAGTTGCGGATGCCGCCTTGCTTGTTGTTGACCCAACTGTAGGGGTTGATATGGCTTCTAAAAGATTGCTAGAGGAAGCTCAATCTTTCAAACTTCCAGTTATTGTTGTTGTTTCAAGAATGGATAACAGCAATGCAAATTCTGACTGCTGGCAAGATTTTGGAGTAGATTCTGTAGTCCCATTCCAGACAAACATCAATAGCGGTAATGATTTTCAAGAACCAACTGAATTACTTGCGGAAGGATCCGATCTTCCCGAATCATTATTGGAGAAAGTTGTTGAGCAGGATGAAGAGTTGATGGAAGCATATTTTGAAGGTAATGAATTGCCTTTTGACAAACTTAAACAAGCTTTTGCAAATGGTGTTTTGAAATCAGAAATAGTTCCAGTTCTTTATTGTTCATCTATTTCACAAAAAGGAACAGAAAGCCTTGCAAACACCATTGGGAGCCTATTCCCTGGTCCAAAAAATTCCATCTTTGCAGAAAGGTCTGGATTGCTAGGTAAAACAGATCCTGCTTTACAGATATTCAAAACGCGCCATGAAGGGAAAATGGGTGAAGTTCAATATGCAAGAGTTGCTTCTGGAAAAATAAATAAAGGTGACACCTTAAAAAATAGTCGTAATGCAGACAATGAAAGACTGACACAACTTTACAAGGTTAATATTGGAGACAGAGAGGGTATTGATTCTGTACAAGCTGGAGACATTGTTGCACTTGTCAAGTTGAAAAGTGCATTAGGTGGAGACACTCTAGGCAAGGGAGGAAAACTTAACGATATACCTTTCCCAAAGCCGACATCATGGGAAGCAATTGATTCAGAAACAGAAAAAGATGCAACCAAGGTTAGTGATGCAATAAAAACACTCTTAAGAGAAGATCCTGCAGTTACTTATGGATACAAATCTGAAACACATCAAAATGTTATTGAATGTTTTGGTGAGATACAACTTTCCGTTCTTTCTTCAAGGGCACAAAATGAATTTGGAGTTAAAGCAATAGCATCAGCTCCAAAAATACCATATAAAGAAACTTTTACAAGCACAGGAAATGCAACCTACCGACATAAGAAACAATCTGGTGGCTCTGGTCAATTTGGTGAATGTGCCTTAAAGGTTACACCTTTGATGAGGGATGAGGGCTTTAAATTTGTAGACAATATTGTTGGTGGAAAAATACCTAAGAAATTTATTGGATCTGTCGAAAAGGGAGTTTCTCAAGGCATGGAAAAAGGGTCTTTGATTGGCGCTCAAGTTGTGGATATAGAAGTATCTGTTTTTGACGGAAAAACACATGATGTTGATTCAAATGACATATCTTTCCAGATAGCAGGTTTGCAATGCTTCAGAATGTTAGAAAGCCAATGTCAAAAGATAATACTTGAACCAATCTATAAGGTAGATATAACGGTCCCGGACAATTTAATGGGTGAAATTATTGGAGACCTTAATGCAAGAAGGGGAAGAATATTAGGTCAAGACGCAAGCGGTCAAGGACTGACAACAATCAAAGCTGAAGTTCCCTTGATGGAAATGTACAAGTATGACAATACTTTAAGATCTATTGCAAAAGGGGACGGTTTTTTTGATATGGAATTTCATACGTATGAACCCTTGCCAGCAGACCAAACAAAAAAGGTAATTGCGGCAAGCCAAGCTGAAAATAAATGACATTGTCGTTTTTTTACCTTTTAGCACTCTTTGCTCCACAGCCTATAGAACCAAATCACAAAAATATAAACTACAGTTTTAACCTGTTTCAAAGAACTGAATTGGATTTATGGCTTGCTGAATCAGAAGAACCAACACCTTTAGTTATTTATTTCCATGGAGGTGGATTTAAAGGTGGGGATAAAAAAAGCATTAATCCTATGCTTCTGGATAAGCTTCTCGAAAACAAAATATCTGTTGCTGCGGTCAACTATAGATTGAGCTGGATGGCACCATTTCCAGCTCAAATGCAAGATGCAGGTGCTGCAGTACAGTTCTTAAGAAGCCTGTCTAGCGTTTTTAATATCGATCCAACGCGATTCGGCGCCATTGGTGGGTCAGCAGGCGGAGCCATATCTTTATGGTTGGGATTCAATGATGATTCAAATACGAAAGACAATCCAAGAAATATCTTTCCACATAGGGTGTCAGCAAAAGTTCAAGCTGTTGTTGCAATTGGTGCTCAAACAACATTGGACCCAAGGGTTATTTCGAAAATGTTTAACACGAACAATATAGACCAACCCTTATATGAACTTTACGGCATGAATCATCATGGCATGAATTCTTTTGAACATATTGAAAACCCAAAATTTCATCCATTTTTCGAATGGGCGTCTCCCGTCAGCCACTTAAATGCAGGTGACGCTCCGGTTTTTCTATATTATGGACAAAAGAATGAACCCTTGCCAGAAAATTCACCAGGGCATGTTTATATCCACCATCCCAAATTTGGTTTTATGTTGAAAGAAAAAATGGATGAATTGAATATTGAATGTATTTTGAAATTGCAAGAAAATATGGAAAATGAGAACATAAACGATCATTTTGTTGCTTTTTTTAACAAGCATCTAAATTAATAATATATAAATATATTATTTTTTCAGCGTTACAATTTGTTTCAAATATTTGTTTTACAAGGAGGATATTTAATGAAAAAGTTAGCACAGATACTTTTGATCGTTGGTGGTTTGAATTGGGGACTACACGCATTTGATATTAATTTAGTCAACATGATTTTCGGCTTCAATGCATCCATCGAACGAATTGTTTACATATTGGTTGGTGTTTCTGCCATCATTTGTATGAAAGATTGTGGTGGGTCTTGCTCAACAGAAGAAGACAAATAAGATTTTAGTGTGGGCCTGGAAACAGGCCCACGTATTTAACTTTTAAAAAGTTTAATCCTTTCTCCTTCCCATCCTGGGAACAGCTCTTCATCATTTCTAATACCAAATGTTGATCCTGAAACCTCACTAAAGATAGCTCTGAAATCCGTAGTGACAGGAAGATCCCTGCCATCTTCAAGGTTTTCTTGTGCCAAATCAGGAACATACCCATGCACTTTTTGGCCATCAACATCTTGACCCAACACAAACAAACAAGAACCTCGTCCATGATCGGTACCACCAGTACCATTTTCTTTTACCGTTCTGCCAAATTCAGTCATAGTCATAAGGTTGACACTGTCTTGATATGGACCTAAATCTTCCCAAAATGCAGAAATAGACTCAGAAAGGTCTCTAAGGTTGTCTGCAAAAGAACCTTGGGTTGTTCCCTGTTGCACATGGGTATCCCACCCTCCCTGCTCTGCGAAAGCTGCTTCCAAACCGACATCCGCCTTGATAAGCTGTGCAATCTGCCTTAAAGAATTACCCAATTTTGAATTTGGATAAGAAACCTTTGATGTTGCAACATAATCTTTCTGTCTAATTTTCTCCAAAAGATCAACGGCTTCAAATGTAGCATCTGCTGTGTCTTTAAGTATCTCTTTTGTTGTATCCTCATATAAAGATTCAAAGGTGTTGCCAACAATATTACCTATATTTATATAGCTTGGAAGTCCAAAATTATCTAGATCAGATATAGCCAAAGCTGACTCTTCACCATAAAATGATTTAGGTAATGATGGTGTTAAAGCAACTGATTGAAATGGGGTTGGTGATTCATGACCCATTAAACCTACAGCTCTATTTAACCAACCAGAACTAGTTCCCTTGTCACCTGGCGTACCGGATTCCATAAAATCCTGTGCATCAAAATGGCTTCTTGTTTTGTTGGGGCTTCCCATACCATGGACAACAGCAAGGCTTCCCTCTTTCCAATAATCCATTAAGGGCATTAATGATGGATGGAAGCCAAAACCATTATCAAGATCTAATACAGAGTCGGTTTTTGAACTTGGATTCATATAAAGTCTCGGTCGTGCATTCATTAAATATTTATCGTTTAATTTAGGAACTGCCATCAAGCCATCCATTGCGCCTCTCTGAAAAATCGTAACAAGCGTTTTGTTTTGATTTAATAAATCATTTTTTGAATTAATTGCAGCCCTGTTTATGAAAAGCGGATTACCGCCAATACCCAAACTAAACAAAGCGATTCCGCCTGATTTCAAAAAAGCTCGTCTGGTCCAGATTCCTTTTATGTCATCATCATGATCATCATGCATAAACTATCTCCTTTGAAATTCAGGACTACCCAAAATAACACCAACAATTTGACCGAGTATACCTTCGTTTTCTTTTCTTGTTTTTCTGTTGTCTCCAATTTGAAAATCTTGGTCTAAAACATTTGTGAAGCCATCACCATTCATTCCACCTCCCATAGACCTTTCTGTATTAAATTGTTCTGAAGCGATTTCAATCTTGGTATTTAAGTTTTCAGCATTTACAACAGGCTCTAAAACTCTTAAGGTTTCCTTTAAATCCCTATGTGGCATTATTATCCCTGCATAAACTTCCAAAGCATGCTGAACACTTTCAGGCTCATGAAAAACCCCATTGAAAGTGTTTAAGGCTTTCAGGTCAGATTCAATTCCTCTTATCTTGTCTCCGCCAATCAATAATCCAAAATTCATTCTAGAAATCAAGGATCCAGTGTTCACCCAGGCTGAAGCAGAGTCTGGATAACCAGTTGGAGCCTGGTAACGATATAGTGGCTGCCCCATAGTTTTTATTGAATTAAAAATCCCTTTTAGGGATGTAACCTTACTGTCTAAAATACGGACCGTGGAAACGATAAGCTCAAATGGCGACTTAATCTTCGATCTTATTGCCTCTTCTCTCCAAAAATAATCAGAATAAAACATTGCTCTATAAACTTCGCTCAAATCCCCTGAACTGTGCAGGTAAGCTCTTGCCATAAGCTCAATCAGCTCCTCGGGAGGGTTGTCTTGAACAAACTTAATCGCTATTTTCTTTGATAAAAACCTAGCGGTATATTCATGTTTTGACAATATTTCTAAAACTCTTTCACCCTCATCTATACCTCCTCCTTTTGGAAAATGGTGTCCTAGAATATTTTTTTCTCCAGCATCATGAGCACTTGCCCTGAACACAAAAGAACCCTCTTGAACAAAACCGAGCCTTTCGAGCTGTGAGGATAAAAAAGAGCGACTAGTTTCATTAGGCGTTGTGGCCATGCCGGAATCTTGATCGGACATCCCCATTGGAAGAATATCTGAAGGAAGCCTACTGTTTAAACCATCTTGTAAAATCCATGTCCAACCAGTAAAAGCACGAGCAACCTCCTGAACGTCTTTTTGCGTATAGCCATCAACCTCATTAAATGCATCAACGCCTAGTGTATGTAATTCCATTAATTCTCTAGCATAATTTTCATTCAGGCCCCTGCCTGAATTTTTCAAAAGGTTCCTTGCAGATTTTGGCAGATCTCTTTTTCTGCTTGTTTTTGATAAATTTTCCATATGGAAACTAGCAGTGGTTTCAACACCTGAACCAGCTGTAGAAAGTCCATTGTCTAGATAAAAGAGCATTCCTGGATGTTTTGCTGTTGCTACAAGCATGTCGGAAAAAGTTCCAAACACATTCGACCTAATTGCATCTCTCTCATATGAATAAACATATGGCCGAACATCATTTTGACTAGCATCTATATTGAAATGATTGAACCAAAAATCTGTTAAAACTTCCTGAAATTGATTTTCAGAATAAGCAGCTCTAAGCATTTTTTGAGCTAATGTTTCAGAGTCAAGTTCTGCAATTGGCTTAAGCGAAAAATCATCCATGTACAGAAGAGCCAACCTTCTTTGTTCTTCATTTGTCATAGTCAAAAAATCCTGCTCTGTCACCAAGCCTGACTCAATGCCCCATTGTTTGACCCTGCGATTAATCTGGCCGTACGGAACATATGTATTTGCCATCTCGTCTAAAGACATTTCTAATGATTTGAAATCAAGCTTTTTAAAAATTTCATTAACTTGAGAATCATCCTGAGTTATAGATATTTGATCTTCAAACCAATTGCTAACTCCTAGAGATACAACCTTTTCGATGTCCCCTTGCCTTGGGCCAAAAGCAAACCTGTCTAAAACATGACGAGCGGCTTCCTCATTTGTTAATCCAAATTTAGCCCAAGGTTCACTTTGTTTTTGAGTAATGCTAGAAAAAGAAAGAAGGAGAATAAATAAGATAAATTTAATTTTCTCAAACATGCTTCTGTGCCTATATAGTACTATGGAAAATATAAAAAAGTTTCTTTATTATTTTAATTTTCTGATGCCATTTTCAGCCCAAGATCTTCTAGAAAACATAACCTTCTTCATGATTTTTCGATTTTTGATATTTTCATCATCGCTGTAAGGTCTTGGATGGTCAAGATGCACCACAATAAAAGAAAACTTTTTGACAATCCCCTTCAATCCGAAATTCACAAGCCTTGCTCCAAACTCCCTATCTTCAGAACCATAAGTTACAAAATCCTCATCAAAACCATTCACAGATAATGCATCTTTTTTCCAGCATGCAGAATTTCCGCCAGTGAAAACCCCTAAACGTGTTGTCAGGAAATCCATAGCATGCCTGAAGATTCCTAGATTTGAAAGCCTTAATTTTGTCCTTTTGCATGATAGACCCTTATCCTTTAACCATTGATAATTAAAAATTTTATCGTCTTTTACATCTGAAGATTGAAGTTTTGAATGGATTCTTTCGGGAATATGAACAACACTTCCTCCAGAAAAAAACCATCCTTTTCTTGCTGATTTTGCATATGATTCAACCCAATCAGATCTAGGCACACAGTCACTATCCAAGAAAAGAAGATAATCGCCCTTTGATGCAATAATACCCTTGTTTACTATTTTTGATCTTTGATACCCATTATCCTTTTGAAAAACATGCTTCAAATCCAACCTGCCCCTTTTTTTGAAATTTTTTATTATTTCTTTTGTTTCTTGTGAGTCATCGTCTTCAGCAACAACAACCTCAAAACCTTGTTTGGTTTGATTTTCTAAAGCAGAAAGGGTTAAATTTAATTCATTGAATTTCTTGTAGGTTATAAGTATGACAGAAATTTTCATATTTTAATTTTTTGTAAACGCAAACTATTCAAAATAACAATCAAATCTGAGATAACCATAGCGCTTTGTGCAACTATCGGGTGCAAGACACCGAAAAATGCTAAAGGTATTGCAACAACATTGTAGATAGCTGCCCAAAATAAATTTTGACCAACAATCGAGAATGTTTTTTGACTAAGAACTATTGCTTTATAAATATTGAGCAGATTACCTTTAGGCAAAACCAGCTCACCATTCTGTTTCGCAAGATCTGAACCGTCTCCCATTGCAATCCCCACAGTAGCTGCAGCTAAAGCTGGAGCATCATTAACACCATCTCCGGCAAAAACAACATGGTTATTTTCTTTTTGATATTTACCAACCAAGGCAAGCTTGTCTTCAGGCTTTTGTGCATAAAAATACTTTTTTATTGAAAGTTTATTAGCTACCGCTTTAACTGACTCTTCTCTATCTCCACTAGCAATAATAATTTTTATCTTCATTTTTTCAATCTTGCTAATTGTTTGAAATGCATTGTTTCTAATTTCGTCATTCAATGCTATTAAGCCTATTGGCTTACCGCCAACACTCACAGCAACAATTGTCGAGTCTGATGAAACTTCATTAGGAATATTTATTGTTTCAGATAATGCCCAGGCAATACTGCCGGCCATAACCTTATTGCCATTTTCATCTAAACCTTCGACTCCAGAACCAAATTGATATTTATAGTTTTCCAACTTTTTCCATTTTATTTTTCTTGATTTGGAATTCTTTAATATGGCCTTTGCTATCGGATGTTCACTGCCCTCCTCTGCTGAAGCAGCATGCTGCAAAACATCCTCTTCAGTAAACCCTTCAGATGGAAAGATTGCTTGAACTGTTGGGTTTCCAGTTGTTAAGGTGCCTGTTTTATCTAAAATCAACACCTTGCAGCTCTTTAAATCCTCTAAACCCTTTCCGTCACGAATGATCAAACCGATTTTGGCACCCCTTCCAGCTCCGATAAACAACGCTAAAGGGGTAGCTATCCCCAATGGGCAAGGACAAGAAACGACTAGAACAGCAAGAACGACCATAAACCAACTTAAAGGCTCCATGTCTATCGCTAACTTAGAAATTAAAAACTGATTTATCTTGATCATCCTTTCTGGAACAGTTAACCAAAAAACACCAGCTAAGCCAGCTGCCCATAAAACAATAGGGACAAAAATAGCGACAATCCTATCTACAAGACCCTGAACTGGAATATTAGCAGCGCTTGCATTCTCAACCATCTCAACAAGTTTTGAAAGATAACCCTTATCACCAGAAGCATTTACCTTAACCAATATCCTTCCTGAAATATTCAAAGTCCCACCTATAACACCATCATCAACAACTTTTAAAACTGGTTCAGATTCACCAGTTATTAAACTTTCGTTAATCTCACTTTTACCCTCGGTAACAATTCCATCCAACGGTATAGATTGACCTGGCAAAACTAAAATGGAATCGCCTATCTTGACGTCTTTTAGTTTTGTTTTAATATTTTTGCCATTCTTGATTAAAGCAACCTCATCGGGAAGCAAATTTAAAAGATCTTTTATGGCAATATCCGCTTTGTCCTTAAGTCTTGATTCAAGGTTTTGACCAGTAAGGTATATTGCCAAAAGAATAACACCCTCTTTCCCCATTCCATGATTTCCATACAACAAGGAAACAATATGATGTAAAGCAGCCCCCCAAACACCAATAAAAATCAATGTTTCCATTTTGTAATCTTTTTTTCTAAGAGACAGCAACCCTTCATGTGTTAACTTTTTAGCGAGATCGCCTGCTAATGCACACACAAGTAAAACAAATATGCCTGCCTGATCCTTAACGAAAAATACCAATATAGCCAAAAACCAAACTATCCAAAGCTCTTTTGCTTGGTCTTCTTTAGGTGGTTCAAAAGAGTAACCCTTGTCTAAAATAACCTGTTTGACAGAAGCTATAGAGAAACTTCCGGAAACAACAACTTTTTTAGCATGTAGATTCACAGACGCCTTTTGAACACCTGGAACTTGTGAAATAGCCTTCTCTAGAGACACTACACAATTGGCACAATGCATCCCAAAAACGCTAGAAGAAAAATTGAATTCAGGCATCTTTAACCTTTAATGAATTTTTTGCAGCACTGAGAAAACTCAGTAACTCTTTTTAAGGCTAAATCTTTATCATCAGATATGATCGCTTCGACACAACAACTTTCAAGATGATTTTCCATTAATGACGCAGAAACGCTGTCAAGCGCTGACCTTGCGGCATGAATTTGAGTCAAAACATCCAAACAATAACTGCCTTCCCTAATCATTTTTTGAACACCACCAATTTGGCCTTTTATACGAGCTAGATTCCTTAAAGCTTGGCCATGAGATTCTGGCAAGGAATCGCAATAATTATCATTCTTCATATATACCCCCAATGGGTATATTGTACTATATCAACTCAACCAAGGTTGATCTGATGGTTTTGCAAATGGGTTTTCTTGACTATCAAACCATAAGCAAGTTTTTTTAAGTGCATCGCTCATTGGTGTTGGCGTCCATGATAAATATTTTTTTGCTTTTTCAATGCTCAAACACGAATCCCTCTTAAGCCAAGACGCATATGGCTGCCATGCTTTTGATTTAGAGAAAACTTTATTTTCCTTCAAGGGGCTCCAATACTTATCCAAAGAAACGTCTTTGAATGTTGGTTCAATACCAATCACCCTTGCCATTTCAGTAAGGTAAACCTTCAATGATGGTTGTTCTTCTTGTGCAAGGTTGAAAGCATTTCCATATGTAGATGATCCAATTTTAATTATTGACAAAATAGCATCAACAACATCTTCAGAAAAAACATGCGTGAATTTAAATCTCCCTCCGTCGGGCAGGTCAATAGGCTTTCCACTTTGAAGCCAAAGTTGGTATTTCCAGCTTCTCAATGTGTAATCGTAAGGTCCCTCGACTATCGGGATCCTGATTCTGGTTTCAGGAAACGAAAAATCCTTCCATGCTTTTTCCAAAACATTTTCAGCTTCCCTTTTTCCGGTCCCATAATTCCAACTTTCAATATTATTTTGCCAAGGCTTTGCTAGTGGGTTATAAAAATCTTTTTCGGATATCAGCCCATCATGATACCTTTCTCCGACCGCATACACAGAACCTGTTGATATATGTATGAAATGACCTATTAAACCAGGTCTTGAAAAAACATCAATAAAATCCTGTGAATGTTGTTTGTTAAATGAGAGAAAGTCAACAACTGCATCAAACACCGGCTCTCCCTTGAATTCATTTTTTAGTTTGGTTAATTCATGCTTGAAAGCCTCGCTATCAAACCTGTCACAAAAAACATGTCGAACATTATTCTCAAAAGGGTTGCTTGAAATGCCTCTTGTCATAATGAAAAGCTCATGGCCATCTTTCAATAATCTATCCACTAAGCCCATTCCCATAAACCTAGTTCCGCCAATAACCAATACCCTCATTTACAAAACTCCTTAATTAAAATTGATAATTCTCTGGATTTTTCCCAAGCAATCATATGCCCGCAAGATTCAATTTTTTTTAATTCAGATCTCACAATTAAATTATGTAAAATTTCCGCATTCTTAAAAGGCACCAAGGAATCACAATCACCATGTACTATTAAGGTTTTCTGCTTGATTTTTTCAGGCATGCCAAAATTTTTATTCCTCAAAACAAAATCCCTTTGCAGCCTTTGTGTTTCTGGAAGAGGTTCATTGTTGGAATAATATCTAACTGCAGTTGTAAAGCTAAAATTATCTTCACTCTCCCAATCTTTGAACGAAAAGCTTTTAAGCCAAGCTTTTGTTCTTTCTATAGCGGTAGCACCCTTTCCGACTCTTGGTTTTTGATTTTTAGGTCGAACTGACCTATCTGGATTAGGTTCAGTTGCAACAAGAATAAGCCCATCTATTAAATCATTATTTTCAACCGCAAGCATCCTGGCAATAACACCACCAAAAGAAGTCCCTAAAACATTTATTTTTTCAAATTTCAAATCCTTAATCATGGAAACAATAGATGAAAAAATAACATTTGGACTAGCTTTGTCTATTGGCATGCTGGAACCACAACCCAATGGATCAAATGTTATGACTTGTAACTTATCCAAATGGGGAATTAAATAATCAAAACTTTTTGAACACCCTCCAAGGCCTGGTATTAATAATAAAGGTTGCCCTTTTCCTTGGATTTTAAGATTCATTACAAAGAATTATTCAATACTTCTACAAGTTCTGGAATGTCTTTTGATGCAACACTGCAAAGGCCAACTCTAACTCCATCTTTTACAGGTATCAAATACACGTTTTTATCTCTCATTCTTTTAGCAACATCTTGTGGATCTTTACAGAATACAGTTACGAAAAACCCACCTTCATAACGAGGGTAAACCAAATTATATTTTTGTGCCTGAACATTAAATACATCAACCCTATCCTGAAGCAAATCGATAATGGCATTTCTTTCAATATTAACCTGTTTTTTATAACGGTCATCAGTAATTAATTTTGTTGCAATGAATTGACCCATATGATTGCAATTACTCCATGTCCCTCTAGAGGAATAAGAAAATGCTCTTTTGAGCTTTTCTCTTGAGCCTGCATCTCTGTTCAAGGCAATGATTCCACCAACTCTAGCACCGTATCTTGTAAAGGATTTACTTCCACTCCAAGCAATAAGAACCTGCACATCATCACATATTTTCTCTACAACACTTAACCAGTGATTGTTTTTGGGGCCAAATTTAAAATAAGCCAAATCTATAATCAACGAATTTCTAGCAGTATTTGAAGCGTTGGACAATATGTCACCAACTCCATCCCACTCACTTGGGCTCAAAGAATAACCTGTTGGATTGTTGCATGGAGAATTAATCACAGTTAACACTCTTTTATTTTCTTTTGATGTTTTATGCACCGCTTGCTCAAGGCCTTCTAAATTGAAATTCAAATCTGGGGTGAAGGTCTGATAAGTTAATAATCTCCTGCCATTTAAGCTAGAAATTGTGCTGTATGGCCCCCAGTAAAGATGTGGGGAGACAAGCGTCTCTCCCGGTTCTAAAAAATTAACAATTGAAGATGTGACAGCACCTGTTCCCCCAGGTGTTGCTGAGGATACGCTTATCTGTTTGAGGTGTTGAAAATCAGAAAATGTATCTTCTATGATTGCATGATTAAATTTTTGAACTCCTGAAATAGGAGCATAACCAGCAACCATGCTTGGATGAATTTCAGCAGCAACCTGATCCCATGCATTAACAACTAAAAGCTGTCCGCGATCATCAAATAAACAACCTAAAGTGGCATCAATTACCCTTTCACCATTAGCAATTTTTGATCTAGCTTCTTCACTAAGCGCAAAAATGGGGTCATTTCCTGGTCTTTGGTTCGATTCTGGAGTTAAATTTGAGAACATAAATGTATCCTAATTGCCTATAAGGTAAAACCACAACAGACCTATCGCTATTGCAGGAATGGTTGTAATCACAGTTGACCATAAAGCTGCCTTTCTATTTCTTGCAATCAACGGGAATAAAGCATCACCATCTTGTGAAATAGCGTGTGCAATCAATACTGACATGGGCAATAAACCTTCGGTATAAGCAGTTACAAATAAAATTTGTGGACCGCAGCCGGGTATCAAGCCAATCCCAGCGCCAAATAAAATACTTAATGGGCCAGAATTGACAATCATTTGTGCAAAATCCAAATTTGAAAAATACATACCATACTCATAAATCAAATATGCAAACAAGACCCAAAAAGTTACAAATGCAGTTTCAGAAGCAGCATGTATCAAAGTTTCTTTTGAGGATGTCAATTTATCCCTTAAAGCCTCGAGGGTGTCATCCCCTATGAAATGCTTTCCGGCAACAAATAAAATCACAGACAAAAAGGTTCCAAACAATCCCACATAATTAAAAATAGCGTCTTTATGGCTGGGGTCAAAAGTTAACTCAAGAGCGTAATTGGGATCATTAGCTTTCACTAATAGAGTTACTCCCAAAATAAGACCCAAAAGACACACCCACCACCATAAAACATAACCTTGATGGGTTATCTTGTAACCTAAAGATTCATCTTTCTCCTCCCCTTCAATTGAGTCTATAAAAGAAACGGGATCAATTTCTTTTTTGATATCACTCTTGAAACCCTGAAATTTTTTGGAAAATTTGCCTAAGGGCTGATTATGTGTTATTTGCCATTTGTCAATTAACATACCCCAAAAAACAGCAGTAAAAAAAGCAACTATATGAACAATAGCAGCATCTTTTGGTGCTTTTGCTATCAATATAAAAGCAGCATCGCCTAATGTTGCAGCGAGTGTTGCGATAACGGTACCAAAAGTAACAACTTTCTTTACATATAACGGCATGACAATAATTGCACCACCGCATCCCGGTGTCAAGCCAAGAAGGGCACCAAAAAAAGGTTGTGTTTTAGTGTTTTTCTGCAAGATGGAAACGAATTTTCCTGATGTCTTATACTGCAACCATGAAAAAAGAAGAACCATTACTGCTACAAAAACAGAAACCTGCAAGAATGCATCTCTTGCCGAGGTTAAAAGTATTTCTAATTCTGGTCTAATCTTCTAACACTCCAACAAATTCAAATTCTAATCTGATGCTATCTTCAATCAATTGAACAAAAGGTGGCTGTGGAACACTTACACCATAATCAGCCCACAAAGCTTCTACTGCTGCAAAACCCTTAATGGTTGAAAAATCTACAATTTCCAATACGGTGTCAAAGGTTTCAAATAAAGTTTTGTTTTTTATAGTTAATTCTCCACTGATTTCAAGCTCGTATTTCTGTCCAGGATAAAAAGTTGCCTTTTCGGGAAGGCCATCTATGCGTGTAGCTTTAAAAGACACTAAAGGATATGTGCCTGAGTCCAAAATCCTATTTCTAATCGCTCTATTCCTGCTATTTGAATCAGTAATGAAGCTATCACTATCAATATCTATCTGACCTACAGAACTCCTTTTTGGAAAGTCAAAATCAACATCTATGGTTCCAGACATGCTATTAGTTTCACCTATGACTGTAAAAGGCTCTTCTCTCAAAATTTCATCAACAAAAAATCTGGCTTTTGAAAGGCTTGGAATAATCTTAAAAACCTTTTTTCCGCACAAGAACTCTTCACCTTCTGACATTTCCATAATTTCCGTATATTTTGGATTACCCATGCTTTCCATCAAAACAAGTTCTTTTTCAATAATTTCTCGGATCCTTTCATGTGTCCAAAGTTCTCCAGAGTATTTTTTTCCATTAACAAAAAAATTAGGTGTTCCATAATTACCAAGGCAACTACTAACCCTCCATTCATTTTCTATAGATGAAAGTGCAGCATCACTTTGAAAATCAGCAACAAACCTGTCTTTATCAAGGTTTAATCTTTCTGCATGTTGAAGATAGGCTTCAAAACCTCTATCTTTAAACTCGAATAAAAGGTCATGCATTTCCCAAAAATAACCTTGCTGGCCTGATGCCCATGTTGCCAAAACAGCTTCTTTTTCTAACTCTAAAGCTCTTGGAACACCATGTTTGAAAACCAATCTAACATCTTTTGAATAATCTTTCAAAACATCATCAAAGATACCAGCTAACCTTTTGCATGGCGGACAGTTAAAGGCACTAAATTCCACTATTGTTACAGAGGGATCCTCTGAGCCTTTGGAAAAGGATTCCTGCAGTGGGACCTTATGCCTTTCAGCGGGATCAAAATCTGATGCCGTTAAGCTTCCTGCGCCTAACAAAAAACAAATTAAAAATAATACTTTTTTCATAAAAAAACCCCCTTTCAATTTACCCATTCAAAATCGACCTGAATATCGATACTTTCATTTAAGCTGCGATGAACTGGGCATGTAAGAGCAGCATTATTCAATATTTCTTTTTCTTTCTTCGAATATTTATTTTTCATTTTGAAAACTACAAGTAATTCTGATATTTTTCTAGGTAAATTTTTAGACATTTTTTTTTCAACACTCATGTTGAATTTACAAATATCAATTTTTGAATTTTTAGCTGCAATGCCCATAATGGTCGCCATGCATGTCAAAAGAGCAGCTGCAACAAGATCAGTTGGTGAAAAGGATTCCCCTTTACCATAATTATCCAATGGCGCATCTGTAAAAATTTCAGAATTGGAAAGATCATGAACTGCCTTGCATCTAAGATCCCCTTCGTAAATAGCTTGTATCTTTGTCATTTTGACCACCTTTGCTTAATATATTCTTCTACTATATCAAGAAATTGATTTGATATAGATGAACCACTTAAAGTTTGAGTTAATTTTCCATCTACATAAACAGGTGCTTTTGGATTTTCTCCAGTTCCAGGGAGGGATATCCCTATATCTGCAGATTTAGATTCACCTGGACCGTTTACTATGCATCCCATGATTGCTATTTTCAAACTCTCAACACCAGGAAAATCATTTTTCCAGCTAGCCATATTTGAATCAATTTTTCCTTGAATTGTTTCAGCTAACTCCCTGAAAAAGGTTGAGGTTGTTCTGCCACAACCTGGACAACTAGTTACTGATGGCCTGAAACTTCTTAAATCCAAAGCCTGCAATATCTCCTGGCACAAACGCACCTCCTTGGCCCTGTCTCCTCCAACCTCAGGTGTCAAACTTGACCTGATTGTGTCACCAATCCCATCATTCAAAAGAATCGAAAGTGCTGAAGATGTTGCAGCAACCCCCTTAAGACCCATTCCCGCCTCAGTTAAACCTAAATGCAAGGGAAAATTTGATTGGTTGGCAATTTTTCTATAAACTTCAACCATTTCTTTAACTTTAGAAACCTTGCATGAAATAATAATCATATTTTCAGAAAGACCTAAATCAATCGCCGTTTCAGCACTGCTCAAAGCACTTTCAACTAAAGATTCGATTTCAACTTCTTCGGCAGAAAGTGGAAAATTATTTTGAGCATTTTGATCCATTTTCTTTGCTAAAAGATCAGCATCCAAACTACCAGCATTTACACCTATACGAACAGGCTTGTTAAACTCTTTGGCGATTTCAATAAATGTAACAAAGTTTTTATCATGCCTGGGTCCACGACCTACATTGCCTGGATTAATACGGAACTTAGAAAGCGATTGAGCCATTTCTGGATACTTTTTCAAAAGTATGTGACCATTGAAGTGAAAATCACCCACAATTGGAACATCGCAACCACTATTTTTTATAGTTTTAATAATTGCTGGAACGGCCTTGGCAGACTCATCATTGTTGACAGTAATCCGCACAATCTCGCTACCAGCATTCGCAAGCAAGATTATTTGATCAACTGTTTTTGATATATTTGCAGTGTCAGTATCAGTCATTGACTGAACAACAATTGGATTCCCTCCACCTATCAAAACACCGCCAACATTACAAACTGTGCTTATTCTCTTTTTTTTAATTTCAAAAAAACTCATAAAAATCTATTAGGTGAAAAAGGGTAATCTTGATTTGGCTTGAAGGAACCATTCATCCATGAGATGAAATTTTTAGCAACTACAGGGGAAAGCGATACCCCATTTCTAAAAAGACCTGTTGCCCAAAAAACACCCTCCAATCCTTTTCTTTCTCCAATAATTGGTCGTTCATCAGGTGAACCAGGGCGAAATCCACACCATGATTCTCCTAATTTCGCTTTAGTGAAAATTGGTGCCCAATTTGCCATGATTGCCACTTTTTGAAATAAAGTTTTTTTATCAATTGAATCATCAAAACCCCTATCCTGAACAATGCCTCCAATCCAATAATGCCCGGATTGTGGAACCATATATGAAGCTGCTCCATGTACTGTATGAGTTGGAAACTCCATACCCTCTCCAGCAAGTTCGATAATTTGACCCCTCATTGGTTTAATGGGTGGAACCCAATCTTCAACACCTTGGGCCCAGGCACCAGTGCACATTGCAATCTTTGAGGTAAAAATTGACTCATTATTTTTTATGGAAATTTTCCAATTTTCTTCAAATTTAGATATTTTTAAAACCTCGGTATTTTCACGAATGTCAACTCCTGATTTTAAAAGTGCGTCTTTTAACAAATACATTAATTTTCTTGGATTAATTCGCCCTTCATCCTCAATCAAAACAGCCTTTTCAACATCGAACCATGGAAAATTATTTTTTATTTCTTTTTTTCCCAAAACCTGATAAGAAACATTGACATCTTCAAGACTGGCTATTCTTGTCTTCAACTCTGGTTCTTCAGGGTACAAAACACCCTCCATCTTTAAATCAGGATCAGAATCATGAACCTCTCTTAACTCTTTAACCCAATCCGGAAACATCCTGATGCCCTCCCAGATAAAACGATTGAGCTCAGGATCGCCGCAAGATTTTCCTGCAGGAGAGAGTATGCCGGCACTTGCTTGGCTTGCTCCACCTCCACAAGCATCTTTTTCTAGGAGTAAAACCTTGTAACCGTTCTTTTGTGCCTCCCATGCAATAGCCATGCCAGCAACACCACCACCAATAATTACAATTTCTTTCACTTAGATTATCCTAAGACTAGGATATAAATTTGGAGGAAATATTTATGCTAAAAGATATTAAAAAATTTCTAGCTGAAGAAGAAAAATTCAGCAAACCATTATGGAAGGCCACTGCACTTGCTTGGTGGGGTAAAGAAACAACCGGAGAAGAAAACTACAGCGAGATTGCTCAGGTTCTTTCTGAAACATTGGAGAAAAGAGCTGCAAATCCTGAAAGATTTTCTAAGATAAAGAATTGGCATGGCCAAATGGACAAAATTGATGACAGTGATGTCCAAAGAATCATAGAAAGTCTTTACCTTGGTGCAATAGGAAGTCAAAAGAATGATGAGGAAATTTCAAAAACTGTTAAATTAGGTCTACAGATTTCCTCAGATTATGTCAAACACAGAGGTATTGTTGATGGCGAAGAAAAATCATCTAATGATCTATCTGACATCCTGAAACAAAGTTCTGATAATTCCTTGAGTGAAAAAGCATGGAAGGCAACAAAAACTATTGGTGAAAAAGTTGAAGGCAAGCTTTTAGATCTGGTTGAAATACGAAACAGCTCAGCAAAAAGAATGGGTTTTAAAAATTATTATTCAATGCGATTGATCACACAGGAAGTAAATGAAGATTTTCTATTTAATCTTTTAGATGAATTGAATGAATTAACAAGAGAGCCATTTTTAGCTCACAAGCGTAAATACGATTCGGAAAGAGCACAAAGGTACAATATAAATGAAGACGAAATAATGCCTTGGCATTATGAAAACCCCTATTTCCAAAGTGTGCCTTTTGACACAAGTGTGGGTGACAAATGGTTTATTGGCAAAGCGGATGATTGTTTAGAAAAATTAGCAATTGAAACTTTTGACAGTTGCGGTTTAGACATAAGAAGCTCAATTGAAAAATCAGATCTTTATGAAAGAGAAGGAAAATCACAACATGCATTTTGTTTAGGTGTTGATGATCCAAATGGTGATGTGAGGGTGCTTTGTAATCTAAGAAATAATTTAACATGGGGTGATACTGTTCTGCATGAATATGGACATGCTATATATGACCTTCTTGCCACAGAAAACTTACCTTGGTTTCTACAAGGCCCGGCACACATAAACAGTACTGAAGCAATAGCAATGATCTTTGGCAGGCAAGCATTAAGACCAGAATGGCTAATAGATTTCCTTGGAGCGCCAAGTAATGAGGTTAATGATGCCGCTGTGCAATTGGTCAATGCTCAAAGATTCAAAATGTTGGCTTTCAGCAGGTGGGAGCAGGTTATGTGTAGATTCGAAAAGGAACTTTACTCAAATCCAAAACAAGACTTAAATCAATTATGGTGGGATTTGAAAGAGGAATACCAAGATGTTCGCAAGCCAAAAGGAAGAAACAAACCTGATTGGGCTGCAAAAAACCATATAGCTACAGCTCCTGTTTATTATCACAATTACATGCTTGGCGAAATGACAGCAAGTCAACTTGAGCATGATATTGTCAAGACAACAGGCAGTGGCCTGCTTAAAAACAAAAAAGCTGGAAAATACCTTGCAAACATGTTTTCTTTTGGCTCTAGATTGAAATGGGATGATTTAGTAAAAGAAATCACAGGTGAAGAGTTATCTCCAAGATGTTGGGCTGAGGATTTTGCTAAAGCTCCAGAATAAAAATGGAATCTGGCTACAAAAAACAATATCAAGAATCAATTGAAAACACGGATGTTTTTTGGTCAAAGGTTGCAGAAAGGATACATTGGTATAAAAAATGGGATACCGTTTCAAGTGTAGATTACAAAACTGCAAGCATTAAATGGTTTGAAGAAGGTGAACTGAATGCTTGCTACAACTGCCTAGATCGACATATTGAATCCGGAAAAGGCGATGAAACTGCATTAATATGGGAAGGCAACAATCCAAATGAAGATAAAAAATACTCTTACAAAGAGTTATTGCAAGAAGTTTCGAAATGTGCTAATTTCCTAAAATCAATCAATATTCAAAAAGGTGACAGGGTTTGCATCTATATGCAAATGATTCCCGAACTGATGATAACAATGCTTG
Organism: bacterium; assembly: GCA_002716355.1. Lineage (GTDB taxonomy): Bacteria > UBP7 > UBA6624 > UBA6624 > UBA6624 > UBA6624. The sequence goes on along the minus strand of PBAU01000002.1, from coordinate 150,349 downwards.
CATGCGCAAGGATTGGTGCAGTGCATTCAATAGTCTTTGGTGCTTTTTCTTCTGATTCATTGCGGGATCGAATCAATGATTCTGAATGCAAATTGCTAGTAACTCAAGATACTGGCGTCAGAGGCTTGAAAACAAACATACCAATGAAATCAAATGGAGATGCTGCGCTAAAAGAATGTCCGACAATCCAAAATGTACTAGTTGTAAAAAGAACGGGCTCTGATGTTGAGATGGTTCAAGACAGGGATCATTGGTGGCATAAATCGATAAAGCCAATGTCTGAAAAGTGCGAATGTGAAAAGATGAATGCTGAAGATCCCCTGTTTATACTTTATACATCTGGATCAACAGGGAAACCCAAAGGTGTTTTGCATACCACAGGGGGGTATATGGTTTATGCATCTTATACCCACCAAAAAGTTTTTGATTACAAACCGGGAGACATATATTGGTGCACTGCGGATATTGGTTGGATTACTGGACATTCCTATATTGTTTATGGACCACTCTCGAATAGAGCAACGACAATCATGTTTGAAGGCGTGCCAAACTTCCCTGACTTTGGAAGATTCTGGCAAATTGTAGAAAAGCATAAAGTCAATATCTTCTACACAGCTCCAACAGCACTCAGGGCACTAATGAAAGAAGGTGATGACTTCGTAACCAAGTGGAATAGAGAATCACTAAAAGTTCTTGGTACCGTCGGAGAGACGATCAAGGAGCCAGAATGGACTTGGTACCATGAAATTGTGGGAGAGCAAAGATGCCCTGTGGTCGACACATGGTGGCAAACAGAAACAGGTGGAATCCTGATAACCCCTTTGCCAGGAATCACAGAATTAAAACCTGGATCTGCAACAAACCCTCTTTATGGAATTGAGCCTGCAATACTTGATGAAAACGGCAATGAAATTCAAGGAAATCCCGCAGAAGGGTTGCTTGTAATAAAAAGATCATGGCCAGGACAGATGAGAACCATTTACGGAGACCATCAAAGATTTTTTGACACTTACTTCTCCCAATTCAATGGATATTATTTCACTGGAGATGGGGCAAAAAGGGATCAGGATGGCTATTACTGGATTACAGGAAGGGTTGATGATGTGTTGAATGTTTCTGGACACAGATTGGGAACAGCTGAAATCGAAGGGGCAATAGGGAAACACAATGACGTTGCTGAAGCGGCTGTTGTCGGTTTTCCGCACGACATCAAGGGAGAAGGCGTTTGTGCTTTTGTGACACTGATGACAGGGAAAGAGGTAAACAAAAATACTGAAAAAGAAATACGAATGAAAGTTAGGAAAATCATTGGACCACATGCATCACCAGACAGAATCCAATTTACACCTGGCCTACCAAAAACACGTTCAGGAAAAATCATGAGAAGAATACTTAGGAAAATAGCTGAAGGAGATACAAAAAATCTAGGAGACATATCAACATTAGCAGATCCTTCAATAATTAATTCACTAATTAATTAGAAACGAGTTGGGAGGATAGCTATACAGGGATCCCAGATCCAGAAATCATTTTAAATTGGTTTGTTTTTTAAAACAACATTAATCATTAAACTATAGACTCTTCCCGAATCCTGGTGACGCTTATGCACTCTTTGGTCTTTTCATCAATCTCAAACAAAGCACCATTTAGCGCAACCCTTTCAGATTCAGAAACCTTGAATCTTGAATAGATACCTGAGGTAAACCTTTTGATACTGCTTTCGCAATCAACACCAATCACACTATCCACAGGACCAGTCATCCCAAGATCAGCAATAGCGCCAAGCCCTTGCGGATACACTCTTTCATCAGCCGTAGCAACATGAGTATGTGTTCCCCAGGCAGCTGAAGCACGACCATCAAGATACCAAAACATTGCATGTTTTTCACTTGTTGCCTCAGCATGAAATTCAACAAGATTGATTGAATCTGAATTCAACTTATCATGAATTTCATCAAAAGCTCTGAAGGGGTTATCCGCTCCCTCTCTCATGAAAATCCTTCCCTGCAAGCAAATAACATTGACCTCAACACCATTCAAAGATGTTGTCCAAATGCCTCTTCCGGCCATTTCAGAACTTGGATAGTTGAATGGACGGATAATTGGATTTCTTTTATTGTCCATTATTGTCTTGATTGACTTTTGGTCAAACATGTGATCGCCAAGCGTTATTAAATCAATACCGGATTCCATTATCTCTTTATAGTTTTTTTCAGAAAGTCCTTTGCCGCCACTTGCGTTTTCAGCATTGACTATAACCAAATCAGCTTTATGTTTTAATCTAAGTTCAGGAATCAATGTTTTGCAAAGCTTTCTTCCTGGTCTCCCAAAAACATCACCAATAGATAAAACTTTTATCATCCTTGTAGCGAGTCCCTTTTTTCCCTAATTACGGTAATTGTAGTTTTTCCAGGAATATCAAGTTCTTTTTTGATTCTCTTCAAAAGATCACCTGCTAAAACAATGGGGTCTTCATCTGTTGTTCTGTCAGGGTCAAGAATCACCCTGACCTCTCTGCCAGCACTAACAGCATAAGTCTGCAATACACCTGGCAAGGAATTGCCAATTTCCTCAATTCTTTTTAAACGTTCTATATATATCTCATAAGTATCTCGCCTTGCTCCTGGTCTTGCTCCCGAAAGCGCATCAGAAATTTTCAAAATCTCACCTTCAACACTTGTACACTTTTCCTCTCCATGATGTGAAGCAACCGCATTAACAATCTTCTCAGATTCACCATACTCCTTTAAAAGCTTGGCGCCGGCTAAAGCATGTGAGTTTGTTTCACCTTCACTTGGTAATATTTTTCCTATATCATGTAATAAAGCCATTCTTCTAAGGATGCTTTGATCTAACCCTAGCTCTTTTGCAAGCTGCCCTGCAATTCTTGCACATTCAACACTGTGTTGCAATAGGTTCTGCCCAAAACTAGACCTGAAACTCATTTTGCCAATCATCTTGATAATAACCTTATGCAAACCAGGAACGCCAGCTTCTTCAGCGGCCTTTTCACCATAGTCATTGACCATTTTTGTTACTTCTTTTGTTGCTTTGCTAACCTCTCTATCAATAGCAGGAGCATGTATCCTTCCATCTTTTATCAAACGTTCAAGAGCGATTGTTGCAATTGCCTGCCTTACCCCATCAAATGATGAGATTGTTAGAAAAAGGGTTTCATCTACAATCAAATCAACACCTGCTTTCTCTTGAAAATACTTAATATTTCTACCAGCACGACCTATCACTCTACCCTTAAAATTCTCATCAGAAATTTCAACTCTTCCTAAAATATCATTACCCAAAACAGATGGAACGCTAATACCTTGGACAGCATCTAATAACAACTGCTGCGCTCGCTGCTGGCTTTCAGCCTGAGCCTGATCCTCACCCTCTTTAAATAAAGCCTTCAGCGCTTGCCTGTTTGCCTTTTTTGCAGATTGCAATATAAATTCACCAGCTTCTTTTTTAGTCATTTTTGCAACATGCTCTAACTTTTCAACAATCTGATCCTCTTCAACAGATATTCTTTCTTCTCGCTTCATTAGGGATTGGTCTCTTTTTTCAAGTCTTTCCAATGATTCTTTTTTATGTAATTTGAAATTTTCTTTTTGTGATTTCAATATATTTTTTTCAGCAAAAACACTTGATTCTTGCTTGATGATTTCTTCTCGTCTTTTTTGTAAATCTTCTTTTGCTGCAAGGGTTTCCTTTTTTTCTGCTGTAAATTTAGATTTGGCTTCTAATATTTCTGCTATATTTTGATCAACTTTTTCATTATGGATGGTTTTTAATTTCTTCAATGCGAAAACATAAAGAACAATTACGGTTCCAAGACACAGAAGAATAAAAACCATCAAAGGGGTTGGAACCATTTCCATTAACAATAACATGAGTTTATTTAATACCTAATTTTTCCTTTAATGTAGAAATAATTTCTTCTTTTAGATCCAGATCCTCATTAAGGTAATTTGCTGCCTTGCGCAAACCTTGGCCCAATGTAACAGAGCCATCTTTAGCGTTATACCAAGAACCTGATTTTTGAATAAGTTTGTAATGCGTTCCAAGCTCTATCAATTCTGCTTCACTCCAAATTCCATAGCCATAACGCAATGGGAATTCTGCATTCTTAAAAGGTGGTGCTACTTTGTTTTTTACAACTCGCGCTCGATGACTTGAGCCAATAATCTCATCTCCCTCAACAATAGATTTGGCTTTTCTGATATCTATTCTTACAGAAGAAAAAAACTTTAATGCTCTTCCACCTGGTGTTGTTTCAGGATTGCCAAACATAACTCCAATCTTTTCTCTTATTTGATTAATAAAAATAACAATAGTACCATTTTTAGCAGCTGCGCCTGCAATCCTACGTAATGCCTGAGACATTAATCTTGCCTGAAGCCCTACATGCTTGTCACCTATTTTCCCATCTAATTCTGCCTTGGGAACCATTGCGGCGACACTATCCACAACAACAACACCAACCTCACCTGACCTGATAACTTCATCACATATTTCCAAAGATGCCTCCATGGTTTCAGGTTGGCTAAGAAACATATTGTCTACATCAACACCAATTGCACGAGCATATTTTGGATCAAGAGCATTTTCAGCATCAATATAAACAATTTCCTTGCCTAGCTTTTGACCAGCTGCAACTATCTCTAATGCTAAAGTCGTTTTTCCACCAGACTCTGGACCAAAAATCTCAATAATTCTTCCACACGGGACCCCTCCAATGCCAAGAATGTAATCCAGCTGCAATGAACCTGTGGAAACGGCTGGAATATCAGTGGCAGGCTTAGACCCAAGCCTCATCAGGGACCCTTCCCCGTATTTGGTTTCTATTTGATTAACAACTCTTTCCAACTCCCCAACTTTTTTATTTTTTTTCTTTGGTGACTTTGCCATTTTAATTCTCCTTATTTAATCTTATTTAAAATCATATTCATTGCTTCTTGAACAGATTTTTTCCTTATTTGATTTCTTGTTCCGTTAAAACAAAACTTCTTACATTCAGAATCTTTTTCTGAATAAAAACCTATATGAACCGTTCCCACAGGTGTATTCTTTGAATCTGTTGATGGGCCAGCAATTCCGGTCAAAGAAACACCGATTTCAGTATTGAACTTTAATGCGATGTTTTTTGCCAGAGTATATGCTGTTTTGCAGTTTACTGCCCCATTTGTTTCCATGAATGATTTTTCAACACCCAGCATTTCCTTGATCTCATCTTGATAACACACAATCCCTCCTGCAAACCATTCAGAAGAGCCTGAAATCTCACAGAATTGTGAGCTGAGCAAGCCTCCAGTTAAAGATTCAGCTGTTGAGATCATCATATTTTGCGATTTTAAATTATCGCCAATTTCTTGGACCAAATCAATCATTTATTCCACAGGTGGCAAATCGCCAAAATCAACAGTTGGAACATCCTTGTTCACATCAATCTCTTGTGTGGGAGCTGATGTAGAGTTTCCAGCATTTTGACCAGCTTGTGAAGCCTCTGCACCCTGTGAGGAAACAATTTTTAATACGCCATGAGGCCAACTAGCATCTATATCAGTAAAATATCTTTTGTTTCCTGGTTCAGGTTCGTATTCTCTATACTTAACCATCCCTTCAACATAAACCATCTTTCCCTTCTTAAAAACTTCAGGGATGTAATCCAATCTATCAGCATTCCCCCATATGACAACATTGTGCCATTGAGCATCTTCGCGATCCTCTCCATCCTTGGTTTTAAATCTGCGAGAAGTCACCATGCTAAATTTTGCCTGAGACCTACCACTGTCATAATGTGAAACCTCTGCATCGCCGCCAAGCCTTCCTAACAATATAACTTTATTTATCATATACATATCCTCCTATAGATAAAAAAAGTAGCGACTAAAAAAACTAAACACTAGGTAGGGTTATACCGGTTTGGGATTGGTATTTACCGCTTCGATCTTTATAAGAAATTTCGCATTCCTGATCACTTTCAAAGAATAAAACCTGAGCAATTCCTTGGTTTGCATAAATGCGTGCTGGCAATGGTGTGGTGTTGCTAATCTCAAGAGTCACATAACCTTCCCACTCTGGTTCAAATGGTGTTACATTGACAATGATTCCACATCTTGCATATGTCGATTTACCAACACATAATGTTATAACTCGTCTAGGTATTTTGAAATACTCGACAGTTCTTGCTAGCGCAAAAGAATTAGGCGGAACAAGAATATTGTCTGCTTTAACCTCAACAAAACAATCTTTTTTAATTTCTTTTGGATCGATTTCTTTTGAATGTATGTTTGTGAAAATTTTAAATTCATCAGCCACTCTAATGTCATAGCCATAGGATGAAAGTCCGTAAGATACTACCTTTTTACCTTTTTCCTCTCTAACTTGCTGGGAGGAAAAAGGGCTAATCATCTCATGATCAATAGCCATTTTTTTAATCCAGGAATCAGATTTTACTGACATTAAAAATCACTGACAAGATTCACATTCTTCACCATTCATCCAAGCATCAATACTGCATGCACTTTGCGGTTGTGAATCTTGCTCTCCCGAAACAACGCCTCTGACTTCCTTTTTGACATCAATTGTTGCTTTTTCAATATCTGAAGCTCCAAGGGTTCTTAAGTAATAAGTTGTTTTTAAGCCCGTGTGCCAAGCACGCCTATACATGTGTGAAAGTGTTTTTAATTCTGGTTTTGCCAAAAACAAATTAACTGATTGTGACTGGTCTATCCATTTTTGCCTTCTTGCAGCAGCATCAATTAAATATTCATGACTAACCGAAAAAGCTGTTTTATATTTATCCTTAATGTTTTGAGGAATTTCAACAATATCCTCAAGCTCTCCATCAAAATATTTCAATTGGTCAAGCATTTCTTGATCCCATAAATTTAAATCCTTCAAATCATCAACAAGGAACTGGTTCAAGCTAATAAAATCTCCAGAAAGATTGCTCTTTACAAAAAGGTTTTTGTATGTTGGTTCAATACAGGGAGAGCTGCCCATGATATTGGAAATTGTCGCTGTTGGCGCAATAGCTAAAACATTGCTGTTTCTCATCCCTTGTTTTTTGATCTTTTTTCTCAGGGTATCCCAATTCATAGCTTTAGATCGTGGTACATCGATCTTGACATTACGCTCTTTTTCCAAACTTTCCAAACTATCTATCGGCATGATTCCTTTAGACCATTTTGAGCCTTTAAAGCTAGAATAACTTCCTCTTTCTTTAGATAAGTCACTTGACGCTTCGTACGCATAATAAGCAATTGCTTCCATGAATTCATCATTAAAGTCCACAGCCGCCTCAGAGCCAAAAGCAATATCCTTCATGTATAAAGAATTTTGCAAACCCATCACCCCAAGTCCAATAGGACGATGCCTGTTATTGGAATTTGATGCTGGTTTAGTTGGATAAAAATTAATATCAATAACATTATCAAGAGCTCTGATGGCAATCCTAATTGTTTCCCTTAGCTTCTTTCTATCAAGATTTCCTTCGGAGTCAAGATGGTTGTCTAAAACAACTGAACCTAGGTTGCAAACAGCTGTTTCATCAGCGCCAGTATTGAGTGTAATCTCAGTGCAAAGATTGGAGCTATGTATTACTCCAACATGATCTTGCGGGTTACGCATATTGCAAGCATCTTTAAACGTAATCCATGGATGACCAGTTTCAAAAAGCATTGTCAGCATTTTTTTCCAAAGATCCAATGCTGGGATCTCCTCACTGAAAATCTTCCCCTCTTTAGCTATCTTTTCATATTCAACATATTTTTTCTCAAAATCAGAACCGTACAAATCATGTAGCTCAGGAGTTTCATTGCTGTGGAAAAGTGTCCATTTTTCACGTGCTTCCATCCTTTTCATGAATAAGTCTGGAATCCAGTTTGCAGTATTTAGATCATGAGTCCTTCTTCGTTCATCTCCAGTGTTTTTCCTCAAATCCAAAAAATCATAGATATCACTATGCCAACTTTCCAAATATGCACATCCGGAACCTTTTCTTTTTCCACCTTGGTTAACAGCAACAAGTTGGTCATTATGAAGCTTTAAGAATGGAATCACGCCCTGGCTTTCTCCATTCGTGCCTTTAATGTAAGAACCCATTCCTCTAACAGCTGTCCAGCTTCCACCAAGCCCACCGGCCCATTTGGACAAATACGCATTTTCAGCAATGCCTCTTTCCATAATGGATTTAAGGTCGTCATCAACTTTATAAAGATAACAGGAAGAAAGTTGAGAATGTAAAGTTCCAGAATTAAATAACGTTGGGGTCGATGAACAAAATCTTCTACTTTTATACATTTTATAAAGCTGAACAATATTCTTCTCCCTGTCATCATCCTCTAAAAACAAACCCATGGAAACTCTCATCCAAAACAATTGTGGACACTCAAGTCTTTTATGCAATGCTTGTGTTTTGTCAACAATTAAATAACGATCATAAAGGGTCTGAATTCCCAAATAGTCAAAACCTAAATCAGAAGAAGGGTCGATAAAGGAAGCCAATTTGTCAAGGTCGTAATTTAACATTTCAGGATTTATCCTTTCAATCTCTACAGCTCTTGCTAAATTTCTCTTAAATGCAATTTCATGGAATTTCTTAAGCTGTCCAATTCCATCTTTAACAATATCCCAACCTAGAACCTCTTCATAAATATAAGTTAAAAGGATTCTTCCAGCAAACTTGTTGAAGCCTGAGTCTTTTTCTATTAATGATTTTGCATTCAGGATAATTGTTTTTTTCAAATCTTCCATTGTGATATTTGAAAAAACAGATCTTCTTAACTCACTTTCAACCTCATCATCGGTCATCATTAAATCAAGCCCTATTGAGGCAAACTTGATTCTTAATCGAAGATCCTCGCCATCCCAGAAAAAGGTAGAACCATCATTTCTTGCAACTGAGATAAGAGCAGGCTGTTCATTTTGATCCTGTTGAGGTGAAGTACGTGCAAATCTCCTTTCAGCACGATAAAGAATATATGCTTCGGCCACCTTGTAATGCCCTTTACGCATCAACTCTTGCTGAACTAAATCCTGAACATCTTCTATTGCCATGAACTCTTGCGATCTTTCCATCACGATGCCTGTGACAGACTTAGCAATATCAACAGCTGCACTAGAGTCAAACTGCATTGACAGAAAAGCCTTCCTTACAGCACTCTCAATTTTTCTTTCATTCCATGGAACAACCTGGCCATTTCTCCTTATAAGCTTCACTCTTCCAGAAAAATCATTAACGCGATTTGGGTTGTTTAAAGATCTTTTAAACACTAAGCTTCTAGCAACATCATGTGCATCTCTTTCTATTAAAACCTTTTCAACCAACAATGAAACTTCTCTTTTTGTCAGCTTTAAAGATTTTTTATCTTTAATCCTGCTAGCTAATTTCGAAGAAACAAGATCAACAACATTTAAAACAAATGTTTTGTTTTGTTCGTTAAAAATATCTTCTTCTTTTTTTGACAAAAGCAAATCTGTCAAAGCCTCTCCGATTGTTTTAGCGACTTCAGCTAAATTAAAAGCTTCTTCTTTACCGTCTTTTATAACTAGGGCATAAGGAATTTTTGAATCTTCTTCTTTGAATAATTCTGACCAATTAAAATTTGGTTTCTCATCTTTTCCCATAGAGATCATTTTCTCTAAATGTTGATCTTCTTCAAATATATTCTTTCCCATAACTCATCTCCATAAAAAATTAAAGCTCATCATCATCGACGGTTTCTAATGATGATGCTTTTTGATACTCTGTAACCCTTCCCTCAAAAAAGTTTTGTTCTTTTTTGATGTCCATCAGCTCTGCTAGCCACGGGAGAGGGTTGGTAATCCCTGGCGTCAATTCCTCTAGTCCACAACTCTTCAAACGACGATTGGCAATATAGTCGATGTACTGCTTAAACTCATCTGGGCTCAAGCCAATTGAGCTGACAGGCAGGCAATCATCGATAAACTCTTTTTCAAGACGTATTGCTTCGCTCATGAGCGATCTGAGCTCCTCTTTGAAATCAGAATTCCAAATGTCAGGATTTTCCGAAACCAGATCCATAAATAAATTTCTCAATAGTTCAATATGGTTGGATTCATCTCTAAGTGTGTATCTAAACATCTGGCCAATACCTGGGAATTTATTTTGTCTATAAAGGCTAAGAATCATTCCAAACAAACCATAAAACTGAGTCCCCTCCATGCATTGCCCAAAAACAAATAAATTTTTAGCAAAAAGTTGCTTATTTTCTGTTTTTGTTAAATCCAAGTCTCTTCGAAGGGATTGTGACACCTTGGTAACGAAAGAGTTCTTTCTTTTTATTGTTCCTATTTGCTCAAACATAGCTTCACATTCATGAGGGTTAATCCCTAGTGAGCTAATCATGTAAAGCAAGCTGTCAGCATGGATGTTTTCTTCATGTGTGTGCCTGCCCAAAACAAGCTTAAGTTCAGGAGCTGTCACATTCTCTCTGACAACATGAAGTATGTTGTCACCAACAATCCCTTCTGCTGCGGAAAAATAACCAATACCCATCATTATTATCCATCTCTCGTTATCGCTTAGAAAATCTTGTGATTTCCACTGTTCAATATCTTTTTGCATTGATATATCTTCAGGTTCCCAATGGTTTGCCTTCATGTTCCTATAAATGTCATAAGCCCATGTATATTTCAATGGCAAAAGATTGAAAGTCATTGTTTCATGACCATTAATCACCTTTTTAGCGGAATAAACCTCTTTCGCTTTTTGTTCATCTAGGAGGAAATCCTTGTTACCAATTTTATAAATTTTTGCCATAATCAAAATACCCAAAAAGCTCCAAACAAAAAATTGCACAACAAACCCGTTAGGTAGTTATTTCTCTTTTCTCTCCGCGGAGGGCGAGGAGAGCTATTGGGTAATTGAAAGTATATGTCGTTTAATTTATTTTTTCAAGTCTTTTTTTTAAAAAAGTGTACTTTTATTATAGAAAAATCAAAACAAACAAGAAAAAATTTCCAGTTCTCTTTTTGCTGAGCTGATAGAGTCTGATCCATGAACCGCATTTGCAGTCATTGAACTTCCAAAAATCTTTCGAATCGTACCCTCTTCTGCTTTTTCAGGATTGGTATTTCCCATTAAGTTTCTTAAATCAAGAATTGCATTATCTTTTCTCAAATGAACAAGCATAACTTTACCACTTGTAATGAACTCTATAAGTCCTGGAAAAAATGGTTTTTCCGAATGCTCTTCATAATGTTTCTTTGCTGTTTCCAGAGGAATATGGGTTTCTTTTTGCTTAATAATTTCAAATCCATTTTGCTTAACCATTGTCAAAATACCTTCTGCCGAACCAGCCTTAAAGGCTGTTGGCTTTATTATCAAAAAAGTATCCTCCATTTGTTTAAAGACAATCCTAGTTTAAATTTGAGAAAACCAAACCTGTTTCTTTTACAAACTCTCTTGGCATTGTTGAATGGATTCTTACATTTTCAGTATGTTTTCTTTCATATTTAAAGCCGTATTTTTCAAAAACATCAATCCAATATTCGCTCGATTGACAATTAACATGATGATGTCCCGTTTTGCCGATTGGAGCATGTGTGACAAAAACATATTTTGCTTTTTGAAAATCCTTCATATAGTGTTCTTGGTAGCGCTCATCTACATGTTCTAAAAATTCAACACTCCAAGCAAGATCAACTGCTTGATCGAAAGCACTTTCACCTTTAGTGTAATCATGTTTCAAGACATCAAGGTTGTTGAATTTCAAAGTGGGGTCACCGTCAATCCCATAAGCTTTAAGGTCCATGCTTTCAGCAAGCTTAATCATCCCTCCAGGGCCACAACCAATGTCCAAATAAGATTTGACTTTAAGATTTGTTACCAAGTAGCTTAAAGCTCCTTCATCTAACCATGTTTTATTATCATGTCCGCCTAAATGTTTTGGTTTAAAAAGCCTATTTTCTTTATTTTTAGATTTCCTTTTAGCATAAATAAATAACGCTAAGAACATAACAAAAATCCAAATTAATCCAGATGGACTAGACCAAAATTCACTAATGCCGTCTTTGAATTTTGCAGTTACATATCCAACAAGAGCAAACCTTGCTCCTCTGCCAATAATGGAAGACCAAAATAAAACCTTTAATGGCAAACCTATCATTCCGGAAGTTATTGCAAATAATTTATAAGGCAGAGGTGTAAAGCCAGCAAACACAATTGCTTCGCCTCCATATTTAAGTAAATTTCTTTTTATTTTTTGATATTTATTGTTTTTGGCAAATTTAATTTCTAATTTCTCCTTGAAAACAGACCCGATTAACCAACCAACCATGGCTCCAGATGCGCTTCCAACAGTGCTTAAAGCAGCCAAGTTTATCCAAATTTCAGGATTCTCTTTAACAAAAATAATCAGGCCAATATCTGGTGGCAAAGGAAAAAATATAGCTTCAAAAAAAGCCCATAAAAACAACCCAGGGGAACCAAGTGAAATAAACCAGACAGAATATTTTTCAAAAAACGCCTTAAAAGCTTTCATATAAATTTCAAATCGGGAAAAGCCTCAGTCATGCTTTTCTGAACACCTTCTGAAACGCTTCCCCTTAATGTTTTAATTGTATTGCCTGACAGCAGAACCACAGGGGAAGGTTCTCCTTTTAAGATTTTATGGTATTTGTTTACCTGGTCAACAAACCAATTGCTCAAAGGCTCCTCGTCCTCCTCCCAAATAAATTTACCATCTTCGTCCACTTCAATCGGGTTATCGATTATCACATCATTAAGATTGTAGAAACCAGATACTTTCACAAGAATTGAATCATCAATCTCTTCTACCATCTTGGGTGACCGATCGCCAGACTTGTTAGCACTTGTTAAAAGATAAGGTCCTGAAAGATGGGCCAATTGATTCAAGCCAAAATTTCCGAACCTTACTCCAATCCCCATTTCTGAAGATGCTGGGGGCAAACATTTATCCTGTTTTGATTCTCCTGGAATAACAGTTGTTATTGATAATTGAGCTGTGAGCAAGTAGTCAAAAATTTCTTTATGAAATTCCGAACACTCCCAATAAGAGTCAAAAAATTCGCCTTGTTTCGGCTGAAGATGATTGATAATAAAATCAGATTTTGGCGGAAACACCCAGGACAAAGGCTTGGTGTAGTCTCTAGATTTTATTTCAAAAATTTTATCTATATTCTTTGGCTTGGTAGCAATTCCAAAAACGGTTTCGGTTTCAAGCAAAAGAACTCCCCAATCCATCATTCTCGCAGCTTCAAATAATGGTTCGCGAGGGGGGTGAATGACAGTCATGATGGGCTCCATTGAGCTTCTACAAAAAAATCTTTTTCTGAACGTGGTGCACCCCACGGTTTTCGTTGCTTTACATTTGTCCAATCTGAAGAAAACAAATTAGAAACATTGTCTTTTTGACAAAAGCCATACTCGATCAAAAGCCAACCATTTTTATTAAGGTAATTCGGTGCTTTGTCGATGATTGATTTGCACACATGCAAACCGTCAGGACCGCAAAACAAAGAGCCCTCAGGGTCAAAATTTATAACCTCAGGAGGGAGAGATTTTCTTTCTTTTGTCGAAATATAAGGTGGGTTTGAAACGATCAAATCAAATTTATCCTCTATATTTTCAAAAAGATCACTTTGAACAATCGTTAAATCAGCATTTGGCAATAGTCTTTTTGCTTCACTTTGGGCATGGGATACAGCTTTTGTATCAATATCACATAAAACCCCTTGGCAATTTCTCTCATTGGCAATGCTAATTCCAATACATCCGGTGCCACAACAAAGATCCAAAAAACAACCATTTTCGGGAATCCTCTCTAGTGCACGGCTTAAAAGCTCTTCAGTTTCAGGTCTTGGTGAAAAAACACCTGGAACCACATTGAAATCTAGTTTTCTAAATCTTTTTTTCCCTAATATCCTGTCAACAGGCTCTCTTTTCATTCTCCTTAAAACAATATTTTGCCATTTTTTAGAATCCTCACTGGGGAAGGGGTTATTTCCTTTAACTAAAATCTCCTCTCTTGTTAAATTAAGAGAATCTGCTAATAGTATCTCTGCATCAAGCCAAGGTGAATCAATCCCAATCGACTCAAATGCATCTCTTGCCAATTTGACAGTTTCATTAATATCCTTACCAATAAACAATTTAAATTTCTTCCAGGTCCATGCGGCGCAAAGCAGTATTAACCTGTTTAAAAAAACCTGGAACCTCTCCCATCATTAATGAGCTCAGCTGATGGTTAGTGATCGATACACGGTGATCAGTAACTCTATTTTGAGGATAGTTGTATGTTCTTATCTTTTCAGACCTATCCCCTTTACCAACAGCAGATTTTCTTTTCTGAGCGCCTTCCGCTTCCTGTTTTTCAATTTCCAATCTGTAAAGTTTAGTTTTCAACATATTCAAACAGGTCTCTTTATTTTGATGTTGGCTTCTGCCATCTTGGCATTGAACAACAATGCCTGTAGGCATATGGGTGATCCTGACAGCTGAATCAGTTTTATTGACATGCTGTCCCCCAGCGCCTGAAGCCCTGTATGTATCAATTGCTAAATCTTTTAAATCAATATTTATATTCACATCTGAATCTGCTTCGGGTAAAACATAAACACTTGCTGCAGAAGTATGCAGTCGGCCTTGACTTTCTGTCTGAGGAACACGTTGAACTCTATGGATACCGCTTTCAGAAGCAAAGAATCCATAGGATCCTCGACCTTTAACCTGGCAAACCAACTCCTTAAAGCCTCCCATTTCAGCTTGTGATTTATTTAAAACCTTTACATTAAAACCTTCTGCAGTCGCTGCTCTTTGATACATGTTAAAAAGATCTCCAGCCCATATTCCCGCTTCATCACCACCTGTACCTGCTCTAATTTCCAACAATGCATTTCTATGGGCATCTGGATTTGGCGGCAAAAGAGCATTTTCTAAATTCTCTTTTGTTACAAGATACTTTTTTTCAGCTGATTCCATTTCCAGCTCAGCCATCTCTGCTAGCTCAACATCATCACCATCAAGTGCTTCCTTCAATTCATCAAAATATTTTTCAGCTTGAAAGTATTGATCTGCAATGCCAATTATCTCCTCTAGGTAATTCCTTCGCAAACCTAATTCTTTTAATTTTCTTGGATTTGAAATTACGTTAGGGTCAGATAATTGTTTATCAACCTCTGTAAGCTCCTTATGGAATGGAGCCACTGACTCCTTTAGGCTTGTCATATGTTAAAGCGCTTCAGACTTTTCTGAAGATTCTTTTTTCGCTTTTCTTTTTTTCGACATGATATCGGATAGCGAGGATTGACCAAATTTTGCATTGAACCTATCAATACGTCCTGCAGTGTCAATAAACTTCTGCTTTTTAGTAAAGAAAGGGTGGCATGCAGAACATATTTCAACCTTTAAAGAGGGTACGGTAGCACCCACAGTAAAGTTCTCACCACAATCACATGAAACCTTGCAGTCATGCCATTCAGGATGCAAATCTTTTTTCATAACGGGTTTCATATTATATCGCAATAAAAGATACAGTTGTTATCTTCTTGTTGCTGATGCAATTTCTATAAAATCTATATGTTTATAAGTAAGGGTCAGCTCTTCGGGAATCAAACTTGGTTTTTCCATGCTGCTGTACTCTTGAACAAAATCATGATGGTACAAAAGTGTATCAATTGCAGGATCACCTTGTATGGTGAATGTAACAGTATATATATCGTTAACAGCTCCAGGCAATTTCATGTTTAAAGCATAATGAAAGTTATCAATAAGGTTTAAGTGTGGCATCAGATCAACAGACGCCTGATTGCCTGTGCTCTCATTCATAACTGTTGCATTGATGTCCAAATATGGCACAAAACCACCCTCAACAGCACCAACAATACTATCTTTTCCCCAATTGACACGTGCTTCCAGGTGTACATCGGTTGCATCTTCTGGCAGAATGTTTGTACCATTGTAAATAGTGTCTTTAATAGCGCCCTCAAAAATAAAAACTATACCTAATTCGGTTTGATGCTCACCAATAACCAATTCAGTTGATGGCCCTTCTTCCTCTTCCTGGACAGAAGCACTATTCACCGATTCAAAAGAATCACTTACATTGGATTTGCTGTAAGAATCACTCCACCAAACAACAAAAAGGATCAAAAAATAAATCAAAGCATAATTTTTCATAAACAACATCATAATCAATAAACAAGCAATACTGATGCTATTAGCAAGATAGCGCCTAAAGCTCTGTTCATAATAACCTTGTTGAACGTTTTGCTACCATGGAGAGATCCAAGCCACCCTCCAAAACCAACAGCCACAAGCAAAAAGGACCCGTTCAAGATCAAAGCAAAGATCTGCCAAAGCCATCCAAGCTCTGGAAGCAGTAAAGAAACCCCTAATGCTGAGTTTACCAAAACAAAAATTGAACTTATGGCCGCTGTTTTTTTTGGATCTGCCCATCCGAAAAAAATCAAGAGGGGCGAAAGGAAAATTCCCCCTCCTATACCGATAAAACCAGCCAGGCCACCAATGCAAAAACCCAGCAAAACGAGCATCCATGTTTTTGGTTTTTTTTTCAGTTTGTATTTTTTTTTATTATGGGGGACAAAAAGCCTTAATGCAGAAAACAAAAGCAACAAACCTACAACTTGATTGTAAAAATCCTCACCGGGTGCAGTTTTTACGAAAATACAAAAGGCAGGCAGGGAGCCGATAAGCAATGGAAATGCCAATGAGGAATCAAACAACCCGGCTTTCCTGAAATTCGAAAATGCCAAATACGAAACAAGAACATTTAAAACCAAAGCATAGAGCTTGGCTTCCATGGGAAGAACTCCCCAAATCAAAAAAAGTGCCAAATACCCGCTCCCCCCTCCATGACCAGTGGCAGCAAAAAGAAAAGCAATTAAAAAAAGAACGAGGATCGCGAGAACAAAATCCATAACATAAAAACTGGCCGGGAAGGATTCGAACCTCCACTCACGGATCCAAAGTCCGTTGTACTGCCCTTATACGACCGGCCAAAAGGCTTCTATTATCCTACTATCTAAAAATCTTTTGTATATATGATAGCTTGAATATATTTGCCCTTGATTATTCTTGAAAATGGGTATTCCGGCAGATACCTCAGCGGTTCGACATCTGGTTGGTGAAAATGAATTACGGAAGAGGGTTTTTCCGAAAGCCTTAAAAATATCTCATTTGATTTTGTTTCACTTAAAAGTTCAAAGCTATTCTTGTCAAAGAAACCGGAACCGTCAACCAGGCACGCATCTGAATGGTGTCTTAGATAACCAAAATACCAATACACAAGTGTGCAGCCTTGTTCTGGCATCAACTTGCTAATCTCGGAAGTCACATAATGGTGATCTTCCCATTTTTGATAAATTCTTATAGTTTGAGGCAGTGTTAATGCACAAGCAATTAAGCATATCTTGAACATTTGCTTTTTAAGCAAGGCAATAAAGTCTTGATGGCTTGAAAAAACAAAAGCCAATAGAAGCATAAAGCCCAGCATTGAAAAGGCATTTCCAGGTGAAACTCCCGCAAAGGCCCAGGAAAGACTAAAAGCTAGCGCAGCTAAAATCACTTTTTTGTTAATCTTCTTGAAGAGTAAAGCAAAGCAAATTGACAAAATTAACCATTGAAGATGGTCTGGAACTTCGAAATCCAGCATAAATAACCTGTCGTACATCAATCTTTTAGAAAGCAATGTGTTTGGAATTGGTGTTTTCCAAAAAAATAAATTTAACATCAAGACAGGGACAAAAGAAAAAAATGCCTTGAGGCACCACTGAAAATCTTTTTCTTTGAGCTTGCCTATAAACACATATGCAAGATAGAGGCCAAAATCAAACCTGACCGAAGTGGCCAGGGATAACCAAATAGGTTCTAGTTTTTTGTAATCAATCAAATAAAGCAAAAAGAAAAGCATGAACAATCCATTACCGTTACCTACAAGCAATTGATACCACAGTGAAATAAATGCTAAAACAATGAAAAAAATTGAAGTGCCTTTTTCTTTTTTGATTATTGCAAAAATCAAGAATATAGATAATGAATTAACCAAATGAATAGCAGTTAATGGTGTCAAGCCAACATAAACTAAAAAACTAACAAAATAAAGATACAAAGGGTCTGTAATACCCAATAAAGTCACAGTGTCTGAATTTGGAAAACCCGATCCCCCAACAAAAGAATCAGCAAAGTATGCAGTTAAATATGCATCATCAGAAAAAATGGGCAAAATGTTAAATAAAAACATAATCAAAGTTAATTAGTCTTTAGTTTACATTTTTTTTATTTATATTTTTAATGATTTAGAGTAAAGGAAGTGAAAAAAATACTAATTACTGGTGCATCTACAGGTATTGGAAAAGCAATTGCCCTTTCTTTAGACCAACAAGGTTGGCAAGTGTTTGCCGGTGTCAGGACTCAAAAAGATAAAAAAAACCTGCAAGCTGGAGGGTCTAAAAACCTACAACCCATCATCCTTGACATAACTAAAAAAGAACATATTGAAAAAGCTGTTTTAAAAATCGGAAATTCTTTAGATGCTCTTGTTAATAATGCTGGGATAGTCTGCCCTGGACCGCTTGAGTTAATGCCTATCGAGGATGCAAGAAAACAATTGGATGTAAATGTCATATCCCAAATTTCAGTAACACAAGATTTTTTGCCAGCAATCCGAAAAGCACAAGGAAGAATTGTGTTTATAAGCTCTGTAAGTGGGATGATTGTTTTTCCATTATTGGGCATGTATGCAGCTAGCAAACATGCACTAGAAGCTATAGGCGATGGGTTCAGAAGAGAATTAAAAAAATGGGATATAAAAGTTTCAATTATCGAACCTGGATCAATGAAAACGCCCATTTGGAACAAAACTCTCAGTAGAGGAGATTCCCAAATGAAAAAACTCCCTAAGGAAAAACTTCAACTTTACCAAGATGAAATCAATTCACTTTTAAACGGTGCTTCGGAAGCAGAAAAAAAAGCTCTTGACGCCAAATATGTTGTAGATGCAGTTATTGATTCCTTGGAATCATCTAAACCCAAAACAAGATATATCGTTGGCCCTATGCATAAACTAAAAACAATTGTTGCAAGATTATTACCAGATTCATTTATGGATGATCAGTTTTGATAACCCGAAGGAAGTGAAGCAGCACCAATCAAGCCAGCATCTTTCCCTAGAATGGCTTTGGTTATTTCAACACTATATAAATCATCTTCTTTAAGCATTTCTTTTTGCAACATCCCTATATAACCTTCAGCCAAACCAACACTTCCACCAATAATGGCAATCTCAATGTCAAGCATGCTTTTAGCATTGGAAATAGCTGTTGTTAACAATGAGGCAGAGGTGTACAAAATGTCCTTAGCCCACCCTTCACCATTAGCAGCTTGTTCAAAGACATCTTTTGCAGTTGCTTTTGGGTAATAAGGCTGTGCAGCAAAGGCAATACCCTCACCAGAAACATAGGCTTGAAGGCACCCTTTCCTACCGCAGGTGCACTTCAGACCATCAGGATCAATCTGTATATGTCCTATATGTCCTGCTAGTCCTGTCTTACCTGTTATCAATTTGCCATGCGAAACAAGACCTCCGCCAACACCTGTAGAAACAGTTATAAAGAGCATATCTTTTTTTCTTCCGGCTCCAAACCGATACTCCCCCCAGGCTGCTGCTTGCGCATCATTAACAACAATTACATCTTTATGAAATAATTTTGTTAATTTTTTTGCTAGAGGAAAATTTTCACCATCTTTTAAATCTAATGTTGGAGCACTCCAGCAACCCTGATCAATAAGCCCTAGAGTCGCTATAGCGACTTTATCTGCTTTATCAATCCAAGGCTGTCCCATTGTAAAAACTTGCTGTACAAAATCTTCAGCCGTGTCTGATTTGACTGTTTTCTGTTCCTGCTTGCAAAGGATTTTTCCGTTAGTTACCAAAGCGCACGATATTTTAGTTCCGCCAATATCAAACGCCAGCATGGTTTTCATAATAGAAAGTCTATTACAAAGGGTTGCTTATAATCAAATTATTCAAAAGAAGGAGAAAAACAATGTGGATTTTTTTATTTAATTTTGTGATTCCAGAATGTTTAGATTCAGATTGGAAAAATATTAATTCTGACAGCATACTGAAGCCTAATGAGGGGATATATCAAGAAGAAAGCAAGCAACTCAAAAATTTATGGAAAATGTCGTTTGATCATCTTGTTGAAAATCAACCAGGTCTAGCGTCAGAAAAAGCAAAACAGGCTGGTTACAGATTGTGTGTCGATAAAAAAAATCAGGTTTATCAATGGAGTCCCTCAAAAAAAGGTTGGCCATGGATGCTTTTGAGAAAAAAAGGATTAGATTTAATCTTGGAGACACCACATCCAATATTTGATGGAACCTTAAAGCAGGGTTTGGAAATATTTAAAAATTCAAATGCAAAAGTTTTAATCATTAGCGGGACGCACAGGTGCACAAATCAAAAACCTTCTGGTTGTTCAGGAACAACAACGGCATGCTCAAGGCCTGAAAGAAAAGCATATGGAATATCCGATCCTGCTCATAACGATAGGACACTTTTTCACACAATGCACAAAAAAACAACTGAAACCTTTCCCGAATCAATAACTATAAGTATTCATGGAATGGCTGCAGGCGGGATCAGTCTTTCTGATGGCACATCATTACAAACCTCAAAAGAAAGCTTTGTTGCTAGGCTAGCTGACAATTTATCGAAAAGATTTGAAAATGAAAATGTAACAACATGCAATGACTATGAGGGGGCAACCAGGAAGCTTCACTTATGTGGGAGCACTAATGTTCAAGGCAGAGATGTAAATGGAGTATCTGAACCATGTTTAACATCTGCACAAAAAACAACAGGAAAATTTATACACATGGAACAAAGCAGATCAGTTAGAGCAAGGGGTGCGGATGTTGCAGAAGCAATTGTTGAAACACTTACTATGGAAGGTCATGCATCCTCCCTATCCATTGAAGAAGATTGGAAAGATGATGAACGCCTTATTGCTGCTTCATTCATATTGCCGACAAAAAAAATACCTGTTGTTGAAAACGTGCATGGAATTGAGATTACAGACAACTACAGGTGGTTAGAGGATGGAGAGTCTGATGAGGTTCTTAAATGGTCTGACAGCCAAGATGTAATAACAAGAACCTATTTGCATAATTTAAAAAACCATGAAAAGTTAAAAACCAGTTTTGAAAAACTGACAAACAACGATAGCACTGGCGCTCCTACATTTTTTGGCAAAAGAATGTTTTGGTCAGAAAGAAAAGCTGGCCAAAATCACTCTGTACTTTTTTGGAAGGATTATCCGGCTTCAAGCAAACACCCAATTCAAGAAAGACTGAATCCGAATGATGGATCTGGATCGATTCTTCTTAATCCAAATTCATGGAATGAAAAAGGCACCACGAGTCTTGATTGGTATAGTATTTCTCCTGATGGAAGCCATATAGCTTATGGTATTAGCGAAAATGGAGATGAGAAATCAACCATACATATCAAAAGAGTTAAAGATGGATATAAATACAAGGATGAAATTCCATATGCACGTTGGGGTTCGCCAGCATGGCTACCTGACAATTCAGGATTTTTTTATGGCAGATGGCCTGTTCCAGGAACTGTACCTGCAGGAGATGAAGATTACTATCGAAAAATATATTTTCACAAAATGGGTGATAACTGGCAAGATGATAAATACATTTTCGGAGAAGGCAGGATAAAGGAGGAGTGGCCAGTACCTTTGGTAAGCGATAATGGCGAATGGCTAATCATAAATGCATGGAATGGTTGGGATACAAGTCAAATTTTCATCAAAAATTTAAAAGATTCGAATGAGATAATCCCGATTACAGAAATGGACCACAAAACCTACTATGGTCAAATGCTTTTCAGAAATGATGCTTTTTACGTGAGTGAAACAAGTGAAAATAGTCCAAATGGCATGCTTTGGAAAATTCAGCTTGATAGCGCAAAACTTCAAAAAAATAGCTGGACTTTGGTTTTAAAACCAGGTGAAAACATGTTTGAAGCTTGGTGGGCAGGTGGAAAAATAGTGTTGAGATACATGAAAAAAGCACACCATGTAATGAAGTTATTGGATCCTGAAACAAACAAAATATCTGATATTCCGCTTCCTGGCATTGGGAGCATTGGAACATTTAGCGCAAGAAAAGAGCAGGGTCCTTACTATTACTCGTACACTTCTTTCAACTCCCCAACAACAATCTATAGGTGGGATGACAAAACAGACAAAACAATAATCTGGGAACAAAATAAATCTAATGCTAAAACTGATGACATAACCGTTAAGCAGGTCGAATATGAATCAAAAGATGGGACGATTGTAACAATGTTTGTCGTCCATAAAAAAAATGTTATTCTCGATGGAAAAAATCCAACATACCTATACGGTTATGGTGGATTTGCAATCTCGCAAACTCCTGGATTTCGATCAAGCATAATCCCGTTTTTGGAAAGTGGTGGAATTTTTGCTCTTCCAAATTTAAGAGGTGGCAGTGAATATGGTTCTTCGTGGCATAACGATGGCATGTTGGGAAATAAACAAAATACTTTTGATGACTTTATTGCAGCTGCTGAATGGCTAATAGAAAATAAATATACAAATTCAAACAAGATAGTAATTTCTGGCGGTAGCAATGGCGGCTTACTGGTTGGCGCAACAATGACCCAAAGACCTGAACTTTTTAAAGCTGTAGTGTGCTCTGTTCCATTGCTGGATATGATTCGATTCCCTAAATTCCTAATTGCAAGTTTATGGAGAGCTGAATACGGAGACCCTGACAAAAAAGAGGATTTTGAATGGCTGCATGCATACAGCCCTTACCATAACGTCCCATCAGCTGAAGAATGGCCTAATCTCCTTTTAAAAACTGCTGACCATGATACAAGAGTGGATCCATTGCATGCACGAAAATTCGCTGCACTTGTTCAAGAACTGCATCCGCAATCATTAACTCTCTTACGGGTTGAAAAAAATGCCGGTCATGGAGCTGGCAAACCTTTACATAAGGTAGTTGAAGAGCTGGCAGATACATGGGCTTTTGTTTTTGATGAACTGGGGATTGAATTTAATCCTTAGCCCATTTCAACCAAACATACACAAAAGCAACAAAATATGCAAAACCGGCAATGGTCTTCATTATCAATCCGCCTAAGGCCTGATCTTCAATTGCAGAAATATCCAACCATCCTTCAAGTCTTGAAGCCTCTCCATAAAATGGATACCATAAATCAGGAGAAAAAGTCAAAAGCACAAAAAGAGGAATCTGAAATGTCACAATTACAAAAAGATAAAGAAGCAAGCTTGAACCAGGTTGCTTTTGCCAACTTTTGACTGGCCTAATAATGGGCCACCACATAATCAAAGCCCCAATAACAAAGGTTAAATGCTCAAGATCGTGCACCATTTTATTGACTAGTGCTAACTCATAAAAATAAGGAATGTGCCAAAAAATAAAAATGGTATTAAATATTAAAGCAGCAAAAAAAGGATGAGTAATTTTCTCTAATTTTGAGTTCTTTGCAAATAGTCTTTCTGCCATCCATTGTGGAATGGCTAGGAGAAAAAAGATAGGCGATATGAATATCAAAATGATATGCTGAACCATATGCACCCAAAATAAATACTTTTCACCAATGTGATCTATTGGCGAAGCAATAGCCAAATATAAAGACACAAGGCCCAATAGCCAATAAGTAAAATTTTTCGATGGAAAGGATTTGTTTTCAACCCAGTCTTTTCTTCTTGGCCCAACTACCAACAAGTAAGCAAATAGCATTCCTAGTAAAAGGGATATTACCGGCACGGAATGATTCCATATGTAAGGACCATCAAGAGCTGAGTGCTCGGAACTAGGATGAAGAAATAAACCTAACAACAATAGCTTTACTCAACTGTGTTGGACTTTGGTGGTTCCCAAAGTTCAATTTTATTACCTTCAGGGTCAAGAATATGAACAAATTTACCTATTCCATCATATTCAGTAATTTCATCTAAAACAGTTATTTCTTTGTCTTTTAAAACTTTCACAAATTCTTCAATATTTTGAACCCTATAATTAATCATAAATTCTTTTTTAGAAGGATCAAAATAATCAGTTTTTTTATCAAAGGGACTCCATTGAAGATAATTTACTTGATCAGGGTTATCAATATCTCTTGATTTAAACATTGTTCCCCATTGATCTGTTGGTAATCCTAAATTTTCTTGATACCATTTTTTAGTTTTATCAGGATTTTTTGATTTGAATAAAATACCACCAATACCAATTACTTTTGGTTCTTTTTTACTCATAAACACTCCACCAATCACTCAACGGTAAAAGAACCTTTCATGAATACATAATGACCAGGAAAAGTGCATAAAAATTCATACTCACCAATTGGAGGAGAATCAAATGTAAAAGATTCTGTAATTTGAGGTTTAACAAGAGCCCCTCCAAAAAGAACATCTTCTGATTCTGGAACATAGTTATTCAAGGGGCCTGCATCAACTGCAGCCATAGCAATTTCATTTCCTTTCCCTTCAGAAATGAGAACGAAATTATGCTCCATATTTGAATCATTTACAAGTGTCAGGGTTATTGTTGAACAAGAAGGAACGACTATCTCGTCTATATCAAAATTCATTGGATCGGAAGCGATGATCTCTATATCAAAGGGCACCCTTTCTGCACAATCCTCAACCACACTGGCTTGATCAGATTCTCCTGAATGATCCGTGCTAGTTTCCTCATGACCCATTGATTGTGCCATAAACGATGGAAGAGTGAAATCCCTATCATAAATTTTCATTAATGCTGAAATCGTGCCTACAGCTAAAAATAATCCAAAAAACAATAATATTGTGAAAAACTTATTGTCATATTTGAGATGCATGAAAATCTGTATTACATAAACAAATTTAAAAATTGCCAAAATCAACAAACCAAATGTAAATACCCATTGAACAGGCCAGTTCGGCATCACTACTTCAAGCCAAGTTATCAAAGCTAAAATAATTGCAACCTGTATGTATTGTTTTACAGATGCATGGTCTTTATTGTCCGACATAAAATTAACCTCCGATTGGTAGCTCCATCAAATAAATTACAGAAAAAATAACAATCCAAACAACATCAACAAAATGCCAATAAAGTCCGGCAATTTCTACTTCTATAGCTCTCTCCTTTGTAATGCCACCCCAAAAGGAATAAATAAACATTCCCAAAAGCCATAAAACACCGATTGCAACGTGCACACCATGTGTGCCTGTTAGAAGATAAAAAGTACTTCCGAACAGGTTGGTTTTCAATCGTAGTCCTTCATGTATGAAATGCTCAAACTCGTAAACTTGAAAACCTAAAAAAGTCAACCCGCACAAGAATGTTGCAAAACACCAAAATCTAAACTTGCCCAAATCACCCTTTTGGATAGAGGACAATGTTAAAACCATAAAAAAACTGCTTAAAAGCAAAATGAATGTGCTGATTGTGGTTAGTTCCATATCAAAAACATCCAATGGATAAGGTCCGACTAGACTTTGACCTTTGTATATCAAATAAGCTGTAATCAAAGAGCCAAAAAACATACAGTCAGAAGCTAGAAATACCCACCAAAAAAGCTTTATGTTTGGCTCACCTGTGTATGTATCAACATGGTGATGCACGTCAGCATCCTCAGCTGCAATTGCTTCTTTGTCTTTTTTGGACCTTATGCGAGGGAAGCTTTTGAAAAGGTTTAATAGAGCATAATAAGTCAAAAGAACACAAACAAAAATACCGAATACAGTAAAAGCTGTTATTACAGGTTGCAACTTCAAAGCCTCCATTACTTTTTCCCCTTCTTCGGGTATGGAAGGTAATATTCAGCCTCTCCCTCAAGAGCCCAACCATAATAAGCCAATAAGAAAATTCCTAATCCTATGTAACGCAAATCAGATTCATAAACAGCACCGAAAGAAGCAATCAACAAGCCAATTGAAGTGATGAGCGGCATCCATGATTTGCCCGGCATGTGAATCCCATGAGGATCCCTTGGTAATGTCTTGATTGGCTTGTTGGAAACCTTACTTTCCCAAAATTCATCAATCTTTTCAATCTTGGGCAAATCGGCAAAATTGTAAACTGGCGGTGGTGAGGGAATACTCCACTCAAGAGTACGAGCATCCCATGGATCGGCTGAAGCTTTATTTTTACTTTTAACAGCTTTGATAACTTCTATAAAAAAGACAAGCAGGGCAATTCCCAAAACAAATGAAGCTAATGTTATGAAACCATTTAATGCTGTCCATTCCATATCAGATGAATAAGTGTATATCCTTCTAGGCATACCGCTTGTGCCTAAGAAATGCATAGGGAAAAATGTTAAATTGAAACTAATGAAAATCCACCAAAATATTTTTCGGCCACGCTCTTCATCCATGATTTTTCCAAAGAATTTAGGCAACCAGTAAACAGTGCCAGCTAAAAACCCAAAAAGACCACCACCTAAGATGGTGTAATGAAAATGTGCAACAACAAAATAAGTATCATGCTGTTGGAAATCAGAAGCAGCTGCACCATGCATCAAGCCCGAAAAACCACCTACCATAAACAAGAACACTAATGCAGTTGAATACATCATCGGAACAGAAAATTTAATTTTTCCATTCCAAAGTGTCAAAATCCAATTAAATATTTTGACTCCGGTTGGAATCGCAATAGCTGCCGTTGTAATTGAAAATGCAGAATTAACAATTGGGCCCATTCCAACAGTAAACATATGGTGACTCCAAACTGTAAATCCCATGAATCCAATAGCAGCACCTGACAAAACAACCAATTTGTAACCAAATAAAGGCTTTCTAGAAAAAACAGGAATAATTTCTGAAACTATACCAAATGCCGGAAGAACAATAATATACACTTCAGGGTGACCGAACACCCAGAAAAGGTGTTGCCATAATATAGGGTCTCCCCCTGCTGCAGTCTGAAAAAATGTTGTGCCATAATTTCGATCCATAAAAAGGATAATCAATGCAATTGTGATTACCGGAAGAGCAAAAGCAAGCAAAAACGCAGTGACAAAAGCCATCCATGAAAAAACAGGCATTTTCATCAATGTCATTCCTGGAGCCCGCATGTTAATTATTGTGACTATGAAATTAATCGCAGCAACAGTAGAAGAAATACCAGTAAGAATCAAACCCAAAATCCAAAAATCTACGCCATGAGTTGGACTGTATGTTGCTGATGTTAAAGGCGCATAAGCAAACCACCCAGCGTCTGAAGCGCCCCCCATAAACCAAGAAGCATTCAAGACAATCCCGCCAGCTAAATACATAAAATAAGAGAAAGCATTTAACCTTGGGAAAGCAACATCACGAGCTCCTATCTGTAATGGAATCATAAAGTTAAAAAATGCCGCAGCAAGAGGCATTATTGCAAGGAAAATCATTGTTGTAGCATGCATAGTGACCAATTGGTTGTAAGTTGAGCCAACAAAAATTTCTAGATCGTTGGCTGACAATTGCGACCTTACAAACAAAGCCTCGATACCACCCACAAACAAAAAGAAAAATGAAGTATAAAGATACAGTATTCCGATTCTTTTATGATCAACTGTTGTAAGCCAACTAACCAAACCATTCTCTTTAGTAGGTCTGTTTTTCAAGAAAGAAAGAAATTTTGGTAAAGCAAGTTTGTGACTATGTCCTGACATCAGTAAAGCTCCTTAAGGTATGCTGCAAGTTTTTCAATTTCATCTCTAGTTAAAGCAAATTTATCATCAATATACATTGGACCCTGCAGCGCCATGATGTTGTCTGGTTTAAAACTAGCTGGATCACCCAACCAATCTTCAAGATTGTCTTTGGTGTTTTCAACCCACATACCGGCTAACTTTCTACGACTTCCAAAATGAGACAAATTTGGTCCGGTTATACCAATAGCACCATCGTAACCCTTGACCGCATGACATGTGACACACATTTTCGTTAAGAAAAGCTCCTTTCCTTCTTTCGCCAACTCTGTGATTGGCTGTTCTGCAGGTGCAGCCTCTTTCTCAACCCATGCTAAAAATTCCTCATCATTAACAGCATGAACTTCGAATTTCATTTTTGCATGAGAGGATCCGCAAAGTTCAGCGCATTGTCCAGAATACCAACCTTCCTGATCCGCCTGAAACCATAAATAATTATCGCGACCAGGCACGGCATCAACCTTACCGCCCAATCTTGGAACCCAAAAACTATGAATAACATCTACAGAGCTTACATTAAACTCTATTGGTCTTCCGATAGGTATTTTGAATTCATTTGCTGTTGCAATTTGGTATTCAGGTATTTCAAACTCCCACCAATACTGATGGCCTATAACATTAACCTGCAAAGGGTTTGAACCACGCGGGGGTTCAGCCAATTTGTAAAGAAGCTTAACATTTGGCACTGCTATAACAGCAACCAAAATTGCAGAAACAACCATTAATCCAATTTCTAATTGAGTGCCATCATGACTCTGATCAGGCAATTCCTCATCACCTGGTTTAGCTTTAAATTTCAAAATTGAATAAAGCATAAAGCCACCCACAATAACGAATATTCCAATACACAGATAAAGGGTAAAAAGAAAGAGGTCTTTTTGGTCTGATGCTACTGGACCTGCAGGATCAAGCCAATTTTGCGGTGAAAGTATGAAATCTAAAAACATAACCAAAGGGTATTGTATAACTTTTTCAATAATTAAAAACGAGAGATTTGGTTCAAGGGCACAAATTCAACCAATAAAAAAATCATAAACAAACCCATAAAAAATACTGATGTCTTGAATAATGCATTTGCTGATTTTTTATTTTCTTTTTTAGACAAAAACATGAAAGTGTCTCTAAGATAATATAACGTTGCCAGAACCAGTAAAACCTGCACGAAAAACTGGTTAACAAATTCTATTGCAAACACAAAAACAAATACTGCCATGACTATTGTGTAAATAAGAATTTGTTTTTTTGTTACATCAACCGAGTCGGTAACTGGTAACATCTTGAAATCAGTTTTCTTGTAGTCGTCTTTATGCTTAAGTGCTAGGGCCCAAAAATGTGGTGGTTGCCAAAAAAACATGACATAAAACAGCATCCAGGCAATTCCGAATGGCTCACCCAGATCCCCTCTGGAGGCAGCATAGCCAACCAAAGGTGGTAAAGCGCCTGGCGCTCCACCCACAACAGTACAGAATGAAGTTTTTCGTTTTAAGAAAAACGTATAGACAACGTAAAGAAAAACTGCTAAAAAGGCAAGTACTGCTGAAATGGAATTGCAATAATTCCAAAGAATTATTAGCCCAGAAAACAAAAGGAAAAAAGCATAAAAAAAAGCATCTTTGACCTTAATTTTCTTTGTCGGCATGGCCCTTTCTTTCGTTCTATTCATCAAAGCATCCATATCCCTGTCAAGAATGTTATTGAACACACTGCCTGACGCAGAAGCTAAACCGGTTCCCAAAAGTAAAAACAAAAAATATTGCCAAAATTCACCAGGACCACCTTGTGTATCTGCAAAAAAACCTACAGCAGTACTTAGCAAAACCAAAAAGGTTATTCTTGGTTTTGTAATATCTACATAAGGGAATTTTTTTTTCAAATAGATTCTTCAGCCTTTGTGAAAAAATTTGAAACATGCATAAACCAAATAATTGCAGCAATCATCAAGTGCAAAGTGATGTAAGGTGGGTAGCTGGGGGCTGCCATCGATAAGAAAACACCAGCTCCCAAGAGTATTTGCAAAACCGAAAGGTAAGCAGCCCATGAACTTCTCTTGATGATTTTTTGATCCTGCTTAGTTCTTTTAGCTCTTGCCATTGAACTCATAGAAAAACCTGTAACAAGAAAGCCTAAAACAATATGGGTAATCAAAACATGAGCTGAACCTTTAAACAAATGCACATGCATTGCACCAATTGCAATTTGTAACATTGTAAATATGCAACAAATTTTAGATATTCTTGTAAAAGCTAAGGTGTCTTCATTAAATTCTAAATTTTCTGTAGCTGTATACCATGCTGCTAACGAGCCCAAAAACAACATGCTTGTAAAAAGATGTGCAAAAATCAACCAAGGTTCCTGCAATTCGGTTTTCACCGTAAACGCACCTAATGCACCCTGAAACAAAAGAATCAAGCATGAAGTCATGGCAATTTTCCTGAATGGTGTTTTGAAAGATTTGAAAAAAGCAAAAAATGCACAAAGACCCACAATAGCTGCTCCAAGCCTATGTAACCATTCTGTGACTTGTTCAGGATTATCAAAATTTGGCAACCAGCCACTATCGCAAAGGGGATACACATCAGCACAACCCATGCCTGATCCGCTTGCGGTTGTATATGCACCTAACGCAATTAGAAAAATTGTCGCATAAATTGTAATTTTAAGATTTCTTTGTATCATTAATCAAGGCTCAATTCTAAACTTTAAAAATAAAATTAGACAACATGATGAAGATACCAAAAACTTATGATGAAGCAAAGAAATGGATAAGACCAATATTCATAATCATGATTATCCTTCCGATTGTATTAATTTTTTTTGCAATCAATATGAGAAAAAATTCATTACCGGAACTCTTTAAGGCGCCCTCTTTTGATTTAATCAATCAAAATGAAAAGCAGTTTTCCAGCAAGACGTTGGCTGGAAAATATTGGGCTGTAAATTTCTTTTTTACAAAATGCACAAGTGTGTGTCCAATGCAAATATCTAAATTAAAAAATTTTAAAGATAAATATCCCGATATCGAACTTGAGTTTATCAGCATTACCGTTGATCCACAATATGACAACCCTAAACGACTTAAAGAATACATCCAAGAAATGTCAATAATTGAGGAGAGGTGGAATTTCTTAACAGGGGAAGAAAGTGATATCAGAAATGTAATAGTTAATGGTTTCAAGAGCGGAATGGACGAGGTTGAAAATGATGGTTTGTTCGACATTGCTCATGCCAACTACCTTCTACTAATTGACAAAGAAAATTACGTCAGAGCCATTGTTAGGTTTGATGAGAAAAATTTTGAACAAAAACTTATATCACTATATCAAAATATATTTAACTAGCTTTCCTTGTGGTAACAATAGATGCCATTGTCATAAGAAATTGATTGGGTTCAGAACCCTCATCCACCCCCCATGCTTCTGGATCTGAGATACAAAGATTTTCAATCGCTACAAGATTAACTTTCTCCAAGTCTCTCAAGAGCCAAAACAATTGGTCAAGTTTTAAAAATGTTGGCAGGAAACTGTCATCTTGAATTGGGTTAACTATCAAAAAAGCATTGTCAACCTCATTAACCATTTTAGCAATACGATTCATTTGCACACCCAGCAATCCGTTGTTATTGTCTAAATCCAATTCAGGATAAGAAATTTTTATCGTTTTTCGTGAAGGCAATTCTTGGAAATACAAATTGTCAGAATACACTTTTATACAAAGATATTTCTTTGATTGACATAAATTTTTTTTCTCTAATAAATCTTCTGGAATTGAAGATTTGAAAAAACATATAGCACCTGAATGGCCTCGAACTGTTTCGATTAGAGAGCTGGCCTCTTGCGCATGCATGTGAAAATTCAAAAAAGTAAAAATTTCTTTGATTGATTTGCAACCATCAAATAACAAATCTTTAACGGAATCCAGTCCAACATAAAGAAACTTGGAATTAGACAATTGCCAAATCAGCAACAGTGTCGCCAGGCTTTAACGTAATAACGATAACGCCACGACTAGATCTTTTTTGTTGCGATATCTCTTGGATTTCAGTCTTATAAATTTTTCCATCGGTTGTCGCTATGCCGACCTCTTTCTCGTTGCCAATAGCTCTACATCTAGCAAGATTCCCTACACCTTTTCTCTTGGATCCTTTGGGTGTTTTGATTGAATAAACCTTAACACCTTTTGAACCCCGGTGTGTTTTACGTACCAAATGAGCATCCATAAGCTTGCCAAGACCCTGATCAGTTACGAATAAAACCCTATCCCCTATGGTTAAACTATCACCAGCAAGAATCATTGTGTCTTTGTTTTTAGCCATCTTGATACCTAGGGTCATTTGTTGTGGAACAGTATGCGCAACTGGCTTTCGGTACTTTGCAGGCATCTCAACAATTTCATCAAGTGCTTTTACTTTTGTTCCTGGTTCAACTAATAGCTTACTTCTTGCTGGGAATTTCAAGTTTCTTTCTGGGAAGGGTGCTAAGCCCGTATCTATTTTGACAGTATAGTTGTCTTTAGTTCCCTCTGCATCAATAATTTTCCCAGAAAACTTTGTAATTCCTTTTGGCTCTATGACTAGTATTTTTGAACCATCATCTTTTTCCTCAATGGAGGATAATTTTCCTGAAACCTTGGCTTCCAGTCCAACAATACCAGCATCAACAATCTTATCGATTATCTTGCCTCGCTTTGTGGTCTCCAACGTCATTGCCTTAACACCACCAGCAGCTCTTCCCATTACTCTAATTTCAGAAGCTGGAAGATGTGAAGCCTTGCCATTTGCCGTAACCGTCAAGACTCTATCATTGCCATCAACCCATAAAGCATTCACGATTCGATCACCTTTGTCAACCCTCATAACCTTTTTTCCAGGTCTCATAATTTTTGCAACATCTTTTTGAGCCAATCGCTTCACTCGACCTTTTTCTGTAAGTATCAAAAGGCTTTCCTTCTCTTGTTTTCGAGCTCTGATGCAAACAACTCTCTCACGCTGAAGCTCCTTTCTGTAATTTTGGACAGGGATACCTCTTGCCCCTCTGCCCCCCTCGATAACATCGTAGACAGGAATTGAATATATTTTACCGTTGTCTGTAAACATGAAAAGCTCATCAGTGTTCCAGCAAAGATCAAGCTGTTTTACGGTATCTCCCTGCTGTAAGGTAATGCCCTTAATGCCCTGACCTCTTCTTCTCCATGTTTTGAAATCAGTAATAGGTATTCTTTTTATGTAATTCTTTTCAGTGAAAATAACGACTTGCAACTCTGGCTGTATAACCATCTCGTCACCAGCCTCTCTTGTGTCAATTTTAGTTCTACGTGCATCACCGTATTTTTCTCTCCACCCTTCCATCTCTTCTCGTAAAACACCATTTAAAGTTGTTTCGTCCCCCAATATCTTCTTGTACCAATCAATAGCTGTCTGAAGCTCTTTCATTTCGGCTTGTAATTTTTCAACCTCTAACCCTGTTAAGGTTCCTAATTGCATTCTTACGATCGCGTCAGATTGTAAAGATGATATCTTTAACTTCTTGCTTAGGTTTTCTTTTGCCGCCTCTCTATCTTTGCTTGCCTTAATAATTGCAATAACAGCATCAATATCCTTTAAGGCTACCAATAAACCTTCAACTATATGCGCTCTTGCTTCTGCTTTGCTTAACTCGAAAGCAGATCTTCTCTTTACAACAGCAGAACGATGGTTGATGTAGTTTAGCAAAGATTCCTTTAGTGGTAAAGGTTTAGGTGCTCCATCAACAAGCGTTATCATTCGAGCAGGGAATGAGCTCTGTAGGGAAGTATGCTTAAAAAGCAAATGTAAAACAAGCTTGGGGTCTCGTCTTGCTGAAACTTCTACTACTATCCTGATACCTTTTCTTCCAGACTCATCCCTGATTGCCTTAATTCCTCTTATTCGATCCTTATTTGCAGCTTCATGCATTTGCAAAACAATACTTTGCTTCTTAACTAGATATGGAATTTCTGTAATAATAATTTTGGCGTTTTTTCTCCCTTCCGCTCTTTCAATTTTTGTTTTTGCTCGAACACGAATGGAACCAACACCTGTTTTAATATAGGATTTAATTCCGGCTTTACCCTGAATGACACCGCCTGTGGGAAAATCAGGGCCCTTGATCACGGTCATTAAATCTTCTACTTCGGATTCAGGATTTTCAAGAAGCATTAAAGCCCCATCTAAAAGCTCTGTGAGATTATGAGGCGGTATTGCAGTACTTACACCAACAGCCACACCCATTGATCCGTTCATCAACAATGTTGGTAGCCTGCTTGGAAGCAGGACAGGTTCCTCAGCTGAAGAATCATAATTTTGTGCCCAATCTACAGTTTCCTGTTCAACCTCAGCCAGCATCTCCATAGCGATTGGCGACAATCGACATTCAGTATACCTTTGTGCTGCTGGCCTATCACCATCTATAGATCCAAAATTTCCATGCCCATCAACAAGGGGGTAACGCAATGAAAATGGTTGTGACATTCTGGATAGAGCATCATAGATAGCACCATCGCCATGGGGATGCCATTTACCCATAACGGAACCTACAACACGAGCAGATTTTCTATACGGCCTTCCAGGCGAAAGATTCATATTCCCCATTTCAAACAAAATTCTTCTTTGCACTGGTTTCAGTCCATCTCTAGACTCAGGAAGGGCACGCCCACATATGACAGACATAGCATAATTTAAATATGCATCCTCCATGGTTTCAGAAAGATCAACTGTATGTATACGTTCTAAAGATTCAAAAAGATCACTCATATTTTTTAGGGCTAAAAAACCATCAATTTAAATGAATTTTTGGTTTTTAATATTTTATCATTTTTTTTAGAAAAAAGCTCTCTTTTTCCTCTTATTTGATTAGGATATATCATTAAGCCGGTGTGGCGGAATGGTAGACGCGCTAGTCTTAGGAACTAGTGTCCGTTAGGGCGTGGGGGTTCGAGTCCCTCCACCGGCATTAATTTTCCATTTGCAAACGAATCAAATAATAATACTGGCCTTTCTTTTTCATCAACTGGTCATGCGTCCCTCTTTCTTTAATTTTTCCTTGATCAATAACTAATATCTCATCAGCCTGCCTTACCGTTGAAAGTCTATGAGCAATAATGATTCCTGTTCTTCCTTGCAACAACTTGTTAATGGCCTTATTGACTGTTAGCTCTAATTCAGGATCAATGGAACTTGTTGCCTCATCAAGAACCAAAACCTCAGGATCAAAAACAAGAGCTCTAGCGATTGATATCAATTGTCGCTCACCTAGAGAAAGATCCTTTCCCCCTTCTGCTAAAACAGTCTCCAAACCATGTTTCATTGAGTTGATCCTGTCTTCGAAGCCCAACGTCTTAATAATGTTTTCTATCTTTTCTTTTGGAATGTCTTGATGCAATCGTATATTGTCCAATATGGAACGATTGAACAGTGTCACCTCTTGCGGCAAAAATGCAATTCCCTTGCGCCATGAATCAAGATTTGCATCAAAGTGTGAATGCTTACCTGCAAATATCCTGCCCTGTTTTGGTGAATAATATGCCATTAGCAATTTAACCAATGTTGATTTTCCTGCTCCCGTTGAACCAACAATAGCTAATTTTTTTCCTTTGTTGAGTTCAAAATCTATTCCATCAATAATTGTTTTGTCTTCCGTGTATCCAAAAACAAGATTTTCTGATTTAAAGCTTCCCTCCAAGGGCCATGGATTGATTTGCTTTTCGGAATGATTCCACTCATCTGGATCGTTGATGTTCATCAACCAATGCACCTTCCCAACTCCAGCAAGGCTGCTTTGGATAAGATGAATCTTGTGTGCAATATCATGCATGGGCTGGTAAAGTGATTTTGTATAACTTAACATTGCTATTAGCACCCCAACAGTAATCCCAGAATCTACATTAATTAATGGGATTCCTTTTAAAAATAAAATTGCCATTGAGAAGTAAAAACACAATGACACAAATGGGTCAAACAAACTGAATGACTTAATGCTGTCCATATGTGCAACATATGTTTTCTGATTTAACTCCAAATATTTCTCATCGGTTTCCTTTTCTGAATTAAAAGCCCTCAAGAGACCCAAGCCTCTTAATATCTCGTTGAGCGAAATGATCATTTCAGTTGATCTATTCCTAATTATGTCAAAAAGCTTAAAGACCCACCTGGAAAAAGTTGGCATGATTGCCACTATTATGGGCAAGGGAATGAGAACCCACATAGAAACTGATGGAGCAATTTTGATCATCGCAATAGTTACACCAACAATCAAGAATAAATCGCTAATGAGGGTTGTTAATACTTGTGTGAACAAGTCGCTGATTGATTGAACGTCATTGCTAACCCTGTGAACTATTACACCAACAGGGGTTTTTTCAAAAAATGAAACCTTTAAGCTGACCAGACGATTAAACAAGTCTCGTCTTAATTCATACATGACCTCATTGGCCAGCCTTCCTAAGCTCCTTGTGGTCCACCAACTTAAATAAAAAGCCAACAAGACCAAAATTAAATACTTGAGTCCAATCACCAATATTTCGCTACTTGAAGCATTGGCTCCAACAACTAAATGCTTATCAATCAGCTCTCTTATCAACAAGGGTTGAAAAACTGTTGTTGAGACAAGGCCAACTAACGCAAAGACAATACCGATAATTTTCTTTTTATGGTGCTTTACCCTATCCCAAAGCCATTTCAGCAAAGTCATCTGTGGCACTACAGGCACATCGCCTGTATCAAGCGTGCTCATTCCTCTCATTTGACACTCTCTCCTTGGCTTAACTTCCACATTTGAGCAAACTTTCTATTCTCCTTGAGGAGCCTGTCTGGCTTATCACAAGCCTCCATGCTTCCGTCCTTGGAAAGAAGCAAAACCTTGTCAAAAGAAAAGATTGAAGATATTCTGTGTGTAGAAACAATAACTGTTTTATCTTTAATGACATCGATGAGGTTAATGAGTATTTTTGACTCAGTTTCCGCATCAACAGCGCTTAAAGCATCATCCAGCAATATTAATTTTCTATCTTGGCATATCGCTCTTGCAAGAGCAAGTCTTTGCCTTTGCCCTCCTGATAGCGAAATACCTCTTTCCCCGACTTTTGAATCTAACTTTCCTGACATTTTTTCAACATCAGAATCCAAAGCGGCAATCTTCAAAGATTCCCACAACCTGTCATCATCTATATTTTTGCCGAGATCAAGGTTGTATCTAATTGTTTCTGAAAATGTTACTGGATCCTGTGGAGACCAAGCAATCATGCTCCTCCAAGAATCTTTATTGATGTTTTCAATATCTTGATTATTGATTAATATAGTTTTTTCCTTTGCAGAATAAAGAGCTGTAATCAATTTAAAAATCGTTGATTTACCACATCCTGTAGGTCCAACAATCGCTAATTTTTCTCCCTCTTTAAGCTTAAAAGATATCTGCTTTAAAACATTATTTTCTTCAGAGTACAAAAAAGACATATTCTTAAATTCAATGTCAATCACCTGTGGTTTAAAGCCTTCGGGCCTCAACTCCTGAGGTTCGTCAATCATCTCTTGTATCCTCATCAAACTGGCAGTACCTCTTTGATAAAGGTTAACCATGAAACCTAACGCCATAAAAGGCCAAACGAGATAATTAAAATATTGCAAAAAAGCAGCTAAATCCCCAACTGTTAGATAGCCAGAAATAACCCGTCCTCCTCCATAAATGATTAAAACAGTGATGCCTATACCTGCAGCAACCCTAAAAACAGGCTCAAACCAGGCATCTAAATTTGCAAGCTTGAAACCTTCATTTTTTACATCGTTTGCTTTCGAAGTTAAAAGTCTGGCTTCGCCAAACTCCTGGCGAAAGCCTTTTAAAGCAAGGATGCCACCTGCAGCCTGTTCTACATGTGCAGAAAGCTTGCTAAATGCTTCCTGAACTAATTTAAACTGCTTATGAAAAGCCTGTCCCATATATCTTGTAAAAATAACTATCAATGGGAATGGGACCAAGACTGCAAGCGTCAAATGCCAATCTAACGAAAACATAAATCCAATCGTTAAGACGCCCCAAACTATACCGTCAAATGCACAAATCACTAAGATCCCAGACATATTCCTGACAGCTTCGATATCATTACTGGCCCTACCCATAAGGTCTCCAATCTGAACCTTGTCATAAAACTTCATTGGAACCCCCGTCAATCGTTCATAAAGCTTTTTCCTAAGATCTCGTTCGACCTTTCTTGATGCTCCGAATATCAACACTCGCCAAGAATACCTTAAAACCAATGTGGCTATTCCTGCAATCAAAAATACCCAAAATACCTGTATGGTTGTTTCGTTATCCCAGTTACCTTGTTCAATCCTGTCAATAACCTCTTTTGTCACCAAGGGCAATAAAACCTGAATCACGTCTAAAACTAAAAGGATAAAAATACCTAAAGATAAGGATTTCCAATGAGGTTTTAATAAATTAATGAAAATTTTTAATCGATTATCGCTTTTTTTACTACTTGAATTCATTTTCTTTCTGAGTTTAACCGTTAATCATATTACTAATACTAGAATTGGACAATCATGTCTCTAAAAGACGAGGCCTTAAATTACCATAAAAACCCCAAACCGGGGAAAACTGAGATAAAAGTTACAAAACCCTGTTTGACCCAGGATGACTTAACGCTTGCTTACTCCCCTGGTGTAGCAGAACCCTGTCTAAAAATACATAAAAACAAACAGGATGTTTACCAATATACAAATAAAGCAAATCTAGTTGCTGTTTTATCTAATGGTACTGCCGTTCTTGGTTTGGGAAACATTGGACCTGAAGCTTTTAAACCAGTTGGTGAAGGAAAGGCGGTTTTGTTTAAAAAATTTGCTAATGTTGATGCATTTGATATTGAAATTAATGCCAAAACATCAGAAGAAATCATTAATGTTACACAAGCATTGGAGCCAACTTTTGGTGGTATAAACCTCGAAGATATCAAGGCTCCCGAATGTTTTGAGGTTGAAGAAAAGCTAAAAGAAAAACTGAATATACCGGTTTTCCATGATGACCAATGGGGAACAGCAATCATTACTGGCGCAGCTGTAATCAACAGCTTGACTCTAACAAATCGAACATGGGGAGATTTAACTACAGTCATATCCGGAGCTGGGGCTGCTGGCATTGCCATGGGCAGGCTGCTTTGCCATCTAGGGCACAAGAAAGAGAAAATAATACTTGTTGACTCGAGAGGTGTTGTATACACTGGAAGAAAAGATGGCATGAATAAATACAAAAATGAATTTGCAATAAAAACAGATAAAAGAACATTAGCGGATGCTTTAGATGGTGCAGACTGCTTCCTTGGGGTTTCTGTAAGGGATACCGTTACGCCTGACATGATTAAAAAAATGAACAAGAATCCAATAATATTTGCTATGGCTAATCCAGACCCTGAAATCCCTTACGACCTTGCCAAAAAAACAAGGCCGGATGCTATTGTTGGAACAGGCAGATCTGATTTCCCAAATCAGGTTAACAATGTTTTGGGTTTCCCTTTCATATTTAGAGGTGCACTTGATGTAGCTGCTAAAGCAATAAATAATGAGATGATGGTTGCAGCGAGCGAGGCTTTAGCAGAATTAGCAAGAAACTCAGTAACAAAAGAGGTGAAAGATGCTTACGGAATGGCGGATCTTGCTTTTGGACCAGATTATGTAATCCCAAAACCAACAGACAGAAGGGTTCTTTACCATGTTGCTCCAGCTGTTGCAAGAGCAGCAATAGAAACTAAAGTCGCAAGAAAACATATTGATATTGACACATACGTATACATGCTTCAAAGAAAAATAGAGCCGAGTCGAAGGATTCTTAAACCAATATTTAAAAATGCAGCACGCAAAGGAAGGAAGATTATTTTCCCCGAGGGTGATGAGCCTGTAATTTTGCAAGCTGCTGAGATACTGCTTGGAGATGCTTTAGCAAAACCAGTTCTTGTAGGAAATACTAAAAAAATTCAAGCTGCCGCTGAACAATCCAAGGTTGATATCTCGGCTATGGAAATACTAGATCCAGTAAAGCACCCTGATAGAAAAGAGTATGCAAAAAAATACCTGGAACTCAGGAGAAGAAAAGGCTTGACGAAAAAAGAAGCCGACAAAAGAATAAAAAGGCCTGTCATTTTTGGAGCAATGCACCTTCGTCTCGGTAACGCACATGGATTGGTTGTTGGACAAAATCTTTATTACAGGCATTCTCTGATACCATTATTCCAAATTCTGCCTACAGCAAAAGAGGTAGAACATGCAATAGGGGCTTATGTGATAATTCCAAATAATGAAAACATATCTCCAATCGTTCTTGGAGATGCAACCATAGGCATAAAGCCATCCAAAAAAGATTTGGCGGAATCAGGAAAACTGCTTGCCGATCTTGCAGAATCAATAGGCTTGGATCCTGTGGTTGCATTCTTGAGTCACGCCAGCTTTGGATCAAGTCCGGATGAGGAAGCTGCAAGGATTCAAGCAGCTTTAAGGTTGTTCAGGAACAAATGGCCTGAAATACCTGCTGATGGAGAGATGCAAGCTGATGTTGCCCTGAATACAAAAATCATCAAAAAGACATATCCATTCTCACCGCTTGCAAATGAATCCAGGGTAAACGTTCTTGTATGTCCAGATTTAGACAGTGCAAACATATCTTACAAGTTGTTACAATCTTTAGGAGAGGCTCATTTGGTTGGGCCTATATTGCTGGGCATGAAACATCCTGTTCATGTTCTTGAGAGGCATTGTGGCGTTGGGCAAGTTGTCGAACTCGCTGCATTAGCTGCCGCTCAAGAATATGAGTGATAAAAAAAACAACTCTTATAAAGAGCAGATTGGACTTGCAAGGAAAATGCTTCTATCACTTGAGAAAGGTGATGCTGAAAACCAATTGGAGCTACTTAAACAGATTATGGATCTATCACAGGTCCTAACTGATGAAAATCCAAAATCATCTGAGTCCTGGATGATGTTGGGCTTGGCGCAATACTGGTCTAACAACCCTACCGCAAAACAAAGCTTCAAAACTGCATTCGATCTGAGCAAAAAAACTGAATCGAACACCAGGGCAACATGCCTTTACCATATTGGAAAACTCTCTCTTTCGGAGGGAGATCTCAAGGATGCAGAAAGCATGTTTGACAAAGTTTTGAAAATAAAACCAAACCACATCCACACGCTTCACGACATGTCAATAATTTATGCAAAAACTGACAGATCAAAAGATGCAATAAAGTTTCTTAAAATGGTTGTTAAGGAGGACTCTGATTTTCCAGGAGCAGCGGAAAATCTAAGTGTTTTATTATTCCATGAAAAGTAAACAAAAAATAACAAAAAAAGCATTACAAAATCTCGAAGATTTCCAGCTACACTGGAAGAGGATAAGAACAATAGCTGAACCCTGGCTGCTTTGTGCTGGAGCTCATGATATGCCAGAAACAAACACAGACGAGGAGAGCTCCTTTATGAGGGAAAAGGATTGGATTGCAAAAAACCTCATTCCGGTGGCATTGACAATTGGTGGCAATGATGAGAGAGCCAGCATAGTGGCAAAAGGCATCAAACAACTACTTGACATTTCAACCAGCCTCAGAGATCTGGGCGCCTCCACTGAAAAAAAGAAAAACTTTCAAGCGCAATGGAACTATACAAACAACCGGATTGGAATCACATTGTCAATGTTTGAAAAAGGCGCTGACGTAAAAAGTATAAGGAAACAAGAAGAAACCCTATACCCAACATCAATACAAAAAAAAGAAAGCATTTTGAGTAAATTTGTTGGATTGATCATCCTGATTTTGATACTATGGAAAACATTGGACCTAGCTTATATCGCCATGCAGGTCAGCAAATATGGAGATAAATGTGCTAGATCATCAAGCCCTCAGGCATTTGAGGTTGACTGTCTTCCAAACTTTATACCTTTTGTTGATTGATGCAAGAAAACGCCTTTATTTATTTGGTTTTTTGTCGATAGTAATTCATAAAATTAGAAATTGTCCATGATCTGCCCAAAATGCTGAAAACAAATACAGCAAGCAAAACATTCACTCCTTCAAGTTGGAATGTTGAGATACATGGTTTGTGCAACCAATGTGAATTGAATTAATTCTTGACTTCCATGATGCCGTTCATGGTTGCCCAATGACCTGGATAAGTGCATAGATAAGGGTAAACACCTTCATCCTCAGGTGCAAAAAACAGCAATTCTGTAGACTCGTCAACATTTATCATTGCAGTATGGAAAAGAACCGTGTCAGTTTGTGGGATGTAATCCAAACCTGAAGCATCTGCAGAGCCATACAGGTCGGCAAGCTCTTCAATGATTTTGTCTGGAAAGGATCCTGGTTCAATAATAACAACATTATGTGGCATCGACTCTTCGTTCTTTAAGATGATCCTGACAGGCTGGCCTGGCTTTACGGAAAAAGAGTTGACGTCGTACTTCATTACCGGAATGGCTTTCATTTCGATTGTTTCTACTTCATTTCCAAGAGCCTCAAGCGCAGCAAACCTGATATTTATTGAAGAATGGTTTTCTGCAGTTGCCATCAACGAATCCCTCATAATGTCAAGGCCGTATTCATTGTCCTTCATAGCCAAAATACCAGCCTCAAGAATATCCAAATCATCTGTTTCCGCATCTGAAAGAATGGCGATAGCATAATTCGTTAACTTATTACGGACCTCACCGTCAGGAACCAAGGATGTTGAGCTGATCAGTATGAACACACCATCCTCTTCTTTCTCTATTGCGTTTTTCGCAGTGTCGTAATCCGAAAGAAGAAGTCCGGCAAAAAGATAGGCGGTCAGGGTTTCATCTGTATAAAGTTTACCTATGGCATCCCATGTTTTGTCAAAATCAAGCTCTTCGGCCTCCATGAGAAGCACCCCAAGATGGGCCAATGCAACCCCACGTTCGCTTAATAGTATGCTGGCATTGATGACCTCATCCCCAAAGTTTGCATTGTTGATGTCTTTAAGATAGTTGATTGCGTCACGATGTTTTTCTTGCGGGATGTTCGGCCTTGCCAAAAGCTCGTAAGCAAGAGGCTCAGACATTTTTCTCCTTAAGAGATCCCTTGTATTCAATTGCGTCAACATCTGATCCTCTTCCCAGGGTGACAATTCAGACTTAAGGGTTTGCTCGACAATGCGAGGAGCTTCTGATCCTTTAGTGGTTTTAAGACAACCTGAAAAAACAATGACTAAAAAAAGTAGGAAATAAGAATTTTTCACAATCAAAAATCAATCCAGGTTTCACTGTCTGATGATTCGATAGCAGCCTCGATGAAACGGATCCCACGGACTCCATCCTCAATGGATGCATACGATTCAGGAACATTCTCCTCACCCCGTATCGAACGGGCAAACCATCTGTAAATGTTTGCAAAAGCCTCGAGGTAACCTTCAGGATGGCCAGCTGGCGTTCTTGTGAATTTTCCTGCAGCCTCTCCAAGATACGCATTNCCTGGCCTTCGGATCTCNGAACCCTTGTCCTTGTATGTGATCTTCAGGTCATTAGGNTGCTCCTGGTCCCATTCNATNCCGCCNTCAGTGCCAAAAACCCTGATCTTCAATCCGTTCTCACNACCTGAACATACCTGNCTTGAACANANGNTTCCGTTTCCNCCACCATCCAATTCAAGCATGACCATTGCATCATCNTCAACCCTTCTTCCAGNAACAAACATCCTTCTNTGGGCCATNACCCTNGTGACCTTTTCNCCNGTAANATGCTCNAGAAGATTGAATGCATGGGTNCCNATATCTCCCAANGATCCNCCAGGTCCNCTCTGTTTTGGGTCAGTTCTCCAGGATGCCTGCTTTTGNCCNGTGTCCTCAAGTGCATCAACCAACCATCCTTGAAGATATTCGGCATAGACCTTCTGAACTTTTCCTATNCCNCCACCCTGGACAAAATCCCTTGCCTCACGGATGATCGGATAGCCAATGTAATTATGGGTTAGAGCAAAAATCCTATCGCTTGCATCAACAACATCCTTAATGTCTTGAGCGTTCTCTGAAGATGTGGTCAATGGCTTGTCACAGATGACATGAAAGCCTCTGTTTATGAATTCGATTATCGGTCCCGCATGCATATGGTTTGGAGTCACAATGGAAACAGCATCAATGCGTTGATCGCTTGGAAGCTGCGCCTCCTTTTCAGCCATTTCAATCCATGAACCATAAACCCTTTCAGGGTCAAGTTCAAGCTCATCTCCAGTCTGCCTGCTTTTATCAGGATCTGAACTGAAGGCTCCAGCAACAAGATCAAAATCACCATCCATATTGAGGGCGATCCTATGGACCCCTCCTATAAAGGCATCAGGACCTCCTCCAACCATTCCAATTTTCAATTTTGACATTTAGCTTCCCCTTGTAGCAAGTTTCAAATGAGAATCAGTTGAATTCGATTCAACATACGAAATTTTGATAACGCCTGAGGAGTCCGTGTCTATAGAACAATAGCTGAATTCGGTGTCGGGATCTACATTGGTGTCAACAACCTCCTCAACATTCCAGTTGTCCCATGTACCAG
Source organism: bacterium (assembly GCA_002716355.1). GTDB lineage: Bacteria > UBP7 > UBA6624 > UBA6624 > UBA6624 > UBA6624. The sequence goes on along the minus strand of PBAU01000002.1, from coordinate 106,047 downwards.
AACGATAAAGGAGCTGGGATGGAGATACGGGATTTGTCCAGCATACATGCACTGTACCATTATCAATTTTCATGTCGATTCCAGCAAAATCAGACTGACCATCGCCAAAGATGAATGTTTCCCAGGAGACGCCATTTGTTGCAGATGATGCAATTTTGATTTTGTTTTGTGCCCAGTAAGCAACATAAAACCTACTATTATCGGCATCATAACCAAGTGAAGGGCTTGTCCCTACACTACTGACATCATCAATCACTGTCAGTTCTGACGCATCGTCTAGAAACCACAAGGTTCCCGCATGATGAAAGGCAATATGCTCATCGCCTCCTACAAAAATCAGACTGAGTCCATCTCCCATTTGACTGGTGTTTGTTGATGATTGCACTTTTATAACTGGGCTTTCCCATAAAGGTGTTCCTGTGTACCTAATCTCATCTTTGCAAGCATTCAACAGGCACGAAGCATCAGCATCCCATTGAAACGCTGCATAGACAGAACCATTAACTGTATTCAATGCTGCACTCGAGAATTTCCCGGTATTGTTTGCCAATCCGGTGTATCCTGCAGGACCATTCACTGACCAATTCCCCATTACATCTCGTTCAGCATGCTTTAGATCAGCATTGTCAAAATCATGATAAAAAACATGGAGATTAACACCATCAAAAACAGAGCTGGGCCATCCCCCAACATCGCCACTGAAGTCAATTGCAACCTCATTCCATGTATCATCCATAAGGTTTTTGTAAACATGATTGACGCTTGTTGCCACATCGTTGTAAAGGACAATATGAGCATTGTCATTATTATCAAATGTTAAATTTGTCCACATATGCTCCCATGGATCTGCTGAATCTAAAATTTCCTGAGACCATAACGGCACAACTGACCAAGAGTCAGAAGCAGGTGAAAGGTCTGTGTTGCCTGATAAATCAGTTGCAACAACCTCAAAAAGATACGAACCAAGAGTCAATGGTTCATATGTTTCAGGGCTTGAACATTCTCCCCAAGGCCCTCCGTTGAATCTACATTGATAAGTGCAATTTGAATTCGGGACAGGACCATCGCTACAGGTAAATTGATATGTTCTGGTAGTTTCCGAGGTTGGATCATCCAGCAAGCCAAGATTGGTTATTAGCGTGTCTGGTCTTTCATTGTCTTCAGCACCAGAACTGCCTGAACCCCCTCCTCCACAAGCATAAAATGCGAAAAAAACAAACAATAAAAATACTCTTTTCATGAAAATACCTCTAGCCTAATTATAGACATTAACATCTGTATAATTAATAAACAAAAATGACTGAATTTTCAAGAAGGGATTTTCTGAAAGGGACAACAGTAGCGGGTCTGGGTTTCCTTGGACCTCGCGGAAAACCGTCAAAACAAGATTCCTCACCTGTCAAAAAAGGCAAAGGGCCAATCATCATATCGACATGGAACCATGGCCTGGCAGCAAATGAAGAAGCTGCGAAGGTCCTAAAAACCACAGGCAATCCGATTGAAGCCGCAAAGCGTGGCGTGATGGTTTCGGAAGCTGATCCAAATGTCACAAGCGTGGGATATGGAGGTTGGCCAAACCGAGATGGCATAGTCCAGCTTGATGCAGCAATCATGAGGGGAGAAGATTTGGAGGCTGGAGCTGTGGCGGGAATCGAGGGGATCAAGCATCCCGTTGCAGTGGCATCATTAGTCCTCTCAGAAACACCCCATGTCCTCCTGGTTGGACAAGGAGCACAAGATTTTGCTATTGAATATGGGTTCAAAAAAGAGAATCTACTAACCCCACAAGCCAAAGAGGCCTGGAAAAAACAAGCCCCCTTAAGGGAGGACCATGACACGATAGGGATGGTTCTCATGGGAGAAGACGGAAAGATGGCAGCCTCATGCACAACAAGCGGGCTTGCCTGGAAGATTCCTGGACGTGTTGGCGATTCACCATTAATTGCACATGGGCTGTACTGTGACGACGAAGCTGGCGGAGCGGCTGCAACAGGTGTAGGTGAAGAGGTCATCAAGGTTGCAGGAAGCTATCAAGTAGTGGAATTCATGAGGCAGGGAATGGACCCCAATGATGCCATAAAAAGGGTTTGCCAAAGGATAATACGGCGCGATACATCAAGGCCTGACAGGATGGTCGGCTTTGTCGCAATGAGACGCGATGGAAAAACCGGATACGGATCAACAACGGGCAACTTCGAAGCAGCAGTATGGAAAGAAGGCAAGAACACTCTCGTTAAATAGTCGCCTTAAAACAATATTCCTAAATTAATAGTGTCACTTAAATATTTAAACTGTCAATATTCATAGAAAATATTTTATATTTATATGATATATATTATTTAATTGACACTGTCATTTATATAATATATAATAAAAACACAAAAAATGACTAAAAAAGAATTAAGCCCATTTTTCGCAAACCAGGCAACTGGGTTGCAGCAAGACTTTCCAACAGGGGAGATAACACTTAAAGACCTTGCAGAAAGGATTGGAAAGGATCTTGCAATGACAGATTCCGCAATAGGCAAGCTTGGGAGGAAGATTCGCTACTGGGTGGTCGAAGGACTTCTCCCAAAGCCAAAACGCAGCAGGAGCGGAGGTTATGGGCACAAGCACTACAGCTTGGCAAAACTGATCCTGAAAAGGCAGGATCAAGGGTTCTCGAACAAGGAGGTAAAGATGCAGATGAAAAGAGAGTTTCCGGAACACTACAAGGATGAAAGGGAGTTGGCAAAAACAGACATGATGATCATGGAGGCACCGAATCCAAAAAAAATGAGAAGCATGGATGTATATGAACGAAGAGACCACACTCCTCGCCACGAGAGGTCCATACCCCCTCCACCGCCTTGGAGGAGGCGTCGTCCCTATGACTGGGATCGTGATGACTATAGGATGAGAAGATTCCATTTGGGCGATGGCTGCTACATAGAGGTTCCCACATGGCTCTTTGAAAGGATGCGGGGCAGAAAATTAAGGCTCTTCAGAAACATATTCAGCGAATTCACAAGAAACATCCGCGAAGAATGGGAGGATGGCCGACCTTACGGCGTTGACTATTAGGTAATATCTAGGTAAATTTGGTGCGGGGTGGCCGGCTTATCGCCTGGCTATCCCAATCCAATGGATCAACTGAACAAGTGCTATCAATGCCGCAACAACATATGTCAATGCCGCTGAACCCAGAACCTTGCGCCCTGCCCTCATCTCCTCAGGAGATTTAAGGAAACCGTAACCCTCAGCCATGGTCAACGCCCTGTTGGAAGCGTCAAACTCGACAGGCAATGTCACAATGTGGAAAACAACCGCAAACGCAAAACCAATGATCCCAAGCCAGACAAGGTTCATGGCACCAGTGAAGATCCCGAAAAGCAGAAGTGGCCCAGCCATTGAGCTTCCAAGGCTTGCAACCGGTACAAAGGCTGTCCTGACTTTCAGTGAAGCGCTTTCCTCGGCATGCTGCAGTGCATGTCCTGCCTCATGCAATGCGACTGCAACTGCAGTGACGCTGGAGTTCCTGAAGTTCTCCGGGCTCAGGCGTATCGCCTTTTCCCTAGGGTCATAATGGTCAAAGCGGCCCTCCTCAACAACAATTCCAGAAACGCCTTTCTTTTCAAGAACAGCCTCTGCAGCCTGCGCTCCAGTCATCCCTGTGCCTTCGGGAATCCTGTGGCCACGATCCATGGATTTCCTCACTGAATTCTGCACCACTGATGAAATGATCATGAAAATTATCAACCATAAAAACATAACAAAACCTCCAAGCCCTATTCTACAAAAATATTTAGGCTATTATTTTATGCAGCGTTTCCAATATAAAGGGGGGAGATATAGAGGGGGGATTAAATTAAAGGTGAGAGGAGGATTCCAAAGGAGGACTAGGAAAAGCATGCATGCCGGATCCCCATCCCCTTCTCGCACACATTATGCGCGCACATGCACATTGCGCATCTAAAGGGGGGAGATATAGAGGGGGGATTGGAAAGGGATGGTCTGGAAGGGGGAAAGAGCAACTTTATGATAGATTTCAAGGTATATATGTTTAAGGAGGTGCGATTATGAAGATTGATCTTGATTGGTTTTGTGTTTGGGCGGGCATCGGATGGATGCTTGGAATGGAAGCCGTAAACAACAGTTGGACCTGGAATGATGCCGTGGAGCCTTTCTTGGCATGGACCCTTTTTGCTATGGGTTTAATGTCCAGAGCCCAAAGATCCTCTAAGTAAAGAGTATTGTGCGCATGATGGTTTTAGCCATATGCGCACATACAATCTATACCCAATGAATGAAATGTACCAACCTGAAAAAAATGACAAGTTCACATTTGGCTTGTGGACAGTCGGCAACCCTGGTGGAGACCCTTTTGGACTGCCTACAAGGGAAAAAATTAATCCTGTCCAAATAGTTCACGGACTTGCCGAGTGTGGCGCTTATGGCGTAAACCTGCATGACAATGACCTAATCCCTTTTGGATGCAGCCAAAAAGAAAAACAAGCAGTTGTCGGAAAATTCAAGGAAGCCCTGAAGGAAACCGGATTGAAGGTTCCCATGGCAACCACAAACCTATTTCATCATCCCGTATTCAAAGATGGAGCATTCACATCTAGCAATCCAGAAATCAGAGCATTTGCGTTACAAAAATCGATGCAATCAATCAGCATGGGTGTTGAACTGGGAGCTGAAACAATTGTTTTTTGGGGGGGTAGAGAAGGTGCAGAAACGGATTCTGGCAAGGATCCAAGGGATGCGATTGGCTGGTATCGAGATGCAATCAATTTTTTAAGTCACTGGGTAAACGACCAAGGCTGGAATCTAAAATTTGCACTTGAAGCCAAGCCGAATGAGCCTAGGGGAGATATTTACTATCCAACCACAGGGTCAATGCTTCATTTCATATCGACCCTAGACAAACCCGAAATGTGTGGTGTCAATCCGGAAGTTGCCCATGAAAACATGACTGGACTTTCAATGGTTTTTGCTGTTGCACAAGCAATGGAGGCAAGCAAGCTTTTCCATATTGACCTCAACGCACAAAAGATAGGAAGATACGATCAAGATTTGCGGTTTGGCAGCGAAGACATCAAGGGTGCCTTCTTTTTGGTACGCTTGCTTGAAGGCTGTGGTGGATATCCAAAATATGATGGCCCAAAACATTTTGATGCACATGCCTATCGCACAGAAAGCCAAGAAGGCGTTTGGGATTTTGCAAAAGGTTGCATGAGGACTTACAAAATGCTTGCCGAAAAAGCAAATTCATTCAATAATGACCCCGAAGTAAAAGAGATTCTTCTCAAGAATCATAGCGATTCAAACAACCTAAGTGGAATTCTTTCTTACTCTAAAGAAAATGCTGAAGCAATCCGGAGCATGAATGCAAACCCAGAAAAACTGTCTAAAGCAGGGTTGCAATATGAAAAGCTTGACCAAATCGCAGTTGAGCACATCATGGGCACTAGATAATCGTGTCTTTATATATCGGTCTGGATGTCGGAACACAAAGCACCAAAGCTCTTATTTGGGATGCTGAGATTCAGACTGTCGTAAGCAGGGGACATCATTCTTATGGCTTGGATGTAGATGAAAATGGCAAGGCAGAACAGCATCCATCTGTATGGATTGAAGCTGTCAACAAATCACTTGCGAAAGCGCTCAAGAACATCACAGATAGGCAAAAAATAAAAGGCATTGGGGTTTCCGGGCAACAGCACGGTTTCGTGGCTTTGGACAAAAAAAACATAGTCATAAGGCCTGCAAAATTATGGTGCGATACAGAAACGCACAATGAGGCGGAAGACCTTTCCAACATAGCTGGAAAAGAAATTTCTGTTCGCTATACCGCAAGCAAGATATTATGGATGAAAAGAAAAGAACCGGACAGTTTCAAGCGACTTGATACTGTTTTACTGCCACATGATTACATTAATTTTTATCTCACTGGCCAGAAAGTTATGGAGGCTGGTGATGCAAGTGGTACTGGTTTTTTTGATATTGAAAATCGAAATTTTGATAAAAAAACAATGATGGCAATAGATGATGATCTGGAGGGCTCGATTCCTAAGCTGGTTGATCAATTCAAGCCCATAGGCAGCATCACAAGGGAAATCTCAGAACTATTTGGAATCAGTAAACAAACCATAGTGTCTCCAGGCAGTGGCGATAACATGATGAGCGCACTGGGTTCAGGGATTTTGCAAAGTGGCACATTGGCAATCAGTCTTGGAACTAGTGGTACGGTTTTTTGTCATAGTGAAAAGTGTATCCAGCAATCAGATCCGGAAATTTCTGCTTTTTGTGATGCCATAGGTGGTTGGCTGCCTCTTTTTTGCCTAAACGATTGTGCACTAGAGCTAGATGCACTGACTGATCGTTTTGGTTTAAACCATGAGGATTTGGCCAAAATTTCATCTCAGAATCCAAATCAAAAAGAAGGTAAGATTTATTTGAACAAAATCCTAAACATCACAAGGTCTCTGAAAAGAGGATATGACAAAATTCGCAATGCTTGCGGCGGTGCAAAAGAAATAAGAGTGGTTGGTGGCGGTGCCAAAAACAAACTGTGGGTTCAAACGATTGCCAATACGTTCAATTCCGATATTTCGGTACTATCTGAATTTGACACAGCTTCCCTAGGGGCTGCAATTCAAGCTTCAATGGTGAATGGCTGCAAAAACAACCAAGATAAATCAATTAAGGAAATTGTTAAACCAAATAGTTAAGCTGTTGAAACGTTAGTAGCTCTTTCGCCTTTGTCATCTGTTGTTATTTCGAATTCAACTGCTTGGTTTTCAGCTAATGTTCTGAAGCCATCGCTTTGAATGTCGGAAAAATGAACAAAAACATCGCCTCCGTCTTCTCTTGATATGAAGCCGAAGCCTTTCTTTTCGTTAAACCACTTTACAGTGCCTTTTACTCTGTCTGCCATGTGTATCTCCTTGTGTAATGATTTGTACTATTCTAGTTAAATTTTTACTACCAGCCTCTTTTAGGCGGTCTTTTGGGCCTTTCTTCCTTGCGATATGTCAATCTTTCCCTTAAATCGTCTTGATATTTTTGCCAATGCTCCAAAAAATCATCCCCAATCACCATTTGTGGATTGGAATTTTTATAACCCTGCTCATCCTCCATCACCTTGATGATCGGGGGCATCCTGTAAAGGGAATCAAGCAAGCCTGTACCTTCGTTCAACTGTCTTTTGAACAAAGCTTCTCCGTAATAGGTAAAATTTCTGGTGTCTGTGCAGCCAAAAGAACTGTGGTTTGGATCTGCAGCTGTAGCAACAAGAGTCTTTGGTGACTCCAATCCTGGGATGAATCCGCCAGAAAAACATGCAGAAACAATAAGCATGCGCCAGGGTATATCCGCATCGTCAAGCATTGTTCTTATTTCTTCTGAATCCAAATTGTTTCTGAACTGTCTCGGCAATGTCATCGACAATTTGTGACTTCTTGAGCCATGCGATGTGAAATAGATGAACAGAATATCCTCTTCACCCATTTTCTTGCCCAAGAGCTTCAAAATTTCAGCAATATTCTCCTTGGTTGCGAAAAGATACCTGTTTGCTGTCTTGATGTTGTTGACCAGCGATAAGCCAAAAGATTTTTTTCCGGATCCGTACAGGTCGTGATACCTGTCTTCAAAGAGGTTGTGAGCATAGAGTGTTTCCCTCATGAACACATCCTGGTCACCGTAAAGAGCAATACCTAGGAAAAAAAGATCAATTTCACCTGGATTCTCATTTGCAATTTCAGAATTCAGCGATTTCCTGACTAACGATTGAACTGCTGAATAGTCCTTTCTTGCCTGGGACGGACCTCTTGACGGGTTGACCTTGCTAGGCGCAGCAGCACATAGGAAAAAAGCCAAAAGCAAAGAAAGGTATCTCAATTTCGAGTCAAATTATACTACCCTTCCCCCTTCCATACCATCCCTTTCTAATCCCCCCTCTATAGTCTCCCCCCTTTAGATGCGCGATGCGCATGTGCGCACATAATGCGTGCGAGAAAGGGATGGGCATCCGGCATGCATGCTTTTCCTAGTCCTCCTTTGGAATCCTCCTTTAACCTTTATATATACCCCCCTATAATCCCCCCTTTATGTATAATGTTTTTTAACTAGGGGGGTATTTTTATGAAAAAATTATTGATGACTTTTGGATTGGTCTTGTTTTTTGTGTCTTGTGGAGGTGGAGGGGGACCAACTCCGGTTTCACAAGAGAATATGGTTGTTGGCCAGGCTAACTATGACCAGAATCCGGGGCAGTACGCTTTCTATTGGACTCCAACTGAAGGCGCTGTGGATATCGGAACATCATATATTGCCAAAGCAGCCAATGAAAATGGGATCATTGTCGGAGCCGAATTCAACACCGTCTCCGGTGATGACTTCAGCCTTGCCTATTGGGAAGAAGGCACTGGTTGGACCAATGTCGGACAGGTGGATGGCTGGAGAGACACTTGGGCTGTTGACATCAATGAAAATGGAATGATTGTGGGGTATACGTCACAAGGGTTGATTCCTTGGTATTATGAAATATCAAACCCATCAGCTGGATTTGTCATAATCCCGCATGCTGCTGGACAGTTCTGGAGTCAAGCAGAAGGGGTCAACGATTATGGGGTCATCGTCGGGTGGAGCGGTACTGGGCCATATGATTCCTGGTATTATGACACTGCTGCCTCGAATCCGACAACGACTGTTATCGACAAACTCCCGTTAGCAACCTGGGCAATGGCTAAAGATATCAATAACCAAGGTACGATTGTCGGCTATGGGGATGGAGGAGGTGCTTTCGGCAATCTCACCGTTGGATGGTACTGGCAAAACGCTACTACCGGAGCGGTCGATATTGATTTTCCGCTAAATGGGAATGACTCAAGGGCTTTAGCTATTAATGATGCTGGCACAATTGTTGGAAACTCAAACAGTGGTACCGGTGTTTTTGGATGGTATTGGGATCCGATTACGATCGGTTATTACAACCTGCTTCCAACTCTCCCAGGGCATGAAGCTTCATATCCATTTGCCATAAGCAACAATGGGATGATTGTTGGTAACAGCGATGACGGTACTGAAGAGCATGTGTTTTGGTGGACAGCGGCAGATGGAATTAACTCCATCACACTTGCAGGCGCAACTTTTTCTGAAGGAAATGCCGCTGGTCTTAAGTAAAAATAGTTCAGCTCTTTTAGCAGGCAAAAAATTTGGTGCTTAAATGAGGATATACGGGGTATTCATTATTGCTTTCCTCATATCCTCATGCAGTGATGAATTCAAGGCCCAAGACGGCCATCTTCAACAATGTCCGACCAAGATTTTCGATAAGGGAGCTGTGGTCTTTGAAAGCGTCCTGATATGCGGAACATCAATGGTTCCGCAAGAGAAGATTGCCCATGCGGCAAATGTTGCAGCCCAATGGATTGACAACAACCAGGATGGTGTGGTGGACAATCCTGCAGTGCTTGAAGAGCTCAAAGGCAACAAGGCCACTTTGCTTATGAGCGAAATGGGCTTTTCGGAAATCTTCATGATAAAGAATTTTGCAGAAATCGAAAAAGGTGGATTCTTTATCCAGGATCTTTATGCGGAGGAGACAAACAACCCAAACCAAAGAGACGCCTCCCAAGAAGAAATACACCATCTGATCTGGGGAGCTGGCTTTGCATCAGTCTATCCAGANGTNTTTGATGACCAGTCCAGGANTTCNNAAATNTATGCTGCCTGGGANTTCTCTGACNAAAANGGNTACTACCGATANGATGATCCGACATGTGATGATTTCTGCAAGACNATGGAGCATCTCTANAAGGCTACAGCTGCTTTTCTGGACTCCTCTGCNGATTTAGCAGAATACGAATTCATGATCAAGAGCAGCCNAGANCTACAGGAAAAGCATCCCATGATGATGGATATCTTCCTGTCTGAAGAATACGAATACCCGAAAACAATNTGGCCTGATGGNAAATACCTTNAGGATACNGGTATTGAATACCTTCCCTAGTCCTCCCTTCCAAACTATCCCTCCTATCACCCTTATATATACCCCCCTCTNTAGTCTCCCCCCTTTATATCGGAAACCTTGCATTAAAATCAAGGGTATAAAAGAAAAAAGGAGGTTCTTGTGAAAAAAATATTATTGATTTTTGGATTTGTTTTTTTGCTTACTGGCTGCCCAAACAACAATCCAACACCTCCCCTGAATTTAATTCAAAATTGGCATATTCATGGGGGAGATGGGGAAAGCGAGTGGTTTGTCATGTCAGCACTTGGATACGAGATAGACAAAACCACCCCAGACAAAGAATATGAAATGGTTTACTTCTGCTCTCCACAATCCCTTTACGCATCATTCCCGTTACAGGAAAACTGCACAGATGGACCTGTAGGAAGCGTTACATATGGCATCCCTGCTGGAACCGAGCCAAATGTCGGGCAACTTGTACTTGTTACAAAAATAACAGACACAAGATTATGGTGTAATTTTTCCGGGCATATTTCCACTGTTGACTACAACACTGGACCAAATGGAGGGTGCCCTGTATCCGCCGTTTATGACATTGGTGGTCATTTTCTTCTCCCCGGAAGCATGCCTGAAGAATGGTATGAATTCGTAAAATGCTCATGGGAAACAAGCTGGCAGGATGTTGCGAACTCTGTTGACACCATGCCGAATGATGCATCGTGTTTCTTCTTCAGGTACGACAACAATGATCTTTACATAGGCGGCGAAACAGACCATCTTGGACAAGACATAAATTGGTACAGGGATCCAATTTCAAATGACCCCAAGGGCACTCTTTATTGGAGTGACAATATCTCCCCTGGCGGAGGTATTGGAAAAGGTTTTCCTTTGCATTACATGGATGACAACAATGGAACAGGTCCAGCTATACACACTGATCTTCTTTTTTTTCTTCAGGAAACAGAAGATCAAATAGGATTTACAGGAAATGCAAACCCTCCTCTAAATGCATGGAAAATCATATTGGGTTACTGGGACACAACCCTCCTCTCCATCAACCTTACTGATTGCGAAGAGGTGAGGTCAGTATCATATGAACTGGGCCCACTATTCACCCTTGCAACATGGAGCTATGAAGGGATGGGCTGGATCTTTCAGACCTATCCCCCATGTCCGAATGGATGGCCTTTTGATTGGGAAATATCTGATCCTGACACATCAATCTGGCCATAAAATCATAAAAAACTACCTTTTAAAGTTATGATTCCGCGTGTGGAAGCAAAAAATAACTTTCTTGACAAGCTGGCTATAGGCTTTTCAGCCTTATGCTTTCTGCATTGCCTGTTTCTGCCTGTATTCCTGTTGCTATTTCCAACATTGGGCCTGACATTTTTTGGGGATGAATCTTTCCACAAGATGCTACTTCTTGTAATCATTCCATTAAGCATGCTGGCTTTGTTTATGGGTTGCAAAAAGCATAATCAAAAACATATCATCTCATACGGCTTTAGCGGAATGGCTGTACTGGTTATTGCAGCTACCTGGGCACACGATGCACTTGGTGAAACGGGAGAGGTCGCATTGACTACATTAGGTACCTTAATTATCTCTTATGCACATATCCAAAATCAAAGATTATGCGTTTCAAAAAACTGCAAAGATTGCTAATGGGGATTACAGTATGAAAAAAAATTCAAATTTATTCTGGATCCTTTTAGTTGGGTTTATTTGGGCTCTTGGCAATTCTGCCGATCCGGAACAAGGAGATACTTCCAGTATCGTCATCAGTGTCCATAAAACACCGACTTGCGGCTGTTGCAAGCTCTGGAACAGCCATCTTGAAGAAAATGGCATAAAGGTTAAAAGCTATGACCATGACCCTTTTGCACTCAACAGAATGAAAAAGCAACTTGGCATTGGTGAAAATCTTGCATCCTGCCATACGGGAACAAGCAAGAATGGCTATTTTTTTGAAGGGCATATTCCTGCAAAATTCATCCTTGAATTCCTTATGGATCCGCCTGAAGGGGCAATAGGCCTTTCCGTTCCGAGGATGCCTATGGGAAGCCCTGGTATGGAAATGGGCGATATGTTTGACCCTTATTCAATCATTCTGGTAAAAGAAGATGGGACAACTGAAGTTTACGCCGAGATAGCAACGATGCAAGATCAATATTGATTCGACTTTAAGCTTTTCCTAGTTGTTTTTATGATCCAAATCGACGGAATCATCAAAACCAAAAGTGTTAATTCGGAATACATAATTGCATTTGGCTCAGTTGCCCCGCCTGCAAGGAACAGGACCGACAATCCAGCAAAATTGAAAAGCGTATGCCATAAAATTGCGAGCCAAACAAGCATTGGTTTGTTTTTTGCAATAGAAAACATAACGATGCATGATGCTGAAAAGTGAAAAACAATTGCAAAAATCCTTTCAAAACCCCCTGCAAGCTGCAGCCAGGAAGGCATCGCAAGAGATGCTTCTATCTGTTCTCTTGCTAACATCAGATCTTCGGGTGTGATGCCTGGAATTATTCCACCGTTTTTGATATTCCAAAAATTCATAACACTAAATATTGACAAAAGCCCAACCCCTAACGACTCGATTCCGCCATGACCAGCCCCAAAGGCAATTGCCTCCTTGTAAGTGTTAGATGCTGGCCACCATCGCTTTAAAACAAAATAACGTGCTGGCTCTTCACACAAACCTGCAGTGAATGAAAGAATCAAAAGTGTAACTAAGCCCGATCCATCAAGCAGGCCAACATTAGCCAAATACCAATTCAGTGGCAGATGAATCAGTTGGGATCCAAGAAAAGCAGCAGATCCTGCATAAATCAAACGATTGTCTATTTTCCATTTCTTCCAAATCAAAAAAAACAGGAAAACAGGAACCCCAAGCTGAATCAGGATTGCCAATATTTGGAAAAACAGCATTGTTTCTTAAATCTTATTGAGAAGATTCAACAGTTATTGAAATGGATGGGCAATCAGCAAAAGATTCATTGATTCCAAAAGCTCTTAAGGTCACAGTGTACTGCTGATTTACATTGGGATCCAACAGTTGAAAAGTATGTACGGGGTTTTCCTCAGTTGATGTATTGAGGTCTCCAAAAGACCATAGGTACCCAACGGCTCCTTGGGCGTTTTCAGTAAAAGTAACCTCAAGTGGGTCCATGCCCGATATTGGATTTGCGCTTGGAGCTGTATCACATATTACATTCCCAAATATCTGACCATCTCCACAGCCAAAAAAAACAAAAGCCAAAAGAGCAAAAATAAATTTAATCTTCATTGTTTTTTAATTCTAATTAGTAATCCCCCAAGGATGCCGTTAAAACAAGTTTTGCTGTTACCGGGTAATGGTCAGAAGAATTCCTCCCTTCAAAAGTCCTTCTCAATATCTGTGCGTCCAATACGCGAGTACCCTTTAAAGCAAAAATATAATCAATCTTCGGTCCATCCTTTTCACTCTTCCAATAATTGAAAGTTCCTCTTTGGGTTTCTTCTGGATGCATTTGATTCCAAGGGTCAAAAAAAGACAAACCTTCAGGCATGCCTTTTTTCAAAATGGCAATTGCCTTATTGTTTTCTGCAGCATTGAAATCACCAAGCAAAATTACAGGGGCATCATGCTCTCTTTTACTGATGTGTTCAATGATAATCTTTGAACTCTGCTCCCTTGCTTGTTGTCCCAGATGGTCAAAGTGCGTGTTGTAAACATAAACAAAATTGTTCGATATTTTGTTTCTGAATTTAGCCCAGGTAACAATTCTGGGCAGTGAAGAATCCCAACTTTTAGATGCTGGTGTATCAGGTTTTTCTGACAGCCAAAACGTACCTGATTCATTAATGATAATCTCCCAGGAATTACTGTAAAAAATACCGCATGCTTCACCTGTTAAAGGCGACCAGCCTCTACCTCTAAAAAAAACATTGTGATCGATCAGCTCGGCATTTATTGCCTGGATCTGAAAGTGCAAAGCCTCCTGAACACCAATAAAATCATATGTCTCTTGCTTAATCGTTTCATATACAAACTCTTTCCTATTGTCCCATTTGTTTATACCGTCATTAGCTGCTCCGTACCTGATATTGAAAGACATGACATTTACCTCTTCTGGCTGAGTGTAAAAAAACATTTGGGAGATAAGGAAAATGATCATGATTGCCAAAGTTGGGTGTAAGCTAGACCTTCCATAATCTTTACAAACTGGTTAAAGCCTTTAGGGTATCTCTCTTGCCCCCGACGATTCGCCTATGCCTCCTGCCTGCCCTTTTGATTTTCAATTCCCATTCAAGCCCGTCATTAGGTTCGATTTGGCGATATGATTTCTGCCAATTCCATATATCTAGTCTGTCCATCTCTTTCCAGAAATATATCCAAACTTTTTTTCGAGGCAAAATCCCGCTAGGGTGATTTAGCAAACAAGGAAGATAGTTGGGGTACAGTGCATCTTGAGAAATTTCCTCAAGATGCTTTTTTGAAAACGGTGAGTGACCATATTGAAACCAGTTATCGGGATTTTGCGGGGTTTTATTTGCGTAAAAACGATGAAGCCGTTTGTGGAAATGGAATCTGATTTTAGAAAAGCAATCCTTGCATATTGAAGAATAGCAATCTCTACATTTGGGCCACTTGATTTTTTTGATAGTGGAATAAGAGATTGAATCGACCCAAGCAATTTTTCTATATCCAGAAAAAAAGGAGCCTATGGAAAACTCTAATATTGTTGGCTTAACATCATTCATGCACAATTGAAATATTCACTTCAGCACCCTTCCTGGGATCTGCAGCGCCTTTAAATTCTCCATCTTGAAACATTGCAACCTGCACAACACCGCTTGATCCAACCTTAAATAAAAAACCTTCCGATTGCAACTCTGCTAAAACCATCGGCTCAAATCCCTGTTCATGCCATACTGTTTCTGGAAGCCATTGGTGGTGAAGTCTAGGAAGGCTGAGTGCATCTTGAGGGCTTAAGCCGCCATCGAGTATCGTTAATAATGTTTGTATTGTTCCGGTGATAATCCTAGGGCCACCAGAAGCGCCTAAGGCCAGATAGACCTGTCCGTTGCTTACAACTATCGTTGGTGACATTGATGATAATGGTCTTTTTTTTGCATTCGGAGCATTTGCTGCACCCTGGATCAAACCAAATGCATTCGGAACACCTGGCCTTGCTGCAAAATCATCCATTTCGTTATTAAAGATAATACCTGTTTGCGGATCCATCATTTTGGATCCAAAAGCTAAGTTGATGGTTGAAGTGAGAGAAACGGCATTCCCAAATTTATCTAGTATTGAGAAATGAGTCGTACCGTCATCGTCAGCCTGATTGACAATGGGCAAATCGCCCTTAATGGAAGCGAGCCCTGCTTCAATTGTGGGCTGAGGCCCCTTTTCAGGAGACCAAACAGATAGAGTTGCGTGCAAGCTAGAGTCCAAAAGTCTGTCCATTGGAATTTCTGAAAAATCAGGATCGCCACCATATGCAGCTCTATCTGCAAATGCATGTGTCATAGCATGAAGGAAAGATCTGGTTGCATTTAAGCTTCTGTCAAAAAATAATCCTGAAGCTTCAAATATGCCGAGCATCTGCACAATGGCGATACCTCCAGAAGATGGTGGGGGCATGCTGTATATATCAAAATCACGAAAAGATCCAGAAACAGGTTTTCTGTATTTTGTTTCATAAGATTCAAAATCATACAAACCAAAATCACCACCTTTGGAATTTAAAAAAACAACAGACCTCTCAGCAGTGTCCCAACTGTAAAAATCCGCTAAACCTAATTCAAGCTTTTTTAATGTTTTTGCAAGATTGGGTCGTTGGCAAAGATCACCCTCTTTTAGCATGTTTCCACCAGGTGCAAAAATAACGCTGAGGCCTGGGTCGCTAAGAATTGAATCAAAATTGGATTTAATTGCAGCAGCAAGAACGGGCCCGACAACAAAACCCTCTTCCGCTAATCTTGTTGCTGGTTTAACAACTTCGCTCCATGGAAGAGCCCCACGCCCTTTGTGCAATTCAAACAGACCGGCAAGCTCTCCTGGAACACCGACAGACCATGCCCCTAATCTTGAATTTCTACCATCAATAAACACTTCTGGATAGAAGCTTGAAGGAGCCATTTCACGAAAATCGAGAGAGCCAATTGCATTGTCATTTTTAAAAACAACAAAACCTCCTCCTCCAATGCCACTACTGTGAGGGTGTGTAATTCCTAAAATCAAAGCTGTTGTAACAGCAGCATCAAAAGCATTCCCTTCTTTCAATATTTGAGAACCGATATCAACAGCAATCTGGTTATCGGCAACCACTATTCCCTTTTGTGGGCCCATTGCCAAAATGAAAATTAAAAAAATAGGAAATTTAATCTTCATGATTCAAACTCAACCTCAAAAGTGCCGATCTCATGTGCTTTTAATGTAACCTGAAAAGCATTTAATTGATGCTTGATTTGGCTTTGTCTGGATTCGATGAGATTCAATTTCCAGCATGTTTTGATTTGTTTAGATGTTGATATTTTTTCTAGAACATCCTCATCGGTGAGGTTAAACATTCTCACAACCAATGTGTTGCGAGATTCATGTTTCTTAATTGCCGTTATGGCAACCGCATCATTCTTTTTTTCTAAAAGCCAATCGTCGCTTATTGCCCCGTCTACAACTCCCTGCATTGACTTTAAATCTGTTTTGTACCTTGTGGCCCAATGTTTAACTTTGGACTTAACCCAATCTCCCGAAAAAGGATAAAGAGCATACTCGTAAGCATTTTCACCTTTGCACTGAGCGTCAGGAGTGTAGATTGTCGGTCCCGCATTATTATTTTTTCTGGATTCAAAATCATCCCTAGAAAGCCAACCAACAGCCCTCAATAAAGTCAACCAAAGAGTTCCTTTTTTGATTTCAAGCTCATGCAAACCTTTAGAAAAAACAGCCAATCCATTTTTGCCATCATGGCAAAAAGAAAAATCTTGTTGCGGGTAAGTCCTTGTATGTGGTTGAGTCCAATTATCATCTACAGGAAACTCAGAAGGTCTTTTATTGATATAGAAATGGCCATCTGAAAAAACACTGTTTGAATTAGGCATTGGGAAACCTGCACGCAATCTGTGGTCTTCTACCTGGTTATTGAATTTTGTCTTAATCCTTACGTAGGGCTCAAGGTGCTCCAGTGAAACATCAATCTTAACATTGCATTTTTCTGTTTCGCTTGATCTGTTTTGCCTGATCTCATCGATCGACTTGGGCAAATTCAAATCAAAATTAATTCTCAAAGAGCCTTTATATGGGGTCGCCTCAACAATATCAATAGAAGCAGATGTCTCTGCTGATGTTACGGTTTGACTGCTACCACATAGGCTATAGTCATATTCATCCCCCTTATCCCCAGAGCTTTCTAGGATATTTAAACCCTCATGGCTCTTCTGTGTTTCTTTGTTGAGGATGTTAATTGTTCCATTAGCGTTTATCGAAACCTTTAAAAAATCATTTTCTAGAAAATCAACACCGATTTGTAGCTTCTGCTCAGCTTTCTTCTGGTGTGTTTCCCTTTTAAGGAAATACAACTTATGCCCCACGGAAGGTAAGGTGTCAACAAATTGAATATTAAAAAATGTGTCGAATTCATCTTTTTGTTTTGAGCTGCTAGCAACCCTATGCTTGAACTTATCTTGATAAAGGTGAAGACGTTTAATGTTTTTGTGATTGTCGCTCTCTCTTCGATAGTCAATCGCCCAAAACCTTTCAAAATGAGATATTTCCGTTATGTGAAATGGTATTTGCTCACCGGTGGAGTCAACAAGAACCCAATCCTCAATATCCCCTTCAAAAGGTTGCAAAACGATCAGCCTATTGATCACACATTCTCTTTTTTCAGGTAGTGCGTTAAACACAGTGAAACATGTTTGCTCATCATTTTTCTCCTCTCTTGCAAAAGTGGGGGTTATCTCGCTCATTATCTTTTGCAGAACCGATTCCGAAGTTTCTGTAACTGCTCTAAACCTGGGGATCATTTCGCTATGAACCTCATCTGTGCTGCATCCGCATATCGAATCATGTGGGTGATTTTCTAACAGCTTTTTCCACGAATTAAAAATGTGTTCAGATGGATATGTTTTTGAAAGTGAAAAATGATAATGAGAAGCTAAGGGCTCCAGGATTCCAGATAGCCATGTTTGCGCATTGTCATTAATTTGCTTGAGGTAAGTTCGAGCAGACCACACTCCAGAAAGAATGAAGTGGTGGTAACCTGACAACAACTCTCCCTTGTGGGTTTTGAAAGATCCTGAATGTTTATAAAGCTCCTTGACAAAAGCATCAAATCCGGAATGCTCAAAACTCGTTTCAGGAAAATCTAATTTGATTTTTTCAAGAATTGCATCAAAATCTTTTTGTGGTGGAAAATGATCACAACCATTATTCAATAAAAATATTGGGGAGTTTGACAATTCAGACATTTTAGAAAAAAGATCTTTGACCTGCTTGGAGGCCAGGTCTAAATCAACATTACGATTTGTGTGGGCATGCCATATCTCATGGAGCCCAAGTCCAGCAGCATTGCAATAACCATTGCATTGATTGACAGCAAGAACCTTGCTGCCATCTGGGGCTTCCCAAAAATACTCAAAACCCAGGTCCTCAATCTCTGGACCTGAGCCACGTGTATAAATAAATGAATCTATACCAATATTTTTCAATATTTGCGGTACCTGAGCAACATGCCCAAAGGAATCAGGCATATAACCAACACGCTGAACACCACCGAAATCTTCAGCTGTTGCGAAGCCAAGCAACAAATTGCGTATGGTTGATTCAGAGCTAATTAAAAACTCATCTGGAAGAATGTACCAAGGACCTAGTGACAACTTGCCTTTTTGAACTAGTTTTTTTATACGAGGTGCATCTTCTGGGAAAAGCGAAAGATAATCTCTCAAAATAATTGTTTGTCCGTCCAAAACAAAATGATTGAAATCATTTGCACCTTCAAGTAAATCTAAGACTTCTCTAACCACATTTGAAAGATCGACTTTGAAATCATGATAGGTTCTGTACCACTCTCTGTCCCAATGTGTATGAGAGACTATAAAAGCTTTTTGTGGGTTGATCATTTAAAACAATCCAATAATTTTTGAATGGTTGTTTTGGCAAGACAAACACTTGAATCAGCTGCACCATAATACATTAGAACCTCATTGCAGTTTTCAGGGTTTTTGGAAGACGCATCAACCAGCAAGCCTGTGGGAAATACAACATTTGGTACCTGTCCTGTTAGTTCGTAACTTTCTCTGGGTTCAAAGATATTAGCTGGACATCTTGCAAGAATCTTGTGTGGCTCATCAATATCCAACAAAGCAACACCAGCTTGATATATGTTGCTACTCATAAAGTGAGTCGCAACGCCATGATAAACAAGCAGCCAACCTTCTTTGGTTCGTATCGGCGGAGGGCCTGCGCCAATAAGCTCATCCCAATAATGATGATTTCCACTCATTACTGGAACCGAACGTCCCCAGGAGACCAAATCGGTAGATGCTGAAAAGCAAATCTGAGAACCTGACATTACACCTCCTGCAAACTGATTATTCGGCCTGTCTAAAAGACAATAATGGCCATTGATTTTCTCTGGAAAAAGAACACCGTTTCTGGAATCAATATCTCCCATATGGATCAAATCCATCTCTTTGAAATCTTTAGTTGAAAAAATTGCTGTTCTGCACCCCTCTTCAACATCAACTGCGGCTGAAACCAAAAAAACATCCTCAATTTTGACAATCCTAGGGTCGTAAACGTGGAAAATCTCGAAGCCCAATTCATTAATCCCGTTGATTTTCACAGACTGAGCATCAACAGTAAAGTCATGCCCATTTGTGCTTGAGCAGTGGGTTAAGAAAGTTTTTCTTTGCCTGCTTTGCACCCTTAACAACAAATGAAAAACACCATTGTCAAGAATTGCACCTGGGTTGAAAACCGAACTTGATTCAATTCCATTTGTGCAACTTAAAGGTATATCTTTCCTTGTAATGATTGGATTTTTTGAATATCTGTTAAATGTTGTCATCTGAAATAAAACCGTTATCCTTAATGTCTATCTTTTTTCTTTTCAATTCCTTCAACATGCCTTTTAGATCATTAAAACCATTGTATGTAAACCAAATCGTAACCAATATAGCTACAACAACATTTATCCACATATAAGTCTTCCAAAAGGCAATCCAGCTATCATCGACTACAGTCTTGTTTAAGTTATATATTGTTCCAATTAGAAATGTCAGGAACCAACCAATAACCCAGGTATAAGTAATATAGTAAAGTCGTCGATCAGATTTTGTAAACTCTTCAGTGATGCCTATTGCTTTTAGCCCTCTCGGAACTTGCAATTGTATTAATTTTTTTTCTTTTTCTGTTTCATGTTTTCCTCTATAAAGAAGTTTATTTAAATCTATACCGGCTTGTTTTGAGTTTAAAGACACAAGCACATATGTGACAATACAGCACAAAATAACAATACCCGTCATAACCTGCCCATTCAACCAGTCAGGCCAAGCCTCAATGTACCTTTCACCGAAGATGCCGAAAACTGATAGCGACGCACCTAATGACATTGCCCACCATGCTCCCTTGGTTGTGCCTTTGTTCCAATAAAGACCACCTATCAGAACAGCTCCGGACCCACCAAAGAAGATAGCACCAGTAATTGCAAAAAACAAAAGGATGTATTCACTCTGTTGAAAGATTAGTGAAAAGATGAATATGAAAATAGCGACACCGATCGTGGACCACTTTAAAATCTTTAAATGTTTTTCTTGGGTTAAAGGTTTCTTTTGAAAGGGCATGTATACATCTTGAACAAAGATGCTACCCCATGAGTGAAGGTAAGTGTCATGAGTGCTAATAAAAGCAGCCAACATCACTGCGGCAAAAGCCCCCATTAGACCAGGAGGTAGCATTGATATCAATACAGCAGGAACTCTTAATTGATTCACAACTGCATTGTTTTCCTCATTAGATAAGGTTGAATTTACAAAATCGGCCTGAAGGCTAAAGTCCGGATGATGCAAAACGGTATATGCAATTATTGGTATGAAAAGCATGAAAAGATTTTGGGGGATATTTCGCCAATTTCCTAACAGGCTGCCCATTTTAGCTTCATGTGCGTTTTTGGCCGAGGCGTTATACGCTTGCGTACCTTGCCAAGACATGGTTCCATAAATGTAAATCAATATACCAATCAAAAAGAAGCCTAGGTTAAAATCCTCGACCTGGCTTGTTTTAAATGGGTTGATCAATGATGCATTTTCTGGTGCCTGATTTAATGAATAAAAAATCTGATCCCAGGAAACATTAAATAAGAAAAACAAAATCATCCAAATGAAAACCACGTTGCTGAAGACCCCTTGGATGAAATCTGCAATTGTGACTGCAACATGCCCTCCAGAAAAAACAAAATACAAAGATGTCCCAAGAAGAAAAAGCATCAGGATTGCAAAAGTGGGGATATCAAAGCCAAGCAGGCTGAGATGCCCTGGCAATCCAAGATAATTCAAAAAGAACCTTGCTCCAACTGCGGGGAAGATTCCGAAATTAACAATTCCGGAAATGAAAGCTATAAGCCCTGAAAAAATACGAAATTTTTTACTGTATCTTCGTTCAAAAAATTCTGCTAATGTTAAACACCTGGTTTCCCTAAAACGATAAATGACCCAACCTGAAGCGGTGACAGCGAGAACAACAAGATTCATAGTTAGCCCCCACCAAGACATTGAAAAACCGGCAACATAATTCTGTTCCATCATCGCTACAACAGAAATTGCACCAAGCGCAGCTATACCTTGAGCAACAGATAAAATATATCTGCCTGCCGATCTTCCTGCAGAAAGGTAGTCAGCAACGCTCCTCATGTATTTTTTGGCAATTGGAACCGATAAAACCAAAATACCCCAAGTGACAAATATGATCAACCAATCAAGAGGACCAGCATTCATTCAATTCACCTAGACAAAAAATCAAGTATGCGATTTTGAGATTTTTCAAATTTTTTAAAAGTTACAAAGCCCCAAAGGCTAGGATCATGCATATTGATCACACCCTGTGCAGACCAAACCCAATTTGACTCCAGGCCTTCAAAAGCCTCTCCAATCTTGACATAACGGCCATCAATCACTTCGTGATCCCACCATACTCTAGAAAAATTAATTCTCCAAGAATCATTATTTTTTGGCGGCATAGAAACATTTGCGGTTTGGTTTATACCTTTCCAGGGAATTGCAATTTCAACTATCCATTTTTTATCTATATCTTCAGGGTTGTTTAAGGTTCCATCAATAGTAACTGCTGATTTAAGGCCTTGAATATCCCAACTATCATCATTAACGCCACCTTCGCTATACGGTTTATCCATAAGAAGATCCCATTCTGTTCCCATGGCGTTAATTTCAATTTCAATATAGTCCAAAGAATTACTGTCGGGATCTATAAAAACCTCAAAATCCCCTTCATTTTGCCAAATATAAGAATCTCGTTCTGTGCTTACGGCCCAAATATGAGGATCCTCCATTAGTGCAGCGATGTAAAAGTAATTCTCATCCCATAACATTTTTAATCTCGTTTTATATTTTGGATTAGGCTGAAGTGATCCCTCTATGTCTACAAAACAATCCGACCATAGTGCTTTTCTCCATGAGAGATCATCCAACTTTCCATCTATCGTGATTTCGCTTTTTGACTCATGTGCTAAATAACCCCTAAAGGATTTTTCTGCATCTGTGCAGTCTGAATTAAAAAGATTAGATATAAATAACAAACCTAACAACATCACCTTAAACCTCCATTAAACATTTGAATGTATTAAAGTGTATATCAACAACGTCATTTACATCCTTAGCGTAGCCACCAGCCAAAACAATCGCTACTGGGCAATTTTTATTTTTGCACCACTCTATTACAAGCCTATCTCTTGAGCTTAAGCCCGCTTTTGTGAGCGCAAGCCCTCCAAGCTGGTCTTTTCGATAAGGGTCAGCACCTGCCAAAAATAAAACCAAGTCAGGTTTATCTTGTGTTGAAAGCCAATCAAGTGCAGTTGATAGATGCTGCAAATAAGCGCTATCACCTGTTCCGTCGTCTAAACCAATGTCTAAATCTGATTTAGGTTTCCAGGATGGATAATTATGCTGTTGATGCAATGAGATTGTTTTTACATTTGGGCTATTTTGGAAACAAACAGCAGTACCATTGCCTTGATGCACGTCAAGATCGACTACAGCTGCATTATGGATATTGCCCTCTTTGATAAGTTGGTTAATTGAAATTGCAATATCGTTAATGATACAGAAACCCTCTCCATGATCAGGGAAAGAATGGTGCAATCCGCCGCCAATATTAAAACCCCAACCCTGCAGCAAGGCATCCCTGCATGCAGACAAAGTGCCGGCAACCGCCTTGCATTCGTTCTCAAAAACCCAACTGTCACATCTTGCTTCAAACTCACCATAAGAAGCTTCGGGGTTATCAAAATATGAATGTATACGATTTATAAAATTGCGGTGATGCGTGAGTGCAATTGAACCTTCTGGCAAACTGTCAGGCTCAACAAAATCAATTGAAAACGATTCTTCGATACGTTTTTTCAACAAATCCATTTTTCGCATTGGGAAAACATGATCCTTCCAATACTCTGATGGTCTTTGAAAATAACGAACTTTTTTCACTTAGGCAATTTTATGCCCAAGTGCTGGTTTAGGTTTCACCGTGTCTGAATATCCTGCCTTCAAGCCAGAACAAAACATCTTCTGCTATGTTTGTTGCATGATCAGCAGCTCTTTCGAATCTTCTGGATATTGAAACCAGTGCGACCAAGGACTCAAAGTCATCATCATCGATTTTGGATAATTCCTTTATGAGGGATTTGTTAAGCTCATCCACCTGGTCATCAGCATCTCTAACCTTCTGGGCTAAATCTGCATCTCCTGCGTCTAAAGCCTGTACTGCATCTTTAATCATCTGGATTGAAGATGTTCCCAATTTAGACAAAGGAGCTTTGATGCTCTTGATCAAGTTGGCGTCAATATCCTTGCCCCTTTGAGCAATTTTGATCGCATAATCACCAATTCTTTCTAAGTCATTTGTAATCTTCAACATTGCTGCAAGAATTCTTAAATCATCTGCAACAGGTTGATGGACAGCAATGGTGCCAAGTATGGATTCTTCGATCTCAACTTCTAGCGAATCAATATTATCTTCTCGTTGTTTCATTGCTTGATATTTATCATCGCTAGAATTTAAAATTGCCTCCATTGCATCATCCATTGATTTGCAAACATCTTGAGCCATTGCCAAGGTTTTTACTTTGATTTTATCAATAAGTTTTGTTAATCTTTTAGTCATATTTAACTCCTAACCATAACGACCTGTAATAAAGTCTCTTGTTCTTTTTTCTTTCGGGTTCTGGAAGAAATCTGCTGTTGGTGCTGCTTCAATAATTTTGCCCAAATGGAATAATACAGATTGATCAGAAATTCTGCCAGCTTGTTGTAGGTTGTGGGTCACTATCACAACGGTATAGTCTTTCCTTAATTCCCTTATGAGCTCCTCTACCTTATCGGTATCGCTTGGATCCAATGCTGAACAAGGTTCGTCCATAAGCAATATTTTGGGCCTTGTTGGCAGGCATCTTGCAATACATAATCTTTGCTGCTGTTCCAGGGAAAGACTGGTTCCTGGTCTCGCAAGGTTACCGTCTAGGTCCTCAAGCAAACCTACCGCTTGCAGCGCTTTATTGACTTCCTTTTTTATGGTTTGATGATCAGGAACCATGGGGTTTGTCTTTAAGCCAAAAGCAACGTTTTCAAAAACAGAAAGCGGAAAGGGGTTGGGTCTCTGAAAAACCATCCCGACAGATCGCCTAAGCCCAACAACCTCATCAGCCGTATATTGGTAAATGTCTGTCCCATCAATAAAAATAGAACCCTTGGTGCTAACTGTGTTTATTTGATCGTTTAGCCTGTTGATACAACGAACAAAAGTGCTTTTTCCGCATCCTGAAGGACCCACAACAGCTGTAACTTGATTTTCTGGTATGTCGAGATCTATATCAATTAAAGCTTGAAAGTCACCATACCACAAATTGAATTTTTCAGATTTAATTAGAGTTTTTGCCATTATCCAAATTTACCCTCAATGTATTCTTTTGTTCTATTGTCTGCAGGATTTGTGAACAGTGTGTCTGTGTCAGCAAGCTCGATAAGCTCGCCCTTAAGCATAAAAGCTGTTCGATGAGCAACACGAGCAGCTTGATGGGGGTTGTTTGTGACCAAGATGATAGTCATGTCATTTTTTAATTGACTCAGTGTATCCTCTATTCTGGATGTTGAGATTGGATCAAGCCCCGAACAAGGCTCATCAAGCAATAAAACCTTTGGCTTTAATGCTAAAGCCCTTGCGATGCAAAGCCTTTGTTGCTGGCCGCCTGAAAGCTTTAATGCCGGGGTGTCCAACCTGTCGTGCACCTCATCCCATAATCCAGCCTGCACAAGACTTTCTTTAACCCTTGTCTCCAACTCTCCTTTTGCCTCTCCAGCCATCTTTGGGCCATATTCAACATTTTCCCTAATAGTCATGGGCAAAGCGACCGGAAGGGCAAAAATCATCCCAACAGACCTCCTGAGACTATGGATGTTTGGTGTTGTCAAAACATCAATATCACCCATGGAAACATTGCCGGAAATCGCAACTGACGGTATTGTGTCGATCATTCTGTTTAAAACTGTAAGTAAGGTTGTTTTTCCTGAAGTAGTAGGACCAATGATTCCTAATATTTCATTTTTTTCAACCGATAAAGACAAATTTCTTATTGCCTGTTTGTTTCCATATGAAACCGACAAAGATTTAATAATGATTTCTTTTACCATATTCTGTTTTTCCTAATTTTTGCTCTTATGGAAATTGCAACTGCATTGATGCCTAAAACTAAAAACAACAACGTTAAGGCAACTGCATATCTCACATCCAAGCCTATGTTAGGCACCTGTGTTGAGATTGCAAAAAGATGCATTGGAAGCGCCATGACCTGATCAAAGATACTTTGTGGCAATCTTGGTAAATAAAAAGCTGCTACAGTGAACAAAATTGGTGCAGTCTCTCCGCCAGCACGACTAATTTCTAAAATTATTCCGGTCAAAATTCCCTGTATGGAGTTTGGAAGAACAACATGCCTAGTTGTTTGCCATTTGCTAGCACCCAATGCCAAGCTTGCTTCTCTGAATCTATCAGGAACAGCTTTTAACGCTTCTGCAGTTGATGTGACTATTACTGGCAAACCCATCAGAGCAAGGGTTAAAGTTCCCGCTAAAATGCTTGCGCCAAATTTTAAAGCTATGACAAACACCCCCAAGCCAAACAACCCGTAAACAACACTGGGGACTCCTGCTAAATTTAAGATTGCTAACCTAACCAAGTTAGCTGCTCGGCTTCTTGGAGAATATTCAACAAGATAAATTGCAGTAGCCACACCAAAAGGGACACTCCAAACCACGGCCCCAACAACCAGGATCAATGTTCCAACTATGGCCGGGAAAACCCCGCCCTCTCTTAAACCATTGGTGGGTTCAGTGGTCAGGAAGTTCCAATCTATAACTGAAATACCCTTAACAAAAACAACACCTAGTATCAATAAAACCGGAATAACCACAATGGCTGTTATAAGCCCCAAGCCAAAAGTGGCCCTTTTTTGCTGGTTGATTGGATTTTGTTTTTTAAAGTTCATGATTCTTCTGTGTATTTTTTATTAATAAACCTATCTGCTGCAGTATTAATTAGCAATGTGATAATAAATAAAACAACACCCAAGCCAAAAAGGGCTTGATAATGCTCATCGCCCTTGACTGTTTCTCCCATTTCTGCAGCAATTGTTGCAGTGAGAGTTCTGACTGGCTCCATGATGCTACTTGGTATCCTGGCAGAATTACCACTAATCATTAAAACCGCCATTGTTTCACCTATCACCCTTCCAACACCAAGCATTGCTGCAGCAAGTATGCCTGGTTTTGCTGTTGGCAAAAGCACCCTTGTGATCATTTGCCATTTGGTAGCACCAAGAGCAAGAGCCCCATCTCTTAAAGTATCAGGTACACTTCTGAGAGCATCCTCAGTTAAACTGACTATTGTCGGCATTGCCATCCATGCAAGCATCAATGCTGCCGAAAAAGCCGTTAAGCCTGTTTTTAGGTCAAAAGCTTCCTTGATGTATGGTGCAAGAATAATCATGCCCAAGAACCCAATAACAACACTTGGTATTGCTGCTAGAAATTCAACTATAACTTTCAAAAATTCTCTAAATTTCTGTGGCAGCAGTTCGCCGATAAAAATAGCTGCACAAATCCCTAGGGGCACTGCGATTAGAGATGCTGTTAACGTTACTGCCAAACTGCCTGCAAGCAATACCCAAACACCAAAATCTGGAGGTTCACTGATTGGTCTCCAAAATTTACCTGTAATAGTAAAAATGTCACTAAAAAAAACCCCGCCACTTTCTTTTACTAAAAAATAAAGAATGCAGGCAATAAAAAAGATGCATAGCCATGCTGCAAAACGCAAGCATGCCTCTGTTATTTTTTCAGACAGAGGCTGTTTGAAAGTCTCTGTTTTATGCTTTTTTAATTTTATATTTTTCACAAGTTCAAATCTTAATCAAATCAGGCTAAAGTCAGCTCAAGGGGACAAAATCCTGTGCTGCAACAACAGCCTGGCCCCCCTCTCCCATTATCCACTCAATATAAGCTTTTGCTGCTGCAGAAATGTTATCTCTTGAAAACATGTGTAGGGGTCTCGCAATTGGATATGTTTTATTAAGAACATTTTCTATAGTTGGTGGAACAAAAACAACCCCATCAACAGATACATCAATTGGCTTTTGTGATGGTGACAAATAACCCATGCCATAATAGCCAATTGCGCCAATATTATTTGTTACCTCATCAGCAAGTGCTTGGCTACTTGGCATCAATAACGCCTCTTCGCTGAATTCAGTACCCTTACCTAAAGATCCAACGACATTTTCTTTGAAGTAAACATGTGTTCCACTATTTACCTCTCGTGACAACAAAACAATCTCTAAATCATCACCACCAACCTCTTTCCAGTTTGTAATTTTGGCAGTAAAAATTTCTGCGATTTGCAAAATTGACAATTGGTTAACTGGATTATCTGGGTGAACGACAACAGCAAGCCCATCCCAACCAACAATATACTCCTTGATACCGAAGCCAAGTTCGTTTGCCTTTGAGATCTCTTTGTCCTTAATTGCTCTGGATGAATTTGCGAGATCAGCAGTTCCATTCATCAAGGCAGCGATCCCAACACCAGAGCCTCCGCCACCAACAGCAATATATGCGTTGGGGTTCGTTTTTGTATATTCTTCAGCCCATGCTTGACCTAAGTTAACCATGGTGTCAGAGCCTGTCACCTGTATGCTTTGCTCGCTTCCCGAGGAACTACTTCCTGCGGCATTTCCTTCAGAATCCTGCGGCCTTGCACAACTGGTAACTACTAAAACTAACAATATAAAAAAGCTTGAAAATTTAAATTTCATTTTTATATAAAATCCTCCTTTTTGGATTTAAGTTGAAATCTTAAATAGTATTCTTTGTGATTTTTTAAAAACTTGTAACAAATTTGTTTTAATTCTTTGAATTAACCACTTTGTAACCGAATCCAGCTATAGATTTCAAAAGTGTTTTTTTGTGGCCTAGTTTTTTTCGCAATCTAACCACGTGTTGATCGATAGTTCGAGTTTCAACAGAAGAGTCGTAGCCTAAAGCATTTTTCATAAGATCCTCTCTAGAAACACCGTCTGGAGATCTTTCTATAAGGTGTATGAATATCTCCCATTCACTTTTAGAAAGATGGACCTTTTCTGAAATCTTAATCTCTCTGCTGTTTGGATATATTTCAATCTCATTAAACATAAAGGATCTTTTTTTTGTGGGATGCCTCAAAACATCACCCTCTATCCAAAAAACCAAATCTTCTGCTATGTTGGTTGCATGATCTGCTGTCCTCTCCAATCTTCTACACAAATTAACCAACGAAACAACCGAAGCCATATCTGGATTTTTACTGCTTAAAAGAATCTTGATTATTGCCTTGTTCAATTTATCAACATAATCGTCATCACGAATAACCTGCTTGG
Source organism: bacterium (assembly GCA_002716355.1). Classification (GTDB taxonomy): domain Bacteria; phylum UBP7; class UBA6624; order UBA6624; family UBA6624; genus UBA6624. The sequence goes on along the minus strand of PBAU01000002.1, from coordinate 76,899 downwards.
CTAGGTTGATATCTTCAAGCTCTATTGCCTTAACGGATCTTTCAAGCATCTCTATAGATGCTTTTGATAATTTTTTAAATTTGGATTCAATTTTCACCGTTTCTGACATGTCAACATCAACAAGATATTTAGCTATCGCCATGGCATAATCGCCAATCCTCTCAAGGTCATTATTGATTTTCAACAACGCTGTAAAGTGACGACAATCTTTATCTTCCAGCTCTGGTCTCATTAAAGTCTGGAGATCCTGTTCAATTTCCATCTCTAACAGGTTGATTTCAGTCTCTCTTGCTCTGCATTTTGCAAGAAAAGCATCTATGTTAAAGGTGCTACCCTTAAGAGCTTTTTTTAACGCAAAAACAACCAGCTTGCCTAACCTGATAACGTTTAAATGAACCTTGTTTGTACGATCCTCTGTCATCATCTTCTCAATTGTATATTTGTTATGTGCATTCAAACTTGTTTTAAAAATGTAACAAGTTTAATTTTCTTACCGCCTCCAAGGTGTTTCCGACCGAATAAAAATCAACAAAAATAAAATTGGGCCTTTGCCCAGTCTTTACCCAACAGCTCTCAGCTCTTTTGTAAACAGACGGGTTTGCTTTTGAGGCAAGTGTTTTTGAGGCAAGTGGGTTTGTCAAAAAATGATTTATGCTGTAAAGACCTGAAAGGTCTTTTGGGCCCCTGAGCCTTGAGCATGAAAAGTCATCGATGCTTTTGTATGAAAAATCTGTATCCCAAACATACCTCCAGGCATCATGGTACCAGTCGTCAATACCGCCTTCCCGACTTGTGAAAACAACAACCCTTTTTCCGCTGTCGATCATATCAATTATGGATGGCCAATCTTGCTCAAGGGCTTGATGGTGAACATAGCTAATCATTCCAGACTGCTCAAAAAGCTCGACAACCGGCTTCTTCCCGACATAGCTTTCAAAAAAAATCGAGACTATCTCTCTGGGGTTATCATCTAGCCAACCTTTGAGTTCAACAAGGTCATGCATTAATTTCCTTTTTCCAAGCCAGCAATAACCATGGCAAAGATAAACCTCCTGATTATGCTCGTAGATGTCCCACGACAAGCCTCTAACGCCATCGTTCAGCTGAGCAATGAGACCTCGATCCTGGTTGGGGAAAAGCCATCTATCTTCTGATGTCGACATCGCATTATGCGTAACAAGGTAAGAAAGCTCGTCGTATCTTTTGTCACAATGCTGATCATGCCCGAGGCATGGTTTCATTAACAACATCATTAGAAAAAACATAACTTAGCATAGTATAAAATTTTCCACAATGAAACAACTCGATTTATTGATTAAAGAAATTCAAAACAACCTTTCCAGCCATGCAGTTGATGGATGGTTTGTTGCAGATTTCCATTCACATAATCCAATTGCTAGAAAATTTTTACCAGATAATGTGTTTTTAAGCAGGCGATGGGCGCTCTGGATTCCAAAAAAAGGAAAAGCAGAAATGATTGTCAATGGAATTGAATCAAAAAGTCTGGCATTCACTGATGTGCAAATTAGAAAATATCAAAATTTTGAAGATTGGAAAAGAACATTGACATCAATGATTGCAGGAAAAACCATTTATGTGGAATGGTGTGAAGATGGCAAGATTCCCTATCTCTCTTATCTTGATGGGGGGTTGATTGACCTACTAAGATCAATGGATTGCAGTTTAAAAAGTAGTGAAAACATCTCGCAGGAACATCTTTTACTATGGTCCGAAAAAACAATTGAATCCCATTGTGAATCAGCAATAAATTTAACATCAATAGTCCAAGGTGTTTTTGATCGAGTGTCTAAGGCAAAACCTTTTGAACTGGATGAATCAATGGTTCAAAATTGGATACTAGAAAGTTTTGAAGAAATGGGCATGACAACTGACCATCCACCTGTAGTTGCAGTTAATGGAAATGCTGGCGATCCCCATTACGCAACACCAAAAGAGGGAAGTGCAAGATTGGGAGAAAATTTTGTGCTTCTTATAGATTTATGGGCAACAAAAAAATCTGACAAACCTGCATATGCCGATATAACATGGATGGCAAAACGAGGAAAAGTTGACAAGGTTATCGACAAGGGTTTTTATGCTGTTTTAGAAGCCAGAGATGCGGGGGTTCAGGTAATAAAGAGAGCTTTTTTGGAGAAAAGATCGATTGCCGGTTATGAGGTTGACCAGGCTGTTAGAAATGTAATTGAAAATCATGGATTTGGAGAGGGGTTCATTCATAGGACAGGCCATAATCTGGGACTTACAAGCGCCCATGGTGATGCTGCTCAACTAGACAGCTATGAGGCAAAAGACACAAGATCGCTGCTTCCAGGATGGGCAGGAACGATTGAACCTGGTGTTTATTATCCAGAATGGGGCATACGAAGTGAGATCAACCTAGTAATCAATCCTCTTCCAATTGTCACAACAGAGCCACAAAAAGATTGGTTTTTAGTTTAATTTTTTATTTAAATTGTTATGATAAATCCAGTGGGTTCAGAAAATATTTTTGACAACTTAAAACCTCTAAAAGATGAATTGGGGCTTGGAAGAGAGCTGCTCGTGGAGGTTTGCAAAAAACTCAAAATAAACTTCATGGAGCACACGATGGAAGATGACGATGACAGTGTTTCTATCGGCTTCTGGCCACGTCGAACGGTTCCTGTGGTTCTTGGAATTCACAAAGATGAAAATGGAGCTGTTGTTTTTAAAAGTGAAGCTCAATGCCTACCATTCCCTCAAGAAAAAAGAATTGCATTTCTAAAAGATTCTTTATCAATTGCGCATTCAAGTTTTTCAAATGTTTCTGCTCCTGGCGATGGATGGCTCTATTCATGTGAAAATAAAGAAGCGAGTGAATTGACATTGCAATGCATTATTGAATCAGTACAAAGAATCACAACAACTTCACTCTATTTGCAAAAAACACTTTCTTCAAAATATGAAATAACACCCCCAAACATCAAAGAAGATAGTTGGGAATGAACTTTTTTCAAGCAGACAAATTTAACGAAAAATCTCTTTACGGCAGGCCTATGTTTATGGATGCCAAGCCTAACAAACCACCCAGCGCTCCGGTTGGAAGATCTAAAACATGTAAAAATTGGGATATTGAAGCTGCTTACAGGATGCTTCAAAATAATCTTGATCCAAGAGTGGCTATAGATTGGGAAAAATTAATAGTATACGGAGGGTCAGGAAGAGCAGCAAGAAATTGGAAGGAATATGCTCGGATACTCGATACTCTTAAAAGATTACAGCCTGACGAAACACTCTGTGTTCAAAGTGGTAAAGCAGTTTACGTAGGGAAAACACATGAAGATGCACCCAGGGTAATTATTGCAAATAGCAATTTGGTTCCGAACTGGGCTAATGACGAACACTTTAATGAGTTGGATAGAAAAGGTTTGTTTATGTATGGCCAAATGACTGCTGGATCATGGATATACATAGGCACACAGGGCATACTGCAGGGAACATACCAAACATTTGTTGCCCTTGCAGAAAAAGAATATGGAACCACTGACCTAACAAATAGATGGATATTAACAGGAGGGGTTGGTGGGATGAGTGGCGCACAACCTCTTGCAGGCGCAATGGCTGGAGCATGCATCATATGTGTTGAGGTTTTAAAAGAACGAATTGAAAAAAAGGTCAAGCAAGGTTTCTGTGACAAAATAACAGACAGCCTTGAAGAGGCCTTGAAGTGGAAAGATGAAGCTGTGCTTCAGGGTAAAGGTTTATCTGTTGGGCTTGTTGGCAATATAGCTACAGTTGCCACAGAATTGCTTAAACGAGATGAGATTCCCGATATAGTTACAGATCAAACATCGGCTCATAACCTTTTGTCATACTGGCCGGAAGGAGATCTTGGTGATCTAAATAGACTTAGAACATCTGATCCAAAAGAGTATGCAAAAAAATCACAAGAAACCATAGTGAAACATGTAGATGCAATTTTAGGCATGCAGAAAAGAGGATCAATTGCTTTTGATTATGGCAATGCCCTTAGGGATCAAGCTTATTTTGCTGGGTTTAAAAAGGTTAAAAAAGGGAATGAGTATATTTATCCTGGTTTTTTGCCGGCCTATATCAGGCCTCTTTTTTCAAAAGGTATGGGTCCTTTTAGGTGGGCAGCATTATCTGGAAACAAAAAAGATATAGAAAAAACCGATAAAAGGATGCTGGAGTTGTTTCCGGATGATAAATTTTTAGCACAATGGATTAAATTAGCCCAAACTAGAGTGCCTTTTGAAGGTATGCCTACAAGGATTTGCTGGCTTAAATATGGAGACCGCGCTAAAGCGGGTTTAGCGATGAATGACATGGTCAAAAACAAAACCCTTGATGCCCCTATTGTTATAGGTAGAGATCATTTGGATACTGGTTCGGTTGCAAGCCCTAGCAGGGAGACAGAAGCAATGGCTGATGGGTCGGATGCTGTTGCAGATTGGCCATTATTGAATTTTGCGCTAAATGCAGCATCTGGGGCTTCCTGGGTGTCTTTTCACAGTGGAGGCGGAGTTGGAACGGGCATGTCTATGCATGCAGGAATGGTGGTTGTTGCTGATGGGACCAAATCTAAAGAAAAAAGACTGGACAGGGTCTTAACCAATGATCCTGGAATCGGTGTTGCAAGACATGCAGATGCAGGTTATGAAGACGCTATACAAAATGCTTCTGACATGAATATCGACTTAGCTAACTAAAAATCGACTTATATTTCTTTCTTAAATAATTCAAGAATGGCTCTTCACTTGGTGGTGTGCCTGTCACTTTTTCAATCAATTGTTCAGTTCTGTAAATTGAACCTCTTGAATGAATATTTTTTCGTGACCATTCCAAAGCTGGAGAACAATCACCTTTAGCCATATCATCTTTCCAGCTTGGAACATCCTTGGAAAGTGTTTCTGTGAATTGAGCTGAATACAGCCTGCCGAGAGCATAAGTTGGGAAGTACCCAAAACCACCCATTGACCAATGCACATCCTGCAGCACGCCCAAAGTGTTGTTGGGTGGAGTTACACCAATAAGCTCTTGCATCTTTTGGTTCCAAGCGTCAGGCAAATCGTCTACAGATAAATTACCTCTAAAAATATCCCTCTCGATTTCGAATCGCAAAATAACATGAAGCGGATATGTAACCTCGTCTGCTTCAACCCTAATGAGTGATCTTGAAACCTTGTTTGTCCTCCTGACGATTTGTGCATGTGTGACCGAATCAGCCCTGCCGGGGAAGTGCTCTTTGAAAAAAGGAAGCACGTATTCCCAAAATTCGGGACTTTGGCCAACAATTGATTCCCAGAATAAAGATTGACTTTCATGAATGCCTAATGAAACAGATTCACTCAATGGTGTTCCATACTCATCCTTTCCTGAAGGTAAGCCCTGTTCGTAAAGTCCATGACCAGTTTCATGCAATGAACCAAAGAAAGAGTCAAAAGGATTTTCAAGATTGTATCTTGTTGTAAGCCTTATGTCACCTGGTCCAGCACCAGAGCAAAATGGATGTACTGCAGTGTCAATCCTGCCTGCATCAAAATCAAAACCGATATGCTTTGCACCCCACTCACAGAATTTTTTCTGCTCTTCTTGTGAGTAATGACCTGCAACAGGATCATCCTCAATCTCTCCCTGCCAATCAAGAATTTCCTCCAATAAAGGGGTTAATTTGTTTTTTAAATTTGTAAATAATGCATCAATACCTTGAACATTCATGCCAGCTTGGTACATGTCCAAAAGCGCATCATAGGATTCAGTTGTATAACCAATACATTCGGCTCGTTCTTTGCTGAGGTCAATAAGCTCTTTTAGATCATCTCTAAAAATGGAAAAATCATTCTTCTCCCTGGCAGACTTCCATGATTCATGCCCCTTGACTGAAGCCAGTGCTGCTCTTTGAACCAAGTCAGCCGGTATCTTGGTTGAAAGGTCCCAACCTCTTTGCCATTCCCTCAAGCAAGCTTTTTCCTTTTCGTTCCAGTCACCAGAACGGGTTGTTTCCAAGGCCTCTCCAATCTCTGGATTAGTTGCATTTTTGTGTCTTTGCTGTGCAAGCCAGGACATCATTCTGCCCCTGTTCTCTAAACCTTTTGGAGGCATGTTTACCTCCTGGTCCCAGCTCACAATTGCACTTACGTCGCTAATTGCATGAGAGTCTTCTGATATTTTTTTTAATTTGGAAAAAGCTTTTTTTGGATTCATAATGAAAAATTCTACAATGCGACAATATGATTCTTATGTGGAATACCTTCTAACAACAAGCGGCAATGTATGGGATGGCGAAAGGATTGTGCCAGGCCCTAATTCCATACATGTCAAAAATGGCCTTATTCACAATCACGGTTCTGGTGAGAAAGCCAGACAGTCATTGTTGCAAGGTGCAAATATGGAACATATCGACCTTGGAGCATCCTTCATTACGCCTGGCTTGGTGGATGCACACACCCATATTCTCCATGCAGGCAATCGACATTTTGAAAAAGAAATGCGCAAACAGGGTGCCTCTTATATTGATATCCTGAAGGCAGGTGGCGGGATCAAGTATACAGTTCAAAAAACTTGTGAATCATCAAATAGACAACTTAAGAAACTCATGGATACAAGATTTTTAAAAATGCAAGCGACTGGCACAACAACAATAGAGGTAAAAACTGGTTATGGTTTATCTAAAAAAGATGAATTAAACCATTTAAGGCTATATGCGGAATGGTCAAAAGAGAACAAAACACGAATAGTCCCAACATTGCTAATGGCACATACAGTTCCAGATGAAAAAAACAGAAAGGAATATCTTGAAGAAGTGGTAGATACTGCTAAAATCGCACGACAAGAAAATCTAACAAATAGATTTGATGTCTTTTTAGAGAGTGGCGCATTCTCCCAAGAGGAAACTGAATTCCTTCTCTCTCATGCTTGCTCACTTGGCTATCAGATAACATTGCATGCAGGTCAATTTTCAGAAATGAATGGAGTTGACATTGCGGTCAGATATGGAGCATCATCAATTGATCATGCTGAACATTTAAAAACTGGTGATGTAGAAAAGCTATCTGAAAGTGGAATTGTGGTTGGGATTTTACCCATGTGCAATATTGAACTTGACACCAACATCCAGCCAAATGCAAGATTTTTAATTGACTCTGGTGTTGAAGTGTTTTTGGCAACAGACCTGAATGCAGGTTCGTCTTTTTGCACATCCTTATTAGACATTGGAAGGCTGGCCTTGCGAGACTTGAATATGACAAATGAAGAAATTTTGAAATCAATCACATCTATTCCTGCCAAAACTATAGGTTTGACCAAAATTGGAAAAATCAAAAAAGGCTATATTGCCGATTTGGGTGTGTGGAAAAACAATATTGATAAATTTTTTGAAAAAAATAACAAACTGAAGATGCTGTTTGTTGAAGGCAAGAAAGTGGTAAACTAAATATTATGAAAAAAATTATTAAACTTTTACCAATTTTAATTATCGCAATATCCGCATGTGGCGGTAACAACAATTCAAACGCAACACACCCAATAGCATATAACGGTCAAGATCTTTCAGTTGCACCAACTTCCCAAACTCCTGCAGTCTATTCTGAAACTCATTATATTTATGATTTTCAGGGTAATAATTATCTTTTAGCGTGCAACTCAAGTGGCCTGAGTGTCGGTCAGCTTGAAATCTACAAAGACATCTCAGGGAGCTTTAGCACAACCGAAAAAATGACAATTGGAGGTGGTATTGGATGTAGTGGGGTGACTGCAATTATCGATAATAACAATTCAGTTTATAACTCAGTAAATAGTGGAGTACTGCATATTTTTGCAACTGAGGATATTCCAACTGCTGACACTTATGTAACGTATTGGTGCTGGGATGGAACTTGGTCAACAGGAGGTAGCTTGCAAGGTTGTGGGTCTAGTTTGTCAAACACAGTAGGTGGTGGGGCCCCAACTGCTGCGATTGACACAACAAACAACACTCTTCTTCTGGCCTGGCAAGAAAGTTTTGACGATTTAGGCAACCCAATTAATATGGGATTAAACTTTATGGACTACCCGCTAGCAAATTTACAAGCAAACCCCTATGATTTTACAGATTGGAATGCTCCAGTGTCTATTGATGGCGGTGGCACATTGCAGTCATATGTCGGCAGTTCGCCAATTTTAAAAACCAACGGTGCAAAAATCTATATAACAGCCAGATATCTGGATCTAGCTAGCGGAAAAAAGAAAATAAAACTTTACCATTGTGTAAGTGCTTGCGGTCAAATCTCACAATGGAGTGGTGCAGATGCTATTTATTCTCCCATTGCTGAAGATGTCACTGAGTCTTTTGGCTTTGAGATCAATCCCTTCACATCTAAACTGACACTGGTTTACCAAAATGACTCTACTGAGCAAATCGTTTACAAAGAATGGTCACCCGCAAACCCATGGACAGCTGGACCAGAGAGAGAGGGGATCGGTATGGCTTACGCTCCCATAAACTTGAGATCAGCACAAATATCCCTCGCAATTGAGACAAGTGGCAGAAAGCATATTTTTTGGTGGGAGCATGGGGAGCATAATGCAACAAACACATTCAAGCTGCATCACAGATTTTCAATAAATAGCCTTTGGAGTGGCGACATGCTTATCAGTTTTACAGGTTCTGGCATGGATGACATGCCAATCAACATGCAACCGTCATTTGATGGCAACCTTTCACAACATGGAGATTATGGGTTCCGTATTGGCTATTCAAGATTAGTCACCACGACAACACAAGAATTTGTAGTTTCAATAAGAGAGCCAGAATATAATTGATAGAAATTTTTAATCAAGTTCATCAAACCTACATTTCCAAGAAACAAACCCCGGCCTGAATGAGTATAAGATGGAGCCTAGTATGGCTTTAAATGGATATACGGATGAAAAACTGATGGAGCTAGTTGCAAAGAACAATCATGATGCCTTGAATGAGCTTGTCGAAAGATACCAGGGGCCACTCTTTAACTTTTTGAGCATATACATCAAAGACCCAGCCACAGCGGAAGGAGCTGCGGCGGAGTCGTTTTTTAGAGTGTGGAAATATGCTAAAAAATTTAACACAAAACAAAAATTCAAAACATGGCTTTTCACAATAGCCAGAAACCAGGGCAACACGTTACTGACCTCCCAAAACAAAAGACCGGGATCTATTGAAGGTCTATTTAACACCAATGATTCGGAAAACAACGCCTTTGACCCAAGCGACCCTCGAGAATTCAATCCCGAACAAGTGCTGAACCAACAGGATCAAGCTGAAAAAATTGGAATCGTACTCATGAAGCTACCTGTTCATTTGCGAGAGGCCTTAATGCTTGCCGTTCAGGCGGAATTAAGCTACTTGGATGTGGCCGAAATATTGGGCTGCTCTGTTGTTGCTGTAAAGATGCGAATACATAAAGCGAGATTAAAATTTAAACAATATATGGATAATAAATAAATAATGTTTTTTTCAGAAAATAGAAATAAAGCTTTCCTGGCTGAGGTCAGAAAGGGTCTCCAGGGCCAGAAAAAGCCCAAAAGGGTCAAAGACATCTTGTGTGATTTGATTGAAAACGAGAAGCCAAAAGTTCCAGAATTGTCCGGCATGACAAAAAATTCCAAAATTGACATTTTTGGTATAGTTGATCAAAAAATAAAAATTCAACAAAGAAAATTGGCCATTAACTCATTTGCCGGCGTGTCTTTTTCCACATTGGCAATATGCCTAATGTCGATTTCCTATTTTGGATGGGGTTATGTGCGTGATACTTTTCGAAATAACACTGACATGGCCAACAGTCTAAACAAAGTTGAGCAAGCTTCGCAAACAGGCCTGAGCGGTGGCGTTTCCGACTTCAATACATTACTACTTGAAGATCCCTTTTTAACATAGATGATTGGGCTTCTCCTGATTCTGCTGAGTGTGTTCCAGGTTGAAAATTCCTTTTATGGTGAAATAAACTTTTACAAAAAAAATCAAAAAACAACAATTGAGAAAAATGAACTTCGTTACTTTGCAAAAAATAATTCCATTCGTTTAGAAGAGAAAAAAAATGAATTTTTTCTACTTAGGGAAGATGGCAATGTCTATGTTTTGCAAGACATAAATACAAACATCTTTTTCGAAAAAGCTCTATTCCCGGGAAACAAAGAAATCTTTAACCTTTTAAAGCCTGGGCATGTGTGGGGCAAAGTGGCAGAAATATCTCCAGATGATGACCAATGGATAAAAAAAGAGGACATTTTTAATGATGTTGAGATTGTGACAATTTCAAACTCCAATACATATTTTGAAGAGCAAGGCTTCAAGACAACCTACTGGCTACATAAAGAATACAAGCTGCCAATGAAAAGGGAGAGGGTTACGCTGAATGAAGGTTATTCGTTGACTGATGTTATTGAGATCAGCATCAATGAAGAAGAGTTAAACGATGATTTATTTGTGGCTCCTGAAAATAATAATAATTATAAAATTACCACGAAAACCACAAAAAAGGATTTTTTTCTTCCTGAGGAAATACTGGGGACGACAAGGCAAAGGACATTTTATTTAAACACCCACAAACTCGAAGAGGAAGAAACAAAAGGCGCCTTCGTGAGTTACCTTTCAAAAGAGAAAGATGCTTATATTTATATGGTTTACTTTCAACATGGTTTAAAAAGTGAAAATTTTAAAATAATTAAAAAATCTTTTGATCTTGATTTGGATGGATGGCTTATGGATTTACCGGAGATAACAGACGGATGGAGTTTAAAAATATTATCTAATTACCCCAAGCCAATACTTAGGCAGCACCTTAAGACGTTGGCGTTGAAAAATCAACTATCAGATTCAGGTGCGTAAATAACTGGAAGTTCTTCAAGTTCAAATTCACCCATTTTAAGGATGGCAAAAAAATCACCAAACATAGGGTTGTTGATGCTTAAACTTAGCTTGTCTCCTTCTGATTTCACATGTTTAATTACATTATTCTCATAAGCAAATTCATAAATCTGATTATTAAAAACATATAACAAAATATTACCATTAGGCGAAGATTCATCTGCCACTATCCCACCATAAAGATCCTGATTAATTATGAAAACATCCCCAATCCAACCGAAAGCAGATGGGGCGTCATTTTTGATACATACGGGGTTTGAAAAATCCATTCCCGCTTCAGGAGAGCACAAAAACCAATTATTTTCATTGGAAAAAACAACATAGTTTCCCGCAATATCAAAAGAAACCTCAGGTCCATCCTCATCAAAAACACGTTGTGGCTTAGAACCATCAATTCCTACAGTAGACAAACCTATATTCATTCTCGATCTAACATTATGCAAAAGAACAACACCCTCTTCTCTTTCTGAAGCTTTCAGATTCCAACGTGTTGAGCTACCATTGGTTAACCTTTTGTTATCAAGGCCATTTAACGATTTGACAAATAAATTATGGGCCTTGCCTTCTTTTTTTCTAAAAGCAATCGAATCCTGAATCAAGGTAACATCACCCTCTATATCTTTATTGGATGTGAACTCTACCGGTAGTTTCCCTATTTCCCAAATCCAAATATCTCGATTTTTAGAATCAGCTGCCAAAACGACAAAGCTTCCGTCTTCTGAAAAATCAATACTTTGTACATTTTTCCAATTATCGTGTCTAGCTATAGGCTGCCAATTTGTTTGATTATCATCAATATTTAACTCATAAATAACAGTGATATTGATTGGTGTTCCATCAGGCCCGCCTTTCCAGTTAACAGCTGCCCTTACATGTTGGCCTGTGTCAACAATGGATGAGGCTGTTATCTGCCATGGTATTGTTGGTTTGTAGCAGCCAAAAAAACCAAAAAACCCAATCAGCAAAAATAATATTTTTTTATTCATCGTTTAATAACCTATGTAACCATCTTTTCACCCTTCCCTCAGGCGCTCTAATAGTTAAAACACTGCCTTTGGACTCTCTTGCAATGCTTTCTTGGATATTTCCAAGTCTGGCTTTATCCAAAACACCATTTACACTTGCCCCTAAGATCAAAAGATCGCTTTCTTTGGATGATTTAATAATTGATTTCTTAATCGAGGATGATTTAATTATGCTCTGAACCACCTTTAAGTCCTTATACACTGACTGAATTTCTATTGCTGATGCCTGCAACCTTTTTTTAGCAAAATCTTTTTCATCGGCATTTTTTGCAACGGCTAACAGTGTAAGGCAGCCTTGATTAGACGAAACGATTCTTGCCCCAATTTCAATTGATTTTTGTGTATTTGGTCCATAACCTACAGCCACAGTAACATTCTTATATTCAGTTTCTTTACCTTGTTTTAATATTGCAAGAGTTTTAGAGGAATCAGCCAAAACCCTGTCAAGGGTGTCTCCAAGAAACAACCCTTTTTTCTTTTTACCGCCTCTCCAGCCCATTAAAACCAAATCAGAACCTCTTAAATCTGCGACATTGCATATCACTGCAGCAGGGTGCCTTCCAACCACAACACTGCTGTTAATTTTCACCTTACTTTTCTCTAACTCCTGCTTTGCGGAAGAGATTAAGTCATGTCTTTTTTGAATATCTTTTTTTGGAGCGAAAGTTAAAGGTGTAGTTTCTGGTATGGTTGCAATCGAAACAATATGGATTAAACTGTCCTGTGCTTTTGCAATGCTTGCAGCTAGATGTGTTAAAGGTTTTTGATTTTTAGAATTTGGCAATGCAAGCAATATGCTATTTCCTTGCGGCGTATGAATGGTATCTTGACTTGCAATCCTGGATCTAGACATTGGTTGAAGCTTTCTAAATGGGCCGACATATAACAATAAACCCAAGATAATCCAAGCTAACGTCACACCCCAGGCAATGGCACCTGCAGAATGGCCACCATGCGCATCAAAAGGTGAATTTGGAATAAAGAATACACCAATAGCTATAACTATCTGTAAAACTATGGCTAAAAATGGCAACAGAGGAACCAATGGCATCCTGAATGGCCTTGCCACTTTTGGTTTGGTTTTTCTAAGCTTGATTAAAGTCATGTTCACTAATGTAAACAATAAAAGAAACATAACATTTGCCGCTGCAGACACTGCTGAAAGCGGTAATGCAACCACGATCACAAGAACAATTAATGCAGTAAAAAATAAACCCATATATGGCGTTCGTTTAACATGATGAATTTTTCCAAGAATCGAAGGCAATAAACCCTCCCTGCCCATTGCAAATGCAACCCTGCTGGAAGAAAACAGTGTTCCGTTAAGTGCTGATGTTGTTGAAGCTATGCCTGCTAATATAACAAGAAACATGCCCACAGTGTAGTTAGAGCCAGGAAAAGGGAAAGGCAGAACAAATTGATTAGCAGATTCAACGACTGCCCTTTCGCCCAAAAATGCCATTAAATTGTAATTGGTTGCAGGTTGTTGAGAAGATTCAACCAGGCCATAAAAACCTGCACTTAAAGAAGGTGAAATCTCATCAATGTTTAATGCTCCAAGCGAAGCTCCACCGACCAATAAATAAACTGGCAGTACAACTAAAATAGACAGAAATATAGCTTTAGGTATATTTTTTTCAGGATTTTTTACTTCCTCGCTTGCTTGGACAATTACCTCATAACCCTCAAATGCCATATATGTAATACCCATTGCAAATAAAACCAATATTGCACTTGCGTGTTCTTCTGTGGATAAAAAGAAAGGTTCATAATGAACAAAACCATCAGTTTGAAAAATACGCATGAATCCAAAAACTGCAAACAAAAGCAAGATGACAACTTTTGCTGTGCTCATTATTGATCCAAATTTTCCAGTTTCGGACACTCCAACAAAATTGACCCAAGATAAAATTACACAAATTGCTATTGCTCCAAGCTTGACATAGAGCTGATAGCTGGACCCCATTTCCTCTGGATGATCCACCAATCCAAAAAAATTAAATAGTTCTAAGATATAGACACCGAAGCCCAATGAATAAACAGCAACAGCTACAACATGACTAAACCATCCTATCCACCCAGCAATAAAGGAAACCACTTTCCGGTAACCCTGGGCGACCCACATAAAAGCACCTCCCGCTTCTGGAAAGGATGCTCCTAGTTCTGCATATGCGCCAGCAGTAAGCATTGCAACAATGCCATTTAAAAAAAATGCCAATAGAAAAGCTGGACCCGCAATGCCTGCGGCCTTTCCTGTTAAAACAAAAATGCCAGCACCAATCATGGCAGCAACGCCAATCATGGTAACGTCATAAAGTCCTAATGTTCTTGCTAGTTCTTCATGTTGGCCTTTTTGGGGGTTGCTCATTGTTGCTTATTCTATTTTATTCAAGACAATCTGAATAAAATTGACACTAAGATGATTTACAAGAACGCTCACCAAAAACCAACAGCGCATCATCCAAACATGGAAATTAAACCTGAGTTAGTTGTTTTGCATTACACAGCAACAACTTCAATGGCTCAAACATTACACATCCTTAATGCAAGAAGGCTTTCAGTTCATTTTGTTTTAAGCCATAATGGAAAAATTTTTCAGTTGCTAGATACCGAGAAGAAAGCCTGGCACGCAGGGGCCTCTTGCTTTCAAGATCGTGATAATGTTAATGATTTTTCAATAGGTATTGAATTGATAAATCCTGGCTTTTATAAAAAAAAATCTTTTTGGCGATATGGCTGGAGTGTGCAAGCGGGAAGAAAATGGGGCAACTGGCCTCGCCAACAATTAAATTCACTTAATACCCTTTTATTGTGGATCCGCAGCCAACATCCTCAATGTAAGCATGTTGTAGGCCATAACGAAATTGCTCCAGGAAGAAAAATGGACCCTGGACCATTATTTCCATGGTCTAAAATTAAACGATATAAGATTTAGCAACTATTGAACCCATTGAGATCTGGTCCTCTAGCTTTCCATTTTTAAAGTTTACTTTTTGATTTTCAAATGAAACAAAAACAAGCAGTCCCCCATCAACAAGAACTGAAGGTGCTAGGCTTAATGTTTTCTTAATCTTGGCTTTTGAAAATCCTCTAAAATCTGCAAACAAAGTTGCAGATTTTTCTTGCTTGTCTCCAGAAAGACTTAGACCTGTCAGGGAAGATTTTTCTGATTTTAAATATTCTGGCAAATCCTTATCGCTAATATCGACAGATCCGATACCTTTCAGGTGAAAACTTAACCTGTTAATTACACTTTCTAATTTTCTAGGTTCAATAATCTTGGCTACTCGTCTAAACCAGCCAGATAAAAATTCAACTAATTCAAAACTATCTTCCATGTCAACAATCTTCTTGATTCTTCTTTGGTCTGACAACAGTTTGCTCCAGTTAAAAACAAAATCGCTATTAAGGGCTGTTCTAATGTTAAGTGAATCTTCCTCTATGGTGTAATCAGCATTTTGCATTATGGAAATCAATGCTTCCAGAATGCAGATTGACAATTCCCCATGTCCAGCTGGATAAACAATCGATTCGGAGTCCCATGCTATTGGTCTTTTCGCCATCCAGCTTGCAAACTTGCCTGCATCCAAACGGTCCTCATGCTCTTGAGAATAAATCTTTGAGTCTAAAACTTTTTGAAATTCCTGCCAGGTAAATTTTTGCTGAAGTTGCCATGCCAAGCCACCGAATGGACTAACGGAACCAGAATCCTCCAAAAGACTCTCTAGCTCCTCTAAGCTTCTTGTAACCTCCTGGTTTACACTTGGATTAGGTTCAAATGTCGTGAAGGCCTGCTTAATTCCTGCGTAAACTTCGGAATCCAAAACCTCCCTTTCAAGCTCTTCGTTAATGTCACAAAAAACTGAATTCTCAATCTGATTCAGACCTGCTTTTGGGATATCAAAATTATCTAAAGGCATTGGCTCACAGCTTGTAATATCTTGAATTGTGCATTTTTTACCTTTAACGGCTAATCGAAACACACTGGTAAGTTGATTTTTTGGATTAACAATGCAAAACAAATCATTATGTGCTGCTTTCCCATAAACCATATTCAATGAATCCCCAACTTCGGGCTGCATTTCCTCACGCAATATCCAACAATTGGTATTTAAACCAGCAATTGGAAAAGAGCTAGCAGAAAACTTTTCTCCTAGGTCAGATCTTTTTTCATAATATTTCCATTTATCATCTTTACAATCAAAACAAAAGAATTTTGTCAACTCACTCATTAAAGATCTTCTTGAAATTCTTCTTATAAACATTAAGCGATTAAATATACCGCTGAAGGTTAAACCACCTGGGTGATGTTTTAAAACTTCAATTACAAGTTTTTTGAGTGTTAGTTTGCTCTCTGCCTGTAAGGAGAGTAATCTTTCTAGTTCATCGTCATCTAGTGATGGATTTTTAATCTCTTTATTTTTTACAAGCCTGAAAGTAGATGATCCGAGATATTCGAAATTGTAAACATCACCAGGTTGGGCATAGCCATTAACCCAGGATGCCATACCTGAAATTATTTGATGCTTAAAATTAATCAAAATAGAAAGCTCTTGCTTGTCGGGTGTTTGTAAAACAAATTCACCCCACTCATTAGATGCAAGCAATGAAGCCTGAATAGCATTAACCAATGGTTGTGATATGTAGTTTAACTCGTCATTTACAAAGTCATTGAAAGTTAAAATAAACAATGGCTCCACCTCAGGAAAACCCTGTTCGGAAAAATCCCCGTCCAACCAATACAAAGCTGGATCAGAGAGATTTGCAAAAAGATTTTCATTAAATATATCGTCTCCCAAAAGCTGATGTTCGGAATATGGGAGTGGAAAAATTAGATCTAATTTTTTTACATCTATCTTTGGCAGGCTTTCAGACTTAATCCAATATGGGTTTTTAAGTTCGAATCGAACCTTGGTTATCTTTTTAGATTTCTCAAAAACAGAAAGGATCTCGTCCAGCATGTCCTGGTAATGAGAACCTTTAGAACTTTTTGCACTACCAATCAGGGCAGTTGTAATCTCCTGTTTTGAAAAACTCTTGTCTGATGCCTGATTCTCCAGCAATCTTTCTACCTTGCTTGTTATCTCCTCTCTTATCTTGGTCTCCAAAGCTCCGGTTTTAGGTGTCTGAAGGGGTTGCTTTTTTGCCTTTCCTACATCCCATGAATTACCTGATTCAGCTATAAATCTCTTGTCTATCTGCGGGCAAAAAACAGGTTGTTTTTCCTGTGTAACTAAATCATTCTCGATCAATGTGCTGATGATTCTTTTTTCTTTCATTGGACCTCGGGATTCAATAAGGGTTTTTGCTAAATTATTAATCAAAACCCATTCACACAAACCCCAAATGGCACCTCTGCCTATTTGATCTTCCTGCCTTAAGCCTTCCGCCAATGAAAAATCATCATCTATATCTAGATATAACTTTGTCTCACTAACTTTCTGTCCGAGTCGCTTAGCAACTTGGCTTCTTATTTTGGATTCCAACATAAAAGATCCGCTTTCTTCTAGTATTTCTCTTGCTAGCTTGTGTGCTTTTAGCTTATGAGGAACTAAAACCCAACCATCATCCCATTTTTTTATAAAAGCACAATTTGATAAAAACTTCATAGCATATCTTTTAACAAATATTTTTGCATCTAAACCAATAGCATCCTCATATTCTAAAAAACTGGCTTCTAGATCTTTTAAAGTTCCTGCTTTTGCAATATTTTTCTGCATAATACCTGCAAAGGTTTCAGTAATAATCAAACCCATATCAATTACTTTGTTTTGTTTCATTTTTTCACCTCATTATCATCAAGCCATCCACTCATAGCTTGGAAAAGATTTAATTGTGCCTCTTTTTTGTTTCTTGGGACTGTCTGAGAAACCTCCAAGAAAGAAAAATCTTTTGTTTTGTTTCTTTCTTTAATTTTCAAACCACTAATAATCAAAACTGGGGTGCTATTACTTACAGCTAGTGATGCAATAGACCATGGCCCTTTCCCTTGTTTGGTTTGAGAGTTAAACTGTCCCTCTCCTGTTATCACAAAATCAAAATTACTCATCTCGTCCCTGAGCCCCATTTTGTCAATAACAAAATCAGCTCCATTTTTAATATTCACGTTAAAAAGCAAGGCCAGCCCAAGAGCGATGCCGCCAGCAGCACCCAAACCTTTTGTTTGCAAAAAGGTCGAGTCCTCGACTTTGGCTTCAACCATACAAGCAAAATCAGCCATCCCTTGTTCCAAAATAGGAATATTTTTAGGGGTAGCACCCTTTTGCTTGCCAAAAGCCAAAACAGCACCTCGCTTACCTAAAAGAGGAGCGCGAACATCAGCTATTATATCAAAAAAAACATCAGGAAACAAACAGCTGCCTTTTGCTGGGTGTATTTTAAGATCTGAAATCATCGAATCTAAATTTTTAAAATCAAAAAAAATATCTTTCTTTACTGCTAATAATGAATTAGGAAATGTCCCTTCCCGTGTGGAAACGCCCATCCCTTTCAGCAAGCCAAGTCCAGCATCAACCGTTGAGGTTCCGCCAACAGTAAACCAGATTTTTCTAATACCTTTTTCAAGAATGTCAATAATAACTGGAGCAAGACCGCAAGTGCTTAAAGCCTCTGGATCTAATTCGGACTTGGGAATCATTGAAATCCCGACAATTGAAGCCATTTCTAGCAGGGCTACTTTTTCTTTTTTCAAAAAATACCAATAAGCATCAATATCCTTCCCGTTGGCACCTTGGGTTTTAACCTTGTGAGCTTCATGATCGAAATAATCCAACAGGACATCTGCCGTTCCCTCACCACCATCTGCAAAATTCTTAACAAATACATTTGATTTAGGGTATTTTTGAAGTATAGCCTGGGCAACAACATCTCCTGCTTCGGTGGAACTCATGGTTCCCTTAAAGCTATCTAAAGCAATTAAAAAATTCTTTGTATTTTTAATAAATGGGAATAACTTGACCGGTGAAAGCTTCTAAGATAATTTCATTCGATTTATTTATCTGGACCACCCATGCCGGAACTAATCTTTTTGGTTCATCCTTTTTCCATGCCTCCTGTAGGCCATCAAAAGTATAAACAAGTTGAACCTTGGTAACAAATACATCTGCGTAATATTCTCCAGCGTAAAAATTCCTATACGCATACTCGATGGCATCCTTAACTGCAGACCATGCTGGGATTATTGTTGCCTCAGTGTCTTCAATCTCAACAGGCTGATCGCCCCAGGAAAATGAAAATTCCCAAACTCTTCCGCCAACCACTAAAGCCCTGACTACATCATTTTTAATGAGAACATTTTTAAAATAACGCCCATATTCATAAATGTAACCAAACGGTAATCCTTGACTGTTGTTGAAAGACTGATATTCTGGATGTTTAATTTCTCCTGTATTGACCAGTGAGGCATCTTCTGGAAAATAATTAAAATTGTTATTAAAAATATCCAGAACACTTTCTGCCTGTGTGCGGGTTAATGGGAACAACTCATGCACCCCGGCAAAAGGATGGTTAAATGTGATTCCACCATGAGGAAAAACCAATAATTCTCGGCCGTCCTCGGTTGCATATGTTTGAAAACCCTGATCGATAACTCTGGTTAAACCGACAGAGGTTTCTGCCTCTATGTCTGCACCCAAAAGATTCTTAGCAATTTTGGCATGGTCAGTTTTTGTGTAATCGATAGTTATTTTTGGCAAATCTATCTGACCGGGTGGTAAAACCACTCCTTCAGCTAAAAAATTTACAACCCATAACTCCTCGCTTGACTTCTCTTTAGTGTCAATATCCTCAAAAGCAAAAATAAAAGCCAGAACAAAGGGCATCAACAAAAAACGTAGATTTATGCTTTTTAAACGATTCATATATTTTTAATTTTATATCTGAATAATTAGATATTAATTTTTGAATCTGCTGTTCTTGGGTTAGGTTTGTTTGTTTTTGGAATTAAGATTTGCTTATGAAAGTAAAACATTTTATGGAATCTAGCTTAGGGAGCTATAGAACACCCCCGCTTGATCGAGAAATCAACGAGTGGTTAAAGGCAAACAAATCTAAAGTAAAAATTATTGACATCAAATATGGCTCTAGTGTAACCATGGATGCGTCAAAAGAAGATGATGTTAGGACCCCAATGTTTGTATCGGGTGCATTAATCCTCTACGAGGAAGTCTAAATAAGCCAATCTGAAAAAAGTTTAATGTCGCTAGCGATTGATTACTTCCGTAATCATCCACCCAAAAAACATCGTGGTCAAAACTTCATGACAAATAAGTCAAATCTTGATTTTTTGTCAAACATAATTAAAGAAAAAGAAAGTGACTGGACAATTGAAATTGGCGGTGGCCTGGGCTTCCTAACAGAAAAAATATCCTATAGAAATAGACTAACTGTTTATGAGGTTGACGAACACCTCAATTCCTTTTTAAAAAACAAATTTCCATCAATCAACATCGAGACGGATGTTCGAAAATGGCAACCTGAAAATGCTGAAAATAATGGCATGCTGGTAGGCAATTTGCCTTACTATCTTTCAGGGAGAATTTTATGGCTGGTTGCAAGATGGCCAGAAAAGATAAAAAACGCCATATTCACCGTTCAAAAAGAAGTTGCCGAGCGCATCTGCTCTCAAACCAGCTCTAAATCATACGGTCTTCTTTCTGGGCCATTGCAATTTTTTTATTCATGTAAGATTGAAAAAAAAATTTCAAAAAATGCATTCTTTCCAAAACCAAAAATTGACAGTGCGATTATCACCTTAACGAATAAGGAAAAAACGGAGGATTTTCAATATTCATATCAATATTTGCAATTAAATAAAAAAATATTCTCTCAAAGAAGGAAGAATGCCAAAAAGCTACTGAGGGGTTTTGTGCCTGATGGCACGCTGGAAAGGATACCTGATGGCTTTCGGGCCGAAGACATTGATCCTGAACTAGGAATGATGCTGTCAAAAAATAGCAGTATTAAATGAATACACCTGGGAATCTTCGAACCTGATCTAATGTAAATACTGGCCCTTCTTTCCATATGTTTGTGGTACCGTAAAGATCCTTGTTAGACCAACCCATTCCTGAAACAAAATTACGATTAAATAAAATTTGTATGCTTTTATCTTTAATCATTGTTTTCTCCAGAACCCTCGACACAGACTGCTGAAAATTCTCATTGCCTGATAGAGCCACTGCGTTTATTCCGGAGGTGTAACTTGCCTTGATGCAAGATTTGATAAACGTATCTAAATCCTGTGGTCCTTTTTTTGTCATATCGATAATTTCACCATTGATAGGAGAGTCATCTGATACAGCTTTTTTAAGTGAAGAGCTCATAAATA
Source organism: bacterium (assembly GCA_002716355.1). Taxonomy (GTDB): domain Bacteria; phylum UBP7; class UBA6624; order UBA6624; family UBA6624; genus UBA6624. The sequence continues at coordinate 55,661 of PBAU01000002.1, read as the reverse complement.
TATCTTTTGGAAAAGAGGTGAAGTGGAGCAAGCTGACCTGATTACCATTTTGGAGCAAATCATTAATAAGTTTCTTTTGGCTTAATATTCCATCATCTTGACTAATTAATAAAATATTTCTTTCATCTAAAAGTGAAAAACCATTGCCAAATGGCCCTCTTACAGTAATGCATTCATCTGTGGGAAGGAGCATGATTTTATGTGTGACAGGGTTGTTATCCAGAAACGAAACGGTTACGGTTTTATCTTCCGCATCTATGACCCAAGCAGTTGTTTCTCCTTTTCCAAAGGTCCCTATCTTGAAAACCTGTCCGGCCTTCAGGTCCCCATCAAAATCAAATGATATTGACCCTAAACGACCATCCCGTTCTGTATTTTTTATATTTGCTATCTTTGGTACTAAATTCATATTCCAAAGTCCACATTAGAAATAATTTTTCTCAGGTCATGCTTGGTGGTCATGCCTGCAATGCACCTGTGCGCACCTGAACAGCCAATAAAACCATGTCTTTTTGGAAAAAAATGAAACATTTCTAATATCCAATCTTTAAATTTTTCCTTGAGGCTTGGCTTGTAGTCATAACCATTTGCCAATGTTGAAAAGCCTGGAGAATACATTGTTGTCCAGGTTTTATACCTTGTGCCCTTGTTTCCACTGTTAACATCAACAATCTTAAAATAAGTTCCTGAGTAAAAATACCTGGTTGCGACAGAATCAGCAATAATGCCCAAATAAATTTCATCCCAATACGGCAAAGTGTAAATTTCAGTATCAGTGAAATCCTGCCAACGATTCAAATTTAAATCAAAATTTGTTTTTCCTTCACTTCCCTTCTGTATATCCCAGGCTTCATTTCGAACAATATCATCAGCTTCATTGAAATGTTCCGAGATCAGGCTATCTCCTTTTTCAGAAAGTGTTTCAACATAATAACTCCTACCAATATCAGTTAACAAAATGTCAGAGCCACTCTTGGGAAAAAGATCGACACCTACAGACTCTGCGAAACAGCAAGGAGGTGGGTTATGGTAACCAAGACAAATATTTATTGTATTTTTTCGCCTTGCCTCGTATCTCCGATCAATTTGATCTTTCAACAGGTAAGCATCGAGAATTTCGATGCCTCTAATGTCTGGTGGCCGTAAGCCAAATACAACTCTAGGAGTCACATCGAGCTCAACTTCCTCAATAGCAACCTTGCCTCTTCCTTGTATCTCATAGTTGCATATGGCATCTTGCTGTGGGCAAAATATATACTTTGGACAATCCAAACTATTTGTAAAATCTGTTGCAACATTTTCACCTTTTGGATTTTTCAAATAACTTACAGCGCCTTTGGATCCAACGGGTGCCCATAGTTCATTTCGTTTTCTGACATCCTCTAACCAATATTTCAATTTAGCTTTTGACAAAATATAGTCGCTCATGTTATATGTTTTCCTTTTTCAGTAATGGATTTGGCTCTTCCCCACCTGGCCTGTAATTAAAATTTTTTCTAAACTCTCTAGCAGCCCAAGCTCGAATTGTTGAAAGGGGTATTTGATTCATGTCCTCTGTAAGGTCTGAGAGATCGAAGCCAGAAGCTCGACCCATCGATTGGTAAACCCATGAAAGATGTTCGTAAAAAAGCTCGTTCGAGCTATATGCAGATTTGATATATTTAAACTTTTCTAAATGGTCTCCTCCCGCATAAGTGGAAGGAAATAAATTTTTATTATGGTCTGAATGCCTATGTTTTTCAAAATAACTCATCCAGTATAGCCTTCTTTCGTGATGAGTCATCTGCTCTAACCTTTCAACGCTGGTACGGTTTGGGGTGGGTTTTTTTAGTTTGCCGGCTTTACTGAGGTCATTCATCCACCTGGGCTCAACAAGTATGTCATAATCTTCTGGCTCCTCGTAAAGATCATGAAGTGCCCACTCCCATAAAGCTTCTGGATGCTCATTGACTGATAACGTATTTTCGTTCTCTCTGTCAACATTTAAATGTCGAGGATCTAATATTCCTGGAAATTTCACACCAATAATATGCAGATTTTTACGATTCACCAAGCCGTCTTTTTCGAGCTCTTTGATGGATCTTACAGTTGCAGGTGTGGCCACTATGCCAACATTTCCAGTAATGCCTGGAAGATAAACGGCTAAATTGATAGACGAAAAGCTATTGAAAACAATTCTTTGAGCGTCATCTGGGGTGAAAGCGAAACAGGGAGCGGTCGTGCCAGGGTATGGACCAACCTCATAACCTATAACAACGCTGACTTTTTGCAGCTGTAAAAGCCTTCTGGCTTCTCGTTGGATTGTTATTCTCATTTCATTCATGTTTCAAATACCTAAAGGGCCTAAGCTAGAGACAGCATTATGGAATTTTTGCAACTGATCAGCAACTTCATCAATTTGGTGAGAATCTACAAATAAAATCTTGACTCTATCTGGCTCAATCCCACCAGCATCAAGCACCCCTTCTAATGCTTTAAATCTTCTTTTTGCAAGGTAGTTGTCGTTGTGAAACTTGCCTTTGCCTAAAGGTCCACCAATAATAAACACACCATCTGCACCATTAAAGAAGCTTTTGAGGACAAGGAGTGGATCCAGATGTGCTGTTGAGCGCACTCTCAGAAATCTAAAACAAGATGAATAAGAAACCTCCTCTCTTCCAAGTGTTTCCAAAAGTGGATAACCACCATACTGTGATGCAAATCCTGTTATTCTTGGTTCCCAGTTGTCATTTTTTGCATCTGTCCAAATATTTTCAATTTCTGCAATTGACTTAGAAAGCTCCCAACCAGCAAGTTCAATGTTTCTGGTTGGTGAGGCTGGTATGGACACACCGCTTTCAGTTTTACCAAAAACATTATTTAATCTTGTGTAATTCATGCCACCTTCATCATTTGTTTGAAAGCTCTCAGGAGAAACCTCTTTTGCTGGAGCATCAAATCGTGCAAGTTGCTCATCTTTTTGTTTTAACCTGTAGGGCTCACTTGTTTTTTGGGCCAAAACGGCCATAGCTTTAGCAACTGCTGATTCAGCTGTCAAAACAGCAGCTCTGATATCACCGGGAGACGCACAGTCTCCACAAACAAAAACTCCAGAATTACTGGTTGAACATGGCTCCAGAGAAGGATGGGTTTCAGCAAGAAAGCCTGTTTCGTCACGACCTATATCAACAATACTTGCTAGATGTTGTGAATCATCGTGTGCAACAACCTCTTGTGCCAAAACAACCTTGTCAACTGATACCTTTTGCTCTTTGCCCTGTATTAAATCGTGCAAGCTGACAGACAACCCGTTTGACTTTGAAGTTACATTTGAAACAGCGCCTCTAACCATCTGTACCTGGTATTTTTCCTCAGCGGTTTTGATAAATTCTTCATATCCTTTTGTTCTGGATCTCCTATCTGAGTAAACAACTGTTGTGTGAATTTTTCCATTAGACATTTTTTTAGCAAAAATAGCCTGTTTGACACAGGTCATCAAAGGCACTTCGGAAGCGTAAGCAACACCGTTCTTGGGATCATTGCTTCCTGCATCTGCAACCCATAACAACGACATTTCTTCGTCTTTTTTGAAATTCAAAAATTCAAAATCACTAGCACTGTGTACATTTTCACTATTTGCAGCAGTTAAATTTGTTAAGCCAGAACAATCCATCATCCCAGCTCCAAAAGCCATAATCACAGCACCTGCTTTTTCATGAACGATTTTTTCCTTTTCGTTCTGATTCACAGTTCCATCAGGAACAAGTGTGATTAACTTTTTGACATCTGGATGATTTATATTTTCTGGGTCTATCAAAAACAATGGTGGGACACAGCCTGCGTATGGTTGATAAAGAACCTTGTTCACCGTCCTGCCTCCGGTGTGCTTATTTGGAAAATCCGTTTTTAATGATTCTGTAATTTTTTCAAAATTTACAATTTTTTGACTTTGAACAAATCTTGGTTTTCTGACTATTTCAACATCAAAATCCCCACGAACTCCGTCTATAGATTTAACTTCTGAATAATCATAAATAACTATATTTTCATGTTGATGACAACTGATTGAAAGATTCCTCATTAAGTCATCTGCCTCTTCGAGTTTTGGCCAAAGATTTTTGAGAGAGGCAACTTTTCCACCTAATGCAGGTGACTTTTCAACTAAAACAACACTGTAGCCAGCATCTGCAATTCTCAAAGAAGCAGTCATGCCTGCAACACCGCCGCCAACAACTAAAACTTGTTGTTCCACCCTCATTGGTGTTTTTTCTAAAGGTTTACTTTGCTCAACCTTGATAACTGCTGTTTTCAATAGCTGAAAAGCTTTTTCATTGGCTTTCTCGGGCTCTTCTGAATGCACGTTAGCTACCATTTCTTTAAGATTAACAACCTCCAAAAGGTATTCGTTAATGCCAGCTGTATTCAATGTTTTTCTGATATTCTCTTCCCTTTGATCAATAGAGCCACAACCGATAACAACATAGCCAATATCTTGATTTTTGATCTCTTGTGATATTGCTTCCAAACCTTGAACTGTGTTGAGGTCTTCATGTATAAAAACATGGTTTATCTCCTGCACTTCCTCAACCAATCTGTCAGCAATGGTTTGTAGGTTAAGCGGATCTAAACCTTTTCCCTCTTTGCTAAGAAAAACACCTATTCGTGCCATAATTTTTCCTCCATTTGTACAAATCTACAACTTTTTAATTCTATTGAAAAACCTGAATTAATTTTAGATTTAATCCTCGTTTGCCTTGACTATGAAAATACTGAAATAAAACAGAAGGATTAATGGTATGGCGATAATGATCTGCGTGACAACATCTGGAGGGGTTATAAAACCAGATAATATCAATAGCCCAATAATTGCATGTGGGCCTTTTTCCCGGACCGTATGTGAGTCAATTAAGCCGAATTTAGCTAAAACCCCCATGACTATTGGCAGTTGAAAAGCAGCCACAGAGGCAATCAACATAGATTGAACAAAAACAAACCAATATTGCAATGTCCATGTTGCTTGTAGGTTATTGTTTGTTGTTGCCTTGAGCAGAAATTCAATTGATATTGGTATTAAAACCTGCCAAGCAAAAAACGCTGCAACAAGTGCAATTAAAAAACTTGGGATTACAAAAGTTTGAAGTATTTGTTTTTCATTTTGCCTTAATGCGGGCCAGGCAAATAAGGTAACCTCTCTAACAATCAAAGGTGTTGCCACAATTAAACCACACATTAAAACCAACTTGATGGGGATGAGGAACCCCTCTTGTGGAGATAAAACATTTAACGCAGTAATTCCGACATTGTTTAGTGGTTTTTGAAAAGCAATTAATAATTCCTTATGAAAAAAGGACAGCAAAACAGAGGCAAAAAAACAATAAAGAAGACTGTTTAATAAAGTTTTTTGCAGATCAGCAAAATGCTCGGACAGAGGCATTTTTTTGTCTTGCATACAGCAGCTTTACTCCTCTTTATCTTTTGTTGTCTTTTTACCCTCTTCAAGTCCTTTTTTGAATTCACCACTAGTTCTTCCTAGAGATCTTGCGAATTCTGTAACTTTTTTGGGTCCAAAAAGAACCAAAACAACAACTGCAATTAAAGCAATTTCTGTTGGTCCTAAAGCAAAAATAAATCCAAACATTGTTTTCTCCTTAGGTATGAATCGCACCATGACCAGAAGCTTCAAGAGCGGCTTCTTTTAATGCTTCCGAAAGTGTTGGGTGCGCGTGAATAAACACACCTATGTCTTCAGCAGTGCCACAGAAGCCCATCACCATTGCTGCTTCAGATATTAATTCTGAAGCTTTCGGCCCTAATATATGGACCCCTAAAACCTTATCGGTTTTGGAATCTGCTAACACCTTAACAAAACCTTCAGTACAACCTATAGCCATAGCTCTTCCGGATGCAGAAAACGGAAACATACCTGTTTTAAATTCTACGTTGGCTTTTTTAAGCTCATCTGCGGTTCTACCAATAGAAGCGCCTTCAGGGTGTGTGTAAACTACAGATGGAATCAAGCTATAGTCAAGTGTTGTTTGCTTGCCAGCAATTCTTTCGGCAACAACCACCCCTTCCTCACTGGCTTTATGTGCAAGCATGGGACCTGGAACCAAATCGCCTATGGCATAAATACCAGGTATGGATGTTTCCATGTTTTGATTTACAGAAACAAACCCCCTCTCATCCATTGTGACTCCTAAAGCATTGAGGTTAATACCCCCTGCATTAGGCCGACGACCTACAGCAACAAGAACTTGATCAGCCTCCTGTGTGCTTGTTTTTTTGTTTTTTTCTAAATTTAAAATAATTTTATTTTTTGTTTTCTTGCAATCGGTCACCTTGGTTGATGTTTTAAACTTGATGCCTTGTTTTCTTAATGATTTTTGCAACTGCTTGCTTATATCTGTATCCATCAATGGAACAATCCGATCCATCATCTCAATTACTGTGACATGGGTTCCGATTCGGCTGTAAACACTGGCCATTTCTAACCCTATATAACCTCCTCCAACAACAATAAGACTTTTGGGTATATTGAATTGATTAAGAGCTTCGGTTGAACTTATAACATGTTCTCCATCAAATGGCAAAAATGGAATTTCTACAGGTGTGGATCCGGTGGCCAAAACAACATTTTTAGTTGCAAGATTATTCCTGCCAACAACAACCGTATAACAAGATTTCACATCTGCAAATCCTTGATAATAATCAACCTTAGCCTTTTTTAAAAGAAATTCAACACCACCTGTTAATTGGGTAACAATTTTTTCCCTTCTGGATTGCAGGGTCGACCAGTTAATGTTAGCTTTGCTGACCTCTATTCCATGTTCGTTCCCTGGTGAAATTTCAGAAAAAATTTCTGTTGAATCCAATAAAGCTTTAGATGGTATGCAACCAACATTCAAACATGTTCCACCCGCTTTTTTCTTTTCAACAACAGCTACCTTTAAGCCGAGTTGTGCTGCCCGTAAAGCACACACATAGCCACCTGGGCCAGCACCTATCACAACCAAGTCATATTTCATAAAAGAGGTCCAGTTGCCATTAAGCCTGGATGCTGAAGCAACTCTTTAACCCTGCATAAAAACCTAACAGCTAAAACGCCATCTACCATTCTGTGATCACTTGAAAGGGATACATAAACCATTGGTTTTACAACAATATTTCCATTCTCAACAACAGCTCTTTCTTTCACTGTGTGAATACCCAATATAGCCGCTTCAGGCTGATTGATAATAGGTGCTGAAAATAACGGGCCTCCAAACATGCCTGCATTGGTGATTGTGAATGTTCCACCTGTAATGTCTTGCATTGTTAATTTGTTTTCCTGAGCGGCAATAGACAATCTGTTGATTTCAGCTGCAAGATTTTCAATATTTAAAAGATCAGCATTCTTGATAACAGGCACTATCAAACTTTCCCCAACACTAGCTGCCATTCCTATATTTCTATAATTCTTGGTTATCAAAGTGTCTTTTTCAAGAGAAACATTCATTCTTGGAAAATCCTTAAGCGCTTGTGCTGCTGCTCTGACAAAAAAGCTCATGAGTGTTAACCTGATTCCGCTTTCTTGCAATTTTGGTTTTAAATTCTTATATACAGCCAATGTTTCAGTCATGTCAAGTTCATCAACAATTAAAAAATGCGGGCTGGTTGACACTGAGTGAACCATATGTTTTGCCATAACAGCCATGGAGCTGCTGACAGGACTTCTGGATTCAGTATTATCAGGTTCTAAATTTAAACCCGTAGATTTGATTGGTTTTTTAAACGCTAAAACATCAGCCATTTGGATTCTTCCATTAGAGCCAGTGCCTTGAACATCAACCAGGTTAATGTCATTCTCACTCGCATACCTTCTAACAGCTGGACTGGTTTTAAGGGTTTGGGGATTTGAGCCTTGACGTTTGGTGTCAACAGTTGTTTTAATGGGTTCCGGTGTCGGTTCCGGTGTCGGTTCCGGTGTCGGTTTTGAACCATGTGGATTCAACTTATCAATATCTTCTTGGGATAAATTTTCTCCAACTTTTTGGATAATTGCTATAGTTTGTCCCACGGGAACGGTATCCCCAGGTTTTGCAAAAAGTGCTACAAGTTTCCCTTCTTTGAATGCTGTAATTGGGGTTGTTATCTTGTCTGTTTCCAATATACCAATCTCTTCATCACGAACAACATCATCACCTATTTTTTTCTTCCATTCGGCCACTTTGGCTTCAACAACAGAAACACCTAGATCGGGAACTGGAACTTTAATTGGCATTATCCGTCCCCCAACGCTCTTTTACAAGAGTTGTATATTTCATCATCTGAAGGCAGATAAGCAGCCTCCATTCCCGGTTCAAAAGGGAAGGGTGTGTCTGGTCCTGCAATAGTACGAATTGGTGTTAATAGGTTCCAAAAGGCACCCTCTTGCACTCTTGCGGCAACCTCGCTAGTGAAACCATACGCCGCATGTGACTCAGCAACAACCACACACCTGCCTGTTTTACAAGCAGAGTTAATCATTAAATCTTCATCCATTGGCCATAATGTTCGAGGATCAATAATCTCAACACTGGCGCCTTCAGATTCAAGTTTTTCTGCAACACTTAAGCATTTGTGCAACATGGCGCCATAAGAAATCAATGTAATATCACTACCCTCTCGAACAACTTTTCCTTTTCCTAATTCAATAGTGAAGTTGGGATCATCAGGCACATCACCAGTTATAGCTCGATATAAACCTTTGTGCTCAATATACACACAAGGATCATCTGCCCTAATGCAGGATCTTAAAAGCCCTGCTGCATCTCTTGGTGTGCTGGGTGCGGTTACAACTAGACCACCAGCATGACAAAACCAAGCTTCATTGCTTTGGCTATGGGTCATACCACCGCCAATACCTCCACCATAAGGGGTGCGAATTGTAATTGGGCAACACCAACTACCATTAGTCTTAAAAGAGATAGTGCCTGCTTGGTTCACGATATGGCCCATAGCACAATCAATAAAATCCATAAATTGAATCTCAGCAATTGGCCTATAACCAGACAAAGCGGCACCAATTGCACCACCGATGATTGCATTTTCTGCCAAAGGTGCATCAAGAACTCTCAATGGTCCAAATTCATCATACATTTTTTTACTTAAATCAGGTTTGCCGTCTTTTTCCGACCTCCAGGCTGTGGCTTTAAACACGCCTCCATATCTTCCACAATCTTGACCTAAGACAAAAACCGTTTCATCAATTTCCATTTCAGACCACATTGTGTCTGTAATTGCCTGGATATAACTAATATTTTTACTAGACATTTTTTCTCTTCTCCCATCTCTTGCGAATTGCATCATTAAATTTTGGATCTCTAAAGGTTACATCAATGAATTGATCGGGTTTGGGTTTAGTTGATTCATCTTCAACCCAATCAATCGCCTCTTCAATCTCATTATTGATTCTGTCTTCTGTTTCCTTTGCGAGTTTATCGCTCCAAATCCCATCCTCTTTAGCTACCTGTTCAAAAACAATTAAAGGATCTCTCTTTTTCCATTTTTCAACCTCTTCATCTGTTCGATAATCAGCTGGATCAATCATGGAATGTCCATGGTAACGATAAGTCAAGCATTCAACAAGGGTTGGCCCGCCACCAGAGCGAGCACGTTCAACTGCCTCCTGCACTGCGTGATAAACCTCAAAAACATTCTGACCATCAACAGTAACTCCGGGCATTCCATATGCAGCTGCTCTATCGCTTAACCTCTCAACAGGCACATTCTCGGTAACGTGAACAGACTCTGCCCATATATTATTTTCAGCCATGTAAATTACTGGTAATTTGTGTATTCCAGCAAAATTCACAGACTCATGAAAATCCCCTTTTGCTGTTGCGCCATCTCCAAAAAATGCAAAAGCGCAATTGAGCTTGGATCCCTTTTTAAGCGTCCAGTTTCCAGCCCATACGATTCCATCTTTGTCCCAATTGATTTTCACATCGCCTTTTCTGTACGCATCTAAAAGATATGCGTAGGCTGAACCTGCAGCTAAAACAACCTGTATCGCCACATGTCCTGTGGGACTAACAATATCAAGTTCCGGGTCTCCAAAGTGACATGGGTGCTGCTGAGCTCCATCTGGCGATTCAGCTGTTGAATAAACTTGTGCTAACACTCTTTTAGCGGTTATACCTCTAGCAACCATGGCCCCTAGTTGCCTATGTGATGGAGCAAGTATGTCACCTTCAACCATGTGAACACCTGCACCAACATTTGTTGCCTCTTGACCACAACCACTAAAATATGTACCACCAAATCTACCTTGATTAAAAAGCTTGACCATTCTTTCGTCAAGCAACCTGGCTTTCAATAATGGATGATACAGAACTTCAAATGCTGTTTGTTGATCGACCCCAAATGATTTTTTTTGTTTCTGATTTATTTTTTTCGAATTCATAACTGGTAATTATATGTTATTTTTTTAAAAAAAATAACTATACCCTGGGGGGGTATTATTTATATAGAGTTTCAGCCATGTAGCTGGATCTTACCAGGGGTCCGCACTTGGATTTAATCCCTAACATTTCTGCTTGCTGTTCAATAAATTCAAACCATTCTGGACTGCGATGTTTTATAACCGGTGCTTGGTTTTGTGACGGTCTCAAGTATTGTCCTGATGTAAAAATATCCACTTCAATCGTTTTAATATCCTTCAAAAAAGACAGTACCTCGTCTGTTGTTTCCCCCATCCCGGCAATCAGGCTAGTTTTTGTTTGGCAACCTGTTTTTTTTGCCTCTCTTAAAACTTTTAATGCGCGTTGGTAACTGCCTTGTGGTCTTAGTTTTGGATACAACCTTTCTACAGTTTCAATATTGTGAGAAAAAACATTTATGTTTGATTGGGCAACCTCTTTAATCAGCTCAGGTTCACCATTCAGATCACCCACAAGTAATTCTATTTTTGTTGTGGGGTTGATTCTCTTTATAGAGTTTACCGTGTCCATGATGTGACTGACACCGGCATCGATCAGATCATCTCTATCAACCATTGTTAAAACAATGTATTTTGCATTCATTTTTTGAATGGTTTCAGCTAAATCCCCGGGTTCATTGGGATCAGGTGGTTCAGGTATTCCTTTTTTGACCGAACAGTAACGACAACCTCTTGTGCAGGTATCTCCAAGCAACATAAATGTGGCTGTACCCTTGCCCCAGCATTCTGGCAAATTGGGACAACATGCCTCTTCGCAAACAGTGGTTATCTTAAACTCTTCCGGTTCAGCAAAAAGGTCAATGAGAGATTTTGTAGAACCAGGCTTGATTTGAATCTTTGTCCAATTAGGATGTTGTGTCATAAAATCTTTTTCAAATGAAGCTTAACCTCTTGAGCAATTGATTCTATACTTTCATTGCTACCTGTTTCAGCTTTGATGGAAGAAACAGTGTTTGGCGGCATCCCACAAGGTTTGATTTCTGCAAATCCTTTATTATTGTTGTTCACATTCACTGACACGCCATGCATGGTTATCCCTTTTTGAATCGTCATGCCGAAAGAAACGATTTTCTTATTTTGAATATACAAGCCAGGTTTCTTGAGGTTTATAGAGGTTTCAATTTGTTTTTTTAACAATGCATCTTGTGTTGCTTGTAACACTATTTTCACTAACTCTGTTGCTTTGATCCGTCTTTTCTTTATGTTTAAAACTGGATAAAAAACAAGTTGTCCGGCACCATGCCAGGTTGCTTCACCACCTCTGTTTGTTTTAAAAATACTAATATTTTTACGCCTAATATTGGCTGTATTTGGTATATCACTTTTGGTTGAAGATGTTCCTAAGGTGATAACATTTTTATGTTCAAAAAAAAATACATGTTCGACATTCCTTCTAGCATCCTCAGTAGCTTGTAGCTGCAGGTAGTAACTGTCTATCCAGCTTTTTTGTTGAAAATTGTGAAAAATAGTTTTCAATTACGGTGCAGAGATATAACCTTTAAGAGCGGAATGCGCTGCAACAAGGGGGGAACTTAAATAAACCAATGAATCTGGATGACCCATTCTTCCATGAAAGTTTCTATTACTTGTGGACAAACACACCTCCTCAGCAGCCATAACTCCTGAATGGCCCCCTAGACAGGGTCCACATGTTGGGGTGGAAAAAACACAGCCTCTTGATATGCATTCTGTTGCTATGCCTTCGCTAATTGCTGTTAAGTAAGTTTTTTGATCACCGGGTATAACAACAACACGAGGGACTTTTTTTTGTTTATTCGGATTGTTCTTAAAAACACCATGAACCTCTCTAAGATCTCCGATTCGAGCATTGGTGCATGAACCAATAAACACTTGGTCTATTTTTACCTTTTGTTTTTCAACCTCCCTTACGGTTGTTACATTATCAGGGCTGAAAGGCATAGCAACCAATGGTTCCAATGTGGTTGTGTCTATGGTGATTTTCTGGCAGTAAGAAGCATTTTCATCAGGTTGCAACATTTTCCAGTCAGAATGCTGAACGCGTTCTTGTGTGAAGGTTTCGGTAATAGCATCTGGTACAAATATTCCAGCTTTAGCACCCCACTCTATTGCCATGTTTGAAATGGTTAATCTACCCTCCATATCTATACCTGTATCGGTATTATCATGGAGCTCTAAAACTTTATAGTTGCCACCGCTAACAGTCAATATCTTTCCAAGAGCCAAAGACATATCTTTAGGTGTTACCTCTGGTGGTGGTGAACCCTTGAAAACAACCTTGATGGTTTCAGGAACCCTTAACCAAACTTTGCCTGTTGCTAAAACTGCAGCCAGATCCGTGTGTCCAACACCGGTTGCAAGACAGCCTACAGCTCCATTTGTGCATGTGTGGCTATCAGCACCAATAACAATCTCACCAGGAGCAACAAGTCCCTCTTCCGGCATGACAACATGACAAATTCCGCCTTTGCCTTCACCAAAGTAATGACCCACTTCATACTCTTCTGCAAAAATTCTCAACTCTTTTCCCAGCTTTGCAGCGGCCAAATCCTTAGCTGGCACAAAATGATCGGCAACAAGAACAACCTTGTCTTTGTTCCAAACCTTGTTGATGCCAGCCTCCCTTAGCAGTGCTGCTGCAGCTGGACCCGTGATGTCATGACCCATTGCTCTATCAACTTTAGCCATGACGATCTCACCGACGTTAACATTATTTTTTTCAGATTTTTCAGCAATTATTTTTTGTACCAATGTTTGACTCATAAGTTTAATTGTATTTGTAGAAACCGATTCCTGTTTTTCTACCAAGCTCATTATTGTCAACTTTTTCCACCAATAACTTTGCTGGTTTATATTTTTCTTCTTTAAAGCCAGAATGCAAAACATTCATAATAGCCAAGCATGTATCAAGGCCTATGAGATCCGCAAGTTTTAAAGGGCCCATGGGGTGTTTCATCCCTAACTCCATTACGGTATCTATATCCTCTTTTGACCCTGTTCCTGATTCGAGTGTGAGTATGGCTTCGTTAATCATTGGCATCAGAATCTTGTTGCTTATAAAACCCGGTCTGTCTTTGCTTTTTGCTGGAATCTTTTTTATGCTTTTGATGAAGTCTAGAGTTTTCTGAATTGTGTCAATGTTGGTTTTGTCCCCCTCTATCACCTCAACCAGCTCCATAACCGGTACCGGATTCATGAAGTGAATCCCTATCGTCCTTTCCGCAAAGCCGCTTGCTGCTCCAAGGGTGTTTATGGATATTGACGACGTGTTGGATCCCAAGATGGTGTGTTCTGAAGATTCTTGGCCTATTTTTTTAAATATTTGTTTTTTTACCTTTTCATCTTCGGACACAGCTTCAATTATGAAATCAAAACCTTGGTAATTCCCATCTTCAAAAACATGCAAATCAGATTTGAAGCAGCTGATTTCTTCTTTTTGCCTTTTGCCCTTGTCTGCAGCCATGTTCCATCTTTGGTGAATTTTTTCAATTGCCTGTTTCACGTATCTTTTATTCAAATCTCCCAAAAAAACAGAATGATTATGCTCTGCGGCTGTTTGCGCAATCCCGGATCCCATTTGGCCACAGCCTATGACTAATATTTTTTGTTTTTTCATTGTTGTTTTTTTCATGAAAAAATAATAAACGATAAATCTTTTTTTTATCGTTGAATAACGTTGGTTAGGTTTTCTTTTGTTACCTTTTTTAAAAAAAATATATTATTTTTTTGATGTTTAAAATCACTCTTCATGGAAATTTCAAAAAGCAAAAAACTAAAAGAAAAAATAATCCAAAAAATCAAGCTAGAACCCAATTTCTTTTTGTTAACATCGCTTTTGAGAACTTCAAAAATCACCTTTCAGGAAAACACTGTTATTCTTGCTGCTTCAGGTAGATACAATTTTAAAGTTGCAGAAAAAAACTTCGGCCTGTTGAAGAAAATTATTATCAATTTGAATTACAAAGATTTCAAATTAATCGAATCGATCTCTTCAAAGAAAATACCAAAAAATGTTCCTATCATTACCAAAAAAAAACCTCGTGCGAAAAAAGAGATTTTTAACGATTTTCACCCTTACAGAGGGGTTGAAAATGCATTTAGGGCAATCGCTTCGACAACAACAAACAAGTTAGAAAATCAATTGTTTCCAATATTTTTATACGGACCTCCCGGTATTGGAAAAACCCATCTTCTAAATATCGCAGCAAAAAACCTTGACGATAGGGTTTTCACGTCTGACGAGTTCACACAAAAGTTGGTTGATTCAGTTGAAAAAAAAGATCTAAACAGTTTTAAATCTTACTTTTTTTCCCAATCATCTTTGCTTGTTGACGATATACAAAAGTTCATTGGGAGAAAAAGAACACTTCAAGAGTTTTTTAATGTTTTCGATTCCTTTTTAACAAGATCACGGCCTATTGTTATAGTTGCCGATAGACACCCAAGAACAATTCGTGAATTCAGTCCAAGATTAATAAGCAGGCTGACTGCTGGCCTGGTAATAAAAATGTCACCGCCTTTAGAAAAAGAACGTGAAATATTGCTTTCAAAAATAATCAAAGAAAAAAATTCAGACACCATACCTACAAACCTGTTTCAAAAACTACCTGCTGACGTTAGGGCTCTAAAAGGGATTGCAACCAGGTTTCTTTGGTCAAAATCAATTGGAAACCCTGAAGACTACTCTGTTTCGTTTGCATTGTCTACAGACACATCGTTACCTGGTTCATCGCTATTAGACGAAATTTGCAATGTTTTTAATGTTTCAAAATCATCACTACTTTCTGGATCAAGATCCAGGGAGGTTGTTTTAGCTAGACAGGCTGCTTCTGTTCTTTTGTGCAATCGTCCGAATGGTTGCAAGGCCTCATCATCACGTGTTTTAAATGTTAAAAAATCTGCAATAACATATTCGTTAAAAAAGGGTAAAGAAAAGCTTAAAAAAGATTCTTTTTTCAAAAGTCAGGTTAAATCAATTGCTATTAATCATGGTATATCTTTAGATTTTTCTAACCAAGATGTTAACCCTGAAAATAATGGTAATTTAACTCTTTTTTAACAATAGTAGTAGAAGTAGTTTTTTATAAAAATTAATTTAATTAATCAAATAACAAATATCCTATTTATTCTTTAAAATAACTTTTATGGCTATAAAAATATCCTCTACATTGTTGCATGACAGCCTGACAACGGTTTCTGCATGTGCAGGAGATGCTTTGTTGGGGTTAAGGGGGATATCCCATGTAGGACTAAGATATGAATCTAAAAGCTTGATCCTGGAAACATTTAATAATGTATCTGGCTGTTCACTAACCATCAGGGATAAAAACATATCAGAAGAAACCGAAAACACCTTTTACCCTATTGCAGAAATGAGGGAGCTTTTCAGAAGAATGGAGGGAGATGTTCTAATGGATATCGATCAAGACGGAGCTCTGCATTTAAAGAATTCAGGCTCCAGGTACACCCTTAAATCTATAGTTCCACAAACTCATACCAGCTTTCCCTTTAACGATAAAGGTTCTGATGAAGTTTTTGAGATCAAAACAGAAGACCTTGTAGCACTTCTTGAAAAGGTTTTAATTGTTGCTAGAGGTGGCTCTTCCCAAGGGTATTCTGGCGGTACTTTATTGGATTTTAGAGGTAGTTCTTTAAGAATTGTGAACACTGATGGTTTTCGTATGGCTATAGTAAGCATCGATGATCACAGTGGCATTGAAAGAAAGATTCAAGTTGATACAAATTCATTGAAAAGTATATTGAAAGGCTTGTCAGGAAGGACTGGAATCTTGGAAGGAAAGGTTAGAGGTGATCATGTCATGTTTGTTCATGAGGGTGTGAAATTTTTTGCGACAATATTGACGCCAACATACCCAGACTATGAAAAAATACTAGAAAGGAAACATACTAAAAAGGTTACTTTAAATAAAAAAGAATTTACAAAAGCTCTTGAAAGGTTGCAGCAGTTTGGTAAGTACCAGGAACTCAATAATGCATCGTTGATCAAGATTGATAAAGGAGAGATACTCATAACAACAGATGATACAGCAAGGGGCCAAGGTGAGGAAACTTTGTCAGCAGAAGATTTTGAAGATGGTGATTTTTTGGTTTGTTTGAACAGTTCCTTCATGTTGGATTTTTTGAAAATTGTAAAAAGCGATAAGGTGAATTTCAGTTTTGAAGATCCGCATTCTTCTTGTCTTTTTTCAGACCCCGAGGATAGCAGTTACAAATATTTTTTAATGACTTTGAAGCACCCTAAAATAGAAGGGTGAAAAATATTTTTAAACAAAGTATAAAACCCAAAAAAGAAATTCAAAAAATAATCAATAAGATCAGTCCAGGCTTAAATGAACTCTTGTTGGTTAGGGGTGTGTGGAAAAAAAAAATAGAACCAACCTATAAAAAATCAGAGGTAAAAAACCTTAAAAACCAAGAGTTGTTTGTTAGTGTTAAAAAAAGTCACCCAATTATTAAAAAAACACTTAACAAAAATAAAAAATCGATAATCGAAAAACTTTCAAATCAAAAGATAAAAATAAATAAAATTACACTGCAGTAAGAAATGAAAATTAAAGATAATTATTTTTATGGAAAATGGGGTAGAGACCTAACCTTAAATAAAATTTTAAAACAGTTACGAATAACACTTGATCCTAGTAGGAAATATTTGCTTGCAGAGGACGGGGCAAGGTTTATGGGGAAACGGGTAAAAGAAGCAATCCTGGGTGAGTTGAATTCTTGGGGTTTAAATGTTTGTGAAACCAAACAAGAAACATTAACACCATTTGCTGTAAGGGAGGCTGTTAAAAATGATTTTTGCTCGATAATCATTACTGCAGGATCTTCACCGCAAGCAATGATGGGTTTTAAGGTTTTTGATGAAAAAGGTAACCCACATCCCGAGGTTGGGTTAAATGGTTTTGACAATGAAAAAAAAGTAAAAATAAAAAATATTCCAACAACACAGCTAAACGAACTGCTTTCAATCCGAAAACGACAAAAGCCCAAAAAGATAACAATTCAAACCTCCAATCCGGTTGTGGAAAAAATAGCTAAAAAAATATTTGATACACACACGGTTTTTACATTGCAAGTTGATAAAAACAAACCATACAAGCACAGGGTTGATGATGTTGCAAGGCATGTTGTAGGTGAAAATTGTGATTTGGGTTTTGTCTTGGATGACAGTGGCGAAAGATTTTTCATCATAGACGATAAAGGTTTTGTGTGGCCTGGCGAATGGATACAAGCCTTCTTATACAAAGCAGAGCTTGAAAAAAGAAATGGTGCAATCGTTTGCGCTGTTAACACAAGCAATATTTTTCAGAAGATCGCCAAAGAGTTAAATCAAAAAATTGTATTCACAACCACTCGTGAGAAGGACTTGCACAATGCTCTTAAAAAAACAAATGGCTTGATGGCTGTAAAGAGAGGAAACATAACTATACCGTTTTTGCATAATACGGTACCAGACGCACTTTATTGCATAATTTCACTAATGAATCATCTCCAAAAAACATCAGAACCTCTCTCAAAAACAAGAATTTCAATTTCTGACAAGTACGGAAAGGGCATCAAGAGAACTTTGATCTTGCAGTTGGAAAAATCAGAACATGTTAGATTGAAAAATTTTTTTCGAGAAGAACCAGTTATGAACCTTGCAGGTTCACCTCTTGTGAGTGTCAGAGACCTTCAGGGGATCAGGACAGACTATGAAAATGGATCTTGGTTTTGGGCAAACACAGAAGAACATTCTCGTATAGAGGTAACAATGGAGGCGGAAAAAAAATCCACTCTACAGCAAATGGAGCATGATCTCTTAGAACAAATAAAAAAATAAATTTAAAAACCGGTACAATAAAAATAATGGCAAAAAATAACAAATACACTTCCGATCAAATAACAGTTTTAGAGGGCTTGGAGGCAGTAAGAAAGCGTCCAGCTATGTACATAGGCGACACTGCAGAAGCCGGTTTGCATCATTTGGTTTGGGAGGTTGTTGACAACTCTATAGACGAAGCAATGGCAGGCGAGTGTACTCAAATTACTGTAAGGCTTATGGAAGATGGTTCATGTGAAGTCGAGGATAACGGTCGAGGCATCCCTGTTGACATGCACAAAATTAAAAAAGTTCCAGCAATAGAGCTGGTTCTGGGAACCCTACATGCAGGTGGTAAGTTTGATGATAAAACCTATAAAGTTTCAGGTGGCTTGCATGGTGTTGGTGTTTCATGTGTGAATGCTCTTTCGGAATGGCTGAAAGCAAGGGTTTATAGGGATGGCAAGGAATATGAAATCGATTATTCAAGAGGACAGTTAACCTCATCCTTAAAAGAGGTAGGAAAAACTAAAGCAAGAGGCACAAAGATACAATTTTTTCCAGACAGTCAAATTTTCAAAGAAGGAATTATCTTCAATGTAAAAACTTTAAAAAGAAGATTAAAAGAGCTGGCTTACCTTAATCCTGGATTAAAGATCATCCTTGAGGACCTAAGGGATGTGGATGTTTACATTGAAGAATTCATCCACGAGGGCGGCATAGCTGAATACATAGAAGACTTAACAGAAAACGACACCACACTATTAACAACACCGTTTTTTTGTGCAAAAGAAGCTAAGACTAAAAATGGACCAGTTGTACACGTGGAGCTAACACTTCAGTTTTTAACACAAAAAAGAGGCGAAACGTTGTCTTTTGTTAACAATATTCGAACACAAGGTGGAGGAACGCATGTTACTGGTTTAAACACAGGTGTAACAAGAACTTTATTGAAATACATGAAAGATTACAAATTGGAAGATAAGGATGTTTCTGTTGACGGTGAATCAATTAGATATGGAATGCAAGCAATTGTGACTGTACGCTTGCATGAACCACAATTTGAAGGACAGACAAAAGGTAAACTCGGTAGCACTGTTGCGAAAGGCGCTGTTCACTCAACTGTCTCTGGTGATTTTTACAGATGGTTGGAACAACACCCGCAAGAGGCCAGAAAAATTGTTTTACTCGCTGTGACCATCGCTAAAGCCAGCCAAAGAGCCAAAAAGGCTTTTGACCTGGAAAGAAGCAAGGAGAACCTGGGAAGCGGGGTTCTTCCAGGAAAACTTACAGACTGCATTTCAAAAGATAGAACAAGAACAGAACTCTTTATTGTCGAGGGTGACTCCGCAGGCGGCAACTCCAAACAAGCTCGCGATCCCCATTTCCAAGCTGTTTTACCGCTCAGGGGTAAAATTTTAAATGTTGAAAAAGCCAACACTGAATCGAGATGGCTTAACAATGAAGAGATCAAAGCTCTCATCCAGGCAATAGGCATAGGGTTTACGCCAAGGACTGAATACATGAGTGATGAGGATTTTGAACAAGAGTTCCCAGATGCTGAAATGCAAGAGGGAGCAAAAACAGTTCGAAGAATTTTCCCATTAAGCGAACGAGCATCAATTGCACAAACAGGGGTTAACGCACAAAAGTTGAGATACAACAAGATTATATTTATGACCGATGCGGATGTTGATGGTGCACATATTAAAACACTTTTGCTAACATTTTTTTACAGACACATGCCGTCATTGATTGAAAATGGACATATATATGCAGCCCGACCCCCGTTGTACAAAATAAGAGCAGGCAAAGATGAAA
Source organism: bacterium (assembly GCA_002716355.1). Taxonomy (GTDB): domain Bacteria; phylum UBP7; class UBA6624; order UBA6624; family UBA6624; genus UBA6624. Next base: position 35,601 of record PBAU01000002.1, on the reverse strand, counting down.
AGTATGTTATAGATGAAAGGGAAAAGGAAGCTCTTTTGGAAAAGTGGGAAGGAAGAAACCCCACCATTATGAGGTTTAAAGGTTTGGGTGAGATGGATGCAGATGAACTTTGGGAAACCACCATGGATCCGGAAACAAGAATTTTAGAAAGAGTAAAGGTTGAAGATGTTGTGGATGCCGAAAACACATTTACATCCCTGATGGGCAAAGACGTTTCAGAAAGAAAAATTTTCATTCAGAAAAATGCAACAAAAGTAATGAATATAGATATTTGATTTTTTTCAGCCAAAAACCAAATAATGACTGATTTTTTTACCGCAATTTTCTCATTCACCCTGACAACATGTCTGTCTTTTTATTTTTCTAAGAGCTCTAAGGATGCAGACATTTTCAAACAAAGACAAACAGGAAACAAGAACAACCCCGGAAGACTTGTAGGAGGCTGGGCAATTGTGTTTGGTTTATTTGCATGTTTTTTCATTTATGACAGTCTCAGCATCGATATACAGCTCTTAACACCTTATGTGCCATTTTTATTTCTTGGGTTTTTCATGATAGGTTTTTTTGACGATTTGCACGACATGAAAGCTTTAAAAAAATTGTTTTTACAAGCCATTGTTATTTGTTGGTTTTTGTCTAATTTCGATTTAAATTTAAATCAGTTAGTTTTTTTGTTGCTTTTAGGGTTGTTAGTCATTAACGGGTTTAACTTTCTAGACGGTGTTAATGGTTTACTGCCCCTTTTGTGTTTTGTTTTATTCCTTCAGTCAGGACAGCATTTCGCAATTTCTTTTATTGTTTTGGGGGCTGGTTATTCAAGTTTGAAAAATAAACACATTTATCTTGGTGATTCCGGATCATTGTTGCTCGGATCAATAGCATTTTGGATTTCAATTACACAAATTGGAGGACCTGAATTATTTGATCCAGATATTCATTTTCAATTTTTTATTTTGTTTTTCTTTTTGCCTTTCCTGGATGTTTTTTGGGCTATTATAAGAAGGGCCCCCTTCAGGAAAGGGGAAAAAAGAACACTTTTAAAATTATTTAAAAAAATATCCCAACCTGATCAAAGACACATTCACCATATCTTCAAACAAAAACATGGTGAAATGGGTACGGTGGTTGTTTTCATGTTTATAACATGGTTAACAACAAGTTTTGCCTTAAGTGTTTTACCCTAGCAGCTTTCAAGGGCAAGAGCAAAACCCATGCCGCCACTTACACATAATGTTGCCAAGCCACGCGTGCCCTTGCCCATTCTTTTTATTGAGTGTGACAATGTTGTGGCAATTCTTGCACCAGTACATCCAATAGGGTGTCCAAGAGCTATCGCGCCACCATAAGGGTTCAGTCTGTTCTTTTTTATGTTAAGGTGTTGTTGACATGCTAAAACCTGCGCAGCGAACGCCTCATTAAGCTCAACATGTTGGTAACTAGAGGTTTTCCAATTGGTTATCTTTTCTAATTTTTGACATGTTGACACAGGTCCAATTCCCATATGTGTTGGCGCCACACCAGTGTCACAAAATCCAACAATTTTAGCTAAAGCGCCAGGTGGAGGAGATATGTCGCCAACAAGAAGCATTGACGCAGCTCCATCTGCCATAGAACAGCTGGTTCCAGCAGTGACAGTTCCACCTTTTTCTTGACTTAAGAAAACAGTGGGTAATTTTGCTAATTTTTTGGGATCTGGATTCTCTCGAATCGTTTCGTCTTTTGTGATTGTTGATTTTTTTGTTTTTACATCGAACATTTCATTTTTAAAAATTCCATTATTGGAAGCGTTTTGTGCTTTGTTGTGGCTTTGAATAGCAAATTCTTCTTGCATCCGCCTGTCTATTTGAGCCTCTTTTGCAAGTGTTTCAGCCGTTAAACCCATTAGTTGATTTGCTAAAGGGCAAAAGAATCCATCTTTATAGTTGGCATCCCAACCCTTGATGTTTCCGTAACCCTTGCCCCATCTGGATTCAAATAGGTAATGGGGAAGAGAGCTCATTGACTCTATACCGCCAGCAATTATTGCTTTAGAGTTACCATTTTGAAGTTCATAAAAAGCATGTTTTATTGCTAAAAGACTAGATGCACAAGCTTGATTTACGGTGTATGAGGTTGTCGATTCATTCAAACCAGATCGAATTGCAATTTGCCTTGAGGGATTTGGTCCGCTTCCACCCTGTCTTCCATGTCCAAAAATTGTTAAATCAACATCCTTTGCATCAAAAACACTTTGCGCAATGGTTTTTTGTGTTGCCAGCACACCCAGGTCAACAGCATTAAAATCCTTAAAACCACCACCAAATTTTCCAATCGGCGTCCTCTGGGCAGAAACAATCCAAACAGATTTCAAAATTGTTTTGGTAGTGATGGCCTCACTTTCTCAATAAGATAAAACATAACTTCTTCAGGGGATGCATGGTGGTTTTTTCTCGCCCATGCAACGAGGATTCGTATTTCACCGGCACTTGGCCTTAGGAAATCAGCATCTTCACTCTCTAAAAAACGACGAACAGATACAGGAATACCCTGAGGATTTTTCGGTATAGCTCCAGGTGTTACTTGAGTTTGTGTGTAATCAACACCACCAGAATCATCCTCAACAGGTGGCGACGAGGATCCTGGCTTAAGCAAGCTTGTTTCAGAGACACCATAAAGGCTAACCAATCTTTTCAAGACTTCTTTGCTTGGGTTTTTTCTTAACCCTCTTTCCAATAGAGAGATGTATACAGCAGATATCCCCACCTCTTTGGCAACATCATTTAGGGTAAGACCCTTTTGTTGCCTTAGTTTTGCAAGTTTTTGCCCAATTAAAACATCCATAATATTAAGCATGCCGGCGAAGGGACTCGAACCCCCACGTCCTTGCGGACAACGGATTTTAAGTCCGTCGCGTCTACCATTCCGCCACACCGGCAGCAATATTAAATGATAATATCCATAATGATGAAATGGTTTTCCAAACTGAATAAAAAGGTTACCTTTTCGCTCTATTTGCCACCATATATGCCAAAAGAAGGTATAAGGTTGCAGCAAAAACATGAAACTAAAATATTAAAAAACCCGCAACATAACAATTTAGCTGCTGATGGTATTTTTGCAACCAAGGCAGGACGGTATTGGATTAAAACTGCAGATTGCACTTGCGTTGCATTTGTTGGGGCAAAATCTGCAGGAATAGTTCACGCAGGCTGGAGGGGCATTGCTTCCGGAATATGCCAAAAGATGCAAGGTTTTTTTAACGGAGAGGTTGATATACATGTTTTCCCTTTTGCTAAAGAGTGCTGTTATGAATTTGGAAAAAAACAAGGCATGGAACACTTTGGAAAACCCTTCTTGATTAATCGAGACAATAAATCTTTTCTCAACATGGGTAAAATTTTAAGGAGTCAACTAGGTGAAAATATAAGCTTCAATCAGGAATGTACAATTTGTTCAACAGGTTTTGCCTCCAAGAGAGGCTATAAGAAAGGTTTTAATTGGATAAAAATGGAAATTAGTGAAAGTGAATAAAAAAACAATCACATCACTTGTAATTAGCTTGCTTGGCGGTTTTCTTCCATGGTACAGCAGCACAACACTAAATGAAACTTCAGCAGTTAAGGTGCTTTTGATAGTGTCTTGTGTAGTACTGGCTATAGCTAAAAATTACAAAGAAGACAAAAACCTTACATTAATGTCGTGGTTGCTTTTTTTCTCAGTCTGTCTCAACATTGGATCAACATTGGTTATCAGTCGCAACTCAGTCGATTTGTTAGGTTTGGGAAGCTTTTGCGCTATATTTAACTCAATCTTTCTTTTGTTTCCCTTTAAAAAATAACCAGAAAACAAATATATCCCTATAATCTAATAGAGTAACTATTTTTTTGGAGGTTTGTGAACTATGAAAAATATCTTATTGATAGCACTAGCATTTGTGTTTTCTTTTAACCTGAAGGCAGGAGCTTTTGATGATGTTCCTGTAGATCATTGGGCATACGATGCTGTTGAATACCTTGCAGCAAAAGGCTATGTGATTGGATACCCTGATGAGGAGTTTAAAGGCGATGAGAAAATGACAAGATACGAATGGGCAGTTATGCTTGCAAGGCTTGAAAGAGACCTGGCTATGCGATTTGGCGGAAGCGAGGGTGGAACCCCTGATGACGTTTCTGGCCTAATGGCCATGTTGAGAAGTGAATTTGACGCTGAGCTTGATGAAGTTAGGGCTGCAATTGCCGCTAATGAATTGAGAATCGATGCTCTTTCTGGTGAGGTTATGGACCTCTGGAGTGAGGTTGAGAATCTTGATGACAGAATCAGCAGGATTGGCCCAGGTGGCGGTCCAGGTTTTGCTTTTACTTATGGTTTTGAATTGAGCGAACAGCAAGGCGGGGGCAACAATACAGAAAACCTATGGGGTCACATGAGAATGGATATGGCCCATGAATCAGGTGACTTCATGTTCGGAATGTCTTTGCAAACCGAAATGGACGACATGGCTGTCGGCGGAAGAAACATGTTTATGAGAGGGGGGCCATGGGTACCTGTAACATCAAATGATTTTGATGGAAACGTAAACGGTGATTCAAGGAATTGGGCTTTTGACCTTCATGAAACATACATGGTTTACAACGGCAAATCATCTGCAAATGGTTTGGATTATGTAGTTGGAAGGTTTGAACCTTTCTGGACACAGTCCAATTTCTCATGGAATCCTTACCAGGCATTCGAGGGTGCTGTGATAGGCGGTGAATTGAAGGATTATAGATTTGTTACAGGTTGGATGGATGATAACAATGCAAGCACGATGAGTGAGATTACATTCCTGCAAGCAACATCAGATTCATTGGTCTTCGGCCTTCCTGGCACTTTTGGTTGGACTGAAAATGCAGGTGGTAAGGTTGGAAGCATTGCGTCTACATTAAATCTTATAAACAAAGATCTTAATATTACTTATCTCTGGGATGCTGCATCACAAAACAGTGGCGACAGCAGCTATGAGATCAAGACAAATATAAACTTGCTTGACGGCTGGGATGGAAGCATTGCGTGGAGGAAAACAGGCGTTACATCAAACATGTTTGGTTCTTTCCGAAACAATGTTGACTACCTATCATTAGGTTTATCCAGACAGGCTGCTGATAATGTAAAGATGTCTTGGGTGCTTGACTGGGGTAATGAATCGGGCAACAATGACAACAATTGGCAACTGTCATGGAATGTAAAAGGCAGCTTTTAGTTCCTGAATAGAAACATACAGGGTGATGATGCTTTGGCGGTTTATGCCGCTCAAAGCATCGTTGCCAAACACAAGCCAGGCTTCTGGCTTAAAAAAACCAAAGAAAAAAAAACAAGGCACCCACAAGAGCCTTATGTTTTTCTTGGAACGCCACCCACTGGCATTGCACACCAATACCTCAAGACAAAATTGCATCTTGGAGACAAATCACTTGATGTCTGTTCTGATCCGGTTCAGTTTTGCTCTAAAGTTCAGGAGATTGAAGGTTCTCCAGAAGAGATTTCTGACCTTTTGGTTGCTGCACAAACTCGTGATTGGGATAAACACACCCTTGAATACCTGGCTCAAAAAGCCGGGATACCACTAGATAGAAGTTTTTCCTTTTTTCCACCCATGAAGGAATACAGGTTTGAAACACATAAAAATTCAAACTGGGTAAAATGGATGCAATTATTGCTTGTTGCAACAGGCTCTAGTCAACCGTCTGAAAACAGATTAACTGGTGTGGCTGAATTGTTAAAGCAAGATATCAAACCATGGATGATGCTTAATGTTCAAACATGGAGATCAGAAGTGGAAAGTTTATGGAAGGCATCAGGTGGATCTGTAGTTGATGAAGCCAATATCAGCAATTGTAATATTTCTACCGATGCGATAGGCAAAAAGATGGGTTGGCCACAATCAAGGTTTGTTCAAATTGTCGGTTCTGCTAACGGAAAGCATTCAGGAGAGTTTCATATATCTCAAGCAATACCAGAAGCAGCTCCGATCGATGAAAACCTTATTGTTGGCTGTATGAGAATGGGTGATTCAGACTCACCCGCAAAAGAAGGTAGGCGTGTTTTTGTGGGTGCCTGGTTTGACGATGCATGGTTTGCCAGTTCAATGTTTGCTAAAAGAAGAATCCATAAAATTCTAAAGGACAAAGCGAATGAGTGGTTTCCAGAATTTAGAGAAGAGGGCTATCAGATTCCAAGTCAGCCCACCAGAATTGACGGTGCGTTTGACAGAAAGCCATCAAATAAAAATTACAAACAACTACAACATGCCTTAAGTGGAAATCGTATGTTGGGAATTTTAGGTTTGCCTAAAAGTTTCCATTTTGCAAAAACAGAATCAAAAATACTTAACTGAACACGCTCGAGAGGACTCGAACCTCTAGCCTAGGCCTTAGGAGGGCCTCGCTCTGCCTGTTGAGCTACGAGCGCTTGTTCAGTTGTGTATACACGCCCGGTAGGACTTGAACCTACAACCTTCGGCTCCGCAAGCCGACGCTCTGCCAGTTGAGCTACGAGCGCAAAAGAGCATTTTAACCCTTAAACCTTTTCCATGATTCTGACAGTGCTTTTTGATTTTCGGGCAAAAGCTCATCAATGCTTCTGACAATTTTTTCTGTAAACACTTTGGCGGTTTGAGAGTTCAGCTTGCCGCTAAAGAATTCTTCAGTTTCAATCGGATCACCAAAAACTATATCTAAATGACATCTTTTTGGCAATTTGCTTCCTTTTGGAAAGGCATTATGTGAACCAATGATTCCAACAGGCACAACAAAAGCTTTTGATTTGTGTGCTATGGTCGCTGCTCCTGTTTTAGCACGATGTGGTTTAAAGATTCCGTCTGTGCTTCTCGTACCCTCTACAAACAGGCAAATATCCCATCCAGCTAATACCACATCAATTGCAATTTTAATTACGCTTATTCCTGCCATCTTTCCAGTTCTATAAACAGGTACTTGACCCCAAGATTTCATACCTGCTCCTAGCAAACCCTTAAATAAGGATGATTTCGCCAAAAACCTTACAGGCCTTTTTCTTGAACTGACTATTAGTGGTGGATCAAAATGACTTGTGTGGTTTGCAACAAATATAACAGGTTTTTTGTTTTTGAATTTGTCTTTTTTTGTAAATCGAAACGAATTGCAGCAAAATAAAAAAAATTTACATATGTTGACAGCAAACCAATATGACGGAATGCTAAACGGGTATTTTTTGTTTTTATTCATGGATGTGTTCTAATATTAACGCAATAACTTCCTTAAGGTTCAAGCTAGTTGAATCAATAATTAATGCTCCAGAGGGGACAACAAGCGGACTGTTTTTTCGATCCTTGTCAGACCTGTCTCTTTTTGAGATGTCATCACCAGCGCCATCACGCTCTTGATTCCTCCTCAACACTCTTGCCTCTACAGATGCATCAAGATAGATTTTCCATTTAGCGTCGGGAAAAACTACAGACCCTATGTCCCTTCCCTCAATAATAATGGTATCAAAATTTTTTGCCCATGATTCTTTAACAAAAAAGGCAAGAAAACCACTCACTATCAATCGATTCTCTTTCTTTTTTGCAATTCGGCTACTGATTCGGTCTATTGTTTTTGTATAGAAGATTTCAGTAATGTCTTGATTTTTTGAATTTTTAATCGTGCACCCGTTCCGGAATTTAAACCCTAAACATTCGATGGCAGATTTAAAATCATTTACATTATGGATTGTTTCAGCCAGTTCCGAATCTTCATTGCAGATGAAAGCCAAAACTCGATATACAAGACCACTGCTTATGGACGCGCCTTGAATTTTTTCAGCCAAACATTTTGTAACTGTAGTTTTTCCAGAACCGGCAGGGCCATCTATAGAGAGAATTTGACTGTTCAATGATTTAACCACCCTTGTTGCGGGTACCCTGAAGACCAATGAGTTGTCATGCCATTTGTGATTTTAATCACGATTGGTAAATTAGGCATAACCTCACCATCACTGCAAAAAGAAAAACAGAAAGAACCAATAATGAGTCTTAAAGCACTTGGCTTTATGCTGCCCTTCCAAACTCGTTTATTCTTTTTAAGAAAATCAGCATCAATACCCATATCCAACTCCACAAAAGAAACATTATCCATAATTAGAAATTCTTCTTTTGGATTTCTGTAAGGGTGCTCAATAAAAATCCAACCATTTTGAATTGACGAAACGGGACTTTTGGTTTTTTGTGCAGCGGTTAACCAGGTTGATTCAAGCAACCTGTACTCCTCTTCTTTAAGATTTTCCATGGATTTTTTGATAGACAGCTTTTCGTTAAAGGTAGATTTTGAATCGGTCCACAGCACAAACCCCCCAGCAGCATAATCTTTTTCTGGGTATTCAATGAAGTCAAATTCAATTTCCTCGTTAACAAAACTTATTAAAAACAACCTTAAATCATCAATTAGTTGATAATTTTCAGGCAATGCAATTTTTATTTTGTATAAATCGGAATATGAAAGAAAAAAATCAAGCATTGTTACAGCTTCTTCAAAACTTCCAGTATCAAGATCAAGCATTTTTTCTTCAGGAAAAATATGAAGTTCGTAAAAATTTTCAGAAAGAGTTAAATCGTTTTTAACCATACTTAACTTGGCCGTTTTGTTTTTTTGTGGTATTGCCAGAAAGATAAATAATGCAAATAGTATCCAAGCAAGTCTACCTGTTGGACCACTGAAGAAATAATGAATTTTTTTGCCCTGGTCAGTTTTTTGGTTTTTTTTAAGCATTTTCTGCATCTAATTTTTTATAGATCATTTTTGTTTGAAAAATGCTTACAACATTAAAAACAATGAAGTAAAAAATTAAACCAGCTGGGAAAAATAATCCCCAAATTAAAATCATGAATGTAAATATTTTTGGATTAAAAGGCTGAGGCATGCTGTCCTCACCTTCCTTTTTTGCTGGCATCATTTGGTTTTGATAAAGAACTGTTGTCCCGAGGTAGAAAGCTAAAAGAATTAAGGCTGGCCAATAAAAGCTAATAAAGGTTGGGTCATTCCCCCATGGTGATGGTAGAGCTGTTGAGCCAGTTAGCCTTTGTGCCTCTGAAAGGGACACAACTGTTGCAACTGGGGTTGCCCCAAGGTTTACGCCAAACAGATTTTCAGTTAAAAAAACCCCATTATTTATTGAGTGATCTCTTAACATTCTGAACAATGCAATAATTATTGGAAACTGGATAAACATTGGCAAGCACCCAGCCAAAGGGTTTGTCTTGTATTTCTTGTATAAATCCATTGTTTTTTGTTGATACTCTTGAGGGTTTTTGTTTTTGAGATGGTCTAGTTTCTTCAATTCTGGTGCCATCTTCTGCATCAACCTCTGATTACGCATTTGTTGCATTGTTAATGGGTAAAGAGCTGTTTTTACAATGATCGTCAATATTATTAAATCAAAGCCATAAGCATTTGTGAATGAATGCAATATTTCAATTAATGCAAAAAAAGCTTTAGCTAACGACTCTGTCATGTTAAAGGATCATCCCCACCCTTACACAAAGGGTTACATCTTAAAATTCTAGAACAAGATAGAACAAAAGCTTTTATTGGATTGTATTTTTCAAATGCTTCAAGGCAATATTTTGAACAAGTTGGAGAAAAACGGCACGATGGAGGAAAAAGGTGACTTATGTTTTTTCTATAACACTTAATTAGAGAAATAAAAATTTTACTTATCATCCCAATGTCTCGATACGGATTTTAGAATTTCCGTCAATGGTCCTGCGGACTCCCCATGGAAACGCAATATTCTTGCTTTAGGTGAGAGGTGACTTGTGTTTTTTAAAAACCACGCTCTGACCTGCCTCTTGGTTCGGTTTCTAACAACAGCTTTTCCACATTTTTTCGTCAGAACAATACCAATTTTTGGTACTTTAGTTTTTAGCTCCAATAATGAAAAATCCACATTTTTTTGCAGCTTGATGGTTTTTCTACGAGTTTTTCTAGGATTAAAGTATGCCCATCCTTTAAGGCTGTGGTTCCATAAAGAGCTTTTCGACAATTTAATGAGTGAGTCTGGCTCTGCCCTTACGCCTTCTTGCTCTAACAACAGCTCTTCCACCTGGGCGCAGCATTCTCTTTCTGAATCCATGTACACGCTTTCTGTGCCTTTTTTTAGGCTGATATGTTCTTAATGTACTCATTACGTAATGAGCAATTCTAACAGATTAATTCAAACTCCTCTGAAAAATCAAACCCGTACCATTACCGCCACCCAGACATAACGCAGCAAAACCCATGCCATTTGCCGAGTTTTCCAGTTGATACGGCAGGGAAACAGCAATTCTCCCACCTGAGCAACCAATAGGATGTCCAAGGGCAACAGCGCCACCCAAAGGGTTTAATTGATTTTGATTAATTTTCAATTCTCTCTGAAGGGCAACCATCTGGCACGAAAACGCTTCATTTATTTCAATGACATCAAAATCTTTCACACCTAAACCAAAAGTAAGTCTCATCCTTTTGAAAACAGAAACAGGACTCATGAGAACCTGTTCTGGCTTCACTCCACCATCAACAGAATCTCTGATCCAGCATAACGGCTTTAAACCTCTTTCTTCAACAGTTTTTTTAGATGCCAAAACAACAGCTGCTCCACCATCATTTATTGATGATGAGTTTCCAGCAGTTACTGATCCATCCCTTTTAAAAACAGCTTTTAGCGATTCAAGTTTTTCAATAGATGTATCACGGGGGCCCTCATCTTCATTTATACTTTTTTTCCTAGTGTGCACGTGAATGATTTCACGTCTTAGTTTTTTTCGACTAGATAATGATTTTTTATGACTGTTTAAGGCATATTCATCCATTGCTGATCTTGAAATTTTGTATGTTTCAGCAACCCACTCAGCAGCTTCGCCCATATGTTTTTTACTATATGCATCTGTCAAGCCATCAACAAGCATGCCATCTTCAAGGGACATGTTTCCATACCCAACACCCCAACGACTTTTTTTTGAATAATAGGGAGATCTTGACATTGATTCAATACCACCTGCCACTGCAAAATCATGCTCCCCTCCCCTTATGGATTGAGCTGCTGTATGTATTGCTTTTAGCCCACTACCACACACCATGTTTAATGTAAAAGCAATGCTACTTTCTTGAAGGCCAGCACCAAGTGCGACTTGTCGTGCTGGATTTTGTCCGCAGCCAGCTTGTAGCACTTGACCAAAAATTGATAAAGATATGTCTTGTAATGCAACACCAGATTGTTTTATTGCTGCTTTTGCCGCTATAGAGCCTAATTCGGTTGCTGCCAAGGACGCCAGGCCTCCACCAAATTTACCCACAGGCGTTCTTTTCGCTCCAATAATTGCAACTGGCTCATTCAGTTTATGTATCATTTTCCATCTCCTAAGGAGTATATTATTTCTAAAACTTCATTTTCATCAAGTTCAATTTCAGTTAGTATTTTTCTATATTTATTTATGGCTTTAGACGCAACCTCTCTTTCTGCCATTTTTTCACGTTTTTCTTTTATTTTTTGAAGTACGTTGGTTTTTAACCTTTTGGTAACTTCAATATTTTTATCTGATATATCTTTTGCATACTTCTTGAACAAGTCTTCAACCAAAGCCATACCCGTGTGTTTGCCGTAGACAAACCTTGTTTTAACACCAAGTAAATCATGCGGTATAGGTTCATATGTTTGAGGATCTTTAAGCATGCCATGTGTGTGGATTCCGGATTCGTGAGCAAAAACATTCCTACCTACAGCTGGTTCATTAGGTCTAATTGGCATTCCTGAATAAGATTCAACCAATTCAGAAAGCTCCTTCAATTTGTCATAACGGAAATTTGGGATTTGAATCCCGTATAACACTTTTAATGTTACAGCCACATTGTGTAATGCTGCATTACCGGCTCTTTCACCTATTCCATTGACGGAAACACTAAAACCCTCCATACCTTCTTGCAGTGCCACTATAGTGTTAATTGCTGCTAGATCGAAGTCGTTATGGAAATGACTCACCATTGCAAGCTTAGGAAACGCCTTTCTCAACTCCCTAGCATAGTACCTTGTTGACTCGGGTGTTAGTGATCCGGTCGTGTCCGGAAATATGTATCTGTTTGCACCTTTGGAGACAGAGCGATCTATCAGCTCCTTTAAATAAGAGATATCTGATCTGCTTGCATCTTCTGTACCAAGTTCTATTTTTTTTACACCATGGGACTTAATATAAGAGCAAATTTCTTCCATCATTTTACAATTAGCTTCCCTGTACCATTGCACATCTTCAATGAACCTGGTTTTACCCTCTCTTTTAAGTAGAGTTGGTCCAAGCTTGACTTTAATGTGAAGATCACTTGCAGAAGTGAAGGTCAAAAAAGTTATTTCTGATGGCTCTGCACCTACTTTTTCTAATGTTTTTAATGTTGCATCAACATCATTTTTATTTGCCCTGCACATCACCAAGATTTCGAGGTCTTTTCTTATCTCGCCATTTCTTTTGCCAGCAATAATTTTTTGTAACGCTTGACGTTCTGATGGGGCCACAAACGGAAAGCCTATATCAATAATATGCACACCTGTATCAGAAAGCATTTTTGTCACTTCGTATTTTTGTTCTGGAGAATATGCCACACCAGGGGTTTGTTCACCATCACGCAAGGTTGTGTCGTAGACTTTTATTGTTTTTGGATTTGGAAAACTATTTTTATTGGTATATTTTTTTGGATCAATGTAAAGATCATTCATTGTTTAATTCCTCCCAAAATTTTTGAGCTTCCGATTCGGACGGAAGGCTTGTGTTCGTTGATTTGAAAATATTTCCATTATCAATTTCGGAATACATTTTATCAATCATTCTGTCCCATTCGCGTATGGGGAATTTTTTCATAGCCTTGTATCCACCTCGCAATGCCAAAGAGCTAATTTTTTTAGAAAATCCATCTGGACCAAGATTGGCCAGAGTTTCAAAAATGTAACTTGCCTCTCTGGTGCACTCCTCCCATGCAAGTTCTTTTGATATTCCAGATTTTATAAGTTTTTTATAAGTCAATAAAGCTATCAATGGGGCCCATCCGCAAAGTAAAACCTGTTCGCTTAAAAGGTCCGATTTTGTTTCCTCCAAAGGGCTAACTGCTATTGTTTGTTTTGGTTCAAAAATTTTATTTAATTTAATCAATAACTGAGCTTCTTCATTTGTTTCTTGGTGCACGTTCAAGGCAATTAGGCATTTTTTCGGCTTTAACTTTGACGCAATTGCTTTTGGAGCATACATGATAACGTTACTTTTGCTTGGCCACTTTCTATTAATGATTGGCCAACCTGTTAAGCATACAAAAAAAACTTTATTTGAGTTTAACGACGCTATCCATTTTTTGCTTGTTGTTACAAGGTCGGGATAGCATAAAAAGAGAACAAGAGGTTTTGAGGCATCCAAGCATTCTGTAGCTATATCGTCATAACCAAGTTCTGCAATTTTGCTTATATTGTTTTTGGTTCTTAAAACCTTGAATGGAATTTTTTTACTTTTTAAAATTTCAGCAATAGCGATACCCATTGAGCCCAGCCCGCAAATTACATATTCAAACAAAAATTAATGACCCTCGCTATGTCCGTGATCGTCATGTCCGTGATCGTCATGTCCGTGATCGTCATGGGAAATTTGCTTTACGGGGATATCAGGACCCCTTGTCCCACTGATGCCTGCAGAAATTGCTCTGACAACAAAAAACACTACAAATAAACCAACTACTAATTGAAAAGTTTGTAATTCATATTTTTTCATCTCTTCCCTCCAAGAAAGTATTTATGGCTTGGATCCATGGGTCCAAACTCCAATTACTAACAGAATCATTAATCATATCTTTTAACAGCGTTAAGGAAATAAATTTTTCACTTATTGCCCATGAATCTGTTTGTGGCGTGAAATCCTCACGAACCTCTTCATCTTCACAGATAAAACTCATTTTTCCAGTTTTATTATTTATTTTTTTCATCCTGTCAACATATCCCCTTCTCCCCAAAATCGTGCTTAAAGCCCCACGAATCTTTTTTATTGGCTGGTTAGGGATGTTCACATTTACAAAATGTCTTTTTGGAGGCGGGTTGTTAATGATTAAATCTTTAATTAGCCTGAGTATTAAACCAGCTGATTCATAATGCATTTTTTCTTGTTTCTTGTAGTTTTTTTCAATAGAAATAGCAACAGATGGTATATTTAGGAGCGTCCCTTTCCTAGCTCCCGCTATCGTTCCAGAATACAACACGTCAACACCTAGGTTTGGCCCAGTGTTAATACCACTAATCAAGGCAGAAATGGGTTCTTTGGCTATTGTTTTTGCAAGCAAAACACAGTCTGCAGTCTTTCCATCACAGGCAAAAACTTCATGCTTGTTAATCATTATTTTTTCTACACTGATTGGTCGATCTATCGTGATGCACATTGAACAACCCGAAACATCTCGAGACGGCACCACCGGTAGAATTTTTTTATCAGACAAAGCATCTAATGTTGTTGTTAGTGCAGGAGAGTGAGCACCATCATCATTGGTCAGGATGATCATCCTGGAGCCCCCTGGTACCTAAAACACATTGCTTCAGCGGATCTTTTAACAATCTCTGTTGCCATTTTTTCCTTGAGCTCGATGTTGCTTAAAAGCATTTCCTTGTTAAGCAACTGTGGAAATTTTTCAACAACCTTTGATCCTTGAAGGTTTTCAATCACCGGATCAGAGAAGTTTTTCTTAGGAAAAAAGGCTGTTTGAAATTTTTCACTAAAACTAATTGTAATTATTTGATTTGGGCTTGGTGAAAATGATGCAATGGCACCCATCTCCGTCGTTCCGATTATATGTATGTCTGTTGAGCCAAGAGCATTTTGCATAAAAATAGCACCACTAATTACAGATGATTTTAAAAAATCCTCTTCTTTGATTTTTTGTAGCAGTATTTTTGCTCGGAAGGATTTTTTAAAAAAGTTTATATCCTCAACCCCTTCATCATTTAGAGCAAAAATAATATCAGTTTTTTCTTCAGCCTCATAAAAAGATTGATACACTGAGTCAGCAAATGCATTTTCTGTTAATTTGTTTTGTGGGCAGTTTAAGGCTTTTGCAAACCAGACATTGCAGCAAATAAGATAGATAATTAATGGTATTTTTTTAAGCATTGGCCTGTAAAAGGAAATCCCTCATCATTCCAATTAATTCACCATCTAGTATTTTTTGCACATTGCCTGACTCTGAACCGGTTCGAGTATCTTTAACCATTTGGTAAGGGTGCAAAACGTAAGATCGAATCTGATTGCCCCAAGCTATTTCTACTTTTTGGCTTTTTGACCTACGTCCCAGCTCCTCGTTTTTTCTTAACTGGATTAATCTGCTTTTCAAAATAGCCAGGGCAATAGATTTATTTTGATGTTGACTTCTCTCATTCGAACACGTAACAACTATTCCTGAAGGTTTATGGATGGCCCTAACTGCTGATGATGTCTTGTTTGCGTGTTGCCCCCCTGGGCCTCCACTTTTGAAAAAAGACACATCTATCTCCTTCATGTCAAGATCAGAATCTTGGGATTCTTCAATCTTAGGTGTTATTTCAATATTGGCAAATGATGTATGTCTACGTTTTGCAGAATCAAAAGGAGATAATCTAACCAAGCGGTGCACTCCAGCCTCAGCACTCAACCAGCCTGAGGCCCAAAGTCCCTGGATCACAATTGTTGATGAGAGTATCCCTGCTTCGGTCCCGGCTGTTTTTGAGATTTGTTTTGTTTTGAAGCCCATAATTTCAGACCATCTTGTGTACATTCTCAAAAGCATATTGGCCCAATCCTGCGCATCCACGCCACCAGCACCTGCGTTAATCGTCAAAATGCAATCATTCTTGTCTTCTGGTTTTTGAAACAAGAATTCAATTTCCAGCTTCTCTAGTTTTTCTTGAAGCTCTTTTGCTGATTCAATTGCAATTTCAAGCATTTTTTGGTCAGGCTCGAGTGATAGCAATTCGCAATTGTCAGAGACGTCAGTAAATTCTGATTTTAAATTTATTAGAACTTCTTGTTTTTTTTGTAAAACAGAAAGGTTTTTCTGCAGAGGTATTGATTTTTTGGAGTCGCTCCAATATTCTTCTCGGGATAACTTTTCCTGGATGGTGTTGATTTCCCCAATAAGAGCTTCTTCATTCACGGTTTTTAAAACCCGCTTATACAGATTTTTTATTAATCCAAACAGTTCTACAAGAATGTCTAGCTCCATTTTTTACCCGCATTCAGTGGGTCAAGCCAAAATG
The DNA here is from genome assembly GCA_002716355.1 of bacterium. Taxonomy (GTDB): domain Bacteria; phylum UBP7; class UBA6624; order UBA6624; family UBA6624; genus UBA6624. Next base: position 19,347 of record PBAU01000002.1, on the reverse strand, counting down.
ATGAATTTATTTTTTTTAACCTTTTAATTAGCATAGACTCCATTTTTTTTGTAGCTGTAATTTTTTGAGATAGTTCTATTTGTTCCTTTATTAAAATTTTATAGTGTTCGTTTAAATTTTCGCCTAAAAATTCATAAATAAGTTTTTCCTGTTCATTAATTGGCTTTTTTGCAATCAGCATCAAGGAGTTTAGAGCCAATCTGCCCCCATCCTCATAACCCAGATCTTGATTCTTAAGTGCAGCGATGTCACCCAGGACGCTTACCATTTCCTCTTTCAATTTTTTTGTATTTTGTTTTGCCTGTGCAATCTCCTCTTTAAGGATATTGATTTTTCCAACAGATAAAACTAACCACAGAAGACATGCGGTAAAAATCAATTTAAAGATCATTGATTCCCCATTGTTCTAATATATTCATCCAATCTGGATTTTGTTTGATTTTTTCAAAATGCATATTGGCACTTTCCTGATCTTCTCCAAAATATGCTCCCACACCTTGTAAAAAGAACCACTGCAATGGGGGTTGTGAGCCAGGCCACCATTGGGATTGTTTTTCCACCATGGAATTCAAATATCCAAATAGTGGTGCTCGTATAGAGGCAGGAGCTTCTTCAAATATTGCCTGAAAGTAAGCAGGCAAAATTTTATCTGGGTTTTCTAAATCCGGATTTAAGCTTTTGCTTAATAGGCTGTTCACCTTTGAAATCGACGCCATGAACCCCTCTTGAAGCATAGCTTCTTCTTCAAAAAAAACAGAAGCTTGTTCAAAATTTTGATTTAAAAAATTAATCCAACCATAAGAATTATGGTTGAGCATTTTTATGTTTTGAACTTCAGCCAGTGGCTCCAAAAGCCACGAGTCAATCGTTTGACCCTCGGGCGGTTTTGTTTTAATGACGCGGTTAAGCCAGCCTGCAATAAGGTTTTTTTTAGCATCCTTTTCAACCGTAGAGCTCCATTTGAGCATCAAGATGCCTTCTTCTTTTACATTTGCCGAAGAAGCCTCTTTTGAGTTAAGCTCTTTCCACTGCATCCAATCAGCAATATTCGTGCCTGCTTCGGCCTGGTCAGATTTACTTGTTGAAAATGGGGACTGTGACCAAAAGCCCAATAAGCCAGAATTAGCAAATGTCGGTATCTCAATGTTGTTTTTTAAATCAAGTACTAACATCAGCATAGCAAACGGTTCGCCATGTGCGACAATTTTACCGTTTTGAACCAATAGAGCTGCCGGGATACTTTTTTTCCATGTTTTAACCCATGTTTCAAGTTTTAAATCAGGTTGTGAAAACAATACAGGATATTGGGGTTTAATACGTTTTTCAATTTCTCTATTACTACCCCAGTTCCCTTCTTGAGTTATAGCAAAAACCGGAAGAATATTGTTAATCGCATTTAGCTCTTTCAAATTGCGTTCTCTAACTCTTGCAGCAGTATTGTCCAGTGGATGAAAAATATAGATTATTGATTCTTGTTCAAGATCTGACTGTTGATAATCTTGCCATTTGTAATCAAATGTTGTAAAAACCGGTAATTCAAAATCACCTGGTGTTGGGTCCTGCCAGCTGTTTTGAAACCCCAGCCCCTGTCCCAAAAGTAGCAAAAACGAAAGAGCAATAAACATTATGGATGCGTTGCTTTTTTAAAGTTTATTTGTGAAATTAATTCTGATAAACCCCAAGTTAAACAGCTCACCAAAACAAGCCATAAAATTCGTTCATCGGCAGGCAGCATTGCTGTAATATAGTTTGTTTTTATATAGATCATAAAGGCTGAGCAACAAAGATAACTTCTCCAACCCTTAGAAATAAAAATGCTCGCTATTGGAAGCGCGACCAGAAAGCCCATAATCGATGTATCACTCATTATGTAAGCCAATAAGAATGTTGCAACCAGGATACCCAATAGGGATTTTAACAACCCTCCCCATTGATTTTTTTGTTCTTTTTTAATGCTTGCATCTAGATACAAGCAAAGCAAGCCCAATGCAATGTACATATGAGTGTGTATGAGAGGTGTCTCGGTAAATATTCCCTGTGTTGCGATCTGCAAAGATCTTAAGAACATAAATACAGCGACCCAGGCTAGTGACATTGAAGGAATATTGATTTTGAAAATATAGAAAAAAAGTAAAAAACCTAACCAAAATGGAAGGTTTAGTTCAACAATACCCCAAGAGATGAAAAAAATGGTAATAAGTTTTAAATACTCAACTTTTGATGTCTTGTTTACTTGCATATACCGCTATCAAATTTCCAATCTTTCTTTTTCCTTTTTCTCTTAAGGTTTGTCATCAAGCACCCAATAATTTTAGATGCTTCCCCCAGTGTCAAGCTGCTTGTTGGTTTATTTACACCCAAAATATCTTTTGTTACATGTTCTTTTAGCTGGTCAGAAGATAGTTGAACCCATTTTGCCTTTACACCGCATGGGTCAGGGTTTTTTGCTGTCCCGCATGATAGATTCGAAATAGTTTTCTCTTGTTTGGTTGTTATTTTCGGTTCTTTTCCAGGGTCATTCTTGAGAGCCATTAGGTTTTTAATTATCGGGTTATTTCTTGGAAGATCAGCAATATTTTTAACCCCAACCTCTTTGAACGCGCTTTTCAACAGGTCGCTTCCACCGATTTTCTGATCGATTAATTTACGTATAAAGTTTTGTTGCTTTTCGGTCATTTTTTGATCTGTTTCTTGATCAAAAAGAGGTTTGATGTCATCTTTTCTTATGTGCATGAAGCCTCCAAACAACAGTACAGCAATATCCCACAGCAGTATTTTTTTGCATATACCTTTTGATTCAGGGTAGTCTTTGCTTTGGGCAATAGACCATGCTTGATTTACGTTTTCTTCTTCTATTTTGGCTTGTTTGCAGGTTTTTACGCATGAGTCAAGGTTATTTTTTTCCCGCCAAGTGTCAAGAAGGTTTACAACATAAGCTGTTTGCTTGACCGTTGGTTTTGTATAAGCGAGTTTGAAAATACCATCAGCACTATTTCGAAAAGATCCAAAGGCATCCCATGGATCTTTCTGCCTCCCAGATTCAACATGGTCAAGAAATTGTTCAAAATCAGCTGTAAAACCTTCATTAAACAATCCACCTGGATAATGTCCAATTATGGTCGCAATACCGTGTAAATCAATACCAAGAGGGGTTATCTTTAATTCACCCTTTTTCTTTTCTAAATAACCGTGTTTTGTAAGCGTTTGGATGGTGCTAACATATGTTGAAGGCCTCCCTATCCCTGTATTTTTCATTTTTTGAATAAGGGTATACTCTTTATATCTTGCAGGTGGTTTTGTTTTTTTTGAATCTTTATAATGTTTGAAGCGAGGCAAGTCTTGATTAATTTTGATTTTTGATTTTTCTTCTACATTTTTTCCATATATATGCTGATAGCCAGGAAAGGTAATGTATTTTTGACTTGCAACAAACTGCACATTTCCCAGTGATGCCTGCCATGTTGTAGTTTTATGTTTTGAGGCAGCCATCTCGCTTGCAATAGTTCGATTCCAAATAATCTGATAAACTCTTTTTGTTCCCTCTGGGAGATTTTTTGGATTTCGAATTGTTCCTGTAGGTCTAATTGCCTCATGTGCATCTTGAACCTTCCCCTTGGTTTTCTTTACCGCTTTGGCCGAAGAAAGATATTGAGTTGAAAAATTGCTTTCAATAAAGGATCTTGCTTGTGATCGAAATGCCGGATTTATTCGATTGGAGTCAGTTCTCATATAGGTAATGAATCCATTTTGATATAACTTTTGAGCAGCGCTCTGAGCTGCAGCTGGCGGTATTCCCTGGCCGCCAGCTGCCTGTATGAATGAATCAGTTGAAAAAGGTGCAGGCGGAGAAGATTGACCACCTTTTTCACTCTCTGATTTTATTATCAAGGGTGTTTTGTTTTCAATTAACTTTTCAATATGTTGCAATTCCTTTAAGCTTTTGGTTTGGTGTTTGTTTTTTTTGTAGGGTTTTTCAAAAACCGCTTTAAATGTCAAGTTATTTGCTTCAATGCGAAATTCAAAATAATCTTCAGGTTTATGTTTACATATTTCTTTTTCTCTACTGGCTGCAAAACCTAGAGTAGGTGTTTGGACCCTACCCATCCCCAATGTTTTTTTGTTAAGTTGAAATTGCGCCATTCTTGATGCCCTGAATCCAACATCTCTATCTGCCAGCTTTCTGATTTTTGCACTTGTGGTAAGGTTCCTGTCTATAGTACCTTGTGAATCAGCCCTTTCCAAGCTCTCGATAACTGCTTTTTTTGTTATTTCTTGAAATGTCATCCTGACAACCGGGGCATGCTTTGACAATCTTTCTTCTAATCTTTCGGCTATCAGTTCACCCTCTCTATCAGGGTCTGAAGCAGCATAAATTTTTTTTATTTTTTTAGACCTGATGATTTTTTCTATTTTCTTGATTAGGGTTTGCGATTTTTTATCTATATAGCTCCAACCTAAATTTGGAATTCCAGCGGGTCCATATTTGATATTTTTGATGTCATCAAAATGACCCTGACATGATTCAACAATAAAATTTTTACCAAGGTAATTTTGGATGGTCTTTCCCTTTGCGCCTGATTCAACAATAACCAAATTCATTATCTGTCAGTCCTCTCTTTATCTTTTACCTGTTGCCATATTTTCTCAACATCCGCAGGCGTGGATGCTTTTTCGCCTCCAAACACATGTGGATGGCGTTCAAAATATTTTTGATACAACAGAGAAAGTTGTTTTGATATTGGTACCCCCTCTTCATCATCAATACAGATTAAAAGCATCAATGCATTAAAAAAAACATCCAAGCTTTCTTCAATTTTTTCTGATCCTGTCTCGGAATTTTCCAATTCTTGAATTTCGCCTTTTAAATATGTTAAATAATCATCAAAACCCTGTTCTTTATCCCAAGGGCAACCCTTGGGACCTCTCAAATATGTGAAGAGCTCGTAAACTGAATCAAAAGGCCTTTTTTTATCGAATTTCACTTTTTTTGTACACATGTGTATTATTTATTTTAGAGTTAGAAAATAAAAAAGCAATGAAACAAAACAAAAAATTACTTTTTCCCATTTTTATCCTTTTTATCTTTTTTTTATATGTTTTTGATTGGGGCGGAGGTTATTTGCTGTCTCGAATCCCAAACACCCTTTCCGTAGGAAAGAGTTTTAATATCCAGGGAAATCCAATACGGGGATTCAGTGTTGGTGGAAATTTGTTTTTGGGTGATTTGGAATTTTTTATGACTGATCGAATTCAAATTTCTGGTCCATTTTTTTCAATTTCAGAATTTATTGAAGTCAAAAATTGTTTGTTGAAAATGGATTTGAATGATTTTTCAATATTTAATTTAGCATCTGCAATGCAGTCAACAGTAATTAAATCAGATAATTGTCAAATTGACATTAAGCTAACTGAGCAAATGCAAGCAAAAGCAGGCACTGATAGCCTGGTCGCACAACTTCATGGTGATTGGGATGTTATGAGTGAAGATGGATCTATGGAGCTTGTTTTTGAGCAGGGTGAGAATATTCAAGCATGGTTTCGGGAAGGGCGCGCCGTAGGACTTCAGGCCAATATCGAAAAAACAAGCCCTTGGTGGTTATTTTTAGGCTTAAATCCTGGATTTGGGCATCTTTATGTTGATTGGCATTTTGATGAGGGCGAAACCGCTGAAAAACAGGGAAGATTTGTTTTGAGCGACTTAAATTCAGATTTATTTGATGACGTTGAGGTTCTTGGTTCGATTTATCCTGATGGTGATTGGTCTGCCAGCATTCCCATTGGACCAAGTGGTTTTATTGGTTTGAAATCAGACAATCATTATTTAAATGGAAATTGGACAGGGGTTGATTGGAGTATTTTGTTGAATTCTAATTATTTACTAGCTGATGTTCTTTTTGGCGAAAAGGGAAATTTTTCCATCAGTAATGGTTTGGTTGTTTTGAACCCAGAAAAAGGCGAATACTTTCATCAAATAGACATTGCCAAAGGTTTTGGGAGGTTAATGAATAAAAATTCGAAATCTTTTGAAGGTTTTGAATGGGTTTTTGACGGCAATGAAGGGTTTGAAATCACCTTTCAGGATTTTTCATGGCTGTTGCCTAAAATTTTTACCTGGTGGCCTCGTGGTGTTTTTGATGGTTATTTAAAGTTCACAAATGGTTCAATTGTTGGAGACATTCAGGTGAAAGGTCCGGCAAAAATGAGCCTAATGGATATAGATGTTGAGCTAGACTCATTTGAAAATTTTTTTGAAATAAAGAATGATGGCACATACACCTCCCCCTCGCTGCTTTTGAGGTTTTTAGACCCACCATTGGTTTTAGTCGCAAAAGATTTAAACGCATCTCTTGAAAAAGGGGTATTTGCAACTGGAAAAGTAGCCACTCAGTCAGATGCCATCATTCAGTTTTTTGGAACCGAGGTCAAATCACTACTCGCTCTTTTTGCTGGGTCTGACTACGACAAGCAGGTGTTTCAAATCCCAGTGGATATAAAAGGCACTCTTGATGACCCAAAAATATCAATGTCAGAGATGCCAACACGTTGGACAGGGTGCAAAGACCTTTCGTTACTGGATTGCTTGGAAAAAAGAGCTAAACAAAACCCAAATTAGACAATTCTGAGCATAATAAATATATATGCCAAAACAAAAAAGGAAGAAAAAGAATCAAAAATCCGTTTTTCATTCAAATTTTTTTGGGATTCTTTTTAATGTACTGATTGTTTTTTCTATCTGGGCAGCTCTTCCTTATTTCTTGGCTGATACAGTAAATATTTCTGGTTTTGAATACATGAGAGCCACCGGTTCATTGATGACAAATGCTACATTAAAGAACGCTTCTTACAAAGATCAACACATCAGCATCACCATGCCGGAAATTTCTATAAAGGGTGCTGCGCCATTCGGGCAAGGTTTGCAGTTTTCTGCAAATGAGGGTATGGCAAACATCTCAAACAAGGATAATCAAATCGATGCTTTCAGGCTGAACCTGGACGTACAGCCACTTTTAACAGACATCAAGTCTGTCGAAGCCAGTTTTTTACTTGGTGAGGTTTTAATGATTGGTAGTGGCAGATTTTATCATTTTGAAAAAAATAACAATCGTCCAATAAGTTTTTGGGACTGTTTAATTGTTGCAACAACTCCCGAAGGGCTTAAGCTAGCCGAAGGTATTTTGCAGATGCCTTTAGAGGAGCATTTGGCAAGCTGGAAGCTTCCAGAGGATGCAATTGATGGTACAGCAGGCGAGGTTGTTTCGGCAATTTCAGGCTGGTTTGCCAAACAGGTTGGCAAGCTGATCACGGATTACATTTTTCTAGAATTCACAGCAAAGCCAGAATTTGAATTGGTCAGAATGTCAAAAATTTCAGAAGAAGAACTCAACAGCCAAGATTTTGAATCTGCAATGAGGGTTTTGTGGTCCAAACAAAGTGGCAACTGTTAAAAATACATATATTCTTGGTATAGAAACCTCTTGCGATGATACCGGATTGGCAATTGTTTCCAATGGTGAAATTGTTGCTTTTGAAAAAAGCTCACAAGGAATTCATCAAAACACTAATGGGGTTGTTCCGCAAATTGCAGCTCAAGAGCATTTAAGAGAAATTAATTCGCTTTTTCAGTCATGCCTAGATGGTGCCGGAATTGAGATTGAAGAGATTTCTGCAATTGGAGTCACCTCAGGTCCTGGCCTGATTGGCTCCCTTGCTGTTGGAGCCTCATGGGCATTAGGGTTGTCTCAAAATCTTAACCTTCCCATTTACGGAATCAATCATCTGGAAGGGCATGTTTTTACCCTTTTTTTCAGTGATGAAAAACCTAAAAAGTTCCCTGTTTTGGTTTTGCTGGCAAGTGGCGGTCACACAATGTTGCTAGATTGGAGTTACCCAAAAGCATTTAAGAGGATCTTCAATACAAGAGATGATTCAGCTGGAGAAGCATTAGACAAGGTTGCCACCATGTTAAATTTAGGATTCCCTGGAGGTCCTGAGATAGAACGTCATGCAGAGCAAGCAAAAGACGAACTTTCTTACAGGTTCACTGTGCCGATGCGCAACAAGACGGGATTTTCTTTTTCTGGATTGAAGACCGAAGCGAGAAAAAAAATTAGAGAACATGATGAATTAAATTTAGCAGATTTTTGCGCTAGCTTCCAAAAAGCAGCTTTTGATCACCTTTTAGATCAATCTGAAAAACAGTTGAGCCTAAAGCAATATCATGGAATTGCTATAGTTGGAGGGGTTTCTGCAAATCAAAAATTGAGAAAACAATTTCAATCTTTGGCTCAAGATCATTCTTTATGTTTTTTTGCTCCACCGTTAAAACTGTCAACAGATAATGGCGCCATGCCAGCTATTGTTGCTGAGAAAATGCTGAATGGTGAGATAGAAACATCATTTTTGACAGGAGTTTACTCCAGATTTAAATCTAAAAAATGAATATTAATTTTGCCACTAATGTTCTTTTGATTTGGCCGGGCAGGAAAGCAATAGATATCACATTAATTAAAGAGATGGTTGACAACGGCCTTGAAATCATTGAATATAGACCTTATACAAACCAATCAAAAGACAGCATAATCCGAGCTCTAATTCAGTTAAAAAAAAATGTCAAAATTGTCTTGATAAACAATGAAATTCATTTAATGAAATACTGTGATGGGGTCTGGGTAGGGGAGTCTGACATATCAATACCTGAAATCAAAAAAATGTCTGATTTTAACGATTCTGTTCTTATAGGAAAAACTGTTAAAAATTTGAATCAGTTCGATTTTGCAGCTCGTCATAATGCGAGCATGATTGGAGTTGGAGCGATTTTCAAAAGCCAAACTAAACAGGATGCAAAATTGAGTCATTGGAGCTTGATTCAGGAAATTGTCAACAAGTCTAAAAAACCAGCATATCTTGTTGGTGGTTTAAGTATTGCTAGCTTGAATCTTTTTTTAAAGAATTGCAATATTGAAAATTTAAGAATCGCAGTTTCCTCCGCTGTTCTTAAATCTTCAAGTCCGGTAAGGGCGTTTGCAGATTTAAATAGTTTTGTTGTTGAATATAGGAAAAAAAAGAACAAATAACCATAGAATGCTTTCTTTGATTAATGACAGATCCATATAAGTGTTTGAACATCAGCCCATTTGCAACCTCAATGGAGGTTGAAAAGGCAAGATTTCTAGCTATTGAAAAAGTTGAAGATGATGGTTATGGACCAGGGAACTTGAAACATCGTGAAGTTACATGGAGTGCGGATTTGTTAAAAAACAGAGATAACAGAGCTGCTTACGATAAGACTGTTTTGTCAACATCCTGCAATAAGGTTTTAGGTTTTGAGATTGTAGATATCGAAAAGGCTCTTCTTGCGGAATTAAAGGTTGTTTTGTCTGTCGATAGTTACTTGGAGATAATTAATGAGGACGTTAGCGAGATGGATTTTTCATTTTGTTTTTTTTCTGTTGACGAACATTTTGATTCAGGGAGAATGATTGCCGGATTTCTAATGCTTGTAAGAGTTTTTAATTCAGTTGATGATAACGAGATTAAGCCTCGTATTTTATTTAAGATGGCAGATTTTTTTGCCAAAAGGCTAGCGGATAAAAATTGGCAAAAGATTTTTTTAAAAAAAATAATTTCAAGTTATCCCCAAAGCAAAGAAGCTCAGAGATCAGAAGATCTTGTCTAAGTTTTAAATATTTCTGAATCATCCTTGAATGCTTTAAACTCCAATGCATTTCCTGAAGGGTCTAAGAAAAACATTGTTGCCTGTTCCCCTGGTAAATTTTTAAACCTTATATAAGGTTTTATGATGAAATTTACACCTTTGCTTTCGAGCTTTAACGCCAATTTTTTCCAATCAGGCATACTTAATATGATCCCAAAATGCTCAACCGGAACATTCTTGCTGTCTACTGCACTTGTTTGTGTTTTGTTTTTTTTATCTTTTACAAGGTGGGCTACAACCTGATGCCCAAAAAAATCAAAATCAATCCACTTGTCACTGCTTCTGCCAAGTCCACAACCCAAGAAATCTACATAGAACCTTTTTGCCTCCTTTAGGTCTCGAACTGGAAATGCTAGATGAAAGGGTCTTAGTCTGCTCATATTTTCGATTATAGTTAGGAACTCATGTTAGAGGTTGATGTTCGAAAAATAACAATATTCAGTTTTCTCTTTGCATTGGTTTCTTGTGGTAATGGTGGATATACTGGAATGATTCAGGAAATGGAAGCTGATAATGCACATGGTGCATGGACCAGCCATAAGCAATTTAATTACATGTCTGACAACCCGCACCTTGTTGCTTATATTAAATATCATGGCAGCAAGCTTGCGGAGCATTCAGTTGATCTTAGAAATCTAGATTATCAATTTGATATATCTAATGAGGAGGTGTTGAATGCTGTAAATTATGGTGCGGGTGTAACCTTTATGTACAACGGTCTTTTGAGAGGAGCAGAAACAACAGATGAGGTTGCAATGGTTTTGGGACATGAGGCAGCTCATACTGCTGATGGTCATGTAACTGCCAATATATCTAGACAGTTTTCAACACAGCTGATACAGCTCGCAGTTCTCATTGAGGGGGATTTTGATCAACAGGCATCTGACATGGCTGACCTTGTTGGTGCATTAGGCTTTTACGCCCAAATGGAACACAGCCCTGTGGCAGAAGCGAGAGCGGATTGGCTCGGTACTGATTGGGCATTAAAAGCTGGATACAATCCACATTATTTTACAGATTTTCATTCACGACTTATAGATAGAAATCCCAACCTTCCTGAGGCACAAATGAAAATATCCCTTAGATCGCATCCGCCAACTTTAGACAGAATTAATGATATCAAACAACAAGTCAATGAAATTCTTTCTGATTTTGATTCAACTAAAAATCTAAGCTTGGTGTTGGCAGAAAGAGGCTTTGTGAAGGAGGCGATACATACTGCATACAAAACCCGACACTTTGACCAGGGAGACTTCTATAGATATATGTTAACAGAGTCATCAAAGCCTAGTTTCCCAAAAAAACTAAATATGCAAAATTATTCCTGGAATAATGCTTATGTTCCAATATATAGACTCTGCATAAACATCAATACAGCTGATGAGGCAAGATTGGAAAAACACAATCAGATATCACCTGGTATAGCAGCGTCAATCATTGGCTATCGTTCAAAAAATGGTTTTTTTTCCGAAATCAAAGAAATTAAGAGAGTTCCTGGATTGACAAACGATATATATCTTTCGATACAAAGACATATAAGCACAAATGATGAATGCACTGATCTTCCAATAAGGGAAAAAGATAGTTACGAGTGGAATGAAGAGTATGAAAATATCCTTTACGGAACTTTAAATGCAATTGAAAGATGGTTAAATTATCTTAAAGACACCAATCGCTCTTGGGAGGACGCAAAAAGAGTTGATAGTGACCTGTATGAATGTATATATCCAGCCACAACATGGAGGGAGTTCGGTAAAGGCAATCAATTTGTTTGGCCAAAACTGATGCATGATGTGCTTCTTGAGGAGCCAGAAGAGTATCGTGTTTCGGATATTTATGCTTGTTCCGTGCCTATTTTGCTTCATTTGACTGATTTAATCATGAGCGAGCTGGAAGAAGAGTATCCAACAGCAAGCTTAAAAATTTTAAGTTCTTTTTTTGGGACAGAGGGGCCCGTGGATATTTCAGATAATATTTTTGAAATATGGGAGGAGTTAAACACAGGAGAATGGGGTATAGATTCGAATTGGATTCTTTTACACCTGATACATGGTGATATTTCTAGAGGTTTGATGGGCCCTTTAAGCAGGTATCAAAATATAGGCTAATAAAAGGTTGGTTTGTGGATCATGGAAAAATTGAATTTTTCACATAACTTAATCCCACCCGATCTTCCAGATGGTCCAATCGTAGACCTTGGCTGTGGAGATGGCGTTAATACAAGATTATTAGCCACACACACAAAAAGAGATTTGATATGTGTTGATCATAGGCAGGGCGCTATCGAGGCCACCAGGGAGAAATTGAGAGGGTTTAAATCAACCTTCCTGCTAAACGATGTTTGCCAACTTGGAATCAAGAACGATTCATGCGCTCTCGTTTACGCTTCCAGGATTTTTTCTCATGTTGATAATAAAAAAATACTCCTTCAAGAAGCCATGAGGATTTTAAAAAATAATGGTTATTTGATTATTGTTGACTATGAAAAATGTTTAAATTTTTTTAAAAAAAGCAAATTTAAATTTTCTCACTTCAAATCGGCTGGAAAAACGGTTGTGATAACTTTAAAGAAAGGCTTCTAATTTAGAATGAAAAAAATGAAAAATGTTCATTTTTTTGGCTCCATAGGTGAAAAAGGACCTTTTAAAAAAAGCTTGCTAGGCGGCAAGGGGGCGAATCTTGCTGAAATGGCAAGCATGGGTTTCCCGGTTCCGCCAGGATTCACCATACCGACAACAGTTTGCTTGGAGTATTTAAAAAATAATCAGTACCCACAGGAATTAAAAGCAGAAGTTGAGAAGGCTGTAATCAATATTGAAACAGAGGTTTCTAGATCTTTTGGGGATAAAAAAAATCCTCTTTTGATTTCCGTCAGAAGTGGCGCTCCAGTCTCTATGCCCGGGATGATGGACACAATTCTCAACCTTGGATTAAACCAGGAAATCGTTGAGGAGATGGCAAGCAAAATCGAAAATCAGCGATTTCCATGGGATGCTTATAGGCGATTTTTACAGATGTATGGCGATGTTGTTTTAAATATCAGAGATGAAAATGGACGAGATCCGTTTAATGATTATTTTGACTCTTATAAGCATGACAAGCAGGTAAAGGAGGACACAGAGCTTAATGCTGATGATCTTAAGGATATCTGCTTCCAGTATAAAAAGATTGCCAATGAGCACAATAGGCCTATACCTGATGCACCATACGAGCAGTTGTGGGGAGCAATTAGTGCGGTTTTTAAAAGTTGGGAAAATGAAAGAGCTATTGTTTACCGAAGATTGAATGGTATCAAGTATGAAATGGGAACCGCCGTTAATGTTCAGGCAATGGTTTTTGGCAACCTGAATGATGATTCTGGAACAGGGGTTGCTTTTACTAGAAATCCTGCCACCGGTAAAGCGAATGTTTATGGTGAATTTTTAGTAAATGCTCAAGGTGAAGATGTGGTTGCTGGAATAAGAACCCCATTGCCAATAGAAAAAATGAAAAATTTTTTTTCTAAAGCATATTCTGATCTTCTCAATGTCTGTTCAAGTTTAGAACAGCATTATAAAGAGATGCAGGATCTTGAATTTACGATTCAGGATAAAAAATTATGGATGCTTCAGTGCAGAACGGGTAAAAGAACTGGCTTTGCAGCTGTCCAAATTGCTGTAGATCTAGTGAATGAAGGAATAATGTCAAAAGAAAATGCACTTTTATCTATAGATCCAGAGCATTTAGGGCACCTCCTTCAACCACTTTTTGACCCTAATGAGAAACAAAATGCCATAAGGGGCGGAAGGCTTTTGGGACGAGGGCTCCCAGCAGGACCAGGGGCCGCTACTGGACGTATTGTTTTTTCTGCCCAAGCAGCTGAGGATTTTGCAAGTCGTGGAGAGCCTGTGATATTAGTCAGGCCTGAAACAAGCCCTGAAGACATCAGAGGCATGGCTGCTGCAAGAGGTATATTAACCTCAAGAGGAGGCATGACCAGCCATGCTGCTTTGGTAGGTAGGCAAATGGGCAAGGTTTGTGTAGTTGGATGTCAAAATGCCCGTATAGACGTTGTAGAAAAAAATCTTATTTTTAATGAAAGAATCTTACGTGAAGGAAATTTTATTTCACTTGATGGCACTACCGGACAGATTATTGATGGTGAACTTCCAACAAGGTCCTCTGAGATTTTAAATGTTTTATTAGATGGTTATTTGAATCCAGAGGATTCACAAGTTTATCAAAATTATTCTTTAATTATGGATTGGGCAGATGACATTAGAAAGCTAAAGATTAGAACAAATGTAGATCAACCTGATCAGGCTAGAAAAGCAATAGCTTTTGGAGCTGAAGGCATTGGGCTTTGTAGAACAGAACATATGTTTTTTGAAGGAGAAAGGATTGATATAGTTAGAGAGATGATCCTTGCAGAAAACAAGAAGATTAGACAGCATGCTTTAGACAGGCTCTTACCTTTACAGCAAAATGATTTTGAACAAATTTTCAGAGTAATGAAAGGCAAGCCGGTAACTATCCGTTTGCTGGATCCACCTCTCCATGAATTTTTACCACATGATGTATCCGGCACAAAGAAAATGGCAAAAATCATGAAGGTTTCTGTCAATGAAATTAAGAGAAGAATTGCAGACCTGAGTGAAGCAAATCCAATGCTTGGACATAGGGGCTGCAGGCTGGGACTTGCTTATCCAGAGATAACGGAGATGCAAGCAAAAGCTTTATTTTTAGCAGCAGGCAAGGTTAATGATGTACATCCTGAAATCATGGTTCCTCTTGTTGGGCACATGGAGGAACTGAAGAGACAGAAGAGAGTTATATCTAATGCAGCTAAAGAAGCATCCTTTAAGGGAACTTACCAAATAGGCACAATGATTGAGTTACCAAGAGCAGCATTGACAGCCGGTGAAATTGCTAAACATGCTGACTTTTTTTCATTTGGCACAAATGACCTAACACAAACAACCTTTGGTTTGTCCAGGGATGATGCTAGTTCATTCCTGCCTGATTACATAGAAAGCGGAATATTACATGAGGACCCTTTTGCATCTTTGGATATTAATGGTGTTGGAGAACTTGTTTCTATGGCTTCAAGCAAGGGAAGAAACTCTAAAAATGATTTAAAGTTGGGCGTGTGTGGAGAGCATGGTGGTGATCCCAAATCAATAATGTTTTTTCATCAAACAGGCCTTGATTATGTTTCCTGTAGTCCGTTCAGAGTGCCAATTGCCAGACTGGCTGCGGCACAGGCTGTTTTAAAGCATGATGGAAAATAATTTTTTATCACTTTTACCACCGATAATTGCAATACTTCTAGCCATTTTTTCAAAACGCGTTCTTCTATCACTTCTAGCAGGAGTTTTTTTAGGTTCAGTCATTGTCAATGGCTTACGTTTTACTTCTTTGTTTGAGTCTTTTGATGATTTTATTGTGCCAACATTAAGTAATAATGACAATGTTAAGGTTTTGCTTTTCACAATGTTTTTGGGAGGGGTTGTTTCAATTATTGTCAATGCTGGTTTTGCACAAATGTTAATTAATTCAATTACAAAACACAAACAAACAAAATCCTCTATACAGATAAAAACATGGCTCGCCGGGATGGTGGTTTTTTTTGATGATTATGCTAATGCTCTCCTGGTTGGCACAACAATGCGTGGAATCTCAGATCAATATAAGATTTCAAGAGAAAAGTTAGCTTACATTGTTGATTCGACCTCTGCACCAATTGCATCGATAGCTTTGATTTCTTCATGGATAGGTTTTGAGGTGGGTTTGATACAGGATTCAATCGACACTTTAGGCATTCAGGCTAATGGGTATTCTCTCTTCATTGAGTCTCTGCCTTATAGGTTTTATCCAATATTGGCTTTGGTTTTTGTTTTTTTTATTGCAAAAACAGGTTTAGATTATGGCCCGATGCTTAAAGCTGAAAAAAGAGCTTTAAATACAAGGATTGAAAAAGTAACAACCAATAACGGAGCCGATAACAAAGGCGGCTGGTTAGCTTTCGTGCCGATAATCACCATTGTCTTTGTAACCCTTTGGGGTTTATGGAAGACCGGCTTGTCAGATTCTGAACAAAGCGTAGCAAGCATCTTGTCTCAAGGAGATCCATTTGCAGCTTTGCTCTGGGCCTCTATAGCAGGATCTTTTGTTGCGATCATCATGGCAGCTTGCAAGTCTGCTTTTAGCATGTCTAAAATTATGGATTTTTGGATAAAGGGATTGAAGTCAATGCTGCATGCTTGTTGCATTCTCGTTTTAGCATGGAGCTTAAAAGACGTTTGTGATCAATTGGGAACAGCTGGTTATCTGATCAGCCAAATTGATAGCAGCATGCATATTGCTATTTTGCCAATGGTCATTTTCATTCTTGCTGCCGCAGTATCCTTTTCAACAGGAACATCTTTTGGCACGATGGGTATATTGATGCCAATAGTTATTCCTCTCTCTGTGAGTTTGTTGGATGCCAGTAATGGCTTTTCTCCATCTAGCCCAATATTTTTGTGTGCTGTATCAGCTGTTTTGGCTGGCAGTGTGTGGGGTGATCATTGCTCCCCTATATCCGACACCACAATTCTTTCTTCTACTGCTGCAGGTAGTGACCACATAGAGCATGTTAAAACACAAATGCCATATGCAGTTTTTGTAGCAGTAATAGCTATTATTTTTGGCTATCTCCCTGTAGCCTTAGGCCTCTCCCCCTGGGTTTCATTGTTTTTGGCTATTTTGTCAATGTGGTTGCTTCTTAACAGGTTTGGTGAAGAAGCCAAATTATCTTGATTTTAAAAAATCTTCAAGCTGTCTAGTGGATTTCTCCCAAGTGAAATTACGAGATCGCTCAATTCCTGCTTCGGAAACTTCCTGGTAAAGGTTTTTGTTCTCAAGCAGTCGATTTATTTGTTTTTTCATTTCTTTAAAATTATCAACAAGAAAGCCAGTTTTGTTGTTTTCAATGACTTCATTCAAGGCCCCTCGATCAAGAGCTATTACAGGAGTGCCTTGATACTGTGCTTCAGCAGCAGGCAGGCCGTAACCCTCCCATTCGCTTCCCATCACAACAAAATCAACAGCCCCAATCAAATCACCCATTTGGTTGCTTGGGTGGTTTTGAAAAACCTTCACTCCTAGATTTTCAAGGTTTGCAACATCATTATGATCACCATATCCCGAACAGATTAATTCAACAGAGGACATTTCTTTTGTCATTTTTACAAGATTCAATAGGCCTTTATAGGGTTGATATTGTGCATTTAGTCTTCCCATATAAAGAATGGTTGCAGCATGTTTTTGACCCAGCTTGTTTTTTAAAGCAGCAGTATTTTGATCATTTTTTTTAGGATAGTGATCCCATCCCGGATTAATGATTTCAGATTTATCTTGAAGTGGTTTTGGCAAGCCGTTTGTTAAAAAGTGAGATAATGATACGATTCGTGTTGCACAGGGGTAATAAAGCATATTTTGAGTTATTTCCCGCCAATAATAAATAGCCTTGCCTTTAAAATTCAAGCCTTGATACGGGGTAGTGCCACCATGCAGTATTGTTGAATCATGCAAAAATGGACTTAAAGCAAAATAAGGTGGAGTAGAAAGTATCCATTTGACTTCTTTTTTAGCACTCAATGAAGGCATGTTCTCTATAGCCCAAAGGTCCTGAATAGGCGGTTTTCTTGACCTTATTGGTGGAAGCGTTTTGACTTTTATGTTTTCTGGAACAAGATCAGGATCTGTGATTGAAGCATGAATAAATGAATTATTTTCAAATTTTTTCAAATTTTTTGAATATTCATACACTAATCTATCAACACCAAGGCCTGGTAGCATTCTTTCTGTTAAAAAACCGACTTCCATTTTTTAGAATCATAATAGTTTTTTAACAATGGAGGATTTTTTGATATGGAAATAAAAAATGTAACTGTTTTTGGTAGTGGTTTAATGGGAGCGGGTATCGTACAGGTCTCAGCCCATGCTGGATACAACGTGACAATGGTTGATGTAGAGCAGGATTTTATTGATGGTGGAATGAAAAGGATTTCAGCAAGTCTCAAAAGAGTACTCAGGAAAAAACATGAAAATAAAGATGATGCTGATGCTGAATTCGAAACTGTTTTTGGAAGAATCAAGGCAACAACAAGCAGGAAAGAGGGAGCGGAAGGCGCTGATCTTGTTGTAGAGGCGATTACAGAAAACATAGATTTAAAGCAAGAACTTTTTAAATTTCTTGATGAAAATTGCCCTTCGCATGCAATCTTTGCATCAAACACATCCTCATTGCCGATTAGAGATTTGGCCAAGGTTACAGGTCGAAGTGACAAGATTGGAGGGCTCCATTTTTTCAATCCAGTACCAGTGATGAGGCTGGTTGAGGTTATCAAGTCAGATGACACAAGCGATAATACACATGCTGCACTAATGACTTTTGGTGAGGCTGTAGGTAAGAAAACTGTTTCATGCAAAGATACCCCTGGTTTTGTTGTCAATAGACTACTTGTTCCTTACCTTATTGAAGCTGTAAGGATGCTGGAAAGGGGGGATGCGTCTGCTGAAGATATAGATGCAGCGATGAAGCTCGGTTGCGGTTACCCTATGGGGCCGATGGGATTGTTGGATTATGTTGGCTTGGATACAACCAAATTTATCCTTGATGGCTGGCATGAAGCATATCCTGATGAGGATCTTTTTGCACCAAGTAAACTTTTAGACAGGTTGGTTGAAGAGGGAAAATTAGGACGAAAAAGTGGAGAGGGTTTTTACAACTATAAAAAATAAGTTTCCAAAAAAAATAAACGTATCTATATTCAATTTTTTTTAGAAAATACATATTTTCCTGATAGATGATACAATTGTTACCCTTATTGCACTTTTTATATTGTTATGTTTGGAAGAAAAAATATGCCGAAAGTCGACCCTTCTGTGTTGCAGAAGGCAACATTGGATGACGTTTTAAAGGCCTTGAAGACTTTAAGAAAATTGGGCCCAATGGGCATGAACATGGTGAAAAAGCTTCCAATGATGAAAAACTTGCCTGCAGGTGCACTTGATGCAAAAAAACTTAAGTCTTTTGAATCTGCATTAGAGGCATTGACAGATGAGGAAAG
Organism: bacterium; assembly: GCA_002716355.1. Classification (GTDB taxonomy): domain Bacteria; phylum UBP7; class UBA6624; order UBA6624; family UBA6624; genus UBA6624. Next base: position 537 of record PBAU01000002.1, on the reverse strand, counting down.
AAGAACGGGCAAAGTCTCGAAAGACAGGATAAAGGAGATCGCAAAACCAAATGGTTTAAAAGATAGAGAATTAAAAGCAATATTCGAAATGTTCAAGTCAATGAAATCGAATGCTGGAGGAAGATAATGGAATTAAAAATTAGATTAGCTAGGGTTGGAAGGAAAAAACAGCCAGCCTATCGTATCGTAGTGACTAAAGCAAGATCCGCAAAAGCAAATAAAGCTCTAGAGGTAATTGGACAATATGGAATCAGTTTTCCAGGTAGTCCCCTAAAGGTTGATTTAGTCAAATACGATGAATGGGTTTCAAAAGGTGCACAACCAACAGAAAGGGCAAGGAAGCTAATAAACAGATACAAAGCAGCAAACACTTCAGACATTTTGCTACAAGCAGAAGAGTTAAGGGTTCCAAAAAAGAAGGTTGCGCCACCTCAAGAGATAATCGAAGAGGTTAAGTTAGAGGAGGCCCCAGCGGCAGAGGAGGCCCCAGCGGCAGAGGAGGCCCCAGCGGCAGAGGAGGCCCCAGCGGCAGAGGAG
>PBAU01000001.1 GCA_002716355.1 bacterium | reverse complement strand
CCAGCGGCAGAGGAGGCCCCAGCGGCAGAGGAGGCCCCAGCGGCAGANGAGGCNCCAGCGGCAGANGAGGCNCCAGCGGCAGAGGCACAAAAGGAGAATGAGTAAAATGGAAAAATACGTAGATTTATTGAAAAATATTATTCAGCATTTAATTGATAGTGANGATATCGAAATCCTTTCTGATTTTGATGAAGAGGATAATTCAGGTCAGNTGATNATCAAGGTTCCAGATTCTGAAAAAGGACGCATTATTGGTAAGTCAGGAAGAACAATACAGTCTTTAAGNTCNATTTTTGGAGCAATTGGTGCAAAAAATTCACATCGAGTTTTTGTTGATTTGGAAAAAGAAGAAGAGGAAGAGTAGATTNATAAAATGAGCTTTGCAATAGATGTCATTAGCATTTTCCCATCAGNGATAAGAGATTATTGCGATAATGCTTTATTGAAAAAGGCTCAACAAGAAGGTTATTTAACATTNCGATGTCATGACTTGCGTCAATGGAGCATAGACAATGCACACAAATCTGTTGATGACACCCCATTTGGTGGAGGTGCAGGCATGGTCATGAGGCCAGAGCCATTTTTTGCTGCAGTTGAAGAAGTGAAACGTGAGCATTGGNAAAATAAAGATCCAGATATTATTTTGCTTTCNCCGCAAGGGAAAAAGTTAAANCAAGAAGATGTTCAAGAGTTATCATCTAAAGATGGTTTCATCTTGCTATGTGGTCGCTATGAGGGTGTTGACGAAAGGGTTGTTCAAGGTTTAGNAACTCATGAGATTTCTTTNGGTGATTTTGTTGTTATGGGTGGAGANGTTGCCGCTTTAAGNATTATTGAAAGNACAGCAAGATTGCAGAAAGGCTTTATTTCAGAAGAATCCNTAACAGAGGAGTCCTTTTCAAACAGTTTGTTAGAGTATCCACAATACACAAGACCAAGAAAATTCCAAGGCATGAAGGTTCCTGAAATTTTATTATCNGGGGANCATGCAAAAATCGCATCTTGGAGAAAAAAACAAGCANTGCAAAGAACAATAGANAAAAGACCTGATTTAATCAGGAANAACTAGGAGAAAACATTATGGCTATAAAAATTAATTCAAAAGTAAAAGCATACTTAGACAAAAACAAGAAAGACNTTATTGATTTTAGAGCAGGAGACACTATTAAAGTTATATANAAAGAAGATGATGGCGACAAGGGACAACCCCTTCAAACATTTGAAGGTGTTTGTATTGCGAAAAAGGGAGGCTCTCAGCCTGGAGCTACCTTTACCTTNAGGAAAGATAGTAGTAATGTTGGTGTTGAAAAAACCTTCCCATTGTTTAGTTCCAGGTTAGAGAAAATTTCAGTTGTCAGAAAGGGAAAGGTAAGAAGGTCAAAATTNTTTTACTTAAGAGGTTTATCAAAGAGAGCTGCGAGAATTAAAGAAAGACGATAATTTTAAATTTTGCAACANTCTACCGATATTAAAGCTTCTGGAAATTTTGAAAAAATTAATCCAGAAATTTTACAACAATTTAAATCTGGNGTGCTTTGTGTTAATTTTGGTAATCTAAAAACTAAAAAAAANCAAGGCAAAGAAGTGANTTGGGACCANGGCGACGATCTTTTTGTTTCAACTTTGCGTCATGGCAAAATAAAGATCAAACACAAATCAGTAGAAANTTTCAAGCATATCCAAGTTCAGCCAACTGTAAAATCCCAATTGTTGGATTGGTTNGAAAGTATTGGTTTCGCTTTNTTTTGGTTNGCTGTAATTTCTACTTGGATACTGGCATCTTTTGTGGTTCCAACAGCTTCNATGACCCCTAATCTAGAGGTAGGNGATAAGCTTTTNGGNTTAAAGACGTATTATTTTTCAGATCCACCAATAGGGAGNATGGTTATATTTGAACCTCCTATNAGNATCAAGCAAATGAATGGTGAATTNTGGGTCAAGAGAATTATTGCTGGACCAGGAGATATAGTCGNAATTGATCAAGGGTATGTTTATGTTAATGGTGTTTTGATAAATGAGATTTATGCTTCAGGNCAAAAAACTTCTGCATATACCGGTAGATACAACGAGGGNTTTTCGGATGGNCCCGATATGAAAGAAGTGCGTAGAGANTGGATCATTCCAAAAAAAGGCAANCCAGATTCAGGATGGTTTGTTCTTGGNGACAATCGAGAAAATTCATTTGATTCCAGAGCATTCGGATTGGTNCCAGATNAAAATATACGAGGAAAACCTTGGGTTATATGGTCCCCTTTAAGNAAGTTTGGATCTATTNCTAATTTAAATTCAAAATGATCAACCCCTGGAAGAAGTTAGCAAAAGCAAGTCTTTTTTTAGAGGTTTTAGATGCTCGTGCTCCTCAAGCAACAACCTCTCTCACCTTCCATAAGGAATTTAAAGGTAGATCAAAAATTATATTTTTAATGAAAACAGCATTAGCAGATAAGAATGTTACAAGATTGTGGATTAGGCATTATCGTTCTTTGGGAAACATGGTGATAAGTATCGATAAAAGCGATTCNAGATCTNTTNTTGAAGCGCGAGCCGCTTTGGCAGANTGGGCAAAACACAGAAGTAGAACACGTCAAATACGTGCTAGTGTTGTAGGTATACCAAATACTGGAAAATCTAGTTTAATNAACGCTTTAGTTGGCCGAAAAAAACAACTTACTGGCGATAGAGCAGGCATAACACGAGGTGAAGANTGGGTAAAGCTTGTTGATGGAATTATGCTCTTGGATCAACCTGGNGTAATTGGTGATGATGATGTTGATNTNGATGCATATTGGNAGAGGGNATGTTGCGGNGCTATNCCTGAGGGTGATTATGATCCTGAATTTATTGCAATNCAGCTTATTTCNACTTTNAATAACTTTATACCGGGTTGGGACGAGCATTTAAATTTAGCTGGTGANGATGAATCAGAAGAGGATTTTTTGTCACAGCTTGCTGTGCGACAGGGTTTTATTCTTCCAGGTGGAAAGTTGGATAAAAATGCTGCAGCTTTAAGGTTGATTAAGATTTANAGAAAAGGAAAATTTGGAAAAATATCATTAGAAAAGCCAGAATGATTGGCATAGATGAAGCTGGAAGAGGAGCNCTTGCTGGGCCTGTGGTTGCAGCTTGTGTTTGNTTGCACCAAAAAATNAACAATCTAAATGATAGTAAAAAGTTACCNTTAGAAAAAAGGTTAGATNTNTTTGAAAAAATAAAAAAACAAGCAGATTTTATTGGCATTGGGGTTGTTGGGCCACGAATTATAGACGAAAGCAATATTTTAAAAGCAACACTNAAGGCAATGAAAATATCNTATCAAGGTTGNCCACAATCAGANACCNCAATAATTATTGATGGTAACANCTTNCCAGATATTGATAATGCAAAGTGTATAGTGAAAGCGGATACAAAAATTCCTGCGGTTATGGCAGCTAGCATTGTAGCAAAAGTTTATCGCGATTCAATNATGGTTGCTCTTTCAAGCAAATATAGAAATTTTAATTTTAATGAGAATATGGGTTATGGCACTTCTNCACACTTGCAAAGCATATCAAATTTTNAAATATCAGATTATCATCGTGTTAGNTTCAANCCAGTGGCGATAAAAAAATTATTAAATAATGAATAAACCTATAGANAGATACGAGNTNTTTAATGGTGCAGAATGGTCATTTTACGCAAATGGAAAATCGCTTCCACTTCATTTTCCAAACCCTTCCCCGCAATCTGATCAAATACTAGTAACAATTCGAACTTCNGTNGGGACCCTGANGCATGACGATCAATTTGGAAAANNGTTAAAAATGCCCTTGCCATACAATGGGGTCGATTTCGATATAAGTTCCATNCATCCAGGCAGGACCACTATTGTTATTGCTGCTGGTGATAATGTTATGGCATCCGCTTCTGTGTTTTTTAAGCCAACTGAAGTAACCAATATGAAATCGGGCTTATTTAGACTTGGTAGNATNCTTTTATTATTGTTTTTGGTCAAATCCTTTCTTCTTAGTGCAGGAGCNGTTCCAGTTGAGCAGGAGAANTTTTCCGAATCATCAATGGCTCCAACTGTAAATTTAGGAGANAGGTTTTTTTATTCAAAAATGTCTTACATTTTTAAACCGCCTGCAAAAGGGGATGTTNTTGCTTTTTTCAAAGATATTGATTATGAAAAATTAGCGAAGATTGAAGGTGCTGGGAAAGGCAAAACCACCAAGGTTTTATTTGTCAAAAGGGTTATAGCCACCTCAGGTGATGAAGTGCAGGTTTTAGGCAATCAGGTTTATCTAAATGGAAATTTACTTGAAGAGGGATACGCTACATTTGGTGAATCTTCAATGAATGTTGGCCCCCTTGTTGTTCCGGATGGTTACCTTTTTGTTATGGGTGACAATAGGCCATACTCAGAAGATTCGAGACATTGGATATCTCAATCTTCAGGAAATTTCATACTTGAGGGATTTAGTGCAGATGCTGATTTTTCCGAATCTGGAGGCTTTATTCCGATTGATGATGTTGCAGGAAAACCTTTTCTTGTTTTTTGGCCATTAAGTGAATTTAGACCAATTAGTTGATTTAATCTGCTAAAGAACCCATTGGATCCCAAGGGTTTAATTCAATAGGTTTTTGTTTTTCTATATTTAAGACATCCTGAGAAACATATTTTTTATCCACAACAACTTCGTAATTAAATTCATCAAACCATTTGTCAGTCATAATGAAATAACCCTTGCTGCCAACCTTGTCACCCCAAGAGTTTTCAACTCTCCATTTTTCAATTTTGCCATTTTGGATATCAACACCTGTGAAAACCATTGCATGGGTCATTGCGCTATCGCCATAATCTAACCTAGCACCTTTGTCTAATTTGGTGTCTGTGCCTATAACCAGGTTGTAATCATATAAATCCATATCCATCACACCAATATCTCTATGAAACCGTTTTCCAACATCACAGCCAAACCAGACTGCTTCTCCAGCCTTGATGGATTCTGCTGCGGCTTGCTTTATTACATTGATGTCAACATTTAAGTATCTGGTCGGAAAACCTTCAACAATATTTCCGAGATACTTAACAGTCAATACGTTATTTAGCGGTTTGTCTTGAGTGGGAGCATGTACAAGACACACTTTATCATTAATGTCAAAGGGGACATGTTTTTTCATGAATTCTTTTGGTGTTACACCTTGGAAATCAAAAAACTTTTTATCTTTGTCTCTAAATTGCCAATCAAATTTTTTAGGTGGTTCCCCTAAGAATATACATAATATTCGATAAATTTCCTTCATTTGATTATTTTTTAATTTTCGTAATTCTGAAATTTGACAACCAGACTCGTTAAGGTCTCTTAATTGTTTTGCATATTCTCTCAGTTTGTGCAAAACCATTCTGTTCATAAGCGCTGAATTGCTAGAAGCATACGATTCTGGCATAGCGTCTTTGGGAATCACTCCATATTTGTTGACCAGATTCACAAACATGTCCCATTGTCCACCATCTGAAATTGCTGTTTGGAAAAGCCACATAACAGTTCTATCGTCTACAGGTTTTTCCTTGGTGTCTATTATGCTCTCTAAGAAATAATTAGATTTTTCAAATTTATCCCAAAAAAACATGTAACTTTGAGAGAATTCAAACTCTTCTAAGTTATGTTTTGCCATTAGCGGTAATCGCATTACATTCAGGGCAGCAAAAATCCAACATCTCCCACTGGATTTTTGACTTGTTGCTTTACCTTCCAGAGGTACAAGATGAGAAAATGTATGTTGGGCATTTACAAAAGCACTTCTTGACATTGCGACATCGGTAATAGAGTTTTTTGTAACTGCATTCATCGCCAACATGTTTTTTGGATCTTGGCAAAACTCTTGGTTAAATTGATCAATAGCATTCATGGCCATTTCACCATGCTGCATTTCTGGTTTGTTTAAATTATTCATAAGTGGTAATGATAACAGTATTAAGTAAAGATTAGCTGAAAATTTTGCCTGTTTGTATGTCCCAAAGATGTTTGTAATATGAATTTTTTAAAATCAGCTCATCATGCTTGCCACTTTCTATCATCACACCATCTTTAATAACAAAAATAATATCAGCTTGGCGAACTGTTGACAGCCTGTGAGCAATAATGATTGTTGTTTTCTTTTTTGCAATCTTAGATAGTGATTTTTGAATCGCCATTTCGGTTTCATTGTCAACTGATGATGTTGCTTCGTCAAAAATTACGATAGGGGCATTTTTAATAATTGCTCTAGCGATAGATAATCGTTGACGCTGGCCAACGGATAGTTTTTCGCCGCCTTCACCAACTAAAGTTTGGTATTTGTTAGGTAGTTGTTGAATGAAGGAATCTGATTCTGACAAAATTGCTGCTTCTTTAACCCCAAGAGAGTCTGAACTTGTTGATCCATATTCAATATTTTGCATTATTGTTCCGGGAAAGAGGATTGTTTTTTGGCTTACTAAAGATATTGCACTCCGAAAACTTTGCAAGGAATAATTGTTTATGCTTGTTCCATCCAATAAAATTTCACCTTTTTTTGGTTCGTAAAACCGAAGAAGCAATCGTATCAAGCTGGTTTTTCCAGACCCAGTTGCTCCAACAATACCAATTGTTGATTTTGCTGCCAGAGATATATTTAAATTTTCAAAGAGATTCTCTCTTTCAGGATAAGAGAAAGAAATGTTTCTAAATTCTATTTCCCCTTTTACATTTTGGATGTCAAGCTCTTCATTGCCTTTGGTTGCTGTCATTTGCGTATCCAGAAGGTCAAGAATCCTATTAGTGGATGCCATTGCTCTATGATACAGGTCAAAAGTTTTACCCAAGTTTGTTAATGGCCACAAAAGTCTTTGGGTCATAAAAACCATTACACTGTATGCAGCCACTTCCAAGGTGCCATCTAATGCAAGCTTTCCACCATAAATTAATGTTGCTGTAAAACCAATCACTATCACCATTCTTATCATTGGTGTAAATGCTGCACTGAGGCTTATCGCATGCTTGTTTGCCTCAACATAACCCATAGAAGACCTTGTAATTCTTTCACTCTCATACCCTTCCTTCGTGAAACTTTTTATTGTTGTGATGCCAAGTAAGTTATTTGCAAGCATTGCATTTAGCTCCCCAACTTTTTTTCGAACTAACGCATAGCGTGGGGCAATTTTGTTTTGAAATTTGAATGAACCAAGAATTATGAAAGGAATTGGTAATATTGCCCATACTGCAACTTGGTTTTGAATCGAGAAAAAGGCAGAGGAGATTACTAAAACTGTAGTTGTTACCTGTAATAAATCATTTGCTCCTTCATCCAAAAAACGTTCTAACTGATTGATATCATCATTCATTATGGACATTAGTTCGCCTTGAGATTGTTCCTTGAACCAACCCATAGGTAAATTCTGGACGTGAGTGTAGCATTCAGTTCTTAATTCATGTTGAACCTCTTGCGCTAAATTTCTCCAGAACAAACTATACAAATATTGGAAAATTGATTCAAGCGCCCATACGACTACTGTCAAGACTGCAAGGGCAGTTATTTGGTCTAATGGGTCTGAATATCCAAATTCAGCCAGTATTGAATCCTCTTTACGAACCACTATATCAACTGCTGCTCCAATAAGCACCGGTGGTGCTAAATCCAATATTTTGTTTACTACAGAAAAAATACCCGCCCATAATACTTTTTTCTTTTTACCTTTCAGGTATGCTAGCAACCTTTTTAGTGGATTTTTATTCATTTTTTAATTTATTTTCAAGCCAGTATATTGCAAGAATAACACTTGCAACAAAAATTTCATTTTTTTCAATCATTTTTAGAGCTTTTTTTCTTGAAATTTTTACAACTTTAGTATTTTCGCCAATTGAATCTAGCCCAAACACACCTTCTGCCTTATCACTATTTGTTTCTGCATAAAATAACCACATTCTTTCAGTCGTTGCACCTGGGCTAACTAGATGATCTGAAATTAGAACCAGTTCACCTTCTAGATTAATACCTGTTTCCTCTTTAACCTCTCTAATTGCACAGTTTTTAGGTGATTCATTCTCCTCCAGTGTTCCTGCAACAATCTCCAAGGTCCAAGGACCTTTTGGATGCCTGGTTGCTCCTGCCCTGAACTGCTCAACCATTATAAGGGTATCTTTTTTGGGGTCATAAACAAGAACGGCAACAGCATCCCCCCTCTCAAATATCTCCCTTCTTATTTTGTTGCTCCAGGTGTTGTCGAATTTTTTGTACCTCATTACAGCTTCAAGATATTTAAAATATCCAGAATAGAGCTCCTCCTTCTTTACTAAAGTCCATTCTTTTTCATGATATTGTTTCATCAATGGAAAGTCTATGATATCAACATGAAAGCCAGTCACGGAATTCAGCTTTTCTTGATATTTGCAGCGGTTGTTTTTGGTAGATTGGGTTTATGGCAAGCCAATAGGCACCAAGAAAAGATTGAATTAAATTCTTTTATAGAGAGTCAGATGTCCAAACCAGCAGTAGATTCTTCTAGCATCAAAAACCTTTCATTTCGAATGATTGACGTTGAGGGTGTTTATGTGAATCATTATGTTTTAATACCAGGAAGATATTTCCAAAACATCGAGGGTTTTAGTTTGGTATCTTTATTTAAGCCAAGATTTTCTGATTCTTATTACATGATTGATCGAGGATGGATCGCAAGAGACTTTGATTTTGATATTTACGATTTTTTGAAGAAGGAAACTTTTGGAAAGGGTATTTTTTTAAGTTTTGAAAACTTTGAAAAAAATAAAAAATCTCAAGGTTTGATGAAAAATGATTCNATGGTGTTTAAAACCTTTCATCCAGANTCTTTGAAATTGCATTTTGAAGANANNTTCCCNATGATTGATATCGAAAATTTTGTTATTTTGGCTGGTGAAGAAAATAAAAAAGGCACAATTATCACCGATAGCCTCGATGATNTTNTTCCTTGGTGGATACTGCCTTATCGGGATTTACCCCATTTGGGATATTCAATAACATGGTTNGGCTTGATGGTGGTTTCTATTGNTTTTTTGGTGCGTTTTTTTTCAAGTAGATATCAAAATAAAAAGTGATATCAGGAAAATAACAACTGTAAGGCTTGCTGAAAAATCATTTTGTTCATTATGGGCGTAATCTTTATTTTTGAATTCAAGATTGAAGACACCTCTAAAGCTTTTCGAAATTTCTTTTTTTACATCTTGAGCNAAATCTTTTAAAGNTTTTACTATAGAGGCCAAAATGCTGCATAAATAGTTAAATATTTTGATATATATTGCATCAGTTTTTTTATCTTTTGGTTTTAGGTNTTTTTTGAATATTGCAAAAATNAGGATTGCAATGCCAATGATTTCTAGAGAGTGAATTACATGGTATTTATCCCATGGTTGATAAATGGATTCATTAATNGCTGCTTGNTTTGGCAGCATTTTGTAAAGTAGATTAGGCATAACTCCAAATAGAGNACAAGACACCATCGCTATNACCATTGCAATTTGCATATTCAAAGGGACCTTTTTTGGTTTTAAATTGCTTTTACCAGCAAAAGAATAATAACCCATTTTCAAACCTATGGAAAGAAAGGTTCCAATTGAGGCTAGGTTTAAAACNTGGACTACAAAATTTAAATGCAGCAGATGCGCTGCCTCGACAATCATTGACTTACTTATGAANCCATTAAAGATTGGNGCTCCTGCAATTGATAGCGCCCCAACAANAAAAGACCAAAAGACCAAAGGGTACCGTNGCGCCAGNCCACCCATTTCTGATATTTTTTCTTTTCCAGTAACATAAATCAATGCACCTGCTGTCATGAAAAGCAAACCTTTATACAAAATATGACTAAATGCATGCGCTGATGANCCATCGAGTGAAAAGGATGTGCCTATTCCAATTCCAACTATCATGTANCCAACCTGACTAATAATGTGATAAGAAAGTAATTTTCTTATATTGTTAGAGAGCATTGCGAGGGTGACCCCNTAAAGCCCCATAAAGCAACCTATGTAAATTAAGGGATCGAATGACGGAAAAAATTTAATCAAAGCATAAACGGCAGCCTTAGTGGTGAATGCGGATAAAAACACATTTGCTGTTGGTGATGCATTTGGATAGGAGTCAGGTACCCATGAGTGAAAAGGAGGCGCTGCAGCATTTATCAAAAAGCCTATAAAAATCATCAGAGCATAAGGTTCATCAACATTTGTAAAAATAACATTGTCAAATTTGGAAGTTGGCAGATTCGCCACTCCAAACATGACCATTGAGCCAGAAAGCAAATGCACATAAAAGTATCTAATTGCNGAGTTTGTTGATTTGATTGTTTTATTTGAAAGTATCAAAACAACAGATCCAACAAGCATCATCTCCCAACAAAAAACAAAATTAAGCCAATTTGAACTTGTAACAACNCCTATCGCACTTNCCGCATAAAAAGTAGAAGCACAATCTTGAAGTTTGTTTTTTAGGTGGAAGGCATTAATGCTGGCAAGNAGGCTGATCAGCATGAAGATAAAAGCAAATAAAAATTTCAAANCTCCAAGTTCGGATTGGAACAAAATAAACATTGAAAAAATAGGGGCAAGAATTTGAATCATTTTTCCTGTTGAATTTTTCACATAGTGGNTGTTTGGCATTATTGCTAGTAGAGCAAATGCTATTGCGAAAGGGTAAAAGCAGTTTTCAAAATTTGCCATTTTAATTCATGAGTGTTAGGGCGCATGCTAATAATGTGATGATCATTACTGGCACAGCCATACCACNAGNCTCCTTGATTTTTTGAATCTTTNTTGTTTCAAACCAACCTTTTATGATGATAGGCANCAAATAGGCAGCACTAATTATTCCGGAAAGAATGAAGATTGAGCTGTAAANNAAGCTTAAACCATCAGGAAGGTAGCCCAATAGTTGAAATTTGGATACAAAACCAACAACGGGTGGNAACCCAATTAAACCNAGGGACATTATCGTAAATGTTGAAAATGTTTTTGGCAANACGAATCCAATGCCGGCCATTTCACTAATTTTCTTTTTACCCGTTTCGGTTTGTATGATGCCTGCAGACATAAACAAAACAATTTTCATAAGTGCGTGTGCTAAAAAGTGCAAAGCAGCAGCAAGAAGGCTAAAGCAGCCCGCATATACGATATAAGACAAATGAGCTATTGTTGAATACGCTAATCTTTTTTTAAGATTATCTTCACCGCANGCGCGTATAGATGCATAAAGTATCGTGAAACCTGATAACAGCAGGACGTATCGATAGATGCCAGATTGGATAAATAATTCCAACCCAATAACATTATGGATAATAATTAAAATTGTAAATACACCAGCTTTCACAACTGCAACTGCATGNAGTAAAGCTGATACGGGTGTAGGTGCAACCATTGCTTTTGGAAGCCATCCATGCAAAGGGAACACAGCCGCCTTAACTGATGATCCAATAAGCAATACTGCCATTGTTATTTTTTGTAGATTGTTTGGCATCGTCTGCAACATTCCATTTGCATATTGGAAATTCACATTGCCTGAATATTTCCATACCATTATTATTCCCAACATCATCAGGGAAGCACCACTTAGCGTGTAATAAAGATACAGCCTTGCTGATTTTTTTGCCTCTTGACTTTCTTTATGGGCAACTAGGGGCCAGGTTGCTNTTGTTAATAATTCATAAAAAATAAATAAACTTAACAAATTTGCAGAAACAGAAATTCCAATTGCACTACTAACCGCCAGTGTAAATAAAGCTAAAAATCTTGTTGATTTTTTTAGGGAATTTTTTTNAACATACGAGAGTGTGTAAAAGGCAGCAAACAACCATAGGCCTGAAGCCACGTATAAGAAAAGAGTTGCAATTGTATTTGGNTTATTCAANACAGCCAAACTAAGCCCATTCCCAAAATCAGCTATTTCAATCTCGCTTACAAGTNAGCCACGTTGCATTTTNATGTTTTGAAGCAAANCGAAAACAGGAGCAGCTATAAATATCGCGTTACGGAGCGGGTGTTTGTTTTTGTTGAGGGCAATACATAAGCTCGCTATAAAGCCTGTAAAAACCATTAAAACCATTTCACTCANCTCAAACCTTCCAGAATATTAANCAGCTTGGGTAAAAAGATTCCAAAAACAATCGTTAAAGAACAGTTAAAAATGATTGGAAAATAAATCGTTATGGGTATTCGAGGCTCTGGTTTCTTTANATGTTTGGCAAACACAATGCTTTCTAAGATTTTTAGAAAATAACCAGCTGTTAAAAGGCTTGATGACAAGATGACAAAAACAATGAAAAAATTGTCTTTTCCTAAACTGCTGACTACTAAATAGTATTTTGCAAAAAATCCTGCAAAAGGGGGAATTCCAGCAAGTGAAAATCCACAAAGGATAAAAACCCAAGACAAAATTGGTGATTTCTGAAATGCTAATTTCAGCTCATCAATTGTTTTGATATTGGCAAAGCGTTCAAGTGCACCAACTGAACAAAAAAGACTAAATTTAACAATACTGTGAGCAATTATCTGGATAAGGGTTCCCTGAATATCCAATATGCCTATTCCAATTGCCACTAGACCNAGTTGAGCAATGCTCGAATAGGCTAATATTTTTTTCAGCTTGATTTGCTTTACAGCCATTAGACTTCCGTAAAGGACAGCACCTGCACCCATCAAAGGCAANAGAAATTCAAAAGCAAACCAATTTGTTTGATTTTGTTTTAACTGNAATGCAATTTTAAATAAAACAATTGCAGGTGCTTTTGTAACTATTGCAGGAATGACACCCAAGGTTTTTATCGGAATGTTCCCATATGCATTCGGTAGCCAGAAGTGGAATGGGGTTAAAGCCATTTTGATTAGCAATGAGGCGATTATCAATGTAAAACCAGAAGATATTGATTGCCCAGACTGGACAAGGGTAGATATTTGATCCAGGTTGAGCGTACCAGAGGAACCATAAATTAATCCTGTTCCTAATAGAAAAATAACTCCAGCTACACCAGCAGCTAAAAGGTAATTAAAAGTAGCAAAAGCTCCTTTTTTTGTTTTGTAACCCATGATTGCAAATGCACAAATTGAAGATAGCTCTAACCATACGTAAATATTAAATAAATCTCCACTTAAGCAAATTGCCTGCAAGGCGCCAAGAAGAAACAAGGTTAATGCAAAAAATAAATTATCGCCTTTTTTNNTTGAAGATATGGAGCCAGCATAGATCAATCCAAAAAACCCAATCATTGATACGAGACAAACGAATGTTAACCCTACAGGTTCAGCAAAAAACTCTATTCCATAAGGAGGNATCCAGCCACCTAGGCCATAAGAACCTTTAGCCAATAGAGTNTTGACAAAGTCCCCATGAAAACAAAGCACCAAATTTACAAAAGTGAATGTTATAGCAATTTTTTTCACATTTATTTTTGTACCTGCCAGGATGCAGCACGCTGCACCAATGAANAAAGATAAAGGGATTGCAAAAATCATATTTTCGGATTTTCCTTTTTGATTATTACACTTTCTCTTGAGGTTCGGTAACCTCTATTGATTTTTATAAGCAACGATAAAGCGACAGCTGTAAATGCAACTCCTACAACTATTGCTGTCAGCATTAAAACATGTGGTAAAGGGGCTATATATCCCATTTCNCTCTTTGGATTTATAGGTATCTTTCCATTGTTCAAGTAGGCCAAATTGATAAAAAATAAAATTGCTGAACTTTGCATAATATTTATGCCGATAATTTTTTTAAAAAGGTTGTCCTGGGATAAGACACCCCATAAACCTAGAAGCAACAATGCACAGTTTGCAATATATGGAAATTTATTTACAAATTCCATTTATNCTTCTTTTTCTCCAAGTGTATCAAACATTAAAATCATTGTTCCAGCTACACATAGGGTCACACCCACTTCAATAATCATTATTCCCCAGTAGTGGTTCATNGAGGAATTCANGTTGAGAAATAGTTTTGAATAATTGAGATAATCACCTGTTTGAAACATAGNAAATAANCCTGTCAATAGGTAAATCAAAACCCCTATAACCGCAATTTGCAGAGCTTGCNTGTCAGTCATCAGTGTCAATGTATCTTTTTCAGGAAGGGTCATTCTGCTGAGTATTACCCCAGATGCAAGNAGTGCTCCTGATTGAAAGCCCCCACCGGGTGATTCGTGACCAAAGAACAATATGTAAAATGCAAATGTAAAAATACATGGTATTAAAATTCTTGAAACTGCATCAACCACCAAGCTTTTTGTTGGGCCTCTCATGTAATTTTTTTAGCTCCAAGTATCATNAAAACAGCTAGACCTGCTGCAAAAACCACCATGGTTTCACCTAATGTATCCACNCCTCTCCAATCTGCAAGTACGGCTGTGATTATGTTTTTAGTGTGTGTCTTTTCATATGTTTCATCTAGATAAACAGTGTTTATTTTTTGATGAATTGGTCCAGATTCTCCAAAATGCGGGATATCTTTTTGGGCGAATAAAAGAACTAAGCCAAACAGGACAAGGGTAAATAGATTTTTAATTTTCATTGTTTGCTTGTCCTTAGATGCCATATTGCAGCTACAACAATTACACTATTGACACCTGCACCTATTACCGCTTCGGTTAATCCAACATCCACAGCGCCCAAAGAGGAATATAGTATTGCCATGCAAAAAGAGAAACCACCCAGTGATATTGCCGAAACCACAAGATCTTTATTTTTTAATGCTACTATTGCAAGTGCAAATAACACCAAATATAGAAAAACATTTAGTTCAAAAATCATTTTGATTTTTTCCAAAATTTTATATTTGAATGCTTAGCGGTTCTGCCAACAAGATGAGCTGATGTTGGATTGGCAATAGCAATAAAAATCAGCATAAGAAATATTTTTAAAATTTGATGCCAGTTATCTGCTTGCATCGATATGCCGGAAAAAGCAAGAAATATACCCAATGTATCACACTTTCCACTAGCGTGCAGCTTGCAATAAATGTCTGGCATTTTAATTATGCCAATGCTGCCGATTGCTAGAAAAAATAAACCTAACCAAAGGGTGATGCCGGACAATAACTCAACCATTGCTTTCCTCCCTCATTCTTAAAAACCTTGTCAGAACTACAACCCCTACGAAATTTAACAATGCATAACCTATTGCTACATCGATAAAAAAACCGATCTTCCCATAACTTAAACCCAGCAACAGGATTAAAACCAGGACCTTGTTGCTGAAAACATTTAAGCCAATTAATCTTTCATAGGGTGATGAACCCTTTACAAGAAGTTTTAACGGCAATACAGCCAAAATGATAATAATAATTAGTTCAATCATTTTTAACTTTAAAAATTTTAGCTATTTTTTTATTTAGCTCTCCAACTTTTATCAGGTGGGTGAATTCTTCATTTAGCGCGTGAACTTCAAAGTTGTCAGCAAAAACATTCAATGTAATTGTTCCAGGTGTCAATGTTATTGAGTTAGCTAGTAGCGACTTTGCCAATGGGTGTTTTAAATCCGATTTAAAAATCATGACCTGTGGATCTAAATCGTTTTTATTTGATAGTATTATTTTTGCAACATGGATGTTTGCAATGAAAATTTGCCAACAAAGCCAAAGCATATACTCAGCTAAAGCAATCCAGTTTAAATCAAAAATATAAAATTTATTTTTAGAAGTAGAAATAAATAATATCTTTTTGCACCAGTTGTAACTAAGCATAATTACTAGTAACCCAAAGTATAGATGTTTGTTATCAAATGATGAAAAAATCAACCAAATTAGCACCAATAGAGTCAGAAATGAAAAACCTAAACGTGTATGAGTTTTCATCTAATCTACTTTATCATTAATTCATATGAAAAAACAGCAAAAAGGAATGTGGCACACCGAAAGAGAAACAGAAAAAGCTGTTTATATTGTACGAATAGACGATAATTTTAAAAAATGGTTTCCTAAAAAGGTTGTAGATGGCCCAGATGAAACGGGTATCTTGCATGTGGAGTCTTGGTTCGTTAAAAACAACCCATTGCCAGAAATATTAGCAGAAAGGGTTGATATACCAAAATTACCAACACGGAAACGCTGGCAAAAAGGCAGTTTGTCTTTTTCTAAAGCAAGCCAATATTTGCTGTGTCCAAAACAGTATTATTTTTCTTACGAGAAAAAAATTCCAACTATGGTTAGCCCCGCTTTATACCGTGGCAGTGTCGCTCATGCGGTTTTAGAGGCTTTGTTTCAATGTGACTTAGACAAAGCAAAACCATCCTCATACATCAAGGCACTTTTGATGGATTATTGGGATAAATATAAAGCTCGCTTTGAGACATCTGCACGAAAAAAAGGCAAATGGGATGACTCTAAAAGAGATGATATTTTGGATCAAATTATTTGGGTTATTCATAATATGACTGATGGGAAAATGGACAAGGATTCAGTTCGGTTACTTGGCCCGACTGAAACCGAATCATGTATTTTTTCAGAAGATGGCATATTGGGCGGAATTATTGATGCGATTTTTGTTGATGAAAATAATAATGTCAAAATTGTCGATTACAAAACTGGGAAGGCAAAGAAAAATGAAATTGATTTTAATCACGAATTGCAAGGATGGCTGTATGCACATTTGGCTTCTGAAAGATTTGACAACATGCCTATCGCTGTAGAGTTTTGGTACACTGGGTCACAACAAATCAAAAAGCTGGAACTCGATCAAGAGTCTATTAATGGCTGGATTTTAACCCTTAACGATACAGCTACTGCAATTAAGCAGCAATCAGGATCACCAGAGTCTTTATTTGAAGCAAGGCCATCTGAAAATAACTGTAAATGGTGTGATGCAAAACCCTGGTGCGGTTCTTATCATCAGTATATTCAAGATACACCTTGGCAAAAACAAGGTCGCTCTAAATCAATAAAAGGTAATGTTCTCAATGTGCAAAAACCATCAGGTAATAGACCGGGGGCAATTTTGATTAAAACTCAGGATAATGAAGAGGTTGTTGTAAAAGGTTGGGAAGGTTCCGGGAAAATCCTAGGCTCCCTAGAGGAAGGTAATGATGTTTTTTGTGTTGATGTTGATGTCAGGCTTTCAGATTATTCAGGTAATCTGGAAGGGTTTGTGAATGATTCGTATTCAATTATTGCAAATGGTGCAATTGTTGAAACTGGGGAAAAATTGCCGCACATTGCTAGATTACAATAGAAAGGAATGACATTTCTAACAGATACACTTGCTAATATTAAGAATTTCCTAGTTGAGAGTGGTGGTGAAATTGCCTCAGCAGATCAAATAGAAGAGGCCTCTTTTGCTCCACAGCGATTGGATTTGAGAGACGTTACAACTGTTCATGAGGGAGGGATGATTCAGGATTTAAAAATTGCAAAATCTGAAAATCAAGATCTAGCTATTAGATGGTTTACTGATGGAGTTCAAAAAACATTTTTAATAGGAACTTTTGATTTTGGGAGCAATCCGGTAACAGTTCATTATTCAATTATTGCAAGTTTAATTATTGGTTTTAGAAATGGAAATTTTGAAATGTGGGGGCAACCCAGAATTGAGGAGTTTGCATTAGTTTCTAAGTCTTTGTTGGGATCCGATCTTCCAAAAGGTTTTTTAGACACTGGTGAGAAAACAGGTTATTTTGGTGCGCAAAGGTATGCTGCAGTCATGAGGGCCAGACAGCAACGTCACAAGCTCGAGTCCAATCATCTTTACGAATGGGCAGAGGAGAAAAAATATAAAGAAAAAATTTTAGTAGATGGATCTTTAGCACATCTTCCAAAACCTATCCCCTGTGCTGTTGGTTTATGTAAAGACAATCATCCTTTATTTTTTACACCAGAGACACAACGTAATATTCTTAGCCTCGGTTATTCTGAAAGAAGTGCATTGTTTTCATATTCAACCCCACAGAAAGATGAAATTACAAGTTGGTTTTTGAGAATTAGGCAACCTCGTGCACATTCGGCTAATTTTGGTTTAATCAGACCTGAAGTATACGAAGGAATGCCTCTTGACCCCGGAAGCGTGGATGAGGTTTCGAGATTGGTTTTCAGTTTAAGAAATCCTGTTTCTTATCCAAGCCCAAAATGGGAAAGATTAGTTCACCCTTTAAAAGTTTGTACTGATTTTTTAACAAACCATTTACCTAAGGCTGAAACAATTAAATGGTTTTTGCACGGAGCAATAGTAACCTAAAATAGTAAGGATGGTATTATGAACAAGAATTTTCATTTTGCAGAAGAAAAATTTAATGAATATGTAAACCTTGAGTGGGGTTTTGTAGGAAAGGGTGCTAGCACTGAAAAACATCCAAACACCTCTTCTTATTTTCATTTTTGGCTTTCTAGAAAGGAGCAAAATCTTGAATTAGGGAACATTGTTGCTGCTGTTAGAGATGATGGACATATAACATTTGGAACTGTTGTTGATTTGCGTTCAACTATGGATATGCCAAACTTTCTTTCTGACTATATATCACATGATTTTGGAAAACCAGATCAGTCACTGCCAACAGATGTTTCAGAGGTTCTTGTTGCAAAAGCAAATATCATTGGATCAACTGATGATAAAGCAAGGCCCGTTACTCGAGCTAATATTTTTTATGCTAACCCTGCTGGAGTCAGAAGGGCTTTTAATATGGAGGGCTATATTGAGGATAGAGGGGTACCTATAGGTGTTATTAAAAATGGAGATGGACAACTTACACCTATTTATGTCGATATTGAATTTCTTTTAGGGCCAGAGGGAGCACACTTTAATATTAGTGGAATTTCAGGTTTGGCTACCAAAACAAGTTTGGTTGAGTTTATGCTTAAATCAGTACAAACTTTTTTCCAAAGAAATCAAGAGTATAAGAAAAAAAGAATAGGCGTAGTTTTATTTAATGTTAAAGGTAAGGATTTATTGTTTTTAGATAAGGCTAATCCTGAACTTCAGGAAAAAAGTTCACAAGGTGAATTTTACAGAGAAATATACAAAGAACTAAATGTTCCTCCTGAACCATTTGATCAATTGCGTATTTTTGCGCCATACTCTTCAACCACCTCATCAAAAGTTAACAGCTTAAGGCAAGATGGTTCTGTTGAATATTTTGTTTGGGATATACCTGAGTTAAGAAAATACCTACCAGAGCTTTTTGATGAGGATGATTGGGATGACAATGTTCAAGCAGCATATGAAGATATGCTTGACATAGTTGATAAAGACGAAACGATTAAAGAGTTTCCAGATCTTGTTGATTTTTTGGTTGAAGAACGAAGGGTAATGAGAGACAGGGAGCATTGGCACGGACATAAGAGAACCACCTTTTTTAAACTTGTTCAAAATTTAGTTACGCTCCCAGAGCTTTTTAAAGGTTTGGTTAATTCGAGAGATATTCCAGAAAAACCACAAGATATACCATTAGATGAATTTAAAACAGGAGATATATACGTTATTGATATTCAGGCCTTAAACGATAGAGGCCAGCAGATGGTTTTTGAAAGGGTGTTAAAGAGATTGTTTGAGTTGGTTGAAATGAAAACAGAAGAGGAGGGCCTTGACAATATTATTGTGTTTGTTGATGAGTTGAATAAATTTGCTCCAGCAGATAAAAGCACAACACTGAAGGAGTCTATCATTCACGCTACTGCTAGAGGAAGATCATTAGGTCTTACTTTTTTCGGTGCTGAACAGTTTGCTTCAATGATCGACAAGCAGGTCACAGATAATAGTTCAACTATATGCTACGGAAGATCTGGGCCAACTGAATTAGGACTTCCAGAATACTCATACCTTCCGGATGAGGTTAAGAAAAAAATGGCCATATTCCCGAAGGGAACTTTGCTTTTGAAGCATGCTCGTTATAGTCAGCCTGTAATTATGCAGTTTCCATATCCTCCATGCGTGCCCGGAGATATGTATTTGCAGTCACAAGAAGAAATTGACAGGGGTAGGAAAAGAGCCCCGAAAGCAGCAGACTGGAAAAAGAAAGGAGACGTTAAGTTTAAGTTCTGATGTTTTATCAATCTGATTATTTTGAAGCCAAGCAAGACGATGACTGTTTGATCATCACGATTAACACCAAAGGGAATCCATTAAATAATTTGTCAGATGCTTTTTCAGATAGCTTTAAAGAGTGCGCTTTGCTTGCTTCTAAAAATGATAGTTTAAAAGCAATCATAATAACTGGCCGGGGGCCAATGTTTTCAGCGGGGGCATACCTTCCTGAACTTATGTCCCAGGATACAGCCGGTGCAGCTCGTTTAGCTCAAAAAGGGAATAGCATATGGAGCTTAATGGAATCCGTACCTCTTGTAACTTTAGCGGCAGTAAATGGAATGTGTTTTGGCGGAGGCTTGGAGCTTGCGCTTTGTTGTGATTTTAGAATTGCTAGTTCAAGGGCAAAATTTGGTCAAACTGAAATTAATTTGGGTCTTATCCCTGGATGGGGGGGTGGCCAAAGGTTAGTCGAGCTTCTTGGGAGAACCAAAGCTTTGGATTTGGTTTTAAGTGGTCGTTTGTTCAGAGCTGATGAAGCATTTGAAATGGGTTTGATACAAAAGGTATCTAGACCAAAAGAATTAATCGCTGATGCAAAAGAATTTTTAAAACCGTATCTTGTTAAAAACAAGCAAACAATTGCGTTAGCCAAACAATCTCTTTGCCTGCATTTGGAGATGTCCCAGAAAGATGCATTGATCAAAGAGGCAGATTTATTTGCAGAATCTTGGTCTTTAGAAACAACAAAAAAAACTATTACTGATTTTCAAAATAACAACTCAGATCAAAAAAAATAGTTTTTTTTAATTATGTTTAATGATGGTTTAATCAATGTTCTTTTCCTCTTGCTTTCTGGAGGGATTATTGCTTATTTGGGAGATATAGCAGGTAGAAGATATTCAAAAAGTAAAAAAAGATTGCTAGGCCTAAGGCCCAAGTATGCATCTGCAATATGGGCAGGCATGATTGGTTTTTTGGTTTCAGCCTTTATTTACGGATTGTTATCCTTTGTAAGTAGTGATTTTCAGGATGCTGTTTTTCGGATTCAGGCAATTAAAAAGGAGCTTGCAGAAAGTTCAGAGCAGCTTCAGGGTATAGAGGATACATATTCAGATTTGCAGATTTCCTATAAAGATCTTGAAATAAATTTTGGAAAATTAGAAATAGATTTAAATGATAGTAACAACCAGATACAAGATCTCACGATCCTGAAAGAGCAGTTAGAAATTGAGATAATGAACTCATCTAAACAGGCGGAAGTTTTAAATGCACAAATCCAAACTTTAAAAGAGCAAGGACTTTCTTTAACCCAGGAACTTTCTGAAAAAGAAAATCAGGTTCTGACTTTAAAAGAGGAAGAAAAAAAATTGAATGACAGCATTTCAGAATTAAGTATCAATCTGCAAAAAACAGAAAATGAATTACTTGAAAAAAATAATCAATTAGATGATCTTCAAAAGGATTTACTGCAGCTAACAGCTGCATTGAATGATGCAGAGGTTCGAGCTTCTGAGGGAACTTTGGTTTTGGTTAAGGGTCAAGAATTGAAAAGATTAATGGTCCCTGCGGATTTGGACCCTTTGCTTTTAGGCGATTATTTAAAAAGCAGTTTTCAAAAAATGATTTCTGACATTGAAAGCCTGGGTGTTAGTTTTGCATTTGAAACCGCAGATACGCTTGCAGCAAGAGCTTTAGGTTCAAAAAAATCTGGAAATTATTTTTTAAGAACATCCGTTCTCTCAAATGTTTTTGTGGGAGATGCAGTGAAAGTAATATTTGAATGGGTTCCTTCGGGCATCATTTTTAAAGAAGGGGAGATTCTGGCAGAACGGTTCTTTGAGGATACCGCTCTTGTTCAGAATAATTATTTATTTTTACAGTCTTTGATTAGCTTGATTGAGGAGATTGCGGAATCTAAAGGTATCTTTCCAGATGTGAAAACTCAAAAAAGAGTTTTTTACCCAACATGGAAGCTTACAAACAGGGCCGAAGAGATGGTTAGTTTTGAAAACGGTGCTTTGGCATCAGTTCGAATAACTAAAGATATTTACAATTTTGAATCTATGTCTAAAATAGAAATTATCATTGAGGGTCAATAATGTTTAGACATATCACAACACCTATTTTTTATCCAAACGCCAACCCTCACCTTGGCCATGCATACACAAGTATTTTTGCTGATGTTTTTTGTAGATACATTAGGCTCAATGGACAAGAGGTTTTAATGACAACAGGCACTGATGAACATGCTGAAAAAATTGAAAAAATAGCTATGGTTGAAAAGTTAAAAGCGGAAGATTTTGTAAAAAAAATGCGTCCAAAATGGCATGAACTTATGCGACATTTGAATATCGATGATCATCAATTCATTCACACAGATGACCCAGAGCATCATCAGGATGTTAAAAGATTGTTTTTAAAACTAAAAGCAAAAAATCAAGTTAAAAAAGGCATTTACGAGGGTTGGTACAATGTTCGTGAGGCCAGGTTTGTTCCAGAGTTAGAAGCAAAAAAAAGCAATTATTTAGATCCAGATACAGGTGATGATTTGGAGAAGGTTAAAGAAGACGCTTGGTTTTTTCCACTTTCAGAATGGGCTCCAAAAGTAGCAAGTTTTATTCAAGATAATCCTAATTTCATCAATCCACCTGGTAGGCGGAAAGAAATTCTGGCAAGGTTGAATGGTGAAGTTGAAGATTTATGCATTTCTAGACCTAGGTCAAGATTGAACTTCGCAGTTCCAATACCTGATGATGCAGAAAATGTTTTTTATGTTTGGTTTGATGCTTTGACAACATATTTATCAGGTGTAAACTGGGATAAAGATGACCAATGGGAAGATAGATGGAAAAACTCTTTTCACCTTCTTGCAAAAGATATACTATGGTTTCATGCAGGTGTGTGGCCGGCTTTGTTGATGGCCGCAGAACTACCATTACCTAAAGGCATGTTTGTTCACGGTTATTTAACTGTTGGAAATACGAAAATGTCAAAAAGTCTTGGAAATGTCATAGACCCTTTAAAAATTACAAGAAAAACTGGATTAAATGAAGAGGATTCTTTGAGATTTTTTTGTCTTTATTCTGTTCCATTTGGCAGCGATGGTGCTGTTACAGTTGAACAGTTTTTTAATTTTTACAATTCATTTTTAGCGAATGAGATAGGCAACCTAATACACAGGTCTTTATCAATGATTGATAGATATCTTGACTGTTCAGTCAAGCCTGCTGGGAGCATCAGCAAAACATACTTAAGCAAAAAAACAAATTGTATAAAAGAGTGGCATGCCGGATTTGAATCCTTAAATCCTCGAAATTCAATGGAGGCAATTTTAGATTTGGTTCGCTGGGGACATAAATATTTAGATGAAAAACAACCATGGAACCTTTACAAGAATAAAAAACACCAAGAGGTAAATGATGTTTTTTTCCACCTGTGTGATGCCATTTTGACAATCGGAAATATGCTAAACCCCCTTCTTCCCGCAAGCTCTGATAGCATTTTGAAGATTTTTAATTCTCAACCAACCATGCCAGCTGATGATAATGAATTTGTTCCACCCGTTAAGGATTTAAAATCATTCAAACAATTATTTCCAAGAATTGACATCAAGGAAAAGAATCACAAGGAGAGCAAAATGAATCAAAAAAAAGAAAATATTGATATTAAAAGTTTTTTTAAAACAAAATTAAAAATAGGCACAATTACTTCAGGAAAAAAACACCCGGATGCAGACAGGCTATTAGTGTTTAAGGTAGATCTTGGAGAGGATTCAGTCAGGCAGATAGTTGCTGGATTAGCTGGCCACTATACAGTAGATGAAATGATTGGAAAACAAGTTGTTGTTGTTGCAAACCTTGAACCCGTAAAGCTTCGAGGCGAGATGAGTGAAGGAATGATTCTTTGTGCTGATGATGGTGGTCCAATTGCTTTACACCCTCAAAAACAAGTTTCGAATGGTACTATAGTGAAATGAAAGTTGTTATAACTAGAAAGTTGCCTGGTGATGCCGAACAGATGATTCGCAATGCATCTCATGATGTTTGGATACATGAGGATGATTGCGTGATACCAAGAGATTTGCTTTTAAGCAAGGTGCAGGATGCAGATGCTCTAATTACCTTGTTAACAGATAAGGTGGATACTGATTTGTTAAAAAATGCTCCTAATTTGAAAATTGTTGCAAATTATGCTGTTGGTTTCGATAATATAGATGTGAAAGCGTGTTGTGAACATGATGTTATCTGTACAAATACACCTGATGTTTTAACTGAAGCAACTGCGGATCTCACCTGGGCATTGATGATGTCTTGTGCTAGGCGAATTGTCGAGGGTCATAAAATGACTGAAAAAGGCCAGTATAAAGGCTGGTCCCCCAGCTTGCTGATTGGGCAGGATCTATGGGAAGCAACACTTGGTATTTTTGGTGCTGGCAGAATTGGCAGGGCGGTAGCGAAAAGAGCAAAAGGTTTTAATATGAAGATTCTTTATACTGATGCTTTCCCATGGGAGGAAGGTGAAAATGAGTTAAATGCAAGAAGAGTTGATTTTGATGATCTTTTGGCTGAGAGTGATTTTTTAAGCCTGCATGCGCCTCTTTTGGAGTCTACAAAAAAAATTATGAATTACGCAGCTTTTAAAAAGATGAAAAAAAATTCAATATTAATTAATGCTGCAAGAGGTGGTTTAGTGGATGAGGCTGATTTATATAGGGCTCTTGTTGAAGGGGAGATTTTAGGTGCTGGCTTAGATGTGTATGACCCAGAGCCCCCAGAAAAAAATAACCCATTGTTAAGTATGGATCAAGTTGTTCTGGCCCCCCATACCGGCAGTGCTTCTGTGAATTCCAGGAATGGCATGGCTCATTTAGCAGCTCAAAATGTAATTAATGTTTTGCAAGGTATTGACCCACTTACGCCAATCAAGGTTTAAATCTTGAGAAGAATATTTGAAAAGTTTTTACTTTACCTTGCTATGTTTTTGGTAAGAGTAGTGCCATTTCAACATGGTGAAACTTTAGGTAAACTTTATTTTTCTTTATTATGGCCCCTGATGATCAGCCCAAGAAAAAGAGCCATCCAGAGAATGAGACTGGTTTTCGTTGATGTTTCTATATCTGAATGTGAAAAAATTCTGAAAAAAAGTTTTTACAATCTTGCTTTAACAATGGTTGAAATTTTTTATATGCATCTTCATGGTAAAGATTTTTTTAAATTGATAAAGCTTAAAAAAAGTGGTTTCAAAAATATCAAATCAATTAAAAAAGGCGGCATCATGGTAACTGCACATTATGGTAATTGGGAAATCTGTGGAGCGTTTTTTAAAAAGAACCTTGATATACCTTTAATTGCAGTTGGAAGAGCGCAAAGCAATAGCCTCCTTAATGATCTTGCACTTGAAACAAGATCTAAATTCGGCATGCTAAACCTAACAAGACATTGGCGTGACCTTGCTAAGATTTCTAAAATTATGAAAAAGGGTGCTGTTGCTGGCTTGGTTTCTGACCAACACTCTGCTAACGGTATAGTTGTAGACTTTATGGGAAGGCCAGCAAGGGCGTTTACGGGAGCTTACAACCTTTCGCTTAAGTTTGATTGTTCTGCAGTGGTTTCTATAGTCAGGAGGGTTGAATGGGGTTCTTTTGAATGGGTTATTAGACCTTCTAAAAAACTTGGTAAACTTAGCCAAGAAGAGGCAGTGCAGCAGTATTCAAATGAAATTGTTGAACTTATAATGGAGGAGCCTAGCCAATGGCTTTGGTTGCACAATAGATGGAAGGTAGGTTAATTAAAACAAATTGATGCTTAAACAATTTTCTTCAAAATTTTTAATTGCAGGACCTTGTTCACTTGAGAGTGAAAACTTATCCTTAGAGGTAGCCTCGCAGCTAAAGGATATAAGTTCAAAATTTCAATTACCNATAGTTTTTAAGGGAAGNTGGGATAAGGCAAACAGAACGTCAGCAACTTCCTATAGAGGGTTAGGTTTAGATNAGGGTTTGAAGGTTTTAGATAAGGTCAAAAAGGATTTTGANATGCCTGTTATTACNGATGTACATGAANCATACCAGGTTCAAAAAGTTTGTTCNGTTGTTGATATTGTGCAGATTCCTGCCTTTCTCTGCAGGCAAACAGATCTCTTATCAGAATGNGGGAAATATGCTCANGTTGTGAATGTCAAAAAAGGACAGTTTATGCATCCAGAGGATATGAAATATGCAATTGACAAGGTGAAGCATGGTGGAGATGCCGAGGTTTTGCTTTGTGAAAGAGGCTCTTCTTTTGGATACAAGAATCTTGTTGTNGACATGAGATCAATTGCAATCATGAAACAATATGCAAATGTTGTTTTTGATGCAACACATTCCGTTCAACTTCCAGGAGGGGGNGATGGAAAGAGTGCTGGTGAAAGGCATTTTGTCGAACCTTTGGCTAAGGCTGCCTTGGCTGCTGGANCAATAGGGCTTTTTTTAGAAACACACCCAGATCCAGACANAGCAATGAGNGATGGTCCNAATATGATTCCACTAAANGATCTGGAAAGCCTNATTGAAAGATTGTTGCCTTATTGGGGAAAGNAANCACNTCTTTAAAAGAAGGACANATCAAGAAGTTCAACATCCTTGCTAATGTAATGATTTTTCATTTCTTCACTTGAGGAATAATCGGTACTAAGGTATTTTTTGTTGCAATCGCAAAAAATTGTACAAATNACACCATCAAAATTTTGNTTTTTAGCNAATTTGATTGCTCCAATAAGATTAGCACCTGAAGAGATGCCAACACCCAAGCCTAATTTTTTAAATATCATTTGGGACATTATTATTGCATNTCCATCCCATACATCAACTATTTCATNTAACCATTTTAAATTAACAATTTCAGGTATAAACTCATCACTGATTCCCTGNATTCTGTGNTTGCCATTTTTATGTCCGGTTTTAAGNGTNGGAGAGTTTGCTGGCTCAANAGGGTTGATGGATATGTTATTTATATTTTCTGTTAGATACTGNCCAACACCCATTACTGTACCGCCAGTTCCAACGCCGGCAACAAAACCTGTTGGGATATTGCCTACTTTTTGCATTTGTTCNAATATTTCTGGACCTGTGGTTAAATAATGANCTTCAACATTTGCNTTGTTTGAGAATTGTTTCGGCAAAAAGACATTATTTTCTTCATTTGCATATTTTTCNGTTAACGCTATNCTTCCTAAAAATCCACCTTCTTCTCTAGAGACAGGAATAATTTCAGCGCCATAACTCTTAATTCTCTGTANTCTCTCCTTGCTCATCCANTCAGGCATATATATTTTTACCTTATGNCCTAGTTGACTGCCTATTCCAGAAAAAGAAATACCAGTATTTCCGCTAGTTGCTTCAGCAATAATAGACCCAGGTTCAATTTCATCTTTTTTGTACGCTTGTTCGATAATGTGTATTGCCATTCTGTCCTTNATNCTACCTGTAAAATTTAAAGCTTCAAATTTAGCCCAAATGCTTAAAGGTTTGTTTTTATACTTCAGCCTTACNCTCAAAAGGGGNGTGTTGCCAATTTTTCTCTTTATGGATGATATTTTGGATTTTGTTTTTAGATCTTTTGTCATTTTTTTATNAAGCCTTTACACNCACCAAAACCCTGTTCTTTCTTCACTGAACAATACTTCTTTACCTCTTTTTGAATAATCAATTTTATCTTCTGAAAAAACTTTTAAACCATTAACCCAAACAGTTTCAGGCCAGCCGATTATTTTTTGACCATCCCAAGGAGACCAGCCGCACTTGGTAACTTGATTTTTATTTTTGATTGTTTTTTCTTTATGTAAATCGATTAGTACCAAATCAGGATGGTAACCTGATTCAATCTTTCCTTTAAGAGGGATNTTCCATAGTTTAGCTGGATTTGTAGCCATGCATTGAACAACTTTTTCTANGGATATTTTATTTTTATTAACTTGATTCAACATTAANGCCAATGAGTTTTCAACACTTGGCATGCCAGAGGGTGATTCCGGGTATTTTTTCATTTTCTCCTCTAAGGTATGTGGGGCATGATCTGTAGCTATAACCTGAATTGAACCTTGATTCAAGCCGTNAAACAAAGCCTTTTGATCTTCTTTTGTTTTGATTGAGGGGTTGCCTTGAATTAGGGTTTTTAATTCAGCATAATCATCCAANGTAAACATTAAATGAGGNATACANGCTTCTGCNGTTATAAGGTTTTGATGATTTTTCACTATTTCCACTTCTTCTNTGGTTGATAGGTGAAGTATGTGCATATTTTTATTGGTTTTTTTTGCCAATTCTGTTATTTTTTTTGTAGATGATATTGCAGCCTGTCTATCTCTTATTTTTGTATGNAGCATTATGTCATGTGTAGCTTCAAGNTCTTTTTTAAATTTTTTAAAATTGTTTTTTATTACAGTTTCATCTTCACAATGNCCTGCTATAGGGAGGGTTGTTTCTGAAAAAATACTTTNAAGAGTATNCATGTTTTCAACAAGCAAATCACCCGTGCTTGATCCAAAGAATATCTTGATTCCAGGAGTTCTTGTTGCCNTTTGCAATTCTTTTAANTTGTCGTTTGTTGCACCAATGAAGAAACCATANTTAACAAGACTNTTTTTTGATGCTGTATTTATTTTTTGAAAAAGNTCTTGGTTGGANGTGGTTGATGGAATTGTGTTTGGCATNTCTAGGAAAGTGGTTATTCCACCTTTTGCACANCCAGCACTCCCATAAAAAATATCCTCTTTATGCGTCATGCCAGGCTCTCTAAAATGAACCTGATCATCAATTAATCCAGGAATAAGATGCAATCCGTTTGCTTCAATGGTTTCATCAGCGATGGTGGTCTTAGCAGCATCACATGTGAGAATTTCTTCTTGATNGAATAGTATGTTTGTTTTCAAGGTTTCATTTTCAAGAATACAGATTGCATTTTTGATCAAAGTTCTCATTTTTTAATTCTATTGATAGTTGATAATAAAATATATCAACAAGNTAAAAAGTGAGTTATTTATTTTTTGACACAGAGACAACTGGGTTTCCTGTAAAGGGAGCTCCNTGGTCAGATGAGAGACAACCTCATCTAGTCCAGATAGCAGCTATACTTTACGATAAAGACTTCAACGAGGTTGNAAATGTTTCTGAAATTATTTANCCTGAAGCTNTTATTTCTGGACATGAGCAATCATGGATCATTCCAGAATCAGCAGCAAAAATACATCGCATAACGCAAGCGAGAGCTGTTGAATATGGCAAAAANATTCATAAAGTTTTAAACAAATTTAATGAAATGTTGTTATCATCCAAAATGTTGATTGCTCATAATATTGATTTTGATTTAAAAATTTTAAAAATCGCATACAAAAGAACAAGGTTAGATTTAATCTTGCCGGAAGACTTATTTTGCACAATGAAATCAACTACTGACATTTGTAAGATTCCAAACAAGCGAGGATGGGGTGGTTACAAATGGCCCAACCTTTCTGAATTACACACGTTTCTTTTCAATGAATCTTTTGATGGTGCTCATGATGCCCTTGTGGATGTAAAAGCAACTGCACGGTGTTTTATGGAATTAAAAAATCGATCTTTATTTTGATTTTTTAGTTTTAATTTTACTCTTGATGGCAGCTTTGCATAAACCTTTAAACAAAGGGTTTGGATTAAGCGGTCTGCTTGTGAATTCGGGGTGAAATTGACTCGCTATCATAAACGGATGATCTTTAATTTCGGCAATCTCAACAAGGAATCCATCTGGAGAGAGCCCACTAAAAATCATCCCCTCTTCTTCAAGTTGGTTTTTCCAAACGTTGTTTACTTCCCATCTGTGCCTATGCCTCTCATTCACGGTTTTTTGTTTATATAGCAAGCTTGCCAGCGTGTTCTCTTTTATGCACGCAGGATAGTCACCAAGGCGCATTGTTCCACCTTTGTACCTGATCCTTTCTTGTTCTTCTAATAAGTCTATAACTGGAAAAGGGGTTTTTAGATCTGCCTCTGTGCTGTTTGCATCTTTTAGATTACAAACATTTCTTGCAAATTCAATTACCATGACCTGCAAACCTAAGCACAATCCGAGATAAGGTACATTATTCTCTCTGCACCATTGAACAGTTTGTATCTTGCCTTCCATCCCACGACTGTCAAAGCCACCAGGAACAACAATTCCATCAAGGTTATTCAGCATTGCCGCAGCATCATCTTGATTCTTGATTGCTGATGAATTTATCCATTTGATTTTTACTCTATGGTTTTGAGAAGCAGCAGCATGAACAAGTGCTTGATATACAGATTTATATGCATCTTCTAAAGTTACATATTTTCCAACAATTCCTATTTCAATTTCTTTTCCTGCAGCAACTACAGTTTCGACATAATCTGCCCATTTTTCAAGATCGGGTTTTCTTTTCTCAAGACCTAAACAATTTTCTAAAATCTGTGGAAGCCCTTCCCCTTCGAAAAGCAAGGGTATCCTGTAAATGCTATCCGTGTCTATGCCTTGAATGACTGCTTTTTTTGGAACATCGCAGAAAAGGGCAATCTTTTCTCGCACAGAATCATTGATTGGTTTTGTTGTGCGTGTAATGATGATATCCGGCTGAATCCCAGCACCTCTTAACTCCCTTACCGTTTGTTGTGTTAGCTTTGTTTTTATTTCCCCAGCTGTTTCTACATATGGGAGATAAGAAAGATGAATGTATGTTACATTTTCACTTCCTTCATCTTTTTTAAATTGTCTTATTGCTTCTAAGAATGCAGAGCTTTCTATATCGCCTACAGTGCCTCCCAGTTCCACCAAAAGAACCTCATGGCCTTCACCTGCTTCTTTGATCAAAGATTTAATTTCATTAATTACATGCGGGATAACCTGGACTGTGGCTCCCAGATACTCACCGCGTCTTTCTTTCTCAAGGACCCTTTTGTAAACCCTACCTGCTGTTATATTGTTTTTTTGCTCTAGGTTTATATCTAGGAATCTTTCATAATGTCCAAGGTCTAAATCTGTTTCAGCTCCATCTTTTGTTACATAGACTTCCCCATGCTGATAAGGGCTCATTGTTCCTGCGTCAACATTAAGATATGGATCAACCTTAACTACAGAAACGTCCCAATTTCTAGCTTTCAGCAAGGATCCTATTGTCGCTGATGTTATGCCTTTGCCCAAAGCGGACAAATTACCACCAGTTATAAATATATATTTCATTTTTTAAGTTTTCTTTTTGCCTCTTCCCAATCGTCCAAGAATGCCTTCAGCCCAAGATCATTCAAAGGATGTTTCAAAGCTTTTTGTAGCAGGGAATAAGGGCATGTTGCAATATGGGCACCCACTTTTGCAGATTCTTCTAAATGTTGAGGCGACCTCAAGCTTGCGGAAATGATCTTGCAGTCAAGTCCGTTTTCTTCTACATAATTTACACAATCTTCTACCAAGCCTATTCCATCTGATCCGATATCATCTAGCCTTCCAACAAACGGAGATATATAGTTGGCACCCGCTTCAGCTGCTAGTATTCCTTGATTTAATGAGAATATGAGTGTTGCATTGGTTGGAATTCCTAATTTTCTTAATTGCGATAATGCCTTTAAACCTTCTTCTGTTGTTGCCACCTTCACAACAACATTATTCCCCCACTCTCTATATTTTTTACCTTGTTCAACAATGATATCCGCATCATCCTTTAATGTTTCTACAGAGACATGTCGATTTCCCATTATTGCTAAAACTTCTGAAACAGCATCCTGATAATCTCTTCCTGTTTTTGCTATTATGCTTGGATTTGTAGTCACTCCACGCAAAATACCCCATTTATCTATTTCTTTAATTTGATTTATATCAGCAGTATCTAAATAAAAATCCATAACTAACTCCTTCTTTCAATTGATTTTTTAGCAGATCGAACAATGTCATCAACAGTTAAATTCATCAACTCCATTAATTCTTCTGGTTTACCAGATTGTCCATACTTATCTTTAACGCCTACGTTCTCTATTGGAACTGGATGTTTGCTTGTTAAGCATTCTGAAATTGCACCACCCAGGCCACCAATTACAGAATGATCTTCAACAGTTACAGCGCATCCACATGATTTAGCCTTATCGACAACAAGTTTTTCATCTAAAGGTTTGATTGTATGCATATCAATCACAGTTGCATGGATGTTTTCTTCGGCAAGTTTTTCTGCTGCCTCAAGTGATCTTGCAACCATGATTCCACATGCAAAAATGACAACATCCCCACCCTCTTTGTGAACAACACCTTTACCTATCTGTAATTGTTCAATTTTGTCTTCATACAGCCTAGGCACTTTGTTTCTTGTTGTTCGCATGTAAGATGGGCGGCAATGCTCTGACAATTGAATTGTTAATTGTTCAGCAGATATATCATCAGCAGGATGTATTACAGTCATATTTGGCAATGATCTAAATATAGCTAAATCCTCCACAGATTGTGCAGAGCTTCCATCTTCACCCGTATGCATTCCACCATGACTGCCACATAAATGAACATTTAGCTCAGGACGACAAACCCCATTTCTCATTTGTTCAAAAGCTCGCTCACTGAATATGGCAAAAGTGCTTGCAAAAGGAATATAGCCAGAAGAGGCAAGTCCGGCTGCTACTAAAACCATATTCTGTTCAGATATCCCAACACAAAATGTTCTTTCAGGATATTCCTTCCTGAACCAACAGCTTTTTGTTGATTTCCCCAAATCCGCTTCTAACACTACAACTTTTGGATTTTTTGCTAATTTCAATAAAGCATTTCCATAACCATCTCTCGGAGCAGCTAAAGTCATCCGTATATCTCCTTCAAAGCTTGTTCTAGCTGCTCTGGATTTGCTGCAGCTCCATGAAATGCAGGATTGTTCTCCATAAAGCTAACACCCTTACCTTTTACAGTTTTTGCTATGACTATAGCTGGTTTGTCTTTAATTGAATCTAGCCAAGTGATGCTTTTTTTTATTTCATCATGACAGTGACCATCAATTTTTTTTGTCTTCCAGCCAAATGCTTTCCATTTTTCTTCAATGTTTCCCATCAACATCTGATTTTCACAAAAATCATCATTTTGAATGCCATTGTTATCCAGAAACACTTTTAGATTACCAAGATTAAAGTTCGAAGCCGACATTGCCGCTTCCCAGACTTGACCTTCTTGTATTTCACCATCGCCCAGCATAACAAAAATTGTTCTTAGTGATTTTTCCATTCTTGCTGCCAGTGCGCATCCAATGCCAAAAGACAAACCCATTCCTAATGATCCGGCAGAAAAATCAACTCCTGGAGCCCACTTGCTGTCAACATGTCCTTGACACACTCCTCCAAGTTGCCTGAATTGCCTTATGTCATCATCATTTATAAAACCCATCTCTTTCAATATTGCATACATGCCAGGGCTTGCATGCCCTTTGCTCATGATGAATCTATCTCTATCTTCCCATTTAGGCATTTCGGCTTTGACCTGCATTCTTTCAATATAAAGACAGACAAGCATGTCTATTGCTGAGAGCGATCCTCCAGGATGTCCTGAATTAGCCCATGACGTCATTCTTAAGATGTGTTCACGACACTTTTTAGCGATTTCTAGAGAGTCTATTTGGTTAGGGTTGTTGTTTGTTCCTGGTCCCATATTTGTAATCATTATGGGATAATATTCTAGCACCCTTAAATATTATTTAATAATATTTATCGCTATTTTCTTGTAAATGATTTTATTTTGTCAAAAATTATTTCATGACATTTTTCTTCATTGTCAAGCTCGTCTTGGTTGAGTTTTGAGAGTACGTAACCAGCTAAATCTTGATGGTTTTTAAATTTCCCAACTCCGATTTTGATTCTCTTTATTTCCTGTGTTTTTAAGCATGCGATAATGCTTTTCATGCCATTGTGGCCACCAGCGCTTCCTTTTTCGCGAGCTTTGACCAGGCCGATTTCAAAATTAATGTCATCTAAAAGAATAATGATGTTTTCAGTATCTATTTTTAAGTAGTTTTTTATTTTCAAAATTGCAGATCCCGAAAGATTCATGAATGTTAAGGGTTTAAATAGGATGATATTATCTTTTTTGCACCACAACCCATTTACTCTCTTTAAGCCAAGAAATCCATGTTTGAACTTTTGCCATTCCGGATAATGATGGTTCTCTCTAAATGCATCAATTGCACGCCAACCCGCATTATGTCTCGTATTCTGATATTTGTCTCCAGGGTTACCAAGAGCAACAACAAGAAACTTCACTGTCGGCAGATTACTGTATTTCCATGTTGGGCGATTTCAATCCCGTCCGGAATCTTTAAATCTTTTATTCGAAGTTTGTCGCCTTCTTCCAAGCCTGTTGTTGAAAATGGAATAGTACCGGGCATCTTGCCAGCAGGTCCAGTTATCTTGATTGCCTTTACCTCCATGTAAAAACCTTTAGATCTTTGCAGATCCCATTCCCCGGAAGGCACCAAGAATACTTTTTTGGTTATCTGTTCCTCAGGCTTGACTGTCCATAGGTCAACATGCTGCAACGTACCGTCAAAATAATGGTTTTGTATCTCATTGAAGACCGCAGTGCCTTTCTTTTTTCCATCCAGCTCAACCTCTATCACCTGGTTTGACTTGTACACTTTTTTCAAGGCAGCCATTACTTTTTTCTTGTCAGCTTCAAATGCAACAGGTTCTGCACCTTTTCCATAAAGAACCCCAGGGACAAACCCTTCTCTTCTCATTTTTCTTAAAGCGGATTTCCCGCTTTCTTTTCTTGAGTTGATTGCTAATACGTTACTCATGACTATCTCCTTAAGCCAAGGCTTTCGATTAGTTTCTGGTATCTGTCAACATCCTTTCTCTTAAGGTAATCAAGCAGATCTCTTCTTCTCTGAATCAAAGCCAAGAAGCCCCTCTTCCCATGATTGTCTTTACGGTTATCCTTAAGGTGTTCCGTAAGTTGGTTGATTCTGTAAGTCAAGAGGGCAACCTGCACCTCAGGACTTCCCGTATCACCTTTTTTGATTGCAAAGTCTTTGATAATCTTAGACTTTATTTTCGCTTCAATGCTCATAAATTTCCTCCATTGCCACGATGTAACTCGGTTTGAACCCAGTAGTAACGTAGCTCCTCTGTGTTCAGCAATTCTACCTTTTGTTGTGTGTTTTTTGGTTGGCAAGTGATTTGTTTGAGAAAATATGGCTTGTTTTGGGCAGATAACTTAGCCTTATCAGTCTTTCCGGCAGGCTTCTACATCTTTGCTGATTTGGCGTTTCAGCTCGTCGATATTTTCAAATTTCTTCTCTTCCCTTATCTTTTTTGTCAAAAAGATCTTCACATCTTTGCCATAGATGATCTGGTCAAAATCCAGAATGTGGACCTCAAGCCAAACATCCCCTTCACCAAATGTTTTTCTTGTGCCGTAGTTTATTGCCGCCCTGTATGCCTTTTCGTCAATCTGTATCTTTCCACAATAGACACCATGGCCAGGCTCTTGCTTCTCCCCGGATATCTTGATATTTGCAGTTGGAAAATCAATCCCACCACCCCTTCTGGAACCCTTGACAACCGTTCCGCTTATGGAGTATTCGCCTCCCAGCAATTCATTGGCTTTTTCGATTTCGCCTTTTGAGATCTTTTCCCTTATGAGTGTGCTACTTATCTTGGTGTTGCCATCTGTGACATCACCCAAAACATCAATGGAGATGCCATTCCCGTCACACCATTTCTTCAGTTCACCTGTGTCTCCAGTCCGGTTCTTGCCAAAACGGAAATCCTCACCGACTGCGAGATGGGACACCTCTATCTTCTCAAGGATGCTGGCAATGAATTCACTGTGGTTGAGGTTGGCCAGCCGGTCATTGAAACTGACAATCCAGATGTCTGTAAGGTCTGTATCCGCCAATGACTGGATCTTTTCGTCCATGGATGTCAGGCACCTGAATCTGGACTTCATGAAAAACGCTTTTGGGTGGGGGTCGAATGTTATCAGCAGTGACTTTTTCGAATTGTCGGCAAGGTTCTGGATGATTTCCTTGTGACCCTTGTGTATCCCGTCGTATGAGCCGATTGTCACAGCATAAGGGCCTTTGCTTGGCGTTTCGTTGCTGTTCCAGATTTTCATTTGAGCCATGTGAGTGTTGATTTTACTCGTTCCACCAATGTGGGAGGTGGTGCTCGACCTATCCATTTATCAAATTCCCTTGGGTTTAGCACTTCGATTCTTGCGCCATGTTTCTTGGCGTTTATGTGTTGTGGCAATGATTGAATAAAAGCTGCGTTTTGCTTGTAGTCCGGTATTTCAATTATGCGAGGGTCATTAGAGATAACTTTTGATAACTTTAAATGTTTATCAAATAATATTTTTTTTGCTTTTATTTTTCCTTGATCATACTTTTTTGAATATTGTTGCATTGGTGCCCATTCAGGTATTGGCATGTTGCTAATGTTGTAAAGCTCAGCCCATACCTTTCTTGGAATATAGAGGTCGTCAAATTCATATTTATTTAATT